>NZ_UEYP01000060.1:0-373 GCF_900492185.1 Paenirhizobium selenitireducens ATCC BAA-1503
AGCTCCGGCAAGACAAATATACCGGGAAGGACCCGGCGCTCAGACAATAACGCGGGGTGGAGCAGCCCGGTAGCTCGTCAGGCTCATAACCTGAAGGCCGCAGGTTCAAATCCTGCCCCCGCAACCAAAAAAACTTGCAAATTTACCCATTCCGAAGATCTGATCCTGAGCTCCTCGCCATAACGGTCGAGGAGCTTTTTGCGTTTGGCCCGAGGGCGGTAATCCCCCCGTTTTGAACGGGGGGATTGACCTGAGACCCTGAACTTCCTCCAGAATTTGGTAGAGTCCGTCACATCAAGGAGACGGACGAATGAAGCGTTCACGGTTCACGGAAGAACAGATCATCGGGATATTGAAGGAGCAGGAGGCGGGC
>NZ_UEYP01000058.1:0-391 GCF_900492185.1 Paenirhizobium selenitireducens ATCC BAA-1503
GATGGACGACTTCAACAATGCCGTGGAGCGCATCATCGCCGGGTTGGAAAAGAAGAACCGCGTTCTGAACCCGCGCGAGCGCGAGATCGTGGCGCACCACGAGATGGGGCACGCGCTTATGGCGATGGCTCTGCCGGGGGTGGACCCGGTGCACAAGGTCTCGATCATCCCGCGCGGAATTGGCGCGCTCGGCTACACTATCCAGCGCCCGACCGAGGACCGCTTCCTGATGACGCGGGAGGAGCTGGAGAACAAGATCGCAGTCCTGCTTGGCGGGCGCGCGGCCGAGAAGATCATCTACAATCATGTCTCGACCGGGGCGGCCGACGATCTGGTCAAGGCTACCGATATCGCCCGCGCCATGGTCGCGCGGTACGGGATGGACGAAGAC
>NZ_UEYP01000055.1:0-418 GCF_900492185.1 Paenirhizobium selenitireducens ATCC BAA-1503
CAAGCGAAGGGCATGAGGCATAGTGTGGGCAGACTGGATGGAAAGATTGCCGTCGTCACCGGCGGCACGCAGGGGCTGGGCGCGGAAGTCGCGCGGCTTTTTGCGGAGCGCGGAGCAAAGGGCCTGGTCATCTGTGGCCGCAGCCGCGAGAAAGGCGAAGCCAAAGCGTATGAGATCACCGACCGCTATGGCATCCCAGTGCATTTCGTTGCCGCCGATCTGGGCGTGGTCTCCGACTGCAGCCGCGTCATCGCGGCTGCCGATGAAAAGTTTGGCCGCATCGATGCGCTGGTGAATGTTGCTGCGATCACCGATCGCGGTACCATTCTTGATACGGATGAAGCGCTGTTTGACCGCATGTTCGCGATCAACACCCGTGCCCCCTTCTTCCTGATCCAGGATGCGGTGAAGCTGATGC
>NZ_UEYP01000054.1:0-421 GCF_900492185.1 Paenirhizobium selenitireducens ATCC BAA-1503
CGCCAGCAGGGCGCGCCTTTCGTCTGCCGACAGATCCTGCAAGATTTCATGTTCGAGCGCCGATTGCCGCGGCGCGAGTTCCTCCAGCATCGCCCGGGCCTTCGACGTTGCCGTGACGATCTGCGCCCGCCTGTCGTCGGGCGAGGGCGACCGCTCGACCCAGCCGCCCCGGACCATGCGATCGACGAGCTGGCCGGCTGTGGCCTGGCCGACCTCCAGCAGGTCGGCCAGATCGCCGATGGTCAGCCCAGGCGCATCCTCGACATGCGCCGCCGCCATCCAGGACAGGCGGGTCAGGCCGCTGCCGCGGATGTCTTGGTCGATCCGCTGCTGGATGAGCTGCGCGACCCGGTGGATCGTCGTCCCGATCAGCGCGATGTCCGAAGAGATCATGGTTATCCTTCCGCCGATTGCATGGTAC
>NZ_UEYP01000052.1:0-427 GCF_900492185.1 Paenirhizobium selenitireducens ATCC BAA-1503
ATGTCCGATAGCTAGCACTAAAGCCTCACATGTAATATTCTTTCCATTGACAACTATGCTCTCTAACTTTCCATCTTTATATGTTATTTTCTCTAACTTAGAATTAAAGTTAACCTCTCCTCCAAGTCTCTTTATTTCTTCTCTGATATTCTTAACCACACCTTTTAAAAGATCTGTTCCAACATGAGCTTTGCTCTCATATTTAATTTCTGCTGGCGCCCCCGCCTTTATTAGTTCATCAAGAACAAATGAACACCTGTGATCTTTAATTCTTGTAGTTAATTTTCCATCAGAAAATGCACCTGCTCCTCCTTCTCCAAATTGAACATTTGATTCTAAATTAAGACGTCCATCCTTCCAAAACTTTTCCACAGTTTCAGTTCTTTTATCTACATCTTCCCCACGTTCATACACAATTGGTTTATAT
>NZ_UEYP01000051.1:0-429 GCF_900492185.1 Paenirhizobium selenitireducens ATCC BAA-1503
CGGAAAGAGCCTGTATGTCGGCCGCACTCGCGATGTGCGCAAGCGCTACGGCCAGCATACCCGGCGATCCAGCGGCCACAACAACGCTCCATTTGCCTTCAAACTTGCGCGCGAAACAACCGGGTTTCTGAAGTCGAACTACCGGCCAGGAGAGACCTCGCGCGCGGGGCTGCTGTTGAAGCCCGAATTCGCATCGGCCTTCGCCGACGCGATCGAGCGCATCAGGCGCATGGAGTTCCGTTTTGTAGAGGAAGCGGACCCAACTCGCCAGTGCTTGCTCGAGGTCTACGTATCGGTCGTGTGTGGATCACCATACAACGATTTCGATACGCATTGAGCTGCACTTCACCCTAGCGCAGCAACAATCGCCTTCCTCTCGTTTTCGAGATCCTTGAAGTGTTTATTGAGATCGGCAGGAAGGGCCTTATC
>NZ_UEYP01000049.1:0-445 GCF_900492185.1 Paenirhizobium selenitireducens ATCC BAA-1503
GTTTTGTCCCCGGGAAACGGCCCCCTGTCCGACAGCAATACTGTCACGCCCTTCCGCTTTTGCTGCCTGACCGGAAGAGGCAGCTTTAAAATACTTCGTGCCTTCACGGTTCAGCATATTCACTGCATCAGCCACATTATCCGGTGTTTTATGTACACCACCATTCACCGTTGTCTTACCACCACCTGCAGTTGTCAGCTCACTGAAGGTGTCAGGAGCCAGCGCTGCTTTTCCGTCTTTCCAGACAACATTATCACCGCCAGCAATTCTGGCTGCAGATGCCAGCTGGCTCCCGTTAACCGCATCCGTGGATACCGGTGACACATTTCCGGCTGCCACATTTGTCAGAACAAGAGGCTGCTCACTGCTTATTCTGACACGGGCCGGCTCAGCCGGCGTCATTGTCAGTTTCCCGGTCGCAGCGTCTTCGGTCTGTGTGTAAAAA
>NZ_UEYP01000020.1:0-45186 GCF_900492185.1 Paenirhizobium selenitireducens ATCC BAA-1503
CCCCCCCCCCGCGCGTGCCGGCTGGCGATCGAACGGGTGCGCAGCCTGCCATGGATCAATCCCGGCGGTTCGTCTATTGTCCCCCTTTCAGTCCGGCCCCGCGCGTTTTCGCCGAAAAACGCGCCGGCGCCCTGCCCTTCACGGAAGAGGAAATCCTGAGTGAGTGTTGCCTTCGTCAAGGAAGAGAGTGCCGAAGCGGCGGCGGAAACGCTTTTGCCCGACCGCCCCATCTCGCCGCATCCCAACCTCGTCACCGAGGCAGGCCTGAAGGCGCTCGAGCAGCAACTGTCGGACGCCCGCGCGGCCTACGAGGCGACGACGGCAATCGAGGACGTCAACGAACGCCGGCGCCAGGCGGCCGGTCCCTTGCGCGACCTGCGCTATTTCGCCGAACGGGTCCATTCGGCAAAGCTCATGCCCCCGCCGGAGACCGCGACCCACGTCGCTTTCGGCAGCACCGTCACCTTTTCGCGCGACGACGGACGGGTCCAGACCTACCGCATCGTCGGCGAGGACGAGGCCGACCCCAAGGCGGGATCGATCTCGTATGTATCGCCGGTGGCGAGGCTCTTGATCGGCAAGGAGGTTGGCGATGTGGTCACGATGGGCGAGCAGGAGTTGGAGATTGTCGGGATCGCGTGAGGCGGAGCTAGCTGTGTCGCCAGACCTTCATGGCCGAGATTAGCAGGATCACCGCCAGAGCGGGTAGCAAGAAGCTGTTCGGCACGATACCGAGCAATTGCCCGCCAATATAGGTGCCGACGATCGACCCTGCCGCCATCACGAACAGGAACGCCTTGTTGCGACCGAGAGCGGAAAAGCTCTGGTCGCGGCTGTAACGTGAAAAGCCGACCAGCATTGTCGGCAGGCTTACCGCGAGCGAAAGACTTCCCGCCAGCTTGATATCCGCGCCGAACAACAGCACCAAAGTGGGAATGAGGAGTTCGCCGCCTGCCACGCCAAGCAGGGAGGCCACAATCCCGATAACAAAGCCCGCGACGACACCCGCGATCATCTGCGCGGCGCCCGTCAGAAGAGCTTGGCCTGCCGTTGCGCCATGTCCGACAACGAGCACGACCGCAATCGCAACGAGCAACGCGGCGATGATCTTGTAGAGCGTTTCCGATTTCAGACGTGTTGCCCATCCAGCCCCGAACCATGCTCCAAGAAGGCTTCCGGCCAGCAAGTTGAGCACAATGGGCCAGTTCTCCGCGATCGAGCCAAAGGGCACGGTTGCGGCGCGAAATGGCAGGGCCGTGGCGACGACGACGAGGCTCATGGCCTTGTTGAGAATGACCGCTTCGAGAGGGGCAAAGTGAAATAGTCCAATGAGAAGGGGCAACCGGAACTCGGCGCCGCCGAGGCCGACCAATCCGCCCAAAGCGCCGATGATGCCTCCACCACCGAAAGCCATGGGCAAATTGCGTGACGATCCTGATGGAGCAATAGAATTCTCGGTCATAGCGATATAGCCCGTTGGAGATATCGCTTTCCTACTTGTTTTTTCGCCCGCAGGCGAGAGGTCATCGGGCGCCCATCGGATGGTGCCGCTTCTCGTCGACGGACTGCGCCACAAGGCGTGAGTGGCGACCGTAAGGCTTGCCGGATTGGTGCGCAGCATCGTGGTCAACGCTCGCCGACGCGCCTGCCTCGCAATCTGGAAGCGCCTAGTCGAGCCCGCGAAAATCCCAGGGATTGACGATCACCGCGCCGGTGTCGGCGAAATCGGCGACATTCCGGGTGGCGATCGAGGCGCCGCGCGAGACGGCAATCGCGGCGATCTGCGCATCGAACTGGCTGATCGGCCGACCGATTTTCCGGCGATGGGCGGCAATCACCGCATAGCTGTGGGCCGCGTCGCGATCGAAGGCAAGAACCCGGCCGGCGAGATCCTCGGCGAAGATCGGTCTCACGGCCGCCTCGAGCGCCTGGCGCCTGCGTGCGTCCGGAAGAAGCGCCAATCCGTAGAGAATTTCAGCCTCGGTCACGGTCGTGGTGAAGACGGCGGCAGCGGGCTGCGCGGCGAGCCAGGCGACAACCGCCGGAAAAGGGTTCGGCGCCAGAAGCTCCGACAGGACGTTGGTGTCGAGGACGATCATTCGGGAAAGACCGGCGCATCGCGGATCGGCTCGCGCGGGGCGATTTCCAGTTCGACGCCGCCGAGCGCGGCAACCCTTTGCCGGATCGCCTCGGCCAGATTGCCGGGCCGCCGGCTTTCGGCCGAGAGCGTCGAGCGCAGGATGTCGCGCGCCTCGTCTTCCATGGATCGGCCATGAGTCGCGGCGCGCAGACGCAGCCGCTGCTTCAGGCCGTCATCAAGATTGCGAATGGTGATGCTCGCCATATCCGGCCTCCTGTCATCAATGATTGCATCATAAGCATTGATGACAGGCCGATCAAGGCGCGCCTCCGCCTGCCGGCACCTTTTCCCCGCAGGCGGGGAGAAGGGACGAGCGGCACCGCCGTGGCCGTCCCCTCTCCCCGCCTGCGGGGGTCCGAAGGACGGGTCGAGACACGCGGCTCGACCCCGGTCGGGTCAGGGTGAGGGGCAACTTCTCCGGGCGGGTCAACTGAGGGGGCATGTTTTTCGGTCGGGCCAGGGTGCGGGGCATGTTCCCCGCAGGGTCAGGATGAGAGACAACGCCCCGGCCCTTCGCTTGGGCTCAGGGCTTTCGTCATTCGAAACGATTCACTGGATCGTTTCGTCGGCTTCGCCGACAATTCCTCACCCTTCACCTTGTCCGGAATCAATGCTACCCGTTCGACCAGCATTTCATGGTTCAAGGCATCACGTGTTTCGGGTTCCTCTCCTCATCGCCGTCGCGCTTGTCATCGCCTTTGGCGGCGGGATCCTGACGACGCTTTCGGCGCTCAATGCCTCGGCGGGCTTCGGCGCCATTCGGCTCGGCGTGTGGAGCGCCTTTCCCGACGTGCAGACGGCCGATGCCGATCCTTATGCGAAATCGCACCGGGCCAAGGCCGGGCGGCTGCTCTATGGCTCGGCCGAGGGGCTTTCCTTCACCGCCTCGAGCGACGAGGACGGCAACCTGTTGACCGGCACCTGCAGCTACCGGATCGTCGGGCGCACGCCGGCGGCAAGGCTCTGGACGCTCTATGCCGCCGATCCGGACGGTAAGCCGCTCGTGCCCCGCGCCGATCTGCCCTTCGCGCACAATTCGCAGGGCATCCTGCGCCATCGCGACGGCTCGTTCGAGATCAGCGTTTCCGCGACGGCCCGGCCGATGAACTGGCTGGCGCTGCCCAATACCGGGGCGTTTTCGCTGGTGCTGACGCTGCTCGACACGCCGGCGGCCGGCAGTTCCGGGCTGATCGGGCTGGAAATGCCGAAGGTCGAGAGCCTGGGGTGCGGCCAATGAACAGGCTGACCTATGCGGCGCTGACCGGCCTGATCGGCGCGGCCCTCCTGCACATCATCATCATCCTGGCCCTTCCCAATTTCACCGGCAAGGACGCCTATACCCGGATCAAGGCGGCCGGGCCGTCGCATCGTTTCATCGTGCTGCCGGACAGCGTCGACACCACGGCCGACAAGCCGGCCAACGGACAGGCCGAGGGTTCCGATCAGATGGCACTGTCCAATGTCGATCCGTTCCTCAAGGGCGCGGTCTGCCATTTCGACATCAGCCGCGCGCCGCTCAGGCTCTACGCGCCCGCCGGGCCGAGTTTCTGGTCGATGGCGGTCTATGACGCCAGCTCCAATGAAGTGTTCTCGATGAACGACCGCACCTCGGTCGGCGGCGATCTCGATGCGGTCGTGGCGACGCCGGCGCAAGTGGCGCAGATCCGCAAGGCCCCCGGCGCGACGCTGACCCAGTCGATCCTGGTCGAATATCGCGGCACCACGGGTTATGTGGTGCTGCGCACCATGGTGCCGGCGCCGAGCTTTTCGCCCCAGGCCCGCGCCTTCCTCGACGAGGCGCTGTGTGCGCCGCTGACCGAGGACTGACAGCCTTCGCTCCCGCCGACGGCGTGGGCGGGGTCATGGGCCTGGGTAATGGGCCTAGGTCATTGGCGGGGTCATGGGCCCGTGGCTTCGGTCCGGGCGTCGTTGGCCTCAGGCGGACCGGCCCGGCTCAACGGCCGAGGCTGTCCTGACCCTTGCCGCCCTTCGGGCGCGGCAGCGCCGGCAGGCGGGCGTCCGCCTTGGCCTGCGTCTCGCGCCGCTCGTAACGTATGCCGGTAAACAGCAGCACGTCAGCCTTGCCGCCATCGCTGCGCGTCGCGCGGCCGGACAGCGACAGCCGATCCTTGATCTTGATAATTTCCGCCATGCTCGTCTCCTTCAACAGAAATCGAGACGGATGAAGTTTTAACCGATCTCACCCTGCCCTTCCTTGGAAGGACCAGCGCAATCCCCGGCTGCCGGACCGCGCAAAGACACTGCGGCCGGCGCTGGCCGAAGCCATTCTGCGCCTTTCTCCTGCGCGATCAAGAGGGTGTCTGGCAGCCCTCTTAGGCCACGCAATTTGCGGTACATGCGCGGCCTGGCGAATCATTTCTACGCCACCGCGCTGACTGTCGATTGAGCCAGAGCTTAGTTAACAGGTTGCTAACAAATTCACTCTAATGTGTGCCAATCGGGTATTGCGTAGGTGTGGGTCTTGTCGTGATCGATCAGTTTCGAGAGCTGGAAAAGCCGGTAAGCGTGAGGAAAAGGGACGTTGTGCTGATGGCGACGGTCACGAGTTTCGAGGCGTTGCAGTTTCCGACCAGAAACGAACTCAGGCAATTCGCCGAGCTTTTTTCGCCGCTGTTCCACGCCTCGACCGAAGAAGCCCGCCGCCAGGCGGTCTCCGCCCTGTCGCAGTGCCCCAACGTGCCGAACGCGGTCGCGCTGTTCATCGCCTCGCAACCGATCTCGATCGCCGCGCCCTTTCTCGTCTCCTCCCCCTGCCTGTCCGACGACCTCCTGATCATGATCGCCCGCACGCAAGGGACCGCCCATGCCCGCGCCATCGTCCGGCGCGAACAGCTGTCGCCGACCGTGATCGACGCACTGGTCGGCCTGCGCCACAGCGAACCACCCAGGGACGCAGCGCGCGCCGGGAGGTCCGAGGCTGCCGCCGGCGCCGGTGCGGCCACACAGCCCCCGGCCCGATCCGCCCATGCCCCTGCCGAGCCGATTCACGCCAAACGCTCTTCGGCCCGGTCGGCCAAGGGCGCAGAGCCGCCCAAGGCCGGCGCACCGGCCTCTTCATCGCAACCGCAGCCGCCCCCCGCCGCAAGCGGGGCCGTCGACAGCGCCGCTACGCGCGAGGAAGAACTGCGCGACCAGATCCGCAGGCTCGCCGCCCATGTCAGCCGCCCGGCCTCGGACCGCCTCGGCCTTCGCACCATCACGCCGATGCAGTCGGCGCTGCTGGTGCGCTTTGCCCGCAACCGCGAGGGCGGCGCCTTTGCCACCACGCTCGCCGATGTCCTGTCGTCCAGCCGCTGGCTCTCCGAGCGCATCCTCCTCGACATTTCCGGCCGGCAGCTGGCGACCACGCTTCTCGGCGTCGGCATGGAGGCCGACGAGGCCGTGTTCGTGCTGGAAAGGCTCTATCCGCATCTCGCCAAGCCGGCGACCGGCACGACCCGCGCCGAGCAATTGTGGAACAGCCTCTTCGCGGTGGAATGCGAGGAACGGATCGAGACCTGGCGGCGCGCCGACAGCTATACGTTCCGCCGGCAGGAGCAGGAGCCGGCAGCGGCCCAGCCGGCCAATGTCCCTGCCCCGCGCGCCAATCCGACCATCCTTCCCACCGGCGACACCCGCAGCCGCCCGGCGCTGCGCCAGCGGACGCGCTGATGCTTCATGTTCTCCCCCCAACCGGAGAGAACATGCGAGATCGGGGGCTTGGGCGGCCGTAAGGGGAGATGCGGGCAAGCATATGCGGGTGGGTCTGCCAGCGCGCACCTGAGCAGGACCACTTTCGGCCAGTCGGCAGAGCTTGTCTGCGGGGCTGCGGCGACCTACATCCGCCTCGACAGTGATGGAGAGCCGGAATGATCCTTGACGCAGCAGGCCTTGCCCTGCGCAATCTCTTTGCCCCCGAGACACGCTCGGTCTTCTGGAAGGTGATCGGGCTGACGCTTCTGGTGCTGGCGGGGCTGTGGTTCGCGCTGCGCGAGACCTTCGTGGCCTTTGCCATGCCCTGGGTTGACGCCCTCATGCCCGGAACGCCGGAATGGGCCGGATGGCTCACCTTCATCTTCGGTATTTTCGCCAGCATCGGCCTGGCGCTGGCGCTGGCGCTGCTCTTGTCCTCGGTGACGGCGATCATCGCCGGCCTGTTCCTCGACGACGTGGCCGAGGTGATCGAGAAACGCGATTATCCGGGCGATCGGCCCGGCACGGCCATGCCGATCGGCGCGGCCATGCTCTCATCGCTGAAATTCTTCGGCATCGTGCTCGTCGGCAATTTCATCGCCCTGTTGCTGCTGCTGGTGCCCGGCGTCAACATCGTCGCCTTCTTCCTCGTCAACGGCTACCTGCTCGGCCGGGAATTCTTCGAATTCGCCGCCATGCGTTTCCGTTCGCCCGACGAGGCGCGGCTGTTCCGTTCGCGCCATTCCGGCACGGTGTTCGCTGCCGGTCTGGTGATCGCCGCCTTCCTGGCGATCCCGTTCCTCAACCTCTTGACCCCGCTCTTTGCCGCCGGGCTGATGGTGCATCTGCACAAGATGCTGTCGGTGCGCACCCCGCTCGCCGTCTAGCAGCGGTCTAGGGTGTCGGGCCGAAAAGCTGCGGCGGCAGTTCCACCAGGGGAGCCGGCACGTCGCAGGTCTTTTCCGGCGACTTGCAGATGTCGGCGATAACGCAGCGTTCGCATTCCGGCTTGCGCGCCTTGCAGCAGTAGCGCCCGTGCAAGATCAGCCAGTGGTGGGCGTGGAACAGGTACTGCTTCGGGATGATCCGCATCAGCTTGTCCTCGATCTCGTCCGGCGTCTTGCCGGGGGCAAGCCTGATGCGGTTGGCGATGCGGAAGATATGGGTGTCCACCGCGATGGTCGGGATGCCGAAGGCCATGGACAGGACGACATTGGCGGTCTTGCGACCGACGCCGGGCAGCGTCACCAGTTCCTCGCGGGTCTTCGGCACCTCTCCGCCATAGACGTCGACCAGGCGCTGCGAGAGCGCGATGACGTTCTTCGCCTTGTTGCGGTAAAGCCCGATCGTCTTGATGTAGTCGCGGACCTTTTCCTCGCCGAGATCGAGCATTTTCTGCGGTGTGTCGGCGACCTTGAACAGGGCGCGCGTCGCCTTGTTGACGCCGGCGTCGGTCGCCTGGGCCGACAGTGCCACGGCAACGACGAGGGTGAACGGATTGACGTGTTCCAGCTCGCCCTTCGGCTCCGGCCGCTGGACGGAAAAGCGGCGGAAGATCTCCTCCAGCTCGGCCTTGGAATAGGCCGATCGCGCCGCGGGCTTGCGCTTCACGGCTGCGGGAATTGACTTTTTCAAGGTTTGGGTGCTGGATTTCTTCGATGGACTCGTCATGGACAATCTATAGTCGGCCCCAATGACCAATGGCAATGTGAACCCCGTCGCGGAGCAGCCCATATTCGCTGCCGAACTCGTGCCCTACCGCTCGCTCGGCCGAAAGGGCTTCCGCATCCTCCTGATGATCACCGGCACGGTTTGCGCGGTCCATGCCGCGTTCTTCATGTCGACCGGGGCCTGGCCGATCGGCCTGTTCTTCGGCCTCGATTTCCTGCTGCTCTACGGCGCCTTCTGGCTGAACTACCGATCCGGCCGCGCCCGGGAGGAGGTCTATGTCTCGCGCACAGACCTGGCGATCCGCAAGTTCACCCCCTCGGGGCGGATGACCGAATATTGGTACAACCCGTTCTGGGCGCGCTTCTTCGTCAAGCGCCATGACGAGATCGGCATCGTCTCGATGCAGGTGGCGGGACAAGGGAAACGCACCGAGATCGGCTCTTTCCTCAATCCCGACGACCGCGAGAGCTTTGCCAGGGCGTTCAAGGGCGCACTGGCGACGGCCAAGCAGCGGATTTGAGCGCTTCGTAGGCGATACCCCCTCTGCCCTGCCGGGCATCTCCCCCACAAGGGGGGAGATCCGCTTGGCGCGCCCGCCTGCCCCATCTCCAGCTTCGAAAGCAGACGAAAGATGTTGCATCCGGGACGACTGTAGTAAGGCTCCACATTCGGGGCACCGATCTTTTTCAGGATTGGGCCGAGCGGCATCCGGGCTGTGTTCTCCCCCCTTGTGGGGGAGATGCCCGGCAGGGCAGAGGGGGCTGGCTTGCGCAGACGGATGACTTCGCTCGCCCCGCAAGAAACGGGTGGCGCGTTCGTCTTGCGCGTGGTGAAGTCGTGTCACAGATGAGGACCAAGCCATGACCCTTGCCCAGAAGATCGACCTTTCGACCACCACCGACATCACGCCCGAAGGCTCCGACTACGAGACCGTGCGCCGGGTGATCGAGATGCTGACGCTCGACTACCAGGCGCAGCCGTCGCTGGAAACGTTGGCGGCGCGGCTCGGTCTGTCGCCCAGTCAGCTTCAGAAGACGTTCACCCGCTGGGCCGGGCTTTCGCCGAAGGGTTTTCTCCAGGCCGTGACGCTCGACCATGCCAAGCGGCTGCTCGGCCGGGAGGGCATGCCGCTGCTCGAGACATCGATCGAGCTCGGCCTCTCGGGACCGGGCCGGCTGCACGATCTGTTCGTCACCCACGAGGCCATGTCGCCGGGCGAATGGAAGGCGAAAGGCGCCGGGCTCACCATCCGCTATGGCTTTCACCCCTCCCCCTTCGGCCAGGCGCTGGTGATGGCGACCGAGCGGGGGCTGGCGGGGCTGGCCTTTGCCGATCCGGGAGGCGAGGCCGCCTGCTTCGACGACATGGCGAAGCGCTGGCCGCAGGCGCATTACGTCGCCGACCAGGCCGCGACGGCACCCTATGCGAGCCGCATCTTCGATCCGCAAAAGTGGTCGGGCGAGCAGCCGCTGCGCGTCGTGCTGATCGGCACGGATTTCCAGGTCAGGGTCTGGGAGAGCCTCCTGGAAATCCCGCTCGGCAAGGCGGTCACCTATTCCGACATCGCCGCCCGGATCGGCCAGCCGACGGCGAGCCGGGCGGTCGGTGCGGCGGTCGGGCGCAATCCGATCTCGTTCGTCGTTCCCTGCCACCGCGCACTCGGCAAGAGCGGGGCGCTGACCGGCTATCACTGGGGGCTGACGCGCAAGCGCGCCATGCTTGGCTGGGAGGCCGGAAAGATCTGTGGCTGATACAGTCGACGGATCACTTAATCGATTAGGATCGTTTTCCCGCATTCTTGACTTTGCCATCTTCGGCTGGTGATAGTCGGCTCGAATTTTTCGGCCTTGGCAGTTCAGGATCAGGGTCGCTTTGAAGAACAGGGATGACGATCATGACTTCCAAACTCGAACAGCTTCGCGCCATGACCACCGTGGTCGCCGATACCGGCGACATCGAGGCCGTTGCCCGCCTGAAGCCGGTGGACTGCACGACCAATCCCTCGATCGTCCTGAAGGCGCTTGGCACCGAGGCCTTTGCCGACGCCTTCAAGGAAGCGATCGCCTGGGGCAAGGCCAAGGGCGGCGCAAACGAGGCGGTGGTCGAGGCCATCGCCGATCGCCTGGCCGTTTCCGTTGGCGCGGCGCTTGCCGGACTGGTTCCGGGCCGCGTGTCGACCGAAGTCGATGCCGACCTGTCCTTCGACACCAAGGCGTCGATCGAAAAGGCGCATGGGATCATCGCCGCCTACAAGGAGCGCGGCATCGAGCGCGACCGCATCCTGATCAAGCTCGCCTCGACCTGGGAGGGCATCCGCGCGGCGGAAGTGCTGCAGAACGAAGGCATCGACTGTAACCTGACGCTCTTGTTCTCCAAGGCCCAGGCGATCGCCTGCGCCGACGCCAAGGTCTTCCTCATCTCGCCCTTCGTCGGCCGCATCCTCGACTGGTACAAGAAGTCGACCGGTGAGAACTACACCTCCGAGACCGATCCGGGCGTGCTCTCGGTGCGCTCGATCTACAATTACTACAAGTCGAACGGCATCAAGACGATCGTCATGGGCGCCTCGTTCCGCAATGCCGGCGAGATCGAGGCGCTGGCCGGTTGCGACCGCCTGACGATCAGCCCGCAGCTGCTCGACGAACTCGACGCCGCGACCGGCGACCTGCCGCGCCTGCTGTCGCCGGAAAGCGTCAAGCCCGAGCCGCGCGTATCTCTGGACGAGAAGGCCTTCCGCTGGGCGATGAACGAGGATGCCATGGCGACCGAAAAGCTCGCCGAAGGCATTCGCGGCTTTGCCAAGGATCTCGGCACGCTGCGCGCCCAGATCGCCAAGGCGCTGGCGGCTTAAAGCGTCCGTCTTGAAGAACGGCCCCTCATCCGCCTGCCGGCACCTTCTCCCCGTGAACGGGGAGAAGGGACAAGGGGCACCGCCGTGGCCGTTCCCTCTCCCCGTTCACGGGGGTCCGAAGGACGGGTCGAGACACGTGGCTCGACCCCGGTCGGGTCAGGGTGAGGGGCATTTTTTCCGCGGGCGGGATCGTCCTCACCAGCCCATCACGACATCGTCGGGAATGTGGAATGTCTCCTCGCCATTGACGGTGACGACGGCGACGCCGCCCTGTTTGCGGCTGCGGACCTCTGCGCCATCCTTGGCGGAAAACCGGCCGGCGCGGTAGGTGAGCGAACGGGTATAGCCGTCGGAAAAGGTCAGGTCGATTTCGGCGAAGGGGCCGTTACGAACGATGCCGAAGGCGCAAGGGGCGATGCGGTCGTCGCCCAGCCTCTGGCAGCGGATCGTGCCGGTGGCGTGATAGGCAGTTCCCGGAATGACGCGGTCCTCGTCGTCCTCAGGCTCTGCGCCGGCCGGCGGGACCCATTCGTCGGTGATGTAGCGGCCATTGACCCAGCCGCTGATGCTCGGGCGGTCATAGGTGGAAATCCGGCACCAGAAGCCGCCGTCGCGCTCGCGGCAGCCGAGATTGCGCACCGGCTGGCCCTCCTGCAGCGCACCGATCACCCGGAAGGCCGGGCCGGCGCCGGAGCGGATGTTGAGCATGTCGCCGGGGATCAGTCCGTAGACATGCCAGATCGCCGCGTCGTCGGACGGATTGCCGCCCATGGTCGGGGCCGGAATGACCAGCGGTTCCTGCGCCGGCGCGACGACTGGCCAGGAGAGCGTCGCCAGGGCGATCAGGACGGGCAGGATGCGACGCATGGGGTACTCCTCTGTTCTCGGCGACGATAGTACAGCGGCCGTCGCGTCGCCAGACTATCTCGGGCGAAGGTAAACGGGTGCTGCCTACCGGCTGGATGGCCTTGCTTTTCTCCAGGGGAGACAATACCGGCGCCAGTCATCCACCCGCAGTCATCCACCCGCAGTCACCCACCCGCCATCGGCAAGAGCGTGCCGATGTCCTCCAGCTCGACCTCCAGCACCCAAAAATCGGGGTCGAAGCGGCGTTCGCGCTCGAGCAGGGTGTCGACGGCAATCGCCTCGCCGCGCTCCAGCCTCACCTCGAACATGCGGGCATCGCGGCCCTCGTCGATCACCAGCGCCTGGGGGGCCGGGCCGAACAGGGTTTCGCTGCCATCGCGAAAACGCTGGCGCACGAAGATGGCGCCGGCTTCCTCGACGCCCTTCTTCGCCACGGCGGCAAAGCCGCCCAGGGAAAAGACGCGACGGACGAGGGCGGAGACGAAAAGATCGGAACGGACACGCATGGCCGTGCTTCTACGGCAAAGGCCGAGGGATGGGAATGGGGCTTAGGCCAGCCGCGCGGATGCGGGCGCCGCCTGGCTCCAGGACCTGCCGGCGCACCAAGCTATCCCCTCCCTGCCTCAGGTCCGGCCGGCGTTCAGCCATTGGTGCCAGTCGCCCTCGCTGCCGGAAAAGACGTTCAGGTCGATCTTTTCCCTGACGCCATGCGACAGGCCGGAGCCGGAATATTGCCAGAACAGCCAGTTGCGGCCGGGATAGACCTTGGACGGATGAGCGGCGACGGCGCGCAGCCAGAAGGGGTAGTCGAGGAAATGGCCGCGCAGGTTGTCCTTGTAGAAGTCGGGCGCGGTGTAGATGACCGGGCGCTTGCCGTAGTGGCGCTCGAGCCGGTCCATGAAGACCTGCATCTTCTCGCGCGCCTTTTCCGCCGACAGCTTGAAGCGGCAGCTCGATTCGCCGTTGTATTCGACGTCGATCACCGGCGGCAAAGCGTCGGGATCGCGCGGCACGTTGCGGATGAACCAGTCGGCCTGTTCGCCGGCGGTGCGGCACCAGTAGAAGAAATGATAGGCGCCGCGGCGGATGCCCGCCTCCTTGGCACGACGCCAGTTGGTCTTGAACATCGGGTCGAGATGGTCACCGCCGTCGGTCGCCTTGATATAGGCGAAGTTGGCACCCTGCGTGCGCAGCTTCGGCCAGTCGATGTCGCCCTGCCAGCGCGACACGTCGACACCGTGGACGGCATATTTCTTCGGCGAGACCTTGCCGAAATTGATCGGCTTGGCGTCGCGGAACTGCTGGCTGTAGACCTTCGAGCGCGTGCGCTGGCCGTTTGCCGCGGGCGGCTCGGGCGTGATCATCGCGGCGATCGGCTTGTCCGATGGCACAGGCATGCCGACCGTCATCGCCGTCGTGGCGAAGGCCTGGGGCTGGGGCACATTGCCGGCCCAGGCGAGTTCATGGGTCTCGCCGCCGGTGTCGGCGGGGGCCATCGGCGCCTGAGCGATCGCGGCCGGCGGGACCGCGGCGCCGATATCGGCTGCCGGCACAAGGCGGGAGGTTTTCCCCACCGCGCCGGTCGTCTCGCGCGAAGGTGCGGGCGAAAGGACGGCTTCCGGATCGGAACCGGATATGCAGCCAGACAGGGTCAGGCAGGCGAGGAAAATCGCAGGAACAACCGAAAAACGCATCACGAACCCATACGCACAACAAGGGGATGACCGGATCTCGCACCCTTGGAGATCACCCCGGGTGCGAATTGCTAACGGAAACTTACCGGAAAAGACTTAATTCAATCTTTACGGATTAGGATCTGCTGCACGACAGCGCGATTATCCACCCTGCCCTGCCCCACCGACCACGTGCTGGCCGGGCCCGGCTTGCCTGACCCGCCAACGCCACCTGCATCCGCACGCCGGCTAGACGCGGATCGCCAGCCTGAGCCCGCCCCAGTGGCGGCCGGAAACGATGATCGGGGCGGAAATATCCTTCATCACGACGAAATTGCCGCCGCCCATGTCGCGCCGGTAGGTCTGGACCAGGAAAGGCGCGGTCGAGCGGCCGGCGGACAGGCCGACGCGATCGGCGAAGATGCGGCGGTTGCGACAATTTGCGGTGTTCCACACCGGATCGCCGGGGCGCTGCGGGGCGGAGAACTTCCTGTTGTGGGTCGGCAGGTAGCCATTGGTGTCGACGGCGGCGCAGAAACCGACGCGATCGGACAGGCCGAGCACCGGTTCGAGAATGGCGGGCAGGACCTGATCGGTGAATTCGGTGAAGGCCGCCATCATCTGCACCGGGTCGGTGCCGGGGATCGGCCGATAATTGCGGTCGAACAACGCACTCATGCCGATACGGCCGCTATCGACGCCGCGCTGGAAGGTGGCGGAAATCTGGGCCGCGACATCGCGGGCGGCATTGATCCACGGACTGTCATGCGTCTCGATGCCGGCCGAAGCGGTCAATTGGATCAAGGTTTCCGACAGCGCGACGACGCGGTCGACGCGGGTCGCGGCGTTCTGCAGGGCGGTGTCGGATTCCGACACCTCGGCGGCCATGACATTGAGCGTGCCGACGAATTCGGCGCATTGGCGGTCGACCGTGTCGGTGGTCCTGGCCATGACGCTCGAGCCGTCGAGGATGCGGGTGATGACCTGCTCCATCGTGCCGAAGGAATTGTTCATCGCCTGCGAGGTCTCGCGCACGGCAAGCGCGCTTTCGCTGGCGCCCTGGCCGGCCTGCGACAGGCGGGTGATCTTGCCGCGGATCTCGTTCAGCGTCTGCTGGATCGAGCCGGTGGCCTGCGAGGTCTGCAGCGACAGGGCGCGGATCTCGGCGGCGACCACGGCAAAGCCCTTGCCCGCCTCGCCGGCGCGGGCCGCCTCGATCGCGGCGTTGAGCGCGAGAAGATTGGTCTGGCGGGCGATCGCGCCGATCTCCTCGGCGACCTTGTCGACATTGGCGAGAGAGACGGAGAAGGAACCGATCTCGGTCGAAATTTCCTGGGAGGCCTCGACCATCAGGTCGATCTTGCCGACCGCGCCGGACAGCCGCGTGGAGGATTCGCCCAGCATGCGGCGGGCCTCGACGGCGGTCTCGTCGGTGGCGCGCAGCGAGGAAGCGACCGTCTTGTTGGTTTCGGCGATGGAGAGCGCGGTGCGCGTCACCTCGTCGAAGGTCGAGGCGTGGCGCTTCGACATGGCGGCGACGTCCTGGATCGCGCCAGCGATATCGACCAGATCGATGCCGAGCGTCGAGGCCTCGTCGGCGAGCTTGGTGACGATGCGGCGCAGCGTCTCGGCGTCGGCCGCCTCGTGTCGTTCGGCCGCCTCGTGTCGTTCGGCCGGATCTTCGGCAGGCAGCGCCTCGGTGAATTCTTCTGGCAAGGCCAGACTGTTGCTTGCATTCATTGCAGATCCTCCCCCGGGAATGCGCGATTGTGACGCTTCACGGTTAAGGATTCGCAAATCTGAACATATGCGAATTAACGATGTCCCGGTGCGACGCCGCCGGATGCCTCAAAGCGCGCCGATGTCGCGCAGTTTCTTCAGCACGGTCTCGCTCGGCTCGCCGGTTTCCGGCAGGCGGTAGTGGCGCTCGAAGCGGCGGATGGCATTGCGGGTCTGTTCGCCGGCCACGCCGTCGACGCTGACATCGGTATAGGCGATGTTGGCAAGCCCCCGCTGGATTTCCATGATCAGCGCCGCATCGGCGGCTGTGCCGCGAAGGGCGACGGGAAGCGCCGGCGGGGTTGGGTTCCTTGAAGCCGGGGCGGTTGCGACGACCTTGGAGGCATTGCGGATGGCGGCGGCGACCGGGTCGGCGGCGGCGGGGCTCAGGTCCTCCGGCGGGCGGCTTTTCGGCACGGCGGCGGTGACGCTGCGGTCGGCCTTCAGCGCAGCCAGCAGTTCCGGACCGACAAGGCCGTTCGCCTCGACGCCGATCGACTTCTGGAAGACGGTGATCGCGGCCTCGGTGCGCGGGCCGATCACGCCATCGGCAAGACCGTCATAGAGGCCGCGCCGGGCAAGTTCGTTTTGCACGGAGACGACCAGCGCGGCATTCTCGGCGGTGGCAACCGGGGCGGCGTCGGACGGCTGGACGGAGGTCGCGGCAGCGCTCTGCGGCGCAGCGGCAGGCTTGTCCGCGGGTGTCTCGGCCAAGTTGCCCTCGGCCGAGGCCTCAGTCGCGCGCTCTATCTTGAAGCTGGTGACGTCGGCCGGGTCCGGCTCGATCTGTGGATGGCGGGTAATGCCGGCCAGCGCATTGAAATCGCTCGCATCGCGGGTCGAGAAGATCGGCGACGGGTGGTGGCCCGGCTGATACCAGAGCGCATTGGCGGCGACGAAGCCGAAGGCGACGGCAAAGGCGGAAAAGCCGCCCACCGACCGCGGATAACGGCCGACGAGGCGCGCTACAGCGCCAACGCCTTCGAGCAGAAGGCCGGCCACCTTAAGGGCCGGCTTTCTCTCAGGCGATTTTCGCTTTCGCTTCGTCATAGGCAGTCTCTCTCTCACTTTCCATCGCGGCCGGCCAATCCGCAGGCTTGAGCCGCGGCGGGAATTCGACCGTGTTGTGTCCTTCGGCGGCGTCGATCAGCGCACCGGAGCCATCGGCCGGCAGGCGGACCGTGACGACGGTGCCGACGCCCGGCAGGCTTTCCATCTGGAACGTGCCGCCATGCAGCGCGGTCAGGCCCTTGACCAGCGACAGGCCGAGGCCAGAGCCTTCGTAGGCGCGGCTCAGGTCGGCATGGACCTGGGTGAAGGGCCGGCCGATCAGCGCCATCTTTTCCGGCGCGATGCCGATGCCGGTGTCGGAGACGACGATCTTCAGCTCGTCGCCCTCGCGGCTGGCATCGACGATGACGGCGCCGCCGCCTTGCGTGAACTTGATGGCATTGCCGACGAGATTGATCAAGACCTGTCTGACGGCGCGTCCATCGGCGACGACCTCGCCCAGCCCACGGGCAACCCGGCTGGTGAGTTTCACACCCTTGTTTTCGGCCTGCAGCGACAGCATCTGCTCGCATTCGGTCACGGCATCGCCGATCATGAAGGGCTCGAGCACCAGTTCATAGCGGCCGGCCTCGATCTTCGACATGTCGAGCATGGCGTTGACGACCGACAGGAGATGGGCGCCAGACTGGCGGATCAGCTGCACATATTCGCGCTGGCGATCGTTCTCGAGCTTGCCGAAATATTCGCCCGCGAGGATGTCGGAGAAACCGAGGATCGCATTGAGCGGGGTCCTCAGTTCGTGGCTCACGGCGGCGAGGAAGCGCGACTTGGCCTCGTGCGCGGCGGCGGCCTCGTCTTCCTTTTCCAGGGCGACGGTGCGGATCGACATTTCGCCGGCGATGTCGAGCAACTGGGCGAAGACGAAGGCCAACTGGCCGTCCTGGCCGCGCGTGGCGGTCATGTCCATGCGCACGTTCATGAACTGTGCCTGGTCGAGGCCGATCACCGTGCGGTCGAGGCGCAGGTCGATGACGACGGCATCGGCGCCCTGGCGCAGGTCGTCAAGCGCCTGGATGAAGGCGATCCGGTCGGAGACATGCACCTGGTCGACGAACGGCCGGCCGAAGGGATCGCGCAGGAAGGACAGGAACATGTCACGGTCGCGCCCGGCTGCCTCGCATACCTGCCCGGCCGTGTCGAGGCGGAGCATCAGGCCGGGGCAGACGTCGAAGGGCGACGATACCGCTTCCTCGCTGCCGCTTTCGGCGGCGGTGCCTGCTCCCGCGCGGCGCAGGGTGACGAGCGCCACGGCGCTGACCAGGAACAGCGAGACGACGACGGCAAAGCCGAGCGGCAGGGCGACCGCCGGACCGTAATGAAAGGAGAGTGCGACGGGCACGGTGGCGAGCATCAGGGCAAAGCCCGCGGCGAGGCGGCGCAGGGCCGCGATCTCGCGCGGATCGGCTTTCCTGCCATCCGCCTGCGAGGCGAGGCATTTGCCGGCCATGCGATCGAAAATCGCCTTCGCCCTGTCAGCCATGTTACGCAATACTTGCACGCCAAAAATCCGCGAAACTGTTCGTTTTCGAGGCCCCGACCTTAGGCCCGCCGCGCTTAAGGAAAAGATAAGGCAAGGCCCCCCGAAGGCCCCGGAATACCCCCTGAAGCCCCATAACGGGACACATGGGGAGAGCTTTGGAGAACGTGGTTAACGGGGCGTAAGCGACGGATTTGTCAGTGTTTTCCTGATCGCGTTAAGAATTGTGTCCGGCCCGCCGGCCGAGAAGCGGTGGATTGCCGGGCGCTCGCCACAATTATGCTTAACGAGGGTCGGTAAAGTTTGATGGAAATGCCGGATGAAGGGTCGCCAGACTTTCATTCGTTCAAATTTGAGACAAATCCGAGCGGGTTTTGCAAAGCGATCTTTGCACCGCGGCGATAGCTTGCCCTCACAAGTCCGGGAGACAACCCGGCACGACCCGACAATGACCGGAAAACGGTTTTGCGACGGGCAAAACGGGATTGGTGAAGACGATGTGGTTTCTGATCAAGGGAGCTTTCTGGTGCTCGATGACGCTGGTGGTGCTGTCGTTCTTCGGCAGCCAGCGGGCACAGGATGCCGCCGAGGGCCCCAGCCTTGAAATCGGCGATGCGATCGTGGCGGCGACCGACGCCTACCACTATCTCTCCGCCATCTGCACGGAAAAGCCGGACGTCTGCGAAAAGGGTGCCGAAACCTTCAAGATTCTGGGCGAACGAGCCCGCGAGGGCGCGCTGGTCGCCTATCAGATCCTCGACAGCCAGTTTGCCGACGACGGCGAACAGGCCGTCGCCGAGGACAAGCCCGCCCGGCCGTCGCTGAGCGCGGAAGCCGCGCCCGCACAGGCCGAGGCCGTCACCGATATCGTCACCACCGGCACGGTCATCCCGGCGAGCCGCCCGCGGAAGGACAACCTGCCGAAACCTTATACCCCGCCCAAGTCGTAACCCGACCCCGGCACGGCCGCCACCGCCGAAAGGCACGCGGCGCCGCCTCCCGACAATTCCCCAGGGCCGATTGGCGGCCCCGGCCCTCCGCTTGCATCGGAGCATGCCTTGCCCATTCGGGCCTGCTCGGTTGCCTGTCTGCCTGTCTGTCTGCCTGTCCCACAGGAAACTTCGGCCCTTTGCCGAGCCGCGAGGAACCCCTTGTCCTCGCGGCTTTTTCTTTTTCCCCGCCTGCCGTCTGCCGCAAAGGTTCAAATGCCCGCCGGGATCGCCTATACCGGGTCACCCCATGCTTGAACCGGATGTGACACCCATGACGACGCTTGCGCAGATGACCGAGGATTTTGGCTTCCTGGACGACTGGGAGGACCGGATGCGCTACGTCATGGAGCTCGGCAAGGAACTGCCCGAGCTTCCCGAGGCGGAGCGGACGGCGGAAAACAAGGTCAAGGGCTGCGCCAGCCAGGTCTGGCTTTCGACCCATCCGCATGAGGGTCCGGACCCGGTCATCGACCTTGCCGGCGATTCGGACGCCCATATCGTGCGCGGCCTGGTGGCGATCGTGCTCGCCGCCTATTCCGGCAAGCGCGCCTCGGAAATCGTCGCCTTCGATGCCATCGAGCTTTTCTCGCGACTCGGGCTGATCGAGCACCTCTCGGCCCAGCGCGCCAACGGCCTGCGCTCGATGATCCAGCGCATCCGCGAGGAGGCGGCGCGGCATCTGGTGTGAGCTTTGGAGGCCCGGGGATGATGCTCCGGCCGATGCGGAAATGGCCCTCCATTTGATCCATCCTGTTAAGCCGGTGTTAACCGCCGGTGGCAGTGCCCCCCTGCCGGCTCCCGTTGTCGTGGTATGTTTCCAGACGCCACAACGCAGGAGTCCATGATGGGCCGAAATCTCGACGGCTATGACTTCGCCGCCAAAGGCAATGGGAATGCAGCCTCCAACCCACCCCTTCCCGTCGTCTGCGCGGCTTCGCCCATGCGGTACGGGGGGCCATTCCCAGCATGAGGTCGATCAAGATCATCGCGGGGCTGACCTTTGTCTTTCTCGCCCTGTTCGTCATCTTCCGGGAACAGACGGCGGGGGTGAGCGCGGATGCCTTCGTCAATGCACGGGTCACCACGATCCGGGCGCCGATCGCCGGCACGTTCCAGCTCGTGTCCCGCCCGCTCGGCGCGCGGATCAGCCGGGGCGATACGCTTGGCGCACTCTCCGATCCGCTGGTGGATAATATCCGGCTTTCCGATCTCCTCCAGGAAAGGGCCGAAACGCTCGCGGAGATCGACAGGCTGAACCGGACCGCAAATGCCATCCAGAGTGCGATCGAGGAGCTGCGCGCGCAGGCCGCGTCGCATCGCAAGGAAAGGTCCGAGCAGTTGCGTGCCCTGGTGGATAGCGCCGAAGCCAGCCGTTCCGCAGCAGAGGCTCGGCTGCGCTATGCCGAGCTCGGCCTGGAGCGTTCCAGGCGGCTGAGCAAACAGGGCATCAGGACGGGGGAATCGCTCGAGGAAGCGCAGTCATCGGCCGAAGTCGCGGCGCTCAACCTTAGAAATGCGGAGGAGGCCAGCCGTGTCGCCCGGATCAACCTTAGGGCAGCCGAGCGCGGTATCCTTCTGGGCGACGGCTATAACGACACCCCCTCTTCCGGGCAGAGAATATCGGAGCTTCAAGCGCGAAAGGCCGAGATCGATGCCAATGCGGAGGCACAGTCGGTGATCTTCAATGCCCTGGAGGCGAGGATCCGCACGGAGCGGCTGCGCGTCAACCTGCTGACCTCCTCGGCCCTGCAAGCCAATGTCTCCGGCCTCGTCTGGGACTATCTGGCTGTTTCCGGCGAGACCGTCCAGCGGGGCCAGGACCTGCTGCGGCTGGTCGATTGCGATTCGGCGATCGTCACGCTTTCCGTGACGGAAAGGGTCTATAACAGCATCGAGCCGGGCAGCTCGGCATCGTTCCGCATGAACGGCAGCGGCCGCATCCTGCAGGGGACGGTGACCCGTGTCGCCGGCTCCGGGGCCGCCGCCGTCTACGACAACCTGGCGATTGCCCCCAGCGAGCGTCATCTCGGGCGTTTCGACGTCACCCTCGACGTGCCGGCGCTGCGCGAGGACGAAGAATTGCGCTGCCTCGTCGGCCGTACCGGGCGGGTGTTCCTGGAAAACCGTCCGCTGGACTGGCTCCGGCGGCTCTGGAACTGAGGATGGAAAGCCTCCTCCTCGGCAGCGAGGTCCAGTCCGTGGCGATGCTGGCGTTGCTCCTCGTCGGTGCGGCCCTGCTGCTGGACGACCTGCTGGACCCGAAGAACAGCTGGCACCGGGCCGGCCTGTTTGCCGTGGCCGCCCTGCTCACGCTGCGCTATCTCTGGTGGCGGGCAACCGAGACGCTTGCTCCCATCGGCCTGAGCTGGGACTGCCTGTTCAGCTGGTCCTTCTTTCTTTCCGAGGCGGCGGCCGGCCTGTCCTCACTCAGCGCCTTCGCCATCCTCAGCCGCACCGGCGCCCGCTCGCAAGAGGCCGACCGCAATCTTGCCTGGTGGGAGCCTGATCCGCCGAAAGTGGCGATCCTGATCGCGACCTATAACGAGCATCGCGACGTGCTCGAGCGGACGATCGTCGGAGCGAAGGCGAGCCATCACCCGAACTGCGACGTGCTCGTCCTCGACGACGGACGGCGCGACTGGCTGCGCGACTTCTGTAGAGGCCAGCAGGTGCGCTATCTGCGCCGCACCGACAATCTCGGCTCCAAGGCCGGCAATATCAACCACGCGCTGGGCGTGCTCGCCTCTGATCCGCATCCGCCGGATTTCGTTGCCGTTCTCGATGCCGACTTCGTCCCCCATGCCGATTTCGTCTCGCGGGCGCTGGCGCTGTTTCACGCCCCGGACGTCGGTCTCGTCCAGACCCCGCAGCACTTCTTCAATCCCGACCCGATCCAGCACAATCTCGGGCTGAGCCGATCCTATCCCGACGAGCAGCGCTTCTTCTTCGATCACCTGCAGCCGAGCCGGGACGCCTGGGGCATCGCGTTCTGCTGCGGCACCTCGTCGATCGTCCGCTGGCGGGCGGTCCAGGCCGTCGGCGGCTTTCCGACGGAGAGCGTGACCGAGGATTTCATGATGACCCTGGTACTCCAGGAGGCCGGGTGGCGGACGGTCTATCTCAACGAAGCGCTGACCGAGGGCCTCGCGCCAGAGGGTCTCAAGGAATATGTGACGCAGCGGGCACGCTGGTGCCTCGGGCTGATGCAGATCGCGCGCAGCCGCGTGGGCCCCCTCGCCGAAAGCCGCCTGAGGCTGCGCGACCGCTGGAGCGTCGTCGATTCGGTGCTGTTCTGGCTGACGAGCTTTTCCTTCCGCATCGCCTGCATGATTTTTCCGCTGCTCTACTGGTTCTTCAACGTCACCATCGTCGAGGCGAGCCTGGCGGATGTGGTCTTCTACTTCGTGCCCTATTATTTCTGGGTCTTGTTCGCGCTGAATTTCGTCTCGTCCGGGCTGATCGTTCCGATCGTCAACGATGTGAGCCAGTTGCTCGGCGCGATCCCGATCACGCGCGCCGCCGTGGTCGGGCTGATCCGGCCGAAGGGGCATCCGTTCAGCGTCACCGCCAAGGGCGGAGACCGGACAAAGGTCGTCATCCAATGGCGGATGATGATGCCCTTTCTCATCCTACTGTCGCTGACGGCGCTGGGCCTGCTGCTCGGCATCGCCTTCGACAGCTTTGCCTTCACCGATGCCGGGGACGGCAAATACGTCATCCTCTTCTGGACGATCTACAATCTGCTGATCCTCAGCGTGGCGATCACGGTCTGCGTGGAATTGCCGCGGGTGGAGCAGCACCTGGCCGACCATCCGGAGCGCTGCATCATCCTCGCCGACGGCCGGCTGAAGCGGATCTGGCTCACCGACCTCACCGAGGGGACCGCGCGCATTCGTGGCGTTCAGCTGTTGCCCGGGGCGGCGGTCGAGCTAAAGATCCGCGATATCGGCGACATGAAGGCCTTCGTGCTCGAGACCACCGGCGACGGTGCCATCCTGTCGCTGGAACTGGACGAGCACCAGTACGAGGCGCTGCTGCGGCGGCTCTATACGCAAGGAGCGGTGCCGAGCGTCACCTCGACCCGGCTGTCCGCCGTGCTGGGCGAGGCCCTTTCGCGCCTTGAACGTCGCTAGCGCGACCCTCGTTCTCGCCGGGATGCGGCATTTCATGCGGATGGGCCGCCGATTGCAGGCGCGCCAGCGCCGCGCCGATCATGCCGAGTTCGCGCGTGCGGTGGCTTTCCAGCGGATAGACGTCCCTGCCCTCGGCAATGTCGACGGCATTGCGGGCGAGCGCGGCGAACGGCCGGATGAAGGCGACGATGAACAACACTGTAAGCAGCGCCAGGATCAGGGCGAAGCCGACAAGGCGCAGCATCAGATCCTGTGACAGGACACGCGCCGGCAAGGCGGCGTATTCGCCATCGATCCGGGCCACCAGGTTCCAGCCGAACCGCGGCAGGTCAGCATAGCTCAGTTCGGGGACCGTGGTGGTGAAATAGGTGCGGCCGTCCGGCCAGGTTTCGACACCCGAGCCGGAAATGCCGGAACGGGCCATGCGGAAGCTCGGCAGGTCCAGGGTCGGCGGCTCTTCGCCGGTGGACGAGGCGACGACAGCGCCATCGGCGCCAACGACGAAGATATCCACCGCCAAGGACGCGGCCAGTTCGTTCAGGAGACGCCGGGCCCAGGCGACGTTGAGGTGTAGCCCGAGCACGCCGATGGCCGAACCATCGGCATCCAAAACGGGCGCTGCCAGGTCGAGGAGTTGCGGCGGGGCGCCGTTGTCCTGCGGCGGCAGCCTGGCGGCGAGCAGAAGGGCCTCATGGGCATCGCCGGCAAACGGACCCCGCAGGCCCTCCCGGAACCACGGACGCTGCTCGACACTCTCTCCCACAAGCAGGCCGCCGGACGCGGCGACGACCGTGCCGTCGCTTTGCGCATAACCGGCCCAGGACACCACGCTTCCGCCCCCGACGAGCGTGTCGAGTTGCGTCTGCAGGTCCTGCGGCCGCAGCACGGCCAATTGCCGGCGCACCGCCAGAAGATTGAGCCACTCCCGGTGCAGCGACTGCGCCACGGCCGTCTGGACGCCGCGCATGCGGACCTCGACGGCACTCGTCAGCCGCGCCGCCTCGTAGGCGCTGCCCCGCTCGTTGATCAGCACATAGGCCATGGCGAGACCGATGACCGCGCCCGTCAGGACAAAGGCCATGGTGATGAATGCCAAGGAAGGGCTCAAGGCGGTGCGGATGCGAAAGGGCATGGATGACTTCCGGCGGTCAGTGGTTTGTCAGGCGCTAAGGTGCCCGCGGGTGCGTCGACGGGATGGAGGGCGCATGGCGCGCGTTTACCGCTTATTTAGCATAATGTCACGTAAATGCGGACCAGCCGCAGTGGCTTGCTTGCCCAGAGTTGCCAAAAAGGTCACCAGCGCACCTCGACGGATGCGAGGCGACACATCAGCCGATCTCCGGGCGGAAATCTTGCGTGCCCCAATGATGCCGCCGCCGGCCGCCCTTGGGTGGTGGCGCATAGTGGCGGGCAAGCGCCAGAAGGGCGGCGCGCAGCATCAGCTTGGCGGAGCGGGCCGGCCATTGCCGCTCGCGCTCGACCGTTTCCAGCCCCTTCATGAAACAGCAGACGTCGAGCGCCACGCCGGCAAGCTCCGGCCCCATGGCCTCGATCGCCGCATTGACCCGGGCGCGGGCGCCCAGCGCGGAATCGGCGATCTCGACCGAGGCCGGCGCCGTGCCCCGCACCCGCCCGGCAAGGCGCGGCTCGAAGGACGACGTGATGCGCGGCTGCAGTCCGGCGCGCTCGAAATCGGCGGCGAGCCGCTCTCCCGCGGCGATCGCCTGTTCGTCGTAATAGGAGGCGCCCGTGCGGTCCTTCAGCCGGGCGAGGCCGGACAGGGGTGATTCGGCCAGATTGCGCCGGACCGGCCGCCTCCGGCCGTTCTCGAGCAGGGTCTCGTCGGCCATGTCGCGGTGCTGCTCGAGAAAGGCCTCGTCGCCGGGTGCGACCATGGCGCGGCGCAGATAGGTGGCCGTCCCCTCGCCTGACTTCAGCACCGCTCCATCGCGGACGATTAGCCCGCCCGCCACCGCAAAGCGCAACAGACTGGCCGGGACGTCCGGGATGCGGGTGGGCAGGCCGGCATCCGGACCGTCCTGCGCGTCTTCGTTCCGGCCCTTTGTCTTGCCCTTCTCCGCGCAGAACTTCGCGCAGGAGACCGACAGCCGGCCATCCTCGCCCTTCGAGACCTCAAGGGGTCCGCGCAGGGCAAGCTTCAGCAGGCGCAGAAGCAGGCGCCGTTCGGCCGGCGTTGGAAGCGTCGCCGTCATGCCGGCCTCCCGGCGACCATGCAGACCGATTCGGCCAGGCGCTCGACGGTGCTGACGAAGGTGTCGAAGGCCGCATCGTCGCGTCGGTCCTCGACCACATGGCAGGCATGGCTGACCGTGGTGCGGTCGAGCCCGAAGGCCTCGGCGATCTCGCCATAGGACATGGAGAGCGCGACATGGCAGACATACATGGCGATCTGGCGCACATGGCAGCTGGCCCGCCGGCGCGCGCGCCGCACCTCCTGTCGGTCGCCGACGACGCCCAGCAGTTCGGCGGTAAGCTGGCGCACCACCATGCAGACGATTCGCCGGTCGGCCGGTGCGGCGCGATCCGCGGCCTGGGCCTGCGGCTGGGACTGGGACTGCGCCGGCGACGGGATTGCGGTCCGACCAACGGGTGTGGCGGCGGAAGCGGATATGGCGGAAATGGCTTGATGCTGTGGCATATGACTACTCCCAATAGATAGGAATTAATTCATACACCCATATCAGAATGCGGGGATGGCGGAAGACGCGATTTTTTCATTCGCCTCTGAATCTCCCCGCGTTTCGCCTTCCCAAAACAATTTTGATGGGATTTATTTCCTCATTCCCAACAACAAAAAACCGGGCCTCGCGGTCCGGTTTCGTTTCACCCTGGCTTTTGCCGGCAGGCCGCGTGTGGCGGGCCGCGATTACTTGCCGCGCTTGCGGCGCTGGCCGAGGCCCATTTCCTTGGCCAGGCGCGAGCGCGCTTCGGCATAGGCGGGAGCCACCATCGGGTAGTCCATCGGCAGGTCCCACTTGTCGCGGTATTCTTCCGGTCCGAGATTGTGGTGGGTCATCAGGTGGCGCTTCAACGACTTGAAGGAGCCGCCGCATTCCAGGCAGATGATCTGGTCGTCCTGAACGGACTTGCGCACGGCGACCGCCGGCTTCTGCTTTTCGACGACCGAGACGACCGGAGCCGGCGACGCGGTATTGCTGAGCGCCGAGTGTACGTCGGAAATGAGGTTGGCGAGGTCCCCGACGGGCACCACATGGTGGCTCACATAGGCCGCAACGATGTCCGCGGTGAGTTCCACCAGCAGATTCTGGCCCGCGACATGGGCGATTTCTGTCATTTCTAGTCTCCTGTTCAACTGTGCTTGCCAAGGCGCCAGCTGACCGGCCGGCACCACTCGTTGAAGCCATGGAACAAAGGCCGCAAACGCAAATCCTGCCGTTGCCGACGTGGAATCCACCCCTAGATTCCGGAATAGCGCTCAGGAATTTGTCCCGACTGACCCTGTAGTCCGGCCTTCTGTGGCCTTAATCCCCGGCAGATCAAGCAGTTGCGAATACAACGTCCCCGCGGGAATCAAGAGCGCAAGAAAACCAAGTCTCCAAGGATCGTGACTCTATCAATTCGTTACCACTATTCCGGAAAAAATCCACGTAATATTTTTCCCCAATTATGGGGAGGCCAATGGAACTTTTGCTCAAAATACGAATCGATTGACTTGCTGCGCTTGCGAAATGTGCTGCATGGCCGGCAAAACAAGACGACAGATCAGCGATTTACTTGGCTTTTCGACTGAGCAGCAGAAGCCGGATCGATGTTCTCGACCTGAAGTCTATGCCTTGACCTTGGACGCCTTGCGCTTCAACTCATCGCTCTTCAGTTCATCGCAGACGGAGACCGGCGAGAGCCGGTAACCGACCTGGTGCGCCGCCTTGGCGAGCAGGTGGGCCGAGACCGGGGCGGTCAGGATGAAGAAGAAGAAGCCCGCCACCGCGCGGCTGAAGGTGGCGAGGTCGCCGGCATGCAGGCCGACGGCGATGAGCAGCAGGCCGGAGCCGACCGTGCCCGCCTTGGAGGCGGCGTGCATGCGGGTATAGAGGTCGGGCAGGCGGTTGATGCCGATCGCGGCGATCAGCGCGAAAAGCGCCCCGCCGACGATCAGAAGTGAGGTGAAAAGGGCGATCCCGTAGGCCATCATTTGCGTGCCCCTCCCCTTGTCGCGCCGCCGGATTTGCCGCCGGCGGCCGATGCGGACGCAGGCTTTGCCTTCTTGCCGCCCTTTGTCTTCTGCTTGTCGGTGCGCAGCACCGGTCCGTCCTCCAGCGGCTTCTCGCCGACCACGCCGCGCGCCAGGATGAAGCGGGCAAAGGCGACGGTGGCAAGGAAGCCGACCAGGCCGAGCGAGATGGCGATGTCGATATAGAGCGTGTAGCCGGTGCGAATCGCGATCACGGCGATGAAGCCGATGGCGATGCCGACCAGCATGTCGAGCGAGAGGACACGATCGGGCAGGGTCGGTCCCTTCACCACCCGATAGACGGTGAGAAGGAAGGAAACGCCGAGGACGACGAGGGCGAAATTGCACGCCGCCTGGATGATGCTTTCCGGAGCAATCATGCGAAGGCCTCCAGGATCTTGCGCTCGAATCCGTCGGCGATGTCGCGGCGCGCGCCTTCGGGATCGGCGCAGTCGATGGCGTGCACGTAGAGCGTCTTCTTGTCGTCGGAAACATCGACCGACAGCGTGCCGGGGGTGAGCGTGATGAGGTTGGCGAGCAGCGTGATCTCGAAGTCGCGCGTCACCGTCAGCGGAAAGGCGAAGATGCCGGGCTTGATGTCGAGCCTCGGGCTCACCACCATGACCGCAACCTTCCAGGCCGACTTGGCCAGTTCGACGAAGAACAGCCAGGCCAGCGAGGCGATCTTCAGGGAGCGGCGGATATAGCCGGTGCCGTTGATCTGTTCGCGGATCAGGCCGAGCGCCAGGGTCGACAGCACGAAGCCGAAGATCAGGTTGTGCAGCGAGGCGCTGCCGGTGATGGCGGCCCAGACAATCGCCATGAGCAGGTTGATGGCATAGAGGATCATGGCTGACCTCCCGCGGGAAAGACGGACTTGAGATAGGCGGCGGGATCGGCAAGCCCGATCGCCGCCCGCTGGCTGAGGTCGATCAGCGGCTCGGGGAAGAGGCCGAACCAGACGACGAGCGCCGAAAGGACGAGGATCGGCAGCATGGCCGAAGCCGGGGCACGCGGGACAGGCGCGATCGGGGCGGACGAAACGGCGGCGTCAGCGGCTGGCGTCCCCTCGCCCGCCGCTACGGTCGCAACCGGTGCCGGGCGCCAGTAGGCGAGCAGGAAGAGGCGGCCGAAGGCGATGGTGGTGAGGAAGCCGGCAATCAGGATCGAACCCGCCAGCCACCAGGCGCCGATGTCGAGCGAGGCCTTGACCAGCATGGCCTTGGGCCAGAAGCCGGAGAAAGGCGGCAGGCCGGAGCCGGCGAAGAACAGGCCGAGCGACAGGCCGGCAAAGGCGGGGGCAGACGCCCAGAGGCCGGACAGGCTTTCCAGGCGATAGGAGCCGCCACGGCGCGCCGCCTCGCCCGCCAGCAGATAGAGTGCTGTCATCAGAACGATCGAATGCAGCGCATAGAAGATTGCCGCCGAAAGCCCCGCCGTTCCGGCGATCGCCGCACCCGCCAGCATGTAGCCGATGCCGGAGACGACGACGAAGCCGAGGAAGCGGCGGATGTCGGACTGGGCGAGCGCCCCCATGGCGCCGAGCACCATGGTGAGCGCCGCGACAATGGCGATGACGAGGCTGAGCGCCTCGCGCTCGACCGGCAGGAGCATGACCATGACGCGCAGGAGCGCATAGACGCCGACCTTGGTCAGCAGGCCGGCGAACAGCGCGGAGACGACGATGCGCGGCGTGTGGTAGGAGGCCGGCAGCCAGAAATTGACCGGAAAGGCCGCCGCCTTCATGCCGAAGGCGAAGACGAACAGGGCGCCGAGCGTCATCAGCGGCGCGGTGTCGCGCAGTCCGGCAGCCTTTTGCGCGATGTCGGCCATGTTGAGCGTGCCGAAGATGGCATAGAGATAGCCGACGGCGATCAGGAACAGCGTCGTGCCGATCAGGTTCAGCACGGCATATTTCAGCGCCCCGTCGATCTGCTCGCGCTCGGAACCGAGGATCAAGAGGCCGAAGGAGGAGATCAGCAGGACCTCGAACCAGACATAGAGGTTGAAGATGTCGCCGGTGAGGAAGGCGCCGGACACGCCGGCCATCAGCACCATCAGGAAGGGATAGAAGCCGTAGCGGCGGCCGCTCTGGTTGATGTCGCCGAGCGCATAGATGCTGCCGGCGAGTGCGACCACGGCGGCGGCAAGCGCCAGCAGCGCGCCGGTCAGGTCGACGGTGAAGGCGATGCCGAAGGGCGGCAGCCAGCGGCCCATCATCATCGTCACCGGGCCGTTTGCCGCCACATGCGCCAAGAGCAGCGCATCGACCAGCACCATCAGGGCGAGGCCGGGAATGGCGATGAACGGATGGGCCTTCGTCGAATGCCGGAGCATCATCAGCACGGCGCCGAAGCCGAGGCCGATGGCGACAGGCAGGATGGTCAGCCACTCGGCACCGGTCGACGGCGCCATGACCAAGGCGAGCGAAAGGTCGATGGGGGAAGAGGAAGTGGCGGCCATCAGGAAGAGGCCCCCTCTGGCGACCCGTGTCGCTGCCCCTCATCCGCCTGCCGGCACCTTCTCCCCGTTCTGACGGGGAGAAGGGACGAGCGGCGCACACTCGGCACCATCCCATGTCCCGCGATGGGAACGCGCGGCAGTCCGCGATGGAGGATGCGGCCGGCAACGGCTAACCAGGGGGCACGTCCCCTCTCCCCGCCTGCGGGGAGAGGGTTAGGGTGAGGGGCAATCGTCGACGACAGCATCATGCGCTCAATATCCCATCGGCGGCAGCGGCTCGCCCTTTGGCTCGGCGACGCGCATCTCGTCGGTGTCGTCGGTGCCGAGGTCCTGGTAGGCGCGATAAGTCAGCACCAGCAGGAAGCAGAAGAAGGAGAAGGAAATGACGATGGCCGTCAGGATGAGGGCCTGCGGCAGCGGATTGGCGGCGCCGGCCGAAAGCGTGTCCGAGCCTGCCGCGATGATCGGCGGCGTTTCGCGGGTCAATCGACCAGTGGTGAACAGCAGAAGATTGACCGCATTGCCGAGAATGACGATGCCGAGCAGGACGCGGACGATATGCTTGGACATCATCAGGTAGAGGGCGCCGGCAAAGAAGATGCCGACCAGGCCGGACAGAAGCGCTTCCATCAGTCGCTCTCCCTTTCTTCCAATGCGAGTGCGATCGAGGTGATCGCGCCGACGACGACCAGATAGACGCCGACATCGAAGGACATGACGGTGGCGAGCGGCACCTCGACGCCGAAGATCTGCGGATAGATCCACAGGCCGGTCATGAAGGGCACGCCGAGGACGAGCGAGAGCATGCCGGACAGCGTGGCGAGCAGCAGTCCGGCGCCGGCCACCGACATCGGATGGAACCACAGCGCCCTGCGGACCGCCGAGACGCCGAAGGCGATGCCGTAGATGGCAAAGGCGGAGGCGGCGATCAGCCCGCCGATGAAGCCGCCGCCCGGCTCGTTATGGCCGCGCAGCAGCACGAAGATCGAGAACAAGAGCATCAGCGCGGTGAGGAACGGCGCGACCGTGCGGAAGATCAGCGTGTTCATTTGCGCAGCTCCTTCTCGACATTCTTGCCCTTGAGCGCGGCGACGGTCTTCTGGGCCGGCGCAACGGCGACCACCCGGATGCGGATCAGCGCCAGGATGGCCAGGCCCGTGATCATTACCACCGAGATTTCACCCAGCGTGTCGGTGCCGCGGAAGTCGACGATGATGACGTTGACCACATTGGCGCCGTGGGCGATCACCTTGGAATAGGCGTTGAAGAAATCGGTGAGTGCTGCATCGAACGGAGCCTGGGTGGACTTCAGCAGCATGAGCGCGAAGCCGAGGCCGGCGGCAATCGCGATCGCGCCGTCTCCCAGAACCTGTGTCCAGGTGCGGTGGTCGGAGGGCGAGAGGCGCAAGCGGGTCATGACCAGGGCGAGGATGACGACCGACAGCGTCTCGACCATGAACTGGGTGAACGACAGGTCGGGTGCGCCGAACAGAAGGAAGATGACGGCGACGGCAAAGCCCTGGATGCCGAGCGAGACGATCGCCGTCAGCCTGTCCTTGGCGGCGAGCACGGCGATCAGCCCGACGATGGCGATGAAGATGAAGGCCAGTTCATGGAAGCGCACGTCGGAAGGCCAGGTCGGCATGGCCGGCAGTTCGCCATGGACGATCGGCGGCACCAGGAGCACGAGCGCCAAGAGCAGGAAGGTGGAGGTCATGTAGACCTCGAGCCGACCGTTCTGCACCAGTTGCGTCACGCGCCAGGAGAGGCGCACCAGTCCGGCGATGAAGTGGTCGAAGCCGCGATCGGGCCCCGGACCGAGCGCGTCGACGAGGCGGGCAACGAGGCTGCGAGCGCGATCGAGGCCGAGGAAGACGAGGATGCCGAGCGCGACCGTCAGCACGGAAAGCGCGAGCGGCAGGCCGATATGCGGGACGAGGCTGATCGTCACGGTTTCGGCCTCGCCGGCAACGGCGCTGGCCATGGGCGAAGACACATAGGCATGCGCGACCGGCGAGAACAGCGCGGCGGCAAGACCGATCAGCGACAGCACCAGCGGCCCGAGCCAGAGCAGGACCGGGCCTTCATGGGCATGCTTCGGCGTCTCGACCTTGGGCCCGAGGAAGGGTTTCAGCGCCACGGCAAAGCCGATGACGAACATCAGCGCATTGCCGATGATGGCGACCAGCGTGAAGAGGATGGCGCGCGGATCGGGGCCGGCAAGCGCTGCATAGATCTCCTCCTTGGCGAGGAAGCCGAAGAAGGGCGGCAGGCCGGCCATGGAGATGGCGGCGAAGAGCGCGGCGACGAAGGTGATCGGCATGGCCGAGCGCAGGCCGCCAAGCTTCGTCACGTCGCGCGTGCCGGCCTCATGGTCGATGATGCCGGCAACCATGAACAGGCCGCCTTTAAACAGCGAATGGGCGACCAGGTAGAGCACCGCGGCTTCCACCGCATAGGGCGAGCCGAAGCCGGTCAGCATGACCAGGAGGCCGAGCGAGGCAACGGTCGTATAGGCGAGCATCAGCTTCAAGTCGGTCTGGCGGATGGCGAGCACGGCGCCGACCAGAAGGGTAATGCCGCCGAAGAATGGCAGCAGGATTTCCCAGGCCGGCGTTTCGCCCATCACCGGATTGAGCCGCATCAACAGGTAGACGCCAGCCTTCACCATGGTGGCGGAATGGAGATAGGCCGAAACCGGGGTCGGCGCCTCCATGGCGTTGGGCAGCCAGAAATGGAAGGGAAACTGCGCCGACTTGGTAAAGGCGCCGCCGAGCACGAGGAAGAGCGCCGCCGCATAGAACGGGCTTTCCCGCAGGATGTCGCCGGAATGCAAAAGCAGCGACAGCTGGGTGAGCCCGGTAATGTTCCAGATGAAAATCAGGCCGGCGAGCAGAAGAAGGCCGCCGCCTCCGGTGACGACCAGCGCCTGGAGGGCTGCGCGGCGCGATGCCTCGCGGGAATGGTCGAAGCCGATCAGCAGGAAGGAGGTGATCGAGGTCAGTTCCCAGAAGACGAACAGCATCAGGAAACTGTCGGACACCACGACGCCGAGCATCGAGCCCATGAACATCAGGATGAAGGAGAAGAAGCGGCCCTGCTGGACGTGGCCTTTGAGGTAACCGCCTGAATAGAGCACGATCAGCGTGCCGATGCCGGTGATCAGCAGCGCAAAGGTGAGCGACAGGCCGTCGAGGAACCAGGAGAAGGAGAGGTTGAGGCTCGGAACCCAGGCATAGCCGCCGGTCACCACCTCGCCCTTAGCGATCACCGGCCAGAAACCGGCGAAATGGACAAAGGCGAAGGCCGGGATGAGAGCCAGGAGCCAGGCCGCATTGGCGCCGAGACGGGCGGTCAGATAGGGGGCGACAAGCGCGCCGGCGAACGGCAGGAGCATGGCCATCAATGTCAGACCGGCGACGTCGTTGAGCATTCCCTATCCCTGTCAGCGCGTTTCGGCGCCGCCCCTTCAAAAAAAGGGGCGGAAAGTGGGCATGGTGTTAGGACAAAGCGTCGCGCGTCTCAAGGAAAAACGGAAAATCCTTTGTTCAAATAGACGTTTGTCAACGCTTTCCATGGACCTACACGGACCATGTCCCTGTTGCATCAAAGACGCGGCTGCATATGCAGGAGCGTTGTTTTGGTCGTGACTGCGACGCCTCGCCCGTTGCTTGGGCGGCGGGCTCACGGACATGATCGCAGAGATAAGCCTCAGGGCCTGCCGCTGCGGCAATTGCCGTCTGCTTGCCGCCACCCTATCTATCGGCCGAGACAATCGGAGTAACGACGATGACCGACATGACGACCGGTGCAACCGGGCCGAAGATCGAAAAGACGGATGACGAATGGCGCGAGCAGCTGACTGCGGAGCAATACCGCATCCTGCGCGAGCACGGCACCGAGCGGCCGTTCACCGGCCCCTACTGGGACAATTTCGACAAGGGGCTTTATCGCTGCGCCGCCTGCGAGACGCCGCTGTTCTATTCCGACACCAAGTTCGACGCCGGCTGCGGCTGGCCGAGCTATTTCGAACCGGTGACGCCAGGTGCCGTGACCGAGCACCGCGACGCCTCGCTCGGCATGGTCAGGACCGAGATCCGCTGTGCCAATTGCGGCGGCCATCTGGGCCATGTCTTCCCCGACGGCCCGAAGCCGACCGGGTTGCGCTACTGCATCAACGGCCATGCGATGGTGTTCGAGCGGGTGGAGTAAGGGGCGGAAGCCTGGCCTGAGGCTTGACGGCAATCTTTGTGCGGGAATGGCCCCTCATCCGGCTGCCGCCACCTTCTCCCCGTCTTGACGGGGAGAAGGGACAAGAGGCACCGCCCTGGCCGTCCCCTCTCCCCGCCTGCGGGGAGAGGGTCAGGGTGAGGGGCAAGTTCCGGTCCGAGGTCAATGAAGGCGCTGGGTTTCGTTGCGCCCCCAACCGCATATCCTCCCCTCCATCAGCACTTTCTCAATCTCCTTGCGGCTAAAGTCCGGGCAAAGCCGGATCAGGAGTTTCGCATGAGCAATGTCGTCGAATTCAAGAAGCCACCAAAGCCGCCCGAGCCGAAGAAGCCCAATCCGGGGCTGCGCAAGGCGCTGATCGTGCTCGGCGTGATCGCCGCCTTTGCCGCCATCTGGGGTTACTTCCAGTTCATCGGCGGCTGAGACTGCGTAATTGCGAAAGCGCGGCCCTTCGCCTTTCCGTTGCGCGGGGTTTCGTTTCAACAACTGTACAAAGATGTCCTGCCCCTGTAGTTAATGGAACTGGAGGCCAACTTGTCCTCCTAGCCGTGCCATCATCGATCAAGCCCCTGGACCGCTTCGCAATGGGGCGGCCCTCGCGCACAGCAACGGAGATCAACTGCATGTCGCTCGGAACAATTCTCGTCATCATCCTCATCATTGCCTTGCTCGGTGGCTTTAGCGGTCGCTTCGGCGGCTATGGCTACGGCTTCGGACATGGCGGCGTCGGCGTGCTCGGCATCGTGCTGATCGTCCTTCTGATCCTGGTGCTCACCGGCCGGCTCTGATCCCAACGCAATCCTGCGCTCGGCCAATCCACCCACAGGGTGAGACATAGTTCGAGCGCGGGAAACATTTCCTCGCTTGCCGGGGGCGGGAAACATCGTGACCATATTCTCGGTTCGCCACATCACGGACTACCAGTACAAGCGCCCGGTCAAACTTGGCGAGCACCGGCTGATGTTCCGGCCGCGCGACAGTTTCGACCAGACGCTGCTGAATGTCAGCCTCGCGGTCGAGCCGGCCTATGACCGGCTGCGCTGGATCCACGATCCGTTCGGCAATTGCGTGGCGCTTCTCAGCTTCAAGGCGAAGACCGCCAGCCTGCGCTTCGAGAGCAATATCCGCCTCGACCACACGCCGCACGCGGCACTCGATTTCCCCATCGACGCGGCGGCGATGGACTACCCCTTCACCTATGACGCGGAGGAACTGCCGGACCTGGCGCCGGCGATGGCCCGTCATTTCGACGATCCGGGCGACCTGGTGGGCGCGTTCGCCCGCCAATTCCTGCACAGGGGCCAGCCGACCCGCACCAGCAGCCTGCTGATGAGCCTGTGCTACATGATCCATGACAGCTTCGCCTATGTGCGCCGCTCCGAGCACGGGGTACAGACGCCGCTCGAGACGCTGGAACTGAAGACGGGCACCTGCCGGGATTTCGCCCTGCTGATGATGGAGGCGGCCCGTTCGCTCGGCCTCGCCGCCCGTTTCGTCACCGGCTATATCTATGTGCCCGATCGCGACGGCTCGACGACGCTCGGCGGCGGATCGACCCATGCCTGGTGCCAGATCTATATTCCCGGCGCCGGCTGGGTGGAGTTCGACCCGACCAACGGCATTGTCGGCAATCGCGACCTGATCCGGGTGGGCGTGGCGCGCGATCCGCGCCAGGCCGTCCCGCTGTCGGGCAGCTATGACGGGCGGGCCTCCGATTTCAAGTCGCTGACCGTGCAGGTCAATGTGACCTCGGACGGCGACGAGGCCGCGCCATCCTGAGCGGATGGCCCGGAACACCAGGACTTTCCGTGCGTTCACCCGAGGCCGGCATTCCGGCGCGTTTCACTCTCCCTTCCAAAGGATCCACGATGAAGATACGTGCCGGCTTCCAGATTGGTTATGAATGCGAGCGTGACACCGCCATGCTTCTCGTTCTCAACATCCACCCGTCGCGCCGGGCAGACCTTTTGACCGAGCAGGTGTTGAGCTTCGACCGGCCGATCGAGGCGCGCGACTATATCGACGGCTTCGGCAATGCCTGCAGCCGGATCACCGCGCCGGCCGGCATCACCACCATTTCCACCCAGTTCGAGATCTACGACAACGGCCAGCCGGACGTGCTGCCCGAGGATGCCTTCCAGCACGACATCAAGGACCTGCCGAACGACGTGCTCGTCTTCCTGCTCGGCAGCCGCTACTGCGACACCGACCGGATGGCGGATTTCGCCTGGGCGACCTTTTCCGACACCCCGCTCGGCTGGCCGCGGGTCAAGGCGATCCTCGACTTCGTCCATAACCACATCAAGTTCGACTACATGAAGGCGGATTCGACGCGCTCCGCCCATGACGGCTACATCGCCCGCACCGGGGTGTGCCGCGATTTCGCCCACCTCGCCATCACGCTCTGCCGCTGCATGAACATTCCGGCGCGCTACTGCACCGGCTATCTCGGCGACATCGGCGTTCCCACCGACGTCAATCCGATGGATTTCAGCGCCTGGTTCGAGGTCTATCTCGGCGGCCACTGGCACACCGTCGACGCCCGCCACAACAAGCCGCGCATCGGCCGCATCCTGATGGCGACCGGCCGCGACGCCACCGATGTGGCGCTGTCGACCGCGTTCGGGCCGGCGCGGCTTGCACGCTTCGAGGTGGTGACGGAAGAGATCCCGACAACCGGAGAGACCGGCTGAACCGACAGACAAACGGAGACAAGAGGAGAACCGACATGAGCTATACGATCGACAGGACGTTCGAGGGCACGGATTTCGCAAGCGTTGTCGAAAGGACCCGCGCGGCACTCGCCGCCAACGGTTTCGGCGTGCTGACCGAGATCGACGTCAAGGCGACGCTGAAGAAGAAGATCGACCAGGATATCGACGACTACCTGATCCTCGGCGCCTGCAACCCGAAAATGGCGCATCAGGCGATCGGCATCGAGCCCAAGGTCGGCGCCATGCTGCCCTGCAATGTCATCGTGCGACGAACCGGCGGAAATTCCGTCATGGTCAGCGCCATCGACCCGCAAGCCTCGATGGAGGCCATCCCCAACGACCGGCTGAAATCGGTGGCGGGAGAAGTGCGCGACATGCTCCGGAAGGCGGTTGAGGCGATCTGAGGGGGGCCTCGATCCCTTGATAGCAACCCTCCCAGATGGTATATACCACTGCAATATATCAACGCGGAGTCACATCATGGAAACGGCAAAGGTCTTCTGGTCCGGCCGGTCGCAGGCGGTGCGACTGCCGAAGGACTTTCGCTTCGAGGCGAGCGAGGTGCGCATTCGCCGGCACGGGAATGCGGTGATCCTCGAACCGCTGGCCACGGATTGGGACTGGCTGAAGGAGGTCTGTGGTCCGCTCGACGAGGATTTCGTCGCGGCGGCACTGGAGGAAAGCGCGGAACAGAGCCGGCCCGAACTGGACTATTTCAAGTGAGGTTCCTTCTGGACACCAATGCGGTGATCGCCATCCTCAAGGGACATGCCGGGTTCATCGCCCGGATGACGCAATACCCGCCCGGCGATTTCGCCATGCCATCGATCGTCGCCCATGAACTCTACTACGGCGCGTTCAAGGGCCAGCGCGTGGCGGAAAATCTGGCGCGCGTGGAAGCGCTGCAATTTCCGGTGCTCGAATTCGATCACGAGGATGCCCGAAGGGCCGGCATGCTGCTGGCCGAACTTGCCGGCGCCGGTACGCCGATCGGCCCCTATGACGTCCTGATAGCCGGTCAGGCACTGTCGCGCGACATGACGCTGGTGACGCGCAATCTGCGCGAATTCCGGCGCGTGCCAGACTTGCGGCTGGAAGACTGGGAAAGCTGAGGGTCGCAGGCGAGGCAGCTCAAAGCCCCTCACGCCTCCCTCAGAGCCGCAACTCCATCATCGCCAGGTCGAGCCAGCGGCCGAATTTCTGGCCGACCTCGCGGTGGATGCCGACGAGGCGGAAGCCGAGGCGCTCGTGGAGCGCGATCGACGGGGTGTTCTCCGCCTCGATCGCGGCAATCATCACGTGCTTGTCGTTTGCCCGCGCATGGTCGATCAGCGCCTGCATGAGACGCTTGCCGAGCCCCGCGCCGCGGCAATCCTTGTCGACATAGACCGAATGCTCGACCGTGTGGCGATAGCCGTCGAAGGCGCGCCAGTCGCCGTAAGAAGCATAGCCCGCGACCTTGCCGTCCCGCTCGGCGACCAGCACCGGGAAGCCCCGGGCGCGACGCTGCTCCATCCAGGCGCGGCGGTTGTCGGTATCGATCAGCACCTCGTTCCAGATCGCCGTGGTGTGCTCGACGGCATGGTTGTAGATGTCGCGGATCGCTTCGAGGTCGGCCTCGGCGGCGTCGCGGATGGTGATGGAGGCTGGCATGGAGAAGATCCCGGTCTGTGTCTGAACCGCCTGCTTAGACCGCGCCGGGGGAGCCTGTAAAGCGGCGCCATGGATGCGCCAGGCGGTGTATGGTCAAGGCCCTGCCCGCCTTTTGTCGGCGCGGACCGTGCCGTCCGTCAGTGGCCGATGGCGGTGACGACGGCGGAATAATGCACGGCGGCGGCGGTGACGACAAAACCGTGCCAGATGGCGTTCTGGAAGCGCAGGCGTTCCCAGACATGGAAGATCACGCCGGCCGAATAGATGCAGCCGCCGACGATGATGAGAAGCACGGTGATGCTCGGCAGGGTCTGCGAGATCGGCCCGAGCGCCATGGCCCCGCTCCAGCCCATGGCGAGGTAAAGCAGGATGGCCAGCCGGTCATAACGGCCGGGAAAACGACACTTCAGGTAGATGCCGACGAAGGCCGTCGCCCAGATGCCTGCCAGCAGCGAGAGGATCACCCAGTCATGCGCCCCCTTGACCAGGAAGGGCGTGTAGGTGGCGGCGATCAGCACGAAGATCGCCGAATGGTCGAAGCGGCGCAAAATCCATTTGGTGCGCGAATGCGGCCACATATTGTAGGTGAACGAGACGGCGAGCGCGATGACGAGGCCGAGGCCATAGATCCAGGCGGCGGCCATTTCGGCATAGCTGGTCCACACCGTCGCATAGAAGATCAGGGCGGTGGCGCCGATCAGCGCAAAGACCACGCCGATGCCGTGGACGATGCCATCGGCCACCAGTTCGTGGAAATCATATTGCCGTCCGAAGCGGAACTGGTCGGTCATGGCAGTCGCAAACCCTTGGAAGAAGATCGTTTCGACGATCATTCACATCATGTGCAAATTTGCCGTTACCTTCAAGGGCGGGAATGGCGATTGTAGGGCGGCATCGGGGCCGGGCCGCCGTTCATCTTGCGCCGCAGGCGGCCTTCGCCTAGCATCCACGTCATTGCCGGCCATTGCTGTTTGCCCTCAAGGAATTTTCCGATGCGCTTTACCGTGCTTGCCACCTTTGCCGCGCTGGTCGCCTATATATGGTTTCTGCTCAAGGTCGCCCGCGCCCGCCAGCAGTTCGGCGTCGAGGCGCCGAAGACCACCGGCAATGCCGATTTCGAGCGGATTTTTCGCGTGCAGCAGAACACCGTCGAACAGCTGGTGCTGTTTTTACCCTCGCTCTGGCTGTTCGGCTTTTACGTCTCCGACGCAATTGCCGGCCTGCTCGGGCTTTGCTGGACGGCCTCGCGCGTGCTCTACGCCTCGGAATACTACGCCGACGCCAAGAAGCGCGGGCCGGGCGCCGCGCTGACGTTTCTCATCGGCATCGTGCTGCTGGTGGGCGGCACGATCGGGGCGTTGTTGCGGATGGGGTGAGCGATGAGCAACGAGACCTTTGCAAGCATTTGGGACGCCATCGAAGACAATGCGGTGGAAGCCGAGAACATGAAGCTTCGCGCCTCCCTGATGATGGCCCTGGACCGGCACATCCGAACCAAGGGCTGGACCCAAGCCGAAGCCGCGCGCCGGCTCGGCGTCACCCAGCCGCGCATTTCCGATCTGCTGCGCGGCAAGATCACCCTGTTTTCCATCGACACGCTCGTCGGCATGCTGACGGAGGCGGGATTGCGCGTGGAGATGCGGGTTGGCGAGGCGGCTTGAGGGGGATGAGGGCATGACAAGCAAACCGAAAGCTGCTCCCGACGGAGCCAATTTGCACCTGGAGCCGCATGAGGCTTTGGTCCTGTTCGAACTTCTTTCACGGTGGAGCGAACCCGATCAAGCCCAAACGCCAAGCGCAACCTGTTTTGAAAGCACGGCGGAGTGCGCCGTTCTCCACTTGTTGCTCGGTCATCTGGCAAAGCAGTTGGTTGCCCGTTCTCTCCGGACTACAGGGTGCTCCTTGAGCAGGCTCGGAGCCGGCTGAAAGATGCGTCGGACCGCCCGACGCTCAGTGGATGATGTCTGCCGATGGGGAAATGCCCTCCGACGCTTGCGCGCGTTCGGCACCGGCTGCCCCTCATCCGCCTGCCGGCACCTTCTCCCCGTAAACGGGGAGAAGGGCGATGGGGCGAATGCCCTGCCCCTCGCTCTGGCGCGGGGCGTTAGTGATTCGAAGCGGCCACTGGATCGTTTCGTCGGCTGCGCCGAACATTCCTCACCCCCGTGAACGGGGAGAAGGGCGATGGGGTCAGGCCTTGCGATACCGTCTTGCCTGATAGACCACGCTGCCGCCTTTCAGTGCCTTGTAGAGCACCGAGCCCTTGGAGCCGGAGAATTCGCTCATGAAGCGGCGCAGCAGGAAGGCCTTGCCGATGCGGGCCTGTTTGCGGGCTTCGGCCGCGTTCAAGGCGGCGACGACGTTTGGCGAGATGTTGCGCTTGTCGATCAGTTCCAGGCCGGGGGCGGCGAGCTGGTCGTCAAGCAGGCCAAGCTGGCTCTTCGGGCGCATGTCGGCGAAGGTGAAGATGCCGCCGGGTTTCAAGACGCGGGCGACCTCGCGGGCAAAGGCCGGCACGTCGCCGTAGCAATGCGAGGATTCGATGTTGACGACGATGTCGAAGGCGGCGTCGGGAAAAGGCAGGTTCTCCGCGTCGCCCTGGACGAAGGAAAGGGCCGGCGTGTCGGCATTGAGCTTTTGCGCCCTGCGCACGGTTTCCGGCGAATAGTCGAGGCCGGTGACCGAAGCCGGCGCATGATAGCGGGCGATGTAGCGCGAGCCGCCGCCGCGGCCCGAGCCGATCTCCAGCACGCGGGCACCCTTGACGGCAAGGCCCTCGACCGCCTGCTGGTAGAGGCCGATGAAGGCGCGTTCGGCCTCGTCCTCGGGCTTCAGCGCAAACGGCGCGCCGCTCGGCACGTAGCCGTAGTTCATGAAGCGCCAGTCCTTATCGCCCCAGAAGCGCGACAGCATGTTGTAGATGCGCCGCCAGACCCATTTCTGGATGCGCGGAAACTTGCCGAGGGTGGCAACGTCGAGGACGCTGGAAAACAGGCGGCTGGTCATCGTTGGCTCTTCATTCAGCGGCAGGGGCGGCGGCGGGGCCGGCGGACGGGGCGGGCGTTTGGGCGGCCTTGGTGGCCTCGAGCGCCATGAATTCATCGTAGAGCCAGGCGCGGGCCTTGTGGATCAACGCATGATCGTCCCTGTTCACCGGGTTGAAGCCCGGCAGGTAATATTTCAGCACCAGCGGCGCGCATTTGCGCCAGTAGCCCGGATTGCCGAACAGAACCCAGACGAGCCGCGCCCAGAAGCGCGGGCCGGTCTTGACCCCATCGGTCCGGGCAAAGCGCACGAGATTGGCCAGCACGATCTTGAGGAAGGTCCAGGCCACCGCGTTGAAGGCCATGGTGCGCAGCATGTAGCGCTTGAAGGGGGAGTATTTCGGCGTCGCCGCGGCAAAGACGTCGAGGGCCACGGCCTTGTGCTCCAGTTCCTCCAGCGCATGCCACATCCACAGCCGGCGATAGGCGGGCGCGGCATCGTCGAGGAACTGCGGATTGCGCAGCGTCACCGTCGACAGCGTCGCCGTCAGGTGCTCGATGGCGCAGGTGACGGCGAGCCGGAAGATCGGGATCTTGTCGGAGCGCAGCGTCTTGATCACCGGCGCTTCCATCGCCTCGACGTCGTAACCGAGCCTGGCGAGCGCGCGATTGTAGTCCTCGTGCTCGCGGGTGTGGAAAGCCTCCTGAACCGAGTAGCCGTTGATCTCGGCGGCAAGCTGTTTGTCCTTCAGTTTCGGCGCGTAATATTTCAGCGAGCGGATGAAGTAACGCTCGCCTTCCGGCAGGAAGATGGAAAGGCCGTCGATCAGGGCCGTCTTGTGGAAATCGCCGCCGAGCCAGTGGCGGGTCGGGTTTTCCAGGATGCCGAAGCGGATGTCGCGGGGAATGATGTCCTCGTCGTCGGAACCGGGGCTTGCATCCTTCCACCGCGCCGTCTGGGCGGCTGTATCTGCAATCGCCATGTGTCGTACTCCGTCCTCGGCCGCCGCCCTTGATAGCCGTCCTCAAGCGCCGCATCGTCGCGACGGGACACTTCGGCATCGGTTTCTATCGCCTCGGACCAGCAGTGGCAACCTGCGGCCGCCCGTGGCCGGGCGCTCAGACAAGAAACGCCCCCTCCCCCGCCGATGGAGAAGAGGGCGCAAGGCCTGTAACGATCCGATCAGGCTTCGCTCGCGCATTCCTGGCAGAGCGGAGCGTAGGGAACGGCAGCGAGCCGCGCCTCGGAGATCGGCTGGCCGCATTTGGCGCAGGTGCCGAAAGTGCCCTTGGTGATGCGGTCGAGGGCCGCGTCGATCGCCTTCAGCTCCTTCTCGCCGACCTCGCCCAGTTCGTCGAGCACCTCGTCATTCTCGGCCTGGACCGCCTGCTCCTCGCTGTCGGGATCGCGCCCGGTGGCGATGTCGGCATTGATCTTGTGCAGCCGGGAGAAAAGCTCGCGCTGGCGATCCCTCAGGATCTGTTCGTATTTGTCCGTGTTCATCCGGGTGTTTCCTCGTTCTTCTTGTCAATGCCAGCCGGGGGCCAGCCAGGGGGCGACCAGTCCGGTTCGCGGGCGCTCAGCGGTCAACCAGCACCGAGCACTTGGCGTGGCGCACGACGCGGTCGGCAGTCGCGCCGATCAGGTAGTTGCCGAGATCCGGGACATGCGAGGCCACCAGGATGAGGTCGGCGCCATGCTCGTTGGCGGCCGCCAGGATCTCGCGGGCCGGCGCGCCGGTGCGCAGCTCGACGCGGGCGGCAATGCCAGTCTTTTCCTTCAGTTCGACGAGCTTTGCCTTGCCGTCCTTGATCGCGTCCTCGATGGCGTTCACCGGCAGTTCGATGGTGATATAGCCCGGCATGTCCTCGATGACCGTCATCAGGATGATCTCGCCACCGGCATCAAGCAATTGCGCTGCCTTGCGCAAGATCTTCTCGCCCTTGTCGAGCGCGCCACAATCGACCGGAACCACGATTTTCTTGTACATTCTTGCTCTCCTTGTGGCGTGGCCTTTCAAGACCCGCCTCCCTCTCTTCTAACACTACAATCGAACGCCGCCGGCGATCCCGCATTGATCAGGATCAATTTTGCCGGCCCGATCGTCAACATATGCCGAACGATAAATCTCCCAAATCCGATCTTTCGTGAACGATGCGGACGGCGCATATTCTGATCCGGAAGATGATAAACCACAAGGGACCGATGATGACCCGGATCACCCGCCGCAGAGTGCTCGCGCTTGGCGCAGGCCTTGCCGCCGGCGCGACACCGTCCCGATCGGCCACAGGAGCCAGTATAATGAACCGTACAGGCAGAGCAGACACGGCGCCAAGCTTCGCCTTGACCCGGCCGATCCATGTCGGCACCGCCCATCTCGTCGTCTCCGATCTCGACCGGGTGCGGCAGTTCTATGAGACCATGCTCGGGCTGAAAGTGGTCGAGCAGGGCATGAGCGGCGTGGTGCTGGGGGCCGGCGCCCGCCCGCTTCTGACGCTTTCGACCCGCGCCGACGTGCGGCCTGCGCCGCGCAATGCCGCCGGCCTGTTCCACACCGCCTTCCTGATGCCCGACCGCACCGAGCTCGGCCACTGGCTGGCGCATGCCGTCTCCAAGGGGGTGCGGCTCGACGGCGCCTCCGACCACCTGGTCTCCGAGGCGATCTATCTGAGCGATCCGGAAGGAAACGGCATCGAGGTCTATCGCGACCGGGCGCCGGAGGAATGGGATTTCCACGCCGACGGCACGGTGGAGATGGCGACCCTTTCGCTCGACCTGCAGGGGCTCTACGACAGCGCGCCGAAGACCGCCTGGGGCGGCATGAGCGACGAGGCGGCGATCGGCCACATGCATTTGCAGGTGGGCAATATCCCGGAGGCCGACCGCTTCTACGAAGGCGTGCTGGGCCTCAAGAAGATGGCGAGCTATCCGGGCGCCAGCTTCTTCGGCGCCGGCACCTATCACCACCACATCGCCGCCAATATCTGGAACAGCCGCGGCGCCACGGCCCGCCAAGGGGCGATGTCGGGCCTGTCCGACTATTCGCTGAGCTTCAACGACCAGACGGCACTCGACACGGCGCTCGCCACGCTGGAAAGCCTGGAGATCGCTGTCGACCGCACGGCGGAAGGGCATGCGCTGAAGGATCCCTGGGGCATCGGGCTCACTCTGAAGGCAGCGTGAGGGCGGCCGAAGCCTGCACATCTTCGCTGGGCGGACAACCGACCCGCCGGCTGAAGGCGGTGCTGAAGGCACTCGCCGACTTGTAACCGACCGCTTCGGCGATCTCGTCCAGAGAACCGCCACGCCGCAACAGGGCGTCCTTGGCCAGCGCCATGCGCCAGCTCAAGAGATCTTCGACCGAAGCGACGCCGACGGCCTCGCAGAAACGCCGCGCGAAGACCGAACGCGACATGCAGACTTCAGCCGATTCCAACCGGTTGCGGCAGGAGCTACGGCTTGCAACTTGGCCGCGGAGCGCTTATGCACGATATATACAGTTTAACTGTATATATCGTTGTCATTCACAGGAAGGATCGATCATGTCCGCCGATAACAAGGAAGTGGTCCGCCGCTTCAACATCGAGGTCATTCAAAACGGGATCGAAACCGAATTTCAGGCCTTGATGGCTCCCCATTTCATCAATCACGCTGCGCCGCAGGGCATGCCGAACGGCCCGGAAAGCATGTGGAATACCTTCCAGAATGTTCTTCGCCCTGCCCTGTCGAACCTGACGGTCGCGATTCACGACCAGATCGCCGAGGGTTGGGGCTTGAATACCTTGTCGAACGTGCTCGCAGCATTGGCGAAGGCGTGACCCGACGAGCTCTATCTCCTTGCCTTTTGCAATTCCGGGCGGATTTCGCTGACGCCTTGTTGCTGGAGATACGCTAGCACAGCCGTTCGATAACACGAATTGCGGCTTCAAGCGTTCGTCTGTCCTTGTCCGACAGGCGTTCCTCGATCACGTTGGCAATCTGCAATGTTCGGGCTTCGCGGGCGCGGGACAATTGCGCCCGCCCTTTATCGGTGATGGATAGAAGCCGGCTGCGGCCGTCCACCGGATTGGGCATCTTGCTGATCAGCCCTTCGGATTCCAACTGTCCGGCAACCAGCCGCATGCTCTGATGCCTGACATTGCGGCGGCCTGCCAGTTCGGCGACGCTGAGCGGTCCGGCCCGATCCAGAAGCGACAGCGTCTCCGACTGCGAGGTTGTCGGTGTATTGGCTTGCGTCTTCACGCGGCGAACGAACCGGCCGAGCGTGGCACGAAGGTTTTCCGCAAGCACCAGCGCATCGGTTTGTGTTTCGGAGCCCGCTTCTTGGCTTGCCATTTTCCTGTCTCCGCCCTCAAAACTGATGCTCTGGAGCTTTCCATAGACCGAGAAGTCCCGGAAGAGAAATAGCTTCCGCAAGCGAAACCCCTGTTCCGATCGGCCTCGCGCCGCGAGAGGCTCAGCAAGGCGGGGATCGGCAGCAGTACGTGAAGCCGGGACCGCCAGGATGCCGGCCGAGGGGCAGGCGCTGGGAGCGGTCGGACGCCTAACCATGCCCGCCCCGCCGCCCCCTTCCCCCGATGG
>NZ_UEYP01000027.1:0-24376 GCF_900492185.1 Paenirhizobium selenitireducens ATCC BAA-1503
TCTGGTGGTGACATTCGCGCGTTCCGTAGCCAGATTGACCGATGCGGCCTCGACACCGGGAACAGCCTTCAGGGCTCGTTCGACTCGGCCAACGCACGACGCGCAGGTCATGCCCTCTATCGGCAGCGATATAGCTTCAGACATCTCATTGGTGCGGACGGGGGCATTCATCGCCTCTTCCTTTCTTATTCGAAGAATCAAATTCTGGAGGAGGATCAGGCTTCCAACGATAGGAAGGTCAATAGAATAAATCCTTGCATGTGACCCTTGACCTTACCATCGTTGGAAGGCCCATCTTGTTCAGCATGAGAGCCGAACAAAGGAGATTTCTCATGCTGCTCAAGATCGAAAACATGACCTGCGGCGGCTGCGCCAAGTCGGTGACAAAGGCGATCCAGTCCGTCGACCCGAACGCTACGGTCAAGCCGGACCCCGCCGCTCGCACGGTCAAGGTCGAGACGGCGGCGACCATCGCCGATATCGAACGCGTTCTGGAAGAAGCCGGCTATCCTGCGGCCGCGACCTGATGAGGATGAAACGATGAACAGGCTAACCCCGATTTTCATAGGTGGCGCAATCGCCATCAGCGTGGGCCTGGCACTTGCTCAAACCCAGATGGATAACAATGGCGCTATGCAGGGACACAATATGCCCGGCATGAACATGCAGGGCATGGACATGTCCGCCGCGGACGAACTCTCGACCAAGGCTTACATGGCCGTCATGGAAAGCATGCAGAAGAACATGCTGATGGACTATTCAGGCGATGCCGATGTTGACTTCATGCGCGGCATGATTCCCCATCATCAGGGCGCTATCGACATGGCAAAGGTCGTTCTCGAGTACGGTCGCGACCCTGAGGTCCGCAAGCTCGCAGAAGACGTGATCAAAGCCCAGGAAGGCGAGATCGCGATGATGAAGAAATGGCTCGCCGATCGTGGCAAGTAACGCCTGTCGGGCGGCTTCTTGAGCCGCCCGACCAATCCCTGCATCTTACACAGGCTCGGGAGAGGGCGCGCTATTCCGCGTTTGACCCTGTCGAGCCCGGAGACCACGACGTTGCCATAGAACGCGCCATGCTAAGCAACCTTTGGAAGGCCGGGTTGTCATTACGTGGAGACCATACGCCGCTAAATGGCAAGATTTCCCCGAGAATTGCCCGATAGCACACGCCGGGGAACTGAGCCGCAGTCATCGCCTCGCTAACGACCGTCAATCCGCGGCCCAGAGCCACGAGTGGGAGCAGGTTCTCTCGTCCGACAAAATGGACGGTAATCTCGGGGTGCTGCCCCAGACCAGCCAAGCGCTGAACCAGGTAGTCATGAATTTCTCGGCCGGGCGCCACGTCATTCACGATGAAAGTTTCATCAACGAGGTCGGTCCAATCTACCTCGTCGCGCGCGGCTAACGAGTGATCCTCCGGTAGAACCGCAAAGACGCGCTCAGACCAAAAGTACGAGGTGTCGCAATCAGACCAGAGGCGGGTGCCGGTAAGGAAGGCGACGTCAAGAGAAAACTGGCGAATCGCCGCCACATGCTCTGAAGGATTGCCATCGATGAGTTCAACCTGAACCCTCGGATGCGCGCGATGATATGCACGCAATAGTTCTGCGAGAAACCCCGAGGCAATCGATGAGAATATTCCGATCCTCACGAAGCCGCTTTCAGAACGCCCTATGGCAGCAATATCTTCGGCTCCGTCGTCAACGTTTCTGAGAATTTGTCTTGCCCGTCCAAGGAACCGTTGCCCTGCATGGGTCAGCGAGATCCCCCAGGTGTGCCGGTGAAACAGCGAGGCGCCGAATTGATCCTCAAGGTCAGCAATACATCGACTGACCGCTGATTGCGATAGCCCGATGGCCGCCCCAGCTTTGCGGAAGCTGCCATGCTCGGCCACGACCACAAAGGTGTTAAGGTGACGCAGCTCTATTGCAGGTGGTCGCCTAGCCATGTCAGCAGCCTCCTACGAGGCGCGAGGCCGTTTAATTCAGGAGATGCCAAATCCAACGGCTCGCGCCACTGTTCGGGTCCAAGCTGTCTGATACCCGCGTCGATCACCGTCGCCCCTCGTTCGCTCGTATCCGTGCAACGACGAGTCGCGCAGCGAGTAAAGGGTTTCGGATCTGGCATGTCGCGATTCGAAGTGCCGTTGGTCATGCTGCGCTCTCGCTATCTGAAGCTGATTCATTGGAGGTCAGCGGCTATCTTGGTCGGCACGCCTTTCGTGATGATTATGTCCATGTGCGCCATGCTTCCGATGCATGAAGATATGGAGTACCGGACAAGCCAGAATGAGAAGCCAAGGCAACCAGCCCAGAGTGTGAGCACGATGCTCCGTGATGAGGTAAAAGGCGGCGATTGCGAGAAAGCCATAGAAGGCGACGCTGCTCGCTGTAAGCTTGGATCGTTGAGCGTTACCGCCCGTTTGCCTATCAGAGTTCTGGTCCATATTGCTCCTCCAGTATCGCGCGTGGCCTCGGCAGGTGCATGTGTGCCGCGACACCGCCTGTAAGCCGACCGCGAGGCAACTGCTGTTGAGATAGCAATGGCCGTCTGGGGGAGTCTTTAATCTCGATTAAGGTGTCGGGAACGACGAGGCTACCCTGCGCGGTTCGCCAAAAGGCCAACCTGGACGGATCCGGTTCGACTTCTCGCACATCAATGTGGAGGGCTTCGGTGGCCAGAGGAGCTACGCCATCACTGCTTTGATCGGGAACGGACACGCCGCTCCCCGTCGACACAATTCGGCGCGCTATTGAGGAGAGCTTGGCAGATCCCTTGTGGCCCATGGACTAGGCATGTGGCAGCGCCTCGAATCCGCAAACCAGATCGTCGACCGGACACGAGCAGGAACCGATCCTCACATCTACTCCGCATAGCACGAGCCGATCGCGGTCCGCGTCTGCGATGAAGCCGCACACGAGTCTAGTTGCGCTGCTGATCGCGATCATCGCGCATGTCGCCTCACTGGTGCGGTCGGCATTCGGCATATAGTCGCGGCAGCGAGTGACCGGATCGACCAGCAGGATTCCGTCGCATTTTGCGAAGAATGGGCTCAGCATCGTCCGTCGTCGAGTGCGAGCGACGAGAACCGCAACCCAGGTCTTCCGATCTGCCCGCAACAGCGCCATCGATGACATGCGTGACCCGCTGGAACAAGTTTCTGGATGTGACGAAATCATCACCTTGCGCGCCGCACTTTAACCTCGATCAAGCACATCGACCCTCGTCCCGGCGGATTGGTCGCGTTCCCGACACGAATTGACACCCTGCCGCGAACCTCCGCCCTGGACCTTGATCTGAATCAATTTGAGGTGGCTGTACATATAGTATGTGTTCCGGATCGGGGTATTCGCTCTATGTTGAAAGGGCGAGCCGTTCGATTGCGGAATCGAGGAATGCTCAGGTATTTGGCAGCACTGATGGTCTGCATGCTCGTTCTGGCGATCCAGGCCGGGCCAGCCATGGCGCATAACGGTGATTTCACGCCGTCCGGCACCGAAATCCGGCTTGCGAACGCCGAGTTCAGGGCCTCTGCAGCTGCCCAGGAAGACTGCCCGACCGACGCCAGTTGCTGCAAAGCCATCTGCGCTCCGTGCTTTGCACCGCTATGCACTTACCAAGGCGGACTCACCATCATCGGTTCCTGGACCACCAAATCATTTGCGCCAAGGCAAACCTGCCTGCGGTCGTTCATTCTTGGCCGCGACCCTCCCGTACCCCGAAATCAAATCCTCTAGGCGGCGTTCCGCGGCTAAAACCCTGTCGCCAGATTGGATCAACACTCTGGTTCCTGGAGATTTGTCGTGTTCGCGCCCACCTGATCCCCGGCGCAAAGCTGCGTCGGCGCACAGGTCCTCACGTCAGGATTGATTGCCTGTTCGGATAGCCACCGAGACGGGCTCCGCGCCCCGGAGGTGCAACATGAACTTGGATCGCTCTTTTTTCTCCCCCGAGCCCGCCCGATCATTTCAAAGCGCCAATTTGGCCATGATCAACGGCGCTTGGAGCAGCTTGCTGCCAAACAACCCCCCAGCAGACGGCGCTTCAAACGCCGAAAATGCCATTGTTCCTCAATCATCGAAGGCTTTGACGCTCTCAAGTCACGGCACCCATACGTCTGCTTCGCTTGGCGCCGTGTCTCCTCCGATCGATGCAAACCGCCTCATTCGGGGGTTCAGGACCGGCGACCGAAAATTCGACGCAGGCAACGAAATCCTCGGTATTGGGTCCACTACCGGTTCTTTGTTCAACCTTCTTGACGGTTGGATAGCGGTATATTCCTTGCTTCCCGATGGCCGGCGACAGATCGTGCATTTCGCATTGCCAGGCGCAGTGCTGGGGGTGCTCTCGTCCGGTCACATGCCCTCAAACGTCGGCGCGCAGGCCCTGACGGACGTAGTCGTTTCCGTCGTTCCGATGTCCGTTCTGAAATCGCGCCTGCGGGAAGACCCGGAAATCGGCTTGAGACTCGCGCAATCTGTAGCGCGCGAACGCGATCTTGCCTTCGATCACCTGACGAGTATCGGGCGTCGCTCGGCACGAGAGCGCGTCGCCCATCTCCTGCTGGAGCTGTTCACGCGATATCGGGCGCAATGGCCCGGCAACCGCATCGAAGAGATGGCGCTTCCCCTAACTCAAGAACAGATCGGCGATGCGACGGGCCTGACATTCGTTCATGTCAACCGTGTCCTCAGTTCCCTGCGGAAGGAGGGAATCGTTCAATTTCAATACCGGCGTCTTCGAATCCTCAATCCGGATAAGTTGATCGAGGTCGCGGGAGTGGATGTGGAGATCGCGAAGGCGTGGCTCGATCAAAACTCTTCGCGATCAGATGATCGAAGGCGGACCACATAGGCCGGTCCGCCATGCGACAGCCGGATGCGCGTTATCGCGGTGACCAATCCCGACCGACAGGTGAATACTGGAGCAAGGGCCGATGGTCCGGCATTGGTTACCGCCTGAAGGCGGGCGTCTTCCGCTCGATCTCATGCGCACAAGCCGCCGGTCCGCCGGAAATCGTCTGTAGCGATCCCGAACGCCGGTCGTTCTTCACCCTGCCGCAGCGCTTGCGAGCGGCTCATCGGGCGTGAAGAATACGTCGGCGTGCATATCCTCGACGCGGAGCCTCCGGTTGGTGGCAACCACCATGACGGCCTCCACCATCGGTGGCGGCCCGGCGATATATGCCTTCCAGCCGTCGAGATCTGGCAGATCCTTTGCGACCACAGCATCGACATAACCGGTTCGCAAAGCCGTGCCCGACGCCTGGTCGGACAGAACAGGGGTAAATGCCAGATTTCCGTGGATGGACGCGAGACCCTCAAAGTGGTCGACGAGATACAGATCGTTTTCCGTCCGCACCCCGAAATAGACGTGAATGGGTTGTCTCATCCCCCGTGCCAGCGCGGTTTCAACGATCGACTTGATCGGGGCGAGGCCCGATCCGCCCGCCACACAGAGAATTGGGCCGGCATGCTTCTCGCGCAGAAAGGACGAGCCGAAAGGCCCCTCGACCATGACCGGGTCCCCGAGATCGAGCACTGAATGAATGAGGTTAGAGGCCACGCCATCCGGCACGCGACGAATGTGAAATTCCAGCTCGTCGGCGCCCGGCGGGTTCGCCATCGAATAATCTCGTGTCGGCGTGGCCGGAAATGTCACGCGCGCGAACTGGCCGGCCGTAAAGGAGGCAGGCCGACCGTCTTTCGGGCGAACCCGGACAATTTTGATATCGTGGGTGACATCCTCAATGCCAACAACGCTACACTGGAGGCGTCGACGTGGATGGTCGGCCAGCTCGTCCGCACCACCCAGCCATGTAACGGTGGCGTCGGTTTTGGGGATTGCCCGGCAGGCGAGTATCAGCCCCTCAGCTTTCTCCTCGACGGAGAGCGCGAAACGCGAATGCTCCCGAAGGTCGACCTCGCCGGAGTTGAGGCGGGATTTACATGACCCGCAGCGTCCGGATCGGCAGCCGTGCGGATAGGCGATGCCGCTTGCAAGCGCGGCCTCGAGTATCGTCTGGCCTAGCGCGACTTCGATGCTGGCTCCAGCCTGCGGCAGGTCCACTCGTTTGCTGTTCATGACCATATCACTCATGCGGGCGTCGACAAGTCGAGGGCGGCCATGAGTCCGGGCTTCTGGCTCGCAAACGTCCCGTAGAAGATCTGCGACCCGACGATGGTTATCGGTGCGACCCGCACCCCGGTTCGCGCTTTCGCTTCCTCCATCACTGATGGATCGGTCAGATCGCGCTCCTGGAACGTGATGTCTTGTTCTTTGAGCCAGGTCTTGAGCGCCCGGCAGTCCGGGCAAGTGGGTGTCGTATAGATGATGACGCTGTTTGTGCTGGAATGCTTCATCTGTCGTCTCCTTTCGATTTGACAGTTCTTCATCCAGCTTGCGGTTTCCAACGATGGCAGGGTCAAGAAGATTTATTAAGGGTTGACCTTACCATCGTTGGAAGCCCCAATCTCCTTGGACGCGAACAACAGAGGAGGTCCCTATGCTTCGCTTCCAGGTCCCGAACATGACATGCGGCGGCTGCGCAAAATCAGTGACCAAGGCGCTTTTGAGCGTCGACGGGATGGCCCGGATCGAGACTGATCCTGACAAACGCAAGGTCCTGATCGAGACGAGCGCCGACAGGGCAGCCCTTGTCGCCGTTCTCGAAGAAGCAGGTTACCCGGCAGACACTCCTGAATCATCGGGGTGAGAGGCGTTTCGCCACAGCGCCCTGTTTCCGAACAAGCGGGAAGAACGGTCGGCGGCGCGGCCCCATCGCCTCAGCCGAGCCGCAAGAACTTAATCTGGATCAAAGATTCGGAACGTCGGACCGAAGACCTTTGCACCGAAGATTCTGCCCTGCCGAGAACTGGCCAGTGTCACGGAACAAGAATGGCCTGCATTCCGAGTTATCGCCAATGGCCAGTGAAGGACAACATCGAATGAGCTCATCGCATAGCCAACACGGCAACCACCACGCACATCATCGGACGGCTGCCAACGGTCCGCACCACGACCACGCGGCCGCAAGCATCGTCTCGGCAGCCGGCTCAACCCATGCCGAACATACCGGGCACGGCGGACACGATCATGCGGAGATGGTCGCCGACTTTCGCCGCCGCTTCTGGGTTTCGCTCATTCTCACGCCGCCCGTCCTGCTTCTGTCTCCGATGATCCGCCATTGGCTCGGCCTGACCGAGCTATTGTCGTTTCCGGGCGACGGTCTCGTGCTCTTCGTCCTCTCGACCATCGCCTACGTCTATGGCGGCTGGCCGTTCCTGACCGGCTTCACCTCGGAGCTGCGCAAGGGCCAGCCCGGCATGATGACGCTGATCGCGCTCGCGATCTCGGCCGCCTATTTCTTCTCGGCGGCGGTCACCTTCGGGTTCCCCGGCGAAGCCTTCTATTGGGAATTGGTGACGCTCATCGCCATCATGCTGCTCGGCCACTGGGTGGAGATGCGTTCCGTCATGGGGGCTTCCCGCGCGCTGGAGGAACTGGTGCGCCTGCTTCCAGACAGCGCGACGCGGATCGATGCGGACGGCTCGACGCATGAAGTAGCGATCTCCGCCCTCCAGCCCGGCGACCGCGTCATCGTCCGGCCGGGCGCGAAGGTGCCGGTCGATGGCGAGATCATCGAGGGATCGTCCGCCTTCAACGAGGCGATGCTGACAGGCGAATCGCGGCCTGTTTCCAAGACCGTCGGCGCGCCAGCCATCGGCGGGGCGATCAACGGCGCCAATGCCGTGACGATCAAGGTGACGGCGACGGGGGACGCGACCTATCTGTCTCAGGTCATCGACCTCGTAAAGAAGGCGCAGGCGACCCGTTCCAAGACCCAGGACCTCGCCAACCGGGCAGCCGCCTGGCTCACCTATATCGCCCTCGTCGTCGGCTTCGGGACGCTTTTCGTCTGGTGGATCGTTCTCGGATCGCCCCTGGAGTTCGCTCTGGAGCGCATGGTGACGGTCATGGTCGTGGCCTGCCCGCATGCACTCGGCCTCGCCGTGCCCCTGGTGGTGGCCGTCAGCACATCGCTGAGCGCGAGCAACGGTCTGTTGATCCGCGACCGGGCCGCTTTCGAGCGCGCGCGCAATCTTGATGCAACGGTCTTCGACAAGACAGGGACGCTGACGGAAGGACGTTTCGGCGTCAGCGATATTGTCCTTCTGTCCGCTGGCGACGAAAGCCAGGAATTGGCGTTCGCCGCCGCAGCGGAGAGTCAGTCGGAACACCCAATTGCACATGGCATCGTCGCTGAAGCCAAGAAGCGCGGCATCGCGATCCCCAAGGCCACCGAGGTCAGCAATATCACCGGCGAAGGCATCACCGCCAAGGTTGACGGCGAGGAGCTTCGGATCGTCAGCCCCGGCCATCTCGCTCGGCAAGGCAGCCCGATCGATCATCCGAAGCTCAAGGAGCTGGAAGCAGACGGCAAGACGGTGGTTGTACTTGTCCGCGATGGCGCGCCGCGCGCGCTCTTCGCGCTTGCCGACATCGTGCGTAGCGAATCGAGAGAAGCCATCGCCGAACTGAATCGCCTTGGCATAAAGTCGGTGATGCTGACGGGCGATGCGAAGGGCGTTGCGGAATCGGTATCCAGGGAACTCGGCATCTCCGAATATTTCGCCGAGGTGCTTCCCGATCAGAAGTCGGACAAGATCAAGGAATTGCAATCGCGTGGCCTTTCGGTGGCGATGGTGGGCGATGGCGTCAACGATGCGCCAGCTCTTGTCCAGGCCGATCTCGGCGTCGCCATCGGCGCTGGTACGGATGTCGCCGTGGAATCCGCCGATGTGGTCCTCGTCAAAAGCGATCCGCGCGATGTGGCGGCCATTCTCGGTCTCTCGCGCGCGACCTACCGTAAGATGGTCCAGAATCTGATCTGGGCGACTGCCTACAATACCGTGGCGATCCCCATGGCCGCCGGCATCACCTTCGGGACCGGCTTCCTGATGACGCCGGCCGTAGCTGCGGTCTTCATGTCGGCCAGCACCATCATCGTCGCCATCAACGCGCAGTTCCTGCGCCGCTACCGCAGGAACGGATGACCCACATGGATACGACGAACCACGCTTCGAGCCATGTGATCCTTCCCCTTCCGGGAAACGACGCCTTTGCCCAGCGCCTCGCCAGCGAGGGCGGTTGGCCGCTCGGCAACCTCGAAACCCGGAATTTCCCCGACGGCGAAAGCTATCTCCGCATCCTGTGCGACGTGACCGACAAAGCGGTCATTTTGGTCAGCACCCTGTCTCACCCCGATGAAGGCTTTCTGCGGCTGGTCTTCGCCGCCGACGCCGTACGATCACTGGGCGCCAGAGAGGTAACGCTGATCGCCCCGTACCTCGCCTATATGCGGCAAGATCGGCGCTTTCGACCGGGCGAGGCGGTCACGTCCCGCACATTCGCAAGACTCGTATCGGCAACCTTCGATCGCCTGATTACCGTCGACCCGCACTTGCATCGCCATCCAACACTTTCGGCGATCTATTCCATTCCGACAGCGACGCTTCATGCGGCCCCGCTCCTTGCCGACTGGATAGGGTCGGAGGTCAAGGCCTCACTGCTTATCGGCCCTGATGAGGAAAGCGAGCAGTGGGTCTCGGCCATCGCGAAGCGCATCGATGCGCCACATGCGGTCCTGAGGAAAGTCCGACACGGCGATCGCGACGTCGAAATCGAACTTCCCGATCTCTCCGCCTGGCACGATCGTCAGCCTGTACTCGTGGATGACATCGCCTCATCAGGCCATACTCTTATCGAAGCGGCGAGGAAGTTGCGACTGCAAGGTCTGGCTCCGCCTGACGTCGCTGTCGTGCATGGCATCTTCGCGGGCGATTCGTATCAACAGCTTGCCCCGCTCTGCGGTCGCATCGTTTCGACCGACTCCGTTGTCCACGCCAGCAACCGTATTGAGCTTGCGCCGCTTATTGCCGCGCATCTCCGGACGGACACGGCGGCAGGGTCGGATCAGATCCGCCACCGCCGTCCTCCGGAGCCGCTCGATGCAGTGGAGCGCGCGGGCATCGACTCATTCCCCGCCAGCGATCCACCGCCATGGTTGGGGGGACATCGGTAGCGCTGTCGATAGATCGCACTCAACAAGCAGTCAAAAAAGGATCCCGAAAGCATGGCCGCAGCGACTCCCGAACTCTTCAAGGCATGGCGCGACGGCTATGGCCAGATCCGACATAGCGACGAAACCATCGAGCGCATTCAAACGCTGGCCATGTCGGGACGGATCGAACCTGATCGGCTCTACCGACTGCTCGCAGCGGCCGACCGCCTGACCTCGGCTGCCATGTGGACCATCGTCCACATGACCTATGCGAGGCGTGTCGATTTGTCCGGCGCTCCTCTGCCAGCCGACGCCTTCAAAACCGTTCCGGAGGGCCATACCGGCGGTTCGCTCAACATGGCCCCGGCTTTCGTCGGCTATCTGGTTGCCAACGCGATTTCGGCAACAACCCGATCGTGGCTTATGGGTCAGGGGCATTGCGTGGCGGCGATCGATGCAGTCAACGCGCTGACAGGCGACGTTTCGCAAGCTCAGCTCGGGCGCTATGATCGCAGCGAGAAAGGGCTGTCTCAACTCGCAGCCGATTTCTACTCCTACGCTATCGACGCGAGCGGCCGGCCGGGCGTGCCGATCGGCAGCCACGCCGGCCCAACCACCGCCGGTGCGATCTCGGAGGGCGGCTATCTCGGGTTCTCGGAAGTGCAGTACGTCCATGCGCCACTGACAGGCGAAAGCCTCGTCGCCTTTCTCAGCGATGGCGCGTTTGAGGAACAGCGCGGATCGGACTGGACGCCGCGCTGGTGGCGCTCGGAGGATTCCGGCTTCGTTGTTCCAGTGATGATCATGAACGGCCGCCGTATCGAGGAACGCGTCCAGATCGCGCAGCAAGGCGGGGCAGATTGGTTTGCCGATCATCTCAGCCTCAACGGATTCGCGCCGATGAGGATCGATGGCCGGGACCCCGCCGCCTTCGCTTGGGCCATCCTCTCAGCGGAAGAGCAGCTCACGCGCTTCGCGACCGATCCCAGCCGCCGCTATCCCGCACCCATTCCCTATGTCATCGCCGAGACTGTCAAAGGATTCGGCTTCCCCGGAGCGGGCACAAATGCCGCGCACAATCTTCCTCTGACGGGCAACCCGTCGCGAGACGAAGCGGCGCGTCAAGCCTTCAACGACGCTGCAAGGGCTCTATTCGTGCCGCCGGGCGACATTGATGACGCCGTGTCCGAGATTGCCATTCATGAGAGGCAGGGCCGCGTTCCCGAAAGCAAGCATCCTCTGGCATCCCGTAATCCCGCAGCGCCGCACCTGCCCGAACCTGACTGGTCCCAGGAAGGTTACCCCTCCGACTGCGCCATGCATGCAATAGATCGCTGGTTTGTCCGGGTCGTCGATGCCAATCCCGGCCTTCGTCCGCGGGTCGGCAATCCCGATGAACTCCGCTCGAACCATATGGGCGCAACGCTCGACAGGCTTCGCCACCGCGTAAACCAGTCGGAGCCTGGCGTTGCCGATGCCGTCGACGGCGCGGTTATCACGGCCCTGAATGAGGAAGCCGTGGCCGGTGCGGCGCTCGCCAACAAGGGCGGCATCAATCTGATCGTCAGTTACGAAGCCTTCGCGATGAAGATGCTAGGCGGCCTGCGCCAGGAGATCATCTTCTCCCGCCACCAACGGGAAGCGGGCAAAACGCCGGGCTGGATCTCCGTGCCGCTCGTCGTCACATCGCACACCTGGGAGAACGCAAAGAACGAACAGTCACACCAGGATCCGACGATTGGCGAGGCCCTGTTGGGCGAGATGTCGGATACGTCCCGCGTGCTGTTTCCCGTCGATGCGAACAGCGCTGCCGCGGCGCTGCGGTCGGTCTATCGCGGGCGCGGCCAAGTAGCTTGCCTTATCGTGTCCAAGCGCGACATGCCTCACCGTCTCGACGCCGAGGCGGCCGAGCGCTTCGTCAACATAGGTGCGGCTCATATCGACGGCGACCCGGATGGAGCGGCACTCCAGCTCGTCACGATCGGCGCCTATCAACTCGAAGAAGCTCTCAAGGCCGCCCACCGGCTGAAAGCGCATGGTCGACGGGTCGTCGTCACGGCGATTTCGGAGCCTGGACGCTTTCGGGCGCCGCGCGATCCGCTCGAGGCCGAATTCACAGCGCGCGATGACCAGCTTGCAAGCCTTTTCCCACCCGATCTGCCCCGCCTTATCGTCACTCACACCCGCCCAGAACCGATGGTCGGCCTGCTTCGACGGCTAGACGGCGGCCCGAAACGGACCGCGGCGCATGGATATATCAGTCGTGGCGGCACGCTGGATGTTTCCGGCATGCTTTTCGCCAACCGCTGCTCATGGGCGCACCTTGTCGACGCATCCGCACGGCTCTCGGACTGGTCGCGCGATGAACTGCTCACCCTGGCCGAACGCAACGCAATCGATGGATGTGGCGCTCCTGCCGATCTGTCCAAAGCACAAGATTGAGGGCAACATGCTCACACTAACTTCGCTTGGCGGTGCGGGAACCGTCACCGGCTCGAAACATCTCCTCACCAATGGCGACAAGCGCATCCTGATCGATTGCGGCCTGTTCCAGGGCCTGAAGAACCTGCGCGAACTCAACTGGGCAGCACTTCCGGTTACGCCATCGAGCATCGACGCCGTCGTCCTGACGCATGCCCACCTCGACCATTCCGGCTATTTGCCCAAGCTCGTTCGAGATGGCTTCCGCGGCCGAATCTACTCTACCGAGGCGACGCGCGACGTTGCCGAGCTGATCCTGAAGGACAGCGGCCACCTCCAGGAAAAGGATGCCGAATACGCCAATCGAAAGGGCTTTTCGAAGCACAAGCCTGCGCTTGCGCTCTACGGCATCCGCGACGCCGAGCACTCCCTCGAATTCTTCTCGCCCGAACCTTTCGACAAGCCCATTCACCTTCCAGGCAATGCGACACTGACCTTCCGCCATGCCGGGCATATCTTGGGCGCGGCTATCGCGGAAATCGAATGGGCAGGGCGTCGAGTCGCTTTCTCGGGCGATCTCGGCCGCTACGATGACCCCGTTCTTCCCGACCCCACGGCTGTCGAAAACGCCGACTACGTCGTAATCGAGTCGACCTACGGAAATCGCATCCACGATCAGGTCGATCCCACAGAGGCTTTGGGAAGCGTCATTGAGCGCACGACCGCCAGGGGCGGAACCGTTGTGATCCCCGCCTTCGCGGTTGGGCGAGCCCAATCACTTCTCTACCATCTCTGGAAGCTGAGAATGAATGGCCGTCTCGGAAAGATTCCCATCTATCTCGACAGCCCCATGGCGATCGACGCAACGGATTTGCTGCATGCGCATCGTTCCGATCACCGGCTGAGCCCGCAGGAATGCAATGCGATTTGCTCGATCGCCACCTACACGCGCGACGTTGAGGGTTCCAAGGCGATCACCGCAAGCGCCTACCCGAAGATCGTTATTTCGGCGAGCGGCATGGCCACCGGTGGACGGGTCCTGCACCATCTCAAGGCGTTTGCCCCCGACAGCCGCAACACCATTCTCTTCTCGGGTTTTCAGGCAGCCGGAACGCGGGGCCGCGCTATGATGCAGGGCTCCCGCGAGATCAAAATCCATGGCCAGTGGATCCCGGTTCGGGCAGAGGTCGCGGACCTGTCCATGCTGTCGGCGCATGCCGACGCAAACGAGCTGATGCGCTGGCTGTCCGGCTTCCGTCGGCCGCCGTCCCGCGTGTTCATCGTGCATGGTGAAGACGATGCCTCCGAAGCGCTGCGCGTGCGGATCGACCGCGAGCTTGGATGGAACGCAGTCGTCTCACGCCAGAATCAGGCTTTCGACCTATGACGATCAACAACGTCGAACCCGAGGTTCCTTCTCAGCCGACGCTACGCGTGCGGCGCCTGCGGCTGCACACTCAGCACCAGGCCGTGGTGGTGATGCGCACCGATTGCCATGTCTGCCGCTCGGAGGGTCTGTCCGCGCGCACCCAGGTCCTCGTCTCGATCGGCGCGAGACAGGTACAGGCAACGCTCTTTCAGGTCGAAGGAGATGCATTGCTCGCTCAGGATGAAGTCGGTCTTTCTGAAACAGCCTGGCAGATCCTCGGCGTTAGCGAGAATGACAATGTGACGGTGACCCATCCTCCGGCCGTGGAGTCTCTGACGAGCGTGCGCCGTCGCATATATGGCAATCGCCTCGACGCGCACGCCTTTGCCGAAATCGTGAGCGACGTGGTCGCAGGCCGCTATACCGAGGTCCATCTCGCCGCCTTTCTGACCGCCAGTGCCGCGCTTCCTCTCGACGAGAGCGAGACTGTTGNCCCATCCTCCGGCCATGGAGTCTCTGACGAGCGTGCGCCGTCGCATATAAGGCAATCGCCTCGACGCGCACGCCTTTGCCGAAATCGTGAACGACGTGGTCGCAGGCCGCTATACCGAGGTCCATCTCGCCGCCTTTCTGACCGCCAGTGCCGCGCTTCCTCTCGACGAGAGCGAGACTGTTGACCTCACGCGCGCCATGGTCGATGTCGGCGACCGGATGAGCTGGAATGCTCCGATCGTTGTGGACAAGCACTGTGTCGGCGGGTTGCCGGGCAATCGAACCACGCCGATCGTCGTCGCGATCGTGGCCGCCAATGGCCTTGTCATGCCGAAGACGTCTTCGCGCGCGATTACCTCGCCAGCCGGCACCGCCGACACAATGGAAACGCTTGCCCCTGTCGACCTCAGCATCGAAACCCTTCGACGCGTCGTGGAAGCAGAAGGCGGATGCATCGCCTGGGGCGGGGCGGTGCATCTCAGCCCCGCCGACGACATTTTCGTCCGGATCGAACGCGAACTCGACGTGGATACCGAGGGACAGCTTGTCGCTTCCGTCCTTTCAAAAAAAATCGCCGCTGGCTCGACGCATGTGGTTATCGACATCCCGGTTGGGGCAACCGCCAAGGTGCGCAGCGAAGCGGCCGCCGATCAGCTCGCCAGTCGCCTCAGCGCCGTCGCTGCCCGTTTCGATCTGGCCCTGACCTGCGTCCAGACCGACGGTTCGCAACCCGTCGGGCGCGGCATCGGCCCAGGTCTAGAAGCCTTCGACGTCCTGGCGGTTCTTCAAAACGCGCCGGATGCGCCGGACGATCTGCGACGCCGCGCGATCCTGTTGGCGGGCGCCGCGCTTGAGATCGGTGGAAAGGCCGCAAAGGGGAAAGGTGAAGCGCTTGCGTTGGCGACCTTGGTCGACGGTCGTGCCTGGTCGAAGTTCATGGCGATCTGCGAGGCGCAAGGCGGACTTCGTGAGCCACCGAAGGCCGCACAGGTTCATCCGTTGATCGCGTCGCGCGCCGGCCGCGTCGTCCATATCAACAATCGCAAAATCGCCCGACTCGCCAAGCTCGCCGGAGCGCCGGAGTCGAAGGCGGCAGGCGTCCAAATGGCCGTCCGCCTCGGCGACGAGATCGCCAGCGGCCAGCCGCTTTTGCACGTTCACGCCGAGACGGCTGGTGAACTTGGCTACGCACTGGACTATGCCGCGCATGCAGGCGACCTTTTCGAGGTCGAAAGTTGACGTGGCGGCTGTCCATTTGGATACGCCGGCACCGTTCGGCCGGCGCATTCTCGATCTACCAGCGCTTGATGCACTGGATGGTCCTTATCCTGTGTATCATCCAGGTCCCCACGGCCTGGGCGATCCAACGCACGCACATGGCGCACCTTTTCTTGAAACCTAAACCCTTCGACCTTTTCCTGCATCAGGTTCACGCCTGGAGCGGATGGCTGATTATGGCGCTGGCGCTCAGTCAACTTATTCTGCGCTTCACATATGGCCGACCACCTCCGATCCAGGGCATGTCGGTGCTTGAGCGCATGATCGCAGGGGTCACTCATGCGGTGCTCTACGGCCTATTGCTCGCACTGCCGATCACAGGCACGATCGCTATGTACGTGACGTTCCGCATCGCTTCCCTGCACAGCCTGCTGAGCTGGATGCTTCTGGTCGTTGCGACCACTCACGCCCTCGCTGCTCTGTGGCATCACTTCTGGCGTCGCGACGACGTGCTGCGGCGAATGATCAGGAACACGAAATAGCGCGCCGGACAGTCAGCCCACGGGTAAATTCTATCTAGTCGAGCGCGCTTCTCCGCGCGAGCAGCACACTCATTTGCGGAGATTGGCGCGCAGGTCGTTTCGGTGAGCGGCCTCGCAAGCATTGATCCCTACGTGTTTGATGCAGCGCAAAGTGATCATTCTGGATCTGCGCTAGATTTGCCCCCAGTTTCTACATTCAAGCAAACCGAAGGATGAGCCGTGGTGGCCGCCGGCGTGACAATGGTCAAGGCGTTCAGAAGGTCGCATAATTGGGCGACCGCCTTGCGGCGCGGGTTTATCCTTTTCCTCGCCATCGCGTTCGGGCTTACGGCGTTTCTCACAGATGGCGGGCATCAAGCGCGTGCTGCTTCAAGGGAGGGCATCCCGGCGCTCATGACTCAAGCTGGGGATTGTGCCGACCTCCTCGTGCGCATGCCCTGCGACAACGATACCCAACGCGGCGCCGAGCACCCGTGCGACAGCGGTCACTGCCTGTCGAGCCTCGGGTGCTTCCTCTGCGCTCCGCTGAACACGGCCTGGAGCTGGCGCACGTTGAACGGCGAGACAGTCTCGCCGGCTGCATCGCCCGTGCCCTCATCCGCGGAGTTGCGTCGTCAGAAGCGACCTCCGCGATCCATCTTGGTCATCTGAGCACCTTCGGCCTGTTCTGTCCGTGTGCTCCAGCCGACCCGAGGACTGGCACAATGCCTTAGTCTTCCGACCGTGCGCGTCCCAGGCCGCCCAACGATACGGCCGAGGAGACGAGCCGTTCTGCGTGACGCCGACGTGACATAGCCTCCAATCGTCGGCTGCCGGCGAGCCAGAAAGGGCCATGCACGGACCTTGCCGAAATCGGTAGGCAGCGGCACGCGAGGAAGTCTTCGGTATCCGCACGCCGGGCCACTTTTCAAACTCACCTCAAGATGTGCTCGAGCAGCCCGCAAGGCTGCGAGCCGAGGAGCTGAATACCATGTTAAAGACCCACTCGACCCGTTCGATTTCCATCACCGCGGCAGTCCTGACAGCAACCGCGATTCGCAGACGTGCGGCCATGCTGGCCTTCGCGACGGCATCGGCCCTGGTGCTTGCTATTCCGTTCGCCGCCACCGTCCGAGCGGAGCCTGCTGCAACCGGCTTCGTCTATACGGCCGATGAATTTGGCAACACCGTTAGCCGCATCGACCTTACCACGGAAAAGATCGACATCGTTCCGGTCCCGATCACGCCCCACAACGTGCAGTTCGTATCGGGAAAAGATTTGGTGCTGGCGGTGGGCCTGCCGGTCGCCGGCAAAGCTGAAGACGCTCATGCGTCCAATGGGGCTGGCCATGGCGGCGACGGACATGGTGATGCCGCTGTCGCAGGCCAATTGNGTTCCGGTCACGATCACGCCCCACAACGTGCAGTTCGTATCGGGGAAAGATTTGGTGCTGGCGGTGGGCCTGCCGGTCGCCGGCAAAGCTGAAGACGCTCATGCGTCCAATGGGGCTGGCCATGGCGGCGACGGACATGGTGATGCCGCTGTCGCAGGCCAATTGATCGTCCTCGACGCGGCCGATATTTCCTCCGGCGTGAAGGCGTCGATCCCCGTGGGTGGGCATCCTGCGCATGTGATCGCAGACGCGCAAGGCAATCGCGCCTACGTCTCGAATTCCGAAGACGACAGCTTGTCGGTCGTTGATCTTGCCAAGGGCGAGGTCGTCGCCACGGTCGGCACCGGCGACTACCCCCACGGCCTGCGGATGAGCCCGGATGGAAGCGCCATCTATGTCGCGAATGTCCAGGACGGTACTGTTTCGGTTATCGACACAACGGCGCTTTCGGAAGTTGCCAGGATCAAGGTAGGCGTTGCGCCCGTCCAGGTCGGCTTCACACCTGACGGAAAGCGGGTCTATGTCTCGCTGCGCGATGAAAACAAGGTCGCCGTTATCGACACGCAGTCGCGCGAGGTGATCGCACGCATCAATGTCGGCCGTTCGCCCATCCAGGTTTACGCCACGCCTGATGGCCGGCTGGTTTACGTCGCGAACCAGGGAACCGAAACGGAGCCGGATGAGACGGTCTCGGTTATCGATGTCGTAGGCGGGAATGTCGTGAAGACCATCCAGACGGACAAGGGCGCTCACGGCGTGACGGTCGTTGCCGACGGAGCCTTTGTCTTCGTCACCAACATCGTGGCCGGGACCGTTTCCCAGATCGACGTCGGCAGCCAGTCCGTGGTCAAGACATATGCTGTCGGCAAGGGACCGAACGGCGTCACCTATCAGGCGCAGTGATGCAACGTCGGGGCGGCGCTTCGCCGCCCCGCACGACCTAAGCCTCAAACCTAGGAGCAGGACGGCCGGCATGCAGGCTTCATCAATGGACAAAGGGTCGGCGAGGCTCTATTCTTTGCCCATGCTTCGCGCGTTGCTTATCATTGTTACAACCATCTCGCTTGCCGCTGCTTCTTTTGCCGTTCAAGCACACGAGACCCGCATGTCCGGGATGTTGGAACGCGCCGCGCTGACGCAGCACATGGAGCAAGCCTCTTCTTCGATGGCCGCTTGCAGCGAAGGGAAATCCTGCAAAGCAGATGCCGGATTGTGCGCCTTCGCCTGCGCCGGAATATCGGCCTGGCTTCCGGTTGTGCGTACTTCGGCAAAGCAAATCAGCTCGCGGCAAAAATATCCCTTCCCGCCGGATGCCGTCTTCGTTGCGGCAGCTCCCGGCCGGAATGATCGCCCTCCTATATCGCGCCTCCTCTGAGCCTGCGGCGGGGCTGATCCCGCTGCGATCCATTTGGACCTTTCAGGCGGGACAGATCGTCCCGAGGTGACGAATATGACGACCTTTTCACGACGCGGCTTCCTCGCCGCCAGCGCAGCCATGCTTGCTGCATCCCATTTCCCCATCAGGGCCTACGGCCAGGACGCGGCTGCGATCCGCCTGGCCGCCACCAGCCGCACGCTCGATATAGACAATCGACCGGCCACCGTTTTCGGACTTGCTGGTCCCAACGGGCAGGGGCTGCTCCTCGATCCGGGCGAGCGATTTCGGGTGGATCTGACCAACGATCTCGCCGAGTCCACGATCATTCATTGGCACGGCCAGATTCCCCCGAACGCTCAGGACGGCGTCCCGGATATGCCGCAGCCGCTTCTTCAGCCCAGTGAAACGCGCAGCTTCGATTTCGCGCCCCAGCCCGGAACGCACTGGATGCACAGCCATGTGCCGATCCAGGAAATGCGATTGCTCGCCGCGCCGCTGATCGTCCGGAGGGCAGAAGACCTATCCGCCGATCGGCAGGAAGTCGTCCTGTTCCTGCACGACTTCGCGTTCAAGACACCGGAAGAAGTGCTGGAAGAGATCACCAGCGCAAGCGCTGATGGACATGGCGCTGCCGGCATGTCACGCGCGATGCAAGGCATGAACCATGGCGGCATGCCTGGAATGAACCAGGGCGAGGCCGGGGGAATGGGCTCGATGGCCATGGATATGGGTAACATGGCGATGGATCTCAACGACTACGACTGGGATGCCTATCTCGCCAATGACCGAACCCTGTCCGATCCCGATGTCGTTCAGGTCGAACGCGGCGGCCGGGTTCGGCTCCGTGTCATCAACGCAGCCGCAGCCACCGTTTTCTGGATCGACACGGGCGAAGCACAAGCCCGGCTCGTCGCCGTCGACGGGCATGAGGTCCAGCCGGTCGCGGGTTCGCGGTTCGGGCTGGCCATGGGGCAGCGTCTCGACCTGGAGATCGACCTTCCAAATGAGACCCGCGCATGGCCGATTCTGGCGCTCAGGGAGGGCGAACGTGAAAGGACCGGCATTATTCTCGCCCCCGCGGGCGCCACGATCGACAGGATCGATTCCCTTTCAGCGAATGACGCCCCGGCCTTCGACACGGACTTGTCTCAGGAGTCACGGCTGGTCGCTGTCGACACGCTTGCCGCCCGTCCGGTGGATCGAAGCCACATGATCATGCTCGGCGGCTCGATGCAGCCCTATGTCTGGACCATCGACGGAGCAACATGGGGCAAGCATCGGCCGGTTGCCGCAACGAGCGGCGATCGGGTGGAACTGATGTTCCACAATATGTCGATGATGGGGCACCCGATGCATCTGCATGGGCATGCATTCCAGGTTGTTGGCATCAACAGGCGACGCTTCGAAGGTGCGCGCCGCGATACCGTGTACATACCGCCGATGTCGATGGTCACTGTTGCCCTTGATGCCGGCGAGGCCGCGAGCTGGATGTTGCATTGCCATCATATGCCGCATCTGGCCACCGGGATGATGACCGAGTTCAGGATCGCTGCATGAAACCGCTCTGGATCGCGGTCGCCGCAACTCTCCTGGCGGCGGCCGGTGCGATCTTGGTCGGAAAGGGACGGTCCGGTCAGGAGGCGAGCGATCGCATCGCCCTTGGCCGGGCAGTCTATCTAGCGAACTGTGCGAGCTGTCACGGCACGAAACTCGAAGGCCAGCCCGACTGGCGCAGCCCGGGCACGAGCGGCCGCCTTCCGGCGCCGCCGCATGACGAGACCGGTCACACCTGGCATCATTCGGACAGGCAGCTCCTCGCAATCATCACCGATGGGACCGCCGCGGTGGTTGGCGGTGGCTACGAGAGTGACATGCCCGGCTTTCGGGAGGCTCTGACCTCCGCCGAGATCGAGGCTGTCCTCGACTACATCAAGAGTACCTGGCCGCAGCGAGAGGCAGACTACCAACGCCGCATCTCGAACGGCTGACACGCCGGAGGCCACGAAAACAATTTCGTGGCCCCACATCGCCATCGCGCGCCGCCCCACCACCACATTCATGCCGACGGGTTCGGCAGTTGATGGCGGCAGAGAGGGTGTTCGGCGGCCTAAAGACATAAGGATTCACAAATGAACAAGAGAAACGTCTTCGCTCTGCTCGTCGCCGCGGCAGCGGTTGCGGGCTTTGCGCTTTGGAATCGAACCGGATCGGAAGACGAAGCCAGAAGAGGAGTATCGGGCCAGGGGACGGCATTGTCGGTTGTCGTACCTTCGTCATTGTCCGACACCGCAAAGATGGGAGAACGAGCTTTCAACGCCGTCTGTGCAGCGTGCCACGGCAAGAACGCGGCCGGAACCGATGCCGGCCCGCCGCTCATCCATCGGATATACGAACCTTCTCACCACGGAGACTACGCCTTTGAAATGGCCGTCGCCAACGGCGTGCGCGCGCATCACTGGAAATTCGGAAACATGCCTCCTCAGCCGGGTCTGACGAGGGCCGACGTCGCTACGATCGTGGCCTATGTGCGCGAGCTTCAGCGGGCGAACGGCATCAATTGAGGAGCATTGGCGGCGAGATACCCTGCCAGACCTGTCGAGGCGGGTTTGAGGAAATCGGGCGGCTGCGAGTGGAGTTGTGGTGTGATAGGATGAGGCGGCCAAGTCGCCTATGGGAGGGGTGTGCAATGCGAACTGGCATAACATGCGCATTTGTCGTTCTGGCTTTGCTGGTGTCGGCGTCAAATGCCCAAGAGGATCAGCCGTTTCATACGTCTTATTTCGCGGATGAAACGACCATCAGCCTGTCCGTGACCGTCGCGGCAACCTCTCTTGACCCGGAATATAATTTCGATGTGCAAGTCGCGCTCACAGAGCGCGGACCCGAGGGTCAGATCAGATTCATCGACCACAGCGCCCACCTTGCAAAGGTACGATGCGCCGCGCCGAAGGCCGTCATGATCGGCCAATCAGAGTTTATGCTGTCGGATTCGCCCGAGCCGGGGGATTGGAAGCAGGATCTCTGGCGCACCTTCTGCCTCCTGCCGGTCTCATGAGGAACGGGGCCGCGCTGCATCCAGCGCGGCCCTGTGCTTCACTTGACCTGGGTGACAGTCAGCTTTCCGTTGACGCGCTCGGCAACGAACTGGACCTTTGCGCCGACCTTGAGCTTTTCTAGCATCGCGTCATCAGCGACCTGGAATACCATCGTCATGGCCGGCATCTCGAGGTTCTTCAGCTCTTCATGGATGAGCGTGACCTTCTTCGCCTTCTCGTCCAGCTTCTTGACCGTGCCGCTGGTGAATTCCTGCGCGAAGGCGGCGGTGCCGAAGGCGAAGGCGACGGCGCCGGCGAGTGTGATTCTTGTGATAGCTTTCATCGTCATTTCTGTTGCTCCTTATTTCTTCGCGACCGTGACGTCGCCGTGCATGCCGGTATCGTAGTGACCGGGAAGGAGGCAGGCGATCTTGAACACGCCGTCGTTGGTGAACTTCCAGACGATCTCGCCGGATTTTCCGGGCGCGAGGCGAATGGCGTTCGGATCCTCGTGTTCCATTTCCGGGAATTTCTCCATCACGGCTTTGTGCTCCATGATCTTGTCTTCCTGGTCGAGCACGAATTCATGATCGACCTCGCCCGCATTCTTGATCGCGAAGCGAACGGTCTGGCCCTGGCGGACCTTGAAGGTGCTTGGTGTGAAGATCATCTTGCCGTCATCCGTTTCCTTCATCGTGACACGGATGGTCTGGGACGCCTTGGCCTTTTCACCGGGTTCGCCAACGGCCATTTCGCCATGACCGCCCTCATGCGAACCGGATGCAAAAGCAGCGGTGGCAAACGTTGAGAGTAGCAGACCAACTAGAATGCGTTTCATAATCGTTTCCTTTGTCGTTTCTGGGAGGAAGTTAACCGTGATTGGAATGGCCAGACGGAAGTTGTGTCTTGGCATCTTTCGCTTTGACAGGCTCGGGCAAGCTCCCGGTCCATTCCCACGCCTGCGTGCCGGGAGGGTTCTCGTACCAACCCGGATCGCTGTAGTCGCCCGCTGAGATACCCTCGCGGACCTTCACCACGGAGAACATGCCGCCCATTTCGATCGGGCCGTGGGGACCCCACCCGGTCATCATGGGGACGGTGTTCTCCGGTATTTCCATCGACATTTCGCCCATATCCGCCATGCCGGCCGTCCCCATGGGCATGTATTCGGGACGGATCTGCCTGATCTTTTTTGCAACCTCCTTCTTGTCGACCCCGATGAATGTCGGGATCTCGTGACCCATGGCATTCATGGTGTGATGCGACTTGTGGCAATGGATCGCCCAGTCGCCGACGTACTTCGCGTCGAACTCGTAGGCGCGCATCGCACCGACAGGGATGTCGATGCTGACCTCGGGCCAGCGCGCCTCCGGCCTGACCCAGCCGCCATCGGTGCAGGTCACCTCGAAATCGTAGCCGTGCATGTGGATTGGATGGTTCGTCATCGTCAGGTTACCGACGCGAACACGAACCCTGTCGTTCTTGGAAACGACGAGCGGATCGATCCCTGGAAAGACGCGCGTGTTGAACGTCCAGAGGTTGAAGTCGGTCATTTCCATGATCCGGGGCACGTATGTTCCCGGATCGATGTCATAGGCGCTGAGCAGGAAGACGAAATCCCGATCCACCGGCATGAACTTCGGGTCCCGGGGATGGATGACGAAGAAGCCCATCATCCCCATCGCCATCTGTACCATCTCGTCCGAGTGCGGGTGGTACATGAAGGTGCCGGATTTCACGAGATCGAACTCGTAAACGAAGGTCTTGCCAGAGGGGATGTGAGGCTGCGACAGCCCGCCAACACCATCCATCCCCGACGGCAGGATCATACCGTGCCAATGAATGGTCGTGTGCTCCGGCAGCTTGTTGGTCACGAAAATGCGAACCCGGTCGCCTTCGACTGCTTCGATGGTCGGACCCGGTGACTGGCCGTTGTACCCCCAAAGATATGCGGTCATGCCTTCGGCCATCTCCCGCTCCACCGGCTCGGCAACGAGGTGGAATTCCTTCACCCCGTTGTTCATTCGGAACGGCAAGGTCCAACCGTTGAGGGTGACGACCGGATTGTAATCTGGGCCGACCGTCGGCTTTACCGGGGTTTGCGTGGCCGCCGAGTCCATGAGAGCGGCTTCCGGCAAGCCCATGTTGGACGTTTGCGCCCAGGTCTTACGATAACGCTGCAATGGTGGCAACTAAACCACATATGTGCTAATGTGGGTCCGTCACTTCGGGAGTATGTGAAATGAGCCGCTTGACGATCGACATAACGGACAAACAACATCAAAGCCTCAAAGCGCTAGCCGCTCTGCAGGGCAAGACAATCAAGCAGTACGCACTTGAGCGCCTGTTTCCCGGCTGTTGATTTGCACTGAGAGCTGACCCGGGATTTGCGCCGAGAAGTGACCCGCCTTAGGTATCGTCCGTCGTGGTTGGGGTGGTCAAGTTCCTCCGTTTCTCCTTCGTCGCTTTGGGCTCATGGGCC
>NZ_UEYP01000036.1:0-5661 GCF_900492185.1 Paenirhizobium selenitireducens ATCC BAA-1503
GCGCAAAACCTTATGTAGGTTTTCTGCTCCGCTGCTACTCAGACCCCATCTCCTACGGTGAACAGCATGTCGGCCGCCCGCTGCTGACTCCCGACGAGGTCCGCAATCTGCCGGCGAATCTCGAACTGCTGTTCCTGGCCGGGCAACGGCCGATCGTCGCCGGCAAGCTCGCCTATTATGCCGATCCGGAGTTCAAGGGGGTGTTCGATGCCGCTTAAGTACCCGCTACCTGTCCTCGTCGCGATCGGAACGCTTCTGGCGCTTGCCGCCTGCACTCAGGCCCCCGCCCCTACAGCTACGGCCGAAACGGGCATCTGCAATCCCGACGCAGCGCGACGCCTCGTCGGCCGGCCCAGGATAACCGACGACGAGGCCAAGCGGCTCACCGGGGCCGGCTCCGTGCGCCAAATCACACCTGGTCAACCCGTCATCCAAAACTACAGCAACACGCGCCTCACCATCGAGACCGATCCGGCAACCGGCCGGATCACGGCGGCGTCCTGCGGGTAAACGGACCCGGCTGACGCCGGGACTTCTGAGTGCGTCCCTCCGGCTCTCTACGGCGCGATGGGAAGCGCGCTCTCCGGGCCGGTCTCGTGCCCCTGGAACGTCCGTAAGAAACGCGCATGGGCTCGCACCGCATCGGCAGCGCCGGCCGCCGCCCCGTCGCCCTGCCGCGCCCGTAAATCCATCACGATGGCAGCCAGATCATAGAAGCTGGCGCGTTGTGCAAACCAATTCCGATCCGCCGAACTCCAAAGATGCGGACGGCGTTCGTACTGTCGCCGATCTCCCTCGACGTAATCGCGAACCCACGTCGCCGGCATGAGCGGAATGATATATTCGGGCATGGCAACCTCGTCCCCTCGTAACGTCGAGTGGATGACATTGATTGTCAGGTCGATCTCTTGGCGTGCGATACCGAGGCCAGCGAGGAAGACGCGATGCGCCTCGATCTCGGCCGCACTCATGACCGTTGCCTTGTTGTCGTGACGGACGGCAGCGAGCGCCTTTTCCAATCCTCTGGTCATTTCGTGTTTCTTCGACGGTGGCCCTCGGCCGGCCCGCTCTCTCCATAAAGGGCCGTAGGGGCGGCCGAGGGCGGGTTACAAGCACGGATTTAGCTATTTACGTATTAGCGTATCAACGTGAATACGGCTCGATCGGGGGCAAGCCATGTTCGCCAAGCACGGCTGAAAAGCCCGCCTCGGCCATCGCCTGGATCGTCGTGCCCTCGGCGTCCGCGAGCTGGCGCAAGCGCTGCCAGTCCGAGCGCCGCACCTTCACCGTGAGCGCCACGGTTTCGCCCCCGCCCCTTTTTCGCCTCGGCGTCGGCATCTCGACGCTCGGTCGCGCCGCCTCGGTCATCGTGTCGCCGGCGTTCTCCGTCCCCTTCGGGCGGGTGAAGGCTGCAAGCCCGGTTTTCTTGGTCGCCATCTATGGGCCTCCTTACTCACGTTGATACGTATTAAGCTATTAACGTTTTAGCGTATCTCTGATCCAGGCCCAAAGGGCGCGGATTTCCTCGGCCGCCTTGCCGTCGCTCTCGAACTCGGTCACGGCGCTGCCACTCGTCACCGCGCGAGCGAATGCCCGCCTGTCCGTGATCTCATGCGGGACGATCGGCAGGCCGTGCGCTTCCAGCGCCGCGCGTGTCTCACCGATCTCAGGCGCGCGGAACGGGCACGCCGACAGGATGAAAGCGCCGCGCACCTTCGCGGCCCTGACGATCTCGACAGCGGCCGGGACCGCTGCCAGGTCGAAAGCCGAAGGGCGAACCGGAATCAAAACCAGCTCCGAACGCCTGGCGATCTGACTGGCGGCCGGCGCGGCATGTGGTGGACTGTCCACGACGACCAGGCTCATGCCCTCGCCCTTGGCCGCCCTTAGCGCCGCCTCAAGGTCGCCGGCCTGGGCCGTCGCCACGATCGGCGTTTGCGCTTCCCGTGCGCCCGCCCAGGCCGTGGCGCTCTCCTGGGGATCGGCATCGATGACGCAAACCCGCTCACCGCTGGCCTCGGCCGCGACAGCGGTATGAACGGACAACGTGGTTTTGCCGCTTCCGCCCTTCTGACTTAAAAACGCAATCACGTTCATGCGTTAATCCTTCTATGCGTCAATACGTATTCAAGTATACAGCTAAAGACGTCAAAACGTCTTTAAGTCAGTGCGGCCAATCCTCGGCGGGCCAGTCCCGCGCCGTGTGGATAATGCGCACGATCACGACAGTTTCCCGCCCGGCAATCTCACGCAGCTCATAGGCGATTATGTAGGGATGGCGAGGGAGAGATTTTTCGTAGCTTCCGCTCACTCGCCCTGGCCGACCGGTCGCAAATTCGCCGAGCTTGTTTCCCGCTTCCTCGATCGCATCCACAACCCGCTCGGCGGCAAACGGGTTGTCTTCTGCGATGTAGCGCAGGATTTCGATGTTATCCCGTTGTGCTTCTATCGACCAGACAACCGGCCTCATCCTTGCGCGGCCTTCCGACGCTTCGCGTCCTCGATGACCGCGCGCATTTCTGCGACGGCCTGGTCATGCGGGATCACTCGGCCGGCCGCTGCATCGGCCATACCGCGTTTGATGCCGTCGATGATTTCAAGCTCGCGCTCGACGTAAGCCGCGACGGCCTCGCCGGCCAGGAACGACTTGCTGCGCCGGGTATCGGTCGCGATCCGGTCGAGCTTCTGCTTTACCTCGGGGCTGACCCGAATTGTCATTGTGGTGCTAGCTGTCACGGCCGGAACTCCTATGTTGAATTGTGTACACCTTAGCACATTCGAACTCAGTTCGGCCAGCCCATCTTTCGATAAGCAGGCACGCAAAAACGTTAATACGTATTCACGCATTGATATCTGGCAGACCCTAACCACCTGCTTTTCTCGAAAGCAAAATGCGACCTCTCCGCGAACTCAGCAGCTGAATTTTTGCTGTGTGGGTGCCGGCACCGGCCCGCACTTAACGCGGGCCGGAACCGCCGCAGGGCCGCGATAGCGGCCCGAACAGCGGCGTCCGCTTATGTCTTCCTATCTTTAATAGAACTAGATGGGGATTCAGTCTGCTTGGCGGACTCACGTTGTTTCATCGATCTCGCAAGGCGGGCGAGCGCCTGTCCCAAGGGATTGTCGCCCACATCGAACAGCGCCAGCTCGTCCAAGGGAAGGCTTGCCCGGTGCGCCTCCGTCTCGGCCTGACGCTCGGCCTCGGCCTGTACGTGATCGTCGGGCGGGGGAGGGGTCATGCCAAAGCGGCCAAGGAACTGCTTGGCGCGCGCCGGCAGTGACAGCCGATAGGCATTGCTCGTCTGCTGCACCTGGGGGCCGCGCCCCTCGTTGCCGGTCGGCACGTAGCGCCGTAGCCAGTCGAGGAAGCCATGCGCCCGCAAGTTCTTCAACGCCCGCACGATCGCGTCACGCGACCGCCTGAGCTTGCTCATGAGCGTGTCTATCGCCGGATCGAGCCGGCCGGTCCTAAAATCCACCAGGTTGGCGAACAGCTCTAGCACCTCGATCGCCACCGATCCCAGCGGCCCGCTGCGCTCGCCTGGCTGGCGCTGGGCCAGTTCGTAGCGCTTGGCGGCTAGGAGGATCGTCCGGACCTCCTGACGGTTCGTCCGTCGCCAGAAGACCCCTTCGCAGCGGCCGGCCGCGCTGGAATGCCGCCGCACGGGCGTGCGCTCCCGCTCGGCCGGTGCCCCTACGAGCACCGCCCCAATTTGTGCAAACATCGTCCCTTCGTCCTCCGTTTAGGAGGGCACGGACACCGGACAAAGATTCAGCGTTCCCGCAAGACGCATGTCTTGCAGGCTTACGTGTAACCGACTATGTTGGGCGCTGTGTTAAGGCGGTTCCCAACATAACCGTTCCGAAATCCAAAACCCCTTGCCGCTGCTAACGGCGAGGGGTTTTTCGTTATGCCCTCTGCTGCTTCTCGATCAGTAACCTCAAAGCTTCTTCGATGATGGGGCCGCGACCAGCCGCCCCCCTCTGCTCCTTGATCTTGTCGATTTGCTCTAGAAGATCAGTCGGAACGTAAGTGGTCAGCGCAATACGTCCAGCCGCGATCTGGCGCGCCCTGTGGGCGGCGACCTTCTCTTTGACGGGTGTTGCGCTTCGACTCATAGTTAGCAGTAACGAACGTTTTTCCCGATTCTGCAACCCCTTATGATTAAGTGCCAGAAATTACTCAGCTTTGGGCGGCGGTCGGGCTTGTTTGGATGTTGGAAAACAAACAAAGCCGTCCGAACGCAACGACTCGACATCCCTAACCCTTAGAGAACTCAGAGAGATTTTTGTTTCGTACGATACAAAATCGAACTGCCATTAAGCTGCTTTCAACGCACTTAGCTAAATACGTATTGGCGTATTAACGTTAGCTATGTGGTCAGACCGTCGCGGCCGTCGCGTCGGCAAGTGCCCGATAGAGGGTCGCGCGATGCACCTTCAGGAGCCGCGCGACCTCAGCCACGGGCTTGTCCTGGGCGATGAGCTGGCGCGCATGCGCGACCTGATCGGCCGATAGGGCAGGGGAGGGACCGAACCGCACCCCGCGCGCCTTGGCCGCGATCCGGCCGGCGCTCGTGCGCTCCGCGATCAAGGATCGCTCGAAATCTGCAATGCCGGCGAACACGGTCAACACCATGCGGCCGGCCGGCGTCGTCGTGTCGGCCCATGGCTCGGCCAGGGATCGCAAGCCGGCCTCGGCCTCCTTGATCTGCTCGGCAATGTCGAGAAGGTCGCGCGTCGATCGGGCAAGCCGGTCTAGCCTCGTGACCGTCACCACGTCGCCAGGGCGCAAATGGTCGAGCAGCTTCACCAGCTCGGACCGATCGCGCTTCGCCCCGGAAACCTTTTCCTCAAAGAGGCGAACGCAGCCGACCGCGCCCAGCGCCGCGCGCTGCTGGTCGAGGTCCTGGCCCTGAGTGGAAACGCGGGCATAGCCGATCATCATGCGGCGGGATTCCTGTCGCAAGTTATGTCGCACGAGACCTACCACTTGCGACAAAAACATGCGACACGAAAACTCCTTGTTGATTTCCACTGAGAGTTGACCCGGCAGGCACGGATTTTTCCATCGAGAAGTGACCCATGTTTTCACCACGTCTCACGCGGCATCGCGGGGGACAGCGGAGTGATCGACATGGAGTTATTGAGCGTCATCCGACGCTGGCATTACCGGGATCACCTCTCGATCCGGGATATCTCCCGCCGCACCGGCCTTTCGAGGAACACCGTGCGCAAGTACCTGCGGGCGGACAGCGTCGAACCCCGGTTTCATCTTCCCGAGCGGTCGAGCAAACTCGATCCGGGGTCTGAGTAGCAGCGGAGCAGAAAACCTACATAAGGTTTTGCGCGGGCCCAGCGACCGGCCCCACGGATGACAGCTTCGTCCTCAAGACCGATGCGCTGATGTGTGCGAGGTTGGCTCCCCTGAAGAAAGGATCGGCGGTAACCTCTTGTCCCAGCCAGCTTGGTGTTGGGATCGATTGAAGGTCTTCGGCCGATGCAGCTTCGACTTCGCACAATATCAGGCCGGCAAGCTGATCCTCAAAAACATCGACAGCAAATGCTGCCGCTGCAAATTCCAGGCGATGTCGTCGCTTGCGAATTCGTTTGCCTGGCAGTTGCGCAAGAACTGCGTACTCAGCCTCGGTCAGATAGACG
>NZ_UEYP01000048.1:0-452 GCF_900492185.1 Paenirhizobium selenitireducens ATCC BAA-1503
GAAGACGGAATACGAGATGAGGTCGAGTCTCGTGGGCTCGGAGAGGTGTATAAGAGACAGGCATTCGGCCACGCGGCCACGGCCACACTCACTGATCATACGACGCAACTCATCACGCAATTTGAGAAGACGGGCAATCCGGCTTTCAACCGCCTCAAGCTGGTCCTGTGCAATCAGGCTCGCATCGTCGCACGATACCTCAGGCTGTTCCTGTAAGGCCAGCAACACTCGAACACTCGTCAGGTCAAAGCCAAGGTCGCGGGCATGGCGGATGAAGCCTAAGCGCACTGCGTCGGCGGGACTATAGGTGCGCCGCCCGTTCGATTGGCGAGCAGGCTTCGGCAAAACCCCAATGCGTTCATAATAGCGTATCGTTTCGATGTTTACGCCTGTCCGTCGAGATAGATCGCCAATCTGCATTTTTTTCCTTGCTCCTGTAGTCACTACAGGAT
>NZ_UEYP01000017.1:0-72250 GCF_900492185.1 Paenirhizobium selenitireducens ATCC BAA-1503
CAGCCGCCCGGCCGACGGTTTGACACCCTTTTCCAGCCAGACGCGTTTCACGTCGAGTATGCCCGCCTTGCGGTCGGCCTTCATGTCGATGCGGCCGATCAGGCGGTCGGATTCCAAGAGCGGGAAGACGTAGTAGCCGTATTCGCGCTTCGGTTCGGGCACGAAGATTTCGATGCGGTAGAAGAAGCCGAACAGGCGTTCGGTGCGGTTGCGGTCGCGGATCAGCGGGTCGAAGGGGCTTAAAGTGCGGATGCGGGCGGGCGGCTCGGGCGGGTTCAGGAGCGCGGGCAGGCTTTCGGCAAGCGCGAAGGAGGCGCGCGGCTTGCCGTCGACCGTCTCGATCAAGACCTCCTCCAGCTCGTCGCGGTGGTCCTCCACCCAGGCCTTCGCCTCCTGCGGGGTGACCAGATCGAAGAAGGCGGCGATTTCGCCATGGGTGGCGAAGCCGAGCCGCGTCAGCGCCTGCCGGCAGGCCCAGTCGACGAAGGCGTCGGGGTCGACCTCGGCGACAAAATGTTCGGGCGGGATGACGCGCTCGGACAGGTCATAGATCTTCTGGAAATTGTCGCGGCCGGCGATCGCCAGCTTGCCGGTGTGCCAGAGGAATTCGAGCGCGGTCTTCGACGGGTGCCAGTTCCACCAACCGCCCGACTTGTGATCCTCGGCTTTCACCTCGCGCGCCATGATCGGGCCGCGCTCGCGGATCTTCTCGTAGGTCTCGTCGAAGGCCTGGTCGAACCCCTCGCCCTGCCATTTGGCCCAGTTCTCCAGGATGCGCGCCTCGCGCCGCACGAAGCGGTGCTTCCAGTAGGGAAAGAAGGCGGACGGGATGATCGAGGCGTCGTGGGTCCAGTGCTCGAAGAGCGCGCGGTCCTTTTCCAAAAGCGCGGTCAGGTGTTCCGGCCGGTAGGTCTGGTTGCGCGAGAAGAGGATCTGGTGATGGGCGCGCTCGACGGTCGCGATGCTGTCGACCTGGACGAAGCCGAGGTCGTGGATCAGGTCGTAGAGCCCGGCCTTGCCGAGCGCGAGATGCGGCGGGCGGGACAGCCCCTGCCGCTCGAGGAAGATTTTTCGCGCCTGGGTGTTGGAGAGAGGAATCGCCATGGAAGAGAGGGTAGAGGATGTTCATGATATGTTCAATGGGGTGGGGAGTTGGCGGTTGGCGGGGTTGAGCAATGAGGCCGGATGCTTCGAGGCCCTCGCTGTGCTCGGGCACCTCAGCATGAGGGGCGATCGGGGTGGCCGCGCCAATGAGCGATGGGGAGTTTGGGGTGGCGGTGCAGACGGCCGACAGATGAGACGGGGCGGCTGCCTGGTGGCGCCAGCGGCACAAGGGTAGCCCTCACCCTGAGGCGGGAGCGAAAGCGACCCTCGAAGGGCGGGGGCGGAAGGAGGACTGCCCCTCACCCTAACCCTCTCCCCGCAAGCGGGGAGAGGGGACGTGCCCGACGGTGCCGCTTGTCCCTTCTCCCCGCCTGCGGGGAGAAGGTGCCGGCAGGCGGATGAGGGGCACCCCCAATGCCAGCGCCGGCGCATATTCCCCTCGCCCCTCCCCCGGTCTATAGAGACGCCCAGGACATCGGCGGGGACTTTCAGGCTTGCAGATCACATTCGACCGGGCAGAGGTGCGCTACGGCGCCGCGGTGGCGCTTCATCCGCTGAGCGTCGCGCTTTGCGAGCGCCGCATCGGCGTGATCGGGCTCAACGGCTCGGGCAAGACGACGTTTGCGCGGCTGATCAACGGGCTGGTCAAGCCGTCGGCCGGCACGGTTTCGCTCGACGGGCTCGACACGGTGAAGGACGACAAGGCGGTGCTGGCGAAGGCCGGTTTCATCTTCCAGAACCCGGCCAACCAGATCATCCTGCCGATCATCCGCGACGACATCGCCTTTGGCCCGAAGAGCCGGGGACTGAAGGGCGCGGCGCTCGAGACGGCGGTCGATGGGGTGCTGGAGCGTTTCGGCATAACCCACCTCGCCGGCCGGCGGCCACACGAACTCTCCGGCGGCGAGTTGCAGCTGGCGGCGCTCGCCGCCGTCGTCGTCACCGAGCCTGAGCTGGTGATCTTCGACGAGCCGACCAACCAGCTGGACCTGAAGAACCGCGCCATGGTCAAGGCGGCGATCGACGGGCTCATGCAGCAGGCGATCGTCATCAGCCACGATCTCGACCTCGTCGCCGGCTTCGAGCGCGTGCTGGTCTTCCACCAGGGGCGGATCGCCTTCGACGGGAACGCGTCGGAGGCCAGCGCCCGCTACCGGGAGGTCGCGCTTTCATGAGAAGCCTGCATGTCGCCGGCGACAGCCTGATGCACCGGACGAAGCCCTCGGTGAAGATTGCCGGGCTGGCGCTGATTGCGGTGCTAATCTTCCTGACGCGCGATCCGCGCCTTCTGGTCCCGGCGCTGGTCGCCGCGGGCCTGCTCTATTTCAGCCTCGGCCAGCCGCTGCGCGCGGCGCTTTTGCCGCTGAAGCCGGTCTTCCTCACCATTGCCATCGTCGGCCTCTTCCATCTGGTTCTGACCAGCGCCGAAGAAGCGATGGTGACGGTGCTTCGGCTTTCGACGCTGATGCTGCTGGGTGCTGCGGTGACCGCGACGACCACGGTCTCGGCCTTCATCGACACCATCACCAGGGCCGCCGCGCCGCTCGAGCGGATCGGCCTCGTCAAGGCCGCCGATATCGGGCTGTCGGTCGGGCTGGTGGTGCGTTTCGTGCCGGAAATCCTCTCCCGCTACGAGGCGATCCGCGAGGCGCACCGGGCGCGCGGCATCCGGCCGAAGATCACCACGCTGCTCGGGCCGCTGATCATCGCCACCCTCAAGGATGCGGATAATATCGCCGCGGCCATTGACGCCCGGGGCATTCGCGGGCAGTGACATTTTCCGTTGGGGAAAATTCCTGTTTCACATCTGTCGCTTTCGCAAGCCGCTTCATGGCTTTGCCCGACAGGCCCAAGGGAGACATCATGCAGACCCGTGACCTCGTCCTTATCTCGCTGTTTGCCGCGATCATCGTCGCGCTCGGCTTCGTTCCGCCGATCACCCTCGGCTTCATTCCGGTGCCGATCACGGCGCAGTCGCTCGGCGTGATGCTGGCCGGCGTCATTCTCGGAGCCAAGCGCGGGGCGCTGGCCGCCGTTCTCGTCATCCTGCTGGTGGCGATCGGCCTGCCGGTTCTGTCCGGCGGCCGTGGCGGCCTTGCCGTCTTCGCCGGCCCGACCGTCGGCTTCCTGATCGGCTGGGTGCCGGCGGCCTTTGCCACCGGCCTGATCGCCGAACGCTTCGCCCGTCCGGGTCTGTCCGCCGTCAAGCAGACGCTCGGTTTCTTCGTCGCGGCCACCCTGGGTGGCGTCGTCGTGCTTTATGTCTTCGGCATCGGCTACCTCGCCTTCGGCGCAGGCCTTGGCCTTCAAAAGGCCTTTCTCGGCTCGATGGCCTTCATCCCGGGCGACCTGTTGAAGGCGGCGATCGCCGGCCTTGCCGGCCGCGCCGTGATGGTGGGTTATCCGCTGCTGCCTGAGCGTGCCTGAGCGTGCCTGAGCGTGCCTGAGCGGTAGCGTTCCGGAAACGACCGACGGTCAACTCTCTCGCCGCCGCAGCAGGAACCATGTTGCGGCGGCGAAGCCCAGCGCGCAGAACCACGGCGCCAGCGAAACAGTCAGGGCGACGACAAAGGTCTCATAGGACTGGCCTTCCAGCATCCATTGCAGCAAGAGGCCGGCAAGCCAACCGCCAAGGGCAGCGGCAAAGGCCCATCCCAGGCGAGCCGCCGATCCGCGCGGCGCCCGCGCCTGCGGGTTCCGCCTTCCGGAGAAAATCCAATACCAGAGTCCCGCCACCAGAGCGCATATGATTGCCACGGCGGGCCCGATGACAAAGGCCAAACCCATGGCGGCAGCCCCCTCGCGCTGCGAAACCTCGAGAAAATCGAAGGCGACCAGCCCGACGCCGAGGGCAGCGAGATATCCGCCGATCACGGCCGCCAGCGCGACCAGGACCGTCCTCAGCACTCTTGAAGCCATGCGATCCCGGCCGTTTGGCCGCCCCCTCGCCATGCCCATCACCCGCGGCAGCCAATCCGACGCCGCGCCCGAGGTCGGATCATAGCAAAATTGGCGACCGGCGCGAGCGGGCTGCGACACGTGGCCCCCATTCACCGAAGGCGGGCAGCGCGTACTCAAAACCGATACGTTTCGCTGTATTGCAGCCTGCAAAGCTTGACCCATAAGATCGCAATGCTTGGAGGAGTGTCCAGCCGGCAGCCTTCCGACGTGTCGGAAATCGGCGTTTTGCTTTTGCAAGGGACGACAAGCGCGCTCTTCAACCTTGGGAGGAACTACCATGAAATGGAATGCCCCTAAATTCGTCGAGGTCAGCTGCGGCATGGAAATCAACCGTTACGCCCCGGCGGACGGCGGCGAGCCCGTACTGTTCTGATTGATCGTCGCGGGCACGAGGCGATGACGCAAGTTCGTTTCCTCGTGCTCGGTGCCGCGGCCGGCGGAGGTCTGCCCCAGTGGAACTGCGGCTGCGCGAACTGTCGCGCTGCGCTTGATCCTGTGTCCGGCCTCAAACCTCAGACGCAATCGTCGCTGGCGGTCAGCCCGGACGGCGACCGATGGGTCGTGTTCAACGCCTCGCCCGACATGCGCGCCCAGATCGAAGCCAATGCCTGCCTTCATCCGCGCGAGTTGCGCGACAGCCCGATCAGAAGCGTGGTCGTCACCAATGGCGACATCGATCATATCACCGGGCTGCTGACGCTGCGCGAAAAGCAGCCTTTCAAGGTTTTTGCCACGGCGGCGCTTTTGGAGACGCTGGGGCAGAATCCGGTCTTTCAGGTGCTCGATCCCGCGCTCGTGCAGCAGCGGAAGGTCGGCCTCGACACGTCGTTTTCGCCGCTCGACGGCCTTGAGATCCGGCTGTTCGCCGTTCCCGGCAAGGTGCCGCTCTATCTCGAAGGGTCCGACCTGAAGCTCGGCCAGGAAACGGACGACACCGTCGGCGTCGAATTTCGGATGGGCGACAAGCGCGCCTATTACATTCCCGGCTGCGGCTCGATACCGCCGGCGCTGGCGCAGAGACTCGAAGGGGCAGCCCTCGTCTTCTTCGACGGCACGGTGTTCGAGGACGACGAGATGATCCGGGCCGGCGTCGGCCAAAAGACCGGACGGCGCATGGGACACATGCCGATCAATGGCGAAGGCGGCAGCCTTGCAGCGCTTTCGCCCCTGTCGATCGGCCGCAAGGTCTTCGTCCATATCAACAACACGAACCCGATCTGGCGGGCCGGGCCGGAGCGCGACCTGGTCGAGGCTGCGGGTTTCGAAATCGGCCATGACGGAATGGAGGTTACCCTTGTTGCCCAATCCTGACAGACAGGCCCAGGACAGAGCCGCCTTCGAGGCGCGCCTTCAGGCGATCGGGGCGTCGCGCTATCACGACAAGCACCCGTTTCACCAGATGCTGCATGGCGGCGGCTGTTCGATGATCCAGGTGCGGGCCTGGGTCATCAACCGCTACTATTATCAAAGCCGCATCCCGATGAAGGACGCGGCCTTCCTGTCGCGCTGCGAGGATCCGCAATTGCGGCGCATCTGGCGCAGCCGCATCGAGGACCATGACGGCGGCATCGACGAGGGCGGCGGCATCCGCCGCTGGCTGAAGCTTGCGGAAGCCGTCGGGCTCGATCCCGATTTCGTCGCCTCGACCCGCGGCGTGCTGCCGGGCACGCGCTTTGCCGTCGATGCCTATGTGCATTTCGTCCGGGAAAAGCCGCTGCTCGAGGCGATCGCCTCGTCGCTCACCGAACTCTTCGCCCCGGCGATCCACGAAAACCGTATCGCCGGACTTCTGAAACACTATGCCTTTGCCGATGACAGCGCGCTCTCCTATTTCCGCCAGCGGCTGAACGAGGCGCCTCAGGACGTCAAGTTCGGCCTGGCCTTCGTGCTCGACCATGCCGACACGCTGGAAAAGCAGGATGCGGCAGCCGCCGCGCTCACCTTCAAGACGGATGTCTTGTGGTCGCAACTCGATACGCTGCATTCGGCCTATGTGGCGCCGGCGCGCCTTCCGCCAGGCGGCTGGGACGGGCGCGAGGGCGTGACCGGCGCGCTCGACGAGAACCCCTTGCGCGGGGCGGCGGAATGAGCGGCGAAGGGACGGCCCCTGTCAGTGGAGAAAGCGCGGCCGCCGGCGGCGCCGGCGTCGCGGTGACCGGCGCAACCGTCGCCCGGCTGGCGCGCGGCGTGCGGCTGCGCGAGGACCCGGTGCGTGGCCAGACGGTCCTGCTCGCGCCCGAAAGGGCACTGGCGCTTGACGAAATCGCGGTTGCCATCGTCAAGGCCCTGGACGGGACCCGCGACCTCGATACAATCGCTGCGGATTTCGCCCGTCAGTTCGAGGCGCCGCAGGATCAGGTGCTCGCCGACGTGATCACCTTCATCCGCGAATTTTCCGACCGGCGCCTGCTGGAGATCGTCCGATGAACGAACACCCCTCACCCGTCCGTTTCGCCGCCCGGCGCCCGCCACCGCCGATCGCCATGCTGGCCGAACTCACCCATCGCTGTCCGCTCGCCTGCCCCTATTGCTCGAACCCGCTGGAGCTTTCCCGCGCCTCGGAAGAGCTTTCGACCGAGGAATGGATCGACGTCTTCCGCCAGGCGGCCGATCTCGGTGTGCTGCATGTGCATCTCTCCGGCGGCGAACCCGCCTCGCGCCGCGATCTGGTGGCGCTGACACGGGCCGCGTCCGGCTTCGGGCTCTATACCAACCTCATCACGTCGGGCGTGGGACTGACCGAGGCGCGGATCATAGAGCTCTCGGAGGCCGGCCTCGACCACCTGCAGCTGTCGATCCAGGGTGTCACTCCGGATAAGGCCGATCTGGTCGGCGGCTATGCGGGCGGCTATGCCCGCAAGATCGCCGTCGCCGGCTGGACTCATGCGGCGGGCATTCCGCTCACCGTCAATGCGGTGTGCCACAAGCAGAACATGGACGAGATCGAGGACATGGTGGGGCTTGCCATCGAACTCGGCGCGCGGCGGATCGAGATCGCCACCGTGCAGTTCCACGGCTGGGCCGAGCGAAACCGGGCCGCGCTCATGCCGACCCGCGCGCAGGTGGAAGCGACCACCGCCTTCGTCAATGAAGCAAGGAAGCGGCTCGCCGGAACGCTGGTGATCGACTATGTGCCGGCCGACCACCATTCGCGCTATCCCAAGGCCTGCATGGGCGGCTGGGGCCGCACGGGGCTCAACGTCAATCCGGCGGGGCGCGTCCTGCCCTGCCATGCAGCCGAGACCATACCGGGGCTTACCTTCGACAATGTCCGCGCGACGCCGCTTGCCGAGATCTGGCTCGAGGGCGCGGCTTTCAACGCCTATCGCGGCGACGACTGGATGCAGGAACCCTGCCGCAGCTGCGAGCGCAAGCACATCGACTTCGGCGGATGCCGCTGCCAGGCCATGGCGCTTGCCGGCGACGCTGCCGCCACCGACCCCGTCTGCATCCGCTCGTCGCTCCACGCGAGCCTTGCGGCCGCAGCCGAAGAGGACGGCGAGGCCGAACCCGGGCCGTTCGTCTATCGCGGACGGTGAGGTCAGAATCACATTTTATTGCGGAATGCGCCGCTTGAAATGACACCTTAATGGTGGCACTATTTCTCCTTGGAAAAGTTACGCCCGACCTATGACCTCGCGGCGATCAAGGCTGCGCTTTGCTCCGTCAGTACGTTGGCGATCACCTCGTCCGCTCTGCGAGACGCGATGGCGCTCGGCTTCGACCGAAGCGGCATTGTCGCGACGATCGCAACCATCGAAGGGCGGATGTTCTACAAATCGATGACGACGTTCGCCGACCATCGGGTCTGGCAGGACGTCTATCACGTGCCGGTGGACGACCTGCTGCTCTGCGTGAAATTCCAGGCCGACGTCGTCACCGAATTCACCGTGATGTCGTTCAAGGAGAAGTGACCATGACATCCGCCGCGCGGACACTGCCGGATACGATGACCTCGCCCGAGACGGGAGCGATCCTGCGGCGCGACAGTCGCCCGTTCGAGCTTGGCTACAAGGGTGAGACTGTGACGATCGACCTCCCCGGCTATTATCCCGAGGGCGACGGCGACGGCGTGCATGTCGGTGACGACATGGCCGTCGCCGACGAAGCCTTGCGCAGCCTGAAGGAAAAGATCGACGGCATTCCGTCGCCAAAGACGATCCGTCGGCTGAGAAAAAAGCTCGGGCTTTCGCAACGGGAGGCTGGGACGCTGCTGAAGGTGGGGGAAAGTGCCTTCGACAAATATGAGCGCGGCCTGATTGAGCCCAGCGGTCCGACCAGCCAGTTGCTGCGGCTGCTCGACCGGCATCCGGAGCTGATCGAGGATCTGCGCTGATTTTGCCGTTCGTCAGTTCCAAGCGCTTCGGGCTTCGGTTATGGTTCCGGCGAAACTCTGAAGGAGACTGACATGACGGCCCTTTTCGCTCGCCTTGTCGCCATGATCGGCGCGGCGATGATCCTGATGCGGCGCTGGGGCAAGAGCCCGGAAAAGCCGGCCCTCGGCGGCGCGCCGATCATTCCCGAAGCAAAGCCGCAGCGCATCCCGACGCTCAAAATGCCGACGGCCAAGGGCTGGGAGGACGGCCATGCGCCGACCGCCGCCCCCGGCCTCAAGGTCAATGCCTTCGCCAAGGGCCTCAAGCACCCGCGCTGGATCCATGTGCTGCCGAACGGCGACGTGCTGACGGCCGAGGCGCTCGGCGTCGACGGCGGGCGGATCAGGACGCCCTTCGACTATGCCATGTATTCGACGATGAAGCGGGCAGCGGCCGTCGGCAACAGCCCCAACCGCATCACGCTCTTGCGCGATGCCGATGGCGACGGCGTGGCCGAGGTGCGCCACACCTTCATGGAGGGCCTCAACCATCCCTTCGGCATGGCCATGCTCGACGGCACTTTCTATGTCGGCAATACCGACGGCATCATGGCCTTTCCCTATACGGAGGGCGCAACGAAGATCCAGGCTGAGGGCCGCAAGATCGCCGACTACAAGCCGGCCGGCCACTGGACCCGCAGCATCCTGCCGAGCCGCGACGGAAAGAAACTCTATGTCGGCGTCGGCTCGCTCAGCAATATTGCCGAGCACGGCTTCGAGGCCGAGGAGGGGCGTGCCTGCATCTATGAGGTGGACCTCGAGAACGGCACTCAGCGAATCTTCGCCGGCGGCCTGCGCAATCCCGTCGGCCTTGCCTTCGAGCCGACGACCGGCGACCTCTTCACCGTCGTGAACGAGCGCGACGGGCTCGGCGACGAGACGCCCCCCGACTATCTCACCTCGGTCAAGGACGGCGGCTTCTACGGCTGGCCGTTCTGCTACTGGGGCAAGACCGTCGACGACCGCGTGCCGCAGGACCCGGCCAAGGTCGCGACCGCCATCCGCCCCGACTATGCGCTCGGCGGCCACACGGCTTCGCTCGGCCTCTGCTGGCTGCCCGCCGGCACGCTGCCCGGCTTCCCCGACGGCATGGTGATAGGCCAGCACGGCTCGTGGAACCGCTCCAACCTCGCCGGCTACAAGGTGATCTTCGTGCCGTTCGAGGACGGCCGCCCTTCGGGTCCGCCGCGCGACATCCTCACCGACTTCCTGGCGCCGGACGAGAAGTACTCCTACGGCCGCCCGGTGGGCGTCACCATCGGCCCGGACGGTTCCCTGCTGGTCGCGGACGATGTCGGCGACGTTATCTGGCGCGTGACCGGCGCCGGGGCATAAGGCTTCGGGCCGCAATCGCCAAGCCCGGCCTCAAAATGCCGGCCTCGCCGTCCAACGCGGCGGGGTCCTTGCCGAACGGCGATCAAATCCCCAAAATGGCCCGTGCTTCTGAGACCCGCTTCGATAGCATGAGCTCCAGTCGCGGCCGGCACGATGCCCGCCGCATCCAGCGTCCCGGGGCCCTCATGCGACAGACACGGACTTTCCTCTTCGCCCTCTTCCCCCTGTTCCTAGCCTGCGGAACTTCCACTGCGTCCCGCGCGCAAGGCTATGACGAGGCCTGCATGCAGGCGGTCGAAGAGCTCTGCGGCAAGACGCCGGTGATGCAGTGTTTCGCCAACGACGCCCAATGGGGCAAGATTCCGGAACGCTGCCACGGCGACGTGCAGAGCATGTTCGAGGCGGAAAACGATTCCGCCGCCGCGGACGGCGCTGATCCAGCCGAGGACCCGGCGGCCACACCGATCGAGGACCTCTCGGCGCTCTCCTATGGCGGGATATTGCGCGCCGGCCCAGGCATGGACTCGAAGAAGAAGGCGAGCATCAGGCTTGGCCAGCCGATCGAACTCATCGAGGCGACCGGAATCTGGACCGACGACTTCCAGTGGTTCAAGGTCAGGACCGCCTCCGGCACCGGCTATCACTGGGGCGGCATTTTCTGCACCATGGGCGGCGCCAAGCCCGAGGGCGTGCTCTACGACTGCGACGAGAACCCGCCGGGGAGCTTCTGAGGAAAGCGATCGGCCTTCTTGCGAAGGAAACAGCACGCCATCGTTCCGGCAGGTTCCCCCGCTCAATTCGTTGCGCTGGATTGCATCCGTCGAAATTCACAACCAAAGTACGAATAAATCAACCTCGATAAACTAAAAGTTGACAAGCTGGCCATCACTCTCTATATGAAGCTTATCGAGATTTGCTTGCTGAGCTTTGGTTACCGCGCGTCTGGCACCGCGCCCTGAACGAACCTTCCTTTCAAAAATCGTTATCTTCATCCGCAGCGCTTCCGCGCTGTGGTCAATCAGTATGCTAAGAAAGGGTTCATCATGACCACTGGCACAGTTAAATGGTTCAATTCCACCAAGGGCTTCGGCTTCATTCAGCCTGACGACGGCGGCCAGGACGCCTTCGTTCACATCTCGGCCGTCGAACGCGCCGGAATGCGCGAAATCGTCGAAGGCCAGAAGATCGGCTACGACATGGAGCGCGACAACAAGTCGGGCAAGATGTCCGCCTGCAACCTGCAGGCCGTATAATCGGTAACGGCTTTCCTTTGACCACGGATGTACTGGCACTGTCGAAAGCCAAGTTACCAAGCGAGGTCAGGCATATTGCCTGGCCTTTTTTTATGCCTTCCTGACCGTCTGACCGCTATCCGGGCCATCCTGATCGCCGGCCTTGTGGTCGAGCCACAGAATAATCGGAGTGATCCATGACAGCAGCGGAGAAGGAGCTCCAGGCGACCACCACCGCCTGGCAGATCGCCATCCAGGAGATCCTGCGGATCGTCGTTCGCGACATCTACAGGACCGGCAGCGAGGCCGAATTCCAGGCGCATATCAAGCGCATTGAAGAGGCCGCCGTCGACAGCATCTATACCGGCCTGATGCTTCGGGGTACAAACGAATGGACGGAGCTTCTGGTGAAGGAGAAAGCCAGCAACTTCGTGACCAGCCTGTTGACCTCGTTTACCTTCGACCGTGCGTAAGGTTGGCAGGTATTTCCGAGCTTGACGGGGCATGAACGAACACAGGCCTGCGTGGTCGCGGCAAGACGGCCCTGCGATACCGTAATATCTCCATTCGACGGGAAGCTGACCGATGCCCCATACTTTCAGTCCGCGGATCAAGCCTTGAGCGGGTCCGACACGTCTTCATCGCTGGAACGGCTCGGCTGGTCCGATTTCTTTGCCGCTCAAGTGGAGCCGGGCGAGGCCCATCTCGCACCCCGGCGCGTCGCCTCGGTTCACCGGGCCCGCCTCGAGGCGATCGACGCAAACGGGCCGGTCGGGCTCGAGCTTGCGGCCAATGCCAATACTGCCGACTTTGCCGTGGGCGACTGGGTTCTGGCCGATCCGCTGACCGACATGCTGGTGCGCCGCCTCGAACGAAAGACCCTGCTGCAACGGCACAGCGAGATCCGGAACGGCCTGCAACTGGCGGCCGCCAATGTCGATACGCTGTTCATCGCCACCTCGTGCAATGCCGACTTCAACCCGGCACGGCTGGAACGCTACCTGATCATGGCCCACCAGGCGGGGACCCGACCGGTGATCGTTCTGACCAAGGCGGACACCGCCGCCGATGCCGACGACTATCGTCGCCGGGCCGAGGCCCTGCAGCGCGACCTGCCGGTGGTCGTGCTCAACGCCCGCTCGGCCGATGCCATCGAAACGCTGAAACCGTGGCTTGGGGCTGGGCAGACGGTGGCACTGGTCGGTTCTTCCGGGGTGGGGAAATCGACACTGGTCAACACCCTGGCCGGCTCGGCGAGCGAGACGGCGCAGAAGACCGGCACGATCCGCGAGCATGATGCGCAGGGTCGCCACACGACGACGGCCCGCTCGCTGCATGCGATTGCCGGCGGCGGCTGGGTGATCGACACGCCGGGCATTCGGACGCTCTATGTGAGCGACGTGACCGACGGCATCGACACGCTGTTCGGTGATATTTCCGAGCTTTCGGAGCAATGCCGGTTTCGTGATTGCACCCATGTCCACGAACCGGGCTGCGCCGTGCAGGCGGCGGTCGCCTCCGGCCAACTCGACGCCGACCGGCTGGGGCGGTGGCGCACCCTGATCGAGGAGAGCCGCAGCCGGACCCCGGTTGAGACCGGACCGCGCGGCAACAAGGTGGTCCGCCGGAAAAAATACTAGGCCGCCATCGCCAAGGGATGCGGTCGCATCACGTGGGGCGCATGCCGCACCAAGGCCTGGCGCCTCGTCCCTCTTGCCCTTCCATCCGATCCCATGGCCTCGGTATCCCGCCGAGCCCACCACAACAGGAGACATTCATGTCCGACACCAAGACGAATACTTCGGCGAAGAACCTGCCCTACGAGCCCATTCAGTTCGCCAAGAAGCACCGCATCTCCGTCGAGGATGCAAAGGTCATCATCGAAAGGCACGGCGCCGACCGCAAGTCGGCCGACAAGGAAGGCCGGCGCATCAGCCTCTGATCAAAAACCAGCAGCCGCGGCAGCCTCGCTGTCCGCGGCCGCAACCCAGTGCAGGCATGAGGCGTCGTCGATTGGCCCGAACTTACTTCAGATAGCCGTAGAGCCAGTCGCGGATATCCTCCGGCAGACCCACCGGTTCACCGGTCTCCGGGGCGCTAGCCGCCCAGATCACCTCGATTTCCGCGCAAAGCGTCTTGTCCTTCTCGATCAGCACATTGAAGCCGATCGACTTGCCGCCGATCTTGTCGATGGTGACGGTCATGCGGGCCTTGTCGTCCAGCCTCAGCGGCTCGTGGAAACGGATCTCGATCTTGGTCGCCTGGAAATGCGGCTCGTCCTCCAGCGGCGGACGATAGCGCCAGAAATGGGAGAGCGCGGTTTCGGCATAGGCGAGATAGGCGGCATTGTGCAGCCTGCCGGTCATGTCGATGTCGCGATAGGGCACGCGGATATCCGTCACCTCGACGCGTTCCAGATCGTCCATGAAACCTCTCCCCTTGCGCGATTGCCCCTGACATTCAAGGGCATTTTGCCGGCAATCACAAGGCGCGGTCAAAAATGGCCGCGTTCGGACGGACCGTCGTGCCCGCCGATCCGCCCGCTCTGTCCACAGGACGAAGCCCCGCTTTGTCTCCGCGGTGGAACATGACGATCGCGCGCACTATGTTGGCCTCGACCTTCCAAGGAGAAAGCGCGATGACCACACGCCTCTACGAGAACGCCGTCTTTCTCGAGCATGAGACGCCCGCCGGGCATCCGGAACGCGCCGACCGGCTGCGCTCGCTCAATATCGCGCTGGAGCATCCCAACTTCGCGCCGCTCGAACGCGTCGAGGCGAAGATCGCCAACGAGGATGCCGTCCTGCTCGCCCATCCGGAAGAGCATCTCTTTGCCGTCATGCGACAGATCCCCGAGGAAGAGGGCGAGATCAACCAGATCGAAGCCGACACCTATGCCTCGCCGAAGAGCCTGCAGGCGGTGCTGACGGCGATCGGCGGGGCGATGGCGGCCGTCGATGCGGTGATGACCGGCGAGATTTCCAATGCCTTCGTCGCCGGGCGCCCGCCGGGCCACCATGCGGAAAAATCCAAGGCCATGGGCTTCTGCCTGTTCAACACGGTGGCGATCGCGGCGCGCCATGCGCAGAAAAAGTACGGCGCCGAGCGGGTGGCGATCGTCGACTGGGACGTGCACCACGGCAATGGCACGCAGGACATCTTCTGGGACGATCCGTCCGTGCTGTTCTGTTCGACCCATCAGATGCCGCTTTATCCCGGCACCGGCGCCAGGGACGAGACGGGATCGAAGAACAATGTGGTCAATGCGCCGCTCTCGCCCAATGTCGGCTCGGATCATTTCCGCGAGGCGTTCAAGAGCCGCGTCCTGCCGGCGCTCCACGATTTCGCCCCCGACATCATCCTGATCTCGGCCGGCTTCGACGCGCACCATCGCGATCCCTTGGCGCAGATCAACCTGGTCGGCGAGGATTTTGACTGGGCGACGGGGCGGCTGATGGAAGTGGCCGACCGTTTTGCCCATAACCGGGTCGTCAGCATTCTCGAAGGCGGCTATGATCTGGAAGGTCTGGCCGAATCGGCCGGCCTGCACATCCTGCGACTGATGAAGGGTTGAGTATGACCGAGAACGCCGTTTCCGCCGAGATTTCCGCCTATTCCTTCGAGAAGGCGGTCGCCGAACTCGAAAGCATCGTGGCGCGGCTGGAGCGCGGCGACGTGGCGCTCGACGAGTCGATTGCCATCTACGAGCGCGGCGAGCTGCTGAAGAAACATTGCGAAACGCTACTCAACGCCGCCGAAAGCCGGATCGAGAAGATCCGCCTCGACCGCGCCGGAAAGCCCGCCGGCACAGAGCCGCTGGACCCGCAATAGGCGAATTGCGTCAGAAACCAAACGCTTGAACCGGCAGGCGATCGAAAAGCATGCTTATCGTTATCCCGGCAAAAAAGCCTGCTCGCGATTGACGCGCGGGCATCGCCTCGCCCATGATGCCCCCATCAACACACAGGTTTGGGAGGACCTTCATGAAGACCACGAAACTCGCAACCGTACTTGCCGGCGCTCTCGCGCTGTCGACCGCACTTGGCGCTGTCTCGGCCAAGGCATCCGAATTCATCAACGTACTGACCGGCGGGACCTCGGGCGTTTACTATCCGCTCGGGGCGGCACTGTCGAAGATCTATGGCGAGAAGATCGAGGGTGCCCGCACCCAGGTCCAGGCCACAAAGGCCTCGGTCGAGAACCTCAACCTTCTGCAGCAGGGCAAGGGCGAGATCGGCTTTGCCCTCGGCGACAGCGTCAAGCTCGCCTGGGACGGCGATGCCGATGCCGGCTTCAAGGCACCGCTCGACAAGCTGCGCGGCATTGCCGCCATCTATCCGAACTATATCCAGATCGTTGCTGCCAAGGAGTCCGGCATTGCCAGCCTCGCCGACATGAAGGGCAAGAGCCTCTCGGTCGGCGCCGCCAAGTCCGGCACCGAGCTCAACGCCCGGGCGATCTTCGGTGCGGCCGGCATGAGCTATGAGGACCTCGCCAAGACCGAATATCTGCCGTTCGCCGAATCCGTCGAGCTGATGAAGAACCGCCAGCTCGACGCGACGCTGCAATCGGCCGGCCTCGGCGTGTCGGCGATCAAGGACCTCGCCACCTCAGTCGAGATCCAGATGGTCGCCGTGCCGGAAGACGTGGTGACCAAGCTCGGCGCGCCCTATGTGGCGGCAACCATCCCCGCCGGCACCTATCAGGGCCAGGATGCCGACGTACCGACCGTTGCCGTGGTCAACTTCCTGATCACCCATTCGGAAGTCTCCGACGAGACCGCCTACCAGATGACCAAGCAGCTGTTCGAGAACCTGCCGGAGATGGAAGCCGCCCACAAGGCCGCAGCCCAGATCAAGCTGGAAAACGCGCTGACCGGCATGCCGGTGCCGCTGCATCCGGGCGCCGAGCGCTACTACAAGGAAAAGGGCATGCTCTGATGCCCATTGCGGCCCGGTCTTGCCCGGGCCGCATCTTTCATTGAGCCTTCATTCCCAACGACATGCCCGGTGCCAGACGCCGGTATCAGGAGCATTTCATGCTGCATGACACGGTCAAGCACGACATGCCGGCCGACAGCCGCGAACTCGGTCTGCACGATCCCCTCGCCGAGAGTTTTCCGCCCGGACGCGAGGGCCGCGTCCTGTTCTATCTGGCGATCGCCTTTTCGCTGTTCCAGGTGGCGACCGCCGCGCACGTGATCGATTTTCCAAGCCAGGTCGTGCGCGCCGTGCATGTCGGCTTCGTCACCGCACTGATCTTCCCGCTGCTGGCGCTGGCGCGTGGCTACGGCCCGCTCGGCAAGGCCGTCACCTGGGGGCTCGCGCTGCTCGGTGTTGCCGTCGCGGGCTACCAGTGGGTCGAATACGAGGCGCTGCTGGTGCGGGCCGGGGATCCGCTGCCGATGGACCTGGTCATGGGTGTGATCGCCCTGTTCACCGTCTTTGCCGCCGCCTGGTTCGCCATGGGGCCGACGCTGCCGATCATTTCCGGCCTGTTCCTCGCCTATTGCCTGTTCGGCGAATACCTGCCTGCCCCGTTCGACCACCGCGGCTACGACTTCGGCCAGGTAATCGAGCACATGGCCTATGGCACCGAAGGGATCTACGGCATCCCGATCTATGTCTCCTCCACCTATATCTTCCTCTTCATCCTGTTCGGCGCCTTCCTCGAGAAGGCCGGAATGATCCGGCTGTTCACCGACATTTCGCTGGGCCTTGTCGGTCACAAGCAGGGCGGCGCCGCCAAGGTGGCGATCATCTCCTCGGCGCTGATGGGCACGATTTCCGGCTCCGGGGTCGCCAATGTCGTCACGACCGGCCAGTTCACCATTCCGCTGATGAAGCGCTTCGGCTACCGCGCCGCCTTTGCCGGCGGTGTCGAGGCCACCGCCTCGATGGGCGGGCAGATCATGCCGCCGGTCATGGGAGCGGTCGCGTTCATCATGGCCGAAACGCTCGGCGTCGAATACCACGAGATCGTCAAGGCGGCGATCATTCCGGCGATCCTCTATTTCGGCTCTGCCTTCTGGATGGTTCACCTCGAAGCCGGAAAGCGTTCGCTGCACGGACTGCCGAAGAACGAACTGCCCTCGGCGATGAAAGCGCTGACCACCCAGTGGTATCTAATCCTGCCGCTGGCAGCGCTCGTCTGGCTGCTGTTTTCCGGCTACACGCCGCTGTTCGCCGGCACAGTTGGGCTGGCCTTCACCCTGCTCCTCATCCTCGGCAGCTCGATCGCGCTCGGCATGCCTTCCATGGTGGTGCGGGTCCTGTTCTGGATCGGCCTCGGACTGCTTGCCGCCTCCTTCTTCAAGTTCGGCATGGGCGTCGTGCTCGTCGGGGTCGCCGTGCTGATCGGCTGGAACGCGTTTTCCAAGGGCGGCCGCGAAACGCTGCTCATCTGCCGCGATTCGCTCGCCGACGGCGCCAAGACGGCGCTGCCGGTCGCCATCGCCTGCGCCGTGGTCGGCGTGATCGTCGGCACCATGACGCTGACGGGGGCCGCCAACACCTTTGGCCAGTTCATCGTTTCGGTCGGTGGCCACAGCCTGTTTCTGTCACTGTTGCTGACCATGGTCACCTGCATCGTGCTCGGCATGGGCATCCCGACCATCCCGAACTACATCATCACCTCGTCGATCGCCGGTCCGGCCCTTCTCGAACTCGGCGTGCCACTGATCGTCAGCCATATGTTCGTCTTTTACTTCGGCATTCTCGCCGACCTCACGCCGCCGGTGGCGCTCGCCTGTTTCGCGGCGGCGCCTATCGCCAAGGAGAGCGGGCTGAAAATCTCGATCGAGGCGATCAAGGTCGCGGCGGCCGGCTTCGTCATCCCATTCATGGCGGTCTATACGCCGGCCCTGATGCTGCAGGACGGAGGCGCACTGGCGCAGTCTATCGGCTTTCCGGCGGCGGTCGCCTATATCGTCTTCAAGACCGCCATCTCGATCGGGCTGTGGGGCGCCGCCGTGATCGGTTTCCTCGGCGTCAGGCTTGGTATTCTCGAGCGGGCGCTGGCCGTGGTCGCCGCTTTCACCCTCATTGCCGCCGTGCCGATGACCGACGAAATCGGCTTCGGCCTCGCAATCCTGTTCGCCATCGTCGTCTGGCGCAAGACGACCGCGGCAAGGCGAGCTGCGCCCACCGCCGAAAAGGCCTCATGAGCGCGGGCGTCTGCATCCTCGCAGGCGCCAAGGCGATGAGCTTCGCCGTCTCGCTGTTTTCGCTTAGCTGGGCTCATTCGGTGGAGAAGACAGAGTGGCAGGAGGACTGGGCCGTGACGCCGGCGGGCCTGCAGCTGACGACGGCCCGCGTCAAGGGCTCGGGCGCCGGCATGGAGCCGGGCGACGACGCCGTGCTCAAGGACGGCTGGTGGGAATGGTCGCCGCAGAATCCGCCGATCGGGGAACTGCGCCTCGCGGCCTCCGGTGCGACCGGCGGCGGCTGGAAGTTGTGCCATGACGGCGGGTGCGTGGAATTGGGGGCGGAGGCCGGCGATGACGTGGTGATTACGCCATGCCGGCCCTGACGGTATACGGGGGCCGAACGCCCCTGACGGAACCTACTTGGTGATCGGCTTGGCCGACTGGGTCAGCGTGTGGGTCGCCTCGCCGCCGATTTTCGCGCAATCCTCGGGGGATGCCGTCAGGACATGAATGTCCTTGACCTGGCATACGGTGCCGGCGCTGACGCCTTCCGTGCCATAGGCATCCGTGGTCCAGCCCGGAATGGGAAGACCAGCGAAGGCAGAGGTAGCCGACAGGGAAAAAAGCGATGCGATCAGGATCTTCTTCATGGGATTGCTTCCGTGACTGGAGGTGGGGGCGGATTCTGGACAGTAGGCCTGACGTCGGATGTCTGGAGTTGTGCGATGGTGGACCGCCGAGCGCCGCCTAAGGAACTTACTTGGTGATCGGCTCGACCGACTGGGTGAGCGTGTGGGTCGCTTGGCCGCCGATAGTCGTGCAGTCTTCTGCGGATGCGGTCAGAACATGAATGTCCTTGACCTTGCAGACGGTACCGGCGCTGACGTCTTCCGTGCCCCAGTTCTCCGTTATCCAGCCCGGAACACCCGCGAAGGCACAGGTCGCAGACAGGGTGAAAAGCGATGCGATCAGTATCTTTCTCATAGTATTCATTCCGTCAGTTTGAGGTTCGGGTCTATCGGCTGCTGTTCAGTCGCGCAGCACGATATGGGTCAGCAGAGCGTCGGGATCATGGGTCGTCGGCTGTTGAAGGCACGACGATGGATCGATTCCCGCCTGCTCCAGTGAAGATTTCTGGAGATCGCAGATCGCGATCACCGCGTCATGGGTCTGTTCGGCCGCAAGGTCGGCCGCGTGTCGAAATGTGCCCTTGGTACTGGCGAGCGTTTGCGCCAATTGCTGGGAATAGAGGGCAACAGACTTGTCCGCCGTGAAATTGGCGAATTGGTCGGCCGAGGCAGAAACGATGACCGCCTCCGGACGAGACCCGTCGTCCGATGGGTGCGCGTCGATGAACAAGGGCGTCACGGCGCCGGATTCACACGCATCGAGGATGAAGATCACCTCCCCGACCGGCAGGGCATGCACCCAGGCGGCGAAATCGCTGGCCATGATCCAGTCGCCTTCGGCCACGGCAAATTGCAGCGCGGCGGGCTTGTCCTTGGTCCACAGCACGAACACATCGTTATCTGGGCCGACCTGTGCCGTGGGATCGAGCCCGCCGGCATGCAGGTTGGCGTAGATGATCAGCCGGTCGTTGGGACCGAGACCGCTGAGACCGGCAAACGCCGCCTTCAACCCTTCGGTCGTGGCGGCGGCGTTCAGGAGGGTGGTGACATTCTCGTCGGCGATACCCAGACGCGCGGTCAGGGCGGCTTCGACGGAATCCACGCTGCGGCGGCAAGCCTCGGCATCCTGGCGCTTCCAAGGCGGACAAATGCCGATCGCCATCAGATGCGTCGTCTCAGTGAATTTATCTTCAGCAAGTGAAGATTTCGCCGGAATAATTGCCGTCATTGCTACAGCAACAATTGTGAATATCTTCCCGGGCCGGCGCCTTCCACCAAAGAAATGCATTTGAACGTCCCAGTTTTAATTGCTTTCACGAGGTCAAACTGGCCCTCAACTGTTAACGAAACGCTCTTTTCGGATTCGCAGCATTGACCTTTTTTGACGGGGGACAGCGCAGGAGGTTTGCGGCCAAAACGCCGACGGGCCTGCGAACGGACTGTTCATCTGCAGCGCCTTTCGCGCCCCACCAGCACGGAGTAGTTTTTCAGAAGGACTGCATAGCCAAGAGGAGCCCACCCATGTCGTTTTTTCCCGGCAAAGATCCCCTGCCCGGCGATACCTTCGCCAGCGACGCGATCGAGCAGTTGATCATCCCGCGCTCCAGCGACATCGGCGGCTTTGCGGTCAGGCGGGCGCTCCCCACCGCTCGGCGGCGACTGGTCGGGCCGTTCATCTTCTTCGACCGCATGGGACCGGCGCTACTTCGGGCCGGCGAGGCGCTCGACGTCAAGCCGCATCCGCATATCGGGCTTTCCACCGTCACCTACCTGTTCGACGGCGAGATCAAACATCGCGACAGCCTGGGTACCGAACTGGTGATCGAGCCTGGCGACATTAACCTGATGACGGCAGGGCGCGGCATCGTGCATTCCGAGCGCACACCGGAAAAGTTGCGCGGCAAGCCGCATTCGGTCTCCGGACTGCAGACCTGGCTGGCCCTACCGGACCAGATGGAGGAGATCGACCCGGCCTTCGCCCACACGTCGAAGGACGCCATGCCGATGTTCGAGGCGGACGGTGCGTCCGGCCGGGTCGTGATCGGCTCGACCGCCGGGCTTAGCTCCCCGGTCAGGGTGTTTTCCGACACGCTCTATGTCGACCTAACGCTTGAGCCGGGCGGCCGTTTCCATTTCGAGGCCGACCAGGAGGAGCGTGCCGCCTACCTGCTGTCCGGAGAGGTGGAGATCGCCGGCGACCGCTTTGGCCCCGACCAACTGCTGATCTTCCGCCCCGGAGACGCGCTGACGCTTGTCGGCGGCGCTCAGGGCGCGCATGTCATGCTTTTCGGCGGCGCGGCCATGGCCTCCAAGCGGCACATCTGGTGGAACTTCGTCTCCTCCTCGAAGGAGCGGATCGAACAGGCCAAGGAAGAGTGGAGAACCGGCCGCTTCGACATCGTGCCGGGCGACGAGGAGGAGTTTGTCCCTTTGCCGCAAGGCATTTGAACTCTATATAGGAGGCTGGCCATCCGCGGTGCACGCGAGCTTTTGCCTGAGCGGCAAATCCTCTATAAGGCGAGCGACACGCCGAAAAGACGACAACGACAAGAGGCTCGAGCCCCGTGACATCCCTGCCCCTGACGCCCTTGCTGGACAAGGTCCGCTATCCCGCAGACCTGCGCGAGCTCGAAGACCGCGATCTGCCGCAGCTTGCCCGCGAAGTGCGTGACGAGATGATCGACGCGGTGTCGAAGACCGGCGGGCATTTGGGCGCCGGGCTCGGCGTCGTCGAACTGACCATTGCCATCCACAAGGTTTTCGACACGCCGAACGACCGGCTGATCTTCGACGTCGGGCACCAGTGTTATCCGCACAAGATCCTCACCGGCCGGCGCGACCGCATCCGCACGCTGCGCCAGGAAGGCGGCCTTTCCGGCTTCACCAAGCGCGCCGAGAGCCTCTACGACCCCTTCGGCGCGGCGCATTCATCGACCTCGATCTCGGCCGGGCTCGGCATGGCGGTCGCGGCCGATCTCTCGGGCACCGACCGCAAGGTGATCGCGGTCATCGGCGACGGCGCCATGTCGGCCGGCATGGCCTATGAGGCATTGAACAATGCCGGCGCGCTTGATGCGCGCCTCATCGTCATTCTCAACGACAACGACATGTCGATCGCGCCGCCGACCGGGGCGATGAGCGCCTATCTGGCGCGGCTTGCGTCTGGGCGCACCTATATGGGCTTCCGCGACCTCGGCAAGAAGCTGACGGCCTATCTCGGCAAGACCGTCGACCGGGCGATCACCCGGGCGGTCGAACATGCGCGCGGTTATGTGACCGGCGGCACCATGTTTGAGGAAATGGGCTTCTACCATATCGGCCCGATCGACGGGCACTCGTTCGAGCACCTGCTGCCTGTCCTGCGCAATGTGCGCGACAACGGACAGGGGCCCGTGCTGATCCATGTGGTGACGCAGAAGGGCAAGGGCTACGCTCCGGCCGAGGCTGCCGCCGACAAGTATCACGGTGTCAACAAGTTCGACGTCATCACCGGCGCCCAGGCCAAGGCCAAGCCCAATGCACCATCCTATACCGCCGTGTTCGGCGAGGCGCTGGTGCAGGAAGCGACGCTGGACGAGAAGATCGTCGGCATTACCGCCGCCATGCCGTCGGGCACCGGGCTCGACAAGCTGGCCGAGATTTTTCCGAAGCGCACCTTCGATGTCGGTATTGCCGAACAGCATGCCGTCACCTTCGCCGCGGGCCTCGCGGCCGAAGGCTTCAAGCCCTTCTGCGCGCTCTATTCGACCTTCCTGCAACGCGGCTATGACCAGGTGGTCCACGACGTGGCGATCCAGGGCCTGCCCGTTCGCTTCCCGATCGACCGCGCCGGCTTCGTCGGTGCCGACGGCCCGACCCATGCGGGTTCCTTCGACACCGGCTTTCTCGCCTCGCTTCCCGGCTTCGTCGTCATGGCGGCGGCCGACGAGGCGGAGCTGAAGCATATGGTGCGCACGGCGGCGGCCTATGACGCCGGCCCGATCTCCTTCCGGTATCCGCGCGGCGAGGGTGTGGGCGTGCAACTGCCCGAACGCGGCGAGATCCTCGAGATCGGCAAGGGCCGGGTGATGAAGCAGGGCACCAAGGTGGCGCTCCTGTCCTTCGGCACGCGGCTCGCCGACTGTCTGCTGGCGGCCGAAGACCTCGATGCGGCCGGCCTTTCGACCACCGTCGTCGATGCGCGCTTTGCCAAGCCGCTCGATGCGGATCTCATCCGCCAGCTCGCCCGCCACCACGCGGTGCTGGTCACCGTCGAGGAGGGCGCCGTCGGCGGCTTCGGCAGCCAGGTCGTGCAGCTGCTCGCCAGCGAAGGGCTGCTCGACAACGGCCTGAAATTCCGCTCCCTGGTACTGCCGGATTTCTGGATGGACCAGGCCAAGCCGGAAGTCATGTATGCCAAGGCCGGCCTCGACGCCGCCGGCATCACCCAGACGGTGTTCAAGGCGCTCGGCCAGGCCGGCGTCGGGGTGAATGCGGCAGGCTAGAGTAGCGTAGTATGACCGTCGAAAAGCGATCTGAGGCGATGGCTGAGCAAGCCGCGGCGACCTGCATAATGATTCTTCGTGCTGCTCGGCATGATCCGGCCGGTGTCGGGCGATGACGCGGCTGCCGGCCTGCGGAGCATGCAGGCATTCCTGCAGGAAACACCCGGCTGCATCGAATTCGCCGACCAGTGCAGCGTCTGCCGGCTCGTCGAGGGCAAGGCTATGTGCTCGACCCCTTCGACGGCTTGCATCAAGAAGGACTATTGTCTGCACGCGGCAGAGCGAAGAGTAGCGACGGGTGTCCGTCGTCATCCTCTTCTCCCCAACGGGGAGAAGTGCCGAGCGCATGCGAGGCGATGAGGGGGCTGCGTGCACCGCGCTCAAGCTGGCTTCGCCCCCCTCATCCGGCGCTGCGCGCCACCTTCTCCCCGTTGGGGAGAAGAGGGACGTCATCCCTCGACGCCCCCCTGCTGGACTTCCGCCCCTCCCCCGGATAGACCGGACCAAAAGCCCGAACCTAAGGGCCTCTGCGCCTTGAGGGAGGCCGTCATGTCGTTGCATGCCATCGCCGAGGATTTCGCGCCCGACTGGGCGGCGATCGCCGTGGTCATTCTCGGCGTCACGGCCTTTTCCGTCGGCCAGGGGCTGACCTATCCGCTGATCGCGCTGGTGATGGAAGGGCGTGGCGTCTCCTCCACCCTGTCCGGACTGAATGCCGCCGTCTTTGCCGCGGGATTGGCGACGTCGACGCTGATGATCGGCAAGCTAACGGCGCTCCTGCGCGGTGACCGGCTGATCGTCGCGGGGCTCGTTGGCGCGTCGGCCTCGCTTGCGGCCTTTGCCGCATTCGATGAACTGTGGCTGTGGTTCGTCGCCCGCTTCACGCTCGGCTTTTCGACCAGCATCATCTTCACCATGAGCGAAGCCTGGCTCAATACCGCATGCCCGGATCGGCTGCGCGGCCGCGTCTCGGGCGCCTATGGCGCGGGCATGTGCGCCGGTTTTGCCGCGGGACCGCTCGCCATCCCTTTGGTCGGCACCGAGGACGGCTTCGCCTTTGCGCTCATTGCCGTCTATGTCGCCTTCGTCGCCTTCGTCACGGTCATGCTCGGCCGGTTCGCTCGCACCCGGCCGGAGGCGGCTTCGGCGCGCGGCCTGATCGCCTTCGCCCGGACCGCGCCGCTTCTTCTCCTGATGGTGCTCGCCTTCGGATATTCCGACATAGCAGCCATATCGACCATCCCGCTCTATTTCGTCGAGCGCGGTTATTCGGAGAATTTCGCCGCCCTAGTCGTCAGCATGGTGGCGCTGCCGACGGCGATCGCCCAACCGCTTGTCGGCTGGCTGCTCGACCGAAGCTCGCGGAAGCTGGTGGCCGTGTCGTCCGCAGCGCTCTGCGGCACGAGCTTCATGGCGCTTCCCTTTCTCAGCAATCAGGCGCCGCTGCTTCTCGCCGTCTCGCTTCTCGGGGCTGCAAGCTTCTCGCTTTACACCTGTGCGCTGACCCTGCTCGGCGACAAGTTTCGCGGCGGGCTGCTGGTATCGGGAGCGGCTGCCTATGCGCTGATCTACGCGATCGGCAGCGCGGCCGGTTCCAGTTCCACCGGACTGATCATGGACTGGGCGCTCGATGCCGCCCCTATCCTGACGGGGGTCATGATGCTGGGCTTCGCGGCGATCTTCGCCATTGGCCTTCGGGATCAGCCGGCACGCGGCTGAGTTTGCGCGTAACGGGCTGGCTTTTGGCCCTCCGATCTGCTTTGACCGAAAGATGCTGGAAACCTCGCCGCCCGATATCTTCGACTGCCAGACCTGCGGCGCCTGTTGCGCCTACAGCGCCGACTGGCCGCGCTTCTCGCTGGAAAGCGACGAGGAGATCGCCCGCATTCCCGACAAGTTCATCGCGGCCGACCTTTCCGGCATGAAGTTCGAGGGCGGCCGTTGCGCGGCACTGACCGGCGAGGTCGGCAAGCATGTCGGCTGCGCAGTCTATGCCGACCGACCGCTGGTGTGCCGCACCTGCATGCCGGGCGACGAAGAGTGCAGGATGGCGCGCGCCGAATTCGGTTTCAGTACCGAGGCGCTGCCCGATCCTGACCGCTTTTTGTAGCCCCTCAGGGGATCGTGACACCCAGCGTTTCGGCCGGCAGTTCGCTGCCGAGTTCGACGGCACCGGTTTGCTTGTCCATCACGCAGACATAGGTGACGGTCGCGTCTGCGCCCTTCGCCTTGCCCGACAGCACGGCTAGCCCGAAGCGCTCGCTGCCGAACGGATCGACCGCCGCCCTGGCCTGTTCGAGCACGGGCGCTGCCGCTTCGAGGCACTTCTTCCCGACCTCCTCGGCGAATTCCTGCCAGGCATCGTCGGAGGAGGCAAAGGCCGGAACGGCGGCGGCGAGGAACAGGACAAAGGCTGGAGCGAGTCGCGGCATGGAAGCATCCTTTTCGATCGGAGGGCGCCAATTCGGCGACCATAGAAAACACATGGATTTCTAGCCCAGCGGAGGAGATAAATCTTCTCCCCGCCGGAATGATTTTGACCTTTGGCAGGTTGCCTCGGCAGGGTTCCCCTCCTATGTTCCCGATCACCGATTTCCGCAATCAGTTGCCAAAAGGAGATTTTACCATGGCTTTCGAATTGCCCGAACTCCCCTATGCCTACGACTCGCTCGCACCCTTCATGTCGGCGGAGACGCTCGAATATCACCACGACAAGCACCACAAGGCCTATGTCGACAACGGTAACAAGCTCGCCGCCGAAGCCGGCATGGGCGACCTGTCGGTCGAGGAAGTCGTGAAGAAGTCGTTCGGCACCAACCAGGGCCTCTTCAACAACGCCGCCCAGCACTACAACCACATCCATTTCTGGAAGTGGATGAAGAAGGACGGCGGCGGCACCAAGCTGCCGGGCAAGCTGCAGGCGGCAATCGACAGCGATCTCGGCGGCTATGACAAGTTCAAGGCCGACTTCACCTCGGCCGGCGCGACCCAGTTCGGTTCCGGCTGGGCCTGGCTCTCGGTCAAGGATGGCAAGCTCGCCATCTCCAAGACCCCGAACGGCGAAAACCCGCTGGTGCACGGCGCCTCGCCGATCCTCGGCGTCGATGTGTGGGAACACTCCTACTATATCGACTACCGCAATGCCCGCCCGAAGTATCTCGAAGCCTTCGTCGACAGCCTGATCAACTGGGACTACGTACTCGAAATGTACGAAGCCGCCACGAAGTAAGCGTCGAGCGAATTTGCATTCAAAGAACCCGGTGCCGAGAGGCGCCGGGTTTTCTTTTGACATGAAGCCGCTTGCTAGAACGGCCGTCGGGTGAAACAGTCTGATCTGTCGTACGGTTCGGATTTCACCAGACCAGAAGGAGCCATCCATGGCCGATAATTCCCTGCAGACACAACTTCGCGAGCTTCAGGCACAGGTGGCCGCACTGACGGAAAGCCTGGCGGAACAGGGGGACGCTGCGGCTTACCGGCTTCGCAAGCGCACATCGGCCGCGATGCGCGATGCGTCACGCACCGCCGAGGAGGTCGTCGACTATGCCCGGTCCGAGGCGGAAAGCGTCGCCGGCATTGTGCGCGAGCATCCGGCGGCGACCTCGACGGCCCTCCTGACCGCCGGGCTGATCGGCGGCCTCGTCGGCTACCTCATCGGCGCGGCGCAGGCGCCACATCATCCGCACCGCCGCTGGTATTGACGTTATAGCGAAGGGGTCGGCCGCGCCGATCCGGAGGTTCCCGGCACCATGGCTTCAGGCGGGGCGCTGGGCCGCCGGTCCATACCGCCGTCGCGCGGGTGGCGACGCTACCAGCCTGAGCCGCAGTACGCCTTCGCACGGGGCAAAGGAACCTTCCCCTCGTCGCCGCGTTTCCTCCGGGAACAATGCCCTCAACAGGAAAGGATCACCCATGGCCAGCAACAACAGCGACATCATGAACGAACTGCGCAGCCTCCAGGCCCAGGTCATGCATTTCAAGGACCTGCTTTCCGAGGAAGGCGAGAAGGTTGCCGGCGAGGCGCGCGGCCGCGCATCGACCCTGGTCAACGGCGCCAGCCGCAAGGTTCAGGATGCCGCGAGCTATGCGAAGGACGAGGCTGCCACGATGGGCTCGATCGTCCGCGAGCATCCGACCGCGACTTCGACCGCACTCCTGACCGCCGGCGTGGTGGGCGGCCTGATCGGATACTTCCTCGCAACCTCCTCGTCGCAGTCCTCCAGCTATTCGCCGCGCCGCTGGCTCTGAACGCCCGAACACAGGCTTTAAAAATTGCGACACCCGGCCCTCTGAAGAGAGCCGGGTGTTTTTCATTTCAGACATTCAGCCTGCAGCGATCAGAACTCCGACCATTCCTGCTTGGCAGCGGCGCTGCCGCCGGAAAATGCCTGGGTAATGCGGCCTGCAAGCGCGCGGGCCGGCGAGACGGTCGGCTTGGCATTGTGGTCTGCGGGAACCGGCGTCGATGGGCGCGCAGGCGCAGGCCGGGTCTGGCGGACCGGGGCGGACATCTCTCCCTGTCCGAGCTGGAACTGACCAAGCAATGCGTTGAGAGCGGCGGCCTCGGTCGCCAGCGAATGGCTCGCCGCCGTCTGCTCTTCGACCATCGCGGCATTCTGCTGAGTGCCCTGGTCCATGGTGTTGACCGCCGTATTGATCTCCTGCAGGCCGGTCGACTGCTCGCGGCTGGCCGTGACGATCGCCGAGACGTGATGGCTGATTTCCTCAACGGCGGCGACGATCTTCTCCAGTTGCGTGCCGGTTTCGCCGACCAGCGCAACGCCGTTGCCGACCTGGGTCGAGGAGGTGGAAATCAGTGCCTTGATTTCCTTTGCCGCATTGGCCGAGCGTTGGGCCAGTTCGCGAACCTCCTGGGCAACAACCGCGAAGCCCTTGCCGGCTTCGCCCGCGCGGGCGGCCTCGACACCGGCGTTGAGAGCCAGAAGGTTGGTCTGGAAGGCGATTTCGTCGATCACGCCGATGATGTTGCTGATCTCGCCGGCCGACTTCTCGATTTCGGTCATCGCGGTGACGGCATTGCGCACCACCTGGCCGGAGCGCTCGGCACCGGCGCGGGTGCTGGCGACCAGCTGGCCGACATCCTCGGCGCGGCGGGCGGTATCCTTGACGGTCGTCGTGACCTGCTCCAGCGCGGCGGCCGTTTCCTCGACGGACGCTGCCTGCTGTTCGGTGCGACGCGACAGATCGTCGGCCGAGGCGCGGATCTCGGCCGCACCTGCGTTGATCGCGGCGGCATTGGCGCCAACCGAGCGCAGGGCGCCCTGGAGCTTTTCGAGCGATGCGTTGAAGTTCATGCGCAGCGCGTCGAGACGCTCGGCGAAGGTGGTGTTGATGCGATAGGCGACATTGCCGTCGGCAAGGGCCGCAAGGCCGGTTGCCAACTGGTCGACAGCGAAGGCGATCTCGTCTGCCTCGCGGGCCTTTTCGGCCTCGGCGCGGCGACGTTCCTGCTCGGCGCTGGCGCGCATGGCTTCGGTTTCGCCGGCCAGACGCTGCTTTTCGACCGCTGCATCCTTGAACACGACGACCGCCTTGGCCATCTGGCCGACTTCGTCACCACGGTCGAGGGCAGGCACGTCGACGTCATGCGCGCCACCGGCCAGCTGGGTCATCGCCTCGGTCATGCCGACGATCGGGGTCACGATCGAGCGCGACAGCAGCCAGATCAGGGCAACAGCGACGACGCCGGCAATCGAGCCGCCGATCAAAAGTGCAAGCTCAAGATTGCGGTGAGCGCTGGCGAGCGCTGCCGCGTTGGTGGCCGACATGGAAGCAATCTGATCCTTGATCTTCGCAGCCTCTTCGCGGAAGGCATCGAGCTGACCCTTGGAGGCGTTGCGGCCGATCTCGATGACCTCGGCGATCGTCGCCTCGGTATCCTTGCGTGCGGCAAGTTGCGGTTCGGTCAACTGGGTGTGGAAGACGTCGGCCGCGGCCTTCATCGCGTCGAGCGAGGCAATGATTGCCGTGTCGCCGGCGGCGACCTTTTTTGCTTCCTCGATGTAGCCGAGCATTTTTTCGCGGTGAGCGAAGACGTCCTTATAGGTGCTCTCGCTGCGGAACAGCAGGTAGCCACGCTGGTTCACGGCCTGTTCGAGCATGGATTCAAGTGCGCGGTCGGACAGGGAAAGAATCTTTTCGGAGCGTTGCTGCTCCACCGAAGCGGCCTTGGCGAGATAGGCCTCGACGAACACCACCGCCGTCGCGAGAAAACAGCTGGCCATGATGCCAAAAAAGGTGAGGATCAGCTTCTTGTTCAGGGAAATGTTCTTGAGGGACATGCGAACTACTCTCTCGCGCATTGCCATGGAGGGACCATGGCTCAAGCGCGCGGACACACAGGGGCTGAGGCATGATTGGTTCCTGCCGCAGCGCTGCCCTTCATGGCGCACCGTTGGATCGCGGAGTTCGTACAATCGTACCGAACATGAGCAAATGCTCTTATGATTCGGTTATGCGACAGTGCGAAATTTCGCATGCCGAAATTTACCGGCTCGGAACCACCAGAAGAATGTGCAGGTCCTTCTCCGGATAGAAGTCGGTCGCGGTCATCTCGAAGCGTGTCGGCCCGACCTTGCGGACATTGCTGCCGCAGAAGCTGACGAAATTCTTCTCGTCGCCCTTGTCGACCGTCAGCTTGAACTTGCCGATCGACCCGCCCCAATTGGCGCCCGTGGTCAGGATGTAGGACATCCATTTCTCGAAATAGTAGACGCCGGCATCGTAGTTCTGTTGCTTTTCCAGCTTGAGCGCCGTCTTGAGGAAGGCGTCGTCGATGCAATAGCGCTCGCGGTATTCGTCCAGTTGCGGCGTGGGCTTGCCGTCCTGGATGAAGGTCATGGCGACGGTGCCGCCGACGCTCGGCCGGTAGCTGTGATGGACCTTCACCTCGCGCCCGGCCGGAAAAGTGGTGCGCCACCAGTAGACGGTTTCCAGCTTCCACAGCACTTCATATTCCGGCTCCACCGGCTTGCCCGGCTCGCCCGGATCATAGCTGGTGTTGATGATCAGCCCCCGCGTTTCCCAGTCCTTGCGCACGTCGTCGGGCAGCCTGGCTATTCCGGCCCGCGTCGCCTCGCTCAACGGCAGCAGCGAAATACCGCGGCCGACGATTTCCTCGGTCATGTCGATGCCGTTGACGGTGGCGCGCTGCTGCAACTGCGGTTCGATCTTCCGGCCGTCCTGCGACACGGTAAAGCCCATGAAATTGTCGTGCTCGAAATCGTCGAGCGCGGCATTGAAGTCCATGAAGCCGCCGATCTCCGGCATGGGGAAGGCGACAAGGGTTTCCAGATCGGTGTCCGACTGGTTCTTGAAGACATAGTCGACCCGGATCTCTTCCTGGGAGATGAACAGGTCCTCGCTCAGCATGTCGACCTGGTCCTGGCGGGTATAGACGAGCCCGCCGGCCTCGAGCACGGCCGAGGTGTCGTTCGCCATCACCGGGGCCGCCATCGTCAGGGCGAAAAGGCCTGCAAGCATGGCGTTCTTCATCGTCGTCTCCTGCCTTGTGAAGAGCGGCCGGACATGGCCAGGCGCAAGGTTAGGCGGCAAGTCGAAGCCAAGTCAATCGATCGGCCCGACCTTATCCGGGCAGATCGGCCCGGTCTCAAGCGTCCGCCATCCGCCGCGCATTCGCCCTCCTGCGGCCACGAGAACGCCATCGCGCAACAAAAGGCTTGCCATTGCGGCGGCGGACCGCCATTGACAGGCCATGTCTTCACGTCCCGAACCCCAGCGTCTCGACCAGCTCCTGGTCGCCCTCGACCTTTTCGCCAGCCGCTCGCGCGCGCGCGACGCGATCCAGCGCGGCACCGTCAAGGTGGACGGCAAGGTCGTTACCAAGCCCAGCCTGGTCTTCTCGGCCGACCACACGTTTACCATCGAGGATCCGGCGCAGGACTATGTCTCGCGCGCGGCGCTGAAGCTGGTCGCCGGCCTCGATCACTTCGGGCTCGATCCGGCCGGTTGCGAATGTCTCGATGTGGGCGCCTCGACCGGCGGCTTCACCGAGGTGCTGGTGAAGCGCGGCGCGGCGCATGTGACGTCGATCGATGTCGGCCACGGCCAGTTCCACCCGCGGCTTGCCGCCGATCCGCGCATCACTAATATCGAGGGACTGAACGCCCGCTATCTCGAACCGGACGACATTGACGACCGGCCGATCGATTTCATCGTGTCCGACGTCTCGTTCATCTCGCTGAAGCTGGCGCTGGCGCCGGCCCTCGACATGGCGGAACCCGGCTGCCGCTGCCTGCTTTTGGTCAAGCCGCAGTTCGAGGCGGGCCGCGATGCGATCAGCAAGGCCGGACTGCTCAAGGAGCCGGAGACGGCACCGGCGGTCGCTGCCGAACTGGAACGCTGGCTGACCGAGGAAATGGGCTGGAAGAGCCTCGGGCTGATCCCCTCGCCGATCGCCGGCGGCGACGGCAACGAGGAATTCCTGCTGGCCGGGATGAAGCCGGAGGACGAAGAATGAGTGCCGAGACAGTCACCATCGACGCGCTGGGCGCCCAGGGCGACGGCATCTTCCATGCCTCGAACGGGCCGGTCTACGTGCCCTTCTCGCTGCCGGGCGAGACGCTTGCCATCGCGCGCGTGAAAGACCACGGCACGATCCTTTCCTACAGCGAGACCTCGCCGGACCGTATCGCCCCCGCCTGCCGCCATTTCGGCCCGGACGGCAAGGGCGGCAGCTGCGGCGGCTGTTCGCTGCAGCACATGGCTAAACCCGCCTACAACGCTTTCAAGCGGTCACTGGTCGTCGCGGCGCTCAAATCCAAGGGGATCGACATTCCTGTCGGCGATCTGGTCGAAGCTAAGCCCGGCGAGCGCCGCCGCGTGGTGTTTGCCGCCCGACGCACCGAGAAGGAAGTGCTGATCGGCTTCAACCAGGCCGAAAGCCACCATATCGTGCCGATCGAGGAGTGTCCGATCTCGGCACCGGGAATCGTGGCCAGCCTTGACGCCTTGAAGAAGATCGGCGGTGCTGCCGCAACCACGGCCGAGCCGTTCCGCATGACGGTGATCGAAACGCTTTCCGGCCTCGACGTGGCGATCGAAGGCATCAAGGCGCTGGCCGACACGGAGCGCCGCGCGGTCACCGAAACCGTGCTTGCCCTGCGCGGCATCTCCCGCGTCTCGGTCAACGGCGAGATCCTCATCGAACCACGCAAGCCGCTCATCGACATGTCTGGTGTTGCCGTAGCCCCGCCGCCGGGCGCCTTCACCCAGGCGACCGCCGCCGCCGAGGAGGCCATGGTGCGCCTGACGCTCGCGCATATCGGCAAGGTCAAGCGTACTGCCGACCTGTTCGCTGGCATCGGCACCTTTGCGCTACGCCTGGCGCGCGTGGCCCAGGTCCATGCCGTCGAGAGCGACGAAAAGGCGATCCGGGCTCTCGACCACGCGGCGCGCAACACTCAGGGGTTGAAACCCATCTCGGTCGAGCGGCGCGATCTCTTTCGCCGGCCGCTGATGGCGTCCGAACTGAAGACTTTCGATGCTGTGGTCTTCGACCCGCCGCGGGCGGGCGCGGAAGAGCAGTGCAAGGAACTGGCCCGTTCGGTCGTGAAGAAGATCGTCGCGGTCAGCTGCAACCCGCTGTCGCTGGCCCGTGACCTGGCGATCCTGCAAGCCGGCGGCTATCGCGTCACGTCCGTCACCCCGATCGACCAGTTTCTCTGGACGTCGCATGTCGAAGTCGTCGCGACCCTGACCAAGGGCTGACCACCCCTCCCCTTCGATGGCCTTTGGCTGGCCGTCGCCGCCTGCGGAGCGAGGCGCTCCGGGCAATCTTGCGCCCCGAAATACAACCTACGATAATATTTTAAATTACATTGCACCTTATGCGATTTCATGCAATCTTTCGTTACAGTAAAAATCAACGACAACCCAGGGAAGCGGACGGAGGGATTTCATGTCGGAAGTCGCGATGCACGGGCATGGCGTGCGTGGGATGAGCCGCGCCGCGCTACAGGCGCTCGCCGGGAATGCCGATCCCGGTAAGTTCGGGCGCATGTTTCCAACCCTTCCGGCGCATGAGGCCGACGAGGACGACCTGTTTCAACTCGCCGAGGCGATGAAGGATGCGGTCGGGCCGGACGGGCGCACCGATCCCGCCGGGGACAATCCCAATGTCCCGGCCGGCTATACCTATCTCGGCCAGTTCGTCGACCATGACATCACCCTCGACACCACCCCGCTCGAACAGCAGAAGGCGGATCCGCTGGCGACGACGAACTTCCGGACACCGGCGCTCGACCTCGATTCGCTCTACGGCGACGGGCCTGGCATTCATCCCTATCTCTATGACCGCGCCCCTGACACCCACCGGGTGATCGGGAGGTTCCTGATCGGCAAGGCCTCGGCCTCAAAGGACAAGGCCGGGAAGGAAATCAGGGCCTTGGACAACGACCTGCCTCGCAACCAGGTCGGCCACGCCCTGATCTTCGACGAGCGAAACGACGAAAACCTGCTGGTCGCGCAATTCCATCTCCTCATGCTGAAATTCCACAACAAGGTGGTGGAGGATCTGGAGAACACCCGGCCGGCGCTGAAGGACATGGCGCTGTTCCACGAGGCGCGCCGGATCGTCACCTGGCATTACCAGTGGATCGTCCTCCTCGACTTCGTCGAGCGACTGACCGAACCGGGACTAGTCCGGCGCATCAAGCATGAGGGCCGCCGCTTCTACCGTTTCAAGAGCCGCCCCTATATGCCGGCAGAATTCGCCGCGGCCGTCTATCGTCTCGGACATTCGATGGTGCGGCAGAGCTACAGCCACAACCGCGTGTTCAATCCCGGACCGGACGCGATCACCGACGGCACTCTGGGATTGCTGTTCAACTTCACCGGCAAATCCGGCCAGATCGTCGGCCAGCTGAAGGACGCGGCCAATACGGGCGGCGGTCCGGGACCGCTACCCGACCTGCCGTCCAACTGGGTGATCGACTGGCGGCGTTTCTTTGACCTCGGCACGCCCCCGGAGGCCAATTTCACGCTCAACCACGCGCGACGGCTCGATCCGTTCATCGTTCCCGCCCTGCACACGCTTCCGGGATTGCGACCGGAAACGGACAAGACCGCGGCCCGGGACTTCGTCCTGCCCTTCCGCAACTTGAAGCGAGGCCTCCAACTCGGCCTGCCGTCCGGCCAAGACGCCTGTCGGGCCATGGGGATCGTGCCGATGAAGCCGTCCGAGATCGCCACCGGCTCCGATGGCGAGGTCGCCGCCAGGCACGGTTTCCACAAGAAGACACCGCTCTGGTATTATGTGCTCAAGGAAGCGCAACATCATCACAAGGGTGAACGCCTCGGCCCGATGGGTTCGACGATCCTGGCGGAGACCTTCCTCGGCCTGGTCCACGGGGACCCGGATTCCTTCCTGTGGCAGCGCTCGAACTGGACGCCTGACCTGACCAGCCAGACACCGGGTCACTTCACGATGGCGGACCTGATCCGGTATGTCAAAGACATCAATCCGATCGGCTGATTGCCTAGATCAGCGCGCGTAGAGCGTGCCGCTTCCCGTGGTATTGGGACAGCGGCAACGTCCGCCGACGCGACCGGGCTTGGCCGGGCAGGAATACATCATCGAGGTGTCGGCGCTGTCCGGCGGCTGGATCACGCAGAAGAAACGCTGCGGACGCATGCCCGGCGGCGGCGGATTGCGGTTCGACCCGCTCTCGACGAGAGCATCACCGCTGCCGGCCAAGGCCAGGGCGAAGCCGGGCGCCAAGGGTTCGGCTGCCAAAGACATCATGCCGACGAACAACAGGGCAATGCCCCTCATTTTGCTGCGCATCCGATCCTCCACGTTCCGTCTCCCGGCCATATGAACCGGAGAAGCATTAAGGAAGGGCGAATGGGCGCAAATGTGGCGTCGCCCGAACGACAGAAGACGGCACCGGCGGTGAGCCGGTGCCGTCTTCGTTCGTCTTGCCGATCCGACGGACGCCGTCAGGCGGCGCGGCGCGAACGGTCCGGCTGGGCTGCATGTGCACCGGCCTGCTGGATCCGGAACTGGGCCAGCAGCGCGGTCAGGGCCGCTGCTTCCGATGCCAGGCCATGGCTTGCCGCCGTCTGCTCCTCGACCATGGCGGCGTTCTGCTGCGTGCCCTGGTCCATGGTGTTGACGGCGGTGTTGATCTCCTGGAGGCCGGTCGACTGTTCGCGGGTGGCGGTGACGATCGCACTGACGTGGCGATTGATCTCCTGCACCTCGCGGACGATGACATCCAGCGCCTGACCGGTCTGGTTGACCAGTTCGACGCCCGACTGGACCTGCTGGCCCGAGGCGCCGATCAGCTGCTTGATCTCCTTGGCGGCATTGGCCGACCGCTGGGCCAGTTCGCGGACTTCCTGGGCGACGACGGCAAAACCCTTGCCGGCTTCGCCGGCCCGTGCCGCCTCGACGCCGGCGTTGAGCGCCAGCAGGTTGGTCTGGAAGGCGATCTCGTCGATCACGCCGATGATGTTGGAGATCTCGCCGGAGGATTTCTCGATCCCGTGCATGGCTTCCACCGCCCGCTGGACAATCTCGCCGGACTTTTCCGCGCCGCTGCGGGCGCGGCCGACGAGTTGGCCGACCTCCTCCGCCCGGCGGGCGGAATCCTTCACGGTGGTGGTGATCTCCTCGAGTGCAGCCGCGGTCTCCTCGACCGACGCCGCCTGCTGCTCGGTGCGCCGGGCCAGGTTGTCGGCGGCCATGCGGATCTCGTTGGCGCCATTGTCGATCGCGCGTGCATTCAGGCCGACATTGGCAAGGGCATCATGCAGCTTGGCGACCGAGGCGTTGAAGTCGACCCGCAGGCGGTCGAGGTCGCCGGCAAATGGCGTGTCGATACGATGGACGAGATCGCCATTGGCGAGACAGCCGAGGCCGTCGGCGAGGGCCTGGACCGCGAACGAGACTTGCTCGGCTTCCCGTGCCTTGACCGCCTCGCGCTCGCGCCGCTCCTCTTCGCTCAGGGTACGGTTTTCCTCCGCTTCCCTGGCAAGACGGCTGCGCTCGATCGCGTTGTCGCGGAACACGGAGACGGCCTCGGCCATCTGGCCGATCTCGTCGGTCCGTTCGGTGCCGGGGATCTCGGTCGAGACATCGCCGCTCGCCAGCCGGCCCATGACGCCGGTCATGTCGACGACGGGGCGCACGACCAGACGCGAAAGCAGGAAGGCCAGAACGCCGATCATGGCGACGACACCGATCAGCGTGGCGATGGCGGCGGCGGTGCGGAAAGCACTGATGCCGGCATAGGCCATGTCGCGATCGACGGTGACGCCGAGATACCAGTCGCTGGTCGGAAGTCCCTGGACCGGGAGGAAGCTGACAAGCACCGACTTGTCGGCAGAGACCGTTTCGGAGAGCTCGGCACCGATTGCGGGAGTCTCCGTCGGGAAGGCATCGGCAAGGGTCTTGCTGACCAGCGCATTGTCCGCATGGACGAGGATGACACCCGACTTGTTGACGAGGAAGGCAGACCCCTTTCCGCCCATGTCGACCGTGGCGATCATCTCGACCAGGGACTTCAGCGAAAAGTCGCTGGCCGCAACACCGAACAACTTGCCGTCACGTTTCACCGGGGTGGCTGCGCTGATGATCAGGTCGCCGCTCGAGGCATCGACATAGGGATCGGTCAGCACCATCTTGTCGGCCTTGACCGCATCCTGGTACCACGGGCGCTTACGCGGATCGTAATCCGCCGGCAGGGGCTCGTTCGGAACGCTGGTAAAGGTTCCCTGCTCGTCGCCGACATAGGTCGACTTGAACTCGCGGATCAGCACGGGATTGTCGAAGGCCGCGACGATTTCTTCCGCGCTGGCGGTCTTGGCCGCGGCATTGGCGGAAAGTTCGGTCAGCATGATCCGGGCGTTGAGCCAATTGGCAATGCTCTGCGACGCCTGAAGGCCGGTCGACTTGATCTCATCCTGAACCGCGCGCGTCGTTGCGGCGCGCTGCAGGCTGTCGATATAGATGGAGAAACCGGAGAAGGCGGCAACGACGACGAGGGTCGCGGCCACGAGGATCTTGGTCATCAGGTTCGAGCGCTTGCTCACGGAGGGATACCTCATTCAAGCGGCAAGCCCGATCACGACGCTGGCGGAAAATTCGCGGCCGATCCGGGCATTGCCAATCCACTTTGGGAAAGACGAAAAAGGCCATCATGGCGCGAAAGCGGTCCACGGACCGCCATCCCGTTATATGCAGCCAGACTTAAAAGCCTGTTAATTCGGAGGGGTACCAGTCAAACCGCCCCGCCGTCTGCGGTCAGCCTCGTCCCTTCGTCATGAAGGCCTCGAAGGCGGTGCGCGCCTCGGCGCTCTTCAGCCGCTCGACGAAGTACTTCAACTCCTCGTCCATGCGGGCGGCCAGTTCGCCGCGATCACCACGGATCAGGTCGCGGGCGATGCGCATCGCTTCCGGCGGCTTGGCGGCGAGCGAGGCGGCAAGCTTCAGCGTCTCGGCCTCGACCTCGGCCGGGGCGACGACCTTCCAGATCAGACCGGCTTCCCTCGCCTGCTCGGCGGAAAAGCCTTCGCTGGCGGCAAGCATCGCGAACGCGCGCTGATGCCCCATCATCTTCGGCGCAAGCAGGCTGGAACCGGCTTCGGGAACCAGGGCAAGGTCGACGAAGGGCGTCTTGAACAGGCTGCGATCGGAGGCGATCGTCAGGTCGCAATGCATCTGGATCGTCGTACCGATGCCGATGGCGAGGCCGTCGACGCCGGAGACGACAGGCTTCGACACGCTCCACAGAGCCTTGAGGAAGCCGAAGGCAGCGGGTTCTCCGACCGCGCCGGCCATGGCGAAGGCGAGGAAGTCGGCCATGTCGTTGCCGGCCGAGAAACAGCCCTCGGTGCCGAGGAAGGCGACGGCGCGGATGTCCATGTCATCCTCGGCTTCGAGCAGCCCCTCGGTCATGCGGGCATACATGGCTTGCGTGATGGCGTTCTTCTTGTCCGGGCGGTTGAAGCGGATCACCAGCACGCCGGGATGGGCTTGCGGCCGTTCGATCAGGATGTGGTCGGTCATGGGTGTTTCCTCATTCAACTAGAATCTGTCGCTGCGACCCGAGCCTCTCACCCCGCCTCCGCTTCGCTCGGCGCACCCTCTCCCCGTGAACGGGGCGAGGGGGACCGGATAGGCCGCGGCACTCGGCCTTCTTCCCGCTTGCGGGGAGAAGGTGCCGGCAGGCGGATGAGGGGCAACGTGTGGCCGAAGCCAGAAATTACCCCAGCAGCACACGCGCCGCCGTCAGGCTCGCCGCGCCGTTGATGACGCGGTCCTTGAGGGCCGCGGTCTCGGCGATCATGTTTTCCGCCGCGAAGCGGCAGAGCGCCAGGCGGTTGTCTCGGCCGTGCTCCTCGTCGGCAAGCGCGCCCTTGGCAAGGTACACGCCGGTCAGCGCCAGGCCGAACAGCCGCTGGTACGGCGTCGCACCCGACAGCGCAGCCGCGGCATTGCCGGCGGCGAGTTCGGCGAGAAGCCATTCCGTCGCCTGCTCGAGATCGGCGAGGCTTGCGTCCAGACGGTCGGCGGTTTCGCCGAAGCCCTCGAGGTTGGAGCCGCGCACGGCCCTGGCAATCTCCTTCAGTTCGCCGATGAAGCCGCGCACCTGGGCGCCGTCCGACAAAGGCAGCTTGCGGGTGACGAGGTCGGCGGCCTGGATGCCGTTGGTGCCTTCATAGATCGGGGCGATGCGGGCGTCGCGCAGGTAGCGGGCAGCACCCGTCTCCTCGATGAAGCCCATGCCGCCATGCACCTGGATGCCCATCGAGGCGACGTCGACGCCGGCGTCGGTGGCAAAGGACTTGGCGATCGGGGTCAGGAGCGCGCCGCGTTCGGCCCACTTCTTCGCCTCTTCGCCTTCCGTGTGGTGCGACATGTCGATGGCGTGGGCGCAGGCGTAGCAGATGGCGCGCGACCCTTGGGTCAGCGCCTTCATGGTGACGAGCGTGCGGGCGACGTCGGGATGCTCGATGATCGGGCTCATGCCGGAGCCGGTCCAGCCCGGCGCCTTGCCCTGGGTGCGTTCCCTGGCGTAAGCGACCGCCTTCTGGGTTGCGGCTTCGCAGATCGCCACGCCCTGCATGCCGACCGCGAGGCGGGCATTGTTCATCATGGTGAACATGCAGGCGAGCCCCTTGTTCTCCTCGCCGATCAGGTAGCCGATGGCGCCCGGTTCGTCACCGAACTTGCCGTCGCCGTAGATCATCGTGCAGGTCGGCGAGCCGTGGATGCCGAGCTTGTGCTCGAGCGAATGGCAATGCAGGTCGTTGCGGGCGCCGAGCGTGCCGTCGTCGTTCACCAGGAATTTCGGCACGAGGAAGAGCGAGATGCCGCGCGTGCCGGCCGGCGCGTCGGGCAGACGGGCGAGAACCAGGTGGACGATGTTTTCCGTGACTTCGTGTTCGCCCCAGGTGATGAAGATCTTCTGGCCGAAGATGCGGTAGCTGCCGTCGTCGCGGCGCTCGGCGCGCGACTTCATTACGCCGAGGTCGGAGCCGGCATGCGGCTCGGTCAGGTTCATCGAGGCGGTCCATTCGCCCGACACCATCTTATGCAGGAACTTTTCCTTCAAGGCGGCGCTGCCATGGGTGCCCAGGGCCTCTGAAGCGCCCATGGTGAGCGTCGGGCCGAGCGCAAACGCCATGGAGCCGGAATTCCACATTTCCAGCGCGGCGACGTTGAGCATGTGGGGAAGCCCCTGCCCGCCGAATTCTTCCGGCGCGACGAGCGCATTCCAGCCGCCTTCGGCCCAATGGCGATAAAGCTCGGCCCAGCCGTCCGGCACGAGAACCTTGCCGTCGACCATGCGGGCGCCCTGCTTGTCGCCGATCTCGGCGAGCGGCGCCACTTCGTCAGAGGCAAAACGGCCAGCTTCGTGAAGGATGGCATCGACCAGGTCGTCGCTCAGATCGCCGAGCCGGCCCTGTTCGAGCGCTTCGGCCATTCCGGCGACATGCTTGAGGGTGAACGCGATTTCGTCGACCGGCGCCTTGTACATGGGCATGCTCCTCCTGCTTGCGACTGGCGGTTTGCCGCTCGGCCGGCTTGGCGGCGGCGGCGAAAACGTATCGATTTGGCTAATTGATTTTTACGTAAACGTCAAACCGTTTTGCGGTCCGCGGTCGTCCGGATCGCGATCGTGAGACTACCGCATCCACGACGCCTGGAACAGAGTCGACGAGTGCGGCTTCGCCCAAAGTCGGCATTGCCAGACCGTGGCATCTGAAACCGGCGCCGGTCAACTGCGGAACTGCCAGGGGCGCATCGCCAACCCGACAGGACGCAAACAGCGGCCTTCCGTCACAGCACTGTAACGGAAGGCCGCTAACCGCAGTCGGGAATGCCTATCCCCCGACCAAACGAGGAGCATAACCATGACCGACATCGACAAGAGCAACCTGTCCTGGGACGAATGGGACGAACTGCAGAACCCGCCGCCGGCGCAGACCGACTTCGACCGCGTCGTCGAGACCGCCCTTTCGCGCCGCGGTTTTCTCGGTGGCGTCCTGGCGCTTGGCTCCGCCGCAGCCGCCATGGGCACGCTCGGCACCGCCGCCAACCTGATGTCCTCCACCTCGGCCCAGGCCCAGGAAGCCGCCGGTTCCCGCTTCGCCTTCAAGCCGATCCCGGTTTCCACCGACAAGACGATCCATGTTCCGGAAGGTTATAGCTGGAAGCCGCTCGCCAAGTGGGGCCAGCCCCTGTTTCCGGGCGTCCCGGACCTCGATCACGTCAATGGCGTGAGCCTCCAGCATTCCGACAAGGTATTCGGCGAGAACACCGACGGCATGGAAATGTTCGTAGTCGGCGGACACCAGTTGGTCGCCGTCAACCATGAATACGTCAACACCAAAGTCAACCTGCCCAAGAATGCAGACGGCAAGCCGACAAGCGCAGACGACGTCAAGATCCTGCAGAACATGCAGGGCGTGACCGTGATGGAAGTGGCCGAAGGCGAAAACGGCTGGGAGATCGTGCTCGACAGCCCATTCAATCGCCGCATCCACCACAACACGCCGATGAAGCTGTCCGGTCCGGCCGCCGGCTCGGACCTCGTCAAGACCGCCGCCGACCCGAACGGCACCGACTGTCTCGGGACGTTCAACAATTGCGGCGCCGGCCGCACGCCGTGGGGCACGTATCTCACCTGCGAAGAGAACTTCAACGGCTATTTCGGCACGCCCAATGCCGAGTTCCAGATGCCCGAAGACTACAAGCGCTACGGCATTGCCGCCGAGACGCGCTATGCCTACGAGAAGTTCGACGAGCGCTTCGACGTGGCCAAGAACCCGAACGAACCGCGCCGCGCCGGCTATATCGTCGAGATCGATCCGTCGAACGCGTCCTCGGTCCCGGTCAAGCGCACCGCGCTCGGCCGCATCAAGCATGAAAACGCCGCTGTCGTCGTCGCGCGCGACGGTCGTGTGGTGGTCTACATGGGCGACGACGAGCGTGGCGAATTCCTCTACAAATATGTCTCCAACGGCATCTACGTGCCGGGCGCCGACACCTCCAAGCTGCTCGACGAAGGCACGCTGTTCGTTGCCAAGTTCGCCGAGGACGGCAGTGGCGAATGGGTCGCCCTGACGCCCGAGACGACCGGCATGAAGATGGACGAAATCTGCGTCTTCACCCGCCAGGCAGCCTCCAAGGTCGGCGCCACCACGATGGACCGCCCGGAATGGGTCGCCGTCAACCCGGTCGCCATCGAGGCCTATTGCTGCCTGACGAACAACAGCCGTCGCGGCGAGATCAAGGACGGCAAGATGCGCACCAATGCCGGTGGCGAGGAGATGACCGTCAACGCCGTCAATCCGCGCGAAAAGAATGGCTACGGCCAGATCGTGCGCTGGTATCCGGAAGTGGAAGACCATGCGAATGCCAAGTTCAAGTGGGACCTGTTCGCCATGGCCGGCAACCCGGCCGTCCATAAGGACAGCGCCTATGCCGGCTCCGCGAACATCAACGAAGGCAACATGTTCAACTCGCCGGACGGCATGATGTTCGACTCCACCGGTCTCGTCTGGATCCAGACCGACGGCGATGACAGCAATGAGGGCGACTTCCTCGGCCAGGGCAATAACCAGATGCTCGCCGGCGACCCGGTATCGGGCCGCATCGAACGCTTCCTCACCGGTCCGAATGGCGCGGAAGTCACCGGACTGACCTGGTCGGCCGACAAACGCACCATGTTCGTCGGCATCCAGCATCCGAAGGCGCCGTTCCCGGACGGCGAAGGCAAGTTGCCGCGCTCGACGGTCGTCGCCGTCAAGCGCGACGACAATGCCATGATCGGCTGACGTCCCGCTTGGGCCACCGGCATTTTGCCAGGCGCCCACAAAAGAAATGCCCGGTCACAGACCGGGCATTTTTCATTTCGTGATAGGCCGCGCCGATCAATAATACGGCGAGTAGCAACGCTGACGCGGGCCGTGATACGGCTGAAAAGTGTTGCTGTAGGAATCGTAGGACCGGTAACGGTTGGCGCACCACTGATAGTGCTTCGGATTGATGCCGGCGCGACGGGGTGCGGGCTGCGTGGCGATCGCGCCGCCGATGATGGCGCCGGTCGCAAAGGCGGCCAGCGGGAACCAGTAGCCATTGTGATAGCGATAACCCGGGCGGTGGTAGCGATAGCCGCGGTGGCCGCGATAATAGTAGGGGCGATGGTGGTCGACCTTGGTCACGTCCGACGGTCCCTTGACCACCGGAGCCGGCAGCGGCATGGCCGCCTGGGTCGGCACGAAGCTCGCCATGGCGAGTACGGAGGCCAGGGCAAGCGCGCCCCAACGCTTCATCATATTGGTCATTTCGATTCTCCATTCCTTGCGTTGATCGGGCAAGTCTTCAGCCGAAATGCGCTTCGCATCCTCATCGTCCTCACGGCCGTCGGACGGCCCGGCATGATACGCGAAAGCCTGGAATGACAGTAGAAAAATCTGCCTGAACCGGGCATTAACGAAATCGGGGAGCGATTGACGTCTCGATCAGTCGTCGCCCGCGCCGAAGCCTCGGCGGACAACGCTGAAACCGCCTTTCGGTTCCACCGGCGGGTCACGAACGTGGCGCGCAGGCGCGGAGCGGGTCAGTTGCCTTGCGGCACGATAAGACGGCCGTTGCGGATGACCTCCCGCGGATACCAGCAGCCATTGTAAAGGACGTAACCGGTCTTGCGGGTTTGCGAACAGGGATAGCCCTGATAGGTGGCGCCACGTGGGGCGGACTTGCGGTAAACGGGCTTGAGCTTCGTCGTCTCGTTGACCAGTTGGACGGCCGCGGCCGGTCGTGCGGACGCCGGTGCGGGGACGCCTGCCTGCACGTGCGCCGACAAAAAGGTCGCCGCCAACAGGGATGTAACCGCCCAGCCGATCTTCATGACAATCTCCAAACGGGTTTCGAATGGTCAAAGACGCGTTGACCCACAATCGCCGGCGGATTTGTCAGTAAGATGGCGGCGCGCTGCCTCTGGTCGGTATCAGGCCTCGATCTCGACGTCGCCCTTCGGCCGCGTGCAACAGGCGAGGATGTATCCTTCATCGATCTCGTCGTCGAGAATGCCGCCATTGTGGTCCATTTCGACCTCGCCGGACAGCTTCATCACCTTGCAGGTGCCGCACAGACCGGATTCGCAGGCCGCCCCGATGCGCACGCCGGAGGCGCGCGCCGCCTGAAGAATGGTGTGGCCCGGCTCGCACAGACCGTCCTTGCCGGACGTGGCAAAGACGACCCTGGTCGCCTGGGCCTCGCCGCCATGATCGGCGACGACGACCGGCGGCGGCGGGGCGACGGGCTGGAAGGCCTCCTCGTGATAGTTCGCCATGTCGAAGCCGGCACCGGCAAGCGATTCGCGCACCGTCGCCATGAACGGCCCCGGGCCGCAACAGAACACGGTCCGCTCAAGGAAGTCGGAAGCCAGAAGCGCTATCTTCGCCTTGTCGATCCGACCCTTGAGGCCCGACCAGAGCTGGCCGTGCGACAATTGCTCGATGATGAAGCCGAGGGTGAAGTTCGGCATTTCCCGCGCCTTGGCCTCAAGCTCCCAGCGGAAGATAATGTCGTCCGGCGAGCGGGCGCAATGCAGAAAGGCGATGTCCGAATCCGGCTGGCGATCGGAAAGATCGCGCGTCATCGACACCATGGGCGTAATGCCGGAACCCGCCGAGACGAACAGGTATTTGGCGCCCGGATGGCGGGCATAGGAGAAGTCGCCGAGCGGGCCGATCGCCTTCAACTGCATGCCCGGCTTCAGGTGATCGAACATCCAGCGGGTGCCGATCGAATCCCTTTGCGCCTTGACGGTGACGGCCACGGTATAAGGACGCGACGGGCTGGACGAGAGCGTATAGGTCCGCATCACCGGCTCCGGACCGACCGGCAGTTCGAGGGTGACGAACTGGCCGGGCAGATAGCGGAAGAAGTGGCCCGGGCGGTCGGGGCGGAAGGTGAAGGTCATCACGTCCGGCGCCTCGGGCGTGACGGCGACGCATTCGAGCCTGTGCTCCCGGTCGGACCAGGGGCGCATTTCATCGACATGGCGATAGCTGGGAAGAGCGATATTCATCTCACGCCACCGCCGAAAGACGGGCCTTGTCGCCCTGCAGACGGTTCGTCATGAAATTCGCGTACCATTCGACGAACTGCATGACGCCGCCCTCGTGACCGACGGAATAGGGGCCGGGCTCATAGGCCGGCGAGCGGATGCCGAAGGCGTTTTCCTCGACGATCGAGCGGTCCTGGTCGTTGGTCATGTTCCACACATGGGTCAGTTCGTCGAGATCGTAGTCGACGCCTTCGACCGCATCCTTGTGGACCAGCCAGGTGGTGGTGACCGCGGTTTCCTCGGCCGAGATCGGCAGGACGCGGAAGGAAATCGCGTGGTCGCCGAGGATGTGGTTCCAGGTGGTCGGATAATGGAACAGCAGCATCGTGCCGATGTGCGAAATGCCGATATCGTCGGACAGCGGCCGGCGAACGGCGCGCTTGCCGGACAGGGTGTAGCTCTCCGCGTCCTGGATCAGCGGCATGCGGGCGACGCGGAACTGGCCGGACGGGTCCATGGTGAACTCAGACGGCAGGCCGGCGGCCTCGCAACGTGCCCAGTGCTCGGCGATCACCGGATCGTCCTTGGCGCCCTGCACGCCGGTCGCCGACGGCGCTTCCGGGTAGGTGCGGCAGAGTTCCGGGTGGTTGCCGGCGCAGTGGTAGCATTCGCGGTTGTTTTCCCAGACGAGCTTCCAGTTGCCCTTCTCGATGATCGTATTGCGATGCGCGACCTTGGCCTCCGCCAGCCGGTGCGGCGCGAGGAAGGGCTCGATCGTTGCCCGCACGGGAGCGAAATCGGCCGCCTCGTTGGCGAGACAGATGAAGATATAGCCGCCGACGCTTTCGCAATGCACCGGCTTCAGGCCGAATTCGGACTTGTCGAAGGTCTCGCCCATCTGGCGGGCGAAGACGAGCGAGCCGTCCAGATCATAGGTCCATTGATGGTAGGGGCAGACCAGCTTGGCCGAGGCGCCGCGATCCTGGGTGCAGACGCGGTGGCCGCGATGGCGGCAGGTGTTGTGGAAGGCGCGGATCACCTGATCCTTGCCACGCACGATCACCACCGGATAGTCGCCGATTTGGGCGGTGAAATAATTGCCGGCGCGCGGGATCTCGCAGTCATGGCCGACGAACAGCCAGTCGCGATACCAGATCGTCTCCATGTCGAGCCTGAAATAATCCTGGTCGATGTAGAAGGGCTGCTCGAGGCTGAAGCCGTCCCGGCGATTCTTCAACTGCCGCAATACCTTGCTCTGCAAGTCCATGGTCGTCGTCCTCGTATCCGTTCTGCCGTGACGGAGGTCGAGACCATGCGCGGTCGCGATGCCTTGCGTGGCATCGGACAAAGCCGTCTCGGGTCACCCGCCGCGACCGTCAAATCCCAGTTTCTTCTCAAAGGCTGGTTTCCGGGCTCTGGAGATGATCCTTGCGGACCGCATGCGGCACCTTCCCAGGGCTGACGCCCCAGTGGTCTTTGACCGTCACGCATTCTCCACCACCGTTGCGGGGGCAGCGCCGGGATTCGACCGGCTTCCCGATTTCCTGCCCTTCCCTAGTCGGACAGCACCTCGAGTTCGGGATCATTTAAACACAGCGACCGGACTTCGCCGCATTGCGAAACGACACGCCGTCGAGCGTTTGCGACACACGGATTTTCCTGTCGCGCAAGAGATCATCCGCTTTTTCGACATGGATTCCATGGCCATAACGTCCGCATCAACGAAAGTGCGAAAAACCTATGGCGCAAATTGACCAGCCGAAAGTGACTGACGCCCGACTGACGCGCCGCAAGCCTGGCGAAACCGAAGGCGGTCAGGATGCGGCAAAGTGTCGTTAATCTCGCTGCCGTATCATTGGCGCATCGGCCTTGAGGATCAGAGCCTTTCCATGCAGAAGCTGAGATATTTCGCCGCCCCGAGGGCCGCCGCAAAGCCCGGCTTGCCGGTCAAGGCAGCACATACCGAATTCCTGCGCACGGGTCGCATTTCCCGTCACCGGGAAGACTGGATGCCGGAAGAAAAGCGCTACCTTACCTATGAGGAAGTGGCGGAGCGCACCGGGCGCAGGCTCGAGGCAGCGGGAGAGACCACCCATAGCCGGATCAACGGTTTTCACCGCTCCATCCAGTTCCCCAAGCTGATCTTCCACAAGACGCTCGAGAACAGTCCGCATCTCGGCTATTGCCACGTGACGGCGGCAAAGACCAATTTTGCCAAATATGCCGATGTCAAATGGGCCTTCTACATCGCCAACTTCTTTGCCGAGGTGGGCGGTTCCGAGCAGTTCTTCGAGCATATCCGGCCGAATTATGCTCGCATGTATTTCGCCGTGGCGATCCATCCGGACAAGGAAACGCGGTCGATGGCGATCGACCGTTCGATCCGCGACAACGGCCTGCTATTTCGCACCCACGACCCGAAGGAAGCGCTGAAGAACGTGCTGATGCTGGGCGCCCGCTGCGCGGAACTGCGCAAGATCATCGCCCGGATCTGACGTTAACGCGAACCGACGGCTCTCAGAAGCCGCCGACCGGCTGCTTCTTGTAGATCAGCCAGTCCTTCGGGGCATAGTCGTTGGCACCGTAGATGGTGACCGTATTACCGCCGGCGGCCTTCGACGCCGCCAGCGCCTTTTCGGTGAAATTGGTGAAGTCGAAGGCGTTCGGCGCCTGTTCCGAGAAGCAGATGCCGAAGGACATCGGCACCTGGCCGAGCGCCCGACCATTGCCGGAATTGACCACTGTGGTGTTGAGCTTCGAGCGAACCAGGTCGACGATGCGGCTCACTTCCTCCTGCTCCGAGGTGTAGAGCAGGATGCCGAACCGTCCGCCGTCGAAGCGGCAGGCCAGGTCCTCGGTGCCGGCGACGGCCTCCACAACCTTGCCCACCTGCTTGACGAAGCGTTCGCAGACGGCCGGCCCCATGAGTTCGGACAGTCTGGAAAAATCGTCGATCTCGCCGATCACCATGCTGCACAGCACCGGCATTTCCGCATTGGCATAGACCTTGGCGAGCGCCTTGTTGAAGGCACGGCGACTGGCAAGACCGGTCAGCGGGTCGACGAACTTCGCCGCTTCGGCGTCTTCCGCCTCGCGCTGCAGGTCGGCAAGCGCCGCGGTCTTGTCGACGACCGCACGGACCACGTTGCTGTTCTGGTTGGCGCGCTGTTCGGTCGCCACTTTCAGCGCCTTGATCGACTGGCCGAGTTCGACATGGTCGATGTCCTCGGTCATGATCGCCTTGGTGGCGTGACCGATGAGGCGGCCGTAATCGGTCAGCGAAACCTTTTCCTGGTTCAGCAGGCTGATGAAATTGCTCATCTCGGCGCGCACCTGGCCGTTCTGGCGGCTGAGGATGCCGTCCTCATGGTGATGCGGCAGATATTTGCGGCCAAGCGCGTCGAGCGCATCCTGGGTCTTGTTCTTGCCGAGCCCGATGAATTCGCGCACCAGTTCAGGATTGCTGCCGGCATAGGCCTCGTAGACGAGTTCGTAATTTCTCGGCAGGCCCTCTATTCCCATCTGATGCATGGCGGTTGCGACACGCAGTGCGATGCTCGAAGCTGGGTTCTTGACTTGCTGCATGGTCCGGTTCCCGAAAGAGGCGTCAAATGGCTCGATTAAGCGGACTATGGCGCAAGTTTTCTTTCTTTCGGTTACGCCGATGGGTAAAGTTTTAGCGATCACGATATCCCTGTTTTTCGAGGGTCTTGCTTAGGCATTGTCGATGCACGCACAGGCCCGGCCAAATGAGGATTTGATCGATCCGGTGCTGTCGCGCTATGGACAGACAAACCGGACGCAGGAAGGCTTGAGACATGGCGCGGATCATTCCCATCGACCCCGACGAAGGCGCGGCGATCGATGCGGCGACCGCCGTTCTCGCCAAGGCCCGCCCGGTGGCGATCCCGACGGAAACGGTGTACGGCCTGGCCGCCGACGCTACCGACCCCGGCGCAATCACGAGAATCTACGAGACCAAGGGCCGGCCCCGCTTCAATCCGCTGATCTGCCACATGGCCGATCTCGCAATGGCCGAACGCCATGCGACCTTCGATCCGCTGTCGCGCAAGCTGGCCGAGCGTTTCTGGCCCGGTCCGCTGACGCTCGTGCTGCCTTTAGAGGCGGAAAGCACGATCCATCCGCTGGCGACCGCCGGCCTCGACACCGTCGGCATTCGCGTGCCCAAAGGCTTTGCCGGCGAGCTCATCCGCGCCTTCGGTCGGCCGCTGGCGGCGCCGAGCGCCAACTCCTCCGGCCGGATCAGCCCGACGACGGCGCAGCATGTGGAGGCCGATCTCGGCGAGCGCATCGAGCTTGTCATCGACGCAGGCCCCTGCCCGGTCGGCGTCGAATCCACTATTCTCAAGATCGAGGACGGCCGGATCCGGCTGCTCCGGCCGGGCGGCGTGCCGGTCGAGGCGATCGAGGAAGCCACCGGCCTTGCAGTCGAACGCCCCAACGCGACCGGCACGGCCGCGATCGAGGCGCCTGGCATGCTCGCCTCGCATTATGCACCGAATGCCCATGTCCGGCTTGATGCTACAAGCGTCATGCCCGGCGAGGCGCTGATCCGCTTCGGCAACCAGCCGGTCGAGGGCATGGACCAGGCCGCAGCGGTCTTCGACCTCAGCCCCTCGGGCGATCTCGCCGAGGCGGCCACCAATCTGTTCGGCTTTCTAAAGCGCGCAGACCAGACGGGTGCGAGCGGCATAGCCGTGACGCCGGTTCCCGACCATGGGCTGGGCGAGGCGATCAACGACCGGCTGAAACGTGCCGCTGCACCCAGAAACGCATAGGAGGTCGAAGGTGACCGTGAGCGACAACCTGTCGGATATCTTGAAAGCCTTCGTATCGATCGTCGGCGAAGCCAATGCGTTGACAGCCGCCGCCGATATCGCGCCCTATCTGGTCGAGAGCCGGGGGCTCTATCACGGAACATCGCCGCTGGTGCTGAAGCCCGGCTCGACGCAGGAGGTCTCCGCCATCCTTTCGCTTGCCAGCAAAACCGGCACACCGATCGTGCCGGCGGGCGGGCGCACGGGCCATGTCGGCGGGCATGTCCCGCGCGAAGGACAGGCCGACGTCGTGCTTTCGCTCGAACGGATGAACCGCATCCGCGAGATCGACACCGTGGCCGACGTGATCGTCGCCGATGGTGGCGTCATCCTCGCCGACATCCGCAAGGCGGCCGAGGAGAACGGCCGGCTGTTCCCGCTGTCGCTCGGTTCGGAGGGCTCGTGCCGCATCGGCGGCAATCTGTCGACCAATGCCGGCGGCACGGCCGTGCTCGCCTATGGCAATGCCCGCCAGCTCTGCCTCGGGCTGGAGGTGGTGCTGCCGACCGGCGAGATCTGGGACGGTTTGCGGCGTCTGAAGAAGGACAATTCCGGCTACGACCTGCGCGACCTGTTCATCGGCGCGGAAGGCACGCTCGGGGTAATCACCGGTGCGGTGCTCAAACTCTATCCGCAACCACGCGGGCGGCAGGTGGCCTTTGCCGGACTCGACTCTCCGGACGAAGCCTTGGCGCTGCTCGAGCGGGCATCGCTATTGTGCGGCACCGCGCTGACCGGCTTCGAGCTGATGCCGCGCATCGGCATCGAGTTTACGACGAGGCACATTCCCGGCGTGCGCGATCCTCTCGCCTCAGCCCATCCTTGGTATGCGCTGATCGACATTTCGACCTCGGATTCGGCGGCGACCGCCGAGCGGATGATCGACACGCTGCTGGAGGAAGCTTTCGAGGCGGGCCTGGTGAAGGATGCGGTCATCGCCTCCTCGCTTGCCCAGCAGGAGGCCTTCTGGCGCTTGCGTGAAAGCATGTCGGAAGCGCAGAAGCCCGAAGGCGGGTCGATCAAGCATGACGTGTCGGTGCCGGTGTCACGCGTGCCGCGCTTCCTCGCCGAGGCCGATGCGGCGGTTCTGGCACTCATCCCGGAGGCCCGGGTCTTCGCCTTCGGCCATCTCGGCGACGGCAATATCCACTACAATATCAGCCAGCCGGTGGGCGCCGACAAGGCCGCCTTCATCGCCCGCTGGCGTGAGGTCAATGCCGTGGTGCATGCCATCGTACATGCCCATGCCGGCTCGATTTCCGCCGAGCACGGCGTTGGCCAGTTGAAGCGCGACGAGTTGATCGCCAGCCGCCCGGCGATCGAGACCGAACTGATGAACCGCATCAAGCAGGCCTTCGACCCGGCCGGCATCATGAACCCCGGCAAGATGATCGGCACGCCATGAGCGAAAAGGCGACACGGCTGACGCTGCGCATCGACCTCGCCAACGGCGTGCGTCTCGGCCCCGGCAAGGTGTCGCTTCTGGCCGGCATTGCCGAGCACGGCTCGATCCGGGCGGCGGGTGCCGCCATGGGGATGTCCTATCGCCGCGCCTGGCTGCTGGCCGACGAAATCAACCGGATGTTCAAGGAGCCCTCCATCTTTACCCGGCACGGCGGAAAGAGCGGCGGCGGTGCGGGATTGACCCCGTTCGGCGAGGCCTTGCTTGCCTGCTGCCGTCGGATGGAGGCCGAGGCCCGGCGGGCGCTTGCCAAGGACATCGGCTGGGTGGAGGCGATGATCGATCCCAGCTTTTCTCCTGCCGAAAAGATGTCGAAGGCCTCCGCCGAGGATTGATGTGCCTGGTAAGCGTCAAGCGGTGCGATAGATGCCCTCGGCGGCAATCGAGACTGCCTTGAACAACAGATGAACCGGCATCCCCTCGACCAGTCCGAGACTGGTGGCGGACCTCCGGGTGATCTCGGCCAGCACGCGCTCGCCATTGCAATCGATCGCGACCATGACCGCGGAGCCCGCCTCGTTGACGGTCTCGACCGTGCCCTCCAGCCGGTTGAGCGTCGATATGCCTTCCGGCCGCACGGTTGCCAGCATGACTTCGCTGGTCGGCACGAAGGCGCGGATATGCGCGCCGACCGGAATGTCGGTGGCGCGCAGAAACAGCGGACCGGCTCTGGATTCGGCGAATGTCAAACCTTCGTCCGGACTGTGTCCGGTGACGACGGCATGCAGGAAACTCCCGGCCTTCATGTCGCCCGTAGCCGTCGGAACGACGGCGAGCACCTCGTCGGGCCTGCCGATCGCAACCGTCCTGCCCGCATCCATGACCACCACCCGCGTCGCGAGACGCGTCACTTCCTCGATGGAATGGCTGACATAGAGGATCGGGATGCCGGCCTCATCGCGCATGCGCTCGATGTCCGGCAGGATCGCCGCCTTGAGGTCATGGTCGAGGGCGGACAGCGGCTCGTCCATCAGGAGCAGGCGCGGCTTGGCCATCAGGGCTCGCCCGAGAGCGACACGCTGTTTTTCGCCTCCGGAGAGCAGCGCCGGACGGCGGTCGAGAAGCGGTCCGATGCGCAGCAGATCCACCACCCGGTCTAGGTCTTCGCCCGGTTGGTGGCGCGGGGCGAAGCGTGCGCCGTAGCGCAGATTGCCGCGCACGGTGAGGTGCGGGAAGAGCCTCGCCTCCTGAAAGACATAGCCGATGCGTCGGCGATGCGGCGGCACGAAGCGGCGGCTTTCTCCATCCACCCAGATCTCGCCGTTGAAGGCGATGCTGCCACGATCGGGGCGGATTAACCCGGCCACCAGATTGACGAGTGTGGTCTTGCCCGACCCTGAGGGCCCGAACAGCGCGGTGAGGCCGTCGCTGATGGAAAGACCAACCGTAAGGTCGAACTTACCCTGCCTGTGCCGGACATCAATTTCCAGCATCATGCGGCACCGATCCTTGCCGCCATGCGGCGCGACAGGACTTCCGACGCGATGACGGCGGCAAGCGAAACGGCGATGGAGATCAGCGTCAACCGCATGGCCGCGACGTCGCCGCCCGGCACCTGGGTATAGGTATAAATGGCGGAGGCGAGCGTCTGGGTTTCGCCGGGAATGTTGGAGACGAAGGTGATCGTCGCGCCAAACTCGCCCATGGCCTTGGCGAAGGCGAGCACGGCGCCGGCGGCGATACCGGGCAGGATCAGCGGCAGGGTCACCGTGGCGAAGACCCAGGCCGGGGCTGCGCCCAGCGTCGAGGCGGCCGTTTCCAGCCTTCGATCGACCGCATCGAGAGACAGACGGATCGAGCGGACGAGCAGCGGAAAGCCCATGACCGCGGCAGCAAGCGCCGCGCCGGTCCAGCGGAAGGAGAAGACGAGGCCGAACCACTCGTCGAGGAAGGCGCCAACGGCACCGCGCCGGCCGAAGGTCAGCAGCAGAAGATAGCCGGTCACCACCGGCGGCATGATCAGCGGCAGGTGGACGAGGCCGTTGAGAAGGCTCTTGCCCCAAAAATCGCGCCGGGACAAAGCCCAGGCGACCGCAATGCCGAAGGGCAGCGAGAAGGCCACGGCGACCGCCGCGACCTTGAGGCTGAGCAGCATGGCGGTCAGTTCTTCCGGGGTCAGCGCCACGCCAGAGCGATCCTAGTTGGTCTTGGCGAGCACGGTGAAGCCGGCGGCCGTGAAGATGGCATGGGCCTTTGCTCCCTGCAGATAGGCGAGGAAGGCGGCGGCATCTTCGGCATTCCTGGCCTCTTTCAGAACGGCAGCGGGATAGACGATGGCAGGATGGCTCGATTCGGGAAACCGGTCCACGACCCTGACACCGGTATCAGCTTTGGCATCGGTCTCGTAGACGATGCCGAGCGGCGCCTCAGTGCGCGACACGAGAAGCAGCGCGGCGCGCACGTTCTCCGCCTGGACCACATGGTTTTTGACGCTGTCCCAGACGCCGAGCTTCTGCAGCGCCGCCTTGCCATAGGTGCCGGCCGGAACGGCATCGGTATTGGCCATGGCGAGATGGCCGCCGGCCAGAAGATCGGCCAGCAGGAAACCCTCCGCGATCGTCGCCGTGGTGGCGGCATCCTTCGGTGCGACGAGGACCAGGCGATTGCCGAGCAGGTCGACGCGGCTCTCGCCCGCGACAAGGCCGGCCTTGTCGAGATAGTCCATCCATTTCAGGTCGGCGGAAATGAAAAGATCGGCCGGGGCGCCCTGCTCGATCTGCTTGGCAAGCGCCGAACTGCCGGCAAACGACAGCGTCGTCTCCCTCCCCGTCTCGGCCCTCCAGGCTTCGGAGACCTCTCCCAGCACCTCCTTCAGGCTGGCGGCGGCGAATACGGTGACCCCGTCTTCGGCATGGGCGGCCGTTACCGTCGGGGCGAGAACCGCGGCGGCGACAAGGGCAGCCTTTGCCAGGTCGCGAAGCGAGCGAAATGAAGCGAGCATCAAAACCTCCCAAAGGGAATCGATATATCCCAATAGATATATCGATAGCCGAAACGGGAAGCGCCGGCAAGAGGCGCGCGTCCAGGCTTTCGTCAGCTCTTGAGGGTGGCGATGGACAGCAGCAGATCGGCGCTGATGCCGCCGGTGCCGCCGGTCAGCACCGTGAGCGCCGAGGAGGAATAGTCGGCATTTTCCGTGTCGTACATGGCAGTGAAGCGTTGCAGGAACTTCTTCATCTTTTCCGGATCCTGCATCTCGGACAGGTCGAGGTTCTTCTCGACCAGCGCCGCCTGCATGTCGATGTCCATGTTGGAGAAATCCTCGGTGAAGCCGAAGGCGACCCGGAAGGTTTCGAGCAGGGCGTCGTCGCCGAGCAGGTCGTAGGCGTCGGTGAGCGTCGGGGCGACCCGCTCGAAATAAAGAGCCAGGCGCACGCCGGCATTGCTGTTGCCCTGCTCTTCCTCCAGCACCTGGTGCAGGTAGAGGTTCTGCGCCTCGAGAACCGCGCCACGCTGCTGGACCGTGCCGACGCTGTCGCGCGTCAGAAGACCGTCCGCGTCGAAGTTGAAGGAGGCGAGCAGCTCCGCCCAGGCCTCGTCCTCCTGCTGGTTGACAAAGCTCTTCTCATCCGACAGGTCAGACTGGAAGATCTGCTTGAGGAAGTCGTCGGTCACCTCATCCGGGTCAAAGCCCTTGGCGATCAGCACGACATCGACGAGCCGCCGGTCGGCCAGCAGTTCGGCCGCGCTGGTGATGCCGAGAATGGTCTCCTGGTAATACTCGGCCTCGGCCTCCGCCTCCTCCTGCGCCGCTTCCAGCTCGGCGTCCTCGAGATAGCGGACCTGGTTGACGATATAGGCCTTCGCGACCGTCGTGATGGTGATCTCATTCTGCGCCAAAAGCGGCGCTTCGGCCTCGCCGTCCGCGTCGAAATTGAAGGCGCTGGCAAGGTTGATCAGGCGCTCGTCGCGGCTCTTGTTGGCATAGCTCTTCGGATCGGTGAGATCGCTGGTCAGCGCCTTCTTCAGCTCGGCATCACTATACTCGCCCTCCTCGATGCCGAAGGCCTTGAACAGGATCGCGCGGATCGAACTGTCCCCGAGCAGGTCGTCGACCGAGGTGATGTCGGCCATCGTGTCGGAATAGTAGTCGAGGAGCGTCTGCAGGTCCTCCGCATCGGCGTCGTCATAGTGGTTCTCATAGGCCGATTGCGTGGTCGACAACTGCTCCTCGTCCTGGGCCGACATGCCGTCCTTGACATTGCCGTCCTCGTCGAAGTTGAACATCGCCGCGATGCTGGTCCAGGCGGAACCCCCATTGGTCGCCGCATAGTTGTCCTCGTCGTCGAGGTCGCTGGTGACGATGTTGTAGAATTCCGATTTCAACAGGTTGGAGTCGAGCTGGAACGCCGCCTTGACATATTCGAACAGCCGCTCGTCGCCGGTGATTTCATCGACCGTGGCGATGCTCGCGATCTTCGTTTCGTAATAGGCCTGCTCGCGCTCCAGCGTGTATTCCGAAGCATAGGTGGTATTGGCCGACACATAGGCCGAAATCGTCGCTTCCTTCTGCGCGTCGGTCTGGGCGCTGTCGCCCGCCAACGATCCGTCCGTGTTGAAGCTGAAGGCTTCGGCGAGCGCCAGGAAGGCGGCCGAATTGTAGTCGTTGTCGGACGCCTCGTCGGTGGCGACCAACTGGTTGACATAGCTGTTCTCGTCGTCGAGATCGCTGGTCAGAACCTTGATGAGATGCTCGTCGGTGTAATAGGTGCGGTCGATGCCGTAGGCGTCGAGGATATAGCCGAACAGCCTGTTGGTGCCGACCAGTTCCTCGGCCGACGTGACGTTGTCGATCACCGATTCGTAGTAGGCCGTCTCTTCCTTGATGCTTGCCGTCTGGTCGATCTGGGCCTGGGCGTAGAGGTCGAAGACCGCCGTCTCCTGCGCGTCCGACTGGGCATCCTTGGTGGCAGTGGTGAACTGGAAGGCCGTGGCGAAGTTGCGATAGCGGTCGTCCGTCAGCTTGTTGGCGTAGCTGTCCTCGTCGGTCAGGTCGCTCTCCAGCACCTTCTTCATGAAGGCCGTGGCATAGGTCATGTCTTCCAGGCCATAGGCCTTCATGGCGTAGGAGTAGAGCTGGTAGTCGTCGAGGAACTCTTCGACCGAGGTCACCTTGCCGATATTTTCCTCGTAATAGGCGGCCTCGCGCGCCACCTGCGCGTCGGAAGCGGTGCGATCGAGACTGGCCTTCATATCACGCACGACGAGGTCGTAGCTCAGGTAGGTCGAAACCATGACGGGCCCTCAGAAAAAATGAATTAGAATATAATCATTATCGTGCAGCCGGGACCTTGTCCGGACCTTGGCCAGGACAAGCGGCGAACCAGCGCCCGCTCGCTCATCCTCACCCTGCCCGCAGCTGCGAAATCGACATCAGCAGGTCGGCATTGATACCGACATTGCCGCCGCCCATCAGGATCGACAGGGACGGCGACGAACCGCCGCCATTTTCCAGTTCGTACATAATGGTGAATCGACGGACGAGCTTGGACAGCTTGTCCGTATCGGCGAGATCGGCGAGTTCCAGGTTCTTCTCGACAATCCGCGCCTGCTGGTCGATGTCCATGCTAGAGAGCTCGGCCGGCAGGCTGTAGGTGGTGCGGAAGAATTCGAGCAGGGCCGTGTCGCCGAGAATGTCGTAGGCAGAGGTGATGGTTCCGGCCATGCGCTCGAAATAGAGCGCGAGGCGAACGCCCGGATTGTTGTTGCCTTCCTCCGTCTCGAGCGTCTGGCGCAGGAACAGGTTGAGCTCCTCGCGCACCTCGCCCGGCGTCTGGATGCCGCCGCTCGCGGTGCTGGCAACCTTGCCATGCTCGTTGAAATTGAAGGATGCCAGAAGCTCGGCGAAGCGGGTGTCCTTCTGTTCGTGGACGAAGCTCTTCGGATCTCCAAGGTCGGATGCGAAGACCTTCTTCATGAAGTCGTCGGTCACCTGCGAGGGATCGATCCTCTTGGCGACGAGAGCGACGTCGACGAGCCGGCGGTCCCCGAGAAACTCGTCGAGTGTCTTCAGGCTGGCGATCTTGTCCTGATAATACTCGGCCTCGGTCTCGGCTTCCTTCTTCAGCCTCTCCTTTTGGTCCTCTTCGGCGAAACGGGTCTTCTGGACGATATAGTTCTTGGCGTATTTCTTGATCGTGCCCTCGTCCTGGGCCATGGCCGGCCAGCTGAGATCGCCCTTTCCGTCGAAATTGAACAGCTGGGCGAACCGAACGTAGCGATCATCCTTCAGCGAATTGGCAAAACTCCTCGGATCGTCCAGGTCGCTCATCAGGACCTTCTTCATCGTCCGCTTGGAAATCTCGTCCGGGTCGAGGCCGACGGCCTGCATGGCGAATTCATAGACGGCCTTGGTGCCGACCAGTTCATCGACGGTGCGAATACTGCCGCTGTCGGTGTTGAAGGCGGCCAGCGCGTTCTTGTAGGCCTTGATCGCCCGTTCGTCGGCCGCTTCATGGGTATCGTCATAGCCTGAAAAATAGCGGCTGGACGTCTGGGACAGCTGCTGCGGGGTCTGGGCCGGATCACCGGAGGCAAGCGTGCCGTCTGCCTGGAAGTTGAAGGCCCGCGCCAGTGCGACGAAGTTGTCGTAGTTCTTGTTCAGCTTGTACTGCTGATTGAGGTAGCTGGCCGGATCATCCGGATCGCTGGTGATGACGAATTCCAGCGTCGAGGAGACGACCGCGGCGCTGGTCAGCCCGAATGCCGTCTTGACGTAGGACACCAGGCGACTGTCGGCCAGAAGCTCGTCGACCGTGGCAATGCTGGCGATCTTGGACTTGTAGTATTCGTCGTTGAGCAAGGCGCCGGTCCGGGTCAGGCGGTCCTGGCCGAAAATATAGAGATTGGTCGTCGCCTGCTTGTTTGCAGCCGTCTGGGCGGAGCCGGCAGCGACCGTGCCGTCACTGGCGAAACCGAAGGCGTTGGCGAGCTGTTCATAGGCGGAGAAGCCGGCGACGATGTTCTGCAGCCGCTTGTTGTCTTCCTTGAGCTTGTTGACCAGCGTCGTCGTCTCAGCCCCCACGGGCGGCAGGATGGCGTTGTAGTCGTTGATGATCGTCTGCTGCGCCGAAAGCAGCGGTGGCACCTCGCTGACGTCCGTGACGCCGACGGCGGTGTACATCGCCTGCAACTGGGCCTGGAGCGTCGCGATCTGCGCATCGAGCGCGGGCACATCGGCGGCCGGCTCGAGCTTCTGCAATTCCAGATCGTCGATCTGCCCCTGGATCACCGGCTGCTGGTCGATGACGCTCTGCATGGTCGCCGCCATGGTCATGGCGGAAGCACGGCCGTTGACGGCAGTCAGGATGGTGTTGTTGTCGGCAATCTGGGTGGAGGCGGCGTTGGCCTGGGGAAGAATGACCGTATTGTAATAGCTGGCCGGATCGCTGACATCGCTGGAGAGCGCGCCGCGGACCAGATCGTAATTATAGGTCTTCCGGTCTATGCCATAGGCCGTCAGCACATAATCCCGCAGACGGTCGTCATGCAGGAAGACATCCACATTGGTGGTGCGATCGACCATGATCTCATAGTATCGCGTGTCCTCGGCAAGTTGCTCGTCCCTGTTGATGATCGTGGCATTGTAGAGACCGATCATCTCCTCCGTCTGCGTCTCGGTCTGCGGGATCTTCGTCGCCGACGAGAAGGAGAAGGCGGCGGCGAAATTGCGGTAGCGGTCGTCGGTCAGCTTGTTGGCATAGCTGTTGTCGTCCGTCAGGTCGCTTTCCAGCACCTTGCGCATGAAGGCCTTGGCATAGGTCATGTCTTCGAGACCGTGCGCCTTCATCGCGAAGGAATAGAGCCGGTAGTCGTCGAGGAATTCGTCGACCGAAGTCACGTTGCCGATATTCGCTTCATAGTAGGCCGATTCGCGCGTGACCTGGCGGTCGGCCGCGGTCCGATTGAGGCTGGACTTGATGTCGCGCACGACGAGATCATAGCTCAGATAGGTCGAAACCATGGAGACAACTCTCTTGAGAACGGAATATCGCAATTTTCGCAGAAGCTGCCAGACGAGGCTTGTCCCGGCCTGTCATGCGAGGCCTGCGTTCACGTTTTACAAACCGTGCCACATTCGAAAACGCTAACCATTTGAGCCGGCAAAGTTTTTTTAACCGCGATTTTTAAGCTGTCTCTCAGGGAGGAGCGCTACCTTCCAGCCATAGAGGACGAAAAGTCCCAATCAGACGAACGCATGAAGCGCTCTCGGGTAAAACAAGGGTAGCATGAAGATGACGAACACGGTTATGAAGCCCGCATGGGCAGGCGCGACGCTGCGACTGGATCCGACCCGGTTTCCGCAACAGGTGACCTACGCAGCGCGGGGTGCTTCCGGCGATGTGACGATAACCATCGACGAACGTGGTGCCGTGCTGCGCAAGATCCTGGCCTCGAGCGGCCTGCCCCTTTCATTCGCCTTGCCGGCGCGCGCCTTCAAGGGTGTGGCCGCACGGGCGATCGACCATGGAGACGGGGAAGTGACCGTTACGCTCGAACTGCATCACGAGGATCCGGAGCTCTGCATCCCGCTTCTGGTCGCACACGACCTTTGCGACATCGCCGCCGACTGGCGCGGCTGGTCTGATGCCTTCCGCATTCCCATGCTGATGGTCGAGGCTGATGGCGTCGCCCGCCCGCTGGAAGAACATCTCGGCGAAGTGCGGGCCCGCGAGGCCCAGCCGCGCCGCCGCCATTCCTATTTCGCCGAACGCCGCCCGCGCTTCCTGGTGCGCCGCACGACCGGCAAGCTCGGCGTGTCGATGAAGATCTCCGGCAAGGAAATCATTGCCCGCAATTGACACAGTTCGGCCCTGGCCGATCCGACCCGTTAATTTCAGCTGATCGACAAACGGCCCGGATGCTCATCCGGGCCGTTTCGCATGTTCCACATCGAAACAGAAAGGATCAGGCGAAGGGCAGCGCCGCCAGAAGGCCGAGGAACAGGATCGCGCCGACCTTGTTGTTGAACTTGAACAGCGCCAGGCACTGGGCCGGATCGTCGATGTCGAGCACGCGTATCTGGTAGGCGAACATCAAGGCGGCGACCGCCAGTCCGACATAGGCCAGGAAGCCGATCCCGGCCAGGGCAAAGGCGACGAACAGCAGGAAGAGCGTCAGGCCGTAGAGGCCGATCAGCCAGGACCGCGTGTTTTCGCCGAACAGGCGGGCGGTGGAGCGCACGCCGACCAGCGCGTCATCCTCCTTGTCCTGATGGGCGTAGATCGTGTCGTAACCGATCGTCCAGGCGATCGCTGCCCCATAAAGAAACAGACTGGAAAGCGACAGCCAGCCGGCCAGCGCCGCCCAGCCCATCAACGCCCCCCAGGAAAAGGCAAGCCCAAGGAAGAATTGCGGCCAGTCGGTGAAGCGCTTGGCGAAGGGATAGATGGCGACGATGAGGAGCGAGGTCACGCCCAGCACGCTGGCGAAGCGGTTGAAACAGAGCAGTACCACCAGACCGACCAGCGCCTGCGCCACGAGGAAGAGCTTGGCCTGGCGCCGCGTCACCCGTCCGGAGGGGAGCGGGCGCGACCGCGTGCGGGCCACCGCCATGTCGATCTCCTCGTCGACGAGGTCGTTATAGGTGCAGCCGGCGCCGCGCATGGCGACCGAACCGGCGAAGAACAGGAAGAGATGGAAGAGGAACAGCGGGACGCTCAGCTGCCCACGCTCCGCCAGCACATTGGCCGCCAGCGCCGAGGACCAGAAACACGGCCACATCAGCAATTGCCAGCCGATCGGCCGATCCCAGCGAGCCAGTTGCGCATAGGGCCAGGCGGCGGGCGGCAGGATCCGGTAGACCCAGTTGTCGGATGGCGCGTCGGCAACGCGCCCGTTCTGATCGGCGGCGGTGTTCATGGGCGAATTGATAGAGCAAAGACGGCGCCAAGGGAACCGGCGGATTGGCTCCGCCGGCGCCTCAAACCGCTACTTCTTGCGCATCGCCTCGGCAAGCGCCGCGCCCAGGCCACCGAGCGCTGGGGCATCCGGCTTTGCCGAAGGCTTGGCACTGGCGTGACGCATGGCGTTTGCCGATCCGCGTGCATCGCGCATCGACGGCTGGGGCGCCTCGCCGCCATCCTTGCGCATGGTCAGCGCGATGCGCTTGCGCTTGACGTCGACCTCGACGACGCGGACCTTCACCACGTCGCCGGCCTTGACCACCTCATGCGGGTCCTTGACGAAGCGATCGGCAAGCTGGGAGACGTGCACAAGGCCGTCCTGATGCACGCCGATATCGACAAAGGCGCCGAAGGCGGCGACGTTTGTGACCGTCCCTTCGAGCAGCATTCCGGGCTTCAGGTCGGTGATCTCGTCTACGCCATCGGCGAAGGTTGCGGTCTTGAAGCTCGGGCGCGGGTCGCGGCCGGGCTTTTCCAGTTCGGCGATGATGTCCTTGACGGTCGGCAGGCCGAACTGCTCGTCGATGAACCTCTTCGGATCGAGGCTCTTGAGGGTCGCGCTGTCGCCCATCAGGGTGCGCAGGTCGCGGCCGCAGGCGGCGACGATCTTCTTCGCCACGCCATAGGCTTCCGGGTGAACGGCCGAAGCGTCGAGCGGCTCCTTGCCGTTCGGGATTCGCAGGAAGCCGGCGCATTGCTCGAAGGTGCGGGCGCCAAGCCGCGGGACCTTGAGGAGATCCTTGCGGCTCTGGAAGGGGCCGGTCTCGTCGCGGTGGGTGACGATGGCTTCGGCGATCGAGCTGCCGAGACCGGAGACGCGGGCGAGAAGCGGGACGGACGCCGTGTTGAGATCGACGCCGACGGCGTTCACCGCATCTTCGACCACCGCATCGAGCGAGCGCCCGAGCCGGCCCTGGTCGACGTCGTGCTGGTACTGGCCCACCCCGATCGACTTCGGCTCGATCTTGACGAGTTCGGCAAGCGGATCCTGCAGGCGGCGGGCAATCGAGACGGCCCCGCGCAGCGAAACGTCAAGGCCGGGAAATTCCTTGGCGGCGGTCTCCGAGGCCGAATAGACCGAGGCGCCGGCTTCCGAGACGATGACCTTGGTCGGCTTCGGCGCCGTTGCCGGCAACTGGGCGAGCATGTCGGCGACCAGCCGTTCGGTCTCGCGGCTGCCCGTTCCGTTGCCGATCGAGATCAGCTCGACCTTGTGCTTGCGGATCAGCGAGGCAAGCTCGGCCTGGGTGCCGCGAATGTCGTTCTTCGGTGGGAAAGGATAGACGGTCGTCGTCTCGAGCACCTTGCCGGTGCCGTCGACGACGGCGACCTTGACGCCGGTACGGATGCCCGGATCGAGCCCCATGGTCGGACGCGAGCCGGCGGGAGCGGCGAGCAGCAGGTCTTTCAGATTGCGGGCGAAGACGTGGATCGCTTCTTCTTCCGCCCGTTCGCGCAGGTCGCGCATCAGGTCGAGCGACAGGGATACGGAAAGCTTCACACGCCAGGTCCAGCCGGCGACTTCCATCAGCCACTGGTCGGCCGGTCCCTTGCCGGCGATGTCGTAGGCAGCCGCGATGGTCCGCTGGGCCGGCTTGACCGGCGACGGATCGTCCCTGTCGACCTCGATCGACAGGGTGAGCATCTCCTCATTCCAGCCGCGCAGCATGGCCAGCGCCCGGTGTCCGGGGACGGTCGCCCAGCGTTCGGAATGGGCAAAATAGTCGGCGAATTTCTCGCCGGCAGCTTCCTTGCCCTCGACCACCTTGGAATAGAGGATGGCGCGATCCTTCATGTCGTTGCGCAGGCGGCCGATCAGGTCGGCGTTCTCCGAGATCGCTTCCGCGACGATGTCGCGGGCGCCTTCGAGCGCTGCCTTCACATCCGGCACCTCGGCGGTGATGTAGGCCTCGGCAAGCTTTGCCGGATCGGCGGCGCGGTCGGCCCAGATCGCGTCGGCGAGCGGCTGGAGCCCCTTTTCGCGGGCGATCTCGGCGCGGGTGCGACGCTTCGGCTTGAACGGCAGATAGATGTCTTCCAGCTCGGCCTTGGTGGCGACCTTGAAGATCTTGCCCATCAACTCGTCGGTCATCTTGCCCTGCGAGGTGATCGATTCGACGATCGCCTTGCGGCGGGCACCGAGTTCACGAAGATAGGTCAGCCGTTCGGCGAGATTGCGCAGCTGCGTGTCGTCGAGGCCGCCGGTCACTTCCTTGCGGTAACGGGCGATGAAGGGCACGGTCGCACCGCCGTCGAGCAGTTCCACGGCAGCGATCACCTGCTCGGGGCGGGCATTGACCTCGGAGGCGATGATCGCGGCGATGGATTTGCTGTCGTCGGCCATGGGTATTCTCCAGATTTGCGAGCGGCGACCATAGCCGCGACGGCGGCGAAGGCAAGGAATCGCGTCTGCGCTCCACAGGAATGCAAAGCTTCCGGGTTTTTTCTTGACCTTTTGCCCCCCTGCGCTTAACCGCGCAGCTATTCCCAAGGCATTCGGAGGGCGGGCGATGAAGGTTCTGTTGATCGGTTCGGGCGGACGCGAGCATGCCCTTGCCTGGAAGATCGCCCAATCGCCGCTCCTGACCACGCTTTACGCGATCCCCGGCAATCCGGGCATCGCCGAGCATGCGACCCTGGTGCCGATCAGCGCCGACGACCTGGACGAAATCCTCGCCTTCTGCCGCGGCCACGAGATCGACTTCGTCGTGGTCGGCCCTGAGGCGCCGCTGGTCGCCGGTCTTGCCGACCAATTGCGCGCCGAGGGGTTTGCCGTATTCGGCCCATCCGCCGCCGCGGCACAGCTTGAGGGTTCCAAAGGCTTCACCAAGGACCTCTGTGCCCGCTACGACATCCCGACCGGCGCCTACCAGCGCTTCAACAATGCGCCCAAGGCCAAGGCCTATGCGCGTGCCCAGGGTGCGCCGATCGTCATCAAGGCCGATGGCCTTGCCGCCGGCAAGGGCGTCACGGTTGCCATGACGCTGGACGAAGCCTTAGCCGCCATCGACGACTGCTTCGAGGGCGCGTTCGGCGAGGCCGGTGCCGAGGTGGTGGTCGAGGCCTTTCTCGACGGCGAGGAAGCGAGCTTCTTCTGCCTGTGCGACGGCAAGACGCTTCTGCCGCTCGCCACCGCCCAGGACCACAAGCGCGTCGGCGACGGCGACACGGGGCCGAACACCGGCGGCATGGGCGCCTGTTCGCCGGCCCCGGTGATGACGCCGGACCTGGTCGATCGCACGATGAAGGAGATCATCGAGCCGACCATGCGCGGCATGGCGGAGATGGGCATGCCCTTTTCCGGCGTGTTCTTCGCCGGGTTGATGATCACCGACAAGGGGCCGGAACTGATCGAATACAATGTCCGCTTCGGCGATCCGGAATGCCAGGTGCTGATGATGCGGCTGAAGAGCGACCTGCTCGAACTGCTGCATGCGACGGCCACCGGCCGGCTGCACGAGGTTTCCGTCCAATGGCGCGACGAGACGGCCTTGACCGTGGTGCTGGCATCGAAGGGCTATCCGGGCGCCTTCGAGAAGAACACGGCGATCCGGGCGCTGCCGGATGCCACGGACAAGGCCAAGGTCTTCCACGCCGGAACGGCGCTGAAGGACCATCAGCTGGTCGCCACCGGCGGGCGCGTGCTGAACGCAACCGCGCTCGGCTCAAGCGTTGCCGAAGCGCAGGCGGCCGCCTATCGGCTGGTCGACACGGTCGAATGGGACAACGGCTTTTGCCGCCGCGATATCGGCTGGCGGGCCATCGGCCGGGATTGAAGACCGGAAACCGACAGAAAAACCGAGATCGATAAAATTCGATCGATCGGCCTGACCGGATGGCAATAATCGCCGCGTAAAACTCTCCTCGAAAGCAATTCGGGGATTTCGTCATGCGCAAGCTTATACTGACCGCCGCGCTTCTGTTTGCCACCGGGCCGGCACTGGCATCATCGATCGAGGTGGTCGGCAGCGCCAGGGCTATTGGCTCCAGCATTCTCGTCATCAGCTGCACGGACTGCCCCGCGCCGAGGGAAGAGAAGGACGAGAAAGCCTACAATGTTCCGCAGATCGCTCCCGGCACCCAGGCGGCCGAAATCGTCGAGGTCGACGGAGAGCGGAAGCTGAAGCGCACCGAAGCCTGGCTCGGCGGCTCGCCGGTGGTCTTCTTTAGCAAGGCCGACGGCTGGACCACGAATGGCAGCGTCATTGCCGCCGCCAGCGCCGGACCGGCCGACGGCATCGACGTCGATGCAACCACGGCTGCAGTGCCGGGAAACACGAGCTTGCCACCCGTCCCGGCCTCGCTGACCGACCCCGCTGCAGCCAAGTCGCTCGATTTCACGACATTCGAGCTGCGCGTCGATTGACCCCATCCGGTTCCCTGCCCCACCTCAGCCATACGATCCGGGCTGTGCGGGCCTTCCGCTGAAAATGCGGGACAGACGCCTCGGTCATGCCGGGGCGTTTGGCTTGAAAAGTACAGTCAAGGTTGAGAATACCGACGAAACCGGCAGTCGAGGCAACCTCCGGCAGCAGTCTTGCGATTGTCCTTACCCTGTCTGCACAACCCTACGCTTAGAGCAGCGGCGATGCATATCTGTCCCGGGCCAGATCCGTATCATCTGCGACTATTTTTCTATTAGTTCTTGGGGTTCATTTATAGTTGCCGGTTTATAAATCAAATTTTACCGGTTTTATCGGAATGTGACGATATAACCCGGTAGCAGCATGACGCATACGCTCGCGAGCGCAGACCAACCTCGCAGGATCGGTAGGACACCGACCGGATCATTCGATTGCGCGAGGACCTATGAAAAACCTGAAAATCTCCCATCAACTTTTTCTGCTGATCGGCGCCCTGATGGTCGCGTTCGGCGTGGCCACCTATTTCCAGATCAAGACCGCATCCGACTCCATCTATGCCGAGCGCTACGACATGCTGCGCACGCAGGTGGAATCCGGCATCGCCATCATCAAGGGCTTCGAGGAACGGGTGAAAGCCGGCGAGTTGAGCCCGGAAGACGCCAAGGCCCAGGCCTTCAAGACGCTGACCTCGATCAAGTATGAACCGAACGGCTACCTGTTCGGCCTCGACTATGACGTGACCATGATCTTCCACCCCGTGCAGAAGCAGGTCGGTCTGGCGCAGAAGGGGCTGCCCGACAAGATGGGCAATCTGTTCCGCGAGGAAATGATCGCGAAAGGCCAGAAGGGCGGCGGCATCACCGAATATTATTGGGAAAAGCCGACCGACCCGAATGGCGAGGTTTTCCTCAAGGCCGCCTATAGCCAGGCCTATGAACCGTGGAAAATCGTGATCGGCACCGGCGTCTACATCGACGACCTCCAGGTGAAGATCAACGCGATGATCTGGAAGGCGGTCATGATCGGCGGGCTTGTCGTCACGCTCGGCCTGATCGCCGCCTATCTCATCATCAACGGCATCACCCGACCGCTTACCGCCATCCATGGCGCACTGGGTGCCGTTGCCGACGAGAATGTGTCGATCGCCATTCCGCACACGGACATGGGCAATGAAGTGGGCATGATGGCGAAGGCCACCAAGGCGCTGCAGGAAAAGGTGCGCGAGCGCCATGCCATGGCACGCCGCCAGGAAGAGCAGTCCCGCGAGCTGGATGCCGAGCGCAACCAGAACGCCGAGATGCAGCAGGCCGAAGCCGCCCAGCAGGCCCGCGTCGTTACCACCATCGGTGCAGCGCTTGAAGAACTGGCCCGCGGCGACCTGACCGTGCGTTGCGGCGAGCTCGGCCCGAAATATGCCGCGCTGCGCGACAATTTCAACGAGGCCCTTTCCCATCTCGAGGCCGCCATGGCCAAGGTCAATGCCAAGGGCGTCGACATTTCCGGCTCGAAGGAAGAGATCCGGCGCGCTTCCAACGAATTGTCGCAGCGCACCGAGCGCCAGGCCGCCAATCTGGAAGAAACCTCGGCGGCCCTCGACGAGCTGACCGTTGCCGTCCGCCAGACTGCCGAAGGCGCACATGAGGCCGCCAAGCGGGTGACCTCGGTCAGCACCGAGGCCTCGCGCTCCGACGCCGTCGTCGCCCAGGCGATCGGCGCCATGAGCGGCATCGAGCAGTCCTCGGCCGAGATTACCAAGATCATCGGCGTGATCGACGAGATCGCCTTCCAGACCAACCTTCTCGCCCTCAATGCCGGCGTCGAGGCCGCGCGTGCCGGCGAAAGCGGCAAGGGCTTTGCCGTCGTCGCCCAGGAAGTGCGCGAACTCGCCCAGCGTTCGGCCGCCGCCGCCAAGGAGATCAAGGAACAGATCTCCAAGTCGTCCTCGCAGGTGCAAAACGGCGTGCAACTGGTCGGCGAGGCCGGCGAGGCGCTGAAGCGCATCTCCGACCAGATCAAGGCGGCGAGCGACATCGTCACCAAGATCGCCCATTCGGCGTCCGAGCAGGACACCACGCTGCGCACGATCTCGTCCTCGATGAACCAGCTCGACGCCGCGACCCAGCACAATGCGGCCATGGCCGAGGAAACGACCGCCTCGGCGGAAGCCCTCGCCAACGACACGGAAGAACTGCTGAACCTGATCCGCGGCTTCCGCGTCTCCGGCGCCTCGCAGTCGGCCTCGCTCAATGGCATGGCCCAGCAGCTGCGCCGCGCCGGCTGAGACTTCGCTCTACAAAACGACAAAGGCCGCCGGAGGCAACTCCGGCGGCCTTTGACCATTTACGGGGATGGGTTCACAAGTCGTTGCCGGCCTTACCATCGAGATGCGCGACCAGCGCGTCGATCTCGCGATCGGAATAGACCGAGATGCCGGCCCGGCGCATCAGGGCCGCCGTGACACCAAGGCCGGGATGCCGGACGGCAGAAAAGCTGCCGTCATAGATGAAGCCGGAGCCACAGGATGGGCTACCATCGATCAGGAGGGCAAAGGCACAGCCATTGGCGCGGGCGAATTCGACCGCCTGGCGCCCGCCCTCGACAAAAGCGCCAGACACATCACGCCCGGTGTTCTCCACCACCCGCGCCCGACCCTCGACCACGTCCTCGCCGCCCATGCCAGCCTCGATCTCGGCTGGCGGACGCGGGGTGGGCAGGCCTCCGGCCTGTTCGGGGCAAAAGCCGACGAGCCGGCCCTCGGCCTGCCAGCGGGCGATGGCGGGGTGGGAAAGAGGCTTGCCCTTGCCATCGTAGCGGACCGGACGACCGAGCAGGCAGGCGCTGATGAGGATCTTTGGGAACATGCTAGTCATCCAATTGGTGCGAGGCGTCCGCTCTCTCGTGCAGAACGCGTGCGATCTCGATGTCGCCATCGCTCGTAAGGACGTAGAAAATCAAATGTGACCCTGCCCGACGGCGCCGGTAACCGCGACGCAACCACCCGACATCCTGGCCGGAGGTCGGATGAAGGGAGATCTGCTCGATGATATCCAGCAATTGGCCGAGGTAGATTTCGGCCTGTCCTTCCGACCAATGCTCGGCCGTGTACAGTCCGATCTCCCGAAGGTCGCGTTCCGCGGTTTTGCGAAACCGGACCTTAACCACGGGATCGCCAGGCTTCGCGCATCGACTCCATGAAAGCGTCACGATCAAAGTCGCGCGCCGGCCCGCAATTTTCGCTCTCGATCAATGCCTCGCGCAATCTGTCGATCTTCGCCTGCTCCTCTTCGAGCAGCCGCAATCCGGCCTCGACGACAGCCTCGGCCGAACTGAAACGGCCGCTCTCCACCTGGCTGTCGATGAAGCTGTCGAAGGGCTCGCCGATCGTGACGTGAACTGGCTTGTTCATGGACTGCTCCTGGGACGGGGAAGCTGAGATCTGCAGATTATCACAGCTGCCTATGGGAGACAAAACGTCACCGCCCGTGATCGCCATGTTCCGACGGGATGCGTGGTGGCGTGGCGACCGGGCCCAGCCCAGGGCCGAAGATGGCCGGTGAACGAGGCCCGAGGAGGCTGATCCGCAAGCCCGAGGATCGCGGTGAGGTCTCACATCCCGGACCAGTCCTACCGGGCCGCTCCCTGTCCGGCGCTCCCGTCGGACCGCTGGATCGATTGACCCGGCTTACGCCGGACCGCGCCTCACCCCGTGATCTTGGAGAAATCGGCCACGGTGCCGGTGGCTTCGCGGATCGCCTTGAGGAGAGCCAGGCGGTTGGCGCGGATGGCGGCATCCTCGTCGTTGACGAGCACGTCGTCGAAGAAGGCATCGACCGGGGCGCGCAGCTTCGACAGCGCCTGCATGGCCGAGCGGAAGTCTTCCTTCGCCACCGCGTCGGCGGCTTCGGCGCTGGCGGTCTTGATCGCGGCAAACAGCGCCTTCTCCGCATCGAGCGTCAGCAGGGCTTCCGACACGCCGTCGGCCACGACGGTGCCCTTCTTCTCTTCCGCGGCCAAAAGCTGGGTGGCGCGCTTGGTGCCGGCGAGCAGGTTGATACCGTCTTCCGACGTGATGAAGGCCGTCAACGCCTCGGCGCGGCGGGCGACCATCAGCAGGTCGTCGGCCTCGGGGGTCAGCACCGCGTCGATGATGTCGTGGCGAGCGCCCTGGTCGCGCAGATAGACCTTCAGGCGGTCGTGGAAGAAGGAGAGGAGGTCGATGACCACTGTCGCTATCGATCCAACGTCGAAGCCAGCAGGATCCTTTATCAAGTCCAGTTCTTCGAGTTCCGCGAGACGGTTTCGTTTTTCTGACGACAGGCCCGAAAACTCTGCCTCGACCTCAAGGTCAACTTTCTCGTTCACGGGAGCAACCCACCGGCTATGAGCAACTATCGCTCCCGCGGAATTCAGCTCTTTAAGTAAAGCCAACCGAACATTGCGCTCCAAAATCATCCGCACCACACCCAGTGCCGCACGGCGCAGCGCATAGGGGTCCTTGGAACCGGTCGGCTTTTCGTCGATCGCCCAGAAGCCGGTGAGCGTATCGAGCTTGTCGGCGAGCGCGACCGTCAGGCCGACCTTGTCTTGCGGCAGGCGGTCGGAGGGGCCGTTCGGCTTCCAGTGATCCTCGATGGCGGCGGCGACGGCGGCGTCCTCGCCCTGCAGGAGCGCATAGCGGCGGCCCATCAGGCCCTGGAGTTCGGGGAACTCACCGACGGCTTCGGTGCGCAGGTCGGCCTTGGCCAGCACCACGGCGCGATCGACAAGAGCGGCATCGGCGCCGACGATCGGCGCCAGTTCCCTGGCGAGCGCGCGGATGCGGGCGACACGCTCGCCCTGCGTTCCGAGCTTGGCGTGAAAGGTGACGTTTAGCGCGTCAAGCTTGGCCATGCGCTGGTCGAGCGGCTTCTTCAGGTCGAGGTCGAACTTTTCGGCCGAGGCCTTCAGCGTCTCGAGGTCCGGCAGGTCGCCCTGGTCGCGGGTCCAGAAATGCTTGGCGTCCGACAGGCGGGCGCGCACGACCTTGCCGTTGCCGTGCATGATTTCCTTCCCGCCATCCTTCGCCTCGATGTTGGAGACGAGGACGAAATGGTTGGAGAGCTTTTCCGTCTCGCCGTGCGGGCGGGTAACGAAGCATTTCTGGTTGGTCTTGATCGTCAGCCGGATGATCTCGGCCGGAATCGCCAGGTAATCCTGTTCGAAGGTGCCGAGCAGGACGTGCGGATATTCGACCAGGCCGGAGACTTCCTCGAGCAGGCCCTCGTCCTCGACCAGGTCGAGGCCGTTGGCGAAGGCGAGATTGGCGGCGTCCTGGGCGATGATCTCTCTGCGGCGCTCGGCGTCGAGAATGACCTTGGCCTTTTCCAGGCTGGCTACATAGTCGTCGAAGCGGCGCACGGTGATGGCACCCGGCGCGTGGAAACGATGGCCGTAGGTGACGTTGCCCGCGGTGATGCCGTCGATCTCGAAGGGGATGACGATGGTCTCGTCGTGATCGGTGCCGAAGGTGCAGACGATCGACTGCAACGGGCGGACCCAGCGCAGCGCTTCCGAGCCCTTGCCCTCGATGCCGGCAAAGCTCGAGCCCCTGGGCATGGAGGCGGCGCCGGAGCGCATCGACTTCGGCCAGGGGAATGTGCGGATGATGCCCGGCATGACGTCAGCGACGATCGCGTCGGCGGCCCGGCCGGGCTTGTCGAGATAGGCGACATAGAAATCGCCCTTCTTCGGATCGGTCTTGACGATCGCCTGGTCGATGGAGGAAAGCCCCGCACCGCGCAGGAATCCGTCGATCGCCTGCTGCGGCGCACTGACGCTCGGACCCTTCTTCTCTTCGCGAATGTCGGCCGACCGGGCAGACAGGCCACGGATGTCCAGCGTCAGGCGCCGCGGCGTCCAGTATTCCCGCGCACCCTCGTAATGGAGGCCGGCCTCGACCAGCGCGTCGGTGACGAGCTTCTTCAGATCGCCGGCCGCCTTGCGCTGCATGCGGGCGGGAATCTCTTCGGAGCGGAGTTCGAGCAGAAGATCGGGCATCGGGACTGGCTTTTCTTTGGTTGCTTAGGCTGCGGCCGACTTAGCAAGCCCGGTGCAAAAAGTCATCCATGCAAGGATGCAAAATGTGCCGGCGATCCATGGATATGCACTCTTCAGCCTAGGCGGCGCTCATCACCGGGATGGCCGCGATCTCATCCGCCTTCGCGGCGGCCTCGACTTTGAGATCGTAGCTGGTCTGGAGGTTCATCCAGAACTGCGGGCTGGTATCGAAAAAACGGGCGAGGCGCAAAGCCGTGTCGGGCGTCAGCGCCGTCTGTTCCGTCACCAGACGCTCGATACGCGTGCGCGGCACATTGAGCTTCTTGGCCAACCCGCCGGCGCTGAGGCCCAGGGGCAAGAGAAACTCATCTCTTAGAATTTCGCCGGGATGGACCGGCGGAAGGGTGATGGCCATTGTGCTTCCTTCCCGTTCCTCAGTGATAGTCAACAATCTCGACCCGCTCGGCCCCACCGTTGAGCCAGACAAAGCAAATCCGCCACTGGTCATTGATCCGAATAGAATGCTGACCCAGCCGATCACCCTTCAAGGCTTCCCATCGGTTGCCCGGCGGCCGGGACAGGTCATCCAGAGTGGCGGCATTGTCGATGATGGTTAGTTTGACGATCGCGCGACGAAGAAGATCGGCCGGAAAACCCTTCGGCGCCCTGCCCGACGCGACCGCCTCCGTCATCGCATTCGCATAGGTTCTGATCACCACCAACTCCTACCGAAGTCAATGTATCGCGATGTGATACATTTTGCAATCCCAGAGCAGGAACGCCAAAGCCCCCTACCACCCTCCCCC
>NZ_UEYP01000045.1:0-455 GCF_900492185.1 Paenirhizobium selenitireducens ATCC BAA-1503
GCTACCGATGGCGCTGGCGGGCGCGGGAGAATTTACGGTCGCCCATCCTTCATGCCATCTGCTGACCAATATCGCCGTGGTGGAGCGTTTCTTGCCGGTGCGGTTTGGTTTGATAGAAACAGATGGCGTAACGCGGGTGAGTATTGAATGATGTAAAGATGTAAGCCGGATCCAATGCATTATCCGGCTAAACTCACACCCCATAACCCATCATCTTCAGCAGTTTCTGCGCGTGCTGCACGGCAGCCTGACGGTGGGCGACGCCGAGTTTTTGGTACAGATTGCGGATATGCGTCTTGATGGTGGTTGCCGCCACTTCCAGTTCGCCCGCAATTTGTTCATTGCTGTAACCGGAGTAGATCAGCCCCAGGACCTGCCATTCACGTTGGGTCAACGGGCTGGTGCGGATTAGTTCTGGCACTTCCGGATGATTTAGCAGACGTTCAACGAAATTC
>NZ_UEYP01000031.1:0-7954 GCF_900492185.1 Paenirhizobium selenitireducens ATCC BAA-1503
CCCCAACAATAAAGGGGGATAATTCATACTCTGAAAACGTTCCAGTTTTAGGCGCGAATAGAGGGAAGGCGCGGATAAGTGCGCTAAAAAATTGAAATTTAAGCGCTATTTCAGATGTCAGCTGACCCGGCAAAGCAACGCGGAAATGTGACAACTTGCATCAATTCGGTATCTCAGGTTACTAATCGCAATCGGGCGGAACCTAAACCGATTCCGACTCGCGCATTTTAACAGTTTTTTGGAGATCGCACCCGGCCCAGAAAAGAAAAACCGCTCCCGAAAGATCCGGAAGCGGTCTGCAGTTCGAAAATATAAGCAAGATCGTTCTCGCAGACCTCCCCTCCGATGTCAATAATCAAAACACCTTTTCGGTGAACGGCGGAGCTTTGTCTGGCCTCTGACAGGAGACGGACGATGGGGGAACCCACACAACACAAGCGGCCGACAGGTCGCAGAATGACGAAGGAGCGAGCCGACTTCCGGCGACTGGCGCAGTCAACCGAAGTCGGAACGGTGACGCGTGGTCAGCTTGCAGTACTTGCCAAGAACCTGATGACAGTCGGGATGATCACAACTGCAGAATACGCATTGCTGGAAGCCATCGTAACGACCGCCAAGGCTGACGCCTTCGATAAAGGAGGGCGCCCGATCGTCTACAAGTCGAACAGGCAGCTTGGCTATGACATCAACAAGTCACCGGGACGCATAAGCCGTATTCTCTCGCGTTTGTACGACCTCGGCCTCGTCACCATGCAGGACAGCGCGAATTTCAAGCGCTACCCGATCCGTGATGGCGAAGGAGATATTGCCGACGCTTGCGGCATTGATCTACGTGTCCTGATCGCTCGGCACCATGAACTTGATCAGCTGGTGCGCCAGAAGCGGGAAGAGATTCGAGTTCGCGACAACGCAGCGCGTCGCTTCCGAGACGCTCTACGTGCCGCGAGGTATGCTCTCGTGTCCTCAACCGAACGAGGCGAAGTCATTCTCGGGCGGATCGGCTCCCGTGTTGAGAAGATCGCGGCCTTCATCGGATCAGCCAGGCACGCACCGGCCCAAGTCCTCCGGAAGGCAACAATGCTTTTGGAGTGGCTTGCCGACCGACTGCGCAACGTGAATCGGACCCCGCGAACCTCCGACATAGATGCAAATATGACATGCACGGATGTCGAAAACGACATCCACATACAGATTACAACCCCGAAACTTTTTGAAGCTCGTAATGATGATCGGCGTTCGGCTGACGCCGAACAAGTCAGTTCGTTAGAGGCTGGCTCCGCCAGCAAGAGGGCTTTTGAAGAAAGCCTGAGGCGCCGTTCGAGCCAAAGCAACAGGCAAAAGCACCCGCAGCCGTCACTTGTGGCGCTGGAAGATGTGTGGAGGGCTACGCCAAGCCTTGCCGAATATGGCTACAAGCCGCCGCGCAGCTGGGCGGACCTGGACCGGATTGCCCCCAAGCTTTGCCGCATCGCCGGTGTGTCTGAGGACGCGCGCCAGCGGGCCGTGGACCGAATGGGGCAGCAGGCGGCAGCTGTTGCGATTGCTCTGACGTTTGAGAAATACACGCGGGCCGAGATCAGCTCGCCGGGCGGGTATTTGCGGGCTATGACCGACCGCGCCGCGAGCGGAGACCTTCATCTAAACCGCTCCGTCTTTGGGCTGGCAGCCCGCAACTCGATGGAGGCACACTCGTGATAGGAAATCGCTTGGTTGGAGCCGCGCTGGCCGCGCTTTTGTTCACCGCGTCTTCTGCAGCGGCCGACTATTCAGGCCGGGCGCGAGTGATCGACGGTGACGCCTTCAGCATTCGCCAACAGAGGATCCGTATCGCGGCCATTGACGCCTGTGAGCGGGATCAGACTGGCTCCAAAAACGGTGTGATATGGAATTGCGGGATTGAGGCACGTCGCTTCCTCGCCCGCATGATCGATGGCAAGCATGTCCGCTGCGTTGAAGTCGATCGAGACCAGTACAAACGCCTTGTCGGCCAGTGCTTCATCGACAACTCGGATATTGGCCTTGAAATGGTGAAGGCGGGCCAAGCCAGCCTCTTGTTGCGGTATCTGCCAAGATCCCATCCGATCGACCTGGACCAGTATCGCCGCGCCGAGGCAAGAGCCCGGCAGCTAGGCCAAGGCTTGTGGGGCGCTCAGGTTGAATCACCCTCCTCCTATCGCCGCAGCCATTCCGGCAACTGAACGACTGGCGGCGCTGATATGGGCAACAGATGGCGAGATCTCATGTTTTGGTGGAACTCTTGGTTACCCCAGCCTCTTGTTTCAGGCTGCTGGTTTGGCTGCATTCAGCACAATCCCGCCCTTGACCTGTGCCGATGTCCCATTTTTCGAGGTGACGTATTGCTGCAAGCGCTCAGGCCCCACACCTCCAAAGTGGTTGCTCTTGATGCCCGTTCGCACGGCGACGCGGTTGGCGCAAAGCCGTTCGTCTCCAAATTTTCCCCGCCTTCAGCTTCCTCGCGAAACAAAATTTGTCCCCGTCCAGCCTCCTTCGCTGCGCTCCGGCCTACGGTGCGCACCGCTTTTCGCCGTGCCTTATGGACGATCATCGCAACCACCATAGAGGAGTGATTAACATGAGCATGACCAACTTCATCCAGTTCGACAAAGACGACATCGACAATGCCAAAGGAACCGGCCTCATCTCCACCATCGACCGGGACCTGGACATCAAGGTTACACCTTTCGACTCCACCAACGAAAAGGCTCCGACGCATCGCGTCTATGCCAAGTCACCTCGCGGCCACGACATCGAAGTTGGCGGCATCTGGAAGAAGACCAGCGGAGAAGGGAAGCCGTACTACACCCTCTCCATCAAGCGCCTCGGCTTCAACGCCAACTTGGGCCGCTACCCCGGCCAAGATGACGTGGCACTGCAGGCCATCATCGAATGGGAACCCCGCGATTGATCGCTCTGGGAGGCCCGATCTCCGATCGGGCTCCCACCATAAAAGAGCCGCTTACCCCGCATTCGCTGGATATTCGGCTCTTTTTGTGCTAAGTTGAACAGTAACTGGAGGCTCTGCCAATGAACGTTCATGCCACTCGCCCCGATCGCTCTCCGGAAGCTGTTGCAGCACGGAAGAAGGCTTCAGATCAGGCACGCGCTGCGAATATGCGGCAGGGTTACACCGGTGACCCGGTCTTGGAAGAAGCGAAGGCCCGCTACGTCGCTGGGGACATCACTTCCGAGGAAATGCGCCAAGAGATGCTGGCCCGGTTCAAGCGGCCTTGATCATCACCTAGACATTTATAGCGGCCGCCTGTGAACTCAGGCGGCCTTTTTGCATGAGGTTTCGCTTGGCCCGCGATGATGAAGCCAAAGGCTCCTACACCTATCCCAACACGTCAGGGGATGAAGATTACAAGGATGTTCTGAAGAACAAGCTCAATATCAGGAGCTATTCAGAACTGCGCGAAGCCGAGTACGCGATTACGGACTCAAGGATTACGGAGCTGGCCGAGGGAAAAGGCCCTACCGGTAATCACGACGCAGCGCATCTGAAGGCTCTGCACGGCTACATCTTTCAAGATATCTATGAATGGGCAGGACACACGCGCAATGAAAGTCCTGTCGTCGATGGGCATCGGGTAGAGCCGGTAGGCGGGCTTTCGAAGGGCGATACGACTTTCCTCCCCGGCTCGCGCATCGAAATGGGTCTCAACGAGGCGCTGAGGCCTGCTAGAGACGTTCAGGGCTTGCGAGCCGCCACACCCGAGCAATTCGCCGAGAAGGCCGCTCACGTCCTATCTGAGTTGAACTATGTTCATGCCTTTCGCGAAGGCAATGGAAGGGCAAACGAAGCTCTGGTGGTCTCATTGGGCCGCACCTACGGGCATGATATCGATCTGACCGTCATCACCAAACCTCGCATGATCGAGGCATCCATTGAGACCACGAATGATCCGTCCAGTCCGGCGATGAAGCACCTCATCGAGGATGCAATGGATCCTAACCGCCGCAAGGCGATCCGCAGTGCCATGTCCGATCTTGACCAGGCTGGCGAGAAACCGTTCGAGCACAATATCCGCACGGCCCGCCAGGGCGAAGTGATCGAAGGCCAGGTTCTCGGCCATGACAATCGAGTAGCGAGCCTCGTGACCGAAAAGGGGATTGTGGCCGTAGATCGTGCTGATCTCCCCGAGCAAATACCTGCTGACGACGAGGAAGTTAGGTTCACCGCAAGATCTGATTTCAAGACTCTGGGTCGGCCGGAACAGGTCCAAGATGCCCATTCGCAGCCAGGTCAGCAAAAGGCCCAAGAGCCTCAGTCGCAGCACATCAATGCCGAGCTTAAGGCTATCGAAGCGCAGCAGCTTGCCGATCGCCAGCGAAACCGCGACCAAGACGACCGAGAGCGCTGATCTGCGGCCCTGTCGCTGCAGTGAGGGCCCGTATCGTCGGCCGGGGTGCCTACGCTCAGCGCCCTCTCCTGTCCGTTGGATGGTTTGACGGACAAACTACGATAGCCCCTCACCCATTCAACCGCTTGCGCGGTCCTACACTCCGTTGCGGCCCTACGGGTGCATGGGCTCGTTTCGCTATCTTCGGATCTTTGCCGTCAACCAACGAACAGGAGACGGCAATGCAGAGCGTAAAGGACACCTACCAGCGGATCACCGACACCATCATCCAGCAGCTCGAGGCCGGCACCAAGCCTTGGATTCGGCCATGGCGCGGAAATGTTCGCAGGTCGGCTACGCCGCTGCGTGCCTCCGGCGAAGCCTATCGCGGCATCAACGTGGTCATGCTTTGGCTCTCCGGGCAACTCGCCGGCTACGACGAAAACACATGGATGACTTACCGGCAGGCTCAGGAGCTTGGCGCTCAGGTCCGCAAGGGCGAACAAGGAACCCTCGTCGTCAAGTACGGCACCTTCACGCCGAAGGATCAGGAGGCGGACGATCGCGCAGTCCCCTATCTCAAGGGCTACGCTGTCTTCAACGTCGAGCAGATCGATAACCTGCCTGACCGCTTCAAGAGCCCGGCCGATGATGTGCCAATGGATGCCGTTCCAGTTCTCGAAAACGTCGAATCCTTCATAGATCGCACTGGCGCGAAGATCACCTACGGCGGCAAGCAGGCTTGTTATCGCCCTGGTCTCGATGACATTCTGATTCCGGATCGGGGGCGGTTCCTCAGCGAGATGCACCTTTACAGCACTGTTCTTCATGAAATTTCTCATTGGAGTGGTGCAAAGGCACGTTTGGGCCGTGACCTGAGTGGGCGGTTCGGCAGTGAGGCCTACGCCATGGAGGAGCTTGTTGCCGAGATCTCAGCCGCGTTCGTCTGCGCCGATCTTGGTATCGAGCATGATCCGCGAGACAACACCGCGACTTACGTTGAAAACTGGCTCAAGGTGCTCAAGCAGGATTCACGTGCAGTAATCACTGCCGCCGCAAAGGCTCAGGCAGTCGCTGACTATCTGCGACAGTTCAGCTCTTCTACAGGGTAGGGCCCCTGGCATAACTGTCGGGCCTCATGCGCATCGACCCAAAACTTTACAATTGTAAAGTCGGGCATCCTTGATGCGTATCGACCAAAAACTTTACAACTGTAAAGTCGGGCACCTCGATGCGTTAACTTCTTGTTAACGAAAAACGCCTTGAAGAATCGGAGTCAGTCTGGCATCTCTGACGGAAATGATCTCGTAAAGTGGTCAGAACCGTCAAGAGGATTGAATGTTGCAGCCAGCTTCTCAGAGCGTCAGAGACACTGCGTCGAAGATCGGGGTTTACACCTCGAAACTCTCTGCGGAGCTGAACGATATGCGTGAGGCTGTCTATCCACCCTCTGCGCAGAAAACATTTGGCCGGACATTCTCAACCCTGGACCTTGTGCGGTTACTCAAGGTTCCGGAAAGTACTCTTCGCCAGTTGACGCTGGAAGGGAAGGGGCCTTTGCCCGAGCGTGCAGAAAACAATAGGCGAACCTACACGATAGAACAGGTCAAGGAACTGAGGGCATTCTTGGCCGAACTTCGTCCGGACGAAGCTGGCGAACTGCTCCCGCATCGTCGCAAAGGGGAAAAGCTTCAGGTAATTGCTACGGCCAATTTTAAAGGTGGTAGTTCCAAGACAACCACTTCTATCCATCTTGCACATTTTCTAGGGCTTCAGGGTTATCGGGTCCTGTGTCTGGATCTTGATCCGCAAGCATCGATGACTGCGCTATTTGGTATTCAGCCCGAGTTCGATCTCGGCGAGAACCAGACAGCCTATGCAGCCATTCGATATGACAATGAGAGGCGGCCGCTCGCTGAAGTGATCCGGCCAACCTATTTCCCGGGTGTCGATCTAGTTCCTGGAAATCTGGAGCTAATGGATTTTGAGTTTGATACCCCATCCTATCTGACCTCGAAAACCAGAGATGACTTGGGTTTGTTTTTCGAGCGGTTAAGCAGCGCCCTGGCCCGTGTCGATGATCGATACGATATCGTGATCATCGACACCCCACCGTCCCTTGGATACTCGACGCTCGCCGCTCTTTACGCAGCCACGTCCTTAATCATTACCGTTCATCCGGCGATGCTCGACGTTGCATCGTGCAATCAGTTCCTGATCATGATCTCCGATCTATCGGAAGTTCTGGGGCAGTTTGGAGCTAAATTTGAGCATGACTTTTTCCGTTTCCTGCTCACTCGCGTGAACCCGAATGACGGGCCCCAGAAGTACATGTCTGGAGTCATGCGCCGGTTGTTTGGTGATGATGTACTCGTTGCGGAGGCGCTCGAATCGACGGCAATCGCCGGTGCAGCGGTAGCGAAGAAGACCCTATACGAGCTTGAGTCGGGCGAGGTCGGTCGTGAAGCGTTGAAGCGTGCAATTGAGAGCGCTGATCGAGTTAACTCCGAAATCCTCGACCTCGTTCACAAAGTTTGGGGGCGTAGCACATGAAGAAAAGCATCCTTCAGCGAATGGCGGCCGCCGAAAACCGGACAGAATCTACTGTGGTGTCGGACGCGTCTGACAAGCACTCGCTGGCGCGGCGGCACTCTTCACCTGTCATTTCCAATGTGGGTCGAGCACTGACACAGCTCACCGAAGATAGTGTCATTTCACTCGATCCTGACCGTATCGACCGCTCCCCCTATAGAGATCGCTTTGGCAACGACGAAGATGCGGCCAAAGAGCTCGAGGCGCTTAAGGTTTCTATCGCAAGCGAAGGCCAAAAAATTCCGGTTCTCGTTCGGCCGCATCCGACGAAACCGGATCATTATCAGCTTGCCTACGGGTACCGTCGATGGGCGGCGATCAAGGCCATAATGACAGAAGCGGATCGACCGGAGACCATAAAGATTCGAGCGTATGTTCGAGAGCTTTCCGATCGGCAATTGATTGAAGAGCAATCGCTTGAGAATGGTGTTCGGGAAAACCTGACCTGGATCGAGCAGGCAATGTGGGCAGTACAGCTCAAAAGTGCTGGCCTTTCCCATCGCGCCATGTGCCCAATCTTGGGAACTTCAGAAGCGGCAATATCGCATCTGTTTCGAGTGACGGAGGCGGTTCCCGAAGACATCATTCTTGCGATCGGTAGAGCAAAAGGAGTTGGTCGACCGAAATGGACCGCATTTGCCGAGTTGCTGAAAGATCCGAGCAGCGCAGCACGTGTTCGCAAGATAATCAACACGGTCGAGTTTCGAGGCGCTGACAGCTCCAGCCGTATTGCCCAAGCGATACGAGCTGCAAGTGCTGCAGCCGACAAAGTGACTGCGGAACCAACTGAAGAGATTGTTGACTTCGCCGTGGGTGACCGAGTTTTTGGCCGCATGAAGAGTAATTCGGCTGGAACTACGGTCTCAATCCCGAAGCAGGAACGCGCTTTCGCGCGCTGGCTGGCGGACCGAATGCCTGATCTTCTAAACGAATACAACAATCATTCCGATCCAACTCACCAAGAGGTGTGATCGAGACACTCGTTAATTGGTCAAGAGGAG
>NZ_UEYP01000014.1:0-99295 GCF_900492185.1 Paenirhizobium selenitireducens ATCC BAA-1503
ATCTTCCCGCCAAACCATCCAGTCCGGCAACCCATCAGCATCTCAGCCAATTTCCAGAAGATTTCTCATGAACGAAAGACTTCGTCGCCAGCAGCGCCGCCGCCCTCGTTCAGTGAGCGGGGTTATAAACTCACCCCCAGAAACAAGTCAACAGCCTTTTGTCAAAAAACTGTCGTTTTTCTCAAGTCATTGAAAAAAATAAGAAATTTTAACCACCCTCCGGCAGAGCGCTTGGTCGCCGACAGAACTAAACTCTCAGACTTCCCTTCATCAATTGGGGTGTTCAATCGGGGATTTCAAGGCCAGCGACCAATGCCACTTGAGGCTATGCCAGCCGCATGTCAACGCGGCTGGCACAGTCCCTTGTCAGGACTAGAAGGGATAGTGCTGCTGCGCGTCCTCGATCGTCACCCATCGCAGCGTGGTGAATTCGTTGATCGCCGCCTTGCCGCCGAAACGGCCATAGCCGCTCCCCTTGACGCCGCCGAACGGCATCTGCGCCTCGTCGTGCAGTGTCGGGCCGTTGATGTGGCAGATCCCCGTCTCGAGTTGCTCGGCCACCCGCAAGGCCCGCTGTACATCGCGGCTGAAGACGGCAGAGGACAGGCCATATTCGCTGTCATTGGCGACACGGATGGCCTCTTCCTCACCCGATACCCGGATCACCGGCTTGACCGGACCGAAGGATTCCTCGGTAAAGACCCGCATGCCGTCATGCACGGCGTCGATCACCGTCGCCTCGAAAACGGAGCCGTGTCGCTTGCCCCCGGCCACGACCTTGGCACCCTTCCCCACCGCGTCGGCGACCATGGCCTCCATCTTGGCGGCAGCCTCCGGGCTCACCAGCGAGCCGAGCACGACATGACCGCGCGGATCGCCTGCCGGCAGCTGGGCGGCACGCGCCGACAGCTTGGCGACGAATTCATCGGCCACCGTCTCGTCGACGATGAAGCGCTCGGTCGACATGCAGATCTGCCCCTGGTTCATGAAGGCGCCGAACACCGCGGCATTGACCGCACCGTCGATGTCGGCATCGTCGAGCACGATCAACGGAGCCTTGCCGCCGAGCTCGAGCAGCGCCGGCTTCAGGTGCCGGCCGCACAGTTCGCCGATGATCCGGCCGACGCGGGTCGAGCCGGTGAAGTTGACGCGCTTGACCTCGGGGGCGGCGATCAGCGCCTCGACCACCTGCGCCGCGTCTTCCGGCGCATTGGTGATGACGTTGACGACGCCATCCGGCAGGCCGGCCTCGACCATCACCTGGCCGATCATCACATGCAGGCCGGGGCACTGTTCCGACGCCTTGAGGATGACGGTATTGCCGCAGGCGAGCGCCATGGCGATGGCTCTTGTGCCGAGGATGACCGGCGCGTTCCACGGCGCAATGCCGACGCAGACGCCGGCCGCCTGGCGCACGCCCATCGACAGCGATCCCGGCTTGTCGGACGGAATGATCTCGCCATGGATCTGCGTGGTCATCGCCGCCGCTTCGCGCAACATATTGGCGGCCAGCATGACGTTGAACCCGGCCCAAGGGGCCGTGCCGCCGGTCTCGGCGGTCAGAAGGGCGATGAAATCCGGGGCCTTTGCATCCATAACGTCGGCGGCCTTGGAAAGAAGGGCGCGCCGGGCGCCGGGGCCGATCTTCGACCAGGCCGGGAAGGCGCCAGCGGCAGCGGCCACCGCTGCCTTGACATCCTCAATGCCGCTGGCCGGGGCGGCGCTGGCGACGGCGCCGGTAAAGGGATCGTGGCGTACGAAGGTCTTGCCGGAAATCGCTCCGACCGGCTTGCCGTTAATGATCTGCTTGATGTCCATTTTCTGATATCCTCTCGTTGTCGTGGGCAATGGTGTGTCTGATGGAGCTGAAGCCGTCCTAGATGGGATAAGGCCGGCGGTGCGGATTGACGGTGATCCAGCGTAGCTCGGTAAACGCCTCGACCGCCTGCTGGCCGCCGAAACGGCCGTAGCCGCTGGCCTTCACGCCACCGAAAGGAGCATGGGGATCGTCCGTGACGGTCGCGCCGTTGACGTGGCATATGCCGGACTCGATGCGACGCGCGACCGCGATCGCCTGGCCGATGTCCCGCCCGAAGACCGAGGCCGACAGGCCGTACTGGCAGTCATTGGCGATCGTCACCGCCTCATCGAGGCTTTCCGCCCGGATCAGTGCCGCGACCGGGCCAAAACTCTCCTCGCGGTAGAGCCGCATCACCGGCGTGACATGGTCGAGCACGGTTGCGTCCATGAAACTGTCATGGGTCGTGCCGCCGACAAGCAGCGATGCCCCCTTGGCCTGCGCATCGGCAACGAGGCCCCTCACCCGCTGGACCGCCTCGGCACCGATCATCGGCCCAAGCGCAATGCCCGAGATCCGCGGGTCGCCGGCCTTGAGGGAGCGGGACTTCGCGGCAAACCGCGCGGCAAATTCGTCCGCGATCGGGTCGAGCAGGATGATCCGCTCGGTCGACATGCAGATCTGGCCCTGGTTGAAGAAGGCGCCGAAGGCCGCCGCGTCGACCGCATGATCGAGATCGGCATCGGCGAGCACCACGAGCGGCGCCTTGCCACCGAGTTCCAGCAGGCAAGGCTTGAGATGCCGTGCGGCGATCTGCGCGACGATCCGGCCGACACGGGTGGAGCCGGTGAAATTGACGCGACGGACGGCGGGATGGCCGATCAGCACCTCGACGATGTCTTCGGCATCCTGCGGCGCGTTGCTGACGACATTGACGACACCGGCAGGCGTGCCGGCCTCGATCAGGACGTCGGCCAAAAGACGGTGTGTGTGCGGGCATAGCTCGGATGCCTTGAGCACCACCGTGTTGCCGCAGGCGAGGGGCATGGCGATCGCCCTTGCGCCGAGGATGATCGGCGCGTTCCATGGCGCCATGCCGAGGCAGACGCCGGCCGGCTGGCGCAAGCCCATGGAGAGCAATGCTCCCTGGTCGGAGGGGAGCAGAGAACCGCAAATCTGGGTGGTCATGCCCGCAGCGTCGCGCAGGATTTCTGCCGCAAGCTCGATGTTGAAGCGGCACCAGGCGTCCGTGGCTCCCGTCTCGGCGGTCATCGCCGAATTGATTTCACCGGAACGGGCAAGGAGACGATCGGCGGCGGCAAGGAGAATGGCGCGTCTTTCGCCTGGCCCGGTCAGCGACCAGCTCGGGAAGGCCGCAGCCGCGGCATCGGCCGCCCGGCGCGCGTCATTCATCGAGGCGGCGGACGCAATCGTCACCACGGCGCCGCCGACGGGATCGTGCCGCATGAAGGTGGCCGAACCTTCCGCCTCCTGGTCGCGGTTGTCGATGATGAGCTTCGCCTGGAACATGCCTGAATGAGCCTCCTCCCAAAGGCGACACGAGACTAGCCGCCGAGGCGCGCATTGAGAATGCGGAAAGTTGGGTTTATCTTGTGATTTTTCGGGAAAAGGTTCGACAGGGGCAAGGCGATGGTTCGTGCAAAGGGGGAAGTCGATTTTCGCCACTTCGAGCCGACGCTTGCGGCGCGCACCCTACAGGTCGCTTCCGCCCCAGAGACGCTCGGCCACCTGCTGTTCGTCGAAAGCGGCAAGGTCAGCCGCGAACACGTCGCCGGCAACGACGCCTGGCAAGCCCCCTGCCTCGCCTTCCTGCCCGGGTCCGGCCCAATGAAACTCGTCGTGGAAGCGGGATCTAACGCCTCGCTGATCGGACTTGCGCGGGCAGATATTGATGAGAGCAAATCTGCGAATGGCGAACTCTTGTGCAGCCTTCTGTCCGCCGAGCCTCGGGGGATCCCCGTCGAGCGGCGTCATATGGCGCGCCTTGCGCCGCTGCTCGCCGGCCTTGCCCGCGAAAGAGAGGAGGAAAACGGAGAGGCCCGCACGGCCACCGAGGCCTATGTCACCCTGATCCTGATCGAGACCTGCCGATTGGTGCTTCCCGACCAGGGACGAACCGCAGAGGAACCGGGTTCGACAAACCTACTCTTTCGCTTCCGTCAACTGGTCGAGCGTCATTTCCGCAGCCAGCGCTCGATCGCCACCTATGCGGGCGAACTCGGCATAACCACCGACCGCCTGCACGACATATGCCGACGCACAACGGGCCGCGCACCACTGCAACTCGTCCATGAACGGTTGACGCGGGAGGCAGCACTCAACCTCGAACGCTCGACGCGCAGCATTCAGGAGATCGCCGATACGCTCGGCTTCCGCGACGCCACCTATTTCAGCCATTTCTTCAAGCGCCAGACCGGCCTGCCTCCGGCCGCCTATCGCCGGCGGGCCCGGGTCGCGGGTGACGAACAGCGTGGAACCTTCACGGCAACCTATGCCGACTGGCCCTGAACGGCGCTTCGAGATCGGTCGTCCCGCTGCTTCGGGACTTACCCCTTGGTGATCAGGATCAGGATCACGAACATGGTGGGCACAGCTGCCAGTGCGGGAAGAATGATGGCGGGATAGCCGAAGGCAAGGATCGCGAGCAACCAGACCAGCAGCAGGTTGAGAACGAACAGCACCTTTGCCGTGGTCGGTCCGACGACCGCTTCCTTCAGCATCCAACCGAACAACGGCAATCGGTAAATCATCCGTGCAATCATCGCTTCATCCTTCCCGGGTCGCGCAATCTTGACATTCGTCACCCCTACTGACTGAGGCGATGTGCAGCAATGCGGCAAAATGACATTGGCCAGATGTGGCGAGGCGCCCGTCCGGTAGCCATCGACGAATGGCCGCTCGCCGAAACGGCTGAACTGCGGCAAAACACATGCCGCTTCTGGACATGCGTCGCGCAATGATCCTATTAGTGTGATCGTGATGGTTCTGCCAAACCGAACGGAGAGGCGGACGAAGAGGGAATACGGTGAGGACTACCCATCAGGGGCCGAAACCGTGGCTGCCCCCGCAACTGTAAACGGCGAGCGACGTCCAGAATGCCATTGGCCGAAAACGGCTGATAAGGCGGACCGAGCCGAGACCCGTGAGCCAGGAGACCTGCCATCGCACGCGCCGCGAAAGCGGCATCCACTGAAGAACCGCGCGGTGGGCGCGGACGAAAGGAACGACAAATGCATATCGAAGTTGGAATCATCGATCCGGCGCGCCTCGCCCTGGCGAACGCAGCCGCCCTCGCCCTCGTGGCCGCTCAACTCCCGGCGGTCGTCCGGAATCCGCTGGTCCTGCCGAAGGCCATCCTGGCCGCTGTCGGCTTCTCCGCCATGATGCAGATCTGGCACCTGCCGGTCGGCCCATCCGAGCTCCACCTGATCGGCGCCACGACCATCTACATGCTGTTCGGCTTCGCGCCAGCCATGCTCGGTTTCGCTCTGGGCCTCGTCCTGCAGGCATTCCTGTTTGAGCCGGGCGACATCCCGCATCTCGGCGTCAACGCCCTGTCCTTGATGATCCCCATGGTCGCCGCTCACTATAGCTTCGGCCGCCGCCTGTTCGACGCGAACCTTCGCGACCGCTTCAGCCTCGGCAAGGTCCTGCGCATCGACGCCGTCTACTATGCGGGCGTCTCCGCCATGGTCGGCTTCTGGCTGATGATCTCGAATGACAGCTTTGCCCTTGCCGACTGGGCAACCTGGGTCGCCGCCTACTTCCCGGTCTTCGTCGCCGAGGCCGTGATCACCTTCTCGGTCGTATCGGTCATCAAGGGCGTTCGCTCGAACGGTCTTGTCTCGCGCATGACCGAAGTGAACCGCCTGACTTTCGCCTGATGGCCTGCGGAGCTGTTCCGCAGGAATGACGACGCGAAGCGCGTGGCCCTGGGTCACGCGCTTTTTTCTTTGAAAAAGACGCCGGCTTGCGGTACCGGCCTTACAGAAGCCACCGCTCGAATTACGGTCGGCTCGAAATCCTGGTCCGGCTGGCACATCGGCCGTTTCGACCCGCTGATCAAAGGGTAACGCCGTTGCGCATTCTCTCCGAAGCCCACTTCCCCGAACTGCCGAACTATTATCGCGGCAAGGTGCGCGAGAACTATGATCTGCCCGACGGCAACCGCATCATCATCTCGACCGACCGGCTGAGCGCCTTTGACCGGATCCTCACCTGCATTCCCTACAAGGGACAGGTGCTGACCCAGACGGCGCGCTACTGGTTCGAGGAGACCGCCGACATCTGCCCCAATCATGTCGTCGCCTATCCCGACCCGAATGTCGTGGTCGGCAAGCGGCTGGACATCTTGCCGGTGGAGATCGTCGTGCGCGGCTATCTCGCCGGCACCACCGGCACCTCGGTACTCACGCTTTACAAGAAGGGCGAGCGCAAGATGTACGGCATCACCCTGCCGGACGGCCTGCGTGACAACCAGGTCTTGCCCGAGCCGATCATTACCCCGACGAGCAAGGCCTTCGATGGCGGTCACGACGAACCGCTCAGTGCGGAGCAGATCGTCTCGGAAGGTCTGCTGACGCAGGAACAGTGGGATACGGTCTCGCGCTATGCGCTGGCACTGTTCGCCCGTGGCCAGGAAATCGCCGCCAAGCGCGGCCTGATCCTTGTCGATACGAAGTATGAATTCGGCACCGATGCCAACGGCAAGATCCTGCTCGCCGATGAGATCCACACGCCGGACAGCAGCCGTTACTGGATCGCCGACAGCTATCGAGAGAGCTTCGAGAAGGGCGAGCGCCCGGCGAGTTTCGACAAGGATTTCGTCCGCTCATGGGTCGCCGAACGCTGCGATCCCTACAAGGACGAGATCCCGGAAATCCCGGTCGAACTGGTCGAGGCGACCTCGAAGGTCTACATAAAGGCCTACGAAACCATCACCGGGCTCCGGTTCGAGCCGGATGATCGCGGCGAGACACCGCGCGACCGCGTCCGGATGAACCTCGCCCCCTACTTCCCCGGGAGTTGACCGACCGTGCCCATCGCGCGCGAAAAGGCTAGATCGACCAAGGCCGTCCCGACGAACGACGGCACCGCTCGCTCCCCGTCGCGCCGCCTCCGCCGGCCGGCCGAGGAAACGCGCGAGGACATCCTCAACACGGCCGACCACCTTTTTCGCACCCGTGGCTATGCGAGTGTCGCCATCGCCGACATCGCCACCGAGCTTGGCATGTCGCCCGCCAATGTCTTCAAGCATTTCCATTCGAAAACGAACCTCGTCGACGCGATTTCGGCGCGTCACATCGAGAAAATGATTGACCGCCTCAGTGGCCTGGAAACGACCAAGCCGGCGCCGGAACGTCTGCTGGACTTCGTCAAGCGACTGATGGAAAGTCATCTGCGCGACCTGGCGGACAATCCCTACCTGTTCGAGATGGTCCTCCTGACAGCCAAGGAGGACCTGCAATGCGGCCATCGCTATCGGGACCGGCTCCTTGCAGACTTGACTGTCATTATCGAAGAAGGAATTGCGGAAGGCAGCTACAAGGTCGCCAATAGCCACAAGGCCGCGAATTCGGCCTTTCTCGCACTCAGCTGCGTCTTGCATCCGGTCATGATCGCAAACGAAAAGGCTGACATATTGGCAACACGCTGCGAAGATGTCGTCGCGCTCATTAATGCTGCGCTGCAAAACCCTCTTGCCAAGTGACGATAACTTGAATACGTCACTTGGCAGTTGATGCCAGACCTTTATTGTATTGCTCCGTCATGCGCCTCGTCGATTAACGAGAGTTAATTTCCATGGCGGCCCGTGATGCTGTAGCGCTAGACCGACCCGCCCCATTGATGACCCGGAAACGACAATGAAAAGACACTTTAAGCTGACCACAGCCCTGTTGGTACTCTCCGCCGTGCTGGTGGGCTGTAACGATTCAGAAACCGCTGGCAAGGCTCCGGCCGGGGCTGGGGCCGGGGCCGAACGACCGCCATCACCGGTCAGCGTCGTTGTCATGAAGAAGGCGGAACAACCGCTGACCTCGCTGTTGCCCGGACGCGCGGCAGCCTTCCAGGTCGCCGAAATTCGTCCCCGCGTCAGCGGCATCATCAAGGAGATCGCCTTCAAGGAAGGCAATGAAGTCAAGGAGGGTACCCTCCTCTACAAGATCGAGGACGACACCTATCGCGCACAGGTCGCACAGGCAGAGGCAAGCCTTGCCAAGGCCGAGGCCGGCGTTCCGAGCGCTGAGGCCAACCTTGCCCGCTATGAGCGTCTGGTCGGCAGCGGCGCCACCCAGATCGAATTCGAAAATGCCAAGGTCACGCTGCTGCAGGCAAAGGCCGATGTCGCCGAGGCCAAGGCGGCGCTGAATGCCGCCCAGATCAACCTCGACCTGACGGAGATCCACGCCCCCTTCGAAGGCGTCACCAGCGCATCGAATTTCTCCATCGGCAATGTCGTGACCGCCAACCAGACGGATGCGCTCACCACGCTGCGCCGTCTCGATCCGATCTACATCGAACTCACCGAATCCAGTGCCAACCTGCTGCGCCTGAAACAGGCGATCGCGGCCGGCCGGATGAGCGACGGCGACGAAACTGCCGACATCAAGCTGACGCTGGAGGACGGCATAGAATATCCGCATGTCGGCAAACTCGACATGTCGGAAATGGCCGTCAGCGAAACGACCGGCACCTATTCGATCCGTGCCGTTTTCGACAACCCGGACAATCTCATCCTGCCGGGCATGTATGTCCGCGCCACCGTGACGGTCGGCAAGGAGAACGGCTATCTCATTCCGCAACGCGCCGCCAACCGCGATGCGCGTGGTGAATTGACAGCAAAGTTCGTCAATGCCGAAGGTGTCGTGGAGACGCGCACCTTCGCCGAAAGCGCCGTATCCGGCAACAATTGGCTGGTCACCGAAGGGATAGCCGACGGCGACAAGCTGATCGTCGACGGGTTCCAATGGATCGGCGATGGCGCCCCGGTCGCCCCGGTCGAAGCAACCGTCGATGACAAGGGTTTCGTCGTTGAAACGCCGAAGGCACCGGAAACAAGCCCGGCCGCAAAACCCTGAACGGGCGCGGCAGGCAGTACAAAGGCGCTAAGGGGTAACCAATGGCCAAGTTCTTTATTCGTCGTCCAATCTTTGCCTGGGTGATCGCGATCGTGATCATGCTGGGCGGAGCCCTGGCGATTTCCACGCTTTCCATCTCACAATATCCGGAAATCGCGCCGACCACCGTGCGCATCTCCGCGACCTACAACGGCGCAAGCGCCGAAACGGTCGAGAAATCGGTGACGTCGATCATCGAGGACGGCATGACCGGCCTCGATGACCTGACCTACATGACTTCCTCGTCGAGCACCGGCCGCGCTTCGGTCACGCTGACCTTCGGCAACAGCGTCGAGCCGGACATCGCCCAGGTTCAGGTACAGAACAAGCTTCAGCTCGTGCAGTCCCAACTCCCCGACGTGGTTCAGTCGGCCGGCATTTCCGTCACCCGTTCGACGTCGAGCATTCTGCTCGTCGGCGCGCTGGTATCGACGGACGGCGCCCGTATGCCTGTCGAGCTCGGCGACATCTTCTCTTCGCAGATCGAGGACCAGATCAAGCGCCTCGAAGGTGTGGGCAGCATCGAGGTCTTCGGTACCGGCTACGCCATGCGCGTCTGGCTGGACCCGTTCAAGCTCAACAAGTTCCAGCTGACCCCCACCGATGTCACCAGCGCCATTCAAGCCCAGAACACCCAGGTGTCCGTCGGCTCGCTGGGCAACCAGCCTGTCGCGGCCGGCCAGCAGCTGAGTGTGACGGTAACCGCGCAGAGCCAGTTGCGGAACGTCTCGGATTTCGAATCCATCATCCTGAAGGTCGAGACCGACGGCGCCACGGTTCGCCTGAGCGACGTCGCCCGCATCGAGATCGGCCAGGAAAGCTATTCGACCAACACAAGGGCGAACCGCAATCCCGCCACCGGCTTTGCGGTCAATCTGGCGACCGGCGCAAACGCGCTCGACACGGCCGAACGGGTAAAAACGGCACTCGCGGCCATAGCACCGTCGCTGCCGGAAAACGTGATCATCACCTATCCTTACGATACCTCACCCTTCGTCCAGCTGTCGATCGAGAAGGTCGTCCATACGCTGATCGAGGCGATCGTCCTCGTCTTCTTCGTCCTGCTGATCTTCCTGCAGAACCTGCGCGCTACCCTCATTCCGATGATCGCCGTTCCGGTCGTCCTGCTCGGAACCTTCGGAATCCTGGCGCTGACCGGTTACTCGATCAACACGCTAACCATGTTCGCCATGGTTCTCGCCATCGGCCTACTCGTCGACGACGCCATCGTCGTGGTCGAGAACGTTGAGCGCATCATGTCGGAGGAAGGTCTGTCGCCGCTAGAGGCGACCGAGAAGTCGATGGGCGAGATCACCGGTGCGATCATCGGCATTGCACTCGTGCTGACCGCGGTGTTCATCCCGATGGCCTTCTTCGGCGGCTCGACCGGGATCATCTACCGCCAGTTCTCCGTTACCATCGTCTCGGCCATGCTGCTTTCCGCCGTCGTCGCCATCGTGCTGACGCCGGCGCTCTGCGCCACCATGCTGAAGCCGATCGACCACACCAAGGAACGCCGGGGGCTTGGGGGCTGGTTCAATCGCAACTTCGACCGGACCACCAACGGCTATGTGTCCAGCATCGGCTACCTGCTGAAGCGCCCGATGCGCGTCATGCTGATGTTCGCCATCGTCATAGGTGGCTGCGCCTGGATCTTCATGCGAATGCCGAGCTCCTTCCTGCCGCAGGAAGACCAGGGCGTCCTGATGACGATCGTGCAGTTGCCCAACGGCGCAACGACGGCGCGCACGGAAGAGGTGATCAAGAAGATCGAGGACTATTACCTTGAGAAGGAGAAGGACGCGATCCAGGACGTATTCGCCGTGTCCGGCTTCAGCTTTGTCGGCCAGGGCCAGAACTACGCACTCGTCTTCGCCAAGCTCAAGGACTTCGACGAACGCAAGGCGCCGGAACTCGCCGCCTCCGCGGTCGTGCAGCGGGCGATGGGTTATTTCTTCACCCTCCGTGACGCCATGGTCTTCCCGCTCCAGCCGCCGGCCATTCCCGGCCTCGGCACCTCCAGCGGCTTTTCCATGTATCTGGTCGACAGCGGAAATAACGGCACCGAGGCATTGACTGCCGCCTCCAAGCAGCTGATCGGACTGGGCACCACAAATGCCAAGGTCAGTTCGCTGCGCTCCAACAGCCCGGATGCAGAGAGCCAGCTGAAGATCCTGCTCGACCAGGAGAAGATGGGGGCGATGGGCGTCGACCTTGCGACCGTCAATTCCATGCTGTCGACGATCTTCGCCGGCCGCGATGTCAACGACTTCACCCTGAACAACGAACTGAAGCCGGTCTACGTTCAGGGCGACGCGCCCTACCGCATGCAGCCGGACGACCTCGGTCATTGGTATGCCCGCAACACGGCCGGCGAGATGGTGCCGTTTTCGGCTTTCAGCCAGGTTTCCTGGGTCGGTGGCCCGCCCACTCTGGCGCGCTACAACGGCACCAGTGCCATCTCGCTCGAGGGTGCAGCGGGTCCCGGTATCAGTTCCGGCGATGCGATGGACGAAATGGAGCGCCTGACGGCGGGCCTGGAAGGCGGATATTCGGTCGCCTGGCAGGGGATTTCCTACCAGGAACGCCTTTCCGGTTCGCAGGCTCCGCTTCTCTACGCCCTGTCCATCCTGATCGTTTTCCTCTGCCTCGCGGCCCTGTATGAGAGCTGGTCGATCCCGTTCTCTGTCATCATGGCCGTGCCGGTCGGCGTGCTCGGCGCCCTTGCCGCCGCCTATTTCTTCGATCAGGCCAATGACGTCTACTTCAAGGTCGGACTGCTGACGACCATCGGCCTTGCCGCGAAGAACGCCATCCTGATCGTCGAGTTCGCCCGGGATCGCATGGCGCAGGGAGCAGACCTCCTGGACGCAACGCTAGAGGCCGCGCGCCTTCGCCTGCGTCCGATCATCATGACCTCGCTCGCCTTCATCCTCGGCGTCGTGCCGCTGGCGATCGCCACCGGTGCCGGTTCGGCGGCGCAGAACTCGATCGGCATCGGCGTGCTTGGCGGCATGCTGGCCGCAACCGCGCTCGGCATCTTCTTCGTGCCCTCCTTCTTCGTGATCGTTCGGAAGCTTACAACCCGTGCAAAAACGAAAGAGGCACTGTCATGACATTCAATGGCTTGCTAGGTTAACAAAATACCTGCGCCGCGATTTGCGAATCACGGCGCAGTTGAGGCATGGGGCGCACGGCGATTGGTCTTTTAGGCCTGCTCTTGCGTTCGACACCCTGATTACAATCTAGGATAAGACGATGGTATCCATTCGCGTAGCCGCCCCCCTCGCCCTGCTGCTGCTGTCCGGCTGTGTGACCGGCCCGGATCACACGCCGCCGCAGACCCCGCTTCCGGAAAAATTTGCCGAAGGCGGCAAGAAGAGCAATGGCGAAGTTGCCATGGCAGCCTGGTGGACCGCCTTTAACGACCGACGCCTCAACGGGCTCGTCGAGCAGGGTCTCGATCAGAACCTCGATGTCCTGCAGGCGCTCGAGCGCATCAGCGCGGCGCAGGCGAGTGTCGTCGTCGCCGGCGCCGGCGGCCTGCCGTCTTTGGGCCTGTCGGGCGACGAATCGCTCTCGAAGACCGGGGGCACCGGCGACTACGTCACCCGCACCACCGATACGACCTCGACGGCGAGTGCCGGGCTCAGCGTGTCCTGGCTCCTCGACCTCTTCGGCCAGTATCGCCGCGCCAAGGAAGGGGCCATGGCCTCGCTCGATGCTGCCTATGCCAGCGCCGACGTCGCCAAGCTGTCCTATCTGTCCGACCTCGTGACCTCCTACATCAATGCGCGTTACTATCAGGAACGCATCGCCATCGCCCGTAAGAACCTTGCCTCGCGGCGCGAGACGCTGGATCTGACCAAGCTGCAGCTCGAAGCGGGCGCCGCATCGCGTCTCGACGTCGTGCAGTCGGAAGGTCTGGTCAATTCGACGCTCGCCGATCTGCCGGGCCTGGAAACGAATTTCCGTCAGTCGGCGCATCACATCGCCACCCTGCTGGGCCTGCCGGCCTCCGCGCTCATCGCCGACCTGCAGAAGGGTGCGCCCCAGCCTATCGCGCGGCGTAGCGTCAATGCCGGCGTTCCGGCCGACCTCATCCGCAACCGTCCGGACATCCGCAAGGCGGAACGCGAACTCGCCGCTGCCGTCGCCGAAATCGGCGTCGCCGAGGCACAGCTCTATCCGTCCATCACGCTGGGCGGCTCGATCTCGCCCTCCTGGGTTTCGACGAAGTCGCTGGCCGGCAGCATCACCTCCTGGTCCTTTGGCCCCAGCCTGACCCTGCCGATCCTCGACGGCGGACGCCTGAAGGCCAATGTCGACATCGCGGAATCGTCCGCACGCGGCGCTTATCTGGCTTGGAAGGCCTCCGTGCTCAATGCGGTCGAGGAAGTCGAAAACGCGCTCGCCGCGGTCAACCGCGACAGCCAGACCGTCAATGCCTTGACGGCGACCGTTCGCTCTTATGAGGAAGCCCTGTCGCTTTCGACGGCAAGCTACAAGGACGGCGCCTCCTCGCTGCTCGACGTACTCGACGCCCAGCGTTCAGTGTCGACCGCGCAGGCAAGCCTTGCCCAGGCCGTCCAGCAAATGGCGGCCGACTATGTCGCACTCAACGTCGCCATCGGCGGCGGCTATGCCTTCGACAAGAAGGCCGGCATGTAAGCCCGGCCGGACATCAAAGCAGAAAGCCCGGCGATCGGAGACGATCGCCGGGCTTTTCTTTTCCAGGCGTCCGATCGCGGTTGGTCGCGGTGGCGATGCCGTTCAAAACGTGGCCGGCGTATTGATCCACAAGAGCACAGTCTCCCCATCGAAGCTGTTGTGCCAGGAATGCGGCCTGCGGCTTTCGAAATAGAAGCTGTCGCCGGCATGCAGTTCGAAGAAACGATCCCCGTCGAGGATGATCTCCAGGCTACCCGACAGCACATGGATGAACTCTTCGCCTTCGTGCTGATAGGCCCCTTCGCTGGAAGCGCCGGGCGCCAGCTGGAAGCGGTTGCATTCCATCTGGTTGCGACCTTCGGCCAGCACCTGCACCTTCACCCCGGACGTCGTCGTCGGCCAGGTCGGCCATCGGCCATCGCGGATCAGGGATTCCCCGCCCTGGCCCTGTTCCTGGCCGCTGAGCGACGCGAGCGTCGTGCCGAGAAAGGCGGCGACGCCGTGCAGCGCAGTGAAGGAAAGGCCCTGAGAGGTGCGCTCGAAGGTGGAGAGCTGCGACACCGAAACGCCGGTGGCCTGGGCCACCGCCTCGAGCGTCTTGCCCGCATCCCGTCGCAGGCGGCGGATCTTGAGCCCGACCGGCATTTCCGCCTGCTCGGAACCACCGTCCGCTTCGCCCTCGGCAAAGCCTGCTTCGTCCGCCGCATCCTCGTCCCGGAGGCTTTGCCGGATCGCCGCCGGATTGAGCCCCTTTTCGCTGCGCAGCCAGGCAATGGTCTTCAGTCGCTCGACAAGCGCGCGATCATAAAGCCGCTGACCGGAGGGAGTCCGGAGCGGCTCTATCAGTTCCTGCGTCTCCCACAGCCTGAGCGTAGAAGCGGAGACGCCCGCCATCCTGGCGGCCTCGGCAATCTTGAAACGGATGTCATCCATGCGGATCGAACCCTGTCAGCGCGATGTCATTGCCATGCGTGATAATTGCGACAAACCATATTGCAAGTCTACAGAAAAAATGTAGGAAATATTGCAGCCTTGCGATCGAACACGAATGGCCGACGCCGAGGGTCAAACCGTCACCAGAGGAATTTTTGAAATGAAGAACTCCGAAATCGCAGTTCGCAAGAACGAAGCCATCTCGCGCGGCGTCGGCATGACCACCCAGGTCTATGCCGCCAAGGCCGAAAACGCCGAGGTCTGGGATGTCGAGGGTCGTCGCTACATCGACTTCGCCGGCGGTATCGCAGTTCTCAACACCGGCCATCGCCATCCGAAGGTCATCGAGGCGGTGAAGAAGCAGCTCGATTGCTTCACGCACACCTGCCACCAGGTCATGCCCTACGAGAACTATGTCGCGCTGGCCGAGCGCCTCAACAAGCTGGTTCCGATCGCCGGCCCGAAGAAGACCATCTTCGCCACGACCGGCGCGGAAGCCGTCGAAAATGCCGTCAAGATCGCCCGTTGCGCCACCGGCCGCTCGGCCGTCATCGCCTTTACCGGCGCCTTCCATGGCCGCACCTTCATGGGCATGGCGCTGACCGGCAAGGTCGTTCCCTATAAGGTCGGGTTCGGCCAGATGATGGGCGATGTCTTCCACGTCCCCTTCCCGATCGAACTACACGGCATCAGCGTCGAGGAATCACTCGACGTTCTCGACAAGCTGTTCAAGGCCGACGTCGACCCGAAGCGCGTCGCCGCGATCATTCTCGAGCCGGTGCAGGGCGAAGGCGGCTTCTACGAAGTGCCGCGTGCGCTGATGAAGGCGGTGCGCCAGATCTGCGACGAGCACGGCATCCTGCTGATCGCCGACGAAGTGCAGACCGGCTTTGCCCGTACCGGTAAGCTGTTCGGCATGGAAAACTACGACGTCCAGCCTGACCTGATGACCATGGCGAAGAGCCTGGCCGGCGGCTTCCCGCTGTCCGCCGTCACCGGCCGCGCCGAACTGATGGACGCCCCTGGCCCCGGCGGTCTCGGCGGCACCTATGCCGGCAACCCGCTGGCGATCGCCGCATCCCATGCCGTTCTCGACGTCATCGAGGAGGAAAAGCTCTGCGACCGCGCCAACCAGCTCGGAGGCCGTCTCAAGCAGCGCCTCGAAGCCCTGCGCGCCGACATTCCGCAGATCTCCGACATCCGTGGCCCGGGTTTCATGGTTGCCGTCGAATTCGCCCAGGCCGGCACAACCAAGCCGGACGCTGACCTGACCAATGCCATCCGCCTGAAGGCGCTGGAGAAGGGCCTTATTCTCCTCACCTGCGGCGTCTATGGTAACGTGATCCGCTTCCTGTCGCCGATCACCATCCAGGACGAGGTCTTCAACGAAGCGCTCGACATTATCGAAGCCTCGATCCGCGAAGTCGTGGGAGAAAAGAAGTAATGACCATTTCCAACATCCTCGCCTCGAAGCTCAAGGATGCCTCGCTTGCCACCGACAAGGCTCTTGTCGGCGACGAGTGGGTCTCGGCATCCTCCAGCGGAAAGACCTTTGAAGTGACCAACCCGGCGACCGGCGACGTGATCGCCGTTCTGCCGAACCTCGGCCAGGCGGAAGTCGCCCGCGCTATCGAAATCGCCGACAAGGCACAGAAGGCTTGGGCCAAGAAGACCGGCAAGGAACGCGCCGGCGTCCTTCGCAAACTGTTTGACCTGATGGTCGCCAATGCCGACGACCTGGCCACCATCCTGACCATGGAAATGGGCAAACCCTGGCCGGAGGCCCGCGGCGAAATCCTCTACGGCGCCTCTTACGTCGAGTGGTTCGGCGAGGAAGCCAAGCGCGTCTACGGCGACACCATTCCCGGTCACCAGGCCGACAAGCGCATCATGGTCATCCGCCAGCCGGTCGGCGTTGTCGGCGCCATCACGCCGTGGAACTTCCCCAACGCCATGCTCGCCCGCAAGATGGCACCCGCCGTCGCCGTCGGTTGCGCCATGGTGTCGAAGCCCGCCGCCCAGACTCCGCTTTCGGCCCTGGCGCTCGCCATCCTCGCCGAACGCGCTGGCCTGCCGCTCGGAGTCTTCTCGGTCATCACCTCGACCGACGCCGCCATGGTCGGCAAGGAGTTCTGCGACAATGACAAGGTCCGCAAGCTGACGTTTACCGGTTCGACCAATGTCGGCCGGATCCTGATGCGCCAGGGTGCCGACCAGATCATGAAGCTCGGCCTTGAACTGGGCGGCAACGCCCCGTTCATCGTCTTCGACGACGCGGATCTCGACGCCGCCGTCGAAGGCGCAATGATCTCCAAGTACCGCAATGCCGGCCAGACCTGCGTCTGCGCCAACCGTCTCTACATCCAGGCGGGCGTCTATGATGCCTTCGCCGCCAAGCTCGCCGAGCGCGTCGGCCAGATGAAGGTGGGCGATGGCTTTGCCGAAGGCGTGACCACCGGTCCGCTGATCGACACCAATGCCCTGAAGAAGGTCGAGGAGCACGTCGCCGACGCCGTCTCCAAGGGCGCCAAGGTGGCACTGGGCGGCAAGCCGGCCGACCAGGGCGGCCTGTTCTTCCAGCCGACGATTCTGACCGGCGTGACCTCCGACATGAAGGTCGCCGTCGAGGAAACCTTCGGTCCGGTGGCGCCGCTCTTCAAGTTCGAGACCGAGGAAGAGGTGATCGAGCTCGCCAACAACACCGAGTTCGGCCTCGCCTCCTACTTCTACTCGAAGGACGTGGCGAAGATCTTCCGCGTTGCCGAAGCGCTCGAATACGGCATGGTCGGCATCAATACCGGCCTGATCTCCACCGAGGTCGCACCGTTCGGTGGCATCAAGCAATCCGGCCTCGGCCGCGAAGGTTCGAAATACGGTATCGATGACTACACCGAGCTGAAATACATGTGTCTCGGCGGGATCGCCTGACCCCAGCTTGGAGCAGCAATTGCAGCCCCGGCCTCGCGCCGGGGTTTTTTCGTCTCCGCCGCCCCTCAGAACAGCGACTGGGCCACCGCCTCGCCGAGGCGTGCCAGCGCCTCGAAGTGCCCGCCCCGCGCACTCGACTTGCGCCAGAAGAAACCGATCTGCCGCTCTCCCGACCAGCCGTCCAGCGTCAGCAGCCGGACATTCTGCTCCTTCTCGAACTCGGAACGAACATAGAGTTCCGGAAACAGCGACAGCCCCATCTCGATCGACACCATCTGCCTCAGCGCGTCGAGGCTCGAGCCTTCGTAGTCCTCGGCCAGCAAGGCGCCCGAAACCGTGGCCAGGCTTCGCACATCATCGAGCAGCCGATGCCCCGGCCCGAGCGTCAGCAACCGCTCGCCTTTGAGGGCCGAGACCGGCACGCGTTCCAGCCGGGCCAGCGGATGTTCCTTCGGGACGCCGAGATAGATGCGCTCGCGGCAGATGTGGCGGAACGAGAACAGGTCCTCCTGGTCCGGAATCTGCCCAAGCGCGCAGTCCGTCTCTCCCTCCAGGACCGCCCGCTCCAGCAGGCGGGGACGATCCTCGCGGATGTAGACCTTGAGATCCCGGTGCTCCCTGTGCAACCGAGGCAAAAGATAGGGCAGGAAATAGGGCCCGAAGGACGAAACGACCCCAAGCCGCAGGCTGCCGCCGAGATTGCCCTTGGAGCTGGCCGCAAGAGCCCTGATCTCGTCCAGACCGTGCAACACCACCCGTGCCGCAGCAATGATCTCGGCTCCGACCGGTGTCGGTGCCACCTGTCCCGGCATCCGCTCGATCAAGGTCGCGCCGAGCTGTTTTTCGAGCAGCGCCAACTGCACCGAAAGCGTCGGCTGCGACACGTTGCAGCGCCGCGCAGCCTCTCCGAAATGGCCTGTTTCTCCAAGCGCCACGAGGTATTCGAGCTGACGATGGGTCGGGCGATACGGCATGACACTTCCGATAGTTAAAAACTATTGGAACCATACAATCAATGAATTGGCCCAATCAAGTGCTATGCGCGATACTCTGTCTTGTACAAGAGGAGACCGAACATGAAGCAACTGCTCAAAGCCCTCAGGGCCCGCCATGCCCTGGTAGCCAACAAGATCGACGACGAGCAAAGGCGCCCGCAGCCGGACGGGTTTCGGGTCCGCTCCCTGAAAAAGATCAAGCTTCGCCTGAAGGAGCAGATCGCCTTCCTTGAGCGGTCAGAAACAACCCGCACGACGCCCGCGACCGACAGGTTCCGTCCGTTCGGCAGGCAGTTGTCGACCATCCGCTAGTTCGGCACAAACGTTCGAGCGCTGCAGCCGTAGCAGTGCAAAGACACGTTTGTCTGAGACCGGTAAGCACCGCTTACCGGTCTTTTTTCGGGCCATTTCTGCCACCCGCACCCGTTCATTGCCAGCCAACAGGTTCCCCCGTCATGACCGTATTTTCAGAGATAGCGTCAGCCAATCTCCTTTCACCGCCGGTGCTTTTCTTCATTCTCGGCCTTCTCGCCAGCCTTGCCGGCGCACAGCTTTCCCTTCCCGAGGGCGCGAACAAGATGCTTGCCGTCTACCTCATCCTCGCGATCGGCTTCAAAGGTGGTGCCGCCCTCTCGGTCGGCGGCGCCGGCGCACAGCTCGCCTGGCTGCTCCTTGCCGGCGTCGCACTCTCGGCGCTGATGCCGCTGATCGGCGAGCGATTGCTGCGCTTCATCTCACGGCTAGGCCCGATCGAACGCTCCGCCGTAGCCGCGCATTACGGCTCTGTCTCGATCGTGACCTTCGTCGCCGCTGCGACCGCCCTGACCACGCTCGGCATCCATCATGACGGGGCCATGGTGGCCGTTGCCGCAATTATGGAGACCCCCGCCATTCTCACCGCCCTCCTCCTGATCAACCGCGCCCGCGCCTCAAGCGCCGAGGGTGCTTCAAACCAGGTTCCGGCATCGGGCATCGGTTCGGTGTTGAACGAGGTCTTCCTCAACCAGACCATCGTCATCCTGCTCGGCGCCCTCGTCGTCGGCCTGGTCTCGGGCCAGACGGGTCTGCGCAGCGTCGAGCCTTTCCTGGTCGCTCCGTTTACCGGCGCACTTTGCATCTTCCTGCTCGACCTCGGCGCCCAGGCGGGCCGCGGCCTGCGCACCGGTTGGCGGGATCTGACGCCAGGCTTTCTGAGCTTTGCCGTTATGATGCCGATGACCGGCGCCACCCTTGCCGGGCTTTTCGCTGGCAGCATCGGCCTTGGGGTCGGCAACACGGCTCTGCTGATGACGCTCGCGGCAAGCGCCTCCTATATTGCGGTTCCCGCCGCCATGCGTCTGGCCGTACCGGAGGCCCGGCCGGCCATCTCGCTCAGCCTCGCGCTGGGGATCACCTTCCCCCTCAACATCCTGATCGGTATCCCGGTCTATGTCATCCTGGCCAAGGCGATCAGTTCCTGACCCGAAACGAAAAGCCCGGCATCCCATCCCTGGGATGCCGGGCCTGATTTCCGGATGATGAGCGAAGATCAGTTCTTCGCGCGCTCGACGTAGGAATTGTCTTCGGTCGCGATGACGACACGGGTACCAGCCTCGATATGCGGCGGCACCAGCGTGCGCAGGCCGTTGGACAGGATGGCCGGCTTGTAGGAAGACGACGCCGTCTGGCCCTTGGTGACCGGTTCGGTCTCGACGATCTCGAGGGTCACGTGGCGCGGCAGCTGGATGGCGAGCGCGATGCCTTCGTGCATGGACAGGATGCAGGTCATGCCTTCCTGCAGATAGGCTTTCTGGTCGCCCATGGTCTCGGCATCGACCACGACCTGGTCGTAGGATTCCGGGTTCATGAAATGGAAGCCTTCGCCGTCCTCGTAGAGGAACTGGAAGTTGACGTCTTCGACGAAGGCGCGCTCGACCTGCTCGGTGGTGCGCCAGCGTTCCGACACCTTCACGCCGTCGACGATGCGGCGCATGTTCACCTGGGTGACCGGCGTACCCTTGCCGGGATGGAAGTTTTCGGCGGTAAGAACCACATAGAGCTTGCCGTCCACATCGAGAACGTTGCCCTTGCGAACCGAAGAGGCGATGACCTTGACCATTGGAATTCCTTGTAACTGCGAAAGACCCGTCGTAAAGGACGACCCGCCGTCCCTGCTGATGTCTTTTGAATTTTCCTGGGCGCAACTAACCCAAAATCGGCCAAATAGCCAGCCCACCTTGCAACAAGGACCGAGAAAGCCGGAATGAACGATCGCCGCCGCTCCTCTGCCCCATGGTGGACGCCTTCGGCCCACGCCGACCGCCGCCCCTTCCTGCTCGGCCGCAACGCCATCCAGTCGGCATTTCGTGCCTATTTCGCCGATCGCGACTTCATCGAGGTGGATACGGCGACGCTACAGATCTCGCCCGGCAACGAGGCCCATCTGCACGCCTTTGCCACCGAAGCGATCGGTCATGACGGCATCGCGTCCCCGCTCTACCTCCACACCTCACCCGAATTCGCCTGCAAGAAGTTGCTGGCCGCCGGGGAACGCCGCATTTCCTGTTTCGCCCACGTCTATCGCAACCGCGAGCGCGGCCCGCTGCACCACCCCGAATTCACCATGCTGGAATGGTATCGCGCGGGCGAGGGCTACGAGACGCTGATGGCCGATGCGGCGGCGCTTGTCGCCCTGTCGGGGGAAACAATGAAGACGCGTGGCTTCTCCTATCGTGGCAAGAACTGCGATCCCTTCCTTGAGCCTGAGCGTCTTTCGGTTGCCGAGGCCTTTCGGCGCCATGCCGGCATCGACCTGCTTGGCTCGGTGGAGGCCGGCGGCGCAACGAGCCGCGATCATCTGGCGGCGCAGCTGCGCAAGGCCGGCATGCGGGTGGCCGACGACGACACCTGGGCGGACCTGTTCAGCCGCGTGATCGTCGAGAAGGTCGAGCCGCATCTCGGCATGGGACGCCTCACCATCCTCGACGAATACCCGGTGGCGGAGGCGGCGCTGGCCCGTCCATCCGCAAGCGACCCGCGCGTCGCCGAACGCTTCGAACTCTATGCCTGCGGCGTCGAACTCGCCAATGCCTTTGGCGAACTGACGGATGCCGGCGAACAACGCCGCCGCTTCGAGGCGGAGATGATCGAGAAGCAACGCGTCTATGGCGAGACCTATCCGCTCGACGAGGATTTCCTCGAAGCACTTGCCATCATGCCGGAGGCTTCGGGGATCGCGCTGGGATTTGACCGGCTGGTCATGCTGGCAACAGGCGCCGTGCGCATCGACCAGGTGATGTGGGCCCCCGTCGCGGAGACGGCGCCGTGACCGCACAAAGCCTGCACAGCGTCGATGACCTGATCGGTGCCGGTCTTGTTTCCCCGGACGAGCGGGACGCACTCAATCGCGTCGCGTCACGATATGCCGTCGCCCTCACCCCAACGGTGCGGGGCTTGATCGACCCATCCGACCCCGCCGACCCGATTGCCCTGCAATATGTACCGACGGCGGCGGAACTGATCGAAACGACGGACGAGCGCGCCGACCCGATCGGGGATCACGCCCACAGCCCGGTCGAGGGCATCGTCCATCGCTACCCGGATCGGGTGCTCCTCAAGGTCGTTCACGTCTGTCCGGTCTATTGTCGCTTCTGCTTCCGCCGCGAAATGGTGGGCCCCCAGGGCGACGGCAGTCTGACGCCGGGACAACTGGAAAACGCGCTTCGCTACATCGCCTCCCACGCCGAGATCTGGGAAGTCATCCTGACCGGAGGCGATCCCCTGATCCTGTCACCGCGCCGGCTGCGAGACATCATGACGGCACTGGCGGCGATACCGCATGTCAGGATCGTCCGCATCCACAGCCGCGTCCCGGCTGTCGATCCGCAACGGATCAGCCCCGAACTGATCGACGCGCTGAAGGCGAGCGGCAAGACGGTCTTCGTCGCGATGCACGCCAACCATCCGCGCGAAATGTCGCCACCCGTCCGGGATGCCTGCACCCGGCTCGTCGATGCCGGCATCGCCATGGTCAGCCAGAGCGTGCTTCTGAAAGGCGTCAACGACGACCCGGACATTCTGGCTGAACTGATGCGCACCTTCGTCGAATGCCGCGTCAAACCCTATTACCTGCATCATCCCGACATGGCGCCAGGCACCGGCCATTTCCGCCTGTCTCTCGCCGAGGGCCAGGCCATCATGAAGGCCTTGCGCAGCAAGGTTTCCGGCCTCTGCATCCCGACCTATATCCTCGACCTGCCCGGCGGGCACGGCAAGGTCTCCGTCGGCGATGGCATGCTAAGCGAAATCGAGCCAGGCCGCTATGCCGTCCTCGATCGCCACAACGCACTTCATCACTACCCCTGAGAGCGTCGCAACCTTCTGGAAAAGATGCAAATTTTTCTGGTCCTGCGAACCGTTGAGATGCCCCGCTGAGGGTCCACTGACGGATGTCAGAACCGCTCATTTTTCCTTAACTACGGCATTTAGCGGAATCTTATGCTTTCGCCCCTAAGAAATTACCCAGCATTTTGGAGAATAGCATCCGGGAAGGGTAAGTAGATGAACGAGACAATTCGGACTTTGCTGGCAAAACTCGGTGGCCTGCCTGTATCCGTCGACACCATCGCCAATGACGGCGATCTCTATGCGGCCGGCCTGTCGTCCTTTGCCTCGGTACAACTCATGCTCGGCCTCGAGGAAGCCTTCGATATCGAGTTTCCCGATCACCTGCTGAACCGCAAGTCGTTCGCCAGCATCGCCGCGATCGAGGCGACCATCCAATCCATTCTCGAGGATAGAAAGGTCGCCTGATGGACCTCTCCGCCAAGTCCCAAGAGACGCACCTGAAGTCCCGCGCCATTCGGGTTGCCACCGTCGCCGCCGCCTATGCCGACGACGTCGACAAGGCCGGACGCTTCCCCCGCGAGGCGATCGAGGAAATGAAGGCCGTCAAGCTGATGGGCATCATGATCCCCTCGGAACTGGGCGGCGAAGGCCTGTCGACCTCGGAGATCGCCGAGGTCTGTACCATTATCGGCCAGGCCTGCGCTTCGAGCGCGATGATCTTCGCCATGCACCAGATCAAGGTTTCGAGCCTCGTCTCGCACGGCCATGAAGCCGAGTGGCATCGCGAATTCATGCGCCGGGTCGCCACCGAACAGCTGCTCCTCGGCTCGGCGACGACCGAAGCCGGTATCGGCGGCAACATGCGCAACAGCATTTGCGCGATCGAGGTGAAGGATGGCCGCTGCTATCTGGAGAAGGACGCGACCGTCATCTCCTACGGCATCGACTGCGACGCCATCCTGATCACCTCGCGCAGCCACAAGGACGCGGCCTCCTCCGACCAGGTGATGACGGTCTTCCTCAAGGACCAGTACACGCTCGAGCGCACCCAGACCTGGGACACGCTCGGCATGCGCGGCACCTGCTCGGACGGCTTCATCTTCAAGGGCGAGGCGCCGGCCGAACAGATCCTGCCGCAACCCTTTGCCGAGATCGCCGCCCAGTCCATGCTGGCAAGCGCGCATCTCCTGTGGAGTTCGCTTTGGTACGGCATCGCGGTCGATGCCTTCGCGCGTGCCCAAAACTTCGTGCGCGCCGCCGCTCGCAAATCGCCCGGCACTCAGCCGCCAGGCCTGGTCCAGCTCGCCGAAATGTCGAGCCAGCTTCAGGTCGTCCGCGCCAACATCGTCAACGGCCTGCAAGCTTTTGAAGCCGCCCGCAAGGATCAGGACCGCTTGTCCTCCATGGGCTTCGCCGTGGCGATGAACAATGTGAAGATTGCCTCCTCCGAGATGATCCTGCCGATCATCAACCAGGCCATGCGCATCTGCGGCATCCTCGGCTACAAGAACGGCACGCCCTACAGCCTCGGCCGGCATTTGCGCGACGCGCATTCGGCCGAACTGATGATCTCCAATGACCGCATCCTCGCCAACACCTCAACCATGCTGCTTGTTCACAAGCAGGAAACCGGATTGCTGGGATAAGAACCATGGATATGCAGGTAAGCTTCCTCGACCGCCTGTTCGAAAGCGGTCTCCTCATCGAAACCGGCGTCGACGGCCTCTATGGCCGTGGTGGGCGGTTTGAAGACGTGATCGCCGCCTTCGAGCGGCTGATCGACCGATATGGCGCTGCCGACGGTGCGGAAGCGATCCGTTTCCCGCCGGGCATGAACCGCGCCTATTTTGAGAAAAGCGGCTACATGAAGAGCTTCCCGCAGCTGGCCGGAACCGTGCACAGCTTCTGCGGCAACGAACTTGACCATGTCAGCCTGCTGAAATGCATGGACGCCGACGAGGACTGGACGGCCGAGCAGAAGGCGACCGACATCGTCTTGACGCCGGCGGCCTGCTATCCGCTCTATCCGACGATCGCCAAGCGCGGCAACCTGCCGGAGAAAGGCGGGCTCTACGACCTGCAATCCTATTGCTTCCGTCATGAGCCGTCCAACGATCCGGCCCGCCAGCAGCTATTCCGCATGCGCGAATATGTCTGCATGGGCAGCCAGCAACACGTCACCGACTTCCGCCAGACCTGGATGGATCGCGGCGTGAAGATCATGGCGGAGGTCGGCCTGCCGGTCGAGATCGACGTCGCCAACGACCCGTTCTTCGGCCGCGCCGGCAAGATGCTTGCCAACAACCAGCGCGACCAAAACCTCAAGTTCGAGCTGTTGATCCCGATCACCTCGGTCTCCAATCCGACGGCCTGCATGAGCTTCAACTATCACCAGGACGCCTTCGGCTCGAAATGGGGCCTGAACCTCGCCGACGGTTCGGTGGCACACACAGCCTGCGTCGGCTTCGGCCTGGAACGCATCGCGCTCGCGCTGTTCCATCATCATGGCCTCGACGTCGACCAGTGGCCCGCATCGGTTCGCGCCGCACTCTGGGGCTGATCCGGTGACGCCTGCGGTCTTTCCCGGACTGGATCCGGCTACCTATACGCCCCATGCGCTGCATGCGAGCGAACGCATGTGGCCGGAGACCAACTGCTATGTCGACCTTTGGATCGAGGTGCTGGCCACCCTTGGCGCCGCCCCGGAGGCCATGCTCGGCTTCACGCTGACCCAGGACTTCGAGGGCGACCAGATGACCTTCTTCAAGGTTCCTCTGGAAGACCTCGAGGATCTCTACGGCATCCGCGTGACGGAGCTGGCGATCTTCGACAGCGTCGAGGCCCATGTCGCCGCGCAGATCGCCCGTGGCCGCCTCTGCCTCGTCGAGATGGACAGCTATTTCTTGCCGGACACCCGCGGCGTCGGCTATCGCCAGGAGCATGGAAAGACGACGGTCGCCATCAACCGCCTCGACCTCGAAGGCCGGACGATGGACTACTTCCACAATGGCGGCTTCTTCCGCGTCGAAGGCGAAGACGTCGACGGGCTTTTCCAGCATCATTTGCCGGAAGGCTCCCTGCCCTTCCTGCCCTATACCGAGTTCGCCAAATTCCCCGCAGCATTGCCCTCGCAAGAGCACCAGCGCGAAACCGCCCGCCGCCTGCTGATGCGGCATTTCGCCCGTCGGCCCGACGCCAATCCGATCGCCGCTTTTGCCGAGGTCTTTCCGAACCAGGTCGAGGCGATCGCGGAGCGGCCCTTTGGCTATTTCCACACATACGCCTTCAACACGCTGCGGCAGTTCGGCGCGAACTTCGAGCTTCTTGCCAGCCATCTGGCCTGGCTATCGCCGTCGCAATTCGAGGACGCCGCGGCGCATGCCCTGAAAATCTCGGAGACGGCCAAGACCGTGCAGTTCCAGCTGGCCCGGGCCGTCACGCGGAAAAAGTTCGATCCGTTGCGATCCGCTCTGGACCCGGCGGCCGAGGCTTGGGACAAGCTCATCGAAGAACTTGGCAAAACCCTCGCCTGAGGAGGCATGATGACGGGCATGACCACTTACCTCGCAGCGGACGAACGCCCGCTGGAGCACGGCTGGACGCTGCTCGTCACCGAGGCCGGACGCTATGCCGCTCCAAACGAGGTCCATCGCCCCGCCGTTCGCATTCCCGCACCTGTTCCAGGCACCGTGGCTTCGGCGCTGGCCGCCGCCGGCCTCTTCGATCCGGAGAAGCCGCAACCGCTGCACGACAAGGACGCCTGGTATTTCCGCTCGCTCGAAGGCGAAGCGGAAGGCCCGGCGATCCTGCGCTTTGCCGGCCTTGCGACCATTGCCGAAATCTACATCAATGGCGAGTTGCGCCTCGCCTCGCACAGCATGTATGAGGCCCATGATCTGGACCTTGCCCTCACCGGCCATGACGAGATCGCCATCTGCTTCAGGGCCCTTGCGCCCCATCTCGATAAACGCGGCCCCCGGGCGCGCTGGCGCCCGCAGATGATGGATCATCAAGGCCTGCGGCTGATCCGCACGACGCCACTCGGCCACATGCCCGGCTGGTGCCCCGAAATCCACCCCGTCGGGCCTTATCGGCCGATCAGCCTGATCCGCCGATCCAGGCACGCGATTTCCGATCTTGCCGTCCGTGCCGGCCTCGACCCCGACGGAACCGGTCGGCTTTTCGTGTCCTTCGCACTGGAGGGCGAGGCCAAGGACCTGCGTCTGTCCTGCGCCGGTGACGACACCCGGCTTCAACTCGATGACGACGGCAAATGGACCGCCGAACTCACCCTTCCTGCTGTCGAGCCCTGGTGGCCGCGCACCCACGGCGAGCCGAAACTCCATGATGCGCGGCTGACGATCGACGGCCAGCCGCATTCGCTCGGCCTCGTCGGCTTCCGTCGCATCGAGATCGACCGGGGGCCGGACGAACTTGGCTTCGGCCTTTTCGTCAACGGCGAACCGGTCTTTTGTCGGGGCGCGGTCTGGGCCAATGCCGATATACTGCGCTTGCCGGGCGCCGCTGAAGACTATGCGCCGTGGCTGACGCTCGCGGCCGAGGCCGGCATGAACATGATCCGCATCGGCGGCACGATGACCTATGAGAGCGCCGATTTCTTCCGCCTCTGCGACCGGTTGGGGCTTTTGGTCTGGCAGGACCTGATGTTCGCCAATTTCGACTACCCGACAGCAGATGAGGCCTTTGGCGCAAGCATCGATCGCGAGATGCGCCAGTTCCTCGGCTCCATCCAGGGCTCCCCCTCCCTCGCCGTTCTGTGCGGCGGCAGCGAGGTCTACCAGCAGGGTGCCATGCTGGGCCTGCCCGAGCGCATCTGGAAGACGTCGTTCTACGAGGAGACCCTGCCGTCTCTCGCCGCAGAAACCCGCCCGGACGTGCCCTGTGTGGCAAATTCGCCCTCGGGGGGCGCCATGCCGTTTTCGCCCAATGAAGGCGTCACCCATTATTACGGCGTCGGCGCCTATTGCCGGCCGCTGGAGGATGCGCGCCGCGCCGAGGTTCGCTTTGCCGCAGAGAGCCTGGCCTTTGCCCATGTCCCGCAACAGGCAACGCTCGATGCCCACCTGCCCGTCGCCCCCGTCCATGATCCGCGCTGGAAGGCCCGCGTCCCCCGCGACCGCGGTGCATCCTGGGACTTCGAGGACGTCCGCGATCACTATCTCCAGGACCTCTACAAGCTCGACCCGTCCCGGCTGCGACGCGAGGAACCCGCCCGCTATCTCGACCTGTCGCGCGCCGTCACCGGCGAAGTCGTGACCGAGACCTATGCCGAATGGCGCCGCGCCGCATCGACGTGCAAAGGGGCGCTGGTTTGGACGTTGCAGGATCTGACGCCCGGCCCCGGCTGGGGCGTCATCGACTCCACCGGCGAACCGAAGCCGGTCTGGTACGCGCTCAAACGCGCCTTCCGTCCGGTACAGGTCAATCTCACCGACGAGGGCACCAACGGTTTGGATGTCCATGTGCTGAACGAGACGGGCGACAGCCGGGAACTCGTTCTCGAACTCACCTGTCTCCGCGACGGCCGCCAACCGGTCATCAGCGGGAAGCGTTCATTGGCCGTCGCCGCACGAGGCACGCTGCGTATTTCGGCAACCGACCTGTTCGGCGCGTTTTTCGATACGACCTATGCCTTCCGTTTCGGTCCACCGTCCCATGACGTGACGGTCGCCCGACTGATCGAGCCTGAGACCGGCCGCTTCGTCGCCGAGGCCTGCCATTTCCCCCTCGGCCGGGACAAGGCCATGGTCGATGCCCCGATCGAGACGGTCGTCGAAGAGGAGGATGGCCGCTGGGTTCTACGGTTGTCGACACCGGTCTTCGCCCAGTCGATCCATATCGAGGTCGATGGTTATCGACCCGAGGACGACTGGTTCCACCTGGCGCCGGGCTCAGAACGTCGGATCGCGTTGGGCCCTCGGGATGGCACAGTCATGAGCCAGAGGCCCACCGGCACAATTGCCCAACTCGGCGCGCGTAGGCTTGTTTCCTTCTAGGGATCTGCCGACCGCTCGATGGGCAGTCTAAAGCTGCCGCCGACCACGCCCTTCCATCACTTCGTGATCAAACAGCCGCCGCACCGCCTCCTCCCAGCTGAGGATGCCCGCAGTTTCGATCGTTCCCCGATCGAAGGCCTGAGCCCGTCGGAAGGCCTCCACGGCGGAAGCCGCGTCGCCCGGGCGGTAGGCGCAGATATGGCTTCTTCCCGCCGCCGCGAAGACCGGCGCGACGATCGGCAGTCGGCAATAACTGTATTGGATCATCTTGAGACTCGACTGGCTGAGATAATCCGCCGCCTCGCTCTGACGGTAGGGGGCGAGCCCCACATCGGCAAACTTGATGAAGGGAACGATCGTCTCGAAGGCGACTTCGCCATGCACGACGATGTTGGCGCGTGGCACGGACGGCACGGCCTTCTTGCCGAACAGATGGAACGTCCAGTCTGGATAGGCGGCAGCCAATGTGTCGATGACCTGCGCGTCGAACAGCATGTCACCGACGCTCACCGCATTGCGCGACGCGGCATAGGGGCTGACCGTCGCCCGATCGAAGGTCTCCTTGGCAATCCCATGCGGCAGATAGAGGATCGGCGCATCGTCCGGGAAATCCGCCCGCATCGCTTCGGCCATGATGTGAATCAGATTGTAATCGCCAATTCCGTCTGCAAGAGCCGCCTCGATGCAGGGATGAACGTGGATGGTGCGCAACCGGTCCGCTGCATGATAGATGATCCTCGCCTGTGGTGCGGCTTGGCGTATCCGGTGAACGAGCAGCGGCGGCGGTCCGCTCTCGATCAGGATATGCGTATAGCTCGCCATCCGCGCCATGACGGCCCTCGGCAGGAATCGATCATAGAGACGGAAGACGGGCGCCGTCAGTCCGTTGAGCAGCGGCGATTTGAGGTTCATCGGATGGAAGGGCGCGTACCAGAGGAATTCCTCGAGCCCTTCGGCAATGCGGTTCCAGCGATTGAGCGGACGCTGCCTGGCATGGTCGAAACGACCGTCCTTGAGGAAACGGCTGAGGAAGCTCAGGCGGCAAGCAAGAAAATCCACATGATCACCGCCGGCGCGCAAGGTGTCGGCGATGAAATGCAGGTCGACCTTGCGCGCGGCCTCGGCGAAATGGTGACCGGTGACGATCAGCACCCGTCGCTTTGCAGGCGAGGTCGTCATGCCGGCAGGCTCCGCAGTGGCGGCGGGAGCCTGTCGCCCAATGCCGCGCGATAGACGTCGATATAGCGATCGGCAACGCTCTCCCAGGCATGGACGGCAGCACCCGACATCATGTCGGCGCGCGTAGCGGCCGGATTGGCGCGCAGGGCTTGAAAGGTCTGCTCGATCCGCGCGGCGCATTCCTCCGGTCGGGAGAAATCGGCCAGGCAAACGCCCGGATGCTGCGCGCCGAGTACCCGATAGGCATCGTTGGGATGCAACACCGGCACCAGCCCGGCACTCATCGCCTCGACGGCGACCAGGCCGAAGCCTTCGTACTCGGAGGCGGAGGCGAACAGTGACGCCTCGGCGATCAGCCGGCGCACTTGCGCATTGTCGACGCCGATGTGCAGGGCTACCTGCCCGGCCAGCCCGCGCCCGGCGATCTCCCGGCGCAGGTCTTCTTCACTAAGATCGGACGGCGACCCGACGACATCGAGCTTCCACTCGGGCGACACGCCGTTGAGGGCCTGCATGGCATCGAACAGACGATCGAGCCGCTTGTTGACGGAGAAACGACCGATGGTGACGATCCGTCGCTGCGCCATGGCCGAGGATAGACCGGCGAATTTCTCGGTATCCACGCCATTCTCGACCAGCACGGCCCGACGCGGCGCGATCCGGGAGAAAAGCGCCAGGTCCGACCGGCTGCAGCACAGCAGCGAGCGATAGGCGAGCGCCGAGAGCCGCGTCACGGTCCGGAACCAGATATGCTTGATCGCAGCAAATTTCGGTGTGTGGAAGAACCCTCCATGGGTCGTCGCGACGAGCGGTTTTCCATGCAAGGGACGCGTCAGGGCAAGCGCATCGAAGAAGAAATCGATTCCATGAACATGAACGAGATCGGCATCGCCGATATGGCGGAACACAGCCGGAGCCAGCGGATAGCGGGTCGACCCCTTCCATGGGATGCGTACGACCTCGACACCGTCGATGACCTCGTGTTCGGCCAGCTTTTGGTCGCGCGAGCGGAACAGGCTGTCCAGTGTGACGACACGCACGCGAAAGCCGCGCCGCAGGAGAAGCCGGCTGAGATTGGCAACGACGTCTTCGAGGCCACCACGTCCGGGCGCGTATTGCCGCACCACCTGGACGATCAGCGGCGCTCCGGCGGTATCCGGTTCCGGCCGATTGAAGCGCTTCATTCTTCACCTGTCGGCGCCGTTCATCGACGCGCGTGAGAGCAAATTGTTACGAGCAATGGTGCAACGCGAACTCTTAAGATCGCGTTTGCCGGACGCTTTCTCGAAACGCATCACGACCTCAAGGTTAACGAGCCTTGCCGCTTTCGTTCAGAACTCGTTAACCACGATCTGCGAGGATCGTTTCGATGGGAACCGACCGGCCGGCCCTTGCCCGACGGCCTCTTTCTGATCCGGCGGCAGTCTCCCATTCATGCGGGCACCCCGTCTCCACCTCGGGTATTCCGTCCGATCGACGCAGAAACGAAACATGGCCGGCCAGCGGTTCTGGGCAGGAAAATGGACATCGACATTTTTCAACTACCGGGGATCTTGAGGCGACGGTTTCATTACGTCGTGATCGCGGTCGCGTTGTGCATACTGCTTGCCTCGGTCTATGTACTGCAACTGACCCCCAAATTTGCCTCGACCGCCGAAATCCTGCTGGACCCTCTGGGGCTCGCTGCCGAGCCCGTCGACAGCAAGGGGACCGGCAGCTCCGCCCAGCAGGACCAATCCAATCTCGACAGCCAGATCTACGTGATGCAGTCGCGTGGCGTCATGAGCGACGTGGCCCGCAAGCTCGACCTTGCGAACGATCCGTTCTTTGCCCCGAAACCGACATCGAATGCCAAGCCAGTTAGCGAAGCCGATCGGCTCGTCGCGGTCGCCGAAGCCCTCAAGTCCCACGTAACGATCGCGCGCGCCGGCCAATCCCTGGTCTTCACGATCTCCGCCGAGCACCCCGATGCCGGCAAGGCCGCGGACATTGCCAATGCCGTGGCCAGCGTCTATCTGCGACAACTCGACGAGGCGCGTGGCGATGTCGCCCGTCGGGCCAGCAATTCCTTCCAGGTCCAGGCGAGCGAACTTCGCGACCGCGTCCTCAAGGCGGAGTTGGCGGTCGAGAAATTCAAGGCCGAAAACGACCTGGTCAGCACCGGCAGCCAGGGTCTGGTCATTGACCAACAGGTCGCCGGCATCAACGATCAGCTCATTGCCGCGCGCGGCACCGAGGAACAGCAGCAGACGATCTACGAGCAGGCCAGGAGCCTGACGATGAGCGCGATCGAGGCCGGTGCGATCCCCGAAGTGCTGCAGTCGACGTCGATCGGCCTGCTGAGGGATCGCTACGCTCAGCTCCTCGACACGCGTTCACAGCTCGCCACCAATCTCGGCGCCAATCATCCGCAACTGCGCGCGATCAATTCCCAGGTCGCCAACATGCAGCAGGCGATCCAGGCCGAACTCGATCGCGTGCGCCAGTCGATGCGCGTGAACTACGAACGCGCCGCCGCGAATACGAAGGCTTTGACGGAGCGGCTGGAAAACCTGACGAAAACAAGCTTCGACAGCAGCGCGGCGCAGATCAAGATGCGCCAGCTGGAAAGCGAAGCCGAAGCGGTGCGCACCCTCTACAAGACCTTCCTCAATCGGGCGGAGGAACTCTCCCAGCAGCAATCGATGAACATGAACAACTCTCGCGTGATCACGGCCGCCGTGCCCATGCCGAAGTCGTCGTTGAAATTGAAGCTGATGATCCTCGTCGCCGCCGGGCTGTTCGGCACCGTGCTTGGCAGCGGCCTCGCCGTGCTGAGAGAAGTCCTTTCCAGCTTCCGGCGCCCCGAGCAGAAGGCCCTCGACAGGTTCGGATTTCCGATCATTGCCCACATCGCCGCGCCAGCCAGGACGGCGGAGAAACCGCGTTCCGGTTGGCGTTCGGTGCTCGGTTTCCGTCGCCGGCCTCGCTCCTCGACAGAACCGCTCGAGGGCAATGGAATAGCTAAGGCCGCGCGCTCCTTGCGGGAACTCACCGCGGCCCATCAGCCGGCCACCGTCCTTTTCCTGGCCGCCGGCCCAGTTCCGCAGGCCTCCGGCGTCGTCGCCGACATCGTTCACGCGCTCATCGATTCAGGACTCGGCATTCTCTATGCGCCGGGCAGTCTGGAAGTACGGTCGCGCCTGCGCGCTGGCCCCTCGCCGAGCCTCGCCGCAGCTCTCGCTCGCGACTGGCCCGACACCGCACCGCTCTCCGCCATTCTGAAATACGAACATTTCCCGGCGACTACGTCCCCGTCGCGGCCCGCCCGGCCGACGCTGTCGCGCTATGTCGAAAAGGCGCAGCAATCCGACAGCGACCTCATCCTCATCAACGCCTGCCAGACGGCCGCTGCGCAGCACCTCGCCGGATTGATCGCCAGCGCCGACGCCATCGTCGTCCTCGCGGATCCAACGGCGCTCACCCTTGCCGATGTCGATGCAACGCTTGAAGCGATCGGCAATGCGCGCGATCTCGTCCTCGGCTGCATCCTCGTGGAGGGCGCGCAATGATCATCGCCAGGAACGGCACGATCTCTGGGAAGCCTGGCCATGCTTCCGGTTGACAGCCGGTACGCCGCCGCAATTCCGGTGCCGACAGCGGGGCCGGACCCGCAAGCGCTGCCCGCATCAGGCTATGAGGTCCTGCGCCGCCAGCTTGCAACCATCGCGGTCCTGGGCGGCCTCACCTTCAATGCCTTCCTCTGCTTCCTCAACACCAATGTGACGGGAATTCGGGAAAGCCATGTGATGCTGTTTGAAATGGCATTGATCGGCTGCGCCTTTCTGGCGGCCCTCGGCCGCCGCATCGATCTCTATCTCGTCTCGGCACTGTTCCTGAGCTACATGCTCCTCCTCTTTGCCTTGCGGGGCGCCATCGACCTCAAGGCCTTGCGTGACGTCCTCATTCCGATCGGCTTTTATTTCATGGGGACGCAGGTCCGCGACACGAAACTCGCCGACCGCCTGGTGGCGGTCTCGATCGCCATCGTCCTTGCCTTCGGTCTGTTCGAATATTTCCTGACCGAGCTCTATCTCGATGTCTTCAACGTGCTTGGCTATTTCATCGCCCGCGGCTCGCTGACACTCGAGGAAACCTTCGGCGCGACCCGCGGCCTGTTCATCAGCGGCCTTCGCCCCGAGCCACGAACGCTGCTGTCCTTCCTCGGCCAGCACCGGGTGTCCTCCGTCTTCCTCGAACCGGTCTCCGCCGGCAATTTCGGTGCGATCGTCTTTGCCTGGGCGCTGTTTCGCAGCGACATGCGCTATCGCTTCGCGGTCATGGCGGCGGCGCTCGCCACGGTCGTGCTCGCCGATGCCCGCTTCGGCTTCTACACCTGCATCCTGATGACCCTGATGCTGCCCTTCTACCGGCTGGTGGCAAAGCCGATCTGGATCGCGCTGCCCTTCCTGCTGCTGGCGCTGATCGCGATCTACGGCCTGGCGACCGGCACGGAGGGCGGCGCGAACGACGTGGCCGGGCGGTTCAAGGTGACCGCCGCCATTCTCACCCGGCTGGACCTGCCGGTTGTCCTCGGGATCGCCACCACCGACGAGTTTACCGCCGATTCGGGGCTCGCCTACACCTTGACCAAATTCGGTCTGCTCGGGTTCGTCGCGCTCTGGGCCATGCTGGTGGTCGCCCCATTCAAGGATCCGAAGGCCTGGGTCTTCCATTCCATGGTGCTGATCTATCTCCTGCTGCTGATGATCATCAGCAACTCGTTCTTCTCGATCAAGACCGCGGCATTGCTGTGGTTCGTGCTCGGAACCGCCCATCGCGTGGATTGGGCAGGTCTGTCCCGGCGCTCGCCCGCGCCCGCAGGATCGCCAACGGGGAAGGCTTCCGCGCCTGCCATGATCCGGCCGGGCCTTACCGCGACTGAAGCGCCGGGCACGACGAACCGCTTGCCGAGAAGTCCTTGAGCGCGGTCGCCAGCCCCCTCAACTGCGGACGGTCGCCCTCGGCGGTGGGCTGGATGTTGAGCACTTCCGTATCGGGCCACCAGTCGCCGGCGACCCAGTAGGCCCAGCCGACCCACAATTCGCGATTGCTTTCCACCTCGGAGACCATGTCGGCAAGCGCCGAGACGCAAGCCTCGTCCCCCGTCACGCCGAATTCACCCAGGTAACCCCGCTTGCCATGGGTTCGCAGCCAGCGGGAAAAGCTCTCGATGGCCATGACGGCATCTCCGGCACGGCTGCAATTGGCCTTCGTGCCCGAAAAATCATCGTCAAAATACTGGTGCACTTCATAGGCATAGTTGTCGACAGGATCGATGACACCGAGCATCACCTCACCGTTCGGCTCGCCATAAGTCCCGCCCTCCCAGCTGTGCGCGCCGGTCCAGGCCGTTCCCGGAACGAGCACGAGATTGTCGGCGCCCTCGCCGCGGATGCGGGCGAGAGCCGCATTGGCAGCATCCAGCCATTGCGTCGCCGGCATGTCGTGCGGTTCGTTCATCAGGCCGAAGGTGATGTCCGGCTGATTGGCGAAGTGACGCGCCAGACGCCCCCAGAAGTCGGCGAAATCATCGCTGCTTACCTCGGCCGATCCGATGACCGCCTCCCGGTAACGCGCGTAATTGTGGGGATCGAGAACGATACGAAGGCCGGCAGCCCTGAGCTTCTCGACGCTTTCCCGCAATCGCCCCAGTTCACCTTCATCGAGATCCCCCCGCAGGCGAGGTTGCAGACGCTCCCAGAGAAAGGGCAGGCGGACCGAAGTGAAACCCTTGCCGGCAAAATAGGCGATGGTGGCTTCCGAGGGATAGACGTAATCCGTCCCCGCCACGCCGTCGGGATTGCCGAATTCGGCACCGGAGAGGTTGATGCCGCGAAAACACGGTTCCGCCGCCTGCACCGGCTGGGCAACCAGCCCCAGGATGAGCAGCAGCGGCGCGATCCGCTTGCGTGGTCTGGAAGGAAACGCGATGACGCCGGAACAATGACGGGTGTGATCCATGGTATCCTTAATGTTTGATGCGGCGAGGTTAAAGACTTCCAATCCGAGGTCAACCGATCCACTCCGATCCGCCATCCGAACCCCCACACCGTGACGACGGGGATACGCTGATGAAAGACGCAATGGGAACGGAGTTTTCCTCGACCGTCCCTAAGCTTGGCGCCAATGGGAAAGACAGGCAGCGTCCGTCGCAAATCAGGTGCCGATCTTTCCGCCACGGCATGACTGCGATAAGACAGCCCGTCCACCCTCGGGGCGAGAAGAAGGTTTGAGAAGATGACGAGCTATGTACTGACGGTATCCTGCCCATCCACGCGTGGCATCGTGGCGGCCATTTCCGGCTACCTTGCCGCCGAAGGCTGCAACATTGTCGATAGCTCGCAGTTCGACGATCTCGGCACCGGCAAGTTCTTCATGCGCGTCAGCTTCATCTCCGAAAAGGGCATCGCGCGCGACACGCTGCTGGAAGGCTTCAAGCCGATCGCCGAACAATTTGACATGGAAAGCGAAATCCACGATACGGCGCACCGGATGAAGGTGCTGCTGATGGTGTCGCGTTTCGGCCATTGCCTCAACGACCTGCTCTATCGCTGGAAGATCGGCGCCCTGCCCATCGACATCGTTGGCGTCGTCTCGAACCATTTCGACTATCAGAAGGTCGTGGTGAACCATGACATCCCCTTCTACCACATCAAGGTGACGAAGGAGAACAAGCCGCAGGCCGAGGCCCAGCTTCTCGAACTGGTCGAGCAGACCGGCACGGAACTCATCGTGCTCGCCCGATACATGCAGGTGCTCTCCGACAGCCTGTGCCGGAAGATGTCCGGCCGGATCATCAACATCCACCACTCGTTCCTGCCGTCTTTCAAGGGCGCCAACCCTTACAAGCAGGCCTATGAGCGCGGCGTGAAGCTGATCGGCGCGACCGCCCACTACGTGACGGCCGACCTCGATGAGGGGCCGATCATCGAGCAGGACGTCGCCCGCATCACCCACGCCCAGAGCGCCGACGACTATGTCTCGATCGGACGCGACGTCGAAAGCCAGGTGCTGGCGCGGGCGATCCACGCCCATATCCACCACCGCACCTTCATCAACGGAAACCGCACGGTGGTCTTCCCGGCGAGCCCGGGCTCCTACGCTTCCGAACGCATGGGCTGAACAAGCGCCCGGAGCCGAGTTAATAGCGGCTTCGGCCACGGGATGGACGGCTGTCCTGCCTTTGATAATGTCGGCTATGTGATTCTCGAGGGAGAACAGCCATGCCCGACTCCGCTCTGCTCAAGCGCACCGAACTGCCGCGTCCCAACGTGTCGGAAAGTCAGGCGGCCGACATTCTCAAGGAGCACTACGGGCTGGAAGGCAGTCTGAAGGAACTCGGCAGCCAACAGGATCGCAACTTCCGCATCGATACCGGTGAGGACCGCTATGTCCTGAAAATCTGCCGGTCGGAATATGCGACAATCGAGCTTGCTGCGCAGAACGCCGCCATGCGTCATCTGGCGACCCTGACAGACATGGTGCGTGTTCCTGCCCCCATACTCGCCGCGGGCGGCGAGGACATTCTCTTCCTGACGGTCGACGACGAGGATTATCAGGTCCGGCTGCTCACCTATCTCGACGGAGAGCCGCTGACCCAGCGCAAGTTTCTGGCGCCGCCGGTCGTTGCCGGACTGGGCGCGCTGACCGCCCGCATTGCCGTCGGTCTCAAGGACTTTACCCATCCGGGCCTCGAGCGCGAATTGCAATGGGATCTCCGCCGCGCCGGGCCGGTCGCACTCCACCTGTTGAAGGCGGTGACGGACCAGTCACGGCGCGACCGCATCGCCAAGGCCATGGTCACCGCCGTCAAGCGCATCCAGCCGCTGGCAGGCAAACTGCGGGTGCAACCGATCCACCACGACATCACCGACGACAACGTCGTGGCGAGGCCCGACCGGGAAGGCCGTTTGATGCCGGATGGCGTCATCGATTTCGGTGATCTCGTCAGCGGCTGGCTGGTCGCAGATCTGGCTGTCACCTGCACCGCGCTCCTTCACCATGCCGACGGCGACCCCTTCTTCATCCTGCCGGCGGTCCGCGCCTTTCAGGAGCGCTGCCCCCTCAACGAGGCCGAACTGAAGGCGCTCTGGCCGTTGATCGTGGCCCGTGCCGGCGTACTCGTCGCCAGTTCCGAACAGCAACTCGCCATCGACCCGGATAACGCCTACGTCCAGGGAAACGCGGCGCATGAGCGCGAAATTTTCGACGTCGCAACGTCTGCTCCCTTCGCGCTGATGGAGGCCGCGATTCTCGATGCGGTCGGCCATGGCGCGGAAGGCTTCGACTCAAGCGTTTTCGGCCAGCTGCTTCCCGACATCGCTCCGGAAACGGTGCGGGTCACCGATCTGTCGGTGATGAGCGATGCCCTGGTCGAGGACAGTTGGTCCGACCCGCAGATCGACTGGAAGCTGCTGGCCCGCGCGGCCGCCGAGACCGGCGTCGCCTCGACCCGCTATGGTGAATACCGCCTTTCCTATACCCGCACCCTGTCGGAACGTGAGCCCGCGACCTTCGCGCTCCATGTTGACATCTGCCTGCCGGCCGCGACGCCGGTTTCGGCTCCGATCGATGCGCGCGTGATCAAGGACGGACACCACCTGATCCTCTCCTCCGCGGACATATCCCTGCATATCGACGGGGTCGACTGCCCGCTCGAGGATGGCGGCGAGATCAGGTCGGGCGAGCCGATCGGTGTCGTCGCCGGCGTGCTCGGTGCCATCGGAGGACTGCGGGTGCAGCTTTGCCGCGACGCCGATCTCGTTCCGCCGCTCTTTGCCCGCCCTGCCCATGCGAGGGTCTGGGCGGGCCTCTGCCCCTCGCCCTCCGCCCTGCTGGGCTGCGAGCTGGATGCACCAGGGCCGCACAGTGCGGAACTGCTCGACATGCGCCGTCGCAGCTTCGCCAAGCCACAGAAGAACTATTACGCCAATCCGCCGCAGATCGAGCGGGGCTGGAAGGAGCATATGTTCGACGTGACCGGCCGGTCCTACCTCGACATGGTCAACAACGTCACCATCCTCGGCCACGGACATCCACGGTTGGCACGCGCGGCCGGGCGCCAGTGGTCTCTCCTCAATACCAATTCGCGCTTCCACTATGCCTCGGTCGCGGAATTCTCCGACCGGCTGGCCTCGCTCGCGCCGGACGGCCTCGACACCGTCTTTCTCGTCAACAGCGGTTCGGAGGCCGTCGACCTGGCGCTCCGCCTCGCCTGGGCCAAGACCGGGTCGCACAACATCGTCAGCCTGCTCGAGGCCTATCACGGCTGGACGGTAGCGAGCGATGCGGTCTCGACCTCTATCGCCGACAACCCGCGCGCCCTCGAAACACGCCCCGGATGGGTTCATCCGGTCACCGCGCCGAACACCTATCGCGGCCCCTTCCGCGGCGCCACGTCGACTGCCGACTATGTGGCAAGCGTCGCCAAGGCACTGAATGCCATTGATGAAGCCGGGGAAAAGCTCGCCGGTTTCATCTGCGAATGCGTCTACGGCAATGCCGGCGGCATTCCATTGCCGCCCGGCTACCTCGCCGAGGTCTACGGCATGATCCGCGCGCGCGGCGGCGTGTGCATCGCCGACGAGGTGCAGGTCGGCTATGGCCGGCTCGGGCACTTCTTCTGGGGCTTCGAGCAGCAGGGCGTCGTCCCCGACATCATCACCATCGCCAAGGGCATGGGCAATGGCCAGCCGCTCGGCGCCGTCATCACCAGCCGGGCGATCGCCGATGCGCTGGAGAACGAAGGCTATTTCTTCTCGTCGGCCGGCGGCAGCCCGGTCAGTTGCGTCGTCGGCATGACGGTGCTCGACATCATGCGCGACGAGAGCCTTCAGGAAAATGCAAAGAATACGGGCGACTACCTGAAGTCACGGCTGGAGGCGCTCGGCCAGCGTTTTCCGCTCGTCGGCGCGGTTCACGGCATGGGGCTATATCTCGGGCTTGAATTCGTCCGTGACCGGGAAACACTGGAACCGGCAACGCAAGAGACCGCCGCCATCTGCGACCGCCTGCTGGACCTCGGCGTCATCATGCAACCAACGGGCGATCATCTTAACATTTTGAAAATAAAGCCGCCGCTCTGCCTGTCGCAAGACAGCGCCGACTTCTTCGCCGCAATGCTGGAAAAGGTGCTTTCCGACGGCTGGTGAGCACCAATGATGCTCCGGCGCGGTGCTTAATTCAACATAACGCCGATTGCTCAAATTTTGGCATGCTGTAAACGCTTCGCAAATCGCAAAACCAGGCTTCCCCGGAAGCCGGCTTCACAGCCCGTTTGCAGCGTGTCTATCCTCCGCCTCGACAGTCAAAGGTGAAGGAAACTCGATGCCGAGCATGCCCGAAATGATCTCCACTCCCTGGATCGTATGGGGCATGGCCTTGTTCCTCCTCAAGCACCTTGTCGCCGATTTCCTGCTGCAGACGGGCGGGATCGCCATCGGCAAGCAACGGCGACAGGGATGGCTGGCGCCTCTCGCCCTGCATGCGGCATTGCACGGAGCCCTGACCGGCCTGATTTTCTCGATCTTCGCCCCGTCGCTGGCCTGGATCGGCCTTGTCGATTTCATCGTCCATTCGGCCATCGACAGGGCAAAGGCGGTGACCCAGTCGCGCCTCGGCTTCGACACGAGCCATACCGGCTTCTGGTGGCTGCTCGGAACCGACCAGACCTTGCATCATCTGACCCATCTCGGCTTTGCCACCGTCCTCGCCATCAGCCAGACCCTCTGAGCGCCGGTCAGCCGGATCGAGGTGACGGAGCGTGCTCGCGGGCGATTTCATCGAGAATCCAGTTGCGGAAGGCGACGAGCGGCAGGTAGCTGGCGCGCTCTCGGGTGAAGGCCAGATAGTAGCCTCCCTCGCTGTCGACCTCCTGATTGATCGCCGGCACCAGATCGCCCCGCGCCACTTCCTCGCGGAACAGGAATGCCGGCAGCAAAGCCACCCCAAGCCCACCGACAGCGGCCTGCGAGGCCGCGCCAAACTGATCGAACAGCATGCCATGCACGGATTCGAAAGCCACGCCATTGGCGGAAAGCCATTTTTCCCAGGCATCGGGGCGCGTCGTCAGATGCAACAGCGGCACATCGAGAATATCGGCGGCGGCCTCCAGCCGGTGTGCCGCCTTGAACGAGGGACTGCACAGCGGGATCGTCGTCTCCCCCATCAGCGGGGTCAGTTCGGCGCCTGGCCAGACCGGGGCGCCGAAATGGATTGCCGCGTCGATCGAATCCAGATGGAAATCGAAGGGCGACAGGCGGGTGATCAGATTGATGGCAATGCCGGGATGGGCCGTGAGGAAACCGGCAAGACGCGGTGCCAGCCACCGCGCGCCGAAGGTCGGAAGCACGGCTAGGTTCAGCGTCCCGCCATTGGGATTGGCCCGAAGGTTGAGCGAGGCACTGGAAATGCGCCGCAAGGCCTCGCGGATTTCCCGCGCATAACCATCCCCCGCGACCGTCAGCCGAATGGTCTGGCGCTCGCGCAGGAACAGCGCGACACCCAACTGGTCCTCCAGCGCCTTGATCTGGCGGCTGACTGCGCTCTGGGTGAGGTCGAGTTCTCGGGCCGCAGCCGTGATGCTGCCGGTTCGCGCGGCAGCCTCGAAGGCTGCGAGCAATGAGAGCGACGGAAGAAAGCGCCGGGCCGGCAGCATGTTATACCTCGACGGAATGAACTCTTGATAAATTATCGTTGGAACGGGTTAGTTTCGTCTTCTAGATTTCGCAAGACTTCATGTTTCGGAATGATGTGAGCGAGCGACGCCTGGACTGCGACTTCCTCGAGAACCGCGCTCGCCTCCGACGCAACGAAACGTCCTATCGGCCGTCTCCCACGGCCACCCTAGAGGAACAGATCATGCTGAACGACCCCCGCTCCCACGGCCTGTGGGAAAGGACTGCACCGGCGGCACCGGCAACCCCGCCGCTTTCCGGCCGGGTCGACGCCGATGTCGTCATCGTTGGCGGCGGTTATACCGGTGTTTCCGCCGCCCTGCATCTGGCGGAGGCTGGCACCAAGGTCGTCCTGCTGGAAGCAACCGAGATCGGTTTCGGCGGGGCCGGCCGCAATGTCGGTCTGATCAACGGCGGCATGTGGGTCATGCCCTCCGAAATCCCCGGTGTTCTCGGCCCGGTCCATGGCGAGCGCGTTCTCGACTTGCTGGGCAATGCACCGCTCCTGGTCCGCGCGCTGATCGAAAAGCACGGCATCGAATGCGAGCTCGAAAAGAACGGTACACTCCACTGCGCCGTCGGCCAGTCCGGGCTTGAGGAGATCAAGGAGCGTTGCAGCCAGTGGGCAGCGCGGGGCGCCGACGTGCGTATTCTCTCGGCGGAAGAGACGGCCAAGCGGATCGGCACGACGGCCTATGCAGGATCGCTGCTCGACATGCGGGCCGGCACGCTCCAGCCGCTGGCCTATGTTCGGGGGCTGGCCAAGGCGGCGATCGCTGCCGGGGCCAAGATCCATACCGGCAGCGCCGCCGTTTCGACGGAACGCGACGGCAGCCGCTGGGTGGTGAAGACGGCGAACGGTTCGGTGTCGGCCGACTGGATCATCGTCGCCTCCGAATATTACTCGACCGGTCCGTGGGAAGCGGTGCGCAAGGAACAGGTCCTGCTGCCCTATTTCAACTTCGCCACCAAGCCGCTCTCGGCCGAACAGTTGAAAAGGATCCTGCCGGGCCGCGAGGGCTGCTGGGACACCAAAGAAGTGCTCTCCTCCTTCCGCATGGACAAGGCCGGCCGCCTTGTCTTCGGCAGCTGCGGCGCCCTTCGCAACACAGGCGCCGCCATTCACCGCTCCTGGGCCAAAAGGGCGCTCAAGAAGCTGTTTCCCGACCTCGGCAAGGTCGAATTCGAAACCGAATGGTATGGCCGCATCGGCATGACCAACGACGCCATCCCGCGTTTCCACAAGTTCGCGCCAAATGTCGTGGGCTTTTCCGGCTATAACGGCCGCGGCATTGCGCCGGGAACGGTTTTCGGTAAGACACTGGCTCGCCATATCCTCGGCGAACTTTCGGAGACGGATCTGCCGCTGCCGGTCAGGGACGTCGTCGAAGCTCCGCTTCGCAACCTGAAGGGCGCCTATTACGAAGCCGGCGCCCAGATCGCCCATTTCGCCGGGGCGCGCTTCTGAACGGAAGCCCTCGAAGACAACCGATAACGGAACATCCGCAATTACTGGAAGGAAGACCATGACCCTTGCCAACCTGAACTTCTCGGCCGAAGTGGCCGCCATCATGGGCCGCCTCGGCGTGCCCGCCACCAGCCTCGCCGGCGGCACGCTTTCCGTCCGCTCGCCGATCAACGGCGAGAAAATCGCCGCCGTTGCCGAGATCAATGCCGCCGACACCAAGGCCGCCATCGACGCCGCCCATCAGGCTTTCCTCGAATGGCGCCTCGTTCCGGCCCCCAAGCGCGGCGAACTTATCCGCCTGCTCGGCGAGGAACTGCGCGCCGCCAAGGCTGACCTCGGTCGCCTGGTTTCCATCGAAGTCGGCAAGATCGTCTCCGAAGGCCTCGGCGAAGTGCAGGAAATGATCGACATCTGCGATTTCGCCGTCGGCCTGTCGCGTCAGCTCTACGGCCTGACCATCGCCACCGAACGCGCCGAACATCGCATGATGGAAAGCTGGCATCCGCTCGGCATCACCGGCATCATCTCGGCCTTCAACTTCCCCGTCGCCGTCTGGGCGTGGAACTCGGCTCTGGCTCTGGTCTGCGGCAACTCGACCATCTGGAAGCCGTCGGAAAAGACCCCGCTCACCGCCATCGCCACCCAGGCGATCTTCGAAAAGGCCGTCAGCCGCTATGTCGCCGATGGCGGCAAGGCGCCCGCCAATCTCTCGACGCTCCTGATCGGCGGCCGCGACATCGGCGAGATCCTCGTCGACAGCCCGAAGGTTCCGCTCATCTCCGCCACCGGCTCGACCGCCATGGGTCGCGCCGTCGGCCCGCGCGTCGCAACCCGCTTCGGCCGCTCGATCCTCGAACTCGGCGGCAACAACGCCGCGATCGTCTGCCCGACCGCCGACCTCGACCTGACGCTGCGCGGCGTCGCCTTTGCCGCCATGGGTACGGCCGGCCAGCGCTGCACCTCGCTGCGCCGCCTGTTCGTCCACGAAAGCGTCTACGACAAGCTCGTCCCGCGCCTGATCCAGGCCTATGGCTCGGTCACCGTTGGCAACCCGCTGCAGTCCTCGACGCTGGTAGGCCCGCTGATCGACGAAGGCTCATTCAGCCGTATGCAGAAGGCGCTCGATGAAGCCAAGGCAGCTGGCGGCAAGGTCTCCGGTGGCGACCGCCTGATGCAGAACGAAGCGGCCGACGCTTATTACGTACGCCCGGCAATCGTCGAGATGCCGGCCCAGACCGGTCCGGTCAAGGACGAGACCTTCGCGCCGATCCTCTACATCATCAAGTACAACGACTTCGATGAAGCCCTGGCTCTCAACAACGACGTGCCGCAGGGCCTGTCGTCGTCGATCTTCACCAACGACCTGCGCGAGGCGGAAGCCTTCGTGTCGGATCGCGGGTCGGATTGCGGCATCGCCAATGTCAATATCGGCCCCTCCGGCGCTGAAATCGGTGGCGCCTTCGGTGGTGAGAAGGAAACCGGCGGCGGTCGCGAATCCGGCTCCGACGCCTGGAAGGCCTACATGCGCCGCGCCACCAACACGATCAACTACGGCAAGACCCTGCCGCTCGCGCAGGGCGTCAAGTTCGACGTGGGCTGATCGACCCTCTCGTTGTTTCGAGGGAAGGCCACGCGGTTGCAACAGACCGCGCGGCCTTTCCTGTTTGAACTTTATGTGAAAGTTCAAAAGCCTCAGACCAAGGTTTGATGGCCTGCACTGGTCTTCCCCTTTCAAATCGGCCAAGGTGCCCGCATGATCTGGCGGCATTTCGGGGCGGGCGAATGAACATTCACGATCAGTCGGCAGCGATTGCCTTCCTGAGCGCGGCTGAGACCTACGGCGAAACAGGCGCAGTCAAGATCATCGAGACCCACATCTCGCTCGTCTTCCTGATCGATGGCCGCGCCTACAAGCTGAAGCGTGCGGTCAAACTGCCTTACGCCGACTTTTCGACCTATGAACTTCGCCTGCATTACTGCCGGCGCGAGGTCGAGCTCAACAGTCGGGCCACGCCCGACCTCTACCTCGGCATCCGTCGCATCACCCGCGAAGCCGACGGGCGCCTGACCTTTGACGGCGCGGGCGAGGCCGTCGAGGTCGTCGTCGAGATGAACCGGTTTGCCCAACACGACCTGTTCGACCGCATGGCGGACGAAGGCAAGCTGGACGCCTCGCTGATGGAGGAAACGGCGCGGATGATCGCCGCCGTCCATGCGCAAGCCCCGATCGTCCACACCGCCAGCGGCTCGGCCAACCTTGGCGGGGTGCTGGACATCAACGCTGCGGGCTTCGCCACCAGCCATGTCTTCCCCGACGATGCCGTCGCTGCACTGAACGCGGCCTTCCGAAGCGCTTGGACGGATCATATAGCCCTGATGGACCGACGCGAAGCCGAGGGCAAGGTGCGCCTTTGCCATGGCGACCTGCATCTGAGAAACCTGTTCCTCAGCGCCGCCGGGCCGCGCATGTTCGACTGCATCGACTTCAACGACCAGATCGCAACCGTCGACGTCCTTTACGACCTCGCCTTCCTGCTGATGGACCTGTGGCATCGCGGCTTCCCGGATCTGGCGAATGTCGCGGCCAATCGCTATCTCGACATCACCCACGACGACGAGGGCTTTTCCCTTCTGCCCTTCTTCATGGCGGTCAGGGCCGCTGTCCGCGCCCATGTGACCGGCACCCAGATCGAGTCGGGCGGAGATGCGGGCGGAAAGCTGGCGCACAGCGCCGAGACCTATTTTGACTTCGCCGCATCGCTTCTCACCCACCGATTGCCAAGGCTCGTGGCAATCGGCGGCCTGAGCGGCTCCGGCAAGTCGACACTCGCCGATCGGCTCGCCCCCCGTCTCGCCGGTCCGCCGGGTGCCCGCATCCTCGAAAGCGACCGGATCCGCAAGGCGATGTTCGGCGTCGCAGCCAACCAGCAATTGCCTCCGGAAGCCTATCGACCGGACGTCTCGGCGAAGGTCTACGCGCAAATGGTCGATCGGGCGCGCCTGGTGATCGAGGGCGGTGGCACGGCGATCGTCAACGCCGTTTTCGACCGGCCCGACGACCGCCGCCACATAAGCGCCATCGTCGAGCAATTGGGTGTACCATTCAGCGGTTTCTGGTTGGACGCAGGCGCCGACACCTTGCAGTCGCGCATTGCGTCAAGGCCGAAGGGCCAATCCGACGCCACGCTCGACGTGCTTGAAATGCAACTCGCCAGGGACCTTGGCCCCATGGATTGGCACCGCATCGACGCGACCGGTGCGATCGATGATGTGCTAGAAGCCGTCGAAGCGCTCCTCGGCCAGCCTGCCTAGCGGATGTTGAACCGCACCGGCGCGGTGATCGTCTTGCTTGCCCCCGGCGGCGGGGCCGGTACGGGCGAGGCGCGGCGCACCATATCGAGCACAGCCTGGTCCAGGCTCGAATGGCCGGATGATCGCGACAGCGACACCGACAGGACATTGCCGCCGTCATCGATCCGGAACCGCACATAGACGGTCCCCTCTTCCCGATTGCTGCGGGCCTCCGACGGATAGCGCTTGCGCCGTTCGAGATGCGACATCAGACGCGACTGCCACTTGGCAGGGCTGACATTGCGACCCCCGCCGCTGCTGGTCGCCTTTGCCGCCGTGCGATCAGCCTGGGCGACCTCGGCCTTCGCCTTGCGCGCCGCCTCCGACGCGGGCGGCGGCGGCGCCTTCGGCTTGGCGACGGGCTTCTTCGCTTCCAGCTTCTTCGGCTTTTCCTCCACCGGCTTCGGAGCGGGCGGCGGCGGACGCATGACCGGGATCGGCACGGCCACGTTTTCAAGCTGGGCCATCACCATCTGCTCGATCGGATCGATCTCATCGACAGGGTCCGGGAGCGGCTCGGGTTCGAGCGGCGGCGGTTCGACGACGGGCTCGACAACCGGCTCCGGCACCTGATCCACGACCTCCTCGACCGGCGGCTCCACGATCCGCTCGGGCATAGGCTCGGGTTCCGGCTGCTCGACAGGCTCCGGGATGGGCTCATGCGACGCCGTCTTGATCTCCTCGGCATCGACCTGGTCGGGGACGATCTGTTCCTCCTCGACCTTTTCTGCAACAGGCTCCGGCGCAAGCTCGATCATGATCGCCGACGGGGGGACCGCATCGGCTGCAACAAGCTCCGGTTCCTGCAACAGCAGCGCAACCGCACCGGCATGGGCGGCGGCCACGCAAACGGCAGCCGCCGACCAGAGCAGAATTTCACCCGCCACCCTGCCCCTGGAGCGCTGCACCGGGTGGCTTGTCATGGCTGCACCCCGGGCGCGGGCGACGGCTCGTCCGGCGAAAGCTGCGGCGACGGCAGGGTTTCCAGCCCCACCAGCGCGATCTTCAGATAGCCGGAATCGCGCAGAAGGTTCATCACCTCCATGAAGGCGCCATAGTCCACCGCCTTGTCGGCGCGCAGGAATATCCGCGCATCCTTGTTACCCTCGGTCAGGCGATCGAGATCGGCACCCAGTGTTTCGCGGACAGCCGTCTCGTTGCCGAGCGACAGGCTCATGTCTTCCTTGAGTGTGACATAGACCGGCGTATCCGGCCGCTCGGCCGGCTTCGCCGTCGATGCAGGCAGGTCGACGCTGACATCGACCGTGGCAAGCGGTGCGGCCACCATGAAGATGATCAGCAAGACCAGCATCACGTCGATGAAGGGCGTGACATTGATCTCGTGGTTTTCCGCCAGATCGTCGCCTGAATGGTTTTCCCGAATGCCGCCGGCCATCTCTTTACTCCGCCGCAAGCGCCACGGCGGCGCTCTTGGCCGCGGGAGAGACCTTGCGGTAATCGAGATCGCGGCTGACCAGGCGCTCGATGCCGGCCGCCGCATCGCCCAGCAACTGGCGATAACCGGTCACCGAGCGGGCAAAGACGTTGTAGATGATCACCGCCGGGATAGCGGCAACCAGGCCGATCGCGGTGGCGAGCAAGGCCTCGGCAATGCCGGGCGCGACGACGGCAAGATTGGTCGTCTGGGATTCGGAAATGCCGATGAAGGAATTCATGATCCCCCAGACCGTACCGAACAGGCCAACGAACGGCGCCGTCGAACCGATCGTCGCCAATACCCCGGTGCCCTTGGCGATATGGCGGCCGGCACGCACCTCGATCCGCGAAAGCGCGGAGGCGACGCGCTCCTTCACACCGGCGCCGCCGGCCCGGTCGACGGCGGCATCGGAGAGACGGATTTCATCGCTGGCACTGCGCAGCATCGAGACGACGACGCCACCGCGACCAGCCATGTCGCCCATGGCCGCTTCGAGCGTGTGGGCCTTGAGGATGGCCTTCAGTCCACGCGTCGCCCGCACCCGGGCGCCAGCCAGTTGCAGCGTCTTGGCAAGCCACACGGTCCAGGTGACGAGGGAGGCGAAGGCCAGCGAGGTCATCACCGCCTTGACCACCCAATCGGCTGCCATGAACATGCCGAGAGGCGAGAGATTATGCGGCAGATCTTCGCGGGCGATCTGTCCGGCACTGGCCGGTTCATCCAGCGCCGTAGAGGCCGCACCCGGCCCGACGACCGGAGCAACCGCTTGCACCGCGACCGGTTCTGCAGCCGGCGTCGCTTCAACCGCGCCAGGCGCTGCCGCTTCCGCTGGGGCCGGCGCCGCATCGCTCACAGGTTCGGAAGAAACTGCCTGACCCGGCTGAACCGGAGTCGGCGCGACCGCCGCTGCTGCGGGCGCGGAAGGCGCAACACCCCCAGGCGCAGGCTCCTGTGCGAATGCGGCGGCGGAAGAAAGAAGCAGGCATCCGGTCAGGGCGAGGCCGGTGATGGAAGGTCCCGAATGATGAGGAAACACTGGGAGCTCCTTTGTCTGATAAAATGATATGATTGTCCGCCGTGATCGCGACAGGACCTGCCACGATCACGCGCTGGCATACCCCTCGATAATTAACTTGAGTTATCTTGACAAGTAATAACGCACCTGCTGCGCTGAAAAAGTTGAGCGAGACGGTGAGGTTTACGCAGCGCTGCCCGTCTCCGAATCCAGGTGATCGGCATCTGCCGGCTTGCGGGACGACCTGACCGGTTTCTCCTGGCGGAATTCCCGCATGACCAGCGCACAAAGCGCCTCGGCGGGCGGGCTCAGCGGAATGCCCTTGCGCATGATGATGCCGATGGTACGCACGACGGACGGATTGCGGATCGGCACGGCGACGATGTCGGAGGCCCGGCTAGCGCCGAGTGCGAATTCCGGCAGCACCGTCAATCCGAGCCCCGCCTGCACCATGTTGATGGCGGTCGCGATGTGGCGCACTTCGTATCGCCACAGCAGGCTCTCCCGGCGACTGCCGAGCGCATCGTCGATCAGGATGCGATTGCCCGTCAGCGTGCCGATACGGATCAGCGGCTCACCTTCGAGGTCCTGCCAGGTCGCGGCGTCGCCCTTGGCAAGCGGATGGCTTTTGGGGCAGGCAAGAACGAAGGATTCCTTGAAAAGCGGGGTGATCTCCAGGTCCATGGCCATGGAGGAAACGATGGAAATGCCGAACTCGACCTCGCCATTGCGAACGTGGTCGATGATCTCCGAGGCGGAATGGTCGAGGATCCGCACGCGCACATCGCGATAGTCTTCGAGGAAGCCGCCAAGGATGCGCGGCAGGTAGATCGAGGCGATCGTGGGCAGGCAGGCGATCGAGATATGCTCCTGCCGCTCCTTGCCCCGCAGGCGAAGCTGCTCGAACGACGAGGTGATTTCGTCCATCATCCGCCGCGCTTTCGGCAGCAGTTCGACCCCGGTCGGGGTCAAGGTCACCTGACGCGTCGTCCGCGCCAGAAGCTTCAGACCCAGATCGTCCTCGAGCTTCTTCATCCGGTGGCTGAGCGCCGTCTGCGACAGATTGAGATGGGCGGCCGCCCGGTGAAAGCTGCCACGCTCGGCAATGCACAGAAAGGCCTCGAGGCCGAGGAAATCGACGCGCATGAATCAGTCATTCCTTTGATGAATCCTGAGAATGAATACTGCCAAAAAGTGAAATCCGCTTCAAGTCCGGCCAGGTCGAATATCCGGTCATAAGACAGGCTGCACCGAGGCCCGCATTCGCGCATCTCTTTGATTATTGTCAAAGCACGGTGACAATACAGTGGTTATTGTCGACAACATACAATCGCTCCGAGCGAGCCGTCATCAAGAACACCATCCGGGAGGGTTTCCATGTCCGCAGTGCAGCAGTCCATCGCATGGTTTGAAACGCTGGGACGCCACGACGTGCCGCGCGTCGGCGGCAAGAACGCCTCGCTCGGTGAAATGGTGCAAGCCCTGGCCGCGGGCGGCATACGCGTGCCCCAGGGTTTTGCCACCACTGCGGACGCCTATTGGAATTATGTCACGGCAAACAACCTCAAGGAACGCATGACGTCCTTCCTCGCCGAATGGGAGTCCGGCAAGGCGACGCTCGCCGAGACCGGCTTGGCAATCCGCAACATCTTCCTCAAGGGCGATTGGCCGGCCGAGATCGAGGTAGCGATCCGTGAGGCCTATCGCACATTGTCAAAACGGGCCGGCATGGACGAGGTCGAGGTTGCCGTGCGCTCCAGCGCCACCGCCGAGGACCTTCCGGATGCCAGCTTTGCCGGCCAGCAGGAGACCTTCCTTAACATCAAGGGAGAGACAGCGCTGATCGACGCCTGCCGTCGCTGCTATGCTTCTCTCTTCACCGACCGCGCGATCAGCTATCGCAAGACCAAGGGCTTCGACCACATGAAAGTGGCGCTGTCGATCGGCGTGCAGCAGATGGTGCGCTCCGACATCGGCGGATCGGGCGTGATGTTCTCGATCGACACCGAGACGGGTTTCGACAAGGTCGTGCTGATCAATGCCGCCTGGGGCCTGGGCGAGAACGTCGTGCAGGGCACGGTGGACCCGGACGAATATCAGGTGTTCAAGCCGCTGCTAGACCACAAGGCATTGTCGCCGATCATCGAGAAGAAGAAGGGCGCCAAGGCCATCAAGATGATCTATGCGGTCGGCGACAAGCCGACCCGCAATGTGCCGACCTCCAAGGCCGAGCGCGCCGCCTGGGTGCTGAGCGATCCGGAAATCGTCGAACTCGCCCGCTGGGCGGCGACCATCGAGGCGCATTACGGTTGCCCCATGGACATGGAATGGGCCCGAGACGGAAAGACCGGCGACATGTACATCGTCCAGGCTCGTCCGGAAACCGTTCAGGCGCGACGGGACGTCGGCATCTTCAAGTCCTACACCGTCCAGAACAAGGGCAAGGTCCTGACCAAGGGCCTGTCGATCGGCGATGCCATCGCCAGCGGTCAGGTCTGCCTGATCGAAACGGCCAGGGACATCGACAAGTTCGTCGACGGTTCGATCCTCGTCACCCAGACGACCGACCCGGACTGGGTGCCGATCATGAAGCGCGCCGCGGCCATCGTCACCGATCACGGCGGACGCACCTCGCATGCCGCCATCGTCAGCCGCGAACTCGGCCTGCCCGCCGTCGTCGGCACCGGCAATGCCACGGAAATCCTGCATACCGGCCAGGACGTGACGATTTCCTGCGCCGAGGGGGACGAAGGCTTCATCTACGAGGGCATCGCCGAATTCTCGGTCGAGGAACTCGACGTCAACGACCTGCCGGAAACCACCACCAAGGTGATGCTGAACCTTGCCAATCCGGGTTCTGCGTTCCGCTGGTGGCGCCTGCCGGCCGACGGCATCGGCCTTGCCCGTATGGAGTTCGTCGTGTCGAACGCGATCCGCGTCCATCCGATGGCGCTCGTTCATTTCGACCGGCTGAAGGACGAAGCGGCCAAGGCCGAGATCGCCACGCTGACGGCGGGTTACGACAGCAAGCCCGACTACTTCGTCGACAAGCTGGCCCGCGGGCTCGGCCGTCTTGCCGCCGCGGTCTATCCAAAGCCTGTCATCATCCGCATGAGCGACTTCAAGACCAATGAATATGCCGGCCTCGTCGGCGGCGCCGAATTCGAGCCGGCCGAGGAAAACCCGATGATCGGCTTTCGCGGCGCCTCCCGGTATTATTCGCCGCGCTATCGCGAGGGCTTTGCGCTCGAATGCCAGGCGATCAAGCGGCTGCGCGACGAGATGGGTTTCACCAACGTCGTCGTCATGATCCCCTTCTGCCGCTCGGTCGGCGAGGCCGACAAGGTCCTCTCCGTCATGGCGGAGAACGGCCTGAAGCGCGGCGAAAACGGCCTGCAGGTCTATGTCATGTGCGAAATCCCCTCCAACGTCATCCTGGCAGCCAAGTTCGCCGACCGTTTCGATGGCTTCTCGATCGGCTCGAACGACCTCACCCAGCTCACCCTCGGCGTCGACCGCGACTCCGGCGAACTGGCCGACCTGTTCGACGAGCAGGACGAGGCGGTCAAATGGATGATCGAAAAGGTGATATCCGAGGCCAACAAGGCGGGCGCCAAGATCGGCCTTTGCGGCCAGGCGCCGAGCGACCATCCGGAATTCGCCGAGTTCCTGGTCGAATGCGGCATCGACTCGATGTCCGTTAGCCCGGACAGCTTCATCGCGGTCAAGCAGATCGTCGCTGCGGCCGAAAAGGCCAAGGCCGGCCGCGGCTGACGGTCCGGCGGCAAGAAGAAGCGGTGCGGGCAGAATCTCCCGCACCGATTGATCGGTGTCAAAACATGCAGCCCCTATCGTTGTATCGTGATATCGTTCGCATGCCCGCAGAACGCGCATATTCGTGAGCGGGTTTCTACGCAGAACCAAGTAGCCTTTTCCAAAGCCATTCGGCAATCGGACCCTTGCGTCCGCAATAATCGGGAGGATGCCATGCGTAAATTGAAATCCATTTTGACTGCCACCGCCGTTTCCCTCTTCATGCTTCCGGCGGCCGGCCATGCCGGCGGCACCGTGGAGGTCCTGCACTGGTGGACCTCGGGTGGCGAGGCGAAAGCCGTCGGCACGCTGAAGGAAGCCTTCGAGAAGCAGGGCGGCAAGTGGGAAGACTCGCCGATCGCCGGCGGCGGCGGCGATGCGGCCATGACAGCGCTTCGCGCCCGCGTGATGGCCGGCAACCCGCCGGCAGCCGTGCAGCTGAAGGGTCCCGGCATCCAGGAATGGGCCGACCAGGGTGGCCTCGCCGACGTCGAGGATGTGGCCAAGGCCGAGAAATGGGACGATGTCCTCCCACCGACGCTGGCTGAAATCATGAAATACAAAGGCAAGTACGTCGCCGCCCCGGTCAATGTCCACCGCATCGACTGGATGTGGATCAATCCCGCCGTGCTCGCCAAGGTCGGCGCCGAAGTGCCCAAGACCTGGGACGAATTCAACGCGGTAGCCGACAAACTGAAGGCCGCCGGCATTACGCCGCTCGCCCACGGCGGCCAACCTTGGCAGGACGCCACCGTTTTCGAGACGATCGTCTTGAGCGAGGGTGCTGACTTCTATCGCAAAGCCCTGATCGAGCTCGACCAGGAAGCTCTGACCGGCGAAACCATGGTCAAGGTCTTCGACCAGCTCCGCAAGCTGCGTGGCTATGTCGATCCGGGTTTCTCCGGCCGCGACTGGAATCTTGCGACCGCCATGGTGATGAACGGCGAAGCCGGCTTCCAGATCATGGGCGACTGGGCCAAGGGCGAGTTCCTCGCCGCCGGCAAGGTGCCGGGCAAGGACTTCATCTGCGCCCCGACACCTGGCAACGGCTTCAGCTTCAACACCGACAGCTTCGCCTTCTTCAAGGTCTCGGGCGAAGACCGTATCGAAGGCCAGAAGGTGCTCGCAAGCCTGATCATGTCGCCCGAGTTCCAGGAAACCTTCAACCTTGCCAAGGGCTCCATCCCGGCGCGCACCGACATCAAGCTGGACAAGTTCGACACTTGCGCCCTCAAGTCCTTCGAAGACATGACGGCCGCGGTGAAGAACAACACCTTCGTTCCGTCCATGGCCCATGAAATGGCGGTTCCCCGCACGGTGCGCGGCGAGTTCCTCGACGTCGTCACCAACTTCTTCAACTCGGACATGAGCTCGGCCGATGCGGCCAAGGCCATGGGCGAAGCGGTGAAGCGCGCCCAGTAAGGCCCATTTCCGATCGATGCCCACCGGGGTGCGGCCAAGCCGGACTCCGGTGGTTCCTGTTGACGCGGCGCAGAACCGCGGCGGGGAGAAAGCCAGGCGGGGAGGAGCTGGGAAATGAATGCCAAAAGCCGACGGGTCGCCTTCGATCGTTTTTTCGAGCGATGGCTGCCACAGATCGTCGTGTCGCCGATGTTTGCCGCGAGCCTGCTGTTCGTCTACGGCTTCATCGCCTGGACGGTCTATATTTCCTTCACCAAATCCGGCGTGATGCCGAACTATACGCTGGCGGGCCTCACCCAGTATGAGCGGCTGTGGACCACGCCACGCTGGTTCGTGGCGATCGAGAACCTGTTCATCTTCACTAGCCTGTTCATGGTCTGCTGTATGGTGATCGGCCTGTTCCTGGCGATCCTGCTCGACCAGCGGATTCGTGCCGAGGGCATGATCCGTACCATCTATCTCTACCCCATGGCGCTGTCGTTCATCGTCACCGGCACGGCGTGGAAATGGATCCTCAACCCGACGCTCGGCATCGAGAAGATCATCCAGGGCTGGGGTTTTCCCAATTTCAATTTCGACTGGCTCGTCGATCCGAACATGGCGATCTACACCGTCGTCATTGCCGGCGTCTGGCAGTCCTCCGGCTATGTCATGGCGCTGTTTCTCGCCGGCCTGCGCTCGGTCGACGACGAGATCATCAAGGCTGCGGCGATCGACGGCGCAGGCCCGTTCCGGACCTACTGGAGCATCATCCTGCCGATCGTCCGGCCGGTCTTCTTCTCCGCCTTCGTCGTTCTCGCGCACCTCGCGATCAAGAGCTTCGACCTGGTCATGGCGCTGACCGGCGGCGGACCGGGCTATGCCACCGACATGCCGGCGACGTTCATGTATTCTTTCGCGTTCCAACGCAGCGAACTCGGCACGGCGGCCGCAAGTGCGGTGATGATGCTGGTCACCGTGACGGCGATCTTCATCCCCTATCTCTATTCGGAACTGAGGAGGCCGGCGAAATGAGTAGAGCCGCCATCTCCGGCATTGTCCGACCCCGCGGCCTGAAGAACACGCTGCTGCGGCTCTTGCTTTTCGCCATCCTCGGGCTCTTCTGCCTCTATTATCTGATGCCCCTCTTCGTCATGATTTCGACCTCGTTGAAATCGCTGGAAGAGATACGCACGTCCTCACTCATCAGCCTGCCGAAGGACGTGACCTTCGCGGCCTGGGAGAAGGCCTGGAGTGCGGCCTGCGTCGGTGTGCGCTGCACCGGCCTGCAGCCCTATTTCATGAACTCGATCCTGATGGTGATCCCGGCGGTCGCCATCTCAACCCTGCTGGGTGCCCTCAACGGCTATGCACTAACCAAGTGGAAGTTCCCCGGCGCCGACATCATCTTCGCGCTAATGCTGTTCGGCTCCTTCATCCCCTTCCAGGTCGTGCTGCTGCCGATGGCCCGCATGCTCGGCTATTTTGGCCTCGCCGGCAGCGTCTACGGCCTGATCCTGGTCCACACCGTCTACGGCCTTTCCTTCACCACGCTGTTCTTTCGCAATTTCTTCGTCAGCGTGTCGGACGGCATCGTCCATGCGGCGAAGATCGACGGTGCCGGTTTCTTCCGCATCTTCTTTACCCTGCTCTTGCCCATGTCGCTGCCGACCATCGTCGTCGCCGTCATCTGGCAGTTCACCCAGATCTGGAACGACTTCCTGTTCGGCGTCGCGTTTACGGTCGGCGACAGCAATCCGGTCACGGTTGCGCTCAACAACATCGTCGCGTCGAGCACCGGCGTGAAGGAATACAATGTCGACATGGCGGCAGCGATTATCGCCGCCCTGCCGACGCTCCTCGTCTACATCGTGGCGGGGAAATACTTTGTGCGCGGTCTGGCCGCAGGCGCCGTGAAAGGATGATGAGATGGCGAAAGTAGAACTGCGGGACGTCTGGAAGAAGTTCGGCAATGTCGAGGTCATCAAGGGGGTCAGCATCGACCTCGACGACGGCGAGTTCGTCGTGCTCGTCGGACCTTCGGGCTGTGGCAAGTCGACCCTGCTCAATCTGATCGCCGGCCTGGAAACCCTGACCAGCGGCGAGATTCGCATCGGCGACACGCTGGTGAACGACGTGCCGCCGAAGGACCGTAACATCGCCATGGTGTTCCAGTCCTACGCACTCTATCCGACCAAGACAGTGCAGGAGAACATCACCTTCGGCATGCAGACCCGCGGCGTCGATCGCGCCGTCCAGGACAAGGCGCTCGCCGACGTCTCCCAGCTCCTGCATATCGAGCAATTGCTCGACCGCAAGCCGGGGCAATTGTCGGGCGGCCAACGCCAGCGCGTCGCCATGGGCCGCGCCCTGGTGCGCAATCCCGACGTCTTCCTGTTCGACGAGCCGCTCTCGAACCTAGACGCCAAGCTGCGCATCGAAATGCGCACGGAAGTGAAGAAGCTGCACCTGCGTCTCGGCAAGACCATCGTCTACGTCACCCATGACCAGATCGAGGCGATGACGCTCGCCTCGCGTATCGCGGTGATGGACAACGGCCACGTCCGCCAGTTCGGCACGCCGGAGGAGATCTATGAAAACCCGGTCGACCTCTTCGTCGCCGGCTTCATGGGCTCGCCGTCGATGAACATCGTCAAAGGCAAGGTCGTCAACGAGGATGGCTATGCCATCGCCGTCACCGACGAGGAGGGAACGATCCGCTTTCCGCTCGGGTCCGAACAGGCGGCAAAGGTCAAGGGGCGGGAGGGCGAGGAGATCCATCTCGGTCTTCGCCCCGAGACGATCACCCATGTCGGCGCCCACGGCGCGCCGCAATCCGACCTGTTCGTCTTTGAACGGGCGGTCGACGTGGTCGAGCCGACCGGACCGGACACGATGCTGGTCTTCACGCTCGGCGGCATGGAGGCGATCGCGCGGGTCAGGCCCGAAGAGCGCGTCAGGCCGGGCGAGACGTTCCGCTTCGAGGTCAACATGGGCAAGGCCAAGCTGTTCGACGGAAAGACCGGCATGCGGCTATGAGGCATCGACCAAGCGGCCGGGCGAAGCTCAGCCCTTGTTTGCCTCATAGAGCGCCAGCACGTCCGCACGACGGCAGAGTTCCGTTCCCGACGTCATGACGGCGGCGGCACCCGCCGCCAGGCCGAAGCGGAAAGCCTCGCCGATCTCGTGACCCTCCGCCAGTGACCAGGTCATCGCGGCGACGAAGCTGTCGCCTGCGCCGACCGCCGACTGAACCGGCACCTCGATCGCCGGCACGCGCTGGATCGTTTCGGCACCAACGAGGATCGCACCGTCGCCACCGAGCGTGACCGCGATATAGTCTGCAGCACCGCTGCGCACGACGGCCTGGGCGGCGGAACCCGCATTGTCGTGATCGATCTCCTGCCCGACAAAGCTCGCCAGTTCGCCAAGGCTCGGCTTGACGAGGAAGACTTTAGACTTCGACAGCGTCTCGTGCAAAGCCTCGCCGGACGTGTCGAGGATCAGGCGGGCTTTCTTGGCGGCGGCAATTTCGGCCATGCGCGCATAGGAGCCGTCACTGATACCGCGCGGCAGGCTGCCGCTGGCGACGATATAATCTGCATCCGTGTCTTCCAGAAGGTCGAAGACCGGCGCCAGTTCCGCCTCGGTGACCTGCGGCCCTTCGGGCACGAAGCGATATTCGAGATTTGTGGCGAGCTCGCGCACATTGTAGGCGACCCGGACCGGGTCGTGAATGGGGAACGCATGCTGGCGGATGCCCAATGGCTTCAACATGGCTTCCAGCAAGGTTCCCGTGGCACCGCCGGAAAGATAAAGCAGTTCGCAATTGCCGCCGAGCTCGACGATGACGCGCGCCACATTGATGCCGCCGCCGCCGGCATGCTGGCGCTGGTTATGGGTGCGGGTCTTGTGGGTGTGACGCACCTTGTCAGCGTCACTGGAAATATCGATGGCGGGATTGAGCGCGATGGAGAGAATTTTCGACATGCCCGAGCCTAGCGCCCCTTCATGACAGATCCAAGAAATTGTTTGCAACCCAAACGGAAGGCCGGGCCATGGCGCCAGTCCCTTGGACAGGGCAAGATGGGGTCCGATGACCGGTCCGCTCGGGAAGACTTGACACAGTGTCTCGTTTAAACGGTTGTCTTTGCCAAGCCGCACATTACCTTTGCAGAAAATCGTTGCGGGCGCTCAGATAGAGCCGGGCGCAGAACACAGGAAGATATATGTATACCGGTATCGTGCAGGCAGTTGCTCCCATCATCAACATAACCCGTCATGATGGCTACACCGAATTCCACATTGCGTTTCCCGAACGCCTTGTCGAGGGCTTGCAGATCGGCGGCAGCGTCTCGGTCGAGGGCGTGTGCCTGTCGGCGACGACGATCAACGGCACGACCGTGACCTTCGATGCCATGGATGCGACCCTGGAGCGAACCAATCTCGGCGATCTGACCATCGGCGACAGCGTCAACATAGAGCGCTCGGCCAAGCCCACGGATGAAAACGGTGGCCACGCGATCGCCGGCCACATTGCAACCACGGCCACTCTTGTTGCGGCGAAAAGCGAGATGCCGGGCGCCTTCATTCGCTTTTCGGTGCCGCAGGAGTGGGCGAAATATATCTTCCCGCGCGGTTTTCTCGCCGTCAACGGCGCCAGCCTCACGGTTGCGGAGGCCGAAGGCGACGTCTTTCAGATCAATCTCATTCCGGAAACGCTGCGGCAGACGACATTTCCGCGATACAAGCCGGGTGATCGATTGAACATCGAGGTCGATCACCAGACGATGGTCATGGTCGACGTGGTTGAGCGTACGCTGACCGGGCTCCTCGACAAGCGCCCATGAGGCACCCCGGCCAGTGCCTTCAATGGCTCGGGCGCAGGGATATCCAGGGGCGGTCGCTGATCAAGGAGACAAGCACCTTGAAATAGTCGGCGGGCTTCTGCGCGCAAAGGCCGGCCGGAATGCCCTTCGCGGCGATTTCGGCAAGCGGCGAGCCCGATACGATGCGAAAGGGAATGCTCCTCTTGCGCAACTCGTCGACGATCGGCGTGACCGCACCGTCGCGCACCTGAAAGTCCAGGATCGCCGCCGAAATAGGCTCGTTCTCGAGAATATCCAGCGCATCGTGCACCGTCTCGGCCGTCACGACGTTTACACCGGCGCGCGAAACGCTGTCCGCGGCATCCATGGAAATGAAGACGTCGTCCTCGACGATGAGGATTGTATCGGCCTGAATGGAATTCTTGAGCGGCATGGGCTTTACTCCTTTGACCGCACAACGCATGCAACCCGAAGTTTGTTTCAGTTTTGAACAGTTCTCGGAAAAACTTGGTAAACAAAGTCTTTCCTTCAACCAACCCACACGGATCGCCCTAACCGGGGCGCTTCATCTTCGCCACGCATATCGCCAACTGCCGATGGAACCTGTCGACCATCCAGGCGTTCTTCTCCGGATTGCCACGATGGAGAACTGCCATGCAGATCATTGATACACAGATTCATGAGGACATGGGCGGCGTGCCGGGCTTCACCGTCGAATTCGTCGGTGACGGCGGCGAAGTCGTCTCGGTGCGGATGAAGCAGGGCCAGAGCGGCGAACTAAGCCGTGACAACGCGCTTGAAAAGGCGCGTGCCCTTCTGGTGCAGGTCGGCTCCTTCGACGAAAATCCGGCAAAGGGCCATGAACGCGCGCCGTCGCAGGACGGCGACGAAACGGTGTCCGACGCCGTGCTCAGCGCCCGTCGCGCCCAGGACGAATCGGAACTGGATTCGCAGGTCGACGAAGGCCTGATCGATACCTTCCCCGCCAGCGACCCGGTTTCGGCGACCTATTCCTCGACCGCCGGCGCCAATCGCCATTAAGGCGCATCTCGACGAATGACAAAAGGACGTGTCGGCTCCGCCGGCACGTCCTTTACGGTTTCAAGTCGGAAGGCATGCGTCGCCCTACAGGAACCCGTCAGTCTGGTTGCCACAGCGCTGGCCCTCATCGTGCTCTGGCGCTTCAGGGGCTCGGAGCGCTCATTGCCCCGGACGATGCCGATTAGCACTCAATTGAAAATCACGACCTTCTTGCACAATGCTGCGACTGGCCGGCTTCACGTGTTCAGCGCAGCAGGCTTTGGCCACCGTCGATCCAGATCGGCGTACCGGTGATATGCCGCGCGCGTTCGGAGACGAGGAACGCAATGATCTCGGCCACGTCAGCAGCCTCACCCGGCTTTCCCCCCGTCAGAGGAATATCGCCCTCCGAAAAATGAACGGGTACCTCGGTATCCTCGCGACTGCGGATCTGGGTGTTGTCGTCAATCGACGTCGAAATGGCACCGGGACAGACCGCATTGATCCGGATTTGGTCATCCCCGAGTTCCAGCGCCAATTGCTGCACCATGGCAAGTTGGGCCGCCTTGGTGGCGGAATAGGCCGTCGCCCCCGGCGACGTGAAGGTCCGGGTCCCATTGATCGACGACACGACGACGATCGATCCACCACCCGTTCTCTTGAGCTTTGGCACCGCATGGTGCAGCGTCAGGTAAGTGCCGCGCAGATTGACCGAAATCGTCTGGTCGAATTCTTCCGGCCTCAGTTCATCGATGGGTGCCCAGGTGCCATTGATGCCGGCATTGGCAACGACCATGTCCAGCCGTCCCGCGGCCGACCACAGGCCTTCGACGGCATCACGCATCGCTGTCTCATCGCTGATGTCGGCGACAAGAACTCGCCCCTCGCCGCCCGCCGTCTGGATTGCGAGCAGGACCTCCTGCAATTCGTCCTCGGTTCGGCCCAGAAGGCCGACGAAGGCGCCACGCGCGGCTAACATCATTGCCGAAGCCTTGCCGATACCCGAACCGGCGCCTGTCACCAGCGCCACCTTGCCGTGAAACTCCATCTCGTCCCCCTGCTTCTGATCGCCGTCTATTTGTCGGAAACGTGTTCCGGCTTGCCCTTGCGTTTTGTCGAAGCGAGCTCTTCGAGTTCATCTTCGGTCATGGACTTGGCCATGTCCCTTGAAGCCCCCTTCAACTCGCTCTTTTTCGTTTCGCCTCGCTTGGCGGAAAGCGCCGCGCCCGCGGCCTTTTGCTGCGCCTTGGATTTTGCCGGCATGTCGGTCTCCTCGTTGCCACGCGCTTGCTGCGCGACCACTCGATCAACCCTGTCGCCGCAACAAAGTTCCGGCACGACTTCCACTCTTTCGAGGCGGAGGGAACAAAATGCCGCACTGCGGAATTGAGAGGCGCGATCTCGCACTCCTCTCTCCGCCAAAGGAAAATCACGATGGATGCCCGCAGCACGAACTTCGCAGTGGAGCCCGGCGAATTCCACGCGCTCGGCGCGCGTTTCGACGGAGAGGGCACCAACTTTGCGCTCTTCTCGGCGCATGCCGAGCGGGTCGAGCTCTGCCTCTACGACGAGGACGGCAAGACCGAGATCGCCCGCGTCGATCTGCCGGAATATACGAACGAGGTCTGGCACGGCTACCTTCCGGGCATCAAGCCCGGCATGCTCTACGGTTACCGCGTCCACGGCCCCTATGACCCCGCCAACGGCCACCGCTTCAATCCGAACAAGCTGCTGCTCGACCCCTATGGGCGAGAGATCGTTGGCGACATCGCCTGGACCAAGGGGCATTTCGGCTACGATATCGACAGTGACGAGAAGGACCTGTCCTTCAGCACGCTGGACAATGGTTCGGACATGCCGAAGTGCAGGGTCGTCGATCCACGGATCAGTCGCGAATACAATGGTTCCCCCAACATCCACTGGGCGGATACCATCGTCTACGAAACGCATGTGAAGGGCTTCACCAAGCTCAACCCGGCCATCCCGCAAGACTTGCGCGGCACATTCGAGGGCCTGGGCCACAAGGCCGCCGTCGACTATGTGAAGAGCCTCGGGATCACCTCGGTCGAACTGCTGCCGATCCATGCCTTTCCTGATGACAGTCACCTTCTGGAAAAGGGCCTGCGAAACTATTGGGGCTACAACACGATCGGCTTCTTTGCCCCGGCGACGCGCTATTATGGCCCAAAGGGCCTGACCGGCTTCAGAGACATGGTGCGCGCCTTCCACGATGCGGGGATCGAAGTCATCCTGGACGTCGTCTACAATCACACCGCCGAGGGCAATGAACTCGGGCCGACGCTGTCCTTCAAGGGCATCGACAATTTCTCCTACTACCGCACCCTGCCTGACAATCACCGCTATTACATCAACGACACCGGCACCGGAAACACCGTCAACACATCCCATCCGCGCGTGCTGCAGATGGTAATGGACAGCCTGCGCTACTGGGCGGAAGAAATGCATGTCGACGGATTCCGCTTCGACCTCGGGACGATCCTTGGGCGCGAGCCCGAGGGTTTCGACCAGCGCGGGGGCTTCTTCGATGCCGTCACGCAGGATCCGGTTCTGTCGAAGGTCAAGTTGATCGGCGAGCCGTGGGACATCGGTCCCGGCGGGTATCAGGTCGGCGGTTTCCCGCCAGGCTGGGCGGAGTGGAACGACAAGTATCGCGACTCGACCCGGGATTACTGGCTGAACGGGGATAATTGCGCACCGGACTTCGCTGCCCGTCTATTGGGTTCGGGCGACATCTACGATCTGCGCGGGCGTCGCCCTTGGTCCAGCATCAACTTCATCACCGCCCATGACGGCTTCACCCTCAACGATCTCGTCTCCTATGACGGCAAGCACAACGAGGCCAATGGCGAAGACAACAATGACGGCCACAACGACAACCGCAGCCACAACTACGGCGTCGAAGGCCCGACGGAAGACGAAGGCATCAACGCCCTTCGCGAGCGGCAGAAGCGCAATTTTCTGGCGACGCTGCTCTTCTCGCACGGGACGCCGATGTTGCTCGCGGGCGACGAATTCGGCCGGTCGCAAATGGGCAACAACAACGGCTACTGCCAGGACAGCGAAATCAGCTGGCTGCATTGGGAAAACCTGCCGGAAGGCTGCGAAGCGCTGCGCGATTTCACGCGCCACTTGATTGCCCTCCGAAAGCAGCAACCTTTGCTGCGTCGCGCAAGCTGGCGCGATGGAATGGCGATCGACTGGTTCAACGTGAAGGGTGGATCTCAGCGTCCCGAGCATTGGCTCGACGGAAATCCCCTTGCCCTGAAGATCGGGCGCGATGACCTGGCCGAAATCGAAGGAGTCTGGAGCGAAATCCTCATTCTGTTCAACCCCGTCGATGCGGATATGACCTTCAAACTGCCGAAGACAAGCGGTGGCGATTGGCGGCTCGCGTTGACCACGGTCGACCCGGATGGCCACGGCGACATTGTCGCGGAGGGTCATGACCTGACGCTTGCGCCACGTTCACTCGCCCTGTTGTACCGCGTCTGACAAGCCGGGGGAGGCGAGTGCCGCCCGCCTTTCTATGGATGCGAGACCTCTGCAATCACCTCGAAGTCGTAGAGTTTGCCGCCTAGCTTCATTCGTCGGGCCGAAATCAGCACGGGAACAGGCTCTCCGGCGGCATTGCGGATATCTGCCCGTTCAGCCGAATAGCCGCCCTCGCAATCGAGCAGGGCAAGGCGCGCCTCGCGCGCGGCATTGTCGATCACCAGACCCGAGGACACCATTTCCTGACCGCGGATCGAATCCCATGTCTTTCCGACAAGGTCTAGATAGGCCTTGTTGACGCGCACATAGCGCGAACTGTTCTCGCCGATCGTCGAAATCGAGAATGCCACCGGCGAGAGGTCGAACATGGTCTGGATCAGCGAATCCGCCGTGCCCTCCGCCACGCCCGGATCAACGGCCAGGCGCTCGATCACAGACAGATCATCGGACCCCACCAGATCGTGATCGATCGGCAAGGATGCCTCATCGCGCAAGATGGCCACCAGCCGCCACAGATCGACTTCGTGGAACAGGATCCTGTGGGCCTCGGCCACCCCGTCCAAGCTGGCGGGCACATTCAGAGCGGCCGCCTCGAGCCGATCCTTTTCACCGCCGCATCGGGCCGACACGGCGAGGTCACGAAGGGCATCTACGGTCATCTTGCGGACAATTTCATAGGCCTGATCGAGCAGCACGCGACGGCTGGCCTCCAGCGTATCATCGACTAGGACCATCTCGTCACTGGTCGGCAGCCGCTCGAGGATACGCCATACTCGCGCCTCATCAGGGCTCTCCCAGGTCGTCGGCTTGCCGCGTGGAGCAAAGCGGATCAGGGCCAGCACGGTCTCCGTGCCGAACGCATCCGCATCGGCGGGACAGTCCGCACCATCGGCCCCCAAAGCGGTGGCCGTGAGACGAACCGGGCTCCCATTGTCATCGAGGAAGAGGGACACTTCCCGCACATTGTCCGGGAAGCTCAGCCAGGGATGCTCACGCCTGAATGTGGCAAGGGCGTCCGCATCCAAAACGGCAACGGCATACATGTCTGTCTCTCCTGGTCTCTTGCCAAGGTCCTGGCGGCAAATCAACGTCTGAACACTCGTTACGTGCCCAGGGGAAAGGCGGATCATCCGAGGACCCGTCAAACGCCCGGCGGTCGCGGCGGCAACGTCGCGCGATCTTCAGCAAGGCGTTGCTAATAGTTCAACAGACCGCCGTTTCATACATCCTGGGCAAAACGAAGCCGTGCGCGAACAAGAAAATTTCGCCGGCAATTGACAAAGCGCAAGAATATGCCGCGCAAGCATCCAAAAACAGACAATAGGAAACACGGGGTCGCTGCGGTCACCATCAGATGCCGCCTCAGCTCCCACTGGCCCACCCGCCTGAACGGCAATATTTTAAAAAAAGAGGGCGGCCCTGAGGCCGCCCGGAGAAACGTCGATTTCCGGTCGTTTTCTCAGAAGAACGCCTGGATGCCGGTCTGCGCCCGACCGAGGATCAGCGCATGGACGTCGTGCGTGCCCTCGTAGGTGTTGACCGTCTCTAGGTTCTGCGCGTGACGCATGACGTGATACTCGATCTGGATACCGTTGCCGCCGTGCATGTCGCGGGCCTGGCGGGCGATATCGAGCGCCTTGCCGCAATTGTTGCGCTTGATGAGCGAGATCATTTCCGGAGCGAACTGGTGCTCGTCCATCAGCCGGCCGACGCGCAGCGAGGCGAACAGGCCGAGCGTGATTTCCGTCTGCATGTCGGCGAGCTTCTTCTGGTAAAGCTGCATGCCGGCCAGCGGCTTGCCGAATTGCTTGCGATCGAGACCATACTGGCGGGCACGGTGCCAGCAATCCTCGGCAGCCCCCATGACACCCCAGGAAATGCCGTAGCGGGCCCGGTTGAGGCAGCCGAACGGTCCCTTCAGGCCTGAGACGTTCGGCAGGATCGCATCTTCACCCACCTCGACGCCGTCCATGACGATTTCACCGGTGACCGAGGCCCTGAGCGACAGCTTGCCGCCGATCTTCGGAGCCGAAAGACCCTTCATGCCCTTCTCGAGCACGAAGCCGCGGATCTCGCCGCCATGAGCCTCCGACTTCGCCCAGACGACGAAGACGTCGGCAATCGGCGCATTGGAAATCCACATCTTGGAGCCACGAAGGCGATAGCCGCCCTCGATCTTCTCCGCACGGGTCTTCATGCCGCCCGGATCGGAGCCGGCATCCGGCTCGGTCAGACCGAAGCAGCCGATCAGTTCACCCGAGACGAGGCCCGGCAGATATTTGTCCTTCTGCTCTTCCGAGCCGTAGGCGTAGATCGGATAGATGACCAGCGAGGACTGCACGCTCATCATCGAACGATAGCCGGAATCGACGCGCTCGACTTCGCGGGCAACGAGGCCGTAGGACACATAGCTCGCATCCGCGGCGCCGTATTTCTCGGGAAGAGTAACGCCGAGAAGCCCGGCCTGGCCCATCAGCTTGAACAGTTCCGGCGCAACGGTCTCGCCGAGATAGGCTTCGTTGACGCGCGGCATCAGCTCGCTCTGGGCAAAGGCCTCGGCGGAGGCCTGGATCATGCGCTCATCTTCGGAGAGCGCCTCCGCCATCAGGAATGGATCACTCCAGGAAAACGGCCGCATTTCGCTCATAGGTCTGATATCCTCTGTAAACTGGTGCATAGATTGACGAAACGGCAGGCGAACGCAAGGCATGTTTACTCATGTGGCCATCAGGTCTAATCATAGCCGATGCTGACTCATCAACGCCGCTTCCTGCCTTCGACCAGCGCGCTCGCCGCCTTCGATTCCGTCGCCAAGCTCGGCAGCTTCTCCGCCGCCGCCAACGAGCTGAACCTCACGCAAGGAGCGATCAGCCGACAGATATCCCTCCTGGAAGACCAGCTCGGGGTCAAGCTGTTCGACCGCACCAACCGCGGCGTGGAATTGACGCCGATCGGGCGCGACTATGCCAAGGGCATCGGCGACGCGCTGGCAACCATCCGCACCCTGTCGCTCGAGGCCATGGCCAAGGCCGAAGACACCCACCTGCGCCTGGCGATCCTGCCAACCTTCGGCACCCGCTGGCTGATGCCGCGCATTCCCGACTTCCTGCAGAAGCACCCGTCGATCATCATCGACTTCGCCACCCGCATCGGCCAGTTCGACTTCGAAAGCTCCGGCCTCGATGCGGCGATCCATATCGGCGAGCCCAACTGGCCGGGCACCGACTGCCAGTTCCTCATGCAGGAGATGGTCGTGCCGGTCTGTAGTCCGGCCTTTCTGCGCGATCACCCGGTGGCCAGACCGGAAGACATGCTCTCCATGCCGCTGTTCGACATGGCTTCTCGACCGCGGGCCTGGGAGCACTGGTTCGCAAGTCTCGGCATAGCCAATGGGCGCGGCGGCGGCATGCGGTTCGAGCAATTCTCCAACGTCGTCCAGGCCTGCCTTGCCGGTCTCGGCATCGCCCTGGTGCCAACCTTCCTGATCGAGCCGGAACTGGCGAGCGGTCAGCTGGTCCGCGCCTGGAACCATGAAGTGAAGAGCGCCAGCGCTTACTATCTGGTCCGCCCCCTGTCGAAGATGGCCTACCCGCCGGCCACGGCCTTCTCAAATTGGCTGCTGGGGCAGGTGCGGGAATTCAACGCTTCGAGCGAGGGCGCCGCCGGCTGACCGTCGGGAAGAGAGAACCGATCCGTCGAATTTTCGCTTGCCATAGTCATCCGATGATTTAATCTATCGAAATGAGACCCGTTCAAAAGACCAGCCTCGCCGACACGGCGACCGAAGCGATCCGCGCCGAGATCGTCTCCGGGCGCTTCGCCGTCGGATCCCGCCTGCCGAACGAGGCGACCCTCTCGGCGACGCTCGGCGTCAGCCGCGGAACCGTCAGGGAGGCCGTGCGCGTGCTCGCGTCACAGGGACTGCTCGAAGTCCTGCAGGGATCCGGCACCTATGTCCGCTCCGCCACCGACGGCCGCCGCACCCTGGACGCTGCCCGCCATGCGAGCCTCCGCGACCGCTTCGAGGCCCGCTGCGCGCTCGATGTCGAGGCCGCCCGGCTTGCCGCCAGGCGGGCGACCCCGGCGACGATCACCCGGCTGCGCGCCTTGCTCGCCCAACGTGGAAATTCCGATGGCGGCGACCGGGAGAGTTTCATTGCCCGCGACCTCGCCTTCCACAAGGCGGTGATCGCCGCCTCTGCAAACCGCGCGCTGATCGAACTCTTCGATTTCTTCTCGGCCTCGATCGCCGAGACGATCCAGGCGACGACCGGCGGCGAACTTCCCGAACCCGACATGGCCGCCCATCTGGCGATCGTCGATGCGATTGAAACCGGCGACCCGGACAAGGCCGATGCAACGGTGCGCCGCTTCATGGCACCGGTTTTCGCCTTCCTCGACGGAAAGACCGGCACGTGACCATGACGGAACAGACCAAAGCGCTCGACCTGGGCGATGAACTCCTGATCGACGCCGAGGACATGCCGCCCGAGGCGCCGCCCACCGCTTCGATGAGCCCGCTCGCACGCCTGCTGCTCGGCATCAGTCTGGTGCTGATCGCCTTCAACCTTCGGCCACTGTTCTCCAGCGCCTCGGCCCTGTTGCCGGAAATCCGCACCGAACTCGGCCTCTCGGCCGCGGGCGCGAGCCTCCTGACCACCGTGCCGGTCGCCTGCCTCGGCCTGTTCTCGCCACTTGCGCCTCGGCTTGCCGGACGCCTCGGCGCGGAGCGCACCCTGCTGGCCGCCGTCGCCCTGCTCGCGCTCGGTACCGCACTGCGTGGCTTCCATTCCGTACCGCTGCTCTTCCTCGGCACCGCCCTTGCCGGCGCCTGCATCGCCATCGGCAATGTCCTTCTGCCCGGCCTGGTCAAGCGCGACTTCCCCGACAAGGCGGCGCTGATGACCGGCTTCTACACCATGGCGCTGTGTGCCGGAGCGGCCGGCGCCGCCGGCCTGACCTTGCCGCTCGAAACAGCCATGGGCGGTTCGCTCGGCGCCGCGCTGGCGGTCTGGGCGATCCCCGCCGCCGTCGTCGGGCTGATCTGGCTGCCCCAGGCCCTCGGCAACCGGGCGAAACCGGCAAAGACCAGTTTTCGCGTCGAGGGCCTTTGGCGCGACAAGCTGGCCTGGCAGGTGACCCTGTTCATGGGCCTGCAATCGGCGCTCGCCTACTGCGTCTTCGGCTGGCTGGTGCCGATCCTTCGCGATCGCGGCATTGACGGCGTCACGGCCGGCGCGATCGTTTCGCTGTCGGTCATGGTCCAGGCCGCCTCCTGCATCGTCTCGCCGCAGATTGCCGTTCGCGGCAAGGACCAGCGCGTGGTCCATGTCGCACTGGCCGCGATCGCCGTCATCGGACTGCTCGGCCTTCTGTTTGCACCACTCTGGACCGTCTGGCCCTTTGCCGTGCTTCAGGGCATCGGTCAGGGTGGTCTGGTCGCGGTGGCGCTCACCGCCGTCGTGCTGCGCTCGCCAGACCAGCATGTCGCGGCCCACCTGTCCGGTATGGCCCAATTTGTCGGCTATACGCTGGCCGCCATCGCGCCGCTCTTGGTCGGCCTCATCCGCGACTGGACCGGCAGTTTCGCCGCCACGTCGATCGTCTTCGTCGCCTTCGGCCTGGGCGCCGCGATCAACGGCTGGGGAGCGGGGCGCGCCTTGCATGTCGACGTCAAGACAATTCAGAACGCAGCCTGACCAAAGCCTGTGTCGAGGCGCACAGCGCGTCCTCGGCTGCGATTGACAAGCGTCTGTTATGGACGAAGAGTATTCTCCGCTGAAATGCTCGAGCGTGGGAGGGACATCATGTCCAGGCGCAGGTCCAACGGTTTCACCGCACTCTTGTTTGGCCTTCTGGCGCTTGCGCCACCCGCGCTTTCCGCCGGCGGACGCAGCGTCGTCACCACCCGCGACGGCGACTATTTTGGGTTCGACCTGAGGACAGAGCAGAACGTCTCGCTCGCCGAGTGCCAGTCGAGCTGCATCGCCGACCAGGAATGCCGGGCCTTCACCTATAATCCCAAGGTGAAATGGTGTTTCCTGAAATCCGACTTCAACCAGCTGAATACCTTCGCCGGTGCCGTTGCCGGACGCATCGTCGAGCAGGGCGCGGAACCTGATATCGGCGCACCCCAGCGGCCCGATTTCGTCTCGGACCAGTTGATGGAGGATGCCCGCCAGCAGCGCGCGGACCTCTCGCTTGGCGAAGACCAGCAGGGCTTTGGCCACAACGCCCTTCTCGACCAGGGCCGGCAAGCCATGTTTGCCGGCAATTACGAGGGCGCCCTCCATGCCTTCAAGGGCGCTCTCGCGCTCACGCCGGAAGATCCGGCCCGGTGGATCGAGGTGGCGCGCACCGCCAATTCCATCACGGGCAACAGCGAAATGACCGGCCAGGGCGTGCTCGCCGCCCTCAACGGTTTCCTGCTCACCCGCTCCACCCAGGCGCGCGCCGATGCGCTGGCCGTGCTCGCCAAGGGTCTGGAGAACTCGGAAAACTACCGCGGCGCGCTCAGTGCCTACAAGGCCAGCCTTGAACTGGTGACTGCCAAGACCGTGCAGGCCGCCTATAACGACCTGCGCGCCCGCAAGGGCTTCCGCGTCGTCAGCCACACGGTCGATGCCGACAGCCTGACGCCGCGTGCCTGCGTCGAATTCTCCGATCCATTGGTCAAGCGCGGCGTGGACTATACGCCCTTCGTCACGCTCGACGGTTCGGCTCCTAAGGCCGTCGAAGCCAAGGACAACCAGATCTGCGTCGAAGGACTGACCCACGGCGAGCGCTACAAGCTGGCGCTGCGTGCGGGCCTGCCCTCCTCCGTCGAGGAGAACCTCGAAGCCCAGGTCGATCTCGAGGTTTATGTGAAGGATCGCTCGGCCGCCGTGCGCTTCACCGGCGACAATTTCGTCCTGCCGTCGACCGCCCGGCGCGGCATTCCGATCGTCTCCGTCAACACCGAGAGCGCCAAGCTGGAGCTCTATCGGATCGGCGACCGCAATGTCGCTCCCCTGCTGGCCGCCTCGCAGTTCCTCACCCAGCTCGACGGCTATGGCGCCGACCGCATCGAAAGCGAGAGCGGCGAACTGATCTGGCAGGGAACGATCGACATTGCCAGCGAGCTCAACAAGGACGTGATCACCAGCTTCCCGGTCGACGAGGCACTGCCGAAGCGCCGCCCGGGCATCTATGTGATGACCGCAGCCGTCGCCAATACCACGAACGAGGACTGGAATACCCGGGCCACCCAGTGGTTCGTCGTCTCCGACATCGGGCTGTCGACCTTTGCCGGCACCGACGGCCTGCACGTCTTTGCCCGCTCGCTGGCAAGTGCCGCACCGCTTGCCAATGTCGACCTGCAGTTGATCGCCAAGAATAACGAAATCCTCGCCACCGCTCGCACCGATGCGGACGGCCGCGCCCGCTTCGACGCAGGCCTGATGCGCGCCGGAGCAGCGCTTGCTCCCGCCGTGATCGTCGCCCGCAAGGGGGAGGACGACAACGTCTTCCTCGACATGACACGCGCCGGCTTCGATCTCTCCGACCGCGGCGTCACCGGACGTCCGGCGCCCGGCGCCATCGACGTGCTCGCCTGGACCGAACGCGGCATCTATCGCCCCGGCGAGACGGTGCATACCGCCGCCCTGTCGCGCGACACCGAGGCCGACGCGATCGAAAGACTGCCGCTGACCTTCATCTTCAACCGCCCCGACGGGGTCGAATTCCGCCGCATGGTGGTGACCAGCGAGACGCTGGGCGGCTATTCCGCCGATCTTCCGCTGCTGGCCGACGCCATGCGCGGCACCTGGACGATCAACATCCACACCGATCCGAAGAAGGAACCGATTGCGCAGAAGGGCTTCCTGGTCGACGACTTCGTGCCGGACCGGCTGGAATTCGACATCACCAGCGAAACCAAGAGCGTCGAGCCCGGCGTTGCCGTTCCGGTTTCCGTCGACGGCCGCTACCTCTATGGCGCTCCGGCGGCCGGACTGATGCTCGAGGGTGAGGTGAACATCCGTCCGACCCGCACGAGCCCGGCCTTCGAACGCTATGTCTTCGGCCTTGCCGACGAGGAGCAGAGCGAGGAAACCCGCATCCCGCTTGAAGCACTGGAACCGCTCGACGAGGACGGCAAGACAAGTTTCGACGTCGACATCAGCGAACTGCCCTCGACCACGCAGATGCTGGAAGCCGAGATCGTACTGCGCATGGTCGAAGGCGGCGGCCGGGCCGTCGAGCGCAAGCTCACCCTGCCGGTGCGTCCCGAAGGGGCGATGATCGGCATGAAGCCGGAATTCACCGGCGACCTCGCCGAGAACTCCACCGGCCGCTTCCATGTCATCGCCGTCGGCCCCGACGGGGAAAAGCAGGCGCTTGCCGGCGCCAAGTGGAAACTCGTCAGCCTGGAACGGAATTACCAGTGGTATCGCGAGGGCTCGTCCTGGCGCTATGAACCGATCGTCACCACCAAGCAGGTGGCCGACGGCACCGTGAACATCGAAAGCGACGGCGCGGAAATCGCCGTGCCGGTCACCTGGGGCCGCTATCGCCTCGAGATCGAACAGGCGAGCGCCGGCGGCGCGGCCACCAGCGTCGAATTCGACGCCGGCTGGTTCGTCGAGGCCAGTTCGACCGAAACGCCCGACGCGCTGGAAATCGGCCTCGACAAGGAAAACTACAAGGTCGGCGACACGGCCCGGCTGAAGGTTTCCCCGCGCTTTGCCGGCGAACTGCTGCTGACCGTCGGCACCGACACGCTGGTGACCGCGAAGACCGCAAGCATTCCCGTCGTCGGCGGCGAGGTCGAAATTCCGATCACCGCCGATTTCGGCCCCGGCGCCTATGTCACCGCCACCCTGTTCCGTCCCGGTGAGGCCCAGGAAAGCCGCATGCCGATGCGCGCCATAGGCGTCACCTGGCTGACCGTCGATCCCGGCGCCGACAAGCTGGCGATCAAGCTATCGCCCCCGGAAAAGACGCTGCCGCGCCAGTCCCTTGAGATCCCGATCGAGGTGGCTGGAGCCGGCATCGGCGAGGAAGCCTATGTCATGGTCGCCGCCGTCGACGTCGGCATCCTCAACCTGACGCGTTATGAGGCGCCCGATCCGGAGACCTGGTATTTCGGCCAGCGCCGCCTGGGAATCGAGATGCGCGACCTCTACGGCCGCCTGATCGACGGCTCGCTCGGCGCGACGGGCAAGCTGCGCACCGGCGGTGACGGCGCCGAAATGCCGCTGCAGGGCAATCCGCCGAAGGAAAAGCTCGTCGCCTTCTTCTCCGGTCCGGTAAAGCTGGATGGCGAAGGCAAGGCAACCGTCAGCTTCGACATTCCGCAGTTCAACGGCACGGCCCGCGTCATGGCGGTCGCCTGGTCGAAGACAGGCGTCGGCCATGCCGAGACGGATGTGATCATCCGCGATCCGATCGTGGTGACGGCAAGCCTGCCGCGCTTCCTCGCCCCCGGCGACGTCAGCGCGCTCAGGCTCGACATCGTCGCGACCGACGCCCCGGCCGGCGACTACACGCTGGCGGTCACGCCGAGCGATCCGGTCTCGGTCGACGCAGACGATGCCACGCAGACGATCAGCCTCGAAGCCGGCGGCAAGACCACGGTGACCCTGCCGCTGACCGGCGTGCAGCCGGGCCAGGGCACCATCGACATCGCGCTTTCCGGCGGCGACGGTATTTCGCTCGACCAGCAACTGATCGTCCCGGTCAGGCCGTCCTCTCTGCCGGTCACCGAACGGCGGATCATCAACCTGGCCGCCGGCCGCAGCCTCACCGTCGACGGCGACCTTCTGGCCGACAGCCTGTTGCAGGACGCCTCGGTCAGCCTGAACGTCTCGCGCGCCGAGGGCTTCGACATCCCCGCGCTGATGATGAGCCTCGACCGCTACCCTTATGGCTGCGCCGAGCAGACCACCAGCCGTGCGCTTCCGCTCGTCTATTTCGACGAACTGCAGCCCGGCTCAGGCCTGCCCGCCGACGCCGAGATCAAGAAGCGCGTCCAGGACGCGGTCTACCGCGTGCTGTCCTACCAGTCGTCGAGCGGCAGTTTCGGCCTCTGGGCACCGGGCTATGACGACCTCTGGCTCGACGCCTATGTCAGCGACTTCCTGACCCGGGCGCGCGAACAGAAATTCGATGTACCGGACGAAGCCATGGTGCAGGCACTGGAAAACCTGCAGAACCGCATCGGCTACGACACCAACATCAAGGATCGCGGCAACGAGATCGCCTATTCGCTCTACGTGCTCGCCCGGAACCGCAAGGCCGCGATCAGCGACCTGCGCTACTATGCCGACACGATGCTCGGCGAGTTCCCGACGCCGCTGTCCAAGGCGCATCTGGCGGCCGCCCTCGCCCTCTATGGCGATGCCGAACGCTCGCGTGCCGTCTTCCTCGATGCCGCCGGCATGTCGGAGGAAGCCCGCATCCACAAGGTCAGCCTGAACCGCTCGGACTACGGCTCGTCCTTGCGCGACGCCGCCGCCGTCCTGGCGCTCGCCGCGGAAAGCCGGCCCGTGCCGCCGATCGTGCCAATGCTGGCCAAGGTGGTGAGCGAGGAACTGCGCGACAAGCGCTATCTCAGCACCCAGGAACAGACCTGGGCGCTGCTCGCCGCCCGCGCGCTCGACCAGGGCGACGAGGGCATCAGCGTCGAGGTCAACGGCGCCGACCATAGCGGCGGCTACCGCGCCAGCATTACCGGCGACGCGCTGCTCGAGCACCCTGTCACGCTGACCAACAAGAGCAGCGATCCGCTGACGGCATCGGTCACCACGGTCGCGGCACCAAGCGTGCCGCTGCCGGCAACCGAGGAAGGCTTCACCATCGCCCGCAGCTATTACACGCTGGACGGCGAGGAGGCCAATGTCAGCGAGGCCAGCCAGAACGAGCGTTATGTTGTGGTCCTCGAGGTCACCGAAACCGACGAATGGCCGGCCGAGCTGCTGATCACCGACCTCCTGCCGGCCGGCTTCGAGATCGACAATCCGAGCCTCGTCGACAGCGCCAAGCTGGCCAATTTCGACTGGATCGGCGAGACCGAAACCGCCCATCTCGAGTTCCGCAACGACCGCTTCGTCGCAGCGATCAGCCGAGGTGCCGGCGAAAACGACGCGATCACGCTCGCCTATGTGGTGCGCGCGGTGACGCCGGGCGTCTATGACCACCCCGCCGCCCATGTCGAGGACATGTATCGCCCGCAGTTCTTCGCCCGCACGGCGACGGGCCGCATGGAGGTCGTAGCGGCGGAACAATGAGGCTGGTTCGAACCATCGGCATCGCCACACTCGCCGCCTCCCTGGCGGCGGGCATGCTGGTCGTCGGCCTTCTCTGGGCGGACCGGGCGTTCCCTCCGCCGCTGGAAGGGGCCGCAAGCGTCTCTGCGGAAGTGGTAGATCGCGACGGCCGGCTGTTGCGCGCCTTTGCCACGCGGGACGGGCTTTGGCGCCTGCGGACGCGCGCCGCCGACGTCGATCCGCAGCTCCTCAAGATGCTCATCGCCTATGAGGATCGCCGCTTCGCGGACCATGCCGGGGTCGATCCCGTGGCACTTGGCCGGGCCGCGCTCCAGCTCGTCACCAATGGCCGTATCATCTCCGGCGGCTCGACCATCAGCATGCAGGTGGCACGCCTGATCGAACCACGGCGCGAGCGGTCGATCACCGCCAAGCTCATCCAGATCGCCCGGGCGATCCAGATCGAGCGGCGCCTCGGCAAGGCGGAAATCCTCGATCTCTATCTGACGCTCGCCCCATATGGCGGCAATCTGGAAGGCGTGCGGGCCGCAAGCCTTGCCTATTTCGGCAAGGAACCGCGCCGTCTTTCGGTCGCGGAGGCCGCCCTGCTCGTCGCCTTGCCGCAGCTGCCGGAACGTCGCCGACCCGATCGCCATCCGGCCACGGCCGAAGCCGCCCGCCACCGGGTTCTCGAGCGCATGCAGGCGGCCGGTGTGCTCGACGCGAGCGAGATCGCCCGTGCCGACACGAGTGCCGTTCCGACCCGGCGCGCCCAGCTGCCGGCACTGGCCGCGCACCTGGCCGAAGCCGCGCGCCAGAAGGACCCGACGGCCGAGCGCCATGAAACGACGCTGAACGCAGACATCCAGCAGAGACTGGAAACCGTCGCGCTGCATGCCTCGGCCAAGCTCGACCCCAAGGTTTCGCTCGCCCTGATGATGGCCGATGCGGAGACCGGCGAAATCCTTGCGGAAGTCGGCGCCGCCGACTATTTCGACGCCTCGCGCTCCGGCTGGATCGACATGACGCGCCAGAGCCGCTCGCCAGGCTCGACGCTGAAACCCTTCATCTATGGCCTCGCCTTCGAAGAGGGTCTCATCGCCCAGGAGACCATCGTCGAGGACCGCCCCGCCGACTTCTTCGGCTACCGCCCGAAGAATTTCGACATGACCTACCAGGGCGATGTCTCCATCCGTCAGGCGCTGCAATTGTCGCTCAACGTGCCGGCCGTTCGTCTTCTCGATGCACTCGGCCCGACCAAGCTGATGGCGCGCCTACGCCGCGGCGAGGTGACGCCGCGCCTGCCGACGGCCGAAGCGCCGGGCCTTGCGATTGCGCTCGGTGGAGCGGGCCTGTCGCTGAAGGATCTGGTCCAGCTCTATGCCGGCCTTGCCAACCGCGAGAAGCCGGTGAGGCTGGGTGACGGCATTCGCGATCTGCCCGGAGCGATCGACAGCCCGCCGCTGTTCGAACCCGTCGCCGCCTGGAATATCGCGGACGTCCTCTCCGCCGTTCTGCCGCCGCTCGGCAGCCCGAAAAGCGGCATCGCCTACAAGACCGGCACCAGCTACGGCTATCGCGACGCCTGGTCCGTGGGTTATGACGGGCGCTACCTGGTCGGCGTGTGGATCGGCCGGCCCGACAACGCCGCCATCCCCGGCATTTCCGGCTATGCCACCGCAGCCCCGGTTCTGTTCGAGGCCTTTGCGAAGTCGGGCATTGCCGGCACGCCGCTCCCCCCCGCTCCACGTGGCGCTGCCCGCATCGCCCAGGCCGAGCTCCCCATCAGTCAGCGGCGGTTCTCCATGCAGGAGAATGGCCTCATCTCCGCGTCTGCGCGCGAAAAGCCGCCACAGATCGTCTATCCGCCGGAAGGCGCCCAAGTGGAACTCGGCACCGCGCCGGACGGCACGGCCCTGCCGTTGATCCTCAAGCTGCAGGCCGGGCGCGCACCGTTTCGCTGGCTCGCCAATGGCAAGCCGCTCGCCGAGCCGACGAGGCGGCGCACCAGCGACTGGATGCCGGAAGGCTCCGGCTATTCGACGCTGACCGTGATCGACGCCACCGGCCGGGCGGCGAGCGTCGGGATTTTCATACGAAACCCCTGATCTCAGGCTGATCCAGGGCTGCGCGCACTGCGTATCCTTGAATGGACCAGGCTTGGAACCTCCAGGGAGACCGGAAAGATGACGACAGCAAAGACGATCATGGTGTTTGCGGCGCTTGCTTCTGCGCTCATTCTGACAAACCCCGCCAATGCAAACCAGAACCGCTATGACGCCGCTGAGATCAGGCAGTCTGTGATCGGCAAACGGATCTATCTGGCTGTCCCCTTCGGCGGCGAATTCCCGCTCAATTATCGCCTTAACGGACAGGTGGACGGCTCTGGCGAAGCGCTCGGCCTCGGACGCCTGGCCAAGCCCTCCGACACCGGCCGCTGGTGGATCGATGGCAACCGGCTGTGCCAGAAGTTCACCACCTGGTACAAGGGCGAGCCCATGTGCTTCGAACTCGAGCGCATCAGCGACAACAAGCTCAAATGGACGCGCAACAACGGCCAGACCGGAACAGCCCGCATCGGCAGTTCACTCTGACAACCCTCTGGCAACCCTCTGGCAGCCCCTGGTCGACGCGCTTGCCGGCCAGGCGCCTCACGGCTATGCAGAGTTGACCGTAAGCACGAGGGAAGGCAGATGCAGCAATCTAAGGTCCGGACGACCGGAGCCACCGCAAGCCTCGGGCGCACAGGCTTCCCCCATATCGTAACGCCCACCGGCGGAACACTCGACATCGTCACCGGCCCCTCGCAGCCGGGCTTCAATCCGCTGGATCTGCTCTATGCTTCGCTGGCCTCGTGCATGGCGATGAGCGCGCGCATCGCTGCCCATCGCATGGGCGTTCATGAAAACATCCGGGAAATTCGCGTCGAGGCGAGCGGCCAAAAGGCGGATGAAGGCCTGTCCCGCATCGCCCGTTTCGATATCCTCTTCACCATCGACGGCGACATCGATGCCCAAACGAGGAGGGCGATCGTTCATGACGCCGAGGAAATCTGCACCGTCAGCAACACGCTCTCCGGGAACCCAAGCCTTGACCTGCGCCTGGCGGAATAGGCCCTGGCACAGGATGCGACAGGCATTCCGATGGACGGGCGACAAAACCGCCCTATATCCGTTGTCGCGCGGTGCAAATGCGCCGAGGTCTTGACGCAAGGTCCGACTTCGGTGAAAACGTCCGGGTTCTGTGACACCTGACCATTGGTCTCCACGGATAAGCTTTGGTGCCGGGCCCCTCTGGCGAGAGTTTACGGCGCTCTCGTGATGTCGGTACCGCCAGCAATATGAGCCGGCGGATTCAAGAAAATGATATCTTCGAACATGCCAATTTTCCGCGCGTGCCGGGCGACGCGCGGCAGACCACGTCGCCTGTCCCCTTCGACAATTCAAATCAACCGGGAGACACGTCGATGAGCCAGCCCGCATCCGGAAACAACACGCTCGGCTACTTCAAGTGGGCCTTCATCGTCACGGTCGCCGGCCTCGTGCTCGGCGCCTGGCTTGGCTGGCAGACGACCGGCACGATCGGCGGCATGGCCACCGTCTTCTTCATCTGCGCCGTGCTCGCAGTCCTCGAAATCTCGCTGTCGTTCGACAACGCCATCGTCAATGCCAACAAGCTCAAGGACATGACGCCGGTCTGGCAGCATCGCTTCCTGACCTGGGGCATTGTCATTGCCGTGTTCGGCATGCGTATCGTCTTCCCGCTGCTGATCGTGGTCATCGCCGCCGGAATCGGACCGGTCGACGCCTTCATCCTGGCAGCGCGGGAACCGGCCGAATATGCCCGCATCATGAACGACGCCCACCTGCCGATCGCCGCTTTCGGCGGCACCTTCCTGATGATGGTCGGACTTACCTATTTCTTCGACCATGAGAAGGACGTGCACTGGATCGAGATGATCGAGAAGCACATGGCGCGTTCGGCGACGATCAAGGGCATCGAAATCGCCTTCGTCCTGCTGCTGATCCTGCTGTTCTCGAAACTGCTCGAAGGCGAGGAAGCCGTCACCTTCGTCTATTCCGCAATCTACGGCCTGTTGACCTTCCTCGCCGTAGAAGTGCTCGGCGGCCTTCTCGACCAGTCGCAGAAGACCATGTCGGAAGCAGCCAAGGGCGGTCTGGGCGCCTTCATCTATCTCGAAGTGCTCGATGCCAGCTTCTCCTTCGACGGCGTCATCGGTGCCTTCGCGCTCAGCCAGAATCTGTTCGTCATCGCCATCGGCCTCGGCATCGGCGCCATGTATGTGCGCTCGATGACGATCATGCTGGTCGAGAAAGGTACGTTGGCCGAATACCGCTACCTCGAGCACGGCGCCTTCTACGCGATCCTGATCCTGTCGGTCATCATGTACTGCCAGACGCTGGTGCACATCCCGGAGGTCATCACCGGCCTCGGCGGCGCCGGCCTTATCGGAGTCTCGCTGTGGTCCTCGATCCGCTACAATCGCAAGGAACGCGCCGAAGAACTGCAGCGCGAACGCGAGACGATCGCCGAAAACATCTGAGACGCCACCAGGGTCAATACAGAAAGGCCGGCGGACACCCGCCGGCCTTTCGTCATTTCAAGGGGCATTCGCCGATCAGTCGGGGCCGACGTCGGTCTTGGACGCACCCGGTTCAGGCAGCGATCCCGTACCCGGCGTCTTCATCGGGTCGGTCAGTTCCTTGCGCCCGTGCGGACCGGCCGCCGGCATATCTTCCTGGCGGCGTTCGCATTCCAACTGGGCCTGGTCGATCTCTTTATCGCGGCTCATGGCTGTCTCCTCGTTTCCATGCCTGGAGAACCGCGCCACCCACCCTCTGGTTCCAACGGTCATCAACCAATCGACAGCCGCTCCAGCACGCGACGGGTCTCCTCACCCACCGGCACCGGCCGACGTGTCGCGCGATCGACCTGCACATGGATGAAGAAACCCTCGGCAGCAGCGGCCCGTTCCCCGTGGCGAAAAAGGCCCACCTCATAGCGAACAGACGAACCGCCGAGCCGGGCCACCCGGATTCCCGCATCGACGACGTCCGGAAAGGCGATTTCCGCGAAATAGCGGCACCCCGTCTCGACGACGAGAAAGATCCGCTCGCCGCCATGGATATCGAGCACGCCCCTCTCTATCAGCAGACCGTTCACCGCCGTATCGAACAGGCTGTAGTGAATGACATTGTTCATATGGCCGTAAATGTCATTGTCGGCCCAGCGGGTCGTCAGCGTGCGGAACAGCTTGTAGGCGGAGCGATCCGCCGGACCGCGTCTCTCCATGCCGCTCACCACGCCGCCCGATAGATCGCCAATGCATCGGCTTCCCTGACATCGCGGGGATTGTTGACCAGGAGACGGCCCTGCTTCATCGCCTCGCTGGCCATGCGCGGCAGATCGGCCTCGCCGATGCCGACATCGCGCAGCCTTGTCTGGAGCCCAAGCCTTTGCGACAGGTCGGCAAGGCGCTCGATAAAGGCCGCACATCGTCCCTGCGTCCCCTGCTCCATTGCCAGATCAGGGAAGACGTCGGCAGCGATTTCGGCATAGAAACCCCCTGCCTGTGGCGCGTTGAACCGCAGGACATGTGGCAGAACCAGGGCATTGGACAATCCGTGAGGGATATGGAAGATCCCGCCGATCGGATAGGCGAGCGCATGGACCGCGGCGACCGGAGAGTTGGCGAAGGCCTGTCCCGCCAGCATCGAGCCGAGAAGCATGGCACCGCGCGCCTCCCGATTGGCCCCGTCGAACACCGCCGTCTCGATATTCGCCCCCAGGAGTTGCAGGGCCTGGCGGGCGAGCATTTTTGACAAGGGATTGTTGTTGGCATTGCGCGAGGCATAAGCCTCGATCGCGTGCACCATGGCGTCGATGCCGGTCGCTGCCGTGATTGGCGCAGGCAGGCCGAGCGTCAGGTCGGGGTCGAGCAGGGCGACGTCCGGCAGCAGGATGGGCGACGACACACCCCGCTTCTCCTCCCCACCGACCGTGATGATCGATACCGGGGTCACCTCAGAACCGGTACCGGCCGTCGTCGGCACGAGTATGAGCGGCAGGCGCGGCCCCTTCGCATTGCCGACGCCCCAGGCGGCGTCGATGTCTTCGCCGGAGCCGAGCAGCAATGCCACGACCTTGGCGACGTCGAGCGAGGAGCCGCCACCGAAGCCTATGACACCCGTCACCTCGGCCGCACGTCCGGCCTCCACCGCAGCCATCACCGTCGCAAGGGAGGGGTCCGCTTCGACCGCGTCGAACACCGTCATCCCGAGCCCGGCTTCGGCAAGCGAATGAAGCGCGGGATCGCAGAGACCGATCCGGCGCAAGCCGGGATCGGTGACAAGCAGGGGCCTTGCACCACATTTCAGGCGTGCCAGGACGCCGATCTCGTTTGCGGCTCCGGGCCGAAAAATCACCTGCGGCGTGGTGTTGAACTGAAAGGCTCGCATTCTTCCTCCTGTCCCGTCCTGTCCATGACCCGCATGCTAAAGCGTGTCGCCCCCATTGGGAACCATGGCGCGCGCATTGATAAAGAGGGAGCGGCCATCGAAACGCCCTCATCTTGTCCCAGCCTTCGGCGCACCTACATCCAAGTGTGAACATCGCAGCGGATTGGCGATGGGGCAATCAACCCGCCGACCGAAGGGCAAGGATCAAAGACCGATGGACCCCGCCTCCACCGAACAGGCAGGCACCGCTTCTACGCAACTCGCAGCGCTCGCTGAAGCGGCGAGCTTGGCGGGAACGATCACGCTCGGCGAACTCCTGGCGGCGATGGGCCGGACCAGCATTGCATTCGCCATCCTCATTCTCTCCTTGCCGGCTTTGACACCGATCCCCGGCCCTTTCGGCATGTTTTTCGGCACCTGCCTCGCCTTCGTCTCGCTGCAGATCATGGCCGGGAACCGATCCATCTGGCTGCCGGACATTTTGGCCCGCAGACGGCTTTCGGCGGGCACGGTCGAACTGGTGGTGCGCCACACCGCACCCCTCGTCAAACGGGTCGAAACCATCCTCCGGCGCGATCGCATGAGACCGCTGACCGGGCGAACCGCCGAGACCTTGCTCGGCATCCCCGTCTTCCTGCTGGCCGTGGCCGTGGCACTGCCCATTCCGTTCGGCAATGTTCTCCCCGTGGCAGCACTGGTGGTGATCGCCATGGGATTGATGGAACGGGATGGGCTGGCCACCCTCTTCGGCATCGTGCTGGCCGCCGTGGCGCTCAGCACCACCGGAGGCCTGATCTACGGCACCGCCGCGGCCTTTGGCTGGGCTGCGGGCTAAGGGAAGAGAACAAGCCGGAACGCCTCTGCCGACCGGACTTGCCGGCAGCCCGGTACAATTATCCACTGACTTTGGCCAACGCGCAAAACTGGGTGCCGATCCGGCGCCGGCGAAGAACAGGGTTTCTCGTGAAAGCGGGCCACAGGACATAGGATCGCGACCTCAACATCAGGAGCCTTTCCATGTCCACAGTCGCATCTCCGCTGAGCGCGCCCGAACGGCAGCCGCTGCTCGGCACCCCCGGCCTCGGCGCTCTCGCCCTCCTCGTTCTGGGCACCCTCTTGCTCGGTTACGCCTATGGCGTGAAACAGGGCGCGCTGTTCCTCGTCGGCGGCGGCCTCGGCATTGCCCTCTATCATGCAGCCTTCGGCTTCACCTCGGCCTGGCGCGTCTTCATCATGGACGGTCGCGGTCGCGGCCTGCGCGTGCAGATGATCTTGCTGGCGCTGGCCGTCATCCTGTTCTTTCCCTTCCTGGCCAGCGGCACGCTGTTCGGCAATCCGGTCAAGGGCTTCGTCTCGCCGCTCGGCACCTCCGTCCTGGCGGGCGCCTTCATGTTCGGCATCGGCATGCAGCTCGGCGGCGGCTGCGCCTCAGGCACCCTGTTCACCGCCGGCGGCGGCAATGCCCGCATGCTGGTGACGCTTTTGTTCTTCATCATCGGCTCGGTGGTCGCGACGATCCATTTCGACTGGTGGGTCGCCCTGCCGTCGCTGCCGCCTGTTTCGCTGGTCGAGAATTTTGGCGCCGCCGGTGGCATCCTTGTCTCTCTCGTCCTCTTTGCCGCCATCGCCGCCGTCACCATCCTGGTCGAGAAGCGCCGCCACGGCGCTCTGGAAAATGAACCGGTCTCGAAGCGACAGGGCGTGTCGCGCCTGCTGCGTGGTCCCTGGCCGCTGGTCGCCGGTGCGGTCGCCCTCGTGCTCCTCAACTTCGCGACGCTCGCGCTGGCCGGCCGCCCCTGGGGCATCACCTCGGCCTTCGCGCTGTGGGGTGCGAAGGGTGCGCAGCTGATCGGCATCGACCCCTCCGCCTGGGCCTATTGGCAGCTTCCGCCGAATGCCAAGGCGCTCAGCGAAAGCGTGTTCGCCGACATCACCTCGGTTATGGACTTCGGTGTCATCGTCGGTGCGATGCTGGCTGCGGCACTGGCCGGCAAGTTCGCCCCCAGCCTTGATATTCCGCTGCGCTCGGTGCTTGCCGCCGTGATCGGCGGCCTGCTGCTCGGCTATGGCGCGCGCATCGCCTATGGCTGCAACATCGGCGCCTATTTCTCCGGCATCGCTTCGGGCAGCCTGCACGGCTGGCTCTGGGCCGTGTTCGCCTTTGCCGGCAACATGGTCGGCGTGAAGCTCCGCCCCTATTTCTTCTTCGAGAAGAAGGTCCTGTCGCGCGCCGACGGCTGATCAGCCGGCAGCGGGAACGCTCTTAGCCGAAAGCGTTGGCGGGATAGGGCTTCGTCACCACCGGCAGGTGGCGCGCCCCTTCCGCCAGCAGAAAACGCTCGAAGGCCTGCATGGCCGGATTGGTCGCGCGGTCCGTGCGCGACACGCTGAACCACTGCCGCCGGATCGGCGTGTCCACCACATCGAGAATGATGAGACGGCCGAGCTTGACTTCCTGCTCAATGGTATGTGCCGAAATGAAGGCGAGGCCGAGCCCGGCGATGACCGCCTGTTTGATCGTCTCGTTCGACCCCATTTCCGTACCCAGCTCCTCCAGCCGTCGCGGCACCTCGCTGAGGAAGATCTCCAGCGAGATCCGCGTGCCCGATCCGCTTTCCCGCACCAGGAATTGCTCCTGGGCGATCCGCTCGCGAGAAATGTCGAGAACACCCGCCAGCGGATGGCCGGCCGGCGCGATGAAGACCAGTGGATGATCGCCGAACATCTGAGAGCGAACGTCGAAATCGCGCGGCGGACGGCCCATAAGGGCGATATCGACCTCGTGATCGCGAAGCTTCTGGATGATCTCCGCACGGTTGCCGATGAAGAGATTGATCTCGATCCCCGGCACCTGCTTGCGAAAGGCTGCAATCAATTGCGGCGCGAAATACTTGCCCGTCGACACCACACCGAGCCTCAGGCGCCCGCTTCGCAAGCCCCTCATCGCATCGATCGAGTCCGCAAGAGCCGACAGGTTCTCCTCGATCGCATGCGCCGCCTCGAGAAAGGCAAGACCAAAGGTCGTCGGCACCATACCCTCGCGGGTCCGGTCGAAGAGCGATACGCCCGTGTCGCGTTCCAATTGCTGGATCTGCAGGGTCAGCGCGGGCCCGGTCAGACCCAGTTCGCCGGCGGCGAGATTGATCTTGCCCAGCCGACTGACGGCTTCGATGGTTCGCAGTTGGCGGAGGGTCACATTGCGCATATTAGTAAGTAAATATTTCTAACTGAGTTAGTCAATATAATAAAATTTACAAACTTTGGTAATCCGCCATTCTTCTCCCGACACTTGATGGGAGGAGACATCATGTCAGGGGCAACACTCGAGGCATATCTCGTTTCATGCATCGCCACGCGCGATGAAACGGCACGCGACGTAGCCGCCGTCATACAGCGGCTGGCAACCGCGGCCCTGGATGTTCGCAAGCTTGTCGGCCAGGGCGCACTCAGCGCGCACCTCCACGGCCTGCGCGGCGCCTCGAACAGCGACGGCGACATGCAGAAGGAAATGGACGTCATCTGCGACGACCTTTTCCTCTCCTCGCTGCAGGGCGCGCCGGTCGCCTTCTATGCATCGGAAGAGCTGGAGCATCCCGTCTCGCTTAATCCCGAGGCAAGGCTTGCCGTTGCCATCGATCCGCTCGACGGCTCGTCGAACATCGACACCAATGTCTCGGTCGGCACGGTCTTCTCGATCCTTCCGGCCCTCACGAACGCCGAGCACGACCCGATGCCGACATTCCTGCAGCCGGGCACCCGCCAGCTGGCGGCCGGTTTTTTCATCTACGGGCCCCAGACGGCGCTGGTCTTGTCGCTCGGCAAGGGCACGGAGATCTTCATCTTCTCGAGCCGCCTCGGTTGCTTCGTACAAGGCTACAAGTCCGTCAGCATTGCCGACCGCGCCCACGAATTCGCCATCAACGCCTCGAACTACCGCCACTGGGAAGAGGCGATCCGCCTCTATGTGGACGACTGCCTTGCCGGTGCCGAAGGCCCGCGTGAGCGCGACTTCAACATGCGCTGGATCGCCTCCCTGGTCGCCGATGCCTACCGCATCCTCGTGCGGGGCGGCATCTTCCTTTATCCGGCCGACAGCCGTAGGGGCTATTCCCAGGGCCGGTTGAGACTGGTCTACGAGGCCAATCCGATCGCCTTCCTTGTCGAGAATGCCGGCGGTGCGGCGACCAATGCCGTCACCCGCATCCTAGAGATCGAGCCGGAGAGCCTTCACCAGCGCGTGCCGCTGGTGTTCGGCTCGCGCCGCGAGGTGGCACGCGTCGCCCGCTACCATGTCGACCCCACCATGATCGGTGAACGCGCGCCGCTGTTCGGCAAGCGCGGCCTGTTCCGCGCCTGAGGAGAAACCAATGTCAGCAAAATACCCGATCATTTCGATCACCGGCTCGTCCGGCGCCGGCACCACCACCGTCAAGGACACCTTCGAGAAGATCTTCAAGCGCGAGAACATCTCCGCCTCGTTCATCGAGGGCGATGCCTTCCATCGCTACGACCGCGAGGCGATGAAGAAGAAGGTCGCCGAGGAAAAGGCCAAGGGCAACGACTTCACCCATTTCGCCGCCGACGCCAACGAACTGGCAATCCTGGAGAACGTATTCTCAGAATATGGCCGCCGCGGCGTCGGCCGCACCCGCCATTACATCCACGACGATGCGGAGGCGGCGAAATACGGAGCAGCCCCCGGGACCTTCACGGAATGGGAGGAGTTCAAGGGCAGCGATCTCTTGTTCTACGAAGGACTTCACGGCTGCGCGGTGACCGAGGACCTCAACCTCGCCCAGCATTGCGACCTGAAGATCGGCGTCGTGCCCGTCATCAATCTCGAATGGATCCAGAAGATCCATCGCGACAAGGCGACCCGCGGCTATTCGACCGAAGCCGTCACCGACACCATCCTTCGCCGCATGCCGGACTATGTCCACTACATCTGCCCGCAATTCTCGCAGACGGACATCAACTTCCAACGCGTGCCGATCGTCGACACCTCCAACCCGTTCATCGCCCGCTGGATTCCGACGCCGGCGGAATCGATCCTGGTGATCCGCTTCACCAATCCGCGCGGCATTGATTTCCCCTATCTGCTGTCGATGCTGCAGAACAGCTTCATGTCGCGCGCCAATTCGATCGTCGTGCCCGGCGACAAGCTCGACCTCGCCATGCAGCTGATTTTCACCCCGCTCATCCACAAGCTGCTCGAACGCAAGCACCGCATGTCGTGAGGAGGACAGCCATGAACATTTCGCAGAAGATCGAGACCACTGCCGCGGTGTCCGAGCAGGCCATGGCGAACGCCATCCGCTTCCTCGCCATGGATGCCGTGCAGAAGGCCAATTCCGGGCACCCCGGCATGCCGATGGGCATGGCGGATGCGGTGACCGTGCTGTTCAACCGCTTCATCAGGGTCGATCCGTCCAAACCCGACTGGCCCGACCGCGATCGTTTCGTGTTGTCCGCCGGCCACGGCTCCATGCTGCTCTACGCAATCCATCACCTGATCGGCTTTGCCGACATGCCGATGACGGAGCTCGCCGCCTTCCGGCAAATGGGCTCGAAGACCGCCGGCCATCCGGAATATGGTCATGCGCTCGGCATCGAGACGACCACCGGCCCGCTCGGCCAGGGCATCGCCACCGCCGTCGGCATGGCGATCGCCGAACAGATGATGGCCGCCCGCTTCGGTTCGTCGCTCTCAGATCACTTCACCTATGTCGTCGCCGGCGACGGCTGCCTCCAGGAGGGGATCAGCCACGAGGCGATCGACCTGGCCGGACACCTGAAGTTGCGCAAACTCGTCGTGCTGTGGGACGACAACCACATCTCCATCGACGGCGCGACCGAGCTTTCCACCTCCATGGACCAACTCGCCCGCTTCCGTGCCGCCGGCTGGGACGCACAAGCCGTGGACGGCCATGATCCGGAAGCGGTCGCCAAGGCGATCGAGCGTGCCCGCAAGAGCCGCAAGCCATCGCTGATCGCCTGCCGCACGCGGATCGGCAAGGGGGCCGCCAGCATGGAAGGATCGCACAAGACCCATGGCGCCGCCCTCGGCGACAAGGAAATCGCCGCCACGCGGGAAAAGCTTGGCTGGCCCCATCCGCCCTTCTTCATCCCGTCCGACATCAAGTCGGCGTGGGAAGGCGTGGCCATCCGGGGCAAGGCTGTCCGAACAGCCTGGGAAATTCGCAGGGAGACATCCCGCTCGCGCAAGCGCTATGAGCAGACCATCGGCCGCGATCTCGGCGCCGAGGTCGGGCGTCGGCTGGCGAAGTTCCGTGCAGAGCACCAGACGAAATCCACCAAGGTCGCAACACGCCAGGCTTCGCAAATGGCGCTGGAAGTAATCAACGGCGCGACAGACCTGACGATCGGCGGCTCGGCGGATCTCACCGGTTCCAACCTCACCATGACCTCGCAGACGGCCCCGATCGCCGCCGGCAACTTCAAGGGTCGCTACCTGCACTATGGCATCCGCGAGCACGGCATGGCAGCCGCGATGAACGGCATCGCGCTGCATGGCGGCTTCATCCCCTATGGCGGCACCTTTCTCGTGTTCTCCGACTATGCCCGGGGCGGGATGCGGCTCTCGGCGCTGATGGGCCTGCCGGTCGTCTACGTGCTGACCCATGATTCCATCGGCCTTGGCGAAGACGGACCGACCCACCAGCCGGTCGAGCATCTCGCCATGCTGCGCGCGACGCCGAACCTCAACGTTTTCCGCCCGGCTGATATCATCGAGACGGCCGAATGCTGGGAGATTGCGCTCACCGAAAAGGCGACGCCGAGCGTGCTGGCACTCTCCCGCCAGGCCCTGCCCATGCTGCGCACCGTCCCCGGCGACGAGAACCTCTCCGCCCGCGGCGCCTATGTCTTGCGGGAAGCCAAGGGGCCACGCGACGTGACGCTTCTCGCCACCGGCTCCGAGGTCGAGATCGCTGTCGCTGCGGCCGACAAGCTCCGCTCCGAAAAAGGCATAGAGGCGGCCGTCGTCTCGATGCCAAGCTGGGAGAAGTTCGAAGCGCAGGACGAGGCCTACCAGAACAAGACCCTCGGCGGCGCGCCACGCATCGCCATCGAGGCCGCCGGCCGGCTCGGCTGGGACCGCTGGATGGGATCGCGCGGCAGCTTCATCGGCATGCAGGGCTTTGGCGCTTCGGCCCCGGCTGGCGAACTCTACAAGCATTTCGGCATCACCGCCGAGCATGTCGTCGCGGAAGCCCTGCGGCTTGCCGGCCACAATAAGGGTGGGCGCAAATGATGACAAGAACCTCCAATCCCACCCCCGCACACAGAGAGGACGCCTGACCATGGCCCGCATCACGCTTCGTCAATTGCTCGACCATGCCGCCGAACGCGGTTACGGCGTGCCTGCCTTCAACATCAACAACATGGAGCAGGGCCTCGCCATCATGCAGGCGGCCAAGGCCTGCGATGCGCCGGTCATCCTGCAGGCCTCGCGCGGCGCCCGCTCGTATGCCAACGACATCATGCTGGCCAAGATGATGGAAGCGCTGGAACTGATGTATCCGGACATTCCGCTCTGCATCCACCAGGATCATGGCGACCGGGTCTCCACCTGCCTGTCCGCAATCCAGCACGGCTTCACCTCGGTGATGATGGACGGCTCGCTGAAAGAGGACGCCAAGACGCCTGCCGACTATGCCTACAATGCCGGCATCACCGCCGAAGTGGCGCGTCTGGCCCATATGGTCGGCGTCTCGGTCGAAGGCGAACTCGGCTGCCTGGGTTCGCTCGAGACCGGCCATGGCGAGGCCGAGGACGGCCATGGTTTCGAAGGCGCGCTAGACCGCTCGCAATTGCTGACCGATCCCGACGAAGCCGCCCGCTTCGTCGCCGAGACCGGCGTCGATGCGCTGGCGGTCGCGATCGGCACCTCGCACGGCGCCTACAAGTTTACCCGCAAGCCGACCGGCGAAGTGCTCGCCATGGACGTGATCGAGAACATCCACCGCCGGCTTCCCGACACCCATATCGTCATGCACGGCTCCTCCTCGGTCCCTGAGGAATGGCAGGAGATCTTCAACGCCCATGGCGGCGAGATGCGCGAGACCTATGGCGTGCCGGTCGAGGAGATCGTCCGCGGCATCCGCTTCGGCGTGCGCAAGGTCAATATCGACACCGACCTGCGCCTGGCCGCCGCCGCCGAATTCCGCCGTGTCGCCGATACTCGCCGCGACGAATTCGACCCGCGCAAGTTCCTCAAACCCGCCATGGATGCCATGGCCTCCGTCTGCAAGGCCCGATTCGAGGCCTTCGGCACGGCGGGCAATGCGTCGCGCATCAAGGTCATCCCGATGAGCGACATGGCCAAACGCTATGCGAGCGGCAGCCTGAAACCCTCAAACGCGCGGTCTGAAGCCGCCTGAACTCCCATCCGACCAAGGAAAGGACAGTGCCATGAACGCCGATGCGAAAACCGAGATCAAGGGCAAGGAACGCTACAGGGCGGGCGTCCTGAAATATGCCCAGATGGGCTACTGGGACGGCCACTACGAGCCGAAGGACACCGACCTGATCGCTCTCTTCCGCATCACGCCGCAGGACGGCGTCGATCCGATCGAAGCGGCGGCCGCCGTTGCCGGCGAGAGCTCGACCGCCACATGGACGGTCGTGTGGACCGACCGCCTCACCGCCTGCGACCAGTACCGCGCCAAGGCCTACCGGGTTGATCCGGTGCCGGGAACGCCCGGGCAGTACTTCTGCTACGTCGCCTATGACCTGATCCTGTTCGAGGAAGGCTCGATCGCCAACCTGACGGCCTCGATCATCGGCAATGTCTTCTCGTTCAAGCCGCTGAAGGCTGCCAGGCTCGAGGACATGCGCTTCCCCGTCGCCTATGTGAAGACCTTCAAGGGACCGCCGACCGGCATCGTCGTCGAGCGCGAACGGCTCGACAAGTTCGGCAAACCGCTGCTCGGCGCCACCACCAAGCCGAAGCTCGGCCTGTCCGGCAAGAACTACGGCCGCGTCGTCTACGAAGGCTTGAAGGGCGGCCTCGACTTCATGAAGGACGACGAGAACATCAACTCGCAACCCTTCATGCATTGGCGCGACCGCTTCCTATACTGCATGGAGGCCGTCAACCATGCCTCCGCCGTCACCGGTGAGGTCAAGGGCCACTATCTCAACATCACCGCCGGCACGATGGAGGAAATGTACCGCCGCGCCGAATTCGCCAAGGAACTCGGCTCGGTCATCGTCATGGTCGACCTGATCGTCGGCTGGACGGCGATCCAGTCGATCTCGGAATGGTGCCGGCAGAACGACATGATCCTGCACATGCACCGCGCCGGCCACGGCACCTATACGCGCCAGAAGAACCACGGCATCTCGTTCCGCGTCATCGCCAAGTGGCTGCGTCTGGCCGGCGTCGACCACCTGCATGCCGGCACCGCCGTCGGCAAGCTGGAAGGCGATCCGATGACCGTACAGGGCTACTACAATGTGTTGCGCGAAACGAAGAACGAAGTCGACCTGCAACGCGGCCTCTTCTTCGAGCAGGACTGGGGCGACATCAAGAAGGTCATGCCGGTCGCCTCGGGCGGCATCCATGCCGGCCAGATGCACCAGTTGCTGGACCTGTTCGGCGACGACGTGGTGCTGCAGTTCGGCGGCGGCACGATCGGTCACCCGATGGGCATCCAGGCCGGTGCGGCCGCCAACCGGGTCGCACTCGAAGCCATGGTGCTCGCCCGCAACGAGGGCCGCGACATCGCCAATGAGGGTCCGGAAATTCTGAGGGCCGCCGCCAAGTGGTGCAAGCCGCTCGAAGCTGCCCTCGATACCTGGGGCAATATCAGCTTCAACTACACCTCGACCGACACGTCGGACTTCGTTCCGAGCGTAAGCGTCCTCTGACAGGGCGAGAGAAAAGGAGAAACGACAATGCGTATCACCCAAGGCTGCTTCTCGTTCCTGCCGGACCTGACGGACGAGCAGATCACCGCGCAGGTGGAATACTGCCTGCGCAAGGGCTGGGCGATCGGCGTCGAGTACACCGACGATCCCCATCCCCGCAACACCTATTGGGAAATGTGGGGCAATCCCATGTTCGACCTGAAGGACGCCAAGGGCGTGATGATGGAGCTCGACGATTGCCGCAAGGCCAATCCCCAGCATTACATCCGCCTCAATGCCTTCGATTCCCATCGCGGTTTCGAGACGGTGACGATGTCCTTCATCGTCAACCGCCCGGACAAGGAGCCGGATCTCCGGATGGTGCGGACCGACGGTCCGGGCCGCTCCCAGCATTACTCCTGGTCGACCACGACGAACTGACGAAAGGACGAGACAATGGCAATGCCCGAGACAACCGTGACGCAGGAGAGCTTGCCGACTTCGGTCGACCTCGCCGAGGAATACCGGACCTCGGGCGTCGCCGAGATCCTCGAAGAACTCGACCGCGACCTTGTAGGCCTGAAACCCGTGAAGCGGCGGATCCGCGAGACGGCGGCGTTGCTGCTGGTCGAGCGCGCCCGCCGCGCCATGGGACTTTCCCATGAACCGCCGTCTTTGCACATGAGCTTCACCGGCAATCCCGGCACCGGCAAGACGACGGTGGCGCTGCGCATGGCGAACCTGCTCCATCGCCTCGGTTATATCCGCAAGGGGCACCTCGTCTCGGTGACGCGCGACGACCTGGTCGGCCAGTATATCGGTCACACCGCGCCGAAGACCAAGGAAATCCTCAAGAAGGCCATGGGTGGCGTGCTGTTCATCGACGAGGCCTACTACCTCTACCGGCCCGACAACGAACGCGACTATGGCCAGGAGGCGATCGAGATCCTGCTGCAGGTGATGGAGAACAACCGCGACGACCTGGTGGTGATCCTCGCCGGCTATTCCGACCGCATGGATCGCTTCTTCGAAAGCAATCCGGGCTTTCGCTCGCGCATCGCTCATCACATCGACTTCCCCGACTATGCAAACGAGGAACTGCTGTCGATCGCCGAGACCATGCTGGAGAGGCAGGGATACCACCTCGACGCCGAGGCGACGGATGTGATGACCGACTACATCGCCCGCCGGCGCAGCCAGCCGCATTTCGCCAATGCGCGGTCCATCCGCAACGCGCTCGACCGGGCGCGGCTGCGACAGGCCAACCGCCTGTTCGAGGAGGCCAAGGGACCGGTCAATGCCGAGCAGCTGTCCACGATCATCGGTCGTGACATTGCCGCCAGCCGTGTCTTTGCCATGAAACCGCCCACACCCTCCGAGCCTCGTCAGGAGACAGCATGAGCCAGAAAACCATCATCGCGCCCTCGGTCCTGTCCGCCGACTTCTCGCGCCTTGGCGAGGAAGTCGAAGCCGTCTGCCGGGCCGGGGCAGACTGGATTCATCTCGACGTGATGGACGGCCATTTCGTGCCCAACATCACCTTCGGCCCGCCGGTGATCAAGGCGATCCGCAATCGCACCGACAAGGTGTTCGACTGCCACCTGATGATCGAGCCCGTCGATGCCTTTCTCTCAGCCTTCGCCGATGCCGGCTGCGACATCGTCACCGTCCATGCCGAGGCGACCACCCATCTCGACCGCTCGCTGCAGGCGATCCGCGACCTCGGCTGCAAGGCCGGCGTCTCGCTCAACCCCTCGACGCCGGAAACCGTCATCGAATACGTCCTCGACCGCCTCGATCTCGTCCTGCTGATGACCGTCAATCCCGGCTTCGGCGGCCAGGCCTTCATCCCGGCCGTGGTGGACAAGGTCGCACGCATCAAGGCGATGATCGGCAATCGCCCGATCGTGATCGAAATCGACGGCGGCGTGACGCCCGAGACCGCGCCGCTCGTCGCCCGGGCCGGCGCCGACATCCTCGTCGCCGGCTCGGCGGTCTTCAAGGGCGGAGCGGATGCCTATGCCGGCAATATCGCCGCCCTGCGCCACGCCGCAGACAACGCGACCCGTCCCCTGGTCCAGAACGAAAGGTAGCTCCATGGCATCCACTGCGCCGCTTTGCCATTTCGGCTGGAAGGCTATCGACGCCCGGCTTCCCGGCACCGAGGGGCGCGCCCGCTCCATACTCGACTTGGCCGGACCGAATGGCCTCGTCGTCGCCTTCATCTGCAATCATTGCCCCTATGTGAAAGCGGTGATCGGCCGGATCGTCCGCGATGCACTGGAGCTCGAGGCCCACGGAATCGGCTTCGTCGCCATCAACTCCAACGATGCCACCGTCTATCCGGAAGACAGCTTCGACAATATGAAGCGATTTGCCGCCGACCACGCCCTGCCCTTCCCCTATCTGCATGACGCCGACCAGTGGGTCGCCAGAGCCTATGGCGCGGTCTGCACGCCGGACTTCTTCGGCTTCAACAAGCGCATGGAGTTGCAATATCGCGGACGGCTGGATGCCTCGCGCAAGGAGATCGGCCCGGCGGATCTGAGGCGCGACCTGTTCGAAGCCATGGTTGGCATCGCCAGGACCGGCAAGGGGCCGGAGGAGCAGCATTCGGCGATCGGTTGTTCGATCAAATGGAAGCAGGATCCGTCCTGGCTGGCGCAGAAGCGCTGAGGCAACTGCGGAACCGGCGATCACCCTCCCCGATCGAAATGGCGACAAGGACCTTCAACACCAAACCCCGGTCGCATGCGGACATCCCATGAAACGTCAAAAAGCCGCCGATGATCCACCATCGGCGGCTTTGCTTGTTGCTGCCTGCACTTCCAACCCAAGGATGCCGGCGCGCCGCCGACACCCTCAAGCCCTGCCCGTTCTCGCTTCCGAAAAGGAAGAGACGCGGACAGGGCTCGGGGGAGGAATGGTTAGCCTTCATCAGGCCGCAAGCGCACCCGATTGCTTGGCGACATGGGTCGCGATCGCATCCATCAGCGCCGGTGACAGCGCGTCATAGGGCGGCAGCCCGAGTTCGTTGAGGCGCGCGCGGATCTCGCCCATCTTGTCGGGGCTGACCCCGCTCTCGATGACCGACGAAACGAAGGCGGCGAATTCCGGCGGAGACCAGCCCGTCTCGTCGCTGAGTTCGGTATGGACGAAGTCCAGGCCGTAGAACGGATGCTTGGTGTTTTCGATGCGGCCGTACATGTGCGTGCCGCAATCCTTGCAGGCATAACGCTGGATCGTAGCACTGGGATCGACGATCTGGAGCTTCTCCGCCCCGGAGGTCACCTTGACATTGTCGCGCGACACGACCGCGATCTGCGCGAAGATTGCGCCCTTCGGCTTCCAGCACTTGGTGCAGCCGCAGGCATGGTTGTGGGCCGTCTGTGAACTGATTTCCACGGTCACCGGATTGGTCGCGCACTTGCATTTGAGCGTACCGCCGTGGAAGCCGGGCTTAGCCGGCGGAAAGCCGTTGTCGATGGCCGGATGCAGTTTGATCATGGGTCCCTCCTCCTCAAGTCTGGACGTCTGGAGCGTCTCAGTCGATGACAGGATCGGAGCAAATCAGGCGATCGGCAACATAGCGGAAAGTGGCGGTTTTCGGCGCGGACGCGGGATTCCAGCGTAAGCCGGGGGCTACCGGCCGCGCGCACGCAGCATGGCGCGGGCCGGATCATAGCCCCACACCGCCGCCAGCATGAAAACGACGAAGCAGGCGGAAACCCAGGCCAGCGCCTCGAGGTTCAACTGGCCATAGAGCGCGAACCGGATCAACTCGACGGCATAGGTAAAGGGATTGTAGGCGCAGATGTCGCGCAGCAACGGTGAGCTTTCGGCCATCTTCCACAGCGGATAGAGCGCCGACGACAGGAAGAACATCGGGAAGATGACAAAGTTCATCACCCCGGCGAAATTCTCCAGCTGGCGAATGGTCGAGGAAATCAAAAGCCCGAACGCCCCGAGCATCAGGCCGCTGAGCAGAAGCGCCGGCAGCACGGCCACATAGCCGAGCAGCGGCAGGTCTATGCCTGTCAAGGCCGCCAGGCCCAGGAACACCATCACCTGAACGATCGACACGATGACCCCGGCCAGCAGCTTGGAGAAAAGCAGCCACCAGCGCGGCAGAGGCGAGGTCAGCAACAGCCGCATCGAGCCCATTTCCTGGTCGTAGACCAAAGACAGCGACGACTGCATGCCGTTGAACAGCTGGATCATGCCGCAAAGCCCCGGCAGGATATAGACCTCGTAGGTGATGTAGGTCTGGTAGGGCGGAATGATCGACACGCCGAGCGCGGCGCGAAAGCCGGCGGCGAACACGATGAGCCAGACGAGCGGCCTCACGAGGGCGGCAAGGAAGCGTCCGCGCTGCCTGACGAAACGCAGGTTCTCGCGGGTGATGATGGCAAGCATCGCGGTCAGCCAGGCTCTCATGCAACGGCCTCCGTATTCTCGGCGGTCATGGCGAGGAAGGCCTTGGCCAGGCTGCGGTCCCCGGCCAGTTCAGCCGCGGGACCGTTGCTCAATACCCGCCCGCGATGCAGCACCACGACCTGGTCCGAAACGGCGATTTCGTCGACCAGATGCGTCGCCCAAAGGACGGCAAGTCCGCTCTCGGCAAGCTGATGGACATGATCGGTGATCGCCTGGCGCGAAGCGGCGTCGAGCCCGACGGTGGCCTCGTCGAGCAACAGGATTTCCGGTTGATGGACCAGAGCGCGGGCGATCTCCATACGCCTGCGGTGTCCACCGTTCAGCGCGCGCACCAGTTCGTCGGCGCGCTCGGCCATGCCGAGCTGTGCCAGTGCCCGGTCTATGGCGATGGCGGCGGAACGGCCGGACAGGCCGTGCAGCCCGGCGAAGTAGCGCAGGTTGCGGCGCACCGTCATGTCGAGATCGAGCGTCGGCTGCTGGAAAACCACGCCGATCCGGGCGAGCGCCGCGCGTGGCGAATGGGCGATGTCGAAGCCAGCGACATTGATCACTCCCTCGTCTGCGACGATCAGCCGGGTCAGAAGGGCAAAAAGCGTCGACTTGCCCGCGCCGTTCGGGCCGAGCAGCGCGCAGAAGCGGCCGGGTTCGACGTTGAACGAGACATCGTCTAGCGCTTTTCGCTCGCCATAGTGAAAGCCGACATGGCTGATCTCCAGACCCTTCATGTCATGTCCTCCCGCTTCGCCCCCGGTGGGCCCACTCCATCAACGATCGTCGCCGGACGCCCGGCAAGCCGGATCGTGCGCCTGGCCAGCCGCTTCGCCTCCGCCTCGGAATGGGTGACCAGGATCACCGTCGGGCGGGTTTCGGCAATCAGCGCCTCGGTCAGTTCCAGCATTTCCTCCGCCGTCTGCGGATCGAGCGAGACATAAGGTTCGTCCATGACAAGGAGCGCGGGACGCCCGACAAAGGCGCGCGCCAGCGCCAGTCGCCGCTGCTGGCCAAGCGACAACTGGCCGGGGAAGAGCCCGGCCTTGTCGGCGATGCCGATGCGTTCGAGAGCGCCGCGCGCCGCCTGCTCCCCAAGCGTCGGATGCACCAGCGTCAGGTTCTGCAGCGCGCTGCGCCAGGGCAGCAGTACAGGCTCCTGGAAGACCATGGCGATGTTCGACGGTCGGACGATCTCACCCTCGAAGGCCTCGTCAATGCCGGCGATCAGCCGGAGCAGCGTCGACTTGCCGATCCCCGAAGCCCCGAGGATCGCAACCGTCTCGCCATCCGCCACTTCGAAGCGAATGTCGCGCAGGATCTCGTTCTCGCCGAATGCCTTGCGCTCGACGTCGATCTTGATCATGCCGTCCTCCAGGCCCGCGCCCGGCGCTCGAGCGGCTGCAGGACCAGCGCCTCGACGATCAGCATGACGACGATGAAGGTCAGCGAATAGACCAGCACCATGGCGACATCGAACAGCTGGAAGTAGAAGTGGATCTGAAAGCCTATGCCGCTGGAGCGACCGAGGAATTCGACCACCAACACGATCTTCCAGATGACCGCGATGCCGGCTCGCGCCGCGCCGGCGATATAGGGCGCGAGCTGCGGCACGACGACATGGCGAAGGCGCGCTAGCGACGACATGCGATAGACCTTGGCCATGGCGTCGAGATTGGGATCGAGCGCGCGGGCGCCCTCTCGAATCAGCGTGGCGACATTCGGGATCTTGTTGAGCACCACGGCGATGATCGCCGCCGTCTCGTTGAGCCCGATCCACAGATAGCAGAGCACGATCAGCACCAGCGCCGGCAGGTTGAGGAACACCACCAGCCAGGGGTCGAGCCAACGATCGAAGGCGGGATAGCGCCCCATCAGGAAGCCCAGCGCCACGCCGATCGCCATGGCCGGCACAAAGGCCATCACCACACGCCCGAGCGTCATGGCGAGATGATAGGGCAGAGCGCCGGACCCGGCCGCGCGGGCAAAGGGTTCGCCGAGCGCCCATGGCTGCGGCAGGATGCTCGCATCCGCCGTCAGCGCCGCAGCGGCGACCCAGACCAGCAGGAGCAGGCCGAGCGACAGCGCGCGAACGATCGACGGATGGCGGGCGAATTCACTCAAGATGCAGGAACACTCCCTCCGGAAGCGTCGTTGCCTTGCCGACGAGTTCCTCGCCGCCAAGTTCGGCCATCAGCCGCAGGAAGCGATCGGCAGCCGCCTCGTCGATCGGCTTGCCGCTCGGGATTCCGGCGCGATACCCGTCACGCAAGGCAACGAACTCGGCGTCGTCCGCCGCGTTCATCATTCCGCGCAGGCCCTCCCAGGCCTTGTCGTCGGTGCGCAGGAGTTCCTTGGCCGCCACCGAGGCCTTGTAGAGCCCTTGCGCCACCTCGGGATGCGCCTTGACGAATTCGCCCTTCAGCACATAGCCCAGGAGCGGGGTATCGGGGTCCAGCCCGAGTTCGGTCGCCGCGTCTGCGACAGTCACCAGATCCCGCATGCCCTTGGCCTTCATCTTGGCGAGAAAATGCCAGAAATTGATCGCCGCCGCAGTCTCCCCGGACAAGGCCGACTTGAAGATCAGCGGCGGCGCGGCGAACACCTGTTCGGTCTCCCTGGCGAGATCCATGCCATGCTTCTTGGTCGCATAGGCACGAAGGATCAGCCAGCTCTTGTCGAGCGGCCCTCCGGCAATGCCGATCTTTTGCCCCTTCAGATCGCCGAGCGTCTTGACCGGGCTGTCGTCTTTGACGACCAGCCCGCCGACAGCCCGCGAATAGGGGATGAAGACATAATCCTTGCCGGCGGCGCGCTGATAGGCGACCCAGATCCAGTCGGCCACCATGGTATCGGCCTCGCCGCCCTCGAAGGCGACGCGCGTCGCGCCGTTGTCGGCATAGTCCTGCACCGCCATCTCGAACCCGTTCGTCTTGTCGAGCGCGTTCGCCTTGATCGTGGTGATTTCCCAATTGACCGTGCCGGAGGCCAGCATGGCCGCCCGCAGTTTCGGCAAATCCTCGGCCAGAGCCGGCGAAAGGCCGAGCACCAAAAGGCCCGTAGCCAAGAAACGTCCCAGTTTACCCATCGCGCGTCCTCCCACGGCTTACCGCCGTCTTCCTGTCCGTCCGATTTCCAAGCGATTCGCCCGCCCAGCGGCGGACGTCTCGCCTATTCCTTGCGTTTCTCCGCCACAGTCAAGTCGCCCTTCAGATCCATGTCGTACTGACCGTCGGCGCAAAAGACATCATCGAGCTCGAAACCATCGCCATTGGCCTCGATATTGGCCGGATCGACCTCGCATTGCATGGTCTTCAGCATGGCCTGGATCGCCGTCACCTTTTCCGCCGGCACTTCCTGCGCCCCCGCTGTGTTGATTTGCACTGAGAGCTGACCCGGGATTTGCGCCGAGAAGTGACCCGCCTTAGGTATCGTCCGTCGTGGTTGGGGTGGTCAAGTTCCTCCGTTTCTCCTTCGTCGCTTTGGGCTCATGGGCCGAACTGTTTTTGAATCGGAAGCTGTCGTTTCCGGTTTCGAGGATATGGCAATGGTGCGTGAGGCGGTCGAGCAGCGCGGTGGTCATCTTGGCATCGCCGAACACGCTGGCCCATTCGCTGAAGCTCAGGTTGGTGGTGATGATGACGCTCGTGTGCTCGTAGAGTTTGCTCAGCAGATGGAATAGCAGTGCACCGCCTGAAGCACTGAACGGCAGGTAACCGAG
>NZ_UEYP01000013.1:0-130813 GCF_900492185.1 Paenirhizobium selenitireducens ATCC BAA-1503
CACCATGATTGACCGTACCCAGGATATCTTCGGTCTCTATCCGGAACGGCTGGCTGCCGACACCGCCTATGGTTCGGCAGAGATGTTGGGCTGGCTGGTCCACGAGCGCGGGATAGAGCCGCATATTCCCGTCTTCGACAAGTCCGAACGGCGTGATGGCACATTCGAGCGCGCCGACTTCACCTATGACCACGAGCGCGATCTCTATACCTGCCCTGGTGGCAAGGAGTTACGCTCGCGACAGATCGCCTACAAGAACGAACGTCCGCTCGTCGATGAACATGGCATGGTACGCTATCGGGCTAGCAAGCTCGACTGCGATGCCTGCGCCCTAAAACCTCGATGCTGTCCAAACGCTCCGGCGCGCAAGGTACCACGCTCTATCCATGAGGGCGCTCGTGACATGGCGCGCGATATCGCCAAAACCGAAGCTTATGTTACGTCGAGGCATCAGAGGAAAAAGGTAGAGATGCTTTTTGCGCATCTCAAACGCATCCTCAAACTGGATCGCCTGCGACTACGAGGTCCTAACGGAGCGCGTGATGAATTCCACCTCGCAGCCGCAGCCCAAAACCTCCGCAAACTAGCAAAGCTGATCCCGGCACCAACGCCAGAGCCGGCGTGAAGGGGAATACATCTCTGCACGTCCAAACGACGGAAACGGCGGAGCAAGATTACAGCGCGCCTTTTTCAACGGTATCGGCGCAGAGCCGTCGAACGCATGTTGTCCCAAGTGTGTTGATTTCCACTGAGAGCATCCCCTATTCGCGCTGCGCCGGGTCAGATCTCAGTGGAAATCAACAGACGCGATTTGACAGCCAGTTATCCCTCATGAACTGCCAGATGTTTTCGACGGGATTGAGTTCGGGCGACTTTGGCGGCAGGGGCAGGATGGTGATGTTTCCCGGAACGAGAAGATTGTTGGACATGTGCCACCCTGCCTGGTCCATGATGAGGATGGCGTGCGCATCGTCGGCGACGTTTCGGGAGATTTCGATCAGATGCTGGTTCATGGCGTGGGTATCGCACCACGGCATGACGAGGGCGGCGGCCTTGCCGTATTTGGGGCAGATCGCCGAAGATATAGGCGGAGCGTGTGCGCTGGTCATGCGGTGCTGATGGCCTTGATCCACGCTTGGCCCAGCGTCTTGTGATCTTGTTCTTCTGGCCTATCCGAGCTTCGTCTTGGTACCAGATTTCGATCATCCTGCCTTTGGCGGGGCCTGCAGCGATCTCTGCCACTGCGGCGGGGAATTTTTTTAAATGTCTCGGCCGCCTCAACATCCTGCGCATGATGCCTGGGGCGAGCGGAGAGTTTGCGGTAGTCCATTGCGCGCACTTCGCGACCCAAGGTCTCTTCACTCACCGAGACCCGGAATTCTTCCCAAATCCATTGAGCCAGATCACACAGACGCCACCGAACGACGCCATCCAGATAAGGTATAGGCCCGCGTTCGATGGCGTGTGCCAAGGCTGTGCGCTGATCGTCGTTCAGCAGCGAAGGCTTGCCCGGAGCCTTGCCGTTGATCAGCCCGTCGGCACCTCGTGCGTTGAAGCGCACCACCCAGTCGCGAACGATCTGAACCGTAACGCTGCCGAGCCGAGCTGCATCGGCGCGAGAGCCGCCATCATAGATCGATGCAAGGGCGAGAAGACGCCGCGCCTGGTCGGCATCTCTTGTCTGCCGAGCCAGAAGCCGCGACATGGCCCCATCGAAATCTGAACGTAAAGAAATTGCTGAACCCATCGCAAACCTCCTGTTTGCGCCATCGATTCAGATTCGTCGGCTTTTGGGAATCCCAAGAGTCAGGATTAGAGACGGTTGGTATTACACGCGGAGCTGAGCCGGCTCAGCTCCGCGTGTAATACCAACACACAATCCCCCGGTTGAAAGGCCGCCAAACTTACCGTCTTTACTTCTCATTGAGCCGCCTAAACTTGGCGAACTCGATGAAAAATTCACAGCTGTACTGTGTGGTCTCGCACCGATGAACCGCCAATCTGGACGATCGACTGGACGCGCCTTCATTGCTGGCGGAAGGGCCATCGTCCGACAAGCTCTATGTATGCCAGCGCTCGTCGCAACGCATTTCAATCCCGATCTCAAGGCCAAATACAATCAACTGCGAAAAGCCGGTAAACAGCCTAAACTCGCCATCACTGCCATCATGCGAAAACTTACCATCATCGCCCTGCTTTGACCCGAGACACCCCGAAGTGGCCTAAAAACGGGCTTGATCAAAACGGATACTTTATTATCGTTCTTGATCGGCTGTAAACGCCCGGGGAGAAATCGCCTTCGCAAGTGCGCTCTGCCGATTGGGAAGATTCACCATTTCAGCTGCGACAAGGCGGTCCCCGCTTATCAGATGCACCTCCAAAGATGATGGAAGCTTTGACACATCGCGCTGAACCAGATCGTAACCCGTCGATATCCCAACTGTCTGGACCCTCATGTCTTTAAGATCAGACCAAAAACGCGGCGGCACGGGCGCAGGTCTTTCCTTGCCGCAAATAGCCGCTGCTGCCATCTGGGCTTGAATGGTCGCATTGTGAACGGTCTCGATTCGCGGTTGTCCATGCGCAAATATGGTACCGCCCCGAGCACAATCCCCAATGGCAAATATATCTGGCTCGGATGTGCGCATGTCGGCGTCTACGCATATGCCGCCATCACATTCCAGCCCCGCAGCTATGGCAAGATCAACATTCGGGCTGGCGCCGATGCCGGCCATGACGAGATCGGTCTTTATCCGGGTCCGGTCGCCGAGGATAACAGAAGAAACACGCTGACGGTCTGCCCCGATTCGCTCGACCTTTTTGTTGAAAAGGAAAATGACCCCAGCTTCCTGCAGCTTCTGAGTAACAAAATTGGTTGTAGCGGGGGATGCAACGCGAGCCATGGGGCGCGCAGCTGCCTCGACTATCGTGACAGACTTGCCAAGATCAACTGCGGCAGAGGCCACCTCAAGCCCGATGACACCCGCACCTATGATGGAAACGTCGCGGCAGTCAGGGTTGGTCAGGGCCTGACGAAGGGCCGCGGCATCGCCGAGATCTCTCAGATAGTGGATTCCCTGTAAATCCGCTCCTGGCAGATCGAGACGGCGAGGCGACGCACCCGTTGCAAGGATCAGGGTATCGTATTGCGTCGTTCCCCCGTCCGAAAACAGCAACTCCCGCTTCCTCCTGTCGATCTTGACGACTTTTCGCGCCCGCATCAAATCGATGCGATTATCCGCGTAAAAGGAGATTGATCGCAAGGGAGTTGCTTGTGGTCTGTTAGTTTCACGTAGCCATGCCTTGGACAGAGGGGGGCGTTGATAAGGTAGCGCCGCTTCCTCTCCAACAAGCCGAATGGTTCCCTCAAAACCTCTTTTCCTCAACTCTGCGGCGGCATTTGTGCCGGCAACCCCGTCGCCGATGATGACTATGTTTTCCATCGTTTCATTCCTTCCGGGTATGATGATATTCTAGATGAGGCCGAGTGAGTTCGCGACGACCACAGCCTCGGTGCGGTTGCTGGCTCTGAGACCCCGCAATATCTGTCTGAAGTGCCATTTCACGGTGTCTTCTGTGACATGCATTCGCACTGCAATTTCCTTGTTGCTCAGCCCGAGTGCCGCGTGCTGCAAGACACTGATTTGCTTTTGACCGATCGGCGCAAAGCTCATTTCGGTACGGCGTTCATTGGCCTGCATTCCTCGCGTCGGCCGCTCGGTCATGGAGAATTCAGCCGTGGATCTATCTAAGAACACCCTCGCCTTTCGACAAATGACACGCAGAAAGTAGCGCCTGTTCTTCAAGGTCATGAAAGCGCAAAGCTGTTGCGCTTTCAATTCGGCGTCGACCATCCGCTTCAAGGCCTGTTTTTCTTGTCCAATCAGGTAGAGTGCGGTGGCAATCGTATAGTGCGCGCGGACTTCGCCGCGTTGGTCGTTCACGGTGGAAAAGTTGGACAGAGCTTTGCGCGCATGCCTTTCGGCCAAGCCCGATTTGCCATCGCGCAGAAACCTCGAGGCTTCCAGCAGCGCGATTTCCGCTTGAAGGGCGCGGTTCTGGCTTGGCAGAAACTGCAGATCTTCGCCAGATGGAAGAGGCTCGGCAGCAAGCGCGGTTTCGGTCCCGGTTCCCATGGCAAAGACCTCGGTGCCCAACCGAACCAGAATGCCCAGCCGTTTCAAACCGCGCTCTTGTGCCAGCAGGCGGCAACGATGGAGCAACGAAAATGCACCTGTTTTCTCGCCCCGTCGAATGTAGGTTTCGGCAGCGCATCGAACGGTGCCCCAGACAACATCTGTCACTCCAAACTTCATTGCAAATTCCAGGGCGTCATGCACGGTTTTTTCGTCGGGTATTGTGGACCCGTCTTCTGCCTGCACCTGAAGTTCGAAGGCCGCCATCATCCCCTTGACAAAGGGCGACCTTCTATACGCGACGTTTTCATCTTCTTTAGCGCGCCGGATTTCGCTGCGCGCGGCAGAGATATCACCAACATGGAGCCTGGCCTGAACCCGAGCGGCAGCAAGCCAGCCAAAAGCATAACGGTGACGAATGGCGCCACTGAAGATAGTGGCAGACGAGATTCTTTTGGGGAATAGATCAAAGTTCCTGCCGGATGCGGCAATAAACGCTCTGCACGTCTGGGCCGCGGCCTGTCCGATAGGATTGACCGAACCATACCTGTCAACCCAGGCTGCGCAGTTTTCGTCGCTCTCTTGCAACTCGTCATGGGTGGCAAGACCGATAGCGCGGACCAGGTCCGCCCATCCGTTTGGATCTTCCTGCTGCGGGGAAATGGAAACCCGAAAGTTTTGCAGGCTGGCGAGCAGATCCTGTGCCTCTGTTGCGCGCTGGCTGAAGTAAAGCACCCAGGCGTACCCGATAGCCAGCGATGGGATCTGAAACAGGTTGGACCTGGGAATTCCGGTGAACCAGGCTGCCAGCGCTTCAATCTCGCCCTGTCTCAGGGCAAGATCCAAAAGAACTTCGTCGGTGAGCTGTCGAGCCCAACTGTGATCATGCGCTCGCAGCGCCGCATCTATCGCCAGACGGTATTCCTTTCTCCGCCAATGCCAAAATGCGATGCGCTTCAGGAAATAGGATTGGCGGGCCCCGTGGGCTTCGACAAAACGAATCCGCAGGTATTTCTGAAGAGCATGGTTCATCTCATAGCGGTTCGGTTTGTCAGCACAGGCCGTCAAAAGTCCGTGACGAGATGCAAGCTCAGCCAGTTTTCGACTTGAATCGCGGTTCTTGAACACATAGCCGGCAGCCTCTGCGGTGATTTCCTCAAGCCAGCTGGAATTTGTCAGGAATTCCCGGATCGGCTGCGGAGCCTGGGCCAGAACGTCGGCGTCAAGATAGGCCTGTACGTCAGGCATGTGAACAAGCGCGTCGCCTGATGCATTCAACTTGCCGGCCAAGGCACAGAGCAGCGGCCAACCGCCTGTTGCAGCGAATATCGTCTTCGCTCGGCCGGGTTCTCCCGGCAGAATGGAATATGCCTCGTCAAAGGTGAAGCTCAGCTCTCTGGCGCCGATTGTCACTACATTCGATAGAACCGAGAGGCTTGCCAGCGCGCCGGGCAGACATTCACTCACCGCCAGGCGAACGGAGTTGGGGGTTTCAAGGGCGATCGTTTTCAGCAAGCTCTGGGTAGTGGTAGAGTCGGCGACGCCGTCCAAGCAAATCGCCACGGGCTCTTTGCAGCTTAGCAGAAGGCGCAGCGCGATGGACTTCAACCTGGGACCGGCGTCCGTGTCGAACGGTTCTGGCCCCGAAAGCGCGGTGGCAATCGCATTCGCTATAAGTTCGGCCTCAGAAAGGCTCTCCTGGCGGAAGGACGACAGGTCAAGATAGATACAGTGTTCTCTTCGCTCGATGGCCGCTTGCGCGCAGCAGGCGATCTGTACCGATTTGCCAAAGCCACGAGGTGCCTTGAGAAGGAGGCATTTGGCATCTGGATGGCCCGCAAAGTCCAGCCTGTCGCGTCTTAGACAGCCCTGGACCAATTTTTGCCGACGGACGTTCATCCGTTGCAGAAAATCAGTCAAATCTGCAGAGCTTGTGTCGCGAGCACTGATCATACTTCCCTCCCCGAAGTGATGCATCGTCGTCCAAATCTCTAACGATAGCACGCCGCCACCGAAACTACACTAGGGTGTAGTTGCTCCCCCACCGTGGCCAGCGCAGCTTGGTAGCGCAATGTCTGCCTGCAGGAATTGGCGTCGGAACTGGCGCCGCAAAGCTGGTCGGCCGCTGGTCTTTGCAACGCTCGAAAATTGTCTCCAAAGGGAGGAACCCACTGATGGAAGAACTGACGAAGGATCTGGATACAACGGCCGAAACCGCGGCCGGAACCGATGCGGCTTACGTTGATAAGAAACGCTATTTTTGGATCCTGTCCGTGTTCTGGCCGGCAACGCCGCTGATCGGTCTTTATCTGGTCTCAATAACCGGTTGGAGCATCTGGTACGGGACCGTGTTGATTCTGTGGTACTTGGTTGTGCCTCTGCTCGATGTGATGTTCGGTGAGGACTTCTCGAACCCGCCCGAATCGGCAGTGTCGGACCTTGAAAAGGACCGCTACTATCGTGTGCTCACTTACCTGACCGTGCCAATCCACTATGCATCTTTGATCGGGTCCTGCTGGTGGATCGCGAATCACTCGTTGAACGCGCTCGAATTTCTTGCGCTTGCTTTGTCGTTGGGTATCGTCAACGGCTTGGCACTGAACACCGGCCACGAGTTGGGGCATAAAAAGGAAGCCTTCGACCGCTGGATGGCCAAGCTCGTGCTGGCGGTCGTGGGCTATGGCCATTTTTTCATCGAGCATAACAAGGGGCACCATCGCGACGTGGCAACGCCCGACGACCCGGCAACCTCGCGTATGGGAGAGAGCATCTATTCCTTCGCGACTCGCGAAATTCCCGGGGCCTTCAAGCGCGCCTGGGAACTCGAACAGGTGCGCCTTGAAAGAAGCGGCAAAAGCGTCTGGAGCCTGGAAAATGAGATTCTGCAGCCCATGATCCTTACTCTCGGCCTCTACTGTGCACTTCTGGCCTTCTTCGGTCCGATCATGCTTGTCTTCCTTCCTATTCAGATGGCATTCGGATGGTGGCAACTGACTTCGGCCAACTACATCGAACACTATGGCCTGCTGCGGGAAAAGCTGCCGAACGGCAAGTATGAGCACCAGAAGCCGTACCATTCGTGGAACTCCAACCACATCATGTCCAACCTGATCCTGTTTCACCTTCAAAGGCATTCGGATCACCACGCACACCCCACGCGGTCTTACCAGTCCTTGCGCGATTTCAAGGATCTGCCGGCACTGCCTTCGGGCTATCCGGGGATGTTCTTTGTGGCCATGTATCCGGCGTGGTTCCGGTCGATCATGGATCATCGTGTTCTGGACTGGGCAAAAGGCGATCTGAACAAGATTCAGATCGAGCCGGGCATGCGGGAATACTATGATCGCAAGTTTGGATCTGTCGCGCCAGCGCAACCGAATGCGATGGCGGCAGAGTAAGCATCCGCTCACCCCAGGATGAAACTGCACGGATGAAGCTGGACGAAAGAATTGGCCCCTAGGGGCCAATTCTGACCGGTCAAAGTCGTCCGCCGGTCTGATCTGGCACCGGACGCCGCAAACACACACAAACAGACAGAAAATCTTGAGAAGGGCACACGAGTTGCCTACCAAAGCTCGTGTGAGAGGGAGGAATGAACAATGGCCAGATACCAATGTCCGGACTGTCAATACAGCTATGATGAAACCTTGGGACACCCGCATGAGGGATTTGCGCCAGGCACGCCGTGGTCGCAAGTGCCCGATGACTTTTCATGTCCCGATTGTGCCGTGCGCGACAAGGAAGATTTTGTCCTGATAGGCGCGGCTCCATCCGGCAATGCAGCGACCTCTCAGGTCGTTGCGCCCGCGCCACCGACATCTGAACCTGTGGCCGCAGCACCAGCTGCCCCGACTGCACCGCAACGGCCTCAACCTGCTCCAGTGGCGCGGGCGGCCCCGGCTGCCGGAACGGCTTATCGCAAGTGGATTTGCATCACATGCGGACATGTCTACGACGAAGCCTTGGGCGACGAACATGAAGGGTTCCCGCCGGGAACGCTGTTCGGCCAGATCCCCGACGATTGGTGCTGCCCCGACTGTGGGGCCTCCAAAGAGGATTACGTCCTCTATGAAGACAGAGGATAAGGATCATGAATCAACTTGCATCATTTTCCTCCGGACCGGCGAACGCGGATGACATCACATCCGCATTCGAAACCCAGCTTCGCGCGCAGCACCCCCGGCGCGCCAGTTTTGACCGCAAGGCGCGCGTCGAGCAACTTGATCGCATGGCAGACGCCATCAAGCGCAACGCGGACAAGATCATCGCGGCCTGTGCCGCGGATTTTCGCAAGCCTGCCGAAGAAGTGAAGCTGACAGAGATCTTTCCTGTCCTTCAGGAAATTCGTCACACCAAGCACCATCTGAAAGCGTGGATGCGGCCAAAGCGGGTGCGTGCGACTTTGGGTGTGTTCGGCACCAGGGCGCAGGTTCGCCCAGAGGCCAAGGGTGTGTGCCTCATTATTGCGCCGTGGAACTATCCGGTGAATCTGGCGCTTGGTCCGCTGGTTTCGGCACTCGCGGCGGGAAACAGCGCCATCATCAAGCCCTCCGAGATGACGCCGAACGCCTCTCGGGTCATTCGCGACATCGTGGAGGAGGCCTTTACCCCCGACCTCGTCAAGGTCATCGAAGGGGATGCTGCGGTTTCGCAAAAGCTCCTGTCCCTGCCCTTCGACCACATATTCTTCACCGGCAGCCCGGCCGTCGGCAAGATCGTCATGGAGGCCGCCGCGAAGAACCTGACATCGGTCACCTTGGAACTTGGCGGAAAATCTCCCACCGTTGTCGGGCCGAATGCAGATATCAAGAAGGCCGCGCGCAATATCGTCTGGGGCAAGTTCGCAAACAACGGACAGACCTGCATAGCGCCGGATCATGTGTTCGTGCACCGCGATATATCGCCAGGTTTCAAGGTCGCTGTCCAGGCCGAGATCCGACGGGTCTATGGGCAGACGCCTGAGGCCCAGAAGGCAACGCCCGACTATTGCCGGATCGTGAATGAACGCCACTTTGACCGGGTCCGCAACCTGATCGAAGACGCTCGCGCCAGGGGCGCAAGCATTCTTCAGGGCGGCCAGACCGACGCGAGCCAGAATTTCATCGCGCCGACATTGATTGCCGAAGTTTCGGATGACATGGCGATCACGCAAGAAGAGCTTTTCGGACCGATCCTGCCGATCATTGACTATGTCGATATTGACAAGGTGATCGACAGGATAAACGCAAACCCGAAGCCCCTTGCCCTCTATATCTTCGACAAGAACAAAAGCTTCGCGGATCAGATCATCGCACGCACCTCTTCGGGCGCGGTCGGCATAAATCTTACGGTGGTGCATTTCCTGCATCCGAACCTGCCATTTGGCGGCGTCAACAACTCCGGCATCGGGGCGGCCCATGGTGAATACGGCTTCAAGTCGTTTTCCCATGAAAAGACTGTTCTGGAGGAAAAGTATTCCATCACGCACATGCTTTTTCCGCCCTACACGGGCCTTGTGCGCCGCCTCATCAACATCGTGGTTCGGGTGCTTGGCTAGAGCCGCGCCGAACTATCTGGGAGAAGATCAATGTATGACTACATTATCGTGGGTGCAGGCTCCGCAGGTTGTGTCCTCGCGAATCGCCTGTCGGCAAACCCCGCAAATCGCGTCGCGCTTATAGAGGCTGGACCGAAGGACAAAAACCCTCTGATCCACATGCCCATCGGGATTGCCTTGCTGGCCAACAACAAGAAACTGAACTGGGCATTTGATACCGAACCGCAAGAGCACCTGAACGGCCGCAAGCTGTTCTGGCCGCGCGGCAAGACGCTGGGCGGCTCGTCGTCGATCAATGCTATGGTCTACATTCGCGGACACAAGGCCGACTACGACTACTGGGCGTCAGCGGCCGGGACCGAGGTCTGGGGCTGGAACCGCATGACGGAATTGTTCAAGCGGATCGAAGACAACCACAGGTTCGGCGCAAACGATCACCATGGCAAGGGCGGCGAACTGTCGGTCAGCGAGTTACAAACCGCGAACCCGCTCAGCCGGGATTTCGTCCAGGCCGGACGAGAACTGCAAATCCCCCATAACGGCGATTTCAACAGTGGCGAACAAGAAGGCCTGGGCATGTACCAGGTCACGCAAAAAGACGGACGGCGCTGGAGTTCGGCGCAAGCGTTCCTGCGTGGGGTAGAATCCCGGTCGAACCTTGAAATCTTCACGGACGCCCGCGTGACCAGGGTCGTCATGGAAGACAAGACAGCAACCGGCGTCACGCTGCGGCGGGGCGGCGAATACCTTCAGCTGCGCGTCAACACCGGCGGCGAGGTGATCCTGTGCGGTGGAGCCGTAAACTCACCCCAACTGCTGCTGCTTTCCGGTATCGGGGATGCAGAGGAAATCAAGCGGCATGGCCTTTCGGTTGTCCACGATCTTCCCGAAGCTGGCAAGAACTTGTCCGATCACCTTGATGTCACCATCATGAATGCCGCGAATTCACGACGCCCGATCGGTGTCGCGCCCAGCTTCCTGCCGCGTGGCGTCGGCGGACTTCTTTCCTACATCTTCAGACGCAAGGGGTTCCTGACTTCGAATGTGGCGGAAAGCGGGGGGTTCGTCAAATCATCGCCTCAACGCGACAGGCCAAATGTGCAGTTTCACTTCCTGCCGACCTATCTGAAAGATCATGGTCGCAAGATAGCGTTCGGCTATGGCTTTACCCTTCACATCTGCGACCTGCTGCCCAAGAGCCGCGGTTACATCGGGCTCAAGAGCCCGGATCCAATGGACGATCCGCTGATCCAACCGAATTATCTTTCAGATCCGGAAGATCTGAAGACGATGATTGCAGCGTTCAAGGTAGGGCGCAGGATACTCGAAGCACCGGCAATGGTATCGCACAGCAAATACGAAGTTCAGCCCGGAAAATCCGTGCAGAGCGACGATGAGATCGCGGCATTCATCAGAGAAAGCGCCGAGACGATCTATCACCCGGTCGGCACATGCCGAATGGGTGCGGACAAGGATTCGGTTGTCGATCCAGAACTGAAGGTTCGCGGAGTATCAGGGCTGCGCGTGGTGGATGCCTCCATCATGCCGAGTCTTGTCGCCGGAAACACTAATGCTCCCACCATGGTGATCGCCGAGAACGCTGCGGAAATCATCTTAGGTCAGATCCGCATTCTTGATCGGAGTCGTTCCGTTGCCTGAGCATGACGAGAAGCCAGCAGCAAAAAGATCGTGTCCGGGATGCGACGGAACATGTTGCGCAAGACTTCAAGCTGCGACCAGCGGCTTGCAAGCTTCCCAATACGGCCAGAATACGGCCTCGAAATTCAGATCGGAGGAAAAAGCCCCATGCGCGGACAAATGATGGTTATGCCTCTGACAATCCACTCACTGATAGACCACGGTGCCCGCTACCATGGCGACACAGAGATCGTCTCGGTTGAAACGGATGGTTCGAAGACGAGAACAACGTGGAAAGGCGTTTCTGATCGGGCCCGGCGTCTGAGCTCTGCGCTTGCGAAATTGGGTCTCTTCAAGGGCGACCGCGTTGCGACGATCGCGTGGAACAATGCACGGCATCTGGAATGCTATTTCGGCATTTCTTGCGGCGGAATGGTGTGTCACACGATCAATCCACGCCTCTTTCATGAGCAGCTTGTCTATATCATCAACCATGCCGAAGATCGGGTCATCTTCTTCGACAAGACATTCTTGCCGATCGTCGAAGGGATCATGGGCAAGCTGACGACTGTCGACACGTTTGTGCTCATGTCCGCGCGTGACGAAGCGGCTGCGAGCAAGATCCCCGGGCTTGTATTCTACGAAGATTTCCTGGCCACCGGGGAAGCAAACGTCGATTGGGTGGATGTCGATGAGAGTGATGCGTCAAGCCTGTGCTATACCTCCGGCACCACGGGAAGCCCGAAAGGGGTGCTTTACTCGCACCGCTCGACCGTCCTGCATTCGTTGGGCGCGGCGCTGCCCGATATGCTGAACATTTCCGCGCGCGAAGTGATGATGCCGGTCGTGCCGATGTTCCACGTCAATGCCTGGGGTGTCCCCTATACCGCGGCAATGGTGGGTGCCAAGCTGGTCTTGCCAGGTCCTGGGCTCGACGGCGACAGTCTCTCGCGGTTGATCGACGCCGAGGGGGTGACAATGGCACTCGGCGTGCCGACGATCTGGCAGAGCCTGCTTGCATCGCTGGAAAAGCTCGGCTCCAAGGCCGAGACCCTTACAAGGACAGTCGTCGGCGGTTCGGCCTGCCCGCCTTCGATGATCGCCGAGTTCCGCGACAAGTATGGCACGGAAGTCGTGCATGCCTGGGGAATGACAGAAACGTCACCGCTCGGCACCGCCAATGCGCTGCTCGAACGTCACATGGGCATGTCTCCGGAGCAACAGGCAAAGATTCGCGAAAGCCAGGGCCGCCCGCCCTATGGGGTGGAGCTCAAGATCGTCGATGACGATGGCGAGGCCCTCCCGGAGGATGGGAAAGCTCAGGGCAATCTGCGCATCCGCGGCCATTGGGTCGTGGAAAGCTATTTTGGCGCTGACCCCGGCACGACCCTGGAAGCGGACGGATGGTTTGAAACCGGGGATGTTGCGTCTATTGATGCCGATGGGTTCATGACCATCCGTGATCGGTCCAAGGACATCATCAAGTCCGGCGGAGAGTGGATTTCCACCGTTGAGCTTGAAGGCATCGCGGTCGCTCATCCGGGTATCGCGGATGCCGCTGCCATCGCGGCCAAGCATGAAAAATGGGACGAACGTCCGGTGCTCGTGGCGGTGAAGGCGCCCGGCGCCACGGTGACAGAGCAGGAGGTTATCGACTTCTTTGCCGAAAAGGTCGCAAAATGGCAGATCCCCGACACGGTTGTCTTCGTGGCCGCATTGCCGCGCAACGCGACAGGCAAGGTTATCAAGAGCAAGTTGAGGGAAGAGTTCGGGAATGTTCTTCTAACGTTCTGAGTCTGACATTTGCTACCGATTTCACCCTGAACAAAGCGTTCACGCCGTAACGGCGGCGTGATAGTGCGGCCGCGGAGGTTTTTTTGCGGCCCACAGGGCGGCAATGATCCAGGCAAGCCAAGCCCGGAGGTGGCCATGATCTTGCGGATGTTGTGTCCGCAGGCGCAGAGGACTGCGAAGATGGCATCGCCGACGGTGCCTTTCAGGGGGCATCGTGAGAGCCGACGGTCGGTCTTCATATGGTCGATCTCGGCCTCGATGGCGCTCCGGCGGCGCAGGTCTGCGATCAGTTTCGGCAGTCGGGCCGCAGCGGGCACCGCAAATCAGTTCGCCCTGAACAAATCCATCTTGTTGATTTTGCACTGAAACGTTGCGGTTTTTCTGTAACCGTCCGGCCTGACCGCTCTGCTGCGGGGTGAGATTGCCGGATAGCGTCCACCATCGATAGTGGACACTATGGTGATGGCGTGGCGCGTCGGACGAAGCGGCTTTGGACGGATGAGGAGAAGCGGTCGATCTGTTTCCAGACGGCTGCGCCGGGTGTTTCGGTTGCCCAGGTGGCGCGGCGCTACGCGGCGAATGCGAACCTGATCTTCAAGTGGCTGCGCGATCCCCGCTTTGTGCCGGACCCGGCGGCAGCGCCCGGTTTGTCGGAAGGTTTGCGCTTTCTGTCAGTGGAGATCGTCGAGGCGGTGAAGGCGACCCCGGTGACGCCCGTCGCCGAGAAACGGATCGAGATCGAACTGGCGGGCGGGCACCGGAAGCGGATCAGCGGCGGCTACGACCCCGAGGCCTTGGCGCGGCTGATCCGGGGCCTGACGGCGTGATCCCGGTTCCCGTCAACACGCGGGTCTGGCTGGCGGCCGGGGTGACGGACATATTGGAATAAACGACGCGTCGGAACTGAAAGTCGATCTGGTCGACCCCTGCTCCAATCTGCGTGTGGGAACTGCAATGTTCGCCAAGATTTTCCGCATTGTTGCGCGATGGTATGGAAACCCGACGAGCGAGGAGGTCTTTCCCCAGTTGTTCGATGATGCTGTCCACGCCTAGCAGACCGGAAAGTTTGAAGGTGAGAGTGTGTTTCAGGCGCAAGATCCGAGTTGTAGGAGATCGTGTCCCGCAGAGTGGTGTAGCAGGGTAGCGGTGGTCACCAGTGTTTTTCGGTAGGGTCGGGTTGTTCAAGACCAACCTGATGGAAAGACCACTGATGACCGAGGACATGATGAACCTGCGTTCTCTCGTTGAGAAGAGCGCGGATGCCGATTTGCTGCGCGAGATGATCGGCTTTGCTGCCGAGAAGCTGATGGCGCTGGAGGTCGGCACGAAGACCGGCGCGGGCTATGGCGAGAAGAATAGCTTCCGACTGGCCCAGCGTAACGGCTATCGCGACAGGGACTGGGAAACACGGGCGGGCACCGTCGAGCTACGCATTCCGAAGCTTCGCACAGGCAGCTATTTCCCGAGCTTTCTAAATCCGCGTCGCATGGCGGAGAAGGCCCTGACGGCGGTGATCCAGGAAGCTTACATCCAGGGCATCTCGACCCGCTCCGTCGATGACTTGGTCAAGGCCATGGGCATGAGTGGCATCTCCAAAAGCCAGGTGTCCCGGCTCTGCGAAGAGATCGACGACAAGGTGAAGGCCTTCCTCGACAGGCCCATCGAAGGTGAATGGCCCTACTTCTGGATCGACGCCACCTATCTCAAGGTCCGGCGCGGTGGTCGCATCGTCTCCGTCGCCGTCATCATCACCGTCGGCGTCAACACCGACGGACGCCGAGAGGTGTTGGGCATGGAGATCGGGACAACTGAAGCCGAGCCGATCTGGACGGAATTTCTGCGCCAGTTGACCCGCAGGGGCCGACGCGTCGTCTCAGCCTTCATCGGAGCGGCATTCGCCCAGGACACGCCGGAGGCCGCCAGCCAGCAATGGCGCAACGTCGCCGATCAAATCGGACCGAAGGTGCCGAAGCTTGCAACTCTCATGGATAGCGCCGAGCAGGACGTCCTGGCCTACATGACCTTTCCCAGGCAGCACTGGACCAAGCTTCACAGCACCAACCCCATCGAACGTCTCAACGGCGAGATCAAGCGGCGAACCGAGGTCGTCGGCATCTTTCCCAAGGATGACGCCATCGTTCGCCTGGTCGGTGCGCTATTGCTCGAACAGAATGACGAGTGGGCCGTCCAGCGGTCCCGCTACATGACACTTGAGACCATCGCCACGATGAGCGATGATCCGCTCATCAGCCTGCCCGCGGCAAGCTGATCCATTCCCGGCTCTGTCCGGAAGGCACAGCCAGCGACGAAGCTACACCACCTCCTGGGACACGATCCGGGCAGTCAACACGTCTCCGACCGCACGCAGGTCCATATTCAACAGCACGATCTTCTCCGCGCCGATACTTGATGCCCGCCTTGCAGGCACGCGGTGCCATATCCCAAACCCATCCCTTGAGGACGTCCGGTTTCCGGACGCTCGCGTGGCGGCGGCGTCCGGAAGAGGGAAGGTTAACGCTCGACGATCATCCGCGCGACCAGTTCGGCGGCATTACGGACGCCGAGTTTCTTCATGATCGCGCCGCGATGGACCTCGACGGTGCGCGGAGAGATGCCGAGCGACTGGGCGATTTCCTTGCTGGTGTGGCCGTTGACGATATAGCGCGCCACCTCACGCTCCTTTGCGGTCAACACCGCCGAACTCGGCGGACGGTCCCGCAAATGCTCGAATGTCCAGACCATCAGGTGGAACGGGTCGGCGGGCGTCAACGTGCGACCGCGCGCCCGTGTCCAGATGATCTCACCACTCCTGCACTGCATGAAGCGTTCGTCCTCATAGCGCGGACGGCTTTCCAGCCAACGGTGCCAGCGACTGCCTGTCTTTTCGTAGTCGACGCTGGAGGGATACAGCACCCGAATCGACTGTCCTTCCAGATCGGCGCGGTTCCAGCCGAAAATCTGCTCGATCTCGGTATTCACGCGCAAGATACGCCGGTCAGACAGTATCATGATGCCGATGGGCGCATCCATGAAGCCGGTGAGATTGAGCGTCTCTTCCGACAGGATCGCATAGTCTTCCAAGGTGGGCTCCTCCCATGCTGCGTTCGCTTCTACGTAACTTCTACGTAGATACCTACGTATTTTCACGCATTGTTTCCAGAGACCGTCCGCCGGAACATTGCGGGCATGGGAGGAATGCACATGAAATCCAGCAGTTACATCATCGGCAGCGGCCACACCCGGTTTGGCAAGCTGCAGGAGACACTCGAGGAACTGATCGTCGAGGCCGTTCGGGAGGCCGTCACGGAGGCTGCGATCGACCCTACGGAAATCGACGCGGTCTATCTCGGCCATTTCAATTCCGGACTGGTTGCCGACGGCTTCCCCTCGTCGCTTGTCCATCAGGCCTATCCGGACCTGCGCTTCAAGCCGGCAACGCGCTGCGAGAACGCCTGCGCCTCGGGAGCGGCGGCCTTCCACGGCGGGTTGAACCTGATCGAAGCCGGCAAGGCCCGCAACGTACTCGTGGTGGGAGCCGAGAAGATGACCCACCGCACAACCCAGGAGGTCACGCAGGCGCTCGCCGGGGCCGGCTACCAGAACGACCCGTTCGAGGCATCGCTGAGCTTTCCGCAGGTTTTTGCCATCGCCGCCGAGCAATATTCCGAACGCTACGGCTCGCCGATGGATGCCATGGCCCGCATCGCCGCGAAGAACCACGCCAATGCGATGAACAATCCGCTGGCGCATATGCACAAGCCGATGCCCTACGAATTCTGCCGCGAGGTGAGCGAACGCAACCCGCTGATCGCCCCGCCGCTTCGTCTCAGCGATTGCTCCCTGGTGACGGACGGCGCAGCCGCCATCGTGCTATCTTCCGCCGATGGCGCGGCAAGGGATGCACGCCGCCGGGTGCGCATCGCCGCCGCCGAACACGTCTCCGATTACCTACCGATGAGCCGGCGCGACTTCATCGCCTTTGAAGGTCCTGAACGGGCGATCCGCGCCGCCTACGCCAAGACAGGCATCACTGCCGGGGATCTGGACTTCGCCGAAGTCCACGACTGCTTCACCCCCGCCGAGCTTCTGATCTACGAAGCCATGGGGCTTGCGCCGAAGGGCAAGGGCGTCACCGCACTGGACGACGGCACAGTGATGCCGGAGGGCCGTACACCGGTCAACCTTTCCGGTGGGCTGAAGGCCAAGGGACATCCGGTCGGCGCGACCGGCGTATCCATGCTGGCGCTCGGCTTCCGGCAGTTGACGGGACAGGCGGGTGCCATGCAGCGCAAGGGCGCTGAATGGGGTCTTGCCTTCAACATGGGCGGCGCGGCGGTGGCGAACTACGCCACGATCCTGCACGCCGACCGGGCCTGAGGATACGCCATGAATATCGCGCACTGGCTTTACCAGACGGCCCTCGTCTGGCCGGATCGGCCTGCGGTCTATGATGGCGATCGGCTCCACCGCACCTATGGCGAATTGCTGGCGGCCGTCTGCGTCCGAGCCCGGCATCTCGCGGAAACCTGCGGCATCCGCAAGGGTGATCGCGTGGCGATCTTCGCCAAGAACGCACCGGACTATATCGAGGTGCTGCATGCCTGCTGGTGGATCGGCGCCATCGCCGTCCCGGTGAACTGCAAGCTGCATCCGCTCGAAGCGGAGTGGATCGTGGAGAATGCCGAAGCTTCGCTGGCCTTCACCGACAAGGGCGAGACTTTCGTCCCTCGTCCCGACCGGCTGGAGCTGGCGCTGACGGCGCCTGTTCCGACATGCGGGCCGGTCACGCCGCCGCTTGCTCTCGATGACGACGACCTCGCCTGGCTGTTCTACACGTCGGGCACGACGGGAAAGCCGAAAGGCGTCATGCTCTCGCATGACAATCTCCGCCAGATGACACTGTGCTACACGCTGGATGTGGACGAGGCGCGCGCCTGCGACCACATGCTCTACGCCGCGCCGATGTCGCATGGAGCGGGGCTTTACATGCTTCCCCATATCCGCGCCGGTGGCGCGCATATCGTGCCGGCTTCGCGCGGCTTCGATTGCGGCGAAATCATCGATCTGGCGCAAGGCCGGGGCAACCTGGTGTTCTTCGCCGCCCCCACCATGGTGAAACGTCTGGTGGCCGCCGCCCGCGAGCGCGCTTACCGGGGCGAAGGCATCCGCACCATCATCTATGGCGGCGGGCCGATGTACGCCAGCGACATGGACGAGGCGCTGGAGCTGTTCGGCCCCCGTTTCTCGCAGATCTACGGACAGGGTGAAACACCGATGACGATCTCGGTGCTGCGGCGCGACATGGTCGCGGATGAGCTTCACCCGCGCTGGCGCGCGCGCCGCGCCTCCGTCGGCATCGCTCAGGGTTGCGTCACGCTCGGCATTCTCGGACCGGGCGGAGAACGGCTCGGACCGGGAGAGACCGGCGAAATCTGCGTGAAAAGCCCGACCGTGATGCGCGGCTACTGGAACAATCCGGACGCCACGGCAGAAACGCTGCGGGACGGCTGGCTTCACACCGGCGATCTCGGCCACATGGATGAGGATGGCTTTCTCTACCTCACCGATCGCTCGAAGGACGTCATCATCTCCGGCGGCACCAACATCTACCCGCGTGAGGTGGAAGAGACGCTCCTGCGCCACCCGGCGGTGTTCGAGGTGGCGGTGATCGGCGAACCCGAGCCGGAATGGGGCGAGCAGGTTGTCGCCTATGTCGTTTTCGCACCGGGTCAAAGCGCGGCCGAAAACGATCTTGACCGCTGGTGCCGCAACGAGATCGCCGCCTTCAAACGTCCGAAGCGCTACGTCTTCGTGCCCGACCTACCGAAGAACGGCTACGGCAAGATCCTGAAAACCGAAATTCGCGCGGGGGCCATAGCCAGCGCGCAATGATCACCGCCGGGCCGGAGGAGCCCGGCGACAACAAGGGAGGATAACCTATGAAAAGACGCGATTTTCTGAAGAACACCAGCCTGCTGGCCGGGGCCAGTTTCATTGCCGGTGGTCTACCGCTCGGCGCCAGCGCCAAAACGTCGATGAAGTTCGACAGCTATGTCACGGAAAACGCCGGTCCCTCGTGGATCGACCGCTGGTTCCTCGATGAGCTGGAGAAGCGCACAAATGGTGAGGTCTCGATCAGGCGCTACTGGGCCGGCAGCCTCAACAAGGTCGGCGAGCACCTGAGCGCGGTGCGTGACGGCACATCCGAAATCACCCTGATTTCACCCGGTTACTATCAGGCCGAAGTGCCGGTGACGCGCGGGCTGGAATGGTATTACCGCGTCGACCGCGCCGATACCCTGCAACTCGTCTGCCGCGACGTCTACGAACAGTTCGAGCCGTTGAGGCAGGAATGGGAACAGCGGCATCGTTCCAAAGTGCTCTACTGGACCAACTGGAATTATGCGCCGCTGGTGCTTCGGGAACCGATCAATTCCATCGAGGACCTCAAGGGTAAGAAGATCCGTGGCTACGGCATCGCGACCGACGTCATCGAACGGCTCGGCGGCATCGCCGTCCCGATGGCGGCCGGCGAGGTTTATCAGGCGCTCGAGCGCGGCGTTCTGGACGGCGTCTACGGTTTCGACTTCGTCACGGCGGTGGCCTACAAGCTACACGAGATCGCGCCGAACTTCTACGACATCGGCGACGGTGCGCACGCGCCTGCCGTAACGGTCATGAACCGGGATGCGTGGGACGGTCTTTCCGACCCCGGCAAGAAGGTCTGCACCGATCTCGCCGACGAGCTTTACGCCGGAAAATTCACCGAGATCTACGAGCAGGTACTGACCGACTACGTGAAAAAGGCGCTTTCCGAAGGCGTGAAATTCACGTCCCTTTCCGATGCGGAGACGGCGAAGGCCCGCGCACGCGTCCAGCCGGCTGAAGTCGACCAGTGGATCGAGAAAGTGGCCAAGCCGAACGGTATCGATGGCGCGGCCATGCAGGAACTGGTCCAGGCGTCGATCGCCAGGCACGCGCCTTCCGGCAGGCTGAAGCGCCCGGGTGAAATCGCGGCGGCGCTGTGAGACGGCCATGCTGGTTGTGAACCGCTTCCTCACGCGCATCGCCGTCGTCACTGGCTGGGTGGCGCTTGCCTTTCTCGCCTTCATGATGGTGGGGATCTCGGTGGATGTCGTCGCACGGGCGGTTGCGGGACGCTCCGTGCCCGGACTTTTTGAAATGTCGGAAATGTCCATGGTGCTGGTCGCCTTCATGGGACTGGGCGTCACGCTTCTCGATGACGCCCATATCCGGGTGACGATGCTGACCGACCGGTTGCCAACCAGGGCCGCACGGCTGTCGACGGCACTCGCCTTCGCGCTGACCGCGCTTGCCTTTGCAATGCTGGCCTGGCCGGCGAGCGCGGAGGCGGCCTATTCCTTCGCGATCCGCGAATTCCGCTGGGGCGCGTTCCAGATGCCGATCTGGTGGGCCAAGATGGCGGTCGCCGCCGGTCTCTGGTTTGCCGCGCTGCAAGCCCTGCTTCGCGCGGCACTGACGGTAACAGGCCGTCCGCCCGAACCGTCACGAACCGGCCACGCCCCTCACTGAACCGTCAGAACCGGGGTTATGGCCCCGGTTCCCTTTCATCTGGCTGCAAGCCGCGCGGATCGGCAGCGTTTCAGGAAACTCCATGGACACCTACGCCATCACCCTACTGGCCGTCGGCCTCATCTTCGTTCTCATGGCGCTCGGCACGCCGGTCTTTGCCGCCCTGGCCTTGTCCGGCGCCTTTGGCATCGTCATGGTGGAAAACCTCACTTTTCTGCTCAATCGGCTGAAGTCCTTTTCCTTCGCCTCCGCCGCCAATTACTCCCTGACGATCATCCCGCTGTTCATCCTCATGGGCGCCTTCGCCCATCACGCGCAGATCGGCAAACGGCTGTTTCATGTGGCCAACAAATGGGTCGGCCATCTGCCGGGCGGCCTCGCCATGGCGGGCATCCTCACCGCGGCGGGCTTTGCCGCCACCTCCGGCTCCTCTGTCGCCACCGCCGCCACCGTCGGCGCAGTCGCCATTCCGGAAATGAAGAAGGCCGGCTACGATTCGCGCCTCGCTGCGGGATCGGTTGCCGCCGGCGGCGTGCTTGGCGTTCTCATTCCCCCCTCGGTGCTGCTGATCTTCTACGCCGCCCTGACCGAGGTCTCCGCCGGAAAGATGCTGATCGCCGGCTTCATACCCGGCATTCTCACCACAGTCGTCTTCATGGTTGGCGTCGCCATTCTGGGGCAGTCCACCATGAACAAGGCCGCCCGCAGCCCGCGTGCCGGCTGGGGCGAACGCATGCGGGCCACCGGCCAGGCGTGGCAGGTGCTGGTGCTGTTCCTTCTCGTGCTCGGCGGCATTTATCTCGGACTGGTGACGCCGACGGAAGCGGCGGCCATCGGCGCGCTGGCGGCGTTCCTGATGCTGCTTCTGTCGCGGTCCGACAAGGCCCAACTGGGGCCGAACCTGCTCGAGAGCTTCCGCTCCACCGCGACAACCACGGTGATGATCCTGTTCACCATGATCGGAGCCGGCATCTTCAGCTACTTCCTGACGCTCGTGCAGATCCCGCAGATCGTGGCCGAAGCCATCGTCGAAAGTGGCGTGCCGCCGCATCTCGTCGTCGCCATCCTGCTGTTGCTCTATATCCCGCTCGGCATGTTTCTCGATGCCTTATCCATGCTAGTCATCACCCTGCCGATCGTCTTCCCGACCGTGACCGGCCTTGGCTTCGATCCGATCTGGTTCGGCATTCTATGCGTGAAGATGTGCGAGATCGGACTGATGACCCCGCCGGTCGGACTGAACTGCTTCGTCATTGCCGGCATCGATCGCGACACGTCCCTCTCCGACGTTTTCCGCGGCGCTCTGTGGTTCGTGGTCATGGAGATGTTCACGATCGGGTTGATCTTCCTCTTCCCGGTGATCGTCACATGGTTGCCGGATACCATGATGGGCCGCTGATGCGCGGACAAGCGAAAGCCACCGGGTTCGCGATCGGAACCCGGTGGTCATTTCAGTTCCAGTATGCCCTAGGCATCCGGTAGGCTTCAGGCCGCGAGAATGACCTTCATCGCCTTTTCGCGCGCGGCATTGCCGAAGACTTCATAGGCGTCGAGGATTTCGTCGAGAGTGAAGCGATGGGTAATCAGCTTGCTCGGGTCGAACTTCCCGGCCTCCACCGTCTTCAAGAGCATCGGCGTGGTGTTGGTGTTGACCAGGCCCATGGAGATGTTGATGTTCTTGATCCAGAGATCGTCGATATGGAGTTCCACCGGTTTGCCGTGGACGCCGACATTGGCGATCTTTCCGCCGGCCGAGACGATCTTCTGGCATATGTCGAAGGTGGCGGGTACGCCGACGGCCTCGATCGCCACATCGACGCCGCACCCGTCCGTCATCGCCATGACCTGCGCTGCGGCATCTTCTGCGCCGACCTGAACCGTATCGGTGGCGCCGAACTGCCGGGCGAGCGCCAGACGCGCGGGGTCCATATCGATCATCACGATCTTGCCCGGCGAGTAGAACTGCGCCGTCAGAAGTGCGGACATGCCCACCGGACCCGCGCCGACGATGGCGACGGTATCGCCGGGCTTTACGCCGCCGGCCTGCACGCCGATTTCGAGCCCTGTCGGCAAAATGTCGGACAGCATGACCAGCGCTTCCTCATCCGCCCCCGCCGGGATCGGATAAAGCGAGTTGTCTCCATGGCGGATGCGGACATATTCGGCCTGCGTGCCGTCGACCGTATGGCCGAGCTGCCAACCGCCGTCGTCACAATGGGAAAAAAGCTGCCGCTTGCAGTTCGGACAGGAACCGCAGGACGTGATGCAGGAAATCAGGACGGGATCGCCTCTCTTGAAGTTGCGGACCGCGCTGCCGACTTCATCGACGATACCGACGCCTTCATGACCGAGCGTGCGTCCCTCGGTCACGGTCGGCACGTCGCCCTTCAGGATATGCAGGTCGCTGCCGCAGATGGTCGTCTTCGTGATTTTCACGATGACATCCGTCGGCTCCAGCACAACCGGCTTGGGTTTCTCGACCCAGTCTTTCTTGCCCGGTCCGTAATAGACAAGCGCTTTCATCAGATCCTCCCTAGGGGGTATGCCCCTCAGCTTGATATTACAGAGATCGCACAAACCGGCCTCCTGTCCGGATAGTGAGGTGTAACGGCACCCGTGGCGACATTAGAACAACAGGGAGAGCAGGCGCAGGGTAACCATCCGGCGAAGACCGCAGGCGCGGGGCTTCAGGCCTTTGAGCGTGGTTTGCGGGTCCATTTTCTGGCAAGTGCCCAAAAGGCCTGCTCGATAGCAGGCTTGTCGATGGCCTGGGTGTCGAACTGGTCACCACCCCACCATTCGACGAGTTCTTCATGGCGTTCATGGGTGGGATCGGCGAGTGCTTCGATGAACTCCTGATATCCCCATGGTCCACCGATATCCTCGGGTGGGCAAGCGCCCATGGCGTCGATCAGGCTCATCGGAAGCCCAGGGAGTGCGGGAGCGATGCGCTCGATCTTGATCGAATGCTCCCAGCCGTCACCGAAGTCATAGAGGTATTTGAAGGATTTTGCTCCGGTGTCCTCGATCGCGGATAGAAGGGTTGCCTTGGCCGCGTTCAGCGGGCCGTCGCCCCAGCCGGGGTCCGGCATGCCGAAGCCGATGTTCTTGATGCGGAACTCGTAGAGGTGGCTGTTGGTCCAGCCGAAGGCTGCCTGAAGCACCAGATGCAGCCGATCGAGCCTGATGTCGAACGGCACGTCGATGCGGCGCATGACGGTCGGTTCGACATCATCGAGCGTGATCTTGAGGCGGGCGATGGATGTGGTCATGCAGCAATTGCCTTCTCAACCGGAGGCCCAATCTCAAAATTGTTCTTCCATTCCCATGGCAGCAGTTCCGATAGCCGTGCTGATGATTGGTCGGCGACGCGCAGGAGCACGTCGGCCAGCCATGCCTGCGGATCGATGTCGTTGAGCTTGGCGGTCATAATCAAGGTGGCCATGAACGCAGCCCGATCGGCACCACGGTCGGAACCGGCGAAGAGCCACGACTTTCTGCCAAGTGCAAAACCTCTGAGCGCCCGTTCGGCGGCATTGTTGGTCAGGCATATCCGGCCGTCATCGAGGAAGGATGTGAAGCCGTTCCAGCGCTTCAGCATGTAGTCGATCGCCTCTGCGACCGGGGAACTGCGCGACAGTCTTGCTCGTTCAGTCCGCATCCATTCTTCGAGTTCCGTGACGAGCTGCAAGCTGTCCCTTTGCCGCCGCTCCCGGCGTTCGTACGCGGACATTCCATTGACCTCGCGCTCGATATCGAACAGGGCGTCGATCCGTTTGACGGCCTCGAGCGCAAGCGGCGAGATCGGTGTCGCGTTCTTTCCGCGTTTGGCATTTGCAGCGATATCGGCGAGCACGAAGAATTTGCGGCGTGCGTGCGCCCAGCACAATGCCTGCGTCAGCGGACCGGGATCGCGGGTTCCCTTGAACAGCGGATTGTAGCCGCCATAGGCATCCGCCTGCAGAATGCCGGTGAAGCTCTTCAGATGACGCTCGGGATGTTCCTGCCGCCGATCGCGGGAGGCATAATAGAGTGCTGCCGGCGGCGAGGTTCCACCGAACGGCCGGTCATCCCGCACATAGGTCCAGATGCGTCCTGTGTCGGTCTTGCCTTTCGCCAGAATCGGCACAGTGGTGTCATCGCCGTGCAAGCGCTCGGCGTTGAGAACATGCGCCTCGATCAGCGCATGCAGTGGCTTGAGCGCTGCTGCACAGGCCCCAACCTGATCGGCCAGCGTCGATAGGCTGAGGCCGATACCTTCGCGGGCATAGCGCTCGCTCTGCCGATTGAGCGGCTGATGCTGGCCTAACTTCTCAAACAAGATCATGGCGAGCAGGTTCGGTCCTGCAAAGCCGCGCGGTGTTACATGGAAAGGAGCCGGAGGCTGGCTGATCTTCTCGCATTGCCGGCAGGAGAACTTCTCCCTGACCGTCTGGATCACCTTCCATTGGCGCGGGATCACTTCCAACGTCTCGGTGATGTCCTCGCCGAGCTTCGACAACTTGACCGAGCCGCAGCACGGGCAGCTTGAGGGAGCAGCGATAACGACACGCTCACGCGGCAGATGGTCGGGGAATGGTTTCCTTGACGGCCGCTTGCGCTCGAAAGCCCTGACGGTCGAGGCCTTGGCTGCAATCTCCGCCGTCAGTTCGTCTTCGCCGGCGTCGGCTTCCAGCTCTTCGAGCTGCAATTCCATCTGTTCGAGAAGGCGGGCCTTGCGCTCCGACCGGCTGCCGTAAAGCTCGCGGCGGACCTTCTCGATCTCCAACTTCAGGCGTGCAATCAACGCTTCGGGAATGGGAGGCAAACGCCTTGGCGCTGGCAGCCTCGGCTTGCGCTTCGCGACGTGCCGCACGCTCTGCCAGGATCATCGCATGAGCGCTGGCAAGGTCGTCCGGAAGCTGATCGGTCACCTCTGTCATGGCCAGATGGAATCATATTCGTGTCCATCTTTCCAGCCATTTTCTCTATCCAACCGATGTCGGACGCCAGGTTTTTTGCGGCATGCGCCAATCGATACCTTCGAGCAGGTAACCGAGCTGGGCGGATGTGATCACCACCGTGCCATCGGCCGCCGACGGCCAGATAAACCGCCCGCGTTCCAGCTTCTTGGTGAACAGGCAGGCTCCCTGGCCGTCATGCCAGATCACCTTGATCAGGCCGCCGCCGCGACCACGGAAGACAAACAAATGCCCTCCCATCGGATCGCGCTTCAGCGTCTCCTGCACCATCAGAGCAAGGCCCGGAAAGCCCTTGCGCATATCCGTATGCCCGGTGGCGAGCCAGACCTTGACGCCGCTGGGGACCGGGATCATCGCCGTTCCAGCACATTCAGTATGCGCCCGAGCGCCTCGATGTCGACATCGCTTTCCACCCGGATGCGACGGCCGCCGCCAAGCTCGATCGTCACCACGCTGGTCTTCTTGCGCGGACGTATCACAGACGGCCGCACCGTCAACGATGGCACTGGCAAAGCCTCGACAACCTGCACGGGGGCAAGCTGTTGAACAGGAGCCGCAGGAACCTGGCAGAGTTCCTTGCGCCAGCGGAATAGCTGGCTCACATGGATACCAGCCGATCGCGCAATCTCGGAGAGAACCGCCCCTGGTTCAAGACAGGCAGAAACCAGGCGCTCCTTATCTTCGCGAGACCAACGCCGACGGCGCTCAACCGACGTGATCACTTCAACTTGCCGCTTCGTCATAGGACTACTCCTAGTGCTACCACTAGGACTTCCGATGTTCCGCCTCACAGAGCAAGACGGTCCCCACCGTGGGGTTACGGCGCAGGCCTGGCTTCGATCCATTTCGGAAGCTGATGATCCAAATGGGAAGCAAACCGCAGCATCCGAAAGTCGCCAGCCGAAGCGGATCGGCAGTCACGGCTCCGGACGGAATCCTTAAGGGGGCCAAAGGTCATGATCGGCGGGTCGTCATGCCCTTCCCGGACGGTTGCGCAACGTCTGGTAAGGGCTCTCGCCAAAACGCCCCCGATAACTGGCAGACATCGCGGTGAGGTTCACATAGCCCCGCGTACCGGCGATCGAAGAAATGGTCTCTCCGGGCGGGGCTTCTTCCAATGCTTTACGCAGGTCATCGAGACGCCGCGTCGTCAGATAGTCATGCGGAGTGATGCCGCGAAAGCGTCGAAAGCCCTCGGACAGGCTGCGCGCAGAAATGTCGAGCTGCGCAGCGATCTCGGTAATCGACAACGCCTCCTGCGCACGATCATCAATCAGCCGCTCCGCCTCGCGTACATATCGCGGCGCCGCGCCTCGCGCGCCGGTTTCCAGATTGAGCCCGGAGCATTCAGCCCAGCCACGCAACAGTTCCAGGCAGAGGGTTTCCTCGATCCGCTTCTCCATCAACGGACTGGCAACGCCATCACTCCGGGCATCGACCGATGCGTGTGGCATAATCCAGAAGGGAGAGCCAGGCGGAGTGCCCGCGGGTCAGCCGGTCAGATCGGGGCTGACGTCGTGCCCTATGACGGATCACAGTGACATTTCAACTTGCGCCACAAAGGACATTTCAACTTCTCCGCCACATATTGCATCTAGATTCATCTGCCCGTAGAGGGATCGCATGATCTGCTCCACCTGACGATCTACAAGGAATTTCAAATGCAATACTGGCTGGACAAGTTGACTGATCTCGCCGCCATCCCTGGCGACGAAGGCATCTTGAAACTCGCCCTGGCGACCTTTACCGAGCAGGTTGGGTTCGCAGGGTATGCCTATCTCAATATCCAGCCAGGGCGCTCCATCGCAATCTCGAACTATCACCAGGAGTGGCAGACTAACTATTTCAAGCGAGGCTATCTTGCGATCGATCCGGTTATTCGACGCGCCAGATCGCTGAAGCGGGTCTTCACCTGGAGCGGCGAGAAGACCTCACGACCTTCCACGGCGGAGCGCTCGTTCTTCGTGCATGCGGCAGACTTCGGAATTCGATCCGGCATCACAGTCCCGATCAAAGCCGCATACGGCTCCTTCGCGATATTCACGCTCGCCTCGGAGAAGCCGGCAATCGATCTGGACCGCGAGATCGACCCTGTCGAGGCTGCATCCGCGGTAGCGCAGCTTCATGCCCGCATCAATCTCGCTGATCCGGCCCCGAGTGTCGAAGAGCCAACTGCGCTCGACCCCAAGGGGGCCGCCTATCTCAGCTGGATCGCTGTCGGCAAAACGATGGAGGAAGCAGCGGACCTCGAAGGCGTCAAATACAACAGCGTGCGCGTTAAGATCGCCGAAACCAAAAAGCGCTTCAACGTCCACACTTTGACACATCTGACCGCAATCGCCATTCGCAGAAAACTGATCTGAGGTTCAGTTTACCGACACTTTCGGGATATAGCCAAGAATGGTGACCAGCGTGTTCACCAAATACATCTGCGCGTGCATCTCCATGCAGGCCTGAATGTAAGTGAGGTGCTGAGCGCCGCCGACCGCCTTGCCGGATTTGTAGGTATCGGGCAGAGCCTGGAACAGCCGGTCGGCCTCGTCGACCAGGCGCCGGTGGGTTCGAATTGCATCCACCGTCAAGCTTTCAACATCAGCCTTGGAAAGACCCTGCGTCAGCCCGAACACGGGACGCATTTCGAGTTTATCTTCCGATGTCGGCGCGTCCGATGTCATTCGATCCGGTCTCCGGCTTGTCCGCGGTGCGCCCCCGCAAACGTTAATCCCTGATCCCAAGCCGGGGGTTGGAAACTGTACCTGGACAGTCCTGAGACCTTTAGTACCGGAGCACCTGGACATACGTCACAGGCCCCCGGCCAATCGGTCAGAGGATTCTGGTGCTGCAACGGCCAGCCCCAACCGCCAGATAGGGGTTTCCACACCCCGGGGCAGCGCGTACTGCCCTATCCGCCCTTATAGAGAACGAAGGCCAATTTCGCCAGTGCAAACATGCACATGATCACGCGGCGCGCGCGGTGAGGTTCGCGAGCATCAAGGTCTGTCAGCATCAATCTCAGAAAGATCGACACGGATCCCGGCCTTGTTCGGATCGTCGCTCCGGGCTCCGTCCTTGACAGGAACGCTCACTCCCTCGCTGGCGGCATCTGTTGATCGTTCAACAGTATCATTCACATGCTCCTCGGTGTCTGGTTCAGGCACTTCGGCCTTGCCAGGATCCGCTGCCCGAAACACCGCCGTTCCCTCGAAATACCCCGTCTGCCAGGCGACGATCGCATCGTCGAACACCTGCGGAAGAACCTCTTTCTCTATGGGGTTGCCATACCACTTCATCACAATCCTATAGACCTTGGCGAAGAGGGTCGTGCCCATCCGGATATTTTCACAAGGATCGACCAGATTGGGCTTCAGTTCACCGGCTGCCATGATGCCGAGACCCGCCGGATATTGCGTGATGCCGACGCGAATGACGTTGCGCCCGACATGTTGGCGGATCAGCTCCAGTGCCTCGTCGGCCGTGGCGGGCTTCGGGACAAGTACCACGCGGTTTCCGGATCTTACCGTGACGGCGAGCGGATTCTGTGATCCTGCAAGGCCGATAAACAATTCGACGATCGCGGGTTTCAGGGCAGGATCTGCGCATTTCTGAATGAGCGCGGCATCAACCATCCTGATATCTCCTTGGCTTATGTGTTGATGGCCATAACGACGGGCACGCTGAACAGCCTCGCCCACGCGATGGTGCTCGCCCATTGAATAGCAACGATCGAGGTGCCGGCGGTCCACCAGCCATTGCCCGTCGCAACGATGATGTCGGGGGCGTGCAGCATCGACTGGAGCGCTGGCCAGAGAATGAGCTGCTCGTAGCAGATCAGCGGCGCGATCTTGGTGCTGCCGAGCTCGACAATCGGATTGGCGAACAGGTGCGCCCGCGCGCCTCCGCCCTGCCCGGTCCAGACCCGCCATGGCTGCCACATGGAGACCGGGACAGGCATGCGTTCACGGTAGAGTATCCGTGCCTCGTCGGCCGAGATCGCCACCATGACATTGTCGTAGCCCTGTGGCTCAAGGACGGTCGCACCGGCGAGGACAGTGACATCCGATCCGCGCAACCCCTCCAACCAGAGACGTTCGACCGTTGGCGTCCAGAAGCCGAGCGCGCTTTCAGGCAATACCACAACGCGGGTGCCGGCGTGCGAGAAAGCAATCCGCCCTACCGTGTCGATCAGGTCACGGTGATGCTCGAGCGATCCATCACGACCGAGGCTTTCACCCAGTTCAAAGTCGACACCTCTCCACCCTTCCGGTAGCTTCGGTCCTGTCCACGTTGCGGCGGACCAGAGCCAGAACCCTCCAAGCGCGATAGTTGCGGTCGGCCAAAACCTCGTCGTCATAACAATGAGGCCGGTTGTGGCTGCGATGACGCCCCACCATCCCCATCCCGGAAAGAGCACACCGGCCGCGGTCAGCGGGTGTGCCCAGCCGGTGATGCCGAAGGGCGGCAATGCCATGAGCACCGCCACCGCCAGATAGCGCAGCGGCCTCTCCTTTCCCGGTCGTCTTGTCCACGCCACCGCATGCACGGCGACGAAAGAGGAGGAAGCCGCCATCCAGAGCAAGAAGCCAGGCCAAAGATCGGACGAATAGAAGTTTGCGACACCTTGCGGCAAACCGCGCGAGGCGGCCAGGAAATAGCCGGCCGACACCAGGGCCGCGACCATGCGCGACGGCGACATCGCCCAGAGCGCCGGGAAGAGCATCACGGCCGGAAGGGCGAGCACATTGCCGCTCCAGCCGAGTGAGCCGCAGGCGACGGATGCGAGGATGAGCAAAGCAGATCGCCAATGGCCAGAAACGTGATCACGGATCGAAGGTGAGGATCGGCCGGGCGAGGCCGAGGAGGCCGCAGTCCGGAACCGGTCCGAAATATCGGGAGTCATAGGAACTCGCAAAGGAGGAGTGGAGATAGAGATGTCCGGGCGGCACTGTGCCACCAGGATATGGCGTGAGGGTCCGACCCTCTCCGTCCGCCTTCCGGACGACGGATGCGGCAAGGGGACGGCCGTCGATCGCGACGTGATCGGTGATTTCGACATGCTGTCCGGGAAGCGCTGCGACCGTCTTGATCAGCGGCGCGAACCCACCGACGCACAAGCCCCTCCGGAGATATCCTCGCCGTCGTGCCTCCTCGAACATCGCGGTCGCGGGCGGGCAGACGAACACGAGATCGCCGATCTCGGCCGAACGGCGGAGCGCCTCGATGCGCCAGAGACCGAGCGGCTCGCTCGGCGTCAGGTTTTGCCGATAGCCGCCGACGGCCGCGGCCGTGATGAGGCAAGCGGTAGCCACCATTGTCGCGCTCAGCAGCATGATCGCGCCGCGTCGCCTCATTGCTTCATCACCGGGGCTTGGCGCTGCGTGAGACGCAGTTCCTGGGCCTGCCGCAGGGTCTCGGTCGTGCGTTCATGGGCGGCGAGCTGCTGGGCTGCGCGCACGATCGGCCAAGCTTCCTTCAGACGTTCCTTCACCTCGGGCTGCATTCCCTCGGAAAGCGTGTCGAACAGTTTGCCCGACGGCTCACGTGCGGCATTGGTGAGCAGGGTGCGCTCGCCGAAGCGTTCGGTGATGGCCTTGTTGAAAGCGTCGATCTCCGGCTTCGTCTCGCGGTTGCTGAGCGCATATCCAAGTGCTGCGGACAAATCGTTGCGGTCGACCGCATCGCGCACGCGCTCGAGCACGGTATGGGCCGCAGGCGACAACGCCGGGATGTCGATCGAGACGCGCTGCCTCAGCGCCTGCTCGTCCGCCTGCAACCGCTGTACCGCATTCTCCCGCATCTGCAGATAGCGTTCGAGATCACGCCTGAGCGCCGGCACATTGATCTCGGCGATGCGGCGCGCCTCGCGCTCCGTCTTGCTGGCGAGCATGCCGGACTTGCCCCTGAGCGGACCGATCGACGCCGGCTCGGCCTCAATCTTCTGAAGCGCCTGTGTCCCCGAGTCCTTATCTGCCAGCACAGCGTCGAAGTTCATCGCCCGGAAGGCGGTTTCGGGATCGGCGAACACGTGAGCGAAGCGGATCGAAACCTCCTCCCATTGCTTCTTTAAGGCCGGATCAGCGTGGAGTCTCTCGCTGACCGTATCTGCGACGGAATTCTCGAACCGGGTTATGCCGGCGACCATGGGTTTCGCCTCCTTAGCTGATTGGGTTGGCGGGGATTGCCGCAAGCCGAGCCGTCCGCCGAGAGCGCGAAGGCGGTTGGTCAGATCAGTGAGCTTGCTTTTCTGGCGCAGCGTCCAGTCGAGCCGGTCTCGAAGCAGCGTGCGCGCCACCTGGACAATGTGCAGACCATGGTTTTCGGCGAAGGCGAGCGCCTGGCGGTAGAGCGTGCCGCGCTCGTAGTCGAGGGTTGTTTCCTTCGCGTTTCGCCGCGACAGGATCTTCGTCAGCCCCCCGTTCATCTCGAAGGCGCGGCGCCCGAAATAGACCTGAAGGTCCTCGCGATGGCGCGTCATCGCGACATAGGTCAGGTGGCGATCGAGAGAGAGTGAAGCGAGCACCTTCACCCGGTCGACGGTGGCGCCCTGGCTCTTGTGGATCGTGGTGGCATAACCGTGATCGAGATTGTTGTAGAACCGCTGCTCGACCGTCACCAGCCGGCGCTGATCGCCCTCACCCACGGCCACGGTGATGCGGTTGGGCGCGGCCTCGATCACACGGCCGATCATCCCATTCTTGACGCCGAGCGAACCCTCGTTCTTCAGGAAGACGATCTGGTCGCCGGCGTCGAACTGGCGGGTGCCGTCAGCGGTCCTGAAGACATGTCCCTCACCGACGATACCGCGCTCGACCAGCTTTGCGCGCGCCATGATGTTCAGCATGCGAACGTCGCGGCGCAGATGCGCCAGCATCAGCATCGACTTCGCGGGATCGTAGTCTTGGTTCCAAGCCGAGATGAGGCTCTCGACGGCTTCCGACTTCAGCTTTTCTCCAACGACGTGACCGCGGGTGCGATAGGCCAGCAACCCCTGTTCGATGTTGCCGCGCGCCAGATCGAGCGAGGCCTGCCGCATCCACTCTTCGCGCTGACGATAGATCGTCTCGAGCTCGGCATAGCCGATGCGATCGACGATGGCGCGGAAGGCAGCACCCGCCTCGATCGGCTGAAGCTGTTCGGGGTCGCCGACGAGCACGATCTTCGCCCCTGCCCTGACGACGGCTTCGACGAAGCCCGCCATCTGTTTCGAAGCGACCATACCGGCCTCGTCCATGACGAAAACGGTCCTGGCGTCGAGCGTGTCACGCCCCTGTTGCCACCGCAGCTCCCAGGAGGCGAGCGTCCGGGAGACGATGCCCGCCTCCTTCTCCAGTCCCTCGGCCGCCTTGCCGGCAAGGGCGCCGCCAACCACGCGGTATCCGGCGAGTTCCCACGCCTCACGGGCCGCCTTCATCATGGTGGTCTTGCCAGCACCTGCGCGGCCGACCACGGCCGCGATGCGCGCGGAACCCACAACATGCTCGATGGCAGTCCGCTGTTCTTCTGACAGACGCGAATGACGGGCGAGGGTGTCCTCAAGCACCTTGTCCGAGACGCCAAGCGACGCCCTTCCCGCGAGCCAGATCGACCGACGCGCCATCTCCGCCTCGAGCCGAATCAGCTCGCGTGTCGTGTAACGGGCCGACACTCTTTCCCCGGTCGCGAAGTCGATTGTGTCGCGCTGGAGACGCAGCACCTCCGGGCTCTGGATGATCCGGGCCAGAAGCTGCTGGAACACGGCCGGATCATCGATATAGCGATGCAGCACCTTCGCAACATCGCGCTCATCGAAAATGCTTTTCTCCCGCGTGATCAGGTCGAGCACGATCCCAGGGTTTCGAAGAATGCGGCGGGCGTTTTCGCTGCGGCGTTTCTCATTCAGCTCGATCCGTTCCAGCTCCGGCCGGACACCCTGCTTCTCCGCCTTCCGCCCGATGGCCTTGGCGCCAACACCGAGATGGATGGTCGGCTCCAGATCGATGCCCTGCTTTTCGTAGGATCGCCCATCGACGCGCAGCGAGATCCCGTTCAGCGCCAGGTGATGGTTGAGACGCTCGAACCAGGCGTCACGAAAGGCATTGAAATCATCCGTCCCGCCGGCCCACAGCTCGTAGACAATCTTCCCCGCCTTGTTGCGCAACGGCTGCCCGTCTTCGCCGAGAACCGGGACCTTCTTCGCGCCGAAACCGTTCTCGGTCAGCGGACGCAGTGTCGTCATCAGGTGGATGTGCGGGTTGCGCGCGCCGATCCGGTTCGCATCGTGATGAGAACCAAAGGTATCGGCGCCACTGGAAATGCTATTGTCGTGATAGACCCAGTCCGCGACCATGCCCTTCGACAGGACGTGCTTCTCCACGAAGTCCCGTATGAGCGCGATGTTCTGCTCGGGCGTCAGCTCCAGCGGCAGGGCAATGGTCAGATCCTTGGCGAGCTGGGCATCGGAGCGCTTCTCGAAGGCCTCGACCTTGTTCCAGAAGGTTTCCGAAGCACCGGCAATCGAGCGATCGGCTATCAGCGTCCGTACCCATTTCGGGGCATCGGCCGGTAGGACAAACTCCTCGTGCAGCAGTCCCTGTTTGCGGGTGTAGTCGATGATGCGGGCCTCGCGCTCGTATTCCATCTTCGCGCAGTGCCTGTAGGCCGCGGACAGCACGGCGCTGCGGCCGTCACCGCGACTGACAATGCTGGCTGAGAAATGGGCGATGGCCACGGCGACAAAATTCCCGGTTCGAATTGCGTTCGTCGGGAGCGGCTGAGGCCACTGGGCCCCGCCAGGGCATGAAAGCAACACGTCGCATCGCGACGTATAATTGCGCCCTTGGAACCGCTCCTTCGGAACGGCCGGGATCATCCTCCAAAGTGTCGGCCTTGCCGACGTGCAAATCTGCACATTTCCTTGAGCATGCATCCGGAGGAGTTTTGGCGTCGCGCATGCAACGCCAAGACAGCCAGGGAGTGCCACCGGAATGAAGAAGCCGTCGTCGAAGATCAGGGAAGAAATCGCCAGATTGCAGGATCAGCTCAAAGCGGCCGAGACACGCGAGGCGGAGCGCATTGGCAGGATCGCGCTCAAGGCCGGTCTCGGCGAAATCGAGATCGAGGAAGCCGCACTTCAGGCAGCGTTCGAAGACATCGCCGGGCGGTTTCGCGGAGGCCAAGGAGCAACAACGCGAGCTGCGACCGGAAGAAGAAATGCCGGCGACGACAGGACCGGCGGCGACACGTCCGCAGCGGTCGCGCCTGGCGCGGATGCGGGCGACGCTGGCGAGGCTTGAGCGGATGCGGCGAACCAATTCGAGCGATGCCCGTAAGAAGGACACGCGCGAAAAAATCGAGCTGGGCGGCCTGATCGTGAAAGCCGGACTGCGCTGCGAAAAACGGGCGCTGTTGCTCGGGCTGCTGATCGATGCCGCTTGGCGCATCCGCGGTGACGAAACCGAGCGATTGCGCCTGGCCGCAATCGGCGCGGAGGCGTTCGGTCGCAACAATGAATAGGCTCCTTCTTACAATCCTGCCAGCCACATTCATGATCGCAGCAATGCTCGCGATGTTCGGCATCGAGAACTGGCTCTCGGGTTTCGGGACATCGCCTCAGGCGAAGCTCATGCTCGGACGGATCGGCCTCGCCCTGCCCTACACCGCGGCGGCGGCGGTCGGCGTCATCTTCCTGTTCGCGACGGCGGGCGCAGCAAACATCAAGACCGCCGGTTGGAGCGTACTGGCAGGCGCTTCAGTCGTCTGCATCGCAGCGATCGCACGGGAAGGGTGGCGGCTCTTTGCTCTTACCGACCGGGTGCCTCAAGGCCAGTCGGTGTTCGCCTATACCGATCCGTCGGCATCGCTCGGCGCATGCGCCGCCGTTTTGAGCGGGGTCTTCGCGCTGCGCGTCGCGATCAAGGGAAACGCCGCCTTTGCCAAAGCATCGCCGCGGCGGATCATTGGAAAGCGGGCCGTGCATGGCGAGGCCGACTGGATGAAGATGGGAGACGCCGCCCGGCTGTTTCCCGATGCCAGCGGCATCGTGATCGGTGAACAGTATCGCGTCGACAAGGACAGCGTGGCGGCCATACCGTTTCGCGCCGATGAAACGCAAAGCTGGGGCGCCGGTGGCAAGTCCCCCTTGTTGTGCTTCGACGGCTCGTTCGGTTCCTCGCACGGTATCGTCTTTGCCGGGTCTGGCGGCTTCAAGACGACATCCGTGACGATCCCGACAGCGCTCAAATGGGGCGGCGGCCTCGTCGCGCTCGATCCGTCGAGCGAGGTTGCGCCGACGGTCGTCGATCATCGGCGCAAAGCCGGACGCAACGTGATCGTGCTCGATCCGGCCACGCCCTCGATCGGTTTCAACGCGCTCGACTGGATCGGACGCCACGGCAACACGAAAGAAGAGGATATTGTCGCGGTGGCGACGTGGATCATGACCGACAATGCGCGCACCGCGTCGGCCCGCGACGATTTCTTCCGGGCATCCGCCATGCAGCTCCTGACGGCGCTGATCGCCGACGTCTGCCTGTCGGGGCATACGGACGAGAAGGACCAGACGCTGCGCCGCGTCCGGTCAAATCTCTCGGAGCCGGAGCCGAAGCTCCGCGAGCGCCTGACGCGCATTTACGAGCAGTCGGAATCCGATTTCGTGAAAGAGAACGTCGCCGTCTTCGTCAACATGACGCCGGAGACGTTTTCCGGCGTCTATGCCAATGCTGTGAAGGAAACGCATTGGCTGTCCTACCCGAACTATGCGGCGCTCGTGTCGGGCGACAGTTTCTCGACCGACGATCTCGCGGAGGGCGAAGCGGACCTGTTCATCGCGCTCGATCTCAAGGTGCTGGAGGCGCATCCGGGACTGGCACGCGTGGTCATCGGCTCGCTGATGAACGCCATCTATAACCGCAATGGCGAGGTCAAGGGACGCACGCTCTTCCTGCTCGATGAGGTCGCCCGCCTCGGCTATTTGCGCATCCTCGAAACGGCCCGCGACGCCGGCCGCAAATACGGCATCACGCTCACCATGATCTTCCAGTCAATCGGCCAGATGCGCGAGGCCTATGGCGGTCGTGACGCAACCAGCAAATGGTTCGAATCCGCATCGTGGATTTCGTTCGCCGCGATCAATGATCCGGACACGGCGGAGTACATTTCGAAGCGCTGCGGCGACACCACGGTCGAGGTCAACCAGACAAACCACTCCACCGGAATGAAGGGATCGTCGCGATCGCACTCGAAGCAGCTCAGCCGTCGGCCGCTGATCATGCCGCACGAGGTCCTGCGCATGCGCAGTGATGAACAGATCGTCTTCACCGCAGGCAATCCACCGCTCAGATGCGGACGCGCGATCTGGTTCCGGCGTGAGGACATGAAGGCCTGTGTCGGGCAAAACAGGTTTCATCGCGAAGAAGAGAGAGGTGGATGAGAGCCCCGATCGAAGGGGCTTGCATGTGCCGGCTGCAAGCCGGTCCGCGGGAGGATCGCAACCCGCATGGGACGAAACCGCTTGGCGGGTTCGGTGCGCTTCAGCGCATAGAGCCGTGCGGCAAAGCCGCCTCGCCCACTCCCTATTTCCTCCAGGGGGAAAACCATCAGCGAGATGAATCAATCACGCGGGATCGATTCATGGAAGTCGTTGGACGCTGCTTCAAAACGAAGCGAGAATCCAATCATGGAAAACGAGGGGACAGGCCAGGCTAATCTTCACCGCATCGACGCGGCCCAGAACATGCGTCGCTTCTATACGCTCACGATCCAGCCGACCCTGTTTGGTGGCGCCTCCATCATCCGCAACTGGGGCCGGATCGGATCTAACGGCCAGACGATGATGGAAACCTTCGACGGCCAGGAGGATGCAGACAGGGCGCTATCGCGCCTGGAGCGCACGAAACGAAAGCGGGGCTATCGCGACGCCCACCGCGCCAAATAACAGACCCTGAACATCCCGGGCCTGCTGTTTCCTGTGGTTTTCTCGCGTCTGGCAACACTTCCAGCATTCGCACCTCTATCGGCGCCGCACCTTCATCGTCATAGCTGAAGGACATCCATGAGCAGAGGAGATTGTCCTTCATGACCACCACCAACGAAATCGCCGACAAGATTGCATCCGAGCAGAACCTGACCAAGGCGCAGGCCAAGGCCATCGTCGAAAGTGTGTTCAGCCAGATCGCAGAGGCAGCAAAGGCCGGTGCGGAAACGTCGATTCCGTCCTTCGGAAAGTTCAAGGTCAAGGAAACCCCGGAGCGCGATGGCCGCAATCCAGCAACCGGTGCGACGATCAAAATCGCCGCTTCGAAGAAGCTGACGTTCACGCCGGGCAAGGCTGTCAAGGATGCACTGAACGGCTGAGGCGAGTGGGCTGCTGAGATCGGTAACCCAATGGAAGTCTCCTAGAAAGGAGGCTCCCCGCTGATGCGGCCGTCCTGCTCGGCCTCGATGACGGCAATGTCGGCCAGCGCCATCTCCAGTTCCGCGGCAATCTGGCGGCGCTCGTCAGCGTCCAGAACCGCCCTGAGCTCGGCCCGAAGCTCTTCGACTTGCTGCTCGTGGGAAATCGTCATCGTCGTCTCCTTGACGTTTGTGAAAGACGACGCCGCGCGTCATGGCGGAGCGGAGGAGTCAAGGAGCGCGGAACGCGACCGCTGGAAGCGGCGAGCGGGGGAGCCGAAATGCGCCAGCATTTTGGGGGTACCGCTCGTGCTGGACGCCTTCGGTCCGCCATGGCATCCTCGGGCGCTCTGAGCAGACCCCCACCTCTCCGTATCACACCCGAAAAGCCGGAAGCGGGTTCGAGGCCCGCGACCGGCTTCCTCATCCGGGAGAAGAAGAGCCCCGCCTGCCGGCGGAGCTCCTCGGGGTTGGATCAGGCTTCCCGCTTCGGGCGGTTCCAGATGAGGGCGTATTCGCCTTCCTTCTCGCTCGGCCACAGCGCCGCGGTGATCGGGGCGTTGAAGCTCGGGTCGTCCAGCTTGACAGAGATATATTCCTCGCCGTCGTTGGAGACCGCCTTCCAGCCCGCGCCGACCTCGACGCCGTTGCCGGCGGTGATGCGGAAGTCCGGGGCGTCGCGCGAGACGCGCTCGATGGGGTTCAGGCGGGCCTTCATGCTGACCGTGAGCGTGCGGACGTTGCCGATGATCGAGTTGTTGCCGTTGGTGGTGAATTCGCCGATGACTGCCATTGTCGTGATCCTTTCCGGTTTGTTCGGGCCGCGCCTGTCGCGGCCTCGATGGCGGTGTAAGAACCGGGGGCGATCGACACTGCACCCTCTGGGCCGAAACGAAGTGGAGGGCGGCCGGGAGCGGCTTTCTTGGACCGCGAGGAATGCGAACGCAGTTCGCTGGGGAAGAAAGTTGCGGATGGCCGTTGCGGGATGGCGATCGAGACGAAGTCGTCCTTCGGTCACACCCAATCCATCGAGGTCTGCGCGGGTGCGCCCCGCTTCAATCGGGAAGGAACCCGGCTTATGGCCCGGAGTTCATCGGCGATCCCCGACGGCGACCGCGGTGATGGCACCGCTCTCTCACGATGGCTCCCGTCTGCACGGCCCGCCGTGTCAGTCGATCCCTCACCGACGCCCCATCCGCATTATGTCAATGGCAAACGCGCTGACCGGCGCCGATCGCATAACGGCTGTTGCATCGGCCGCGTATTCTCGGACAAGCCGGCGACCGAGGTCTCACCGCACCTCCCTGGAGGCCGGTCGAGAAGAAAGGATGGGAGCGCTTCGAAACCAACAGGCTCGCGACGTGCCTATATCGACCACACCTGATCCGCCGTCGCGCGGCGGGGCTCGTTCCGCGTGCCTGCCGACTGCGCCCGCTCGATCAGAAAGGCCTACAAGTGCCGCTCGCCGACGCTGCAACGCGCCCTTAGACGTCGCTCGGCGAAATGTGCTTCGGCCTGTTCGTCGGGCGTGTCGGCCCGGGAATCTTCCAGAGCTGCCTGCACTTTCGCCCGGAACCAGCCGTCGTGGCTGGCCGCGTCAGGGCACGGTGTCGATGTCTGTCTGTCTGAACTCATCCGCCGTCGCCAGTATGGGTACGTTGTAATATTTGGCGCATGCGTAATGCAGGCAGTCGCCGAGATTGAGGCCCCGGCGACCCGCGCGATAACGATGCGCGGCGGAAAGAGCGATCCGGGTCGTCGCGGCCGCGGGCGGAAGATCGCGGATTTCGATCCCGCGCTCATCGAGGAACTCGATGACGATTGGTTCCACCTCCGCCACGGTGAGGCCGAACTTGTCGGGGCGGGCAAGACCGAGCACAGCCTCAAGCACGGCGACCGGGGAGGTGAAGGCGGCCTTCGCCGACGCGATCGCATCGGAGACACGCTCCGCTTCCGGCTCGTCGGAGAGGAGCGCGATGATGGCGCAGGCATCGACGAACATCAGCTTTCCCACAATTCGTCATAGGCTTCGCGCGGAAGCGGCTGTCTTGCAGCGGTGCTGAGTTCGACGCCGTGCTGTTTGCGGAGCCGCGCGGCGGTTTGCAGCGGGGTCTCCTCGCGACGGCGGCGTTCGATCGCCTCTTTCATGGCAATCACGATCGCGTCGGTAATGCTGACGCCGGCCATATGCGCGAACTTGCGCGTGAGCGCGTCCGCTTCGGGATTGTTGACGTTGATCGGCATGGCAACTCCATGTAGATAAATTCTGAAAATAATGTAGATCGCCTCGCCCATATCTGCAAGGTTCCTCCAACGGGGACACGTAGGTCGCACCGCCGACCGGGGAAGGCGTCTCGCCCTCCCCTTCGACCTTAGGGGTGAAAGGCATCAGGCGGCCTGCCGCTCCTCCACCTTGGGCTGGAGATCATGGAGATAGGCGACCGCGCGTTGCGCATGCGCGGCCGCCTGGAAGATTGCCCGGCGGTCTCCGTCGAGCAGCTTGAGCCACGAGGCCACATAGCTGGCGTGATCGGGCCGCGGCTCCAGTTCCGGGACGATCCCGAGATCGGCGCAGAGGAAACATGCCCCTATGTCGGCACAAAGCTCTTCGCGCGCGCGATCCGTGCGATCCTTGTGATAGCGGCTCAAATCCCGATTCAGCCGGTGGCTTGCGCCAACCCAGTGGGTGACCTCATGTCCGAGGACGGCGTAATAACTTTCGGCATCCCGGAACGTCTCGAAACCCGGCATCTGAATGCTATCGCTGGATGGCTGATAGAAGGCCTGTGACCCACCATGCCGGATCACCGCGCCGGTATTGGCGAAGAAGCGGTCCGCGTGCTCGATGCGCTCGAGCGGCTCTGCGACCGGTTCCGGGCGGCGATAGTAGTGATCCGGAAGCCCCCCGATTTGATCGCAATTGAACACCGTGTACGCCTTGAGGAACGGAATGTCGCGCTCGACTTCACCGCCGCCGGCATCCTTCTCTGTTTTCGTGAAGCGGCTGGCGTAGACGACGGTCGCACCGCTCTCACCCTTGCGCACATGGGCGCCAAGTTCGTTCGCCTGCCGAAGGGTCATCCATGTGGCCGACGTAAAACCGCACGCGATACTCTCCGACCAGAGCAGGAGGACATTCAGCCCCGTATATGGCTGTCCGTTATGGCGCAGCGGCCGGGTGATCCGCCCGGCCATATTGCCGGCACTCCAGGGCTGCACCCACGGGCGCAGGCCCTTCTCCAGATCGGCGACAATGCGGTCCGTGATCCGCGCATAGATGTCGATCCTCGCGCTTTCTGATTTCCTGCTCATTCTTCTGACCTCCGTGTGAGGCCGCGCCCATCGCGGCCCCGTCGCGGAGGGCCGATGGCAGGGGCGGTCAGACGGCATTCGCACCGGAACGGCCGGAACGAAGAGAAGGGCGGCGTAGCCGTTGCGCCTGCCGTCGGCTCCTGCAGGACCGACGGACGGGACGGGGCTGCGATGGGGCGTTTTTCCGCCTCTTCTTTTTTCGCCGCTTTCCTCCCGCCGTCTCGCGTGCCTGACACGCGAAAAGGCCGCCTCCGGCGGAGACGGCCTCGATGCAGAATTGCGATGTGACAGCTCAGTCGAAAGCCGACATTTGCGCCGCGGCCGCCTTGCGGTCGAGGGACTGGCCCGGATTGTCGATCGGCCGGTCGAAGGGCTTCCATGCTTCGCCAACGATCTGCTCGTAGGCGGCGACGGCACCTTCGGCGGCCATCCTGAGCGCGTGCGCCTGAACGCCCATGTCGGCCGCGAACTCGCGCTTGCGCTGGGCGGCGCTGTCATAGCCGACGGGACCGTCGAGATCTTCGTCGCGCGCTTCGGCGGCTCCCTTGGCGGTGGCGTCACGCGCCTCTGTGACAGCGCGGCTGTAGAACTGGCCGGCGCCATGAGCGGATCCGACATACGCTCCAACGATGCGCTGGAGATGGATCTGCATCGCCCGTTCGCTTAAGCCGTCGGACAGGCCTGTGGCGGTCTCGACGATCAGGCGCTCGTGCATGTCGCGGATGCCGTCGCTGTCGAGAATGGCGGTCCCGAAGCTTTCGGCGATCCGGAGCGCCTGCGCTTCATCGGGGCATGTGAGGCGGACCATTTCGATCGTGGCGCCCTTGCGGAGCTGGAGGACGCGGGCGGATTGGCGGGACTGGGTTGCGGGCTTTGCCATGATGTTTCCTTTCGGTTTTCCCGAAGCGGTTCCGGCCCCTTGGCCGATCTGCCCTTCGGTGCGGTCAAGAGGAGCCGGCGCAAGCCGGGCGGTTCAGGGTCCGGGCAGGCCAGATCGAGCGGAGCCGGTGCGCGAGCAAGCGGGTCTTTGAGACCTGCGAGGCCCGCGTTCCTGCTCTGCGACAAGCGGCATGACCGGCCGCCCCGCGGCGCGACAGCGGCCTTGAAACGACCGGCAGCCGGTTCAGACCGCAACGAAACCGAAGGGCAGACCGGCCAAGGGGATCGACATCGGATGCCAGCGCCGAAGAGGAAACCAGGCAAGGCCCGCGCCAAACCAGTTCCCCATCTGTCGGAAGAGCTTCGCCCACAGGGCCGGAATGCTTTGACGCCCTCCTGATGTCCGCTGGTCTGCGGGGCGCTCTCGATGGGAAAGCGGCGGCGGTTTGCTCTCGGCGGCGCTCCAGATGAGCGACCAGAGCAACGACGATTACGTCTATGACGAAGCAACCGGGGAATGGCGGCCGGCCTCCGAACTTGCCGCGGAGAAGGCGAAGGCCGCCGAAGTCCGCGATGCCTCCGGCAATGTGCTCGCCGACGGCGACTCCGTCGTGCTGATCAAGGATCTGAAGGTCAAGGGCGCCGGCCAGACCCTGACGCAGGGCACCGTCATCAGGTCGATCCGGCTCACCGATAATCCGGAAGAGATCGATTGCCGCCACGACGCGATCAAGGGGCTGGTCCTGCGCACGGAATTCGTGCGCAAGCGCTGACGGGGTGCGCTACCGTTTGGGCAAGCGGTAACGATCAAGCCAAGTGGGGCCGTGCGTGTTGCGAAGTCGGCGCAATATCCCGCCATCGTCATGAGGCGCTTCGCCCATCCAGGCGTTGTTCAGGATCCGCTTCCACGAACGGCCGTGTCTGGCGGCATAATCCTGAAGGGCATTCAGTTCTTCCTCGGTCAGAGGTGGAAGCGGCTCGGTCTCGAAGCGCCTCATGGCGCGCTCCTCTCATGACGGTGATGACGGCATCCTCGTTCCGGATCCCGAACGGAAGCGCCGCATTCCGGTCGCGTCTGGAAAGCGGCAATGGCCGCCTCCTGGCGCGCGAGCTTGCGGGAAAGAGCATCGATCTCCGGCTGCCGTTCTGCGGTGGTCGCCGCCAGACTGGAGCGATAGCGGGCGAGGAAGGCTTCCGGCGCGGGCGGTTTACCCCGCCGGTATCCGCTTCGGCGCCGTCCGAGCGACGGGACGAGAGCCGTCATCTTGGCGGCAATCTGCCGCTCGATCATGTCGAGCTGGCGTTGAGTCTGGCGGCGGGCCTCTTCCATCCGGAAAAGCAACGCCTGACGTTCCGGGGACCGGGTCATGAGTCCCTCCCCTGCCAGACGACAAAGCTCGATGGCCCGTCATAGGACCGATGACGATCGACATCGATTACGAAGCCGAAATGGCCCGGCTCGTATTCGGAAGACCGCACGAGAAAATGTCGTTCCCCGGCATTGTGCTCTCGCTTCCCGCCGCGCGTGGCGATCACTTCGATCATGCCGGAATGATGATCGGAGCGAAGGGCGGAGATGACGATCCAGTCATCGGCATGGGCCGCCTCGAAAGCGCGACGGTCCTTCACATGGGATTCACCGGGCTCCAGGGTCGTGACGAAGATCATTTCCCAGGCGTCGGGCCACCAATCCTTGACGGACCGTTCCGCGCAGCGCCGCTCAAACCCGGTGAACAGATGCGGAAACGTGATCGCCACGATCGCCCAGGCGGAGTCCTCCTCATAGAAGCCGTCCTTCGACCGCAGCAGCGGGTGAACCTTTCGGTTGCGCTCAGCCGAGAGCTTGAAGCCGCCGTGCCCGGCGGTGGAATGGCACTCAACGCCCTCCGCATAGACGGTCGTGCGCTGTGACATTCCCCAGGGCGTATGGACACGGGTGAAGATCTCGCAGCGGCCGAGCGCCTGTCGTTCGCGCTGATGTTCGGCGTTCTCGATTACGCATGCATGAAACGCCGCCTCGTCGGCGAGTTCGCCGGAATGGCCGTGGAAGTCGGATCGCTTCCACTCGGCGAGCGGCCGGGCGATCTTACCACCGAGGCCAAGATAGTGCCGCCCATTACGGCCGGGCAACATTGCGAACGCCGTATCGGCGACACGGGCGACCGGAAAGCCATCAGCGGATCGCCCAAAAGAAACCTTCGGATATCCGGAGGTATCATTGGCTTCGGTCATGACAGGGCTGGTGTTCATGCTGCCGCCCTCCCTTCCACAACGTCGGCTGCGACCTCGTCCGCCGTGACGACCTCCAGCACGGCATGAGGGTAGCCGTGTCGGGACAGCCATTCCTCTGCGGCTTGGCGGTTCGCTGCGAGATGCACGAGCTCGGCATAGTCGCCGGCGCGATCGAACACGCGGCAACTGCCAATGGCAGGGCGTTCGACAATCGTGAACGTCAGACGGGTCTCCAGCGAGAAGGTCCGATGAACGCGGATTGTGATGACGCCGGCAGCACCTTGGTCGGCCTCATGAAGCGTGATGCCCGCGGGCAGGATGATGCTGCCTGAGCCAAGTTCGCCCTGTTTGCGGATCAGGCGGCCGCTGCTGTTATTGGTCTGCCATGCGGACAGCTCCCTGCGATGGCGTTCGGGCGGGCGCGGCGCGCCGTCCGACCAGGCGATGATCGAGCCGATGGGTGCCGTAAATGCGATATGCGCGGACATGCACGTTCTCCCTAAGTTTCGAGGGGTTGCGAAAACGAAACCGCCGCCGATGGAGATCACCGGCGGCAGAACATCATCCGAAAGGAAAGTGCGGGGGCGGCTATTCCGCCGCGACGCGATAGGCCTCCTGCGCATCGTCGGGATCGATTGCCGCCTGAGCGTCCTCGAAGGTGTCGGGCACATCCTCTTCACCCTCGAACGGATCGAGAGCTTCACCTTCATCGACGACGCTCCCACCAACCGGAGCGCCTTCACCAGTATCTCCATCCGTCTCCGTATCGAAGGCCGCCCCTTCAATGGTCGCGCCGTCGAAGCCATTCTCTGCGGCGTCAACCTGGGCTTCCTCGTCGCCGAGAGTGTCGGCATGCTTGATCAGATCGGCGACGTCGTTCGGATCGGGGGCGAAGAGCGCCGACGCATGAACGAAATGACCTTGCCTGAAGTGGTCGACCAGAGCCGCACGGGTTTCGCGCACCTTTGGACGCGGCAGGACATTGGCCTCCTTCGCCGCCGATTCGAGCGCCTGCCGCGACAGGCACAACAGGAAATCTTCGGAGCCCATGTTCGTGAGATACCCGTCGGCGCCGATGGCATCGCCGGCGATACGGGAAACGACGCCGCTGTTCGACATGCCACGGCGGCACGACAGGACGTCGATCAACATGGAGCGGGCGGCGACGCGCACCGTCTCCGTATCAAAGGCGAGCTTTCCGTCCTGGGAAAACAGACGCGCGGCATGGCGCCGGAAACGCTTCGGTCCGAACACATTGTCGTTGGAGCCAGAGTCGACGCGGACATTCTGGCCGGCAAAGGCGAGAACGAGCAAGGCGATCAGCATGTCGTCCTCGATCGGCGCGCGGCCGAGCGCCTCGTGAAGCGCGTCGGTGCGGAAATCGCCGATCATGTCATGGCCCTTCTGGGTGACGTCGGGGCGCGGCTTCGGCGTGTCGATGACCCTGCCGTCGTGGACATCGCCCTGCCCGCCTGTCGCGGAGACGCCGCCCTTGCCCTTCGCTTGCCTGTCCTCCGGCATACGGAAGGCAACCGATTGCACCTTTCCGTCACGGTCAAGATACATGGCCACATGGTCGGACTTTGAGGGCTTGCCGTAGACGCGTTCGGCCTTCTTCGGCAGTTCCGGCTGGCCCCAGTTGTTGACCTCGACGATCGTGCCCTTCTTCGGAAGATTGCTGGTCATCCATTCCTGCTGGGCGCCAAGGAAAGCCTCGGCATTGGTGGTATAGCGCGTATCTTCGTCAGCCGGCGAAAACAGGTCCTCGACCCACTCGATGCCATAGGCCGCGGCGAGATCGTCACCGAAGCTCGCGTCCTTCGCATACATGCGCGTCTTCGTGAGCGCCCGGGCGATGTTGTACCAGTCGGCCCGCTCGCTCTTCTTCGGCTTGTGCGCCTTCCACAGCTGCCTCTGCTCGTCGAGCGAAGCCGCGGCGACAGTGCGGAGCTGCTGCTCGTTCGGCATGTCACCGAGCGCCATATGATCGAGCATGGCCGGCAGCACATTGGCGAGCAGCCTGAGCTTCCGGATCTGCCGGACCGGCAAAGCGAGTGCGACAGCGATCGCTTCCTCGGTCCAGCCCAGCGCAACGAGCCGTTCTATGCCGCGCCATTGGTCGACAGGATTAAGCGGTTCACGGGCGATATTCTCGACCATCGAGCGCATGGCGCCGTTATCGTTGGCCGCCTCGCGGACGATCACCTCGATTTCCTCGAGGCCGGCGGCAATCGCCTGTCGCACACGACGATGGCCAGCCTGGATGATATAGCCGTTGCCGCCATCCGTCTGCGGCGAGACGACCGGCGGCTGGATGATGCCGACCGCCTTCACCGTCGCCAGAAGCAGTGCGTCAGCCTGCGGCGATGATTTGGAACGGCGCGCGTCGTCGGGATTGTCCTTCAGCGCGCGGGGATCGAGTTTGAGGATCTGCATGGGATTTGCTCCTTCCGGGGTTTCGGAACCGGCGCATCGCCGGCTCTTGTCCGTCTTCAGGTCTTTCCGAAGACATTTCCCGGACCGCAGGGCGGGCGGACCGGCGCAACTGCGCCCGAGCGGCCCTGCCGGTCAGGGCGAGCGGGGCGAAGCCTTGCGAGAACGACCGGCTGGGGGTGCGGAGGGGGCGGTTGAGCGGAAGCGGCGACGGGATGGCCGGTCTGCGAAAGGGATTTTCCTCTTCCTTTTTCTTTATCCCCTGCCCCGTTTAAGCGCTTTGGGGCGATGAGCGAAACATAGTGCTTTTATCGCTCACATTATTGCGGCATTGTGAGCGATAAACAGGGAGTTTATAGCCCATGGCGTGGAATTGGGAATTGGCGGGGTGGCCGAAGTTCGAGTGGAACCCTGAGCTTCTGCGGGACAGGGAGCAGGGATTCATGGAGAATGCAGCTATCGCCGTCGGCACCATGCGCCATCTCGGGAAGAATGATCGCGAGGACGTCGTGATCGAGCTTCTCAGCTCCGATGCTTTGAGCACATCAGCCATCGAGGGGGAAGTCCTCGACCGTGACAGCGTTCAATCGTCCCTTCGGCGGCAACTCGGACTGTCTGCGGCACCTCTCCGCAGCAGTCCGGCAGAGGCAGGCATTGCCGAGATGATGGCGGACCTCTACCGCCACCCGATTGACCCCATCACCGAGGAGCGGCTGTTCGAATGGCACCGGATGGTGATGAACGGCCGCCGGGACATTGCCGACATCGGCAGCTATCGCCGTCATGACGAACCGATGCAGATCGTCTCAGGCGCTTTCGGCCGCCAGCGCGTACACTTCGAAGCACCCCCATCCGAGCGCCTGGCGGTCGAGATGGGCCGGCTTCTCGAATGGCTTCAACAAACCACTCCGGAAGGACCGGACCCGCATGCTGCCCTTACCCGCGCCGGCATCGCGCATCTGTGGTTCGAGAGCATCCACCCTTTCGAGGACGGAAATGGCCGTATCGGCCGTGCGATCGCCGAAAGCGCGCTTGCACGAGCGATCTCCACTCCGACGTTCAGCGCATTATCGAAATCGCTGCTGAGACACCGCAAGGACTATTACGCGATGCTCGAGGCGGCGAGCTCCACGCTCTTCATCGATGACTGGCTCTCATGGTTCGCGGATCGGGCGCTCGAAGCCCAGAAGTCCGCGGACGAATTGGTCCGCTTTCTGATCGAAAAGACACGGCTTATGGACAGGCTGCGTGGCGCGCTGAACGAGCGACAGGAAAAAGTGCTGCTGCGGATGCTGGCCGAGGGGCCAGAAGGATTCACCGGGGGCTTGAGCGCCGGCAACTACGCGACAATCACCGGCGCTCCACCCTCGACCATAACCCGCGACCTCTCCGACCTGGTCGAGAAAGGCGCGTTGCTGCGCACCGGCGAGCGCAAGGCGACGCGCTACCGGCTGAATATCACAACCGACACATAGGCGAGCTGGTCCCGGCGCTGTACCAGCAAGAGCGGGTCAGGCCACGACGCTTTGCGTTTCGTCATCATCGCGCGCAGACTTCGCCAGCGCCTCCTCGACCTCACGCAACTTCTGGCGCTTCTCAGCCAGTTCGTCGGCAAAGGCGAAGGTGCCACCGTGCCGCGACTGGTAGGAGGAAAGCCGCCGCTGGTACTCCGCCAACCTCTGGCAATAACGCTCCCGTTCCCCTTCGAACCCGTCGAGCGCGTGCTCGAGGCGGGAGATGGCCCCGAGTGGCGTGACAGTGACGGCGAGATCGATCTCGTAATCGGCGCCGGTGCGCCGGAGCAGTGTCTGATAGTGGTAACTATCGCCCCGGCCAAAACGCTCGCCGTCATAGACGAGATCGAAGCCGCCGATCGATGCGATGTGGACTTCACCTTGGCTCTGGAGCTGGACGAGGGTGAGGATTTCCTTCATCAACGCCCGACCGGCATCCTTCCGCTCCGTGTACGGCTTGCCCATCACAATCATCGTGAAGGCATCGCCCGATGTGGGGACCAGCCGTTCGATATCCTGTCCGATTTCACCGATGCGGCGGGTCGCCGTCTCGATCTCGCGCTCGGCATCGCGAAGCTGCCGGCGAACTGCAAAGAGATCGTCGTCATGGGCGGCGCGCAGACGCTCGATGCGAGCAATGTCGGCCTCCAGCCCCGCCTTTTGCATCAGGCGCTCGTCACCACTGGCGATGGCCTTGGCCATGGCGAACTGATTGGCCTGGCCTTCGTTCAGATCTTCCAGCCGGCGGATGGAAGTGTCCCCGGACAGTGCGGCGGCAATAAACCTCGCCTTTCGTTCGTTGTTCTGCCACATCGTGGCATCAAGGCTGCCTTGCGTGGCGTAGGCGAAGATGTCGACCTCGTCGTGCTGGTTGCCCTGGCGAACGATGCGGCCCTCGCGCTGCTCGATCTGCGACGGCAGCCAAGGCACGTCGAGATGGTGCAGTGCCTTCAGCCTGAGCTGGGCATTGACGCCCGTGCCCATGGTTTCCGATGACCCGATCAGGAAGCGGATCCTCCCGGCGCGCACGTCACCGAACAGGCGCTGCTTTGCCTCGGTCTTCTTGAAGTCCTGCATGAAGGCGATTTCCGACGGCGGCACGCCCATGCGGACCAGTTCGTCGCGGATCCAGCGATAGGCAGAGAAGCCCCTTGTCTTCTCGACATTGATCGTGCCGAGATCGGAGAAAATCATCTGCGCCGCGCCGGGAAGTTCGTAAGGCTTGCCGTCCGGGCGGAGATAGGTGTTTTCCGCGGTCTGCTTCCAGATGCGGAAGGCATTGCGAACGAGCAGATTGAGCTTGTTATCCGGCTCGTCATCCATCGCCGGCATCACCAGGCGGAGATCGATCGCCGCATGGCGGCCGTCGGTAATGACGGAGAGCAGAATGTCGTCGCCGGGTTCGGGTGGACGATCACGTTCCTCGATCGCCTTGATGCGGCCTTCCAGAATTTGTTGATAAGCCTTGAAGGCGGGGGTGGGTGCCGCGGTCAGAATCTGCCGCTTGCCGGTGGCGATCTCCGGCACCTTGACATGCGCTTTAAGATCCTCCGGCATCACCACATCGGCGAAGGCCCGGAACATGGCGATCAGCTCCGGCACATTGACGAACGAGGCAAAGCGCGACACAGGCTTGTATTTGCCGGAGGGCTGGAGTTCCAGTTCGGTGCGCTCATCGCCGAAGTTCGAGGCCCAGGCGTCGAACTCATGCAGCCCGCGCTCGCGCAACGCCTCGTAGCCAAGCAGCCGCTGGATCGAGAACATTTCGCCGAGCGTATTGGTGATCGGCGTGCCCGAAGCCAGCACCAGGGCGCGGCCGGGATTCTTCGTCTCAATGTAGCGGCTCTTCACATAAAGGTCCCAAGCTTTCTGGGACCCGTTCGGATCGATGCCCTTGAGCGTCGACATATTGGTGGCGAAGGAGAGTTTTCTGAACTCCTGCGCCTCATCGACGACGATCTGGTCGATGCCGATTTCGGAGACGGTCAGCAGATCGTCCTTGCGGGTAGAAAGCGCCTCCAGCCGCTCCTGCAAGCCCTCCTTCAGCCGCTCGAGCCGCTTGCGCGAAACCCGGTCCTCATCATCGACCCTGGTCAGCAGGTCCTCGTAGAGCTGCAGCTCGTCGCGGATCATCTGCTGTTCGAACGCGGAGGGCACGCCTATGAACCTGAAGGCAGAGTGCGTGATGATGATCGCATCCCAGACCGCCGTGGCCGCCCGCGACAGGAAACGCTGGCGCTTGTCCTTGGTAAAGTTGGTCTCGTCGGCGACGAGAATGTTCGCCGAGGGATAGAGCGCCAGGAACTCGCGCGCGGCTTGTGCGAGGCAGTGGCCGGGAACGACCAGCATCGCCTTGGCGATCAGGCCGAGCCGACGCTGCTCCATGATCGCAGCCGCCATCGTCATCGTCTTGCCGGCGCCGACGGCATGGGCGAGATAGGCGGAGCCGGAGGAGATGATCCTCCAGATGCCGCGTTTCTGATGCCCATAAAGAACGAAAGCGCCCGAGGCGCCGGGAAGCTGCAGATGGGAGCCGTCAAACCGTCGCGGCGCGATGTTGTTGAAGCGGTCATTGTAGACCCGGGCCAGCCGGTCGGTGCGATCGGGATCAGACCAGACCCAGGTCTGGAACGCCTCCTTCATCCGTTGGAGCTTGTCGCGCGCCGCTTCGGTATCGACGACATTCAGCACCCGCCGCTCGCCATCGGCGTCCTTGATGGTGTCGAAGATCTGCGGCACCCGGGAATTCAGCGCATCGGCGAGCAGTTCGCCGGCATGGCGGCGGCTCGTGCCCCATTCCGAAGTGCCGGCGGCGCTATAACCAAGTTGCCGAGCCTCTACCGTCCATGATCCCAGTTCCGGCATATGATGAACGCGGATCTCCGCCCCCATCATCTCGTGCACGAAGGCGACGACGTCGGAGGCCGGGATCCACGGAGCTCCGAGTCGAGCGGTGATATCGGACGGGCGCAGATCGGCCGGCTGCACCTCCTGCAACGCCCGGACATTACGCTCAAAAGCGGGATCGAGCGCAGCGGCGGCTTCCGCGGCCGCAAGCTTGGTGCGGACCGGGCCGGAAAGGTAGGCGTCTGAGGTCTGCCAAGAGCCATCGGTCGGATCGCGGAAGATCGCGTCACCCAGTTCAGCGATCACCGCATCGGGGTCACGATGCAGGACTTCGGCGATATGGTCGACGTCGACGCGGCCGCGCTCGTTGAGCACCACGGCCAACGCATCGGCCGCCGATGTGATCACCGGGACTGCCGGTGGCGAGATCACCCGTTCGGAAAAGATCGGACCGGGACGGGCGGTATCCGTCTCAAGGTCATAGTCCTCGATGGAAGCGACCAGCCAGCAATCGGGATCGTCGCGAAAGGGCTGAAGGTTCGGTTGCCGATGGGTTTGGCGCACCTCACCAGTCTCGGTATCCTCTGACATCGAAACCGTCGTGTGGTTGACCGGGCCGAAGTCGCGGACGAATGACGACCAGGCAATGCGCAGGCGTACCTGCAGATCCTTCCAAGGGCGATCCTGCTCCTGGGCCTTCAGCACGTCGCGCACCGCGTCCCGGACCGGGATCAGCTTTTGGATGATGCGGACATGCTTTCCGGACAGGCATTCGCCTGGCTGCCTCTCGGCAGACCGCCCCTTGCGAACCTTGATCGGAACCGGAGAGCCGTCGACCATCTGCATCAGGCCGTGCCTGGCGTCGATGAAGAAGCTGCCCTCGCGAACTTGTCCGTCTCCGCGGCGAAGATCGACGATCTCCCCGAGTTCGCCCTCCAGGTCGATGTCAATTGCTGACGGCTCGCCGTCGTAGCGATCTTCCGGAAGAAGAGAGATGGCGGCACTGAGCGCCACTTCGAGATCGACGCCGGCGCGACCACGGCACGTATATGTCTCGCCGAACGGGCCCGACGTCAGGGCGTGGTCGCCAAGCACGAAATCAGGATGCCGTGCGAACCACCTGTTAATGCGGATGGCGCCTTCGTCTTCTGTTGCCGGGCGGACTTCATCTAGGTCGAGCCAGGTCTGGTCGCCCTCAGCTTCTCCAGTCTTGCGCTTGCGTAAGAACAGGATGTCGACGACGACGTCGGTACCGGCATCGCGGCGGAAGCTGCCTTCGGGCAGACGAATGGCGGCGATCAGATCGGCCGATCTGGCGATGTGCTCGCGGGCTGTCGCATCCGCCTTGTCCATCGTGCCGGAACTGGTGACGAAGGCCGCGAAGGCGCCGGGCTTCAGGAGATCGATGGACCTCGCGATGAAGTAGTCGTGCAGACGCAAACCAAGCGAGCGATATTGCCGGTCCGACCGCACGGTGCGATCGGAAAACGGTGGATTGCCAATGGCAAGGTCGTAGATCGGCGAAAGATCGGTGCGCGCGAAATCCCCTCGTATAATCCGGGCTTTCGGCTGCAGGAGCTTTACGATTCGCACAGTCACCGGATCGAGTTCGACACCGGTCACGTGAGCGTTGTCGCGATACGCCCTCGGCATCAGCGCCGGAAACAGGCCCGTGCCGATGCCCGGCTCCAGCACGCGACCGCCACGCCAACCTAAGCGCAGCAATCCCGCCCAAATCGCCCGGATGATGAACTCCGGCGTGAAATGCGCATACTGCGTGCAACGCAACAGGCTGGAATAGTCGCTCTCGGACACCGCACTTTCGAGCGACGAGCCGAGATCGTCCCAGCCATCCCGAAACCCCATCTCGCCCGGACGGCGGAACATGCCGTTCGCCAGCGCGGAGGCGCCGAAGCCGGTGAACCGGACAAGCTTCGCTTGCTCGCCTCTCGTGGCGGGCCGCTCCTGCTTCTCGATGTCAGCGGCAAGAAGGATGGCAGCGACGTTGGCTTTGGCCCGCTCTTTCCACGAGGCGGCAAGGCCGCGATCCTCGCCGTCATCGAGATAGAAATTCGTGCGCTCCCCCTGCCGGCGTGGTGCTGACCGCAGGGGCGGTACAATCGGCAGCGCCGGTGCGGGCGCCGGGGGCGTTGGATCGGGATCGTCGTCATTGGCTGCCTCGGGTGCGAAACCACCTGATGTCGTCACGCCGAGATTTAAGCGCGAGGACAGGGCTGTATTCCCGAACATGTCGAGGGTGCCAGACGGATCAAGCGAAAAAGGATCGTAGGACATGAAAATGCTCTCCTTGGAAAAGGGCGAGCGCCATCGTTCCGCTGGATGTGACCTGCGGGCGGGACGGTCGTGAAGTTGTTGGAAGGGCGCGCCGCGTCAGCGGCGGATCAGGCTGATCGATAAGGAAGTGTCGTCCATCACGATCCGAAGGTGCGTCGCCTCGGGCTGAGCCGCGATGAGCTTTTCGAGTTCGACGGCGTCGATGAATTCGACCCCGTCATCGCCCCCGAAATATCGTCTCTTGTAATGCCAGTAATCCGGATTGGTCTTCGGATCGCATTCCTCGGCATAGATGACGAGTGGCCGTTGTCCTTCAGCGAGTTTTCCGTTCGAGAGAAGGTAGACGCCCTCGTCACCGACCAGCCACAGGCCGGCTCTGGCCTCGGCTTGAGGGGATATTCCCTGATACGGAATCCGAAAGCCGCCGTTTGCGGCCGCGTCGACACGGCCACGCGCCAGCACGGCGCAAATGTCCGTGAGAGAGAAAGTGAACATGCCACTCTCCCTCACGCCGCTTGTCGCTCGGGCAGGTAACGCAGATGTACCGGCAGCTTCGCCGCGATCTCCACGTCCGTCAGGTCGTCCAGCAGCTTGCATGTGGTGCCGCCTGCCCTAGTGAAGAACATGACCGTGCGCTTGCTGCGATCAGCCTCTGGCCAACGCTCGCCGGAGTAGCCGCGATAATCGTCCGCCGTGCTGCTCCAGATGTGTTCCAGCCTCTCCTCGCGCGTCATCGCCCGGACGGGACGGGATTCACGCTCGACGATGGCTTCGCGCATGCGTTCGGGCGAACCCTTGTCGGCGAGGTCGCAATAACCGTGGAAGCGCCGGATGCGCCCGTCGATCGACAGCGTGAAAAAGATGCTGGTGATCGAATCGGTCAGGAACTCGCGCATGGCGAACATCTCTGCCTTCATCCAGAGCGGAGGCAGGATCTCGAACATGTAATCGTGGGATGCCTCACCGATCTCGAACCATTCGCCGCGATAAAGCGCACTGTCGTCGCCCTCCCACCGGTTCGGGCGCTGCGCATGACGGTCGAACATGCGGAACATCTGCCGGCGATCGGCGATGCCCTGATAGACTTTACGGATGGGAGAGAGGTTCATGATGGGCTCCTTCTGGCCTCGTCGGGCTGGAGCGCGGCTCATCTTTGCGATGGCGCCATCTTCTCTTCAGCCCTTCCTGACCCCTCCCCCGCGGCCGCCTCTCCGACGGCCCGAGTCAAGGGCCGGCAAAGCCGGGCGAAGCTTCACCCTTGACGTGGCCGGCGGGCATGCGGCAGGCCTCTCCTGCTCTCCCATTTTTCCTTTTCTTGCCCTCTTCTCTCCCGCAATGCGTCGTTCCAGTCCTCGGCCGGCGGCGTCAGGCGGAACCAGTCGCAGCCGGCATCTTCGGCGATGTCGCGGAGGCGGGCGGCAAAGGCCTCGCCCTGGCTGTTGGCATCCGTGGCGGCGACGAGCTGCGCGCCGGGGCGTGCGGCGAGTACGCGAACCGCGGCTTCTGTCGTCGGCGACCATCCCCCGCCCGTGCTGAGATAGAGGCTCCCCTCTCGCATTCCTTCGAATGCGGCCAGGCTCATGGCGTCGATCGCTGCCTCGGTAACGCACAGACGCGGAGCATCGAGGGAGCCGAGGCGGAACAGAACCTTCGACCCTCCGGTCGAGAAGCCACGCCAGTCGGGGCCGCGCTCCTCCCAGCCGGTGACGGCGCCATGGTCATCGATATGAGCCGCCCACATGCTGCCGTGGGGACCTTCCCGCAGTACATCGCGCCGGAGGGCGGCACGGATGATGTTCTCAGGCAGGCAGCGTTCAGTACGCAGATAGCGCCACGTCATCGACCCTCGCCAAGGCTGGCGGCGTTTTGCCCACCGCTCGGGGATGGTCTCGGCCGGAACGGAATCTCGAACATTTCGGGTCCATACTGGCTCTTTGGCGACAAAACCGACCAATGCGGCGACCTGGTCGAGCGCTTCGACGAAGGACACTCCTTCGAGATGCGCGGCGAGACTGAAGACGTCGCCTTTCGCGTCGGACAGGGGATCGAACCAACCCCGCCCGTCATGGATGACGATGACGATCTCGGCCCCGCGTCGATATTTTATCGCCTTGCGGGTGCTCTCCTTCACGTCGACCGCGAAGCCGGACTGCTCCAACACGACGCCGCAGAGAACACGGTCCCGCAGGCCTTCCAGTTCTTTTTTCTCCATGCTTTCTGTCGGCGTTCACACGTCCGCCCTTCTTGTCCGTTTCTCGTTTCTCCCCGCAGTTTGCGGTACCCCTTTCCGGCGGCCCGCGAAGAGCAAAGGGGGTAAGGGCACGGCCGGCAAGGTGCAGATCTGCACCTTGCCGAACTGGCCGTGCCAGCCGCGGCGAAGCTTCCCTTGCCGCCTGCCGCTCGCAAGCGGCACCTGAAAGAGGGGAAAGCCGGCTCAATGAGCCGGCCCGTATTCGAAGGGATCGAATTCGGCGATGGTCTCGACCTCGCCGTCATCGAGTTCGTCGCTCGGCAGGACGCCGAACTCGTTTCCGGACCTGAAGAGCGTGACCGGGACCATCAGGGTCCGGGCGAGCGCGAAAGCGTGGCGTTGAGCGAGTGCAAGATCCTGTGCCATGTGAGAAACCTCCGTCCGGAGCGGGCCAATCCCGCTCGATGGCTCCTCGAAGAACCAGGGACGGTCGCGATCACCGCTTGAGGCGAATGCCCAAGCGGCCGCAGCTTGCTAGCGGACCCTCAACGGGTTGATCGACGGAGATCCGGACCTGGTCCAGGACGCCATCCATAAAGAGCGGGATTGGTTTGCTTCGGAGGGCCGAGAGGTCTTCCGGCACAGGTCTTTCACCTGCGCCACAGCTACAGCTTCGCCCTGCTTCTTTCCGCCAAGCACCGGGCAGGTGTTCAGCGGCGACGGGCGGCTTCCTGATCGGCAATCGCCTTGACGACCTCGAAGTCCATCTTGGCACGCGGTTCGATGCGGGCGACTTCGCTGGCAACCTTGGCACAATGCCAGTATTCACCGGCATTCCCTTGCGCCCGGCTGTTGAATTCTCAGATAGAGCCATTTGCGGCGTTGGTCGCCGCAAATGCCCTTGAAAGCAGACCACATGGCGCTGAACTACAACAGTTTTCTGGCTTTAACAGCCGCTTCGACGGAGAGGACGCAGTAAAGCTCGCGGCAATAGACGACGATATCCCTATCCATCTTAAGCTCGCCGCGACCGCAATGCCCATTGCCATGGCGCATCACCACGACGATCTGCCCACCACGGCGACCGTCATTCAGCTCCGCGTGAACTATCCAAGATGCTGATTACCCTAGGGATCCGGCGCGATCCTTAACCGCGCGGTCTTCTCTCACCATAAGCAGCCACATATCGACCCGTTCCAACCCACTTCAAGGAAAGCAGGCCGTAATGAGTGACGACCGCCAACAACCCAACGATCGATCCATAGTTCAAGAAGAAATCTGATGTCGACTCATTGAAGTCCCACATATCGAGGGCATAGGTCAGCATAAGCTTGGAGCCGAACGCCATCTCCGAAAAGCTCTTCACACCCCAGGCGGCGACAACCAGAGCAAGGATCCTGGCGGCCCATGCCCGCACAGAATTCGCTTGCTGTATGCCGAATGTCGTCCGAAACACATTCATCACCACTTCCCACCGCGTTCCAAGGTGGATCGCGACGATCAGAAGGACCCAGTATCCGCCGAACATATGGATTTCCCGCACTGCGAAGGCTCCGCTGAGGGCGGTGAACGGAAAGAGATCACGGGAGACCAGCAAGCTGGTCACCAGCATGACCGTCATGCCAATGGCGAGACAGAAGATGGTGACCAGGTTGACGATACGGGTGGCATCCATCTTGCGTTTCGTTACGCTGCCATACCAGCGCCTGTTGAAGACGTTGTGCACGATTACGAGAGCAAACAGGGCAGTACCGAGAAGCTCGTGGGACAGATTGTCGAGCCACCAGTATGCCAGGCAAGCGATGATGAGAGCTACGGCCAGGAAGTCCAGTAGCAGGCGGATACGGAAGACGTTCATTCGAATTCGAACCGCCGCATTTCGTTGAAGGTGTAGAGGAAGTCACGATCCGCGCGGGACATGTGACAGCTCTGGCAGCGGGCGGTATTCTCTGCTTCGTTGATCGTGCCGTCCGGCTTGAACCACTGGAACTGCCAGTCGGCGGTGCGGCGGTTTTCGTCGTAGTCCTGCCCCCAGTTCTCGCCCTTCTCCATGATGAAGTACCGGAACACTTCGCCGTCGCGGTAATCGACGAGCGCGACATGAGTGCCGTTGGGGATCGGGTCACCGCGCTTGACGGCCTCGATCGCCTCGCGTGTCGTCATGATGTGCTCGGTGACTTCACCGCGCGTTACCGTCGTGTAGTGAACGAGCTTCGCGATGTCGGGCATCGTCGCGCGCGTCGGCTCGGCGTGGACCTGCATGCCGACGAGCAGGACCGCCAGTCCTGCCACCGTCGCGCCGCCAATGCTGCCAATGATCTTCTTCATCCAAACTCCTCTGATCAGCGGGGTACGAAACGTCACCGCGTGTATTGTTCGTCGGTAACATGTTCCATCCACTCGACGGATTTGCCATCAAGCGTCTCGGAAATGGCGATATGGGACATTCCTGTGGTCGCCGTCGCGCCATGCCAGTGCTTTACGCCCGGCGGGATCCACGCGATGTCGCCCGGGCGAATTTCCTGGATTTCGCCGTCCCAATGCTGGACGAGGCCAACACCTGCCGTGACGATCAGCGTCTGGCCAAGAGGATGGGTGTGCCACGCGGTGCGTGCGCCGGGTTCAAAGGTTACGGTCCCGCCACCGACTGTGGCTGGCGCGGTTGCTGAGAAACGTGAATCGACCCGCACGGCTCCGGTAAAATTGCTGGATGGACCCACCGTCGACGGGTTGTTCCCGACCCGTGTCACCGACACAGCCTTGTCGGGTTCAGCAGACGCAGCGGAAGCGCCCAAGGATAAGGCTACTGTCAATACGGACTTCATGTTCATCGTGCACCTGTCTTCATGGAAGTTGGGAAGTCTTCGGCGGCTTATTTTTCGGCGAAAACTTCCTTGGCGATCGCCACTGCCGACACGGCGCTCGGCCAGCCGGAGTAAAACGCCATATGGGTAATGGTCTCGACGAGCTGCTCTTCCGTCAGGCCATTGGCCTTTGCGCGCACGAGATGCGAGCGGAGCTGGTCCGGACGGTTGAGAGCGATCAAGGCCGATACCGTCACCAGGCTTCGGTCGCGCTGGGAAAGCTGCGGCCGCTCCCAGATGTCGGCGTAGAGGACGTCATCGGTTAGTTCCGCCAGCTTCGGTGCGATATCGCCCATCAGTTGCTGTGTCCGCGACTTCGCGGAATCAAGGTTTGAGGCTGGTTCCTGTGCCATGCTGGCCTCCATTCCGGTTGCCATGACGATGGCTGCGACAAAAATTCCCGACATAAGCTTTTTCAAGTTCGTTTCCTTCATAATTCGGGCCTTCGGCATCGACCCAAGGCGGGACGGCCGCGCAGGGCCCGCGCGCGCGGAGGTGCGCCTCATGCGGAGGCGAGGTGACGGTCAAAGAACGGCTTCAACCTGGACAGGGCCGCATCGACATATTCGGGGACCCAGTAGGTCTCGATATGTTTCGCACCCTCGATCTTGAACAATTCCTTGTTCGTCGTTCCGGTAGCCTTGGAGAACGCATCCTCGGTCATGTAGAGGGTGTCGGCGGCGCTGCCCGCGATCATCAGCAACGGCACGTCGATCAGCGCGATCTCGTCCGTCGCGTCCCATCGCATCAGGTCCATCAGGCTGCTCGTCGTGTACTTGAAAGTGGAGCCCGGATGGGCGTGGGTGCGCCAGTAGTAGTGATAACCTTGGCGATAGAGATCGAACGGAAGGGCGGCAATCTGCGCGTCCGTCAAATTGGCGTCTCCGGAATAGAGGACCTCACCGCCGGCCGCTTCCTGTGCACGGGCTGCAGATGCCTGCTGCAGGCGCTTCTGGATCGTGTCCATCTGGCTATCCTGGAAGCCGTTGCGGCGGACGCGCCCGGAGTTGAACATGCTGAGCGTCGCCACGGCCTTGAAGCGCTTGTCGGTCTTGGCGGCCGACAGCGAGTACCCACCGCCGCCGCAAATGCCGAACAGGCCAAGACGTGCCGTATCGACACCGGGGAAGCCGCTGATGAAATCAGCCATGCCGTGGATATCTTCGACACGGTATTGCGGCTTGTCCGTGCTGCGTGGCTCGCCGCCGCTTCCGCCCTGATAGGCGGCGTCGGCGGTGATGGTGATGAAGCCCTGCTCCGCGAGGCGCTGGGCATAGAGACCCGTCGTCTGCTCTTTCACGCCGCCATTCGGGTGTGCCAGCACGAGGGCTGGATACGTCTTCGACGGATCGTAGCCCGCCGGGGTGTAAACGTTGGCGACGATATCGAGGCCGTTCAGCTTGTACTTCACCGGATGGATGTTCACTTTGCCCGGCTCGTTCGCGGTGATCGCACCGTCATAGACGAGCGTGAACGGGTTTTGCTTGTAGTCGGCGGCGACGGTTCTGGTCGTCATTGCTGAAACGCCAAGCAGTGCACCGGAGACGACGAGGGCGGAGGCTCCGAGGAACTCGCGTCGTTTTGTGTTGATGATCTCATTGGCCATAGTCAGGCTCCTTCTCAGTTCGGCAAGCGCGCAGCGGGTGGTCGCACGAGTGCGCCTGTGGATCAGTCGAGCTTCTTGTCGGTCAGGAATTTGGAGACGACGTCGGCGATTTCGACATTGTTCAGGTCAGACATCAGGAAGTGGGTTCCGCCCTTGATGCCGATCTCCGGCAGGTGAACGAGTGCGGCGTCGCCACCATGCTTGTTGACCGCCTCGACCCAGAGCTTCGCCATGCCCAGACGAACCCGCCAGTTGTCCTGACCGCGCTCGGTCGTCGGCTCGACTGGGAAATTGTCGCCGTAATAGATGACGATCGGCAGTTTGGTCAGCTTCTCGAAATCAGCGACCGGGACGACCTCACCCTTGAGCGTGCCAGCGGCGCTCGGCATGTCGGCCGGCACTTCGCCTTCCGGAAAGATGAAACCGCTACCGGGCTCAATCGCGACGATGCCCTTGACGTTCGGATTCTTGATCGCCGCCAGCCAGCCGGGACCACCTGCCTGAGAATGGGTGAACAGAATGCCCGGTCCGGTCTTCTCGAACAGGGCCGACATCGCGTCTGCGATTACGTTCGCATCGAACGGCCCGGTGTTCGGGGTGACCGAACGGAAGAACTGATCAAGGGCTGCGGGACTACGGTCGAACTGAACGTTCTCGAAATAGTCAGGCCATTTTCCGAGGCGAAACTGGTCGAAGAAGAGTTGGTCATAGGGTGTCGGCTCGATCGTGGTCGCAACGGTGCTGTTGCCCGCGCGGCCACGACGCGGCTGGTCGACTATATAGGTGGAGAAACCCTTGCGCAGGAAGATGCTCTGGAAACCTTCACGACCATCCGGTGTCGTCTCCCAGCTACGGCCGGACTGAAAAGCTCCGTGCAGCATGATGATGGGGAGAGGCTTGGGGTCCTGCGGAACCTGATAGAAGACGTAGGCGTGGTCGCCGTGAAGCGACTGCCCCTCGGCAGTCGGGGCATTGTTGTTGTAGGTGCCCGCGGTCTGCGAGACCGTACCGCCCACCGCAAAGCTGCCCTGATCCTGGATGACGAGCGGCTCAGGCTTTGAAGCCGATTGGGCAAAGGCCATGCTCGTGATCGCGAGGGCGGTTGAGAAGGCGAGGACGGATAGGGTCTTGGCGAGTGTGCGGGGCATGTCGATCTCACAATCATTAAGTTGCGAGCAGGGTATGCGGCCAGCACTCAGATGATTAGCCACCCATTTCCGATTGAAGCCATTAGCCTCTCTTATTAATCACAAACGGTTGATTAGCGCGTTATCCGCGATAGCGAAGGGCTTCTACGACCAAGGCGAACGCGGGAGAGGTGTGTCTGCGGTTCGGGTAGTAGAGATGATATCCCGGGAATGGCTCGCACCAGTCTTCCAGCACCCGCACCACTTCGCCACTGGCAATCAATTCCGCAACCTGATCCTCAGGCATGTAGGCCAGGCCAAGTCCACGTCGGACAGCGTCAAGCCGCATCGCGATGTTGTTGAATACCAGTTGTCCTTCGACCCTCACCTTGAGTTCGTGTCCGTCCTTCTCGAACTCCCAGGAGAGGATGTTGCCGTGGGTCGGCATCCTGATCTGAATGCAATTATGCCTGGTCAGGTCCTGAGGCACCTCGGGCCACGGGTTCTGCCGGAAATAGGAGGGGGCCCCGACAACAGCCATGCGCATTTCCGGGCCGATCCGAATGGCGATCATGTCCTTGGCCAGTTGCTCGCCAAGCCGCACACCTGCGTCATAGCGCTCGGCGACTATGTCCGTAAGACCGTAGTCGACGGTAATCTCGACGTTGACGTCTGGATTGTCTGGCAGGAATTTTTCGAGCGCGGGTGCGAGGACGGAAATTGCCGCATGCTCGCCGGAAGTGATGCGAACGGTTCCCGCGGGCTTGTCCCGCATTTCGCTGAGGGCTGACAGTTCCGCCTGGATTTCCTCGAACCTCGGTCCGGCTGTCTTCAGAAGACGTTCGCCCGCCGCTGTCGGCGAAACGCGGCGCGTTGTTCTCGTCAGCAGCCGAAGCCCCAATCTCTCTTCAAGGCCACGCACTGTCTGGCTGAGCGCCGACTGCGACACACCGAGTTTGACCGCCGCTTTCGTAAAACTCTCCTCGCGCGCCACCATCACGAAAGCGACCAGGTCGTTGAAGTTCTCCTGCGGCATTCATTAGGTATCCTTATAGCTTCATCCCGATTACTGCCCCTAATCCAAAGGGTCGGCAAGGGATATCTTCTCATCATGCAGAGAGGCCCCGCCGTGGAAGACGGCATGAGCCCAACGCGCGGAACGACGCGCGCCCGTAAAGAGCGCGGCGCAATCAGGAAGAATGACATGCAGACACGCAAAATCGGCACCCTTGAAGTTTCGGCTCTCGGCCTTGGCTGCATGGGACTGAGCCATGGTTACGGTGCGGCGACAGACACCAAAGATGCGGTCGCTCTCATCCGCGCCGCTCACGACCGCGACGTTACCTTCTTCGACACCGCCCAGGTCTATGGGCCGTTCATCAACGAGGACGTGGTCGGCGAAGCGCTCCAGCCGATCCGCGACGAGGTTATCATCGCCACCAAATTCGGATTCGAGCCTCCCAGTGCCGATGGTGGCCAGCACTTGAACAGCCGCCCGGACTATGTCCGCCAATCGGTCGAAGCCTCGTTGAAGCGGCTGCGCACCGACGTAATCGATCTCCTCTACCAGCACCGTGTCGATCCGAACGCGCCGATCGAGGACGTCGCAGGAACCGTCAGGGATCTGATCGCCGAGGGCAAGGTCAAGCATTTCGGTCTGTCTGAAGCAGGCTCGCAGACAATCCGCAAGGCGCATGCCATTCAGCCTGTCACCGCGCTGCAGAGCGAATATTCGCTGTTCTGGCGCGAGCCGGAGAAGGAAATTATTCCGACGCTTGAGGAACTCGGTATCGGCTTTGTCCCGTTCAGCCCGCTCGGCAAAGGTTTTCTGACAGGCAAGATCGACGAGACGGCGACGTTCGGCCCCGGCGACTTCCGCAGCATTGTTCCTCGTTTCCAGACGGAGAACCTGAAGGCCAACAAGGCGCTTGTCGCCGCCCTCACACAGATCGCAGAAGCGAAGGGCGTGACACCGGCCCAGATCGCTCTCGCATGGCTGTTGGCGCAGAAGCCCTGGATCGTGCCCATCCCCGGCACCACCAAACTCCATCGCCTCGAAGAAAACATTGGCGCGGCGACCGTCGAGCTGTCGGCGCAGGACGCTACGGACATCGCCACCGCGCTCGCGAAGATCGACATCGTCGGTGACAGATACCCCGCACACCTTCAGGCCCGCGTGGGCAAGTGACAACAGGCGGTGAGCCCCGCGCTCCCGCCTCCGTGAAAGGAAAATGACATGACCAGCGAATTCCCCACAGTCACCCTGAACAATGGGATCGAGATGCCGATCCTTGGCTTCGGCGTGTTTCAGGTGCCCGATCCAGCCGAGTGCGAGCGCAGCGTCAGCGATGCGATCGATGTCGGCTATCGCCTTCTTGACACTGCGACCTCCTATGGCAACGAAGAGGCGGTCGGCACGGCGATCCGCAACCATGGCATCGATCGCAACGAGCTGTTCGTAACGACCAAGCTCTGGATCGAAGATGCGACCTACGAGGGTGCGAAGGCTGCTTTCGAACGTTCCTTGAACAAGCTGCAGCTTGAATATCTCGACCTCTGGCTCATTCACCAGCCCTATGGCGATGTCTATGGCGCATGGCGCGCGATGGAGGAGCTTTACAAGGCCGGGCGCATCCGCGCGATCGGCGTCAGCAATTTCTATCCCGACCGCCTGACTGACTTCGTTCTTCACAACGAGGTCGTGCCTGCGGTCAACCAGATCGAAATCCACCCATTCCATCAGCAGGACGACGCTCAGAAGGTACTGGAGGAGTACAATGTCCAGCCGGAAGCATGGGGTCCATTCGCCGAGGGCAAGAACGGCCTGTTCACGAACGACCTCTTGCAGTCGATCGGCAAGAAGCATGGCAAAAGCGTTGCGCAGGTCGTGCTTCGCTGGCTGATCCAGCGCAACATCGTTGCTATCCCGAAATCCGTGCGCAAGGAGCGCATGGCCGAGAATTTCTCGGTCTTCGACTTCGCGCTGGATCAGAACGACGTTGAAGCGATCGCCTCACTCGACCAGAAGGCCAGCAGCTTCTTCGACCATCGCGATCCGGCCATGGTGAAGTGGCTTGGCACGCGAAAGCTTTAAGCTGATGGCATCGGGCGACAGCGTGCTGACCTCAAGTTTTAAGTTCGATGCCATAGGCACGTCCTGGGAGATCAACACGCCTGCGCCGCTCGCAGCGGTGACCAGAGCGCAAATCCTGGACCTGGTGGAGCGCTTCGACAGCATCTATTCGCGGTTTCGTCATGATTCCATCGTGACGCGGATTGCGAAGGCTGCCGATGGCGGAGCCTTCAGCTTTCCGGCCGACGCGGCCGCGATGTTCGACCTCTACGACTACCTTCATGATGCGACGGACGGGGCGGTCGATCCACTTGTCGGCCGCGCTCTCGAGCTTCTCGGATATGACGGCGACTACGCGCTGATGCCTGACCACGAGGGTATCGCGGCCACGGTAGCGCACCGTCCTGTCTGGCGTCGGGATGTGCAGCGCGAGGGAACCACGATCACGACGCGCAGGCCGCTGGTTGTTGATGTCGGTGCTGTCGGCAAGGGAAGACTGGTCGATCTGATATCCGACCTGCTTACGGCTGAAGGCTTCAAAGACTTCGTCGTCGATGGCAGCGGCGATATCTGCCATCGCGGAGACATCGCACTCGATATCGGCCTCGAACATCCCCTCGATCCGGACCTGGTGATCGGGGTCGCCAATCTGAAAGACGGTTCCATCTGCGCCTCCGCATCCAACCGCAGGGCGTGGGGCGACGGCCTCCACCATGTGCTCGATGGCCGCACCGGGCGGCCAACCACCGAAGTCATCGCCACCTGGGCAATCGCGTCCGACACGGCAACCGCCGACGGGCTTGCGACCGCACTGTTCTTCAACGCGTCCTCGCGCCTGATGGCGGTGTTCGATTTCTCTTATCTGCGCATGTTCGCCGACGGGCGCGTCGAGGTCTCGGACAATTTCGACGGCGAGGTCTTCACTTGAGACAAGGAAACACGATGCAAAACCAGACGAGGAATATTCTCTTGGCCAGCGCCATGACATTCGCACTCGCCGGTGCTGCGGAAGCGCAAGGTGCCAGGCCCGCCCGATTTGCAGATGGCGTCTACACCGCGACAGGTGAATACGGGGGCCAGCCATCCCACATCACCGTCAAGGCAACGCTCAGGGATGGCGTCGTCACCGCCGTGACGGTGACGCCACATGCCTATGTCCCCCGCTCGCTTGAACTACAGCGTGCATTTGCCGCCGCCGTACCGAAGGTCGTGGTCGGCAAGCGTATCGATCAGGTCAGGGTCGGCAAGCTGGCAGGTTCCAGTAGCACGCCTAAAGGCTTCAACGACGCGATCCGGCAGATCAGGACCCAGGCCGCAGTCCGATGATCAAGATGAAAACCGTCCTTCTGGCTTCGGTGCCATTCCTGTTTGATCCCGCCGGGGGAAGGACCGAAACCGCCATGCCGCAGTCCGAGCGTGCCGAAACCACCGAGCGGTGGCAGCTATCCGCGACGAGCACGGTCAGTGACATCCTGCGCCATCCGGCATTCTCCGGATACGCACGCCACATCTTGCCTTGGGATGATCGCCGCTATGACGAGGCGATGAGGGTGAGCGACATCGGTGGCTTGCTTCCGTATCACAGCGCCGTCGACACCGGCACAGTGCTCGGCGGACTGAACCGGATGATCGACGATGTTGCCACCGGCCGTCAGGTGTTTTACGACCTCTATTCCGAAGCCGACAGGCGTGACGACCCGACCAAGGAGAACACAGGTCTGTTCTTCTTCCGCGGCCGGCCTGGCGCACCCTTCGCAATCGTCTCCCCTGGTGGAGGCTTCTCCTATGTCGGTTCCGTGCATGAGGGGTTCCCCTATGCGCTCGAGATCAACCGGCAGGGCTACAACGTTTTCGTCTTGAAATATCGCGTCGGCCAAGGCGGTAGGGTCGCGACCGAGGACCTAGCGACAGCCGTGTCCTACGTCTTCCGGAATAGCGAAACCCTTGATGTCGCAACCGACGGCTATTCGCTTTGGGGCAGCTCTGCTGGCGCACGGATGGCGGCATCGATCGGGTCGCACGGGGTCACCGCGTTCGGAGGGGATGACCTGTCCAAGCCTGCAGCCATCGTCATGGCCTATACCGCGCATTCCGACCATTCCGATACTGAACCGCCGACATTCGTTGTCGTGGGATCGTACGACGGCATCGCTCCCCCTTCCTCCATGGAACGCAGGATCGCCGAACTGAAGCGGCTCGGGACACAGGTCGAGTACCGAAAGTTCGCTGCCGTCGGCCACGGCTTCGGGACCGGCACGGGCACCAGCGCCGAAGGCTGGATCACCGAAGCCACGCGCTTCTGGGAACGGTCGCGATGACCACTGAAAACTTCGACACATTCACCACCAACGTAAGGAAAACGGATATGACCATAAAACATGGACCTGAACTGAACCGGCGCGGATTGTTGCTCGCCGCTGGAGGCCTGGCTGCTGCGGCAACCGTCGACGTCGCAAGCGCCCAGACAGCCGCGCAGCCGACGGCTTCTGCGGCGGCGTCCACAACCGCCATCGGACGGCGCAAGCTCGGAGCGCTGGAGGTCTCCAGTGTCGGTCTCGGCGTGCAGAACATGAGCCGCACCTACCAGCAAACGATCCCGACGCGCGCCGAGATGCACAACATCATCCGCGCCGCCTTCGACAACGGGCTGACCTTCTACGATGCCGCCGAAGCTTATGGCCCTCACGAAGTCGAGCGCATTCTTGGCGAGGGTGTGGAGCCGTTCCGCGACCAGATCGTCATCGCCACCAAGTTCGGCTGGAACATCGATCTTGAGACGGGCGAGCGGAAGCCGGGCCTCAACAGTCGCCCGGAGCATATCAAACTGGTCGTCGAAGGCATGCTCAAGCGCCTGCGCACCGATCGTATCGATCTGCTTTATCAGCACCGCGTCGATCCGCAGGTTCCGATTGAGGACGTTGCCGGCGCGGTCAAGGGCTTGATGGACCAGGGCAAGGTCCTGCATTGGGGCCTGTCTGAAATGGGGCTGAACACGCTTCGCCGCGCGCACGCAGTCCTGCCGATCACCGCAGTGCAAAGCGAGTACTCGATGCTGTGGCGTGGCCCGGAGACCGGGGCAATCCCGGTATGCGAAGAACTTGGCATTGGTTTCGTTCCATGGAGCCCGCTCGGCGTTGGCTTCCTGAACGGCGCGATCGATGCGCGCACCCGCTTCGCCGAGGGCGACATCAGAGGAATAGAGGGCCGTTTCGCGCCCGAGAACCTTCCGAACAATCTGGCGCTCGTCGAACTCTTGAAGGTCTGGGCGGAACGCAAGCAGGCTCGTCTCGGTCAGATCGCGCTCGCCTGGCTTCTGGCCCAGAAGCCGTTCATCGTTCCGATCCCCGGAACGACCCAGATGGCGCACATGATCGAGAACATCGGCGCGTCGGCCGTGTCGTTCACACCAGCCGAAATCACCGAGCTGAACCAGTCTGTGGCCGCCATCGAGATCAAGGGCGCAAGGCTTCCGGACGTCGTCCAGGCTTATTCGGATGTCGAGGCGCCTACGAAGTCGTAGTCACTGCAAGTAGCCTGTTCGCGGTCAAACGGATTGCGAACAGGCAATCAAAGGTCTTGAAAGGAATTGAACCGTCGGCTCGAGCGTCAATCTCGCTGAGCCTTTGGAAAAAATGCGACTTCTAAGAGCTTACCGACCTCTCAGGCGTAAGCTGCTTTATGCGACTACGGGTGATGCGACACCGAGCGCGTGGCGCAATCGGCCGCTTATAGAAAGGGCTTCTACTCCTTGGACTCCACCGAGCGGTAATAGGAGCCAGCAAACTTAGCACCGGTACCATAAGGGGTCTTCTTGGTATTTTCAGTTACAACAAGGTGGCCATCGGATGTGAATGTCAGTTCAAGGGCCACATCGCCCTCGCGCATGTATCTGAGAAAGTCTCCGCTGCCAGTGAAATCGTAAGAGAGAGTCGCGTAGAAATCGAACTCACCCACGCTGCCTACACCTTCATTGATGCCTCGGAATCCCAGACCAGAGACGAAGTATCGTACATCTCCATCCATATTAGGAGGCAAGAGCACGATTTGTATTTCGGATTGGTTGTCGTCGCTGTTTATCCGAAGCCATAAGCCGGCATATTGATCGTCGTGGCCAGCTTCTTCCGGTTTAGGCGGCTCTTCGGTCGACAGCTCCGGGACCAGGAACCCGTTGACCCACTCAAGCAACTCCTTCTTGTACAGTTTCACTTCCTGCATCGTGAGGTTTTTGCTTTGTGACGTCTTACCATCATACTCGTCGTGATGATCGAAACACAGCCACACCAGATTGCCCTTGCTATGATTGGAATTGTCTTGGTCGAGATGCGCGATCTGTCCCTTTCGAACCTGGCTGTTGCGTTCGAGGGCATAGCAGATGCAGCAGCGCCTGCGGCTTTCGATCAGTGTCGCTTTTACATTGTCCGCCGGCATGTGTTTCCGAGCCATTTGCCTTCTCCTGTCCAATCATGAGCGCAATATCCGCAAAGGCTTAGGATTTGACCAACAGGATTGAAGAGTGGATCAGGTGGCGGCCGTTTAGCGATCGAGCAGAGCGGCACTTGGGTGGCACCCACTCGGGAGGTCGGCATACCTTGGACAGGATAACCGCGGCCTGTCAGACACATTGCCAGTTCGTGCGCGTCCGGTAGATGTCTGCCCTGCACATCAAGTCGATTCATGCTGCCGGGAGCCACACGCGGCACCTAAATAAAAGCTGTGGTTGCAGGCGTAGAAACGAGTGTTTAACCTTGCTCCCTCTATGGATAATTTCCCATAGTGGCGCTAGCGAATCATGTCCGGAGCAGGTCGTGCGGCAAATCGAACCCAACGCGATGTCTCTCGGCATAGTCCCGCAAGGCGGCCAAGACGTGCGCGGTTGTCTTCGCGCGGTGCTTCGTCGGATCATTGCGGATGCGGGCCTCAGCCAGACCCAGGCGGCCAAGCGTTGCGGCACGGATCAGCCGACGCTTTCGAAACTTCTGTCAGGGCGCAGTGATAGCGTCAGTGCCGATCAGATGCTTCGGTGGATGGTTGTGCTTGGATGTCAAATCGAGATCAACGTCCACCCTCGGCAGCAGTCGCCTGGGAACATCAAGGCGACCCTCCATGAATGAGTTTACTCAGACAATGCCGTCGCGGGTCGTGACTGATCGCAAGTCCGCAATCTATCTCGACCACCATGCCACGACCCCAGTCGATCCGCGGATTCTTGCAATTGCAGTCAATGCAATGACTTCGGAATTCGGCAACGCCAACGGCATCGAAAACGTGCATGGCGAAACAGCGGCAGCACTCGTTGCCCGGGCAAGGCAGCAAGTTGCAGATAGTCTCGCCGTCGAGCCCGATGAAGTGCATTTCACTTCGGGATCAACAGAGGCGATCCAGCTTGCGCTCGCGCATGCGGTTGCCAGCAAAGACGGAGTTCTGCGCGTAGCAATGAGCCGCGTCGAACACAGGGCGGTTATCGACACGGTCTGCCATGCGGAACGGCTTGGACTTGCCAAGGTCTTCTGGGTCGAAGTGGACCAGCATGCTCGCCTTGACTTTGCCAGCCTGAATGCCGTCCTTGACCAAGGCATTGATCTTCTCTGCGTCATGGCTGCTAACAATGAAGTCGGGACGGTTTATCCGCTGGAGCAGATCGCAGATGGCGCACACGCCGCCGGTGCAGCCCTCCTTGTCGATGCGACCCAAGCGATCGGGCGCATTGAACTCAGCGCCACCGCGCTCTCATGGGACTACCTCATACTCAGCGGGCACAAGATTTATGCGCCGAAAGGCGTTGGTGCACTGATATCTCATTCCTTCGATCCTACGCTCCAATTCGGTCTTCAAGGGGCGCATCAGCCGACGCCCAATGTAGCGGGAATTGCCGCTCTTGGTATGGCCTGCCGGATTATGAAGGAGGAAGGGAACGCCGAAAGCGCGCGTCTCGGCGCGCTACGCGACCGCCTACAGCAAAAGCTGATCGCGCTTGCCGGACCCGTGACAGTCAACGGCGACGAAAACAACCGCCTAGTCCATAATCTTCACGTCGCGGCGCCCGGCGCGCCGAACGACTTGGTGCTTGCTCGTCTGCGCGGACGAGTTTCGATCTCGACAGGATCTGCATGCAACGCAGGTGCCCAGGAGCCATCCCACGTTCTGCAGGCCATGGGACTGGCGCCGGATGTTGCAGAAACCTGCCTGCGAATCGGACTTGGCCGGTTCACCTCGGAAGAGGACGTCGATCGTGCTGCGATCGAAATTGCGGATGCGATCAACGATGTCCGAAAAACGCTGTCTGGAGTAAACAATGCTTGACCTTGCGATTGGTAACAACCAGCCGTCCTACCGCTTTTCCGGACATGAGACCTTTGCCTGCCGCTACGCTTGGCTTCCGAAGGCTTACCGCGCAATCTCTGCCAACCCAGGCATCTTTTTCGATGAAGACGCCGCCATGGTCGAGCTCGGCATCGGCAAAAACATGGTGCGCTCGCTGCGCTTTTGGGTGGATGCGATGGGGATCGCGCGACCGGCTGCCGACAGGACGCACACCATCACCGACATTGGTCATTTCATTTTCGGGAATAATGGCGCCGATCCGTTTCTGGAAGATATCAGGACACTCTGGTTGCTACACTGGAACCTTTCATCCTCTGCGACGCCTGGCCTGTTTGCATGGCATTATCTACTTGGGGCGTGGCCCTATTCAGAGTTCTCCCATTCCGAGGCGCTCGCAGCCTTCATGCGCCAATCGCAGCGGATGGGCTACAGTCATTCCAGCGTCACCCTTGGCCAACATCTCGACGTTTTCCTCCACACCTATCATTCGTCGCGTAGCGCCCGCGTCGGTGTAGAGGATTCGCTTGACGGGCCGCTTGTCGAACTGCGCCTGCTGCAGCAGAGCGGTGAGCGCCGCGGCGAATCCGGCCGATGGGAGCCGGTTTACGCCTTCAGGCGCGAATTCAAACCCGACGTGTCGGATACCCTGTTTTCCTATGCCTTGCTCGACTATTGGGATAGGACCGCCCCAACCGAAAAGACGATGCTAGTTCGCAATGTCATCTCGGCGCCGGGCGCTCCGGGGCAGGTATTCAAATTGCCCGAAGAGGACGTTCGCTCTCGTCTTGAGGCCTTGTCAAAACAGGGCGTTCACGGTCTGACATACCGCCCTTCGGCAATCCAAGGTCTTCTTACCCGCGATCGCGACATAAAACCCGACATTGCGGCTATCTATACGAAGGGAGCCATATCTCATGGTTGAGGAGACCAACGGCGTGATCGCCGAACTTATTTCCGTTCCCGGTCGATTCCTGAGATCCGTCCAGCTCGAAAAAGACTTCCGCGATCAGGCGGCGCTCGAGGGATATATCGTCACGCCCCCAATGGTCGAGGCTTTGCGGCGGATCATCGAGAGTGCAAACCCGGGATCAAAGCGCCGCGCCTGGCGCGTCACCGGCGACTATGGAGTCGGCAAGTCAAGCATGGCGCTTGTCCTCGCGCGGCTGCTAAGCGGCGCCGGTGGAAAGGATGCCGATAGGATTGCAGCGGCCATCGGCTGGTCTGCGCACGAACGGACCAAGAAGCTCTTCCCAGTCCTTGTCACCGGTGCGCGCGAAGGTATTGCCGCAGCAATCGCCCGCGGAGTGCGGGACGCTCTGAATCTTCACAATGACGCAGGTTTTTCGGGGCCGTCCCTGGATGCTGCGCTGCTCGAATGCGAAGTCGAAGGCTCCGTGCGGTCGATTGAGCACTTGGTTTCACAACTGACAAAGGAAGCAGCCAAGCGCGATAGCGGCGTTCTCCTTATCATCGATGAGATGGGCAAGCTTCTGGAACATGCGGCGCTCAATCCTGATCGGGAGGACGTGTTCGCGTTGCAGCGTCTGAGCGAATACGCCGCCCGAAGCGGCGACCATCCGCTGCTACTGGTCGGTATCCTGCATCAGGGGTTCCAAGCCTACGCCGAACGCCTCCCGCTTGCGCAACGCCATGAGTGGGACAAGGTCGCAGGCAGGTTTGAGGAAGTCGTCTTCGACCAGCCGCTCGTCCATACCGCAGCGCTTGCCGCCGGCGCGTTGGGCATCGATACCAGCGCGCTCAGTGACACAATCGTTGCGCAGGCGCGCTCCGCAATCGACGGCACTGCGCGGATCGGCTGGCTCGGCGGACGCGGGTTCTCAGTGGATCCGGTAAGCTTCTATCCGCTGCATCCGGCGCTCCTCCCGGTGATGGTCCGGTTTTTCTCGCAATTCGGCCAGAGTGAACGATCGTTGTTTGGCTTTCTCCTGTCGAGCGAGCCGATGGCGCTTCAGGCCTTTGCGTCTGTCACGCCCGTCGGCTCTGACACGTTCGACCTATCGCGGTTCTACGACTATGTTCGCACCTCGTTTGGCCACCGTCTGACCTCAGCGAACCATCAGAGCCAGTGGCAGAAAATTGTAGCAACGATTGATGCGTGTGTTGATGTCGATCCCCTCGCGCTGAAAATCTTGAAGACGGTTGGCTTGCTCAACCTCCTGGATGCCGATGATCTCCTGCCGACCAGCCAAAGCATTTCCGCGTCACTATCTACCTTTGGTGCCAAAACCGTTGACACTGCGATCGACGGATTAACGCGGGCTGGCCTGCTGTTCAACCGTGGTGGCACGGGTGCTTTCCGGCTATGGCCGAATTCGAGCATCAATCTGCACACTTATGTCGAGCTGGCAAAGCGCGCTGTCGGCCCAATTGAGGAAGTGGCACCCGTACTCGGCAGCTTTCTGGATCGGGAAATGATTCTGGCACGCCGTCACTATCTCGAAACCGGTACCATGCGGTACTTCGAGCTTCGCTACGCCTTTGCCGAAGACCTCGCCAAAGTCGCCGCGGCCCCAACCGATGCGGATGGCGTCATCGTTGTATCGCTCGCCGATCGTAAGGAGCAACAGGTTGCGGCCAAGGCTGCGGCGTCGGATCAAGAGATCGCCGACAATCCGGCACTCGTGATCGGCATGCTCGGGCCGGTCTGGCACCTAGCCTCCTATCTGCGCGATGTCATGATCTGGCGATGGGTCGAAGCAAACACCCCCGACCTTGCCAGTGACGACTTTGCTGCGGCTGAAGTTCGCCGGCAGGTCAGACAAGCTCAACAGGCACTCAAGCGCGAATTCGACGCCCTATCAAATCCCGATACCGGATCGGGGATCGACTGGATCTACCGCGGCGAAGCCTTCGATGTAGCCGGAAATCTACCGCAGATAGTCTCGCAACTTTGCTCGGATCTTTATCCCCTTGCCCCGCGCATCGCCAATGAACTCGTCAACCGAAACGCCCTAAGTAGTGCGGCTGCGGCCGCCCGTATGCGGCTGATCGAGGGTATTTTCCGCGCACCTGACAAGCGGCTACTGGGGATGGACGAACGAAAGGCCCCGCCTGAAAAATCGATGTATCTCTCGGTTCTACAGCGAGGCGCACTGCATGTAGCCGACGGCGAGAGCTTCACCCTGCGGATACCGCCGGAAGACAAGGATCCACTGTATCTGCGCCCAAGCCTTGTCGAAGTCCTGAAGCTTATTCATCAAGCGAAGGGATGCCGCGTCGCTATCAAGGACATTCTGGCGGTTCTCGCCGGTCGTCCGTTCGGTGTGCGCCATGGTCTCGCTCCGATTTTGTTAGCCATCGTCGTCAGAGTTCACGCTCACGAATTAGCTCTCTATGAGAACGGAACCTTCCTAGCCAAATTCGGCGACATGGAATTCCTAAGGTTGATCAAGGCGCCACAATCCTTCGAGATACAGCATTGCAGTGTTGAGGGGGTCCGGTCGAACGTCTTCATCCGTCTTGCCGACCTCTTTGCCCGGGGGATTGAAGGGCGCAAGCCCGCCTTGCTTGATGTCGTCACCGAGCTCTGCCTGTTTGCGGCCAAGCTCCCGGAATTCACGCACAAAACGAAGTCATTGTCACCAGTCGCACTTGCTGTCCGCGACGCGTTACTCTCGGCTCGCGAGCCGGCGACGCTGCTGTTTGCTGATCTGCCGCATGCCTGCGGGCTGCCAGTATTTCATGGCGAAGACGTAGAAGAAGCGATGGTAGAAACTTTCATTGAACGTTTCACGGATGCGGTAGGTGAGCTCCAAAACAGTTATGGCGAGTTGATCAAGCGTATTGTGCAGCGGACTGCTGTTGCGATCGGACAAAAGCCCGAACAGTTCGACCGTGTCGCGCTGGCATCCCGCGGTGCGCGCGTTTCGTTGGCCGCCCGTGAGCCGCGGCTCCGCGCCTTTGCATTGCGGTTGCGAGATCCGGCCCTGCATGACGAAGCTTGGGCAGAGTCGCTTGCAAGTTTTGTCGTATCGAAGCCGCCCGGGCGCTGGCTCCCGGGCGATGAGGTGCGTTTCATGGAAGAGATGGGGGCGCTTGCAGAGGTGTTCGCAAAAGTGGAGAGCACGGTGTTTTCTACCTCGGACGATCGTCCGGATATCGATGCGATCAGGCTCAACCTGACGCGGGGCGATGGGCGTGATCTCTTGCGTGTCCTGCATCCCGTGACACTAGATGAGGACGATCAGGATTTGATGCGCACGCTTGCAAAGCGGCTTCCACAAGGTGAAGCTCAGCGTGTCCAAATCCTGACAAACCTTCTCTGGCTAGAGCTTGAAAAGTCAAAGGAAAACGAGCCGCAACGCGAACCCGCGTCTGATGCCGCTTCGACGAGAATACAGCATGATCACTGATTACGCCCCCAGGATTTCGGCCTCCTTTGGTTCGGAGCCGCCCAGGCATATCCTCAGCCTCTCCGGTGGCAAGGATAGCGCGGCGCTTGCGATCTATTTGCGCGACCGCATTCCTGAAATTGAATATGTCTTTCATGACACAGACAAGGAACTGCCAGAGACCTACGACTATATCGGCAGGCTGGAAGCTATCCTCGGCAAACGCATTCATAGGACCACGCCCACCGACAGTTTTGATCATTGGCTGACGGTGTACAAGGGCATGCTGCCGTCGAACCACCGGCGCTGGTGCACCAAGATGCTGAAGCTGAAGCCGTTCGAAGCCTATGTCGGCGATGGTCCGGTCATCAATTACGTCGGTCTGCGGGCCGACGAAAACCGGTCCGGCTATATCAGCACCAAGTCTAATATTCTGGCCGTCTATCCGTTCCAGGATGACGGATTGGTGCGCGCTGACATCATACGTATCCTAGAGGATTCCGGCCTGGGACTGCCGCCATACATGGATTGGGGCCGCTCGCGTTCTGGCTGCTTCTTCTGTTTCTATCAGCAAAAGATCGAATGGGTGCGGCTGCTGGAAACCCACCCGTCCTATTTCGAACTTGCTATGGAGTATGAGGAACGAGCTGTGCAGTTTGGCGAGCAGTTTTACTGGTGCCAGAGTGAGTCCTTGCGCGAACTTGCAAGGCCGGAGCGAGTCGCCAAGATTAAGTCGGACTGGGAAAAGGCACAGGCCAGGAAAAAGGCAAATCGAAAGTCGCTGTCCCTGGTTGAAACCCTAGGTGGTCTCGAAGTAGAAGATGACAGCCATCTTAGAGACGGTTGTTTAGTATGTTCGATCTAATATGAAGCGGGGGTTTTTGCCTTCGGTGGTCATCTTAGCCTCCCTTAAGAATACTTATTGATGAATTTAAAGAGACCCGCCGATGGCATTCAGATTTGCAGCGCGCACGCTTCTCGAGCTCGGAAAGGAACTCATAAGTTCCGACGAGGTCGCGCTATACGAGTTGATTAAGAACGCGGTTGATGCGGGCTCCGCCAAGGTTGAAATCGTTGCGCAGATTCTGCTGCCACATAGCGTCTACTCTCGTTGTCTTGAATATTTGGCAGAAGGCGCAGACCTTCGCGATATCCTGGCCACGATCCAGAAAGGCTTCGTCAGCACCGCGCCGAAGGATCTTTGCGACCGGTTTCTTCGAACGCTTGAGCGCAAGCTCGGTAATCGTGACAGTTTCAGGAGAACGCTGGTCGCCCTTTACGCACGCGATAACTGGATTGATGTGCGCGACCAGGGCAAGGGCATGACGATCAATGAACTTGACGAGGTCTTTCTGACCGTCGGAACGCGGTCACGGCGCAAGGACAATATCGAGGGCGCCAATTTTCTTGGCGACAAAGGTGTAGGTCGCCTGTCGACGATGCGGCTCGGCGACCGCCTTCTTGTCTTCTCGGCGACGGCCGATCAACCCTTTTGGGGGCGGCTCAGGATCGATTGGAACCGCTTCTCGCATGATGACGAGACACCACTCGAAGAGATCAAGGTCGAACCAGTCAAAGGACAGCCGAAAGCCTCGCCAGCCATGCAGGGGACGACGATCCGTATCTCGTCCTTGAATGCAGACTGGACACCCGGACGCTTCGAGGATGTCATTCGCCTGAGAATTGCACGCACCGTCGATCCGTTCGAGGCAAGAGGCAACGGGCTTATGCTCGTGCGTCATAACGGTAACCGAGTGGTGATCCCCGTCGTGCCGCGAAAGCTGCTTGAGGCCGCCCATGCGAGCTGCACAATCAAGTTCTATTTCGACCCCAAGACGGACGAGCCGATCCTGGAAGCCGACCTCAATTATAGTCTTCGTGAGAAGAAGAGCTTTGTGCGATGGCGTGGAGTGGAGATCTTTTCTATGGCGCAAAAGGACTCCAAGCGGCGTGGAAAACGCGGGCATGCCGCGTTTGAAAACATTCTGATCCGCCCGCAGGCGCTGAAGGACCTGGGGCCATTCGAGGCTGAGATCTACTGGTTCAATCGTGCGGTAGTCAGGGCAATCGATGGGCTGACCGAAAAACAGCAGGAAACGCGTGATCAGATCGCCCATTGGTCAGGCGGCCCAATGCTCTATAGGCATGGTTTTCGGGTCCTACCATACGGAGAGCCGGGCGACGACTGGCTGGCGCTCGATCGCAACGCATTTGGCGAATCCGGCTTCAAACTCAATCGCCAGCAGGTCCTTGGCCGAGTTCTCATTCATTCGTCCCATCTGGCGCTGAGTGAGCAAACCAACCGGCAGGGTCTGATCGAGTCGGACGCGGAGGCCGCGCTGCGCAAAATGCTGATGGTGACCCTGCATGTTGAGCTGCGTGGGCTGATCAATGCTGCCGATCAGCTGGAAACGATAAAAAAGCGAGAAGCCGAAGAATCTGCGATGGATTTTCGCAAATCGCAGGTCGAGGTCGAAACGGCTCTCGACGAACTGCGGCTGCACCTCACCGCCGACCAGATCCCCTACGGCAACCGGCTGGGTGACGCTGTCGAAACACTCGTCACCCAATGCGCGGCGGCTGTTCGCAAACTGGATAGCTCGGTTTCTCAGACAATTGACGACCGCGAAAAATTTCTGCACCTAGCCGGTATTGGCCTCATTACCGAATTCATCTTCCATGAACTCGACCGGGCGGTCCGTCATACGATCTCTGCACTCGTCCACGCGCAGGCGAGCCAGCAGCAATCGGCTCTTCGTGCGCTTGAAGACCAGCTTGTTACCCTGCAAAAGCGGGTTTCCGCATTCGACGAGCTGACCGGCGAAAAGCGTCAGACGAAGTCGTCATTCGACGTCGCGGATGTGGTCGCCTACGTGCTCGAGCAGCATGAAAATGAGTTCGGCAGACATGCAATCACGATTGTTAAACCTCAGGGCAAGGGCTTTGTGGTCAAGGCCGTTCGCGGCATGCTGGTGCAGATACTGGAAAACCTGATCGCCAATTCGACGTATTGGCTTAAGCTGCAGGCCTCCTATCAATCCGGCTTCAAGCCGCAAATCGAAGTTACGATCGATCCCGAGACGAAATCAATCACCGTCGAAGACAATGGCCCGGGGGTCGACCCTGGCCGCAAGGAAACGATTTTTCAGCCGTTCATAACATCGAAGCCGGCCGGCCAGGGCCGAGGCCTGGGCCTATACATTTCCCGGGAGCTTGCGGAATACAATGGCTGGCAGCTTTACATGGACAGCACAGTTGGGCTTCAGCGGGACGGAAGGCTGAACATGTTCGTAATCGATATGGGGGACGCATGACGCTGCAGGATCGCCGGTTTATCGATGCCATCAAGACAAGCGGCATCAAGAACATTACGCTTCTCGATGATGCATTCGATCTGCCGCGCCTCACTGAGGCAGACTACAGTAAGGTCTATGATTTCCTAGACAGCGAGGCCGCTGGCGTACTCCTTGCGGAATTCGGCATTGACGAGGACGCGATAGCTGCCGCAAAAGGCCAAATCGAGTCGCAGACTTGGACTGGCGAAGAACTTCATCAAATCCTGACAGAGCTCCACCAGCGCTTTCTAGTAACGCGCGACGTGCGCTTCGACCCAACCTCGGTTTTCACGACTAAAGCGAGCAACAACCTTGCCGATGTCGATCCGCTGCTGAAGCTCTTGAGACGCTGCGGGGCCAATGTGAAGGTCAAGCTTGTGGGGCGAATGACTGGTGCGCCCGATTTGGCCGACGCCATTCCAGATCTTGTCTTTGCCGATTTTTACCTCGATGAGAACATCACATCGGAGATTGTCCCCGGTGAGGAAATGAGCGAGGCAGCGGTCAGAGCCTCCCTGGACCGGCTCGATCAACTTCTGGGTGCGGCAGCAGCGAAAAAGAAACACCCGTCTGTCATATTGATGTCTTCGATGGACGTTGCGGCTCAGGCGGAAAGCTACCGTCGCAAGGCTTCCGGCGAAAACGGCAAGGTTTTCGCAAGCCGGTTCGGCTTCATCCGCAAATCGGATATCCAAGTTGGACAACTGGAGGCCGAGGCTCCGAAGGGCAAACCCGAGCCGATTACCGTGGCACGACCCGCGGCCGATGTTCTGCTCGATATCATCCAGTCGCATCCTTTCGGGCATAAGCTGCATGAGGCCCTGCTGTTCTGGCTCGAAAGTTCGCAATCAGCCGTCGACGAAATGAAGAAAGAAATCGACCAGCTCGAGCTTAAGGACTTCGCCTATCTAGTCACCTATAGGTTGGCTCAGGAGGGCATGAGCCTCTTCGACTATCTCGAATGGTTTTTCGGAGAGTGTCTTCTCGGATCGATCGGTCATGCAGCGGCGGACAAATTCCGGCGGCCGAGCCGCGACAAGCTCGACCTGCATGCCGAGCTCATCGAAGGCGCCTATGATGGTCGCACCAGAAAGATTGCCGAGCTCTACCACCGCGCGCGGATCGATACGAAGCCACAGCCCGAGGTCATGCGCATGGGCGACCTTTACGTTCAGAGGGATATAGCAGGCCAACCGGCGGTCATTTGGGCGCTGATGACACCTGATTGCGATCTGGTCGAGCGAGATGGCGGTCGGGCAGCCGAGAACCTCCTGACGGTCGGTGGAAACCTCCTACCCTATCATGCGCCAAAATCCTCATTGGCCGACTTCATAATTGTGGGAGACCAGCAGTATAGCATCGATTGGCAGCTGAAGAACCTGCAGACTCGGACGGATTTCGAGAACTTGGAGTTTTGCGGCAGTCTGCGACCTCTTTACGCGCAGGATCTGCAGCGCCAGGTTCTTGAAGAGCTAGGGAGGGTCGGGGTGGCCGTGGCGCCCGTCGTACGGATGGATGGCCGCATCAAACTGTCGGTACGTAGATCCGACGGAAAGCTTCACGAGATCGATCTCGGCGGCGGACGGATGTGTGCCTGCGAGGTTTATCCAAGTCGCGGCGGTTCGGACACCACCCGCATCAATCTTCACCGCTCGGCGGCCGAAAACGTTGTTGCCAAAATAGACGCGATTGAACCGGAAAGCCTTTCGGCCGAAGACAAGGTGATGCTGAAAGCCCTGCGCAAGCGGGCAACTCTCGATCAGGTTCGCTCGTCGCTAAGCCGTGGAGCGAAACTCGACGTCGATCTTGGAGCGCAATTCATCGTAACAGACAAGATGACGGCTACCAAAACCTGGTTGGGCATCAGCGTCGAAATGATCCACGAGGCCTGACGATACGTCCGTCGAAGTCATTGGCTTGCCGGCTCTGCGGAAGCTGGTGGCTTCACGAAAATTGGACAACGCAGATCGCCGGCGCCTTTTTGCTAGTCCGCCGTCGTCGCGGTTTATGCCCCCGGCTAAAGAACACAACGGCGATCCCGGCAGGGCGGCGGCGGTGTTCGCTGGATAGAGGGCAGATCTTAAAATCGCAGTGTGAGGTTGAATCTATACGGACTGCAAGGCTCGACCGCCGCAACCAAGAGTATCATTTCTGTTTGACATGATTCCGGTGAATCTGCGACTTCTATTGCTTGGGGTAGGTTGGGAAAATGCGAAAACTTTTCGAGAGCCTTCTGTCGGCTGGTACCGAAAACGAGGTCCAGGAGATTCTGGGTGCCGAAGGACTATTGGAAAACACCGACAGGTGGCGACCCTATGGGGACAATGAATCCTTTTACGGTGTGGTCGAGAACCAACAGGCACATCCAGTCCCCGCACTAGTCGAGAAGATTATGAATGGCATCGACGCCATCTTGGAGAAGAAGGTCGTTGAAGACGGGATCGACGTTCGGTCGGATCTTGCGCCAAAGAGTGTCAAGGAGGCGCTCGATCGCTATTTTCCGAATCACCGGAACTGGGATCTGGGCGACTTCAGGCGACAGCAGGCCCGCGACCTTCAGATCGTGGCCTCAGGACCGCGACGCGACACCTCGCTCCTGATTTACGACAACGGCATCGGTCAAGCCCCCCGGGATTTTCCCAATACCTTCCTGTCTCTTCTGCGCGGTAACAAAAACGACGTGCACTTCGTGCAGGGCAAATACAACATGGGCGGCGCTGGCGCGATCGCCTTTTGCGGTGATCTTCGCTACCAGCTCGTGGCGAGTAAACGTTTTGACGGCAAGAGCCCGCTTGGATTCACGTTATTGCGCCGTCACCCGCCGAAACTCGCCGAAGCGGCCGGCAAGAAAAACACCTGGTACGAGTACCTAGTCTTCGGTGACGGTGTCGCAAGCGTTGACGTCGACAAACTAGACCTTGGACTCGAAGGGCGCAAATTCAAGAATGGCTCGCTGCTGAAACTATACTCATATCGACTGCCGGAAGGTGCGCGATCGATCATTTCGCGTGACTTGAACGTCAGCCTGAACGAATATCTTTTCGAGCCCGCCCTGCCGTTTCTGACGGTCGACAACAATGAACGCTACCCTGACAATCGCGCGCCCATAACGGCGGTCTACGGTTTAAAGCGGCGCTTAGAGGCCGACAAAGAAACTATCGAGGCCAAATTCTCGGAAACATCGTCGACGGCCGAATTCGGCGAGATGAACGTCACCACCTACGTCTTCAAGGCTCTGTCCCGGGACACGGTCAAAGAGACAAAGCAATATATCCAGCGTGAGTATTTCAAGAACAATATGACCGTCCTGTTTTCCCTGAACGGTCAGGTGCAGGGGCATTATACATCGGAATTCGTTACCCGCAGTCTGAAGATGCCGCTTCTCAAGGACTATCTGCTTATCCATGTGGATTGCACCAATCTTCATCTTGAGGTGCGCAACGAGCTCTTCATGGCATCGCGGGATCGCCTGAAAGCCAGTGAGACGGCGGAAGCGCTCAGGCGACATCTGCGTGAGTTGCTGTCGACCGGCGAGCTCAAAGACATTGCCAAACGGCGAAAGGCGAGCCTGACGATTGGCAGCGAAGATACGGGGCAAATGCTGCGCGACCTGACCCGAAACCTGCCGATGAACGATGCGTTGACGAAGATCCTCCAACAGACCTTTCAGCTGTCGGTGCAAAAGCCAGGTGAGGCACCGAAGAAGGAGCGCCAGGACGAGGAGCGACCGAAGCGCGAGCCTCGGGAGACCACTCCTTTCGATCCCAAGCGCTATCCCTCGACATTCCAGGTCAGGGGCGGTGATGGCAAGCAGGGAGATATCAAGCTCTTCAAGCTGCCGATGGGCGGGACGCGGACGATCTCCTTCGCGACGGATGTCGAGAACGAATATTTTGATCGAAGTGACGATCCAGGCGACCTCAGGCTGTCGGTTCTGCAACAAGGCCGGAGTGCTGGTACGGGTGGCCCGCTGGCCGCGCCGTCGCAGCAAAGCGATCTCCTGGACCTTCGCAGGTCAAATCCTGCGGATGGTACGATCAAGATCGGATTAAAGGCTTCAAGCCAGATGAATGTCGGCGATACGATCGAAATTCGCGCAAGCTTATCCAGCCCCGCAGGCGACCTTGTCGAAACGGTACTGGTCCAGCTGACCGACCCTGAGCGCAAGACAATCGAGCCACAACCCGAACCAACCCCGCCGCTCGGGATCCCTGACCTTGTTCTTTGCTCGCGGGATGGCGCCAATAACACCAAAGCCTGGGACGAACTTGCCTTGGCCGGTCTGCAGATGGATTTCGACGTCGTCGTTTATCCCTTTGTCGAGGAAGACAAGCTATCGCGAATCTACATTAACCTAGACAGCGGCGTTCTGCGCGATTTCAAAAGCGGCAATCGTTCTGCTGATGCGATCGAACTCGCCGAGCGGCGATACGTGAGCACAATCTATTTCCACACGCTGTTCCTGTTCGCTACGACGAAATCGCGCAAGTATGTGGTGATGCGTGGCCAAAATGATTTAGATATGGTGGATGTCGAAATTGCAGACTATGTGTCCGATCTCTTCACCTCGTCATATGCCCAGTTTCTTTTGAGTTTTGACACCAGCGAACTGATTGAGGCCATTGGCTGAAGCTTGGGCACAGCACAGCTGACGGCAGCTGTCCGTGCTATCTGGCGACCACGTAGCTGCCCGGACCGCACCGTTCTGAGAATTTCAATTATTGCAGTTACGGCCCCAACCGACTATATTGGCGACCAAGGAGATATCGTCATGGCCAGCCAGATCGTTTACTTCGCCGGATTGTCGGATCGCGACCGCAAGGCAACGTCACCCCTGCCGAAGCTGGCCGTGGGCGACAGACTGGAACTCCATGTTCGTCACGAGGGCGGCCGGGAGCATATGCTCTCGATTCCGCCCTTGGCTGCCGCGGCAGTGGAAGCCCTTCTGGCGCACATGCTGCGCGGCGAGCGCGTCGCCGTGCTGGCCGAAGACCAGGAACTCAGCCCAACCGAGATATCGGCCGTTCTAGGCATCTCTCGTCCTCTCGTCGTCCTGCGCATGGACCGGGGCGATCTGCCATTCCGCTATGTCGGCAAGCACCGCCGCGCACTCCTGAAAGACGTGCTCGCCCTGAAGACCAGGCTCGACACCCGGCAGGCCGCGATGGACGCGCTTGCCGAAGACACTGAGGATCTGATCCAGACCCATGGCCTCTAACCCGCCCGTCGCGGTCTACGATGCCTGCGTCCTCTATCCCTTCCACCTGCGCAACGTCCTGATCCAGTGCGCCTTCGACGGCCTCGTCGAAGCACGCTGGACGGACGACATTCACGACGAGTGGATCCGCAATCTTGATGCCAACACATCGGCGTTGCCCATCGAACGGCTGATCACCACGCGCGACAGGATGAAGGCCGTTCTGCCGGATGCGGACGTGGCGGACTATCGCCCATTGGTCGCCGACCTCGAACTACCTGATCCTGACGATCGGCATGTTCTCGCAGCCGCCATCGCAGGGAAAGCCTCCGTTATCGTCACCTGGAACCTCAAGGACTTTCCAGCAAGACACCTCCTCCCCTATGGCGTGACCAGCCAGTCGCCGGATGATTTCCTGACCGATCTGCATGCGGCGTTTCCCGAAGCGCTCGTTTCCAGTGTCAAACGTGCGCGGCATAATCTGCGCAAAACAACGCCATCGGTTGAAGCGTTCGTAGACGCACTTCAGCAAGGCGGGTTGAAGACATTTTCAGACGTGCTTCGCCGGAACATCGCCGCACTGAAGTGAGCCGGCGTGATCCATACAGAGATCGACAACCGAATACCCTCGCGCCGACGGCAGCAGCCTTATTCCTCCTCACCTTCCGCCTCGGCTGAAATCCGCTCCTCTCGCACGGCAGCTCTGTTCAGCAGCCCCGCATCCTCAAGTGCTTCGATGTCGGGGAGATCGCGTAGCGTCTCCATGCCGAAGGCGGAGAGGAAATGCCTGTTCGTCACATAGGTGTAGGGCGCGCCGGGCGTCGGGCTGCGCGGTCCTGAGGCGAGGAAGCCAGCGCCGCGGAGCGCGCTAATCGTGTCGCGGCTGACTTCCTTGCCAAAAACTTTCGACAAGTCGCTCCTTGTCACCGGCTGGAAATATCCCACCGCCATCAGCACCATCGCCTCGAACTCCGACAGCGCCGCGGCGCCTCCCCGCGTCGGCGCCGCCGACGCCCGGATCGTCTCGGCGAACCGCGGTCGGGTCCGGTGCTGCCACCCACCGGCGACCACGACTAGCTCGTAGGGCCGGTCGCGCAATTCTTCCCGGAGATCATCGATCAGCAGGTCGATGCTGCAATATTTTCCGACGACGCGCGCCAGCGTCTCGCGGGTCACCGGTTCGGCCGAAGCAAAGATCACCGCCTCGACCCGCAGCATCCATTCGCGCCAGCGCAGATCGGGCGGCAAATCCTCGAGCTCCCGGTCATACAACACATCGTGTTGCGGATCCTTGTCCGACGGTCGGCGCCTGGTTTTCGCGGTGCTCGCTCCAGCCATCGTCACAGCCCGTAAATCCGGAACGAGGACCGGCCGGAGAGCTCGCGCACGGCGCCGAAACCTTCCAGCCGCTCGAACAGCCGGGTCGCGGCCCAGCGGGAGAGATTGCTGCCCGGCGCCGAGGCCTGTACGGCGTCTTCCTCGAGCAGTTTTTGAATGACCGCGCCGGCGCCCTTGGTCCGCACCTTCGGCGCCACGGCCAGCAGCGCGTCCGCCCTTCGGGCGATCTCATTCGCCGAACGCAGGGCGCTGCTCGTCCCTTCCACGAGGGCGAGGCAGACGGCGCGCGGAAAACCGGATTCGCCCGGCCGCACCCGTCCCCTGCCCCCAAGCGTGCTGAACGCCGAACCATACCGTTCCGCCATCAGCAGCGGTAGAGGACGTTCCCATCTCAGTATTATCGCGATCAACATATCGGCGAGCGCCCAGGCGAGCGGCTCGGCTTCAGGGCGGGCGGCAACAATCGCCGTCACCAGGTCCGCCGCGGCGAAGGGCGCCGGCCGGCCCGACTGCAATGCGCCGTCGGCATGATCGACGGCGGCCGCCAGCCGGTCATCCCAGGCCAGCCCCAGCAGATCGGCCAGATCGGCCAGATCGGCCACAGCTTTCGAGGAAAGCCCGGATTTTCGGCTGACCAGCCTTTTGTAGGCCAAATACACCTTCCCGGCAGGCCCTGGATCGTCGCCGGACGCGGTGAGAAGGACGGCGTCACGCAGCACCCTTTCGTCCTCGTTTCGTCCCATCAGCCGGACGGCAACCGCGGCGCATTTCAAAGCCTGGCGGGCGCGCCAGCAGCCGGCCCAAACGGGCGCGGAACGAACAAGATCGTCCAGCGATTTCAAGGCGACACCGGCGGAAAAGGCAGCGTCCACTTCCGTGAGATCACGCCCGCGCGGAAGAGCCCAAGCCGGCAACTGGGCAGGTGGGCCGGGCGTTGAAGCAGCGGTGCGGGCGAGCGAATCCATGCCGCGAAGTATATACTGCGCGTGCAGTTTTTGCCATATATTTCTGCCTAACCGCACGCCTTGTCTTCATCTAATAATGACTGATAAGATTGCATTATCGTTCATTATGCTCTTAATATAGAGAATGGTCCAAATCAGTGCGACAAAGTGTCGGAAGTCGCGACAGATAGGCTTCTATCTCAGCTCCGGACTCGCCATGATCGATCAGGAAAGATGCGCCGTTCTTGAGGGAAATCCACATGGCTTTCGATGCCGACGATCTGCATCCAATGCGCTTCCTGCGCCAGTTCCCCGAGGCGCGGGAGATCGTCCGCCGTGAGGTTAATCATTGCCATAACGGGTTGCTGACCTCCGATGCCTTCCAGCGTGTCGCCGACGCAGGCATGACTGCCTATAATCGGGCGCTGGACAAGCTCCCCTTCAAAAAACGGCCGACAACGACCGACGTGGCCGCCGGTACGATAAGCACCGTCGCTCATCTTGTGGCTTTCGCGGCCGGCGGCCGTAACTCCTTCTGGCTGCCAGCGGAATTGGTCGCGCTTCTCCGGAGAACCGATCTCGGCGATATCCGGCTCTCGGATATGCACTTGCCCTTCCGGTGCTTCTATCTCGGCTTCGCCGGCGGGCTCGACGTCGGTCTTCCCGGCGAGCCGAACGTCATCGATGGCGCCTATGTCGAAAGTTTCGCGCGCGGCCCCGACAACGATACTGCGCCAAGCCTGTCCTTCTATATCACCAGCCGGCGGACGGACGGTCCGCATCGCGGTTCGGGCACCTGGATCATCGGCCACGAACCGCACTTCTTTGCGCCGCTGACACTCGCTTCACCGGACGACACCTTGCAGAAGGCACTCGACCAAGCGGTCGCCACGAACGATATTGGCCTTCGCCCGGACCTCGACGCCCTGGCGAGCCTTCGGGAAGGTGTCGAGGATGCCCGCAAGGACGGGTTTCCGGTCGGCAGCCCGACGCTTTCCGGCTACGAGCGCGCCGCGTTGTTCAATCAGGCGGCATATCCCACCGCCAGCGGCGTGCTAGCCTTGCTCTGCAACGCACTGTGCCTTCTGTCGAGTGAACCCGCGCTTGGCACGCCGGAATGGCCGAAACAAGCGCCCCCCTCGCTCGTCGATGCAGTTGTCAACGCCAGCACACCAAAGCGTCGTCGAACCGCAGCCGGCCGTCTCGCGGAAGATGGCTATTTTTCCATCCGCCGGCTGGATTTTCACCTTGGCGCGGTCGAGCACCGCACCGACGATACAATAGCCCCTCACCTTCCCGGCCGCGAAGTGGCCGCGCATTGGCGCCGCGGCCATTGGCGGCGGCAGGCGCACGGTACGGGCCTCAGCGAGCGACGCCTGATCTGGATTCGCCCGGTGCTCGTGCGGCAGGACCGTGGCGAACCGGCTATCGGTCATCTCTATGCGGTGACGGAGCAGGGTAGATGAACAACGACGATGAGCACATCCAATCGGCCGTAACGGTCAACCCCGTTCATGCGGAGTCCACCTCCCCTCCCCTACCCGCGCACTTGGAACAGCTTACCAATCGGGCGCGTGGCTATGTCGAGGCGGCAAGCTCCACCAACACCCGCCGCGCCTACGCCGCCGACTGGAAGCATTTTGCCGCTTGGTGCCGGCGCCAGAACCTGTCCCCCCTCCCCCCGGATCCTCAGGTCGTCGGACTCTACATCACCGCCTGCGCCTCCGGCAGTGCCATTGGCACCGCGACGCGCGGCATGAAGCCTAATACCGTGTCGACCATCGAGCGGCGTCTTTCTGCGATTGGCTGGAACTGCGCCCAACGCGGGATGCCGCTCGATCGCAAGGATCGCGCCATCGCCACCGTCATGGCCGGCATCCGCAACAAGCACGCCGCCCCTCCCCGGCAGAAGGAAGCAATACTGCCGAAAGACCTGATAGCCATGCTGGAAACCCTAGACCGCGGTTCCCTGCGCGGCTTGCGCGACCGGGCCATGCTGCTGATCGGCTTCGCTGGCGGCCTGCGCCGATCGGAAATCACCGGGCTCGATCTCGGCCGTGATCAAACGGAAGACGGACGCGGATGGATCGAGATCCTTGATAGGGGCCTGATGGTGACGTTGCGCGGCAAGACCGGCTGGCGGGAGGTAGAGATCGGCCGCGGTTCCTCCGATGGCACCTGTCCGGTCGCCGCGGTCGAGACCTGGATCAAATTCGCAAAGCTGGCAAAAGGCCCCCTCTTCCGTCGCGTCACTGGCCAGGGCAAGAATGTCGGACCGTACCGGCTCAACGATCAGGAGGTGGCCCGCCTGGTCAAGAAGACGGCGGTCGCCGCCGGCATTCGTGGCGACCTTCCTGAAATCGAGCGGGGGCTGAAATTCTCAGGTCATTCGCTGCGTGCCGGCCTTGCCTCCTCGGCCGAGGTCGATGAGCGCTATGTCCAGAAACAGCTCGGCCACGCCAGCGCCGAAATGACCCGCCGTTACCAGCGCCGGCGCGATCGCTTCCGCGTCAACTTGACAAAAGCGGCCGGGCTGTAGACCCCCTCCCCTACCGATGGCTCGCTCAGACCTTTGAACCGTGTCGGGAGCGCTCCGCGATGCTGGATAGATCGACTTTCTTGCCCGCGACATCCGCAACAATTTTCAACGTGCCGCCGAGGGATTCGACATAATCGCGAAGCGTCGAGAGCTTCATGTCGGCGCGCTTCTCCAATTTTGAGACGTTGGTCTGCTTGAAACCGGTCCCGGCGGACACGTCTTCCTGCGTCCTACCAGCGAGTGCCCGCAATTCACGCAGATTGTGCCGCGCTGTTCATCCTCAGGTAGCATCTGTATCAGCTTATCGAGATCATCCATGTTTCTTCTCCAACACGCTCAGATGCTCGTCATAGCGCTTGTCCGCCAGATCGATCAGCCGTTTATAGAAGAGCTTCTGGCTCACACCGCTCTTCAGAATCAATCTTCGTAAATATAGCCTCATTGTCATCGAAATTCATTGCCGATAATCGAATTTCATGAGAGTTTCGCACCGAAACTAATTTTCAGAAGCGGATATCAGGATTCATGGAGCAGGGACGAAGAAAGCCGTTTTCAGGCGCGGTCAGCATTTTTCACGGCCGCTGGATGCCGGAAACCGCCATCCCTGTCGGCTATGCGGCGCTGATCGATGCCTTTGAATTACCCGTGCCTGTGCCAATCAACCTGTCAGCGATCGGCCCACGTCACAAAGTTTATGAGGCCGAGAGTTGGAACATTTACACCCCGCGCCACCAGCCGGGCAATGACCTTGCCGGACACTTGACCTTCGCGCTGCGCTATGAAGGCCTGGACCTTGCCGTTCTGAAAGCCCTGTTCCGGAAAATTGGGCCTGAACCGATCGCTGACATGGTGCGCGCGGCGCCTACTGGCGCCTATGCGCGACGGCTGTGGTTTCTCTACGAATGGCTGCTCGGTATACGGCTCGATCTGCCCGACGCGGCACAGGGCACCTATGCCCTTGTCGTAGATCCCGACCGGCAATTCGCGGTGGGTGGAGCGAGTTCGACAAGACATCGGGTGAAGAACAACTTGCCCGGCACACCAGCTTTCTGCCCGATGATCTTCCGCACGCCCGCGCTCGACGCGTTCGTTGCGCGCGGGCTTGGAGACGAAGCGCGGCAGTTGATCGCCGAAGTGCCGGCGGATCTGCTTGCACGCACCGCCGCATTCCTGCTGCTCAAGGATTCGCGCTCGAGCTTCCAGATCGAGGGAGAAGATCCACCGCAAGATCGCATCCAACGCTGGAGCCAGGTGATCGGTGAAGCCGGTCGCCGGCCAATAGACCGCGCTGAACTGGAGCGGCTGCAACGGATTGTCATCGGCGACGCGCGCTTCGTCCATCTCGGCCTGCGCGTTGAGGGTGGCTTCATCGGCGAGCATGATCGCCTGTCGGGCGCGCCGATCCCCGATCATATCAGCGCCCGACATGAAGACCTGCCCTCGCTGATCGACGGCCTGGCCTCTTTCGACCGCAGCGCGGCACAGCACCTCGATCCTGTTCTCGCCGCAGCAGCCCTCGCCTTCGGCTTCGTCTACATCCACCCTTTCGAGGACGGAAACGGCCGACTGCACCGCTATCTGATCCATCATGTTCTCGCCGAGCGCGGGTTCAACCCTCCGGGACTCGTCTTTCCGGTCTCGTCCGTCATCCTAGACCGCATCGATGCCTATCGAACCGTCTTGGAAAGCTACTCACGCCGCCTTTTGCCGCTTGTTCATTGGCAACCAACCGATCGTGGCAATGTCGCGGTGCTGAATGACACCGCCGACTTCTACCGCTACTTCGACGCAACGCCGCACGCCGAATTCCTGTTCGAATGCGTAGCCCGAACGATCGATGTGGATCTGCCGGCCGAGACGGCATTCCTACGCATCTATGACGCGTTCAAGATCGAAGTGCAGCAGATGATCGATATGCCCGATCGCTTGCTGGACCTCTTGTTCCGGTTCCTACGCCAGAACGAAGGGCGACTGTCAAAGCGGGCTCGCGACAAGGAGTTTTCGGCGCTCAGCGACGCAGAGGCCGCTCGGATCGAGACAATTTACGCCGAAATCCGCCAATCAACAGGATGACGCGATGTCGTCCATCACGTCTGGCGGCGGTAGCCGTTGGCGCTGAAATACCCGGCCTTAACGAGATGTTGATGTTGGACAAACTCCATTAGAGACGCTTTCAAACGATCGGTGTGCTCTCACGCATCGATTGAAAGCGTGACTTCAAAGCTAGCGCACGGAATAACCGCGCGATGCAATTCATTACCGTCTTTCCGATCGAGATACTGACCAACTTGTTCTTAGTGAACATCCCTGACGGTTGTTGTAAACTCAGCCTTGGAAATCGCTTGGTCGTCATTGGGTCCTGCAAGTTCAATGACAAACTACTTGAACTGCTGGAGGGCATAGCATCCCCCGGACGCGGGCCGTAGCCAAAAATGCCAAGCGACCACTTTTGTTATCAAAGTGCCCCCCAATCAAAGGGCAGCACAGCTGGACGGGTGCCTTCGCGGAACGGCCTTAGCGGCTTTGCGACTCAACTGTAGTCGCATTGTAATACATATTGTGTTGCATCCTCCCCCGTCGAATATTCGCCCCTCAACGCTGATAAGCCCCTGTCTTACAAAAGAAAATCAGGAAAAAAAACGGCTGACAAGGCGAGCCCAATCCAGCGATGCGAACAGAATCGATCCTGACAAGGTTCAATGTCGTTGACTGCAGAGTGCCAGCATCAAGCGGTTCTTCGATCTCCGCCGTCATTAAGCTTCAAAAGAGCCATCAGCATCGGCCCAAGTGAAAACTCCCCACGCTCGGAGCGCCTGGTGAGATCCCGAAGATAGCCGCCGGCAGATGTTATAAAGTTCGATCGTTCGAGAATGCAGGCCATAGCCACCGCGGCATTTTCCGGCCCCATGGCGTTGCATGCCTCCTCGTAAGCTGAGGGGCTGACGCCCAGCATGGAGCGCACCACGACGGCGGCCTTCATGAGCTCGCGCCAGTTTTCCATACGTCCGCCGGGACCATAGTCGGCAATCTGCGGGCAGGCCCGAAGAACCATCCCCAGTGGGAAGGCCTTTATTGGCTCAGGCTTCGCCTTCTCTCGTCCGTTCGCCCCGCGCTTGGTTTGAGGTTCATCCTCCAGGCTTCCGTCCTGCTCCTTTCGGGAGCTAGGTTCAGATTCATGGATAGATTCGGTATTTGAATTCTGTATATGCCGTTCATTCTGGACGGCATTGCCATGCATATTCTCAGGTTTTAGCTGCATTTCCAGGGTGTTGAGGATCTCTGTCCGAAGCAGCTGCATTTCATCGAGTGCGAGTGCGAGCTGAACCCTGTCCGGATAGCGTGGAAGGCGTGCAAGAATGTCGACATAGACCGCCTCTACCTGCCCCCAGTTGCCGGACGCACCCTCCTCCACCGCAGCTGAGATGAGCTTTCGCACGTCTCGCCGGCAGACCGTAAGAGCTTCTTTTGTCCGCCGGAACCGCGTTCGCTCCGCAGCGACGTCCTGTGCGATATGCGCAAGTTCATGGGTGCGAGCCAGTAGAGGGGTCAGATCGAAGCCATAGGCCTGCTCTACCTCACCGTCACGATTGCGATGCGCGTATCGCTTCCCGTTCGGACTATCGCGGCGCAGAATTAGCCCGGCCTCAACTAGCGCCGCGAGCTGCCGCCTAAGTGTGCTCTCTGTGATCCCGTGAGCGCGAACCGATAGCTGCGCATTGGATGGGAAAACGACAAGCCCGCGGCTCGAATCGAGCTCCCCGTGCGGGTAAAACGTCAGGAGGGCATCGAGAACGGCCAAGGCCCGATCTTGCAGTCCAAGGCGTTCTCGCGCCTCGCAGACATCGCGAAACACTTTCCACTTTTCAATCCGCGTGTTCTGATCCGGATTCTTGATTGCCATTTGTCTTTTGACCTGGGCGAGCGACGTCGATCGCCGCCCAAAGGGCGTCGTCACATCTCCTGTTTGCATTTTTCTCTCACCTTTCTTCAGGCAAAAGAAATCCGCTCACCAAAATGGCGCCAAGACTCTTGACTGTGATTCCGGGAAATGCGATTCTCGATCCTGCTAGAGATGACGAGAGAGGCTTCCACGGTTCGCCGTTTGGGGGCCTTTTTCTTTTGCGGTTTAGTCTCCGTTGGTTTCGTTTTGCGACCCCTTGTACTCCTCGTACAAGCGATCCATGCGAGAAGACAGCCATTCGCTGAAGGGCTTGGCTTCGACATTCGTGAGCTCGATGGCAACCTTCTTCGCTTTGGCGGTCATCGCGAAATTCAGCGAGCGATCAGACGAGATCCAGTCTTTTGCTGCGGTATCGGCTTTGGGCTTTTTCGCAGCCGACTTGGCCTTGTATCGCTTCACGTAGTCATGGAGTTCATCAAACCGCTCTGCTTCAGGAAGCTTTTGAAAGCCGGCCGACGCTGCATGCTCAACAGCGACCTTGGAGAGGGCAGGGGCAAGTACCAACTGCCGGAGGCTGAGCCACCGGTCACGCCCAATTTTCTTCGATGCACCCAAGGCCTGAATGACTGGCGCTGGCACCGCCTCGACGACAGCAAGCATCTTCGACAGCATCGCCTCATCGATGGCGAGCGACGAACGAACCGTTTCCTTGGTCATTCCAGACACGATCAGGTTCTGAGCGAAGTAGGCGCGTTCAATGAAAGACAGGTTTGAACGGGCTGCGTTTTCCTGTCCCTGCACGATCGCCGAGGTGATATCGTCGAGCTTCTTTACGATCGCCCTGACCGGAACTCCCAGTTCGCGAGCCACCCTGAGACGACGGTGACCGAACACGACCATGTATCGCTTGGCATCCGTGGAACTGGGGCGAACAAGGATAGGCGTCGTCTGTCCTGATTCCTTGATTGCCTGAAGCAGTTCCTGAAACTCTTCTCCGTCGTCTGAAAGGCGGTCGGCCACGAAGGACACGTCAATCAATCGCGGATCAAGCTCCACGATCACCTCACCTTCCATGAGCTTCTTGGTGTTCTCGGCCATATCTTCAATGGAGCGAACAACCGTCTTGGCGGCTCCTGTCATGCCGTAACCGGGTTTTGTCGGCGTCTGGTTTGCCGAGATCGACGCCATATCCAGTTTGGCGAAAGGATTTTCACGGGACATAAGTGCTCTCCCAACCTGCTGTCAACGCCGGTAAATCATTGACATCACTTTGCAAAACGATAAAAAAAACGGCTGACAAGTGCCTCATTTCCTCCCCCAGACACCGTGGATGAGCTCAACGATTTCCGCGTTGGCGGCGTTCAAGCTCTCCATTGCCCTGTCGTAGGTTGCCCGAACAAACTCACCGCGCTCAACCTCATACAATGTCTGCTTCTTTATCGAAGCATCGGAAATCGCAGTGGACTTCAGAACGTGGTTTCTCAGCATCTGCTGTGCGAACATCGACTGCATGAACCCGACCATCTGGGCCTGCGGAATATCCGTGGGCTCAAAGCGGGTGATAAGATACCGGAACCACTGAACACGCATTTCGGCCCCGGCCTCCGCAACCGGCCCCATGATCCCCCCGAGCATCATGAGAAACTGGCTCATCGACATGATGTCCAGCATCTGAGGATGAATGGTGATGAGGATTCCGGTCGAAGCCATGAGGGCGGTAATCGTCAAATAGCCCAACTGAGGAGGGCAATCGATGACGACCACATCGTACTTGTCATCCACCTGCTTCAGAGCGCTGGCGATCCGCATATAGAAGAGTCGGCCATCCTCCCCCTTCTTGGAGGAGATCGCCAGTGGCACGTCATATTCGTATTCCTGCAAAACCAGGTTGGCGGGCACAACATCCAGTCCAGGAATGTTGGTCGGCTGGATGACGTCAGCGATTGACTTCCGCTCGTCGTCAAATCGAAGGGCCTCATAAAGAGAGGCAGTATCATCAAGCTCCGGTTGGATGCCGAAAAGCGAAGTCAGTGAAGCCTGCGGATCAAGGTCGATCGCCAGCACACGATGGCCGGTGAGGGCGAGGTATTGCGCAAGGTGTGCGGCAGTGGTGGTCTTGCCGCTTCCGCCCTTGAAGTTGACGACCGATACAACCTGCATCGGCTCTCCTTCCTTCCGCCTTGGCACATAGTATCGCTTGTCGGACTTCTTGTTTGCCTCGAGATAGTCCCGAAGCTCGAGCATCTGGTCAGCCGTGTAGTATCGGCGCCCACCGATGGACTCAATCTCCGGTCCTTTCCCGTCAGAATGGAGTTGCCTCAGGTGCGTCTGCGTGACACCCATGAAGTCCGCAACTTCAGCAAGCTGAAACTTGCGCAGCCCCTTGCGAGCATCAGGCGGGTACTGTTGGCTGCGCAACATATGCAACGCGCTTGAGATCTTCGCCCCTTGCTCGGCAATCTCAATATCAAATCTGTTGGGCAGCATATTGCTCATTTTGCGAACTATTTCCCCGGAGGTCGTCAGTTTCGAAAAAATGGCTCGAACGCCATCATTTGCGAAACTATCCTGCGATTCCGGCATCCTCGCAAGAGATTTAAAGTTAACAAGTAGTTAACGGAACTGCCGGAGAGGCTAACAGAATATCGATTCATCCAAAGACTTCCGCATGTTAGCCCGGCTTTGTCCGCCAGCACCACTGACAGCGAAATGCAAATCTGCACCTCTTATCAACATCCTAGAACCCGGTTCCCAACCGGCTTTTGAGACGTATAGCGCCGATTCGGTAGAATCACCGGGTGCAAATCTGCACATAGCCACACGCAGCACGAGATGATTTCCCTTCGCCTGACCAGTTCATGCGGAGATCACCATGCAGATTCTGAGCGTCTCGGCCGACCACTACGCGAGTAACCACAACTACCTGAACCAGATGCACCGTCTTCGGGCCGCCGTGTTTGGCGGTCGCCTGGAGTGGGATGTCAGCATCACCGAACAGGGAGAGCGGGATCAGTACGATGATCTCCGCCCAACCTACATCCTGGCGATCTCGGCCGACCAGAAGGTCGTCGGCTGCGCACGCCTGCTACCCGCATTCGGCCCGACGATGCTGGAACAGACATTCCCGCAACTGCTGGAGCGCGGTTCGCTCGCCCCCCATGCCGCGATGGTCGAGAGCTCACGCTTCTGCGTCGACACGTCGCTTCAAGCGGGGAGGGGAGGAGTTCTGCATCAGGTGACGCTCACGATGTTCGCCGGCATCATCGAATGGTCGATGGCCAACGGATACAAGGAGATCGTCACCGCGACGGATCTTCGTTTTGAACGTATCCTGAAGCGTGCGGGCTGGCCAATGCACCGCCTCGGCAATCCGGTTGCGATCGGGAACACCGTCGCCGTCGCGGGCAGTCTGCCGGCTGATCGCCCTAGTTTCGAACAGGTCTGCCCGCCAGGTTACCGCTTGGCGATCGCGCGCAACGATTCCGGCCTCTTCAGGAGCGCCGCGTGACCCAACTCCGCTCCCATCCACGCCTCGTGCGCAAACTGCAGGACGCCCTCGGAGACCAACTGTGTGTCGCACTCGACGATGTGACGGTCGTCGAGATCATGCTCAATCCCGACGGAAGGCTGTTCATCGAACGGCTGGGGCACGGGGTCGCCCCGGCCGGCGCTATGAGCGCCGCCACGGCCGAAATCGTCATCGGCAGCGTCGCCCATGCGCTGCAGTCGGAAGCAGACGATGAACGACCGATCATCTCCGGCGAACTGCCGATCGGCGGACATCGGTTTGAGGGATTGCTGCCCCCCGTGGTATCGGCACCTGCCTTCACAATCCGTCGTCGCGCGTCACGCCTCATCCCGCTCGACGACTACGTGAAGTCGAAGGTGATGACCGAAGCGCAGGCCTCGGTTTTACGAAGCGCCATCGCGTCGCGCATGAACATCGTCATCTCAGGCGGAACCGGGTCGGGCAAGACGACGCTTGCCAATGCCGTGATCGCCGAGATCGTCGCAACAGCCCCCGACGATCGCATGGTCATCCTGGAAGACACCGCCGAGATCCAGTGCTCGGCAGAAAATGCCGTGTCGCTCCACACCACCAACACGGTCGATATGGCCCGGCTGCTGAAGAGCACGATGCGTCTCAGACCCGACCGCATCATCGTCGGCGAGGTCCGCGACGGCGCCGCACTGACGCTACTCAAGGCCTGGAACACCGGTCATCCGGGAGGCGTCACCACGATCCATTCCAACACGGCGATGTCAGCACTCCGCCGGCTTGAGCAACTGACGGCGGAAGCGAGCCAGCAGCCGATGCAGGAGGTGATCGGCGAAGCCGTCGATCTGGTCGTCTCCATCGAGCGCACGGGCAAGGGCAGGCGGGTCCGGGACGTGATCCATGTCGAGGGGTTCGGCAATGCCCGTTATCGGACCGAGCACTACGCCCAGATTGATGAGGACAGCCATGCCGCATGAGACAAGGATAAAGCTCGCCACCCTGGGCATCGCCGCTATCGCGCTGGCCTTGGCAGAACCGGCACTCGCCTCTTCTGGTGGCGGCGGCCTGCCATGGGAGTCACCGCTGCAGCAGATCCAGCAATCGATCACCGGGCCAGTCGCCGGCTTTATTGCACTGGCGGCCGTCGCCATCGCCGGCGGCATGCTGATCTTCGGCGGCGAACTGAACGATTTCGCGCGGCGGCTTTGCTTCATCGCCCTTGTCGGCGGGATCCTGCTTGGCTCCACACAGATCGTCGCCCTGTTTGGCGCGACCGGTGCATCAATCGGAGCGGTCGACACGCCATCAGCGACCGACATCGCCACGCCGACGCGCACGCCTTCATGGGAAGGGGAGGGAGCCCATGGCTGAGCCTGGCTCCAACCTTTCCCGCTCGCCTGTACACAGGGCGCTATCGCGTCCGAACCTGCTGATGGGCGCCGACCGCGAATTGGTGCTGCTGACCGCCCTTGCCGCCGTCATCCTGATCTTCGTCGTGCTGACTTGGTACGCGGCGCTCTTCGGCCTCGCGATCTGGCTGATCGCTGTCGCGGCACTGCGCATGATGGCAAAGGCCGATCCTTTGATGCGGCGGGTCTATATCCGCCATATCTCGTACAAGACGTTCTATCGCGCGACGTCGTCGCCCTGGCGCAGGTTCTGAGGGTTCTCGATGGTTGCCCTCAAGTCATTCCGTCATTCCGGTCCGTCCTTTGCCGATCTGGTACCCTATGCCGGCCTCGTCGAAAACGGCGTAATCCTGCTCAAGGACGGCTCTCTTATGGCTGGCTGGTATTTTGCCGGGCCGGACAGCGAGAGCTCGACGTCCGTCGAGCGCAACGAAGTCTCGCGACAGATCAATGGGATCCTGTCGCGGCTCGGATCCGGTTGGATGATCCAGGTCGAGGCCATCAGGGTGCCGACCGGGGAATATCCTACAGAGGCCGAATCCCACTTTCCGGATCCGGTCACGCGAGCGATCGACGACGAACGGCGGGCGCATTTCCAGAAGGAGAGGGGGCATTTCGAGAGCCGGCACGTAATGATCCTGACCTGGCGGCCGCCCGAGCCGCGGCGCTCGGGTCTGACCCGCTATGTCTATTCTGATGCGGCAAGCCGTTCCGCAACCTATGCCGACAAAGCGCTGGAGACGTTTCTGACCTCGATCCGCGAGGTCGAGCAATATCTCGCCAATGTCGTGTCGATCCGGCGGATGATGACACGCGAGGCGCAAGAGCACGGCGGTTTCCGCGTCGCCCGCTATGACGAACTGTTCCAGTTCATCCGCTTCTGCATCACCGGCGAGAACCATCCGGTCCGTCTGCCTGAGATCCCGATGTATCTCGATTGGCTGGTGACGGCCGAGCTGCAGCATGGCCTCACGCCTTTGGTCGAGAACCGCTTTCTCGGCGTCGTGGCGATCGACGGCCTGCCGGCGGAAAGCTGGCCGGGGATCCTGAACAGCCTCGACCTGATGCCGCTCACCTATCGCTGGTCATCGCGTTTCCTCTTCCTCGATGCCGAGGAGGCGAGGGCAAAGCTGGAACGCACCCGCAAGAAATGGCAACAGAAAGTCAGACCCTTCTTCGACCAGCTGTTTCAGACACAGTCGCGCTCAGTCGATCAGGACGCCATGGTGATGGTTGCCGAAACCGAGGATGCGATCGCCGAAGCCTCGTCCCAGCTCGTCGCCTATGGCTACTATACGCCTGTCATCGTCATCTTCGACGAGGACCAGGCCCGCCTACAGGAGAATTGCGAGGCGATCCGCCGGCTGATCCAGGCGGAAGGGTTTGGCGCACGTATCGAGACGCTGAATGCGACCGACGCTTTTCTCGGCAGCCTGCCCGGCGTCTCCTACGCCAATATCCGCGAGCCCTTGATCAACACCCGCAATCTTGCCGACCTTATCCCGCTTAATAGCGTCTGGTCGGGGAGTCCGACCGCGCCTTGCCCGTTCTATCCGCCAGCCTCGCCGCCGCTCATGCAGGTCGCCTCCGGTTCGACGCCGTTTCGGCTGAACCTGCATGTCGATGATGTCGGGCACGCGCTCATCTTCGGGCCGACAGGCTCCGGCAAATCGACCCTGCTGGCGCTGATCGCCGCGCAGTTCCGGCGCTATGCGCAAGCCCAGGTCTTCGCCTTCGACAAGGGTGGCTCGATGCTGCCGCTGACGCTCGGACTCAATGGCGATCACTACCAAATCGGCGGCGATATCGGTCCTTCGGCAGTAGGCGAAGTGAAGGCGCTGGCTTTCTGCCCGCTTGCCGAGCTTTCGACCGATGGCGACCGCGCCTGGGCGTCGGAATGGATCGAGACCCTGGTGGCGCTGCAAGGTGTGACCATCAACCCGGACTATCGCAACGCCATCTCCCGGCAGATCGGGCTCATGGCGGAATCGCGCGGCCGTTCGCTCTCGGATTTCGTATCGGGCGTGCAGATGCGCGAGATCAAGGACGCGCTGCACCACTACACCGTCGACGGATCAATGGGGCAACTGCTCGATGCCGAGGAGGACGGCCTAGCGCTGGGCACCTTTCAGTGCTTCGAGATCGAGGAACTGATGAACATGGGCGAACGCAATCTCGTGCCCGTCCTCACCTACCTGTTCCGTCGCATCGAGAAACGCCTGACCGGCGCCCCTAGCCTGATCATCTTGGACGAGGCTTGGCTGATGCTCGGCCACCACGTGTTTCGGGATAAGATCCGCGAGTGGCTGAAGGTCTTGCGCAAGGCCAATTGCGCCGTCGTGCTCGCTACCCAGTCGATCTCGGATGCGGAGCGCTCCGGCATCATCGATGTGCTGAAGGAATCCTGCCCGACAAAAATCTGCCTGCCGAACGGGGCGGCGCGGGAGCCGGGCACGCGCGAGTTCTATGAGCACATCGGCTTCAACGAGCGGCAGATCGAGATCGTCGCGACGGCGCTTCCGAAGCGCGAATACTACGTCGTTTCACCGGAAGGCCGCCGCCTGTTCGACATGGCACTCGGTCCCGTCGCGCTCTCCTTCGTCGGCGCGTCCGGCAAGGAAGACCTCAAGCGCATTCGCACCCTTCATTCCGAACACGGGGCCGCATGGCCTCTCCACTGGCTCAAGCAAAGGGGGATCGCTCATGCCGATACACTCTTTCCCACCGCGTGAAACGGCACGCACCGCGGTCATCGCGGCCATCATTCTCTCCGCCGCGCTACCGGTCCCGGCTTATGCTGGCGGTGTCACCGGGCAGGCCACCGAATGGACGCAACTCGCCAACAATGCCGAGCTCGTGTCGCTGGTCGGCAAATCGGCCGAGCAAGTTAACAATCAGATCACCCAGATCTCCCAACTTGCCGAGCAGATCCAGAACCAGCTGAAGATCTACAACAATCTCCTGCAGAACACAGCGCAGCTTCCGAACCACATCTGGGGGCAGGTCGAGAACGACCTCATGAACCTGCAGAACGTCGTCGCGCAGGGGCGGGGCGTCGCCTTCTCGATGGGCAATATCGACGATGTGCTGAAACAGCGCTTCCAGAGTTTTGCCGAGATGAAGAGCAATCTGCCTGATGGAGCCAGCTTCTCCGCGACCTATCAGAACTGGTCCGACACCAACCGCGACACGATCGCCGGAACGCTGAAGGCGGCAAACCTGACTGCCGAGCAGTTTTCCAGCGAAGAGAGCACGATGTCGTCGTTGCGCTCGATGTCGGAATCCGCCGACGGACAGATGAAGGCGCTGCAGGTTGGACATCAGATCGCCGCACAGCAGGTCGCGCAGATGCAAAAGCTGCGCGGCCTCGTCTCCCAGCAGATGACTATGATGGGCACATGGTTTCAATCCGAACAGGCCCAAAAGGATCTGGCCCAGGCGCGCCGTGAGCAGTTCTTCAGCGCAACCGAGCGCAACATTCGCGGCGGCCAGGCCATGGAGCCACGCTGGTGAGCCCGCGTCTGGTGGTCATCCTGGTATTGACGGGGATCGTCGCGCTCAGTGCCGGCATCGTCACCTGGAACGTGGTGCAGCCGCGTCCGGCCCGCGTGTCCGGATCGGGCGCCGCCGCTGCGCGACCTGCATCCGAAACCGAGCGCCGCGAGCATCGCGAAAAATTCTTCAGCGGCGATCCGGACCGAAACGTCCGTGGCGGCCAGGAGATGAAGCCGCGATGGTGATCGTCCGTCCCTCCAGGAAGCTGGAGCTCGCGTTCATTTCGATCGGCCTCATCCTGTTGGCGGCGACGCCGGCGCTTGCCCAACAGGGTTCGGTCCTGACGACGCTCGAAAACTCCGTCGTCACTGCCACGAAAGGTTGGGAGACAACGGTGATGAACGCGGCGCGTTCGCTGTTCTGGATCCTTGCCGGTATCGAGGTCGGGATCGCCGCCGTATGGCTGGCGATCAACGCCGCCTCGCTCGACAGCTGGTTCGCCGAGCTCGTCCGGCGGATCATGTTCATCGGCCTCTTTGCCTTCATCCTTGACCAGGGACCGTCCTTCGCCAAGGCCGTTGTCGATAGTCTCTATCAGATCGGCGCCGGCGGCGGCTCGGCATCACCCGCAAACATCTTCGACGCGGGCATCCGGGTCGCGACCAAGATGTCGGAACAGGCGAAGTTCGGCTTATGGGAAGACAACGCGCTGGCGATCGCCGCGGTCTTCGCCATGGTCGTGGTCGTCGTCTCCTTCTCGTTGGTCGCCGCGATTTTCGTTGCCGTCATGGTCGAGATGTATGTCGGTCTGCTCGCCGGCATGATCATGCTCGGTCTTGGCGGCTCGTCCTTCACCAAGGACTTTGCCGTCAAATATCTGGTCTATGCCTTCTCGGTTGGCATGAAGCTGATGGCGCTGGTGATGATCGCCAAGATCGGCTCCGACATTCTGCTGGGCTTGGCCGAAGCGCCGACGGCCATATCCGAACAGTTCATCACCACACTTGCCATCGCCGGGATCTCGGTCGTGGTCTTCGTGATCGCCATGTATGTCCCGCCGATCCTGCAGGGCGTCGTGCAGGGCGTCTCGATTGCCGGCGGCATGGAAGCGATCCGCCACGGCGGCCAGGCCGCGACATTCGCGGCTGGCGGCGCTTTCCTCGGTGCAAGCGCCGCAACGAAAGGGGCGCAGACCGCGAGCTCGGCACGGGCAGGGGGCTCGTCGATGGCCGGCGCGGCACTTCGCGGCATGGCATCGGGCATTGGCAATGCTGCTCACGCTGCCGGATCGGCAGCCAAGGACAAGGCGATCGCCGCCCCTGGAGCCTATGCCGGATCGCTGCTTGGCCTCGCCAACGCAAAGCTCGACCAGACGCGTCAGTCGGGCCGGTCAACACCGCCCCCTCCGCCCCCGCCCCCCAACGAGAACAAATAGCTGGAGGCTGATCACCCATGGCCGGACGCAATCCGTCAGATAACTCCCCTATCGCCAATCCCTATCTCGCTGCGCGCAACGAGTGGAACGAGCGCTATGGCTCGTATGTGAAGGCGGCTGCGGCCTGGCGCATCGTCGGCGTCACCGGCATGGTCATGGCGGTGATCGGCTTCGGCTACGCGCTTTATCAGAGCACGCAGGTCAAGCTCGTTCCCTATATCGTCGAGGTCGACAAGCTCGGCACGGCCTCCAATGCCGGTTTCCCGCAGCAGATCGAATATGCCGACCCGCGTGTGGTGCGCGCCACCCTCGGCAGCTTCGTCTCGAATTTCCGTAGCGTGACGCCGGATGCGGTGGTGCAAAAGCAATATATCGACCGAACCTACGGCCTGCTCAGGACCTCGGATCCTGCGACAGAGAAGGTCAATGCCTGGTTCCGCTCCAATTCCCCCTTCGAGAAGGCGAAGACTGCGACCATCGCGATCGAGGTCAACAATATCGTTGCACTGTCCAACCAGTCCTATCAGGTCGACTGGACCGAGTTCGAGCGAGACCGCCACGGCAAGGAGACGGCGGTGCGCCGTTTCCGCGGCATCGCCACCGTTACCCTCACGCCACCGCAGGACGAGGACGTCATCCGTCTCAACCCCATCGGTCTCTATCTCCGCGACTTCGACTGGACAGCGCAGCTTTGAAAGGCATGGCCCCGAACATGAATACCCGTCACATAAAACTACGGGCCACGTTGACCGCCGGCACCATCACTTCGGCGGTGCTGGCGTTCTCCGTCCTTGCACCTCTCGATGCCGTTGCGGCCGACGGCGTCACCGCCAACGAGGCGAAGGGCATGGGGATTTCCACCCAGTGGCGTGGATCGCGCGGGTTGGTGACCAAGGGAGCGGACGGGAAGGTGATCTTTCTCTATGGTGAGGTTCAGCCCTCGGTCGTCTGCTCACCACTGCAGGTCTGCGATATCGAGCTTCAGGGCGGCGAGGTCGTTCGCGACGTGTTGGTTGGCGACACTGTGCGGTGGAAGGTCGAACCGGCCACGTCAGGGGCGGCGGGCGGCCAGGCGATCCATCTGATCGTCAAGCCGTCGGAGCCAGGTCTCGTTACATCCATGGTGGTGACGACGTCGCGGCGGACCTATCATATCCAGCTCAAGTCGCATTCGAGCCAATATATGGCCCGTGTCGGTTTCGAGTATCCGGAGGATGTTGCGGCCAAGCTCGCCGATATCAACGCCCGTCTCGAGGCGAGCACGATCCCGGGTGCCGGCGTGCCGGCCGAGCAGTTGAACTTCTCCTATTCGGTCTCAGGCAGGGCCGGCTGGCGGCCGACACGGGTCTATTCCGATGGCCTGAAAACCTACATCCAGTTCCCGCGCTCGATCTCCGGCCAGGATGCACCGGTGCTCTTTGTCACGTCAGGCGGCCAGAACCGCATCGTCAACTACCGGATGAAGGGCGACATAATGGTGGTCGATTATCACATCGATCGCGCGGTCTTGGTCTCCGGCGTTGGCTGGAAACAGGAAAAGGTGACGATCAAAAGGGGAGGGCAGTGATGCGAACTTTTGCCCACTATCTCCTCTTGCGCCTCATCCGCGCCCTTGCCGCAGCCGGCACCTTCGCCATCCTCCTCTCCGGATGCCAGTCGATGGGGACCGATGGTCTCGTCGCCAGCAACGCGCCGCCGGAAATCTCCGGCCCGGCGGCGAGCGCCATCGCCGGCGATATGGTCAGCCGGCTTGCCGAGCAGATCGGACCGGGCAAGGCGACCGTTTCCCTCAAACCGGACGCCTCGCCCTTCGGACAGGCTCTGGAGGCGGCGTTGAAGGGTTGGGGTTATGCCGTGGTCACCGACCAGAAGACCGACAGCGAGACGAAGGTCATCCCGCTCGCCTATGTCGTCTTGCCATTCGATGGCCAGATTCTGGCGCGTCTTTCGACCGATCACGTCGAACTGGGTCGGGCTTATAACGTAACGGCGAGCGGTGCGACGCCGGCGAGCGCTCTGTCGCTGATGCGACGCGGCTGAGGGGAGGGCAACGATGGTACAATCCCTCAAGCTCGGTGGCGCTGCAAATGACGAAGCAGAATCCGGCATCAAGCGGATTAATCGCCTGCCGATTGTCGTGGTGATCGTGCTGGTCATCGCTTTCCTTGGCGTCATTTTCTATGGGCTCGCCTCCCGAGGTCTCTACTTTGGCAAGGACACCGGCCCGGAAACGAGCTCGGGCAATCCAGCATCGACCTTCGCCGACCAGATCAAGCGCGGTGTGACGGACGGCATCATCGGCGAGCCACAGCAGCAGACCACGTTCCAGCCGACACCTGTCGACACAAAACAGGCCGAGGAAAAGGCGAACAATCCCTTCACGCCGCAGCCCGGACAACGCGAGGTGCAGCAGCGTGGGCAGCAGCTGGAATCCGAAGAGGTCTGGCGCGCCCGCCTCGAGCGTGAGCAACGGGAGCAGTATCTGCGCGAGCGGCATCGACAGCGGATGGCGCGACTACAGGCGAATGACGCAGCCTATGACGCGCCGCTTGCCATCGACCGCAGCAAACTGGAGGCGAGAACAGACGAGACCACCTTGGCCAGAGAGACGACAAACACGGCGTCGTCAATGAGCCCCGGCGGCACCTCGGATCTCTATGCAGCCGCGTTGCGGGCGGGGCTTGGCGGGCAGAATGCCGATCCGAACGGACAGTCCTCCAAGGAGGATTTCTTCAACGCAGATCTCAAGGACCTCGGATATCTCCCAAATCGCGTGGTGCCGCAGCAATCGGCCTTTGAACTGAAGCGAGGTTCCGTCATCCCGGCGACCCTGATCACCGGCATCAACTCGGACCTTCCCGGTCGCATTACCGCCCAGGTCAGCCAGAACGTCTACGACAGCGCGACAGGGCATCGCCTGCTGATCCCGCAAGGAGCGAAGTTGTTCGGACGCTACGACAGCAAGGTGTCGTTCGGGCAGAGCCGCATGCTCGTCGTCTGGACCGACATCATCTTCCCGAACGGTTCAACGCTGCAGATTGGCGGGATGGCGGGAATGGACGCGCAAGGATATGGCGGTTTCCACGACAAGGTGAACAACCACTATTGGCGAACATTCGGCTCGGCGGCGCTGATCGCACTGATTGGAACCGGGATCGATGCGTCCATACCGGAGAGCTCCACACTTGCGACGCAGGACACGGCATCCGATGCGGCGCGGCGGAATTTCGCGGAGAGCTTCGGCCGGGTCGCCGAGCAGACGATCAGCCGCAATCTCAATGTCCAACCCACGCTCGAAATCCGACCGGGTTACAAGTTCAATGTCTTGGTTGATCAGGACATGGTGTTTCCGAAGGCCTTTGATAGTAACGCGCAGCCTCGTGAGACTTTGAGACATTTGGACCGAAGTCTGAGATTTTGATCACAAGGTGCATCAGCATCGACCAGCTTTCCTTGGCTTGCGAAAGCTGCTGCGCTTCGATAGCCTTAAGCTCGGCGTTGTGGTGCTGCGACTGAGGCTCTTGGGCGGTCTGTTCGCCTGGCTGCTGCGGTCGGGCATCTTGGACCTGTTCCGGCCGACCCAGCGTCCTGAAATCAGATCGGGCGGTGAACTTCACCTCCTCGTCGTCGGGAGGCATCTGCTCCGGAAGATCAGCGCGATCCACGGCTACAATCCCCGTATCGGTCACGAGGCTCGCCACGCGATTGTCATGACCGAGAACCTGTCCTTCGATCCCTTCGCCCGAGAGGGCCGTACGGATGTTGTGCTCGAACGGTTTCTCGCCAGCCTGCTCAAGATCCGACATGGCGCTGCGGATCGCCTCGCGGCGGTTAGGATCCATTGCATCCTGGATGAGATGCTTCATCGCCGGACTAGAAGGGTCGTTCGTGGTCTCGATAGATGCCTCGATCATGCGAGGCTTGGTGATCACGGTCAGATCGATGTGAACCGCCCCGGCTTTGCCGGAGACCCCAACTCGTGAGAAGTAGGGTCTATGACAAGCAAAACGACGAACAAATTCTCTCCTGAAGTTCGTGCCCGCGCCGTTCGGATGGTGACGGAGTATGAAGCCGAACATCCCTCCCGCTGGGCGGCGGTATCATCGATAGCGGCCAAGATCGGTTGCTCGGCGCATACGCTGCATGAATGGGTGAAGAAGGCCGAGGTCGACAGCGGCAAGCGTGCAGGTTTGCCGAGTGACGTGGCTGAGAAGATGAAGGCTTTGGAACGGGAGAACCGGGAGCTTCGCCAGGCGAATGAGATTTTACGCAAAGCCTCGGCGTATTTTGCCCAGGCGGAGCTCGACCGCCCACTGAAGCGATGATTTCCTTTATCGACGAACACCGCTCGGTGCTCGGGGTCGAGCCGATCTGCAGGCTGCTGCCGATTGCCCCGTCCACCTATTATGAGGTTATCGCCAAGCGCACGGACGTGGACCGCCTATCGGCCCGCGAACGGAATGATATTGCCATGAAAGTCGAGATACGCCGGGTGTTCAACGAGAACTTCCAGGTCTATGGCGTGCGGAAAGTGTGGCGACAGTTGCAGCGAGAAGGCTTCGACGTCGCACGCTGCACCGTCGCACGGCTTATGAGAAGATGGGGCTTCGAGGCGTCATTCGCGGCAAGCCAGTCAAAACCACCGTGTCGGACAAGTCCGCTCCATGCCCGCTCGACCGAGTGAACCGACAGTTCTTCGCTCCAGCGCCGAACATGCTGTGGTTATCCGATTTCACCTATGTCGCGATCTGGCAGGGCTTCGTTTACGTGGCCTTCGTCATTGATGCCTTCGCCCGTCGCATCGTGGGCTGGCGGGCGAGCAGGACCGCTCACGCAAGCTTTGTGCTCGATGCCCTCGACCAGGCGCTTCATGATCGGCGGCCTGTCAAACGCGGCGGGCTGGTTCATCATTCCGACCGCGGCTCGCAATACGTGTCCGTTCGCTATTCTGAGCGGCTGGCGGAGGCGGGCGATTCCTATGACAACGCTCTCGCCGAAACAATCAACGGTCTTTATAAGGCCGAGGTCATCCATCGGCGAGGACCATGGCGCAACTTCGAAGCCGTGGAGTTCGCCACGCTCGAATGGGTCGACTGGTTCAACAACCGTCGCCTTCTGGAACCCATCGGAAATGTACCGCCCGCCGAGGCAGAAGAACGATACTACGCTATGCTGGACGTGCCAGCCATGGCCGCATAACTTAAACTAAACGGTCTCCGGTAAAGCCGGGGCGGTTCATTTTCAGACATCGCCGCCGGCGCAAGAGAGCGCCAAGGTTCTGATAAATCTATATCAGAGTGGCATCCGAAGCAGGTTCCAGCTGGTGGCGATGCTGACGGGGCAGAGGTTTCCCTAAGAGAGGGTTTCACGCGCGCTTTAGCTATTACGCCTCGATTGATAGGACTAGAAATCCACACAATGTGGTTCAGCTATCGATGAATAAATTGTTTGTTATACCTACAAAATGAAAGTGCGCGACGATTGATATCCATCAAATTGCCGCGCACGACTTCGCCATTTACCGTTTCAGATCACTGAGACGTTTTCAGCCTTTGATTTGCCCGTCTTGCGGTCCTGGCCCACCTCGTAGCGAACCTTTTGGCCATCCTTCAAAGCCTCGCCGAAGCCGACCGCGGAGATGTGCACGAAGACGTCCTGACCGCCGTCATCTGGGGTGATGAAGCCGAAGCCCTTGTCTTGAGCAAAGAATTTCACTGTACCGGTCGCCATGTCTGCCTCGTTCGTAGTTGGAGGCTGACTCTAACCGCTCGGCGGTTGAGCGGCAACCGGCTTCCTGTCAGGTGACCAGAGATATGCTGTCGGATGCGATGTCTCAACGAGATGAGACTTTAGTTAAATGTCGTTGTTCATAAACGGCTGCTTTAGCTTTTTGCCAGATATTGAGGATGAACTGTGTTGACGGTTTGGGCTTGTCACCGCGTCCCTTGGGGCGTTCGAGAGCGCAGCGTCGTCTCTTCCGGTTGAGTGTTCGGGGCGTAGCGTGACGGTGATTGAGAATGGATGACGTCTGGAAAGTTCTTGCTGGCAATCTCGCCGCAGTCGCATTGATCGTCTCGATCTGGACACATCTCTCCTATCGCTTCTACCAGTTGCCGCCCAAGCTGCGCTGTGCCGGCCTCGGAGTCACTATGGGCCTGGCGGCGATCGCCTCAATGCTACTCTCGGTGCGCTTCGATGTGGGTGTCATCTTTGACCTCCGCCTTGCGATCATCGAGTCCGCCGCTGTATTTGGCGGGCCGGGGGCTGCTTTGATCACGGCCATCATGGCTGCGGGCTTCCGCTTCTACCTTGGTGGGGCAGGGGTGGCGCCTGGATTGACCGCTATCGCCATTGTTTTCGTTCTAGGAAGCTCGCTTTGGTTCTTCGCTGGCAAAAAGCCGATGAATAATGCGCCGTCGATCCTGAGCGCTGCGGTGCTTGCGGGCTGCCTTTCGATCGCGGTACTTGCGCTTCTTCCCCAGGCAGACTTCCAACGTGCTGTTGACCAGGTGGGATTGCCAATCGTCGTTCTGAACTTTGCAACGACAGCCGCTATTGGCTTTTTTCTGGCATATTTCCGCCGGTTCACGCTGGAACGTGATATTCTTCATGCTGCTCTCACACAGGCTCCCGACTACCACTATGTCAAGGATTTGGAACACCGGTTTGTCGTCGCGAACCTGAATGTTGCACGCCACAATGGGCGCGCTCGGTCGTCCGAGATGGTGGGGCTGACAGATTATGATCTCGCGCCGAGGGAGCGAGCCGAGCAGTTGATGGCAGCCGAGGCCGATGTCTTGCGAACCGGTCAGGCGCTCGACCACTTCGAGGAGTTCCTGATCGAAGACGGCAAACCGCCGCGCTGGTACTCGACTTCAAAAGTGCCCCTAAGAAACCGCCAAGGCGACATGGTCGGCCTGGCCGGTGTCACGGTCGACATTACCGAGAAGAAACTCCTCGAGCAGGAACTCCGTTCTAGCAGAAACATCATGGCGCAGGCGATGGCTGAAATGTCAGACGGGCTTGCGATGTTTGGGCCTGATGGAAAAATCGTATTCTGCAATGAACAGTATCGGGCGCTGTTTCCAAAATCTGCCTATGCCCGCAAGGATAGTGCGCACATAACCGACATTGTCAGGGCCACTGTGCGCAACGGCGAGCGTCAGAATCTGCCCATCGATCTAGACGAAGAAGACATTCAGGCCGCCGCCAAGACGCTCTTCGTCGACAAGGACGAAGTAATCCCGATGGCAGATGGTCGCTGGTTGGCTCTGAGGACCCGGGTGACCGAGGACCAACACGTTTTGGCGCTGGTATCCGACATCACAGCGATGAAGGAATCCGAACTCTCGCTCAAGAGTTTTGCAGAGCGGATGAAAGGTCTGGCTGAAACAGACGCACTAACCGGACTGGCCAATCGCCGGTCATTCGATGAGAGGCTGCAGCGCGAATTTGAGGTAGCCAAGCAGACCGGTCGGCCTTTGTCTGTGCTTCTGATCGATGTCGACAGGTTCAAGGCGTACAACGACCGCTACGGACACCTCGCCGGTGACGGCTGCCTGAAGTCTGTTGCAGGCGCAATCGCCGCTGCAGCCCGTCGGTCAGGTGACATTACAGCGCGTTTCGGGGGTGAGGAGTTTGCGGTTCTCCTGCCCAATACGGACAGCGACACGGCGATCGCGATCGGTGATAAGATCAGAACGTCGATCAGGGAGCTCGGCATGCTGCATGAAGGCAGCGAGTATGGGCTGGTCACCGCCAGCCTGGGAGCCACCGTCTTCACCCGGGACTCAAGGTTAGCCAACCCAACCGAGCTCGTGGCACGGGCCGATCTGGCACTCTATCAGGCGAAGGATGCCGGGAGAGACCGCGTCGGGTTTCAGAGATTGGCTGACGAGCGCGTCAAGAAGCCGGCTTGACCGTCGGTGACAGGGAAGGACGGGACGACACGTCGCCACGTTCCACGGCAATTCTTCAAACCAGTGTTACGGTCGCCGAGAACCGCGTCCCACCTTGCGAATGGAACTCGTAGCTGCCATCCAATTGGCGCACCGATCCATCGACAAGGCGCGTACCAGTGCCAGGTGTCACCTCACCGACGTCGAAGCCTACACCCTCATCGCTGATGGTCAGGAGACTTTTTCCCAGCTCGTCTTGTGCCGTCAGAGCAACTGACAAGTTGTCCTCATTACCGTCAGGGTAAGCGTACTTGATGGCATTCGTCACAACTTCATTCACCAGCAAAGCAAGCGCTGTTGCCTTGTCAGCCGAGACCGGTTGAGATTGCAGATCGAATTCGACACGAAGCTTTGCATCATGGACCGACACTGCGCTGCAGACGACAGCGCGGATCAGTTCTGCCGCATCAATCTGCGCATATGCATCATGTTTATAGATCTGCTCGTGAACCGCGATCATCGATTTGATCCGGCTGTTGAGCGCTTCAAATCCGTCGGATCCTCGCATCTGGAGACGGACCAGTGACATCACGGATTGCAGGTTGTTTTTCACCCGGTGATGGATCTCTCGCAACAACATCTCGTTGGTTTCTAGCGCTTTGGCGAGTTGCGCCGATTGCTGTTCTTGAGCCCTCAGGAGGTGCAGGATCCACAAACCAGCAACAGCAGCACCGCCGATGATCATGATAGCGACTACACCCAACATCAGCAGCGTTTGCCTGAACGGTTGGATGAGGAAGTCGTAGTCTGCGGCGGCCACGGCTACGAAGGGTGTCCCTTCCACCCGCCGATAGGCGACCACGCGCCTCACTCCGTCCATTGGCGATGTCTCTGCACGATACGTCCCGGCCGGCGCTTCCTTCAGATACTTTGTGAAGAGGATGTAGCCGGACATGTCTAAAGTCGTCTCGGGCAACGGGTAGCGCGCGACCAGCATGCCGTCATCGCGAACAAAACTGATGGCATAATCGCCACCGAGATCCACCATTTCCCAGATTGGCCGCGTGATGTCTGCAGGAACCGACACCATTATGGCGCCCATGAACTTTCCGTCGCGAACGATGCGCCGACTGAATACAAAAATCTGGTCGCCGTTGAGACGGCTGATGAGGAGGGAGGAAGCATACTCTGTCTGTCCATCCCTGACGGCTGTGAAATAGTCGCGATCCGTGATGTCGACGGGCTTGATCTCAGGGTCGGTGGAGTAAAGGATTCGGCCTTCAGCATCGACAACATAGGCCTGAACGCCGGTTGGCAAGCCTTGGGTCGCCACGTCCATGTCACGGATGTTCCCGTCGAACCTCAGATCCGTGAGGCGAAGCGCATCATCGATCCGACGAACCGTCTGGGTTCCCATCTGATGGATCCAGGATACATGGCTTGCGACGATTTTTACAGAAGCTATGGCGCGCTCTTCAGCCCGACTGATCGTCGTAAAATAAGATTGTGTGGCCCAAGTACCGAGAATGGACAGCAGCGCGACAAGAGCCGCAGCAGTAGCAATCGCAGCGATCTTCGAAACTGACCGGGTTGAAGCGCTCGTTGTCACCCGCCCATCTCCCTCGCGATGATGTCCGGTCACTGAATTGTGATGATAGCTAAAGAGAGGAAACCAAAAGATCAACGGAAATCGAAACAGCTCAGTCGGAGAGCGAGACCGGCGTGTTGTCAATCCAGTTGTAGGCCGCCTGGACCAGATCGAGGTCGGATGCGTAACTGACCGCAGCAGTTGCGACGACCATTTGGGCAACGGCATCTGCCACGTCGCTGCGTTTGTGATCGTTCGCCTTGAGGACAATTTCCTTCAGTTCATCGGCCTCTCCGCCGGCAGCGTAGAAGAGGCCGATCGCTGCCGTCATAAGCTTCTCCCGCTTGTCCGGGGTGAGGTCCACCTGCCGCAAAAGGTCCAGCGCTGCCAATCGTTCTACGATGCGGTTTTGCAGTTCGCTCATCAAATGCTCCGTATTTTCGATAAGACTAATCTATAAGCCTGGCAGCACGGCCGCTGCGCCGCTGAGCGTTGTTGTAGTATTGGGACGCCTGTTGAACCGAACGATGTCGTGACTGCTCCATGGCTTCGGGGAGCGGGATGCCGCGATTGGCGGCTTCGGTCAGATAGCCGGAGCGCAGGCCGTGGGCCGAAAACTCCTGAGGCTCGAGGCCGGCCAGCTTTGCGCGCTGTTTGACGATGTCATTGATCGCCTTCGGGTCCAGACAACGACGCGAGACATTGCCCCACCGATCGATGGCGCGAAACACGCTGCCACTTTCAATCCTCGCGGCAGTCAGCCAGGCGTCCAGTGCCTCGACAGGCCGTCCGGTGATGTAGACGACCTCGTCGCTTTCGGCGCCGCTGGTCTTGGTGCGGCCGAGGTGAATGGACAGTGAGGGGAGGGGAGTTTCGCCGTCGACAGGGATCGGCTCCTCCTGCGTCAACTGCTCCTTTCTCAAGCCCGCGATCTCGCTGCGCCGGCGTCCGCCGGAGGCAAAGGCGACCATCAGGATCGCGCGGTCACGGTCGTCGCGCAGGCTGTCGCTATGGCAGGTGGCAAGAAGTCTGGAGAGGATATCGCCGGTGACGGCCTTCGCGCTCTTGCGCTTCCTCGGCCGGGGCGTGGCACGCACGGCCAGCCGGATTGCGGATTTCAGCGCAGGGGAGCCGAAAGGACCTTCAAATCCGCGCCATTTCGTCAGCGTCGACCAGGTGGCAAGCCGACGGCGCACGGTGTCGGGGGCATGCGGGCCGGATGATCGCAGGAACCCCTGTGAGCGGAGCTTGTCCTCGACCTTTGCGGGCATTCCATGAAGGGGATCGGTCAGCCGCTTCTCGACGTCCCAGAGGTGATGGGCGACGAATTTCAGCGCCAGGGCTTCGGGGGCCGGCCAGGGCAGGCTCATTCCCGTGGATGCCAGAGACCAGGCCTGCAGATAGGCGAGATCGGAGGTCAGCGCCCGCAGCGTGTTGGCGCCCATGCCTTCGTTGACCAGATGGCGGAGCGTTTCGATGTCCTGGTCGGTCAACAGTTCGGCCAGTTCGTCACGCCGATCCATGGGCAGGACCGATGCGATGGTGTCGAGTTCCGCAGCGCGCCGTTCGATCGAAGGTGGTGACGCACTGCTCATTTCGGCAGTCCGTTCTCGTCATAGAATTCATCGTGGTTCGACGTCTGGCCACTGTCCGCTGGACGGCCGTCCTCTGCCAATCTCATAAAGTCGGCCATCATATCTTGTCCCGGGGTCTGAGTAGCAGCGGAGCAGAAAACCTACATAAGGTTTTGCGCGGGCCCAGCGACCGGCCCCACGGATGACAGCTTCGTCCTCAAGACCGATGCGCTGATGTGTGCGAGGTTGGCTCCCCTGAAGAAAGGATCGGCGGTAACCTCTTGTCCCAGCCAGCTTGGTGTTGGGATCGATTGAAGGTCTTCGGCCGATGCAGCTTCGACTTCGCACAATATCAGGCCGGCAAGCTGATCCTCAAAAACATCGACAGCAAATGCTGCCGCTGCAAATTCCAGGCGATGTCGTCGCTTGCGAATTCGTTTGCCTGGCAGTTGCGCAAGAACTGCGTACTCAGCCTCGGTCAGATAGACGTTCACGATCGCGCCGGAGAACAAGTTTTCCATGGGGTATTTTTTGCAGAGCTTGAACTCAACCTGCTGCCCGCAGCTGTGAATAATGGCGCGCAGACGCATTCGGGTTGCGGAGATATAAAGATCTTCGATCAACCGGAACGGCAAATCTGACAAATCAGGAGATACCGCAATCAGAAAGCGGCGTTCGTGCTCGAGCTGAGCGTACTTCGGAACTTGCACCATCGGTGTCGGCCTTCGATCTCAGGGTGTGTCTCCGCGGCTAAGCCTTTTGCGCGGATCGTTCCAACAAACCCCGGTTTGATGTGACGCCGCGAAGCAGATCGCAACAATTCCGCAGAAGCGGTCAAATTCTACAAATACTCGTGCAGAAACCTATAGCCGATAAACTCCGTGCCGTCTAAGTTAATGTGAAACGGGGAGCGCCGATGCTGATTGGTTATATGCGGGTTTCGACCAGCGAGCAGAATCTCGATCTCCAACGCGACGGTCTTGAACGCGCAGGATGTGAGAAGATTTTCGACGACGTATGCTCGGGCCGTGCAACAGAACGGCCTGGTTTGGATAAAGCGCTTGAGATTGCGCGGGCTGGTGACGCTCTGGTGGTGTGGAAGCTCGATCGCATCGGCCGCTCGCTCGCCCATGTGGTCGGCTTGGTCAGCGACCTTCAGAAGCAAGGGATCGGCCTGAAGGTCCTGACCGGCGACGTGGACACCACGACGACAACCGGCCGCCTCGTCTTCGGCATCTTTGCCACCCTGGCGGAGTTCGAGCGCGATCTCATCCACGAACGCACCATGGCGGGGCTGGCAGCGGCGCGTGCCCGAGGCCGGGCTGGCGGGCGACCGCGCGTCATGACACTGAAGAAGCTAAAGGCGGCCATGGCTATGATGGCAGATCGCGACAACGCTGCGCGTGATGTCGCGGCTGAACTCGGCGTGTCGTTGTCGACGCTCTATGCCTACGTCGATGCCAAGGGAAAGCCCCGCGAGCGGGCAAGCGATCTGCTGGCAAGCAAGCGTCGAGCGAAGCGCGACAACAGCATACAGGCGTAAAAGACCGTGCCGGTAGGATACCTGAGCGAGAGCCAAGTGCGGGAATATGGTCGTTTTCCCGACGAGCTTACCCCGGACCAATTGGCTCGCTATTTCCACCTCGATGACGCCGATCTTGCGTTCGTCGCCGTGCATCGCGGCGACCACAATCGTCTAGGCGTCGCCGTCCAGCTCGGATCGCTGCGCATGCTCGGCACCTTTCCGGAAGACCCCACAGCGGCACCTGTTTCAGCTCTGCGCTTCACCGCCCAGCATCTTTCGCTCACCGAGCCCGAAGAGTTGATTGCCGAATATGCCCGCAGCGAAGGGCGCTGGCGTCATGCGCCTCGCATTCGTCACCACTACGGCTACCGGACCTATACCGATTATGGTGTCGCGTTCCGTCTCAACCGCTTTCTTTATGCCCTGTGCTGGACGGGATCGGACCGACCGTCGGCTCTCTTCGACCGGGCCGTCGCATGGCTGCTGGAAGCCAAGGTCCTGCTGCCGGGTCTGTCTGTGTTGGAAAGGGCCGTGGCAAGGGTTCGCACACGGGCGAACAGGCGGCTGCACAGATTGCTGATCGAGGCGATGACGCCAGAACAGCGGGAACGGCTTGATAGCCTGGTCGCTGTTCCGGAGGGTGCCCGCCAAAGCCCGCTCGACCGGCTGCGCGACGGGCCGTACATTCAAAGTGGACGGGAGATCAGCCGTGCACTCGGCCGTCTGGAAGAGATCCGCACCCTCGCAAGCGGCCTGCCGTCGCTCGATCGGCTGCCACCGGGTAAAATCACGGCGCTGGCGCGGTTTGCCAGCGCTGCAAAGGCTCAGTCCGTTTCGCGTCTGCCGGCCGACCGGCGCGCGGCAACCCTGCTGGCCTTTATTCGAACACTCGAAGCATCGGCCGGGGATGATGTCATCGATCTGTTCGATGCGGTCACGACATCGATGGTGTCGGAGGCGTCGTCGGCTGCTAAGCTGGCAAGATTGCGGTCGCTGCGAGACCTGGATGCAGCGGCACTGAAGTTGCGCGACGCGGCGATCGTCATTCTCGATCCCGAAACGCCCGACGATGCAGTCCGCACCGCAATCTTCGACCTGATCGACAGGCAGGCGCTTGACGCAGCCGTCGAGCGTGTCGGCACCCTCGCGGAACCTGGCGACGACACCTACTTTACCGAACTCAGGAAGCACAATCGCAAGATTGCCTATACGCCGGGACTGCTCGCGGGCCTTGATCTCGGCGCGGCTCCCGCCGGCCGGCCCTTGCTGGAGGCCATTGATTATCTCCGTGTGGTTCATTCCGGTCGCAAGCGCGCCGGCCCACCACCAACAGCCTTTGCGCCAAAGGCATGGCAGACCCAACTCAAGACTGCCGATGGCGCCGTCGATCTGACGGGATATCGGCTCTGCATCCTGGACGAACTGCGCCGCGCCATTCGCCGGCGCGACATCTTTCCGGTTCGCTCACTGCGGTATGCCGATCCGCGCAAGGGGCTGCTATCAGGTCCGGCATGGGAAGCTGCACGTCCGACGGTCTGCCGCACCGTGGGAGTATCCACCGTTGCTGACGAAGAACTCGGGCGTTTGTCGAGCCGGCTAGACCGAGCCTATCGGGAAACCGCCGATCGTGTCCCGCTGAACCCGGCCGTCAACATCATCAATACCTCGGAAGGCTCGGATCTGTCCCTCGACCGCCTGGAAAAGATCGAGGAACCACCTAGCCTCAACGCGCTGCGCGCCGCGATCGATGCGCGTCTACCTCGGCTCGATCTGCCCGAACTGATCATGGAAATGCATGCGAGAACCGGCTTTGCCGATCTCTTCACCCACGCCAGCGAGGGCGGCTCACGCGCGGAAAACATCGCAACCAGCATCTGCGCCGTTCTTGTCGCCGAAGCGACCAATACCGGATTCGAGCCGCTGGTTCGCATCGATACCCCGGCACTTCGACGCTCCCGGCTCAGTTGGGTCAAGCAAAACTTCCTGCGCGCCGAGACGCTGACCGCCGCAAACGCCGCCTTGGTCGCGGCGCAAAACGCCATCCCCTTGGCGAGAAAATGGGGCGGCGGTGAAGTGGCATCCGCCGATGGATTGCGGTTCGTTGTGCCGGTCCGCACCATTCATTCCGGCCCCAATCCACGATATTTTGGGCAGGAGCGCGGTGTCACCTGGTACAATCTCGCTTCAGATCAGTTTACCGGCCTCAACGCCATGACCGTTCCAGGCACCCTGCGCGACAGCCTCAACCTCCTCGCCGTCGTGCTGGAACAGGAGACCGAGCTTCAGCCCACCGAGATCATGACCGACACGGCCGGATATACCGACACCATCTTCGGCATCTTCTATCTGCTCGGATACCAGTTCAGCCCTCGCATCGCAGATGTCGGCGGGGCAAGATTCTGGCGCGCCGATGCAAAAGCCAACTACGGCATCCTCGACGATATCGCGTCGAACAGGATCAACATGAAGCTGATCGCCGACCATTGGGACGATCTGCTGCGCCTCGCTGGCTCCCTCAAGCTCGGCGTCGTCCAGGCCGCTGGCCTCACACGAACCCTTCAGACCAATGACCGGCCAACCCGCCTCGCTCGCGCCCTGCAGGAACTCGGCCGCCTTATCAAGACGCTTTATCTCCTGCGCTTCATTGATGATGAAACCTACAGGCGCCGTATTCTCATCCAGCTCAATCGCGGTGAAGGTCGCCACCAGCTCGCCCGCGTCATCTTCCATGGAAAACGCGGAGAATTGCGTCAGCGTTATCGTGAAGGTCAGGAAGACCAACTCGGAGCGCTCGGGCTGGTCGTCAATCTTGTTGTGCTCTGGAACACGATCTATACGGATGCAGCCCTCAACCAGCTCGTCACCGAAGGCCACGACGTCAAGCCGGAGGANGCTTCCGTCACGTCAATATGCTCGGCCGATACGCCTTCACACTCCCAGAATTCGTGGCCCGAGGCGAACTCAGACCGCTACGCGATCCGAAAACCGCCGATCCGGATGAGGAACCGTAAAATCCTTATGTAGGTTTTCTGTTCCGTTGCTACTCAGACCCCGAGATCCCCGATTTATCGGAATCGAGAGCGCGGCCCATGGTCTGGAACACCACGGTTTCCTGCCCGAGCAGATCGGAGACGAGCCGGGCGCTTTCATGATCGTTGACGCCGAAGATTTGCAGGACGCCGGCATTCGACAGGAAGGTGCCGGCGCGCTGCCCATAGGTGGCGCGCAGCTGGTGAACGTCTTGCAGGATCGGCCAGAGCTGGACGCCGTAGCCGGCCATGAGGCCCATGGCGCGCTCGACGGGAGCCAGGTGGCCAAGGGCCGCGAACTCATCGAGCAGATAGAGGACTGGCACGGCGGGCTTGTCGGGCGTGCGAGCCATTTCGAGCAGGCTTTGGGTGACGAGCAGGCGCAGCCAGCGCGAATAGGTCGAGAGCCGATCGGGTGGCAGCACAAGGAAGACCGTTGCGTTGCGGCTCTTGAGATCGGCAAAACGGAAATCCGATCGACCGAGCACACGGGCCATGCGGGGGCTGTCGAGAAAATGGGTATGGCGCTGCGCCGCCGAGAGCACGCCGGCCGCCTCGCGATCAGACTTGCCGAGGTGACGGTTCGCAGCGCGGGCGACCAGGCCGCCGGCGGCAGTCGAGTCCTGCATGTCCTTCAGGAGCCCGGCGAAACCTTCAGGCGCAAGCGTCAGGTTCTCCCGCAGGGTGATAAGCGAACGCCTGCTGGCCGGCTCGTGCGCGACGATATGGAGGATCATTCCGGATATGAGCGCCTTTGCTTCGTCGTTCCAATGCGCCTCGCCGGCCATGCCTGGTTCATCGAATACGAGAGCATCGGCCAAGGTGCTTGCATCTTCGGCCACGTCCAGGCTGTTCGGGTCGAGTTGGTCGAGCGGATTGAACGCGGCCAACGGTTCAGCCGTCGCGCCGAAAGGATCGAGAACATGGACCGGGCCGAACTGGCGACGGGCGCGACCGGCGATCCTGGCATTCTCGCCCTTGGGATCGATGCAGATCACGGAGCGATCGGCGGTCAGCAGATTCGGAATGATGGTTCCCACACCTTTGCCGGTGCGCGTCGGGGCCATGGTCAGCAGATGGGCCGGGCCATCATAGCGCAGCAATTTCCTTGATTTCGGATCGCGGCCGATCAGCAAGCCGGAACCGGTGCGGGCGAGGGCGGCTGTTTCCTTGTCTGTGGCGAAGCGGGCCGAGCCGTGGGTTTCTCCCTCCATATCCCCGAAATGCAAAATCAGCGGATTGGTGACGAGCCGGAAGGTGATCGCAATCAGCACCAGCAGCGTGACGAGATCGAGCGCGAAAAAAGGAATCGAGCCGGGACTGAAGCTCAATTGTTCGAGAAAGAACCGCCCGCCCATGCCGATTACGAATGTCACAATGATGAGGATGAACAGAAGTACGAGGAGCGGCTTCCAGACGCGAAACGGCATGGCGATCAGTGAGAGGAACGCCCATAGAGGATCACGGGCCGCCGCGCGCATCATGTTCTTGAAAGCGGCCCATGCCAGTGTCGCCTGACTCATGAAGCGGCCTCCCCGGTGTTCCCCGCTGTCATCTTTTTCAGCAGATCGTCAAAAAGCTCCTGGTCGCCGTCGCGTGTCAGGAAGCCCGGTAGTTCGCGACGCAGCCAGTCGGCAAGGCTCTTGGAAAATTCATCACGGCCGGTTTCGAGCCGGTGCAGCACGAGCGCGCCGAGCAGCACCTTGCGCCGCGTGTCCTTGGTGCGTTCCTCTTTTCCGAGCCGAGCCTTGAGCGCCTTTCTCTGCGCTTCCAGTTGGGCAAGCCGTTCCTCAATAGATTTTCGGGCCATGTCGTCGCCTCCTTATTGATCCCGAGCCGATACTATTCAAAAGCTTCCGTTTTTCCAGCCCCCGCGCATTTTCTGATCTTGTCCCAGTTGAAATTTCCGCCGTTTTATGCTGCAAGTTCGTTGTTCAATATATCGCATTGATGTTCCCGCGAGCGCCACACCGAGGCATTCGAGAGCGTAGCGAGCCAATTACGAAGGGCGCACTTACGACTTGCTTCGCAAGTCAGTTGCGCCGATCGCAGATCGGAAAAGGGCAGGCAGCGTTTGGCAATCTATCATGCGAGCATGAAACCGGTATCGCGGGCCAGCGGCAGAAGCGCCGTTGCCTCTGCTGCCTATCGTGCCGGCGAGCGCCTGACGAACGAACGCGATGGCCTCACGCATGACTTCACCCGCAAGCAGGGCGTTGAGCATGTGGAAATCGTGTTGCCCGAGGGTGTGAGTGCGGAATGGGCGAAGGACCGCCAGGCGCTTTGGAACGCAGCGGAGTTTGCCGAAAATCGGAAAGACGCGCGTGTCGCTCGTGAAATCGAGATCGGGCTACCGCACGAGCTGACAGCCGAGCAGCGGCTAGAGCTAACGCGGGCGTTCGCCCAGGATTTGGCGAACCGCTATGGCGGGGCGGTCGATTTCGCGATCCATTCGCCGCATTCGGCGAGCGACGTTCGGAATTATCACGCGCACCTTTTGATGACGACGCGCCAGGTCACAGAGGAACGGCTTGGCGAGAAAACGCATATCGAGTGGAAGAATGTGCGTCTGTTGAACGAGGGGTTGCCGACGACGCAAATGCAGCTCCGCGATATCAGACAGTCGTGGGAGCAGCATGCGAACGAGCATTTGGCAAAGGCCGGTCTCGATGTGCGGATTGATCATCGCTCGCATCAGGAGCGCGGACTTGAGCTTGAGCCGACCGAGCATATGGGCGTGCATGCCACGCAGATGCAGCGGCGCGGCCTCGACGTGTCGCGCACCCGGCTTGATGCGGAAGCGGCGCAGCGGAATGCGGAGCTGATCCGGGAGAAGCCGGAACAGGTTCTTGCGATCGTCACGAACGAAAAGAGCGTGTTCGATCGGCACGACATTGCGCGGACACTGCATCGCTACATCAACGACGACGCGCAGACGTTCCAGAATGCCTTTGCGACCGTCATGGCTTCGCCTGCGCTGGTGGAGTTGCAGGGCGAGCGAATGAGCCCCGAGACAGGCGAGATCGAGCTTGCGCGATATTCGACCCGCGAAATGGTCGGGATCGAATCCGGCATGGCGATGAGCGCGACAAGGCTGCACGAGGCGCAGACCCATGGCGTCGATCGGCAGCATGTCGGCCGCGCGATCGACGCCCAAGACGCTGCCATTCGTCAGAGCGCTGGCGATCTTTCGGCACGGCTATCGGACGAGCAGCGGCGCGCGATCGAGCATATCACCGGGCCGGAACAGATCGCGGCGGTTGTCGGCTATGCTGGCGCAGGCAAGAGCACGATGCTCGCGGCGGCGCGCGAAGCATGGGAGGCGCAGGGCTACACGGTTCACGGCGCGGCCCTGTCGGGTAAGGCGGCCGAGGGATTGGAGGAATCCTCCGGCATCCAGAGCCGCACGCTCGCGTCGTATGAATATCGCTGGCAGAACGACCGCGGCACACTCGGCCGCGGCGACGTGTTCGTGATCGACGAGGCGGGCATGATCGGGAGCCGGCAGCTCTCCCGGTTCATCAACGAGGCCGAGGCGCGGGGGGCGAAGATCGTCCTCGTCGGCGATCATGAGCAGCTCCAGGCGATCGGGGCCGGCGCACCGTTCCGCGCCATCGCCGAGCAAATCGGCCATGCCGAGCTTTCGGAGATTCGCCGGCAGCGCGTGGACTGGCAGCGGGAGGCGTCGGTTGACTTCGCCACCCATCGGACGGCCGAGGGCCTGGCCGCCTACCGGGATAACGGGAGCATCCGGCTTAGCGAAACGCGGGACGAGGCGCGCGGCGAGATCGTGCGCGACTACCTTGCCGATCGCGACGAACGGCCGGAGGGCACGCGCGTTGCGATGGCACATCGCCGTGCCGATGTTCGCGCCATCAATGACGAAATCAGATCGGCCCTGCAGGAGCGCGGCGAGCTGGCGAAGAGCAGTGTGCCCGGTGAGGGCTCGGACGCTGGTGGACTGACCTTCCAGACCAATGACGGCAAGCGCGAGTTCGCGCCGGGCGACCGTATCGTGTTCCTGGAGAACAATCGCGACCTTGGCGTCAAGAACGGGATGCTTGGCACGGTCGAGAGCGTCGAGGCTGGCCGGATCGTCGCGCAGCTCGACGGTCCCGGAGGAAAGGGCAGGGGCGACAGTATCAGCGTGCCGACGAACGACTATCGGGCTTTCGACCATGGCTATGCGACGACGATTCACAAGAACCAGGGCGCGACAGTGGACCGCGCCTTTGTGATGGCGTCGGGCACGATGGACAGGCATCTGACCTATGTCGCCATGACCCGGCATCGCGACGGCGCGCAGCTCTATGCCGGCATGGATGAGTTTGCCGACCGTAACGCCGGTCGTTTGGTCGATCATGGGGCCGCGCCCTATCAGCACGACCCGAAGAACCGCGACAGCTATTTCGTGACGCTGGAAAACGATCGCGGCCAGAAACATACGATTTGGGGTGTGGACCTTGAGCGCGCCATGAAAGAGGCCGCGCCAGAGATCGGGGACAAGATCGGCCTTGAGCATCGCGGATCGGAGACGGTGCGTCTTCCAGACGGGACTACGGCCGAGCGCAATGCGTGGAAGGTGCATGAAGGCGGCGAGCTGGCCTACGCCCAACTTGAAAACCGGCTCAGCCGGTCGGGCGTGAAGGAAACGACGCTCGATTATACCCGCGACTTTGCCGAGCGGCGCGGGATCGCAGAGCAGATGGGGGTTCGCAGCGAGATCGAGCTACGTCCGGACAGAGAGCCGACGCAGGAGCAAACCCGGGCCGATCGTCAATCGCAGCGGCCGAGCATCGAGGCCGAAAATAGGGGCGAGGATCCACACCGGGTTTCTTCGCTGTCCAAGGATCTCGCCCAGGATCGTATTCAGGAACATGGGGACGATCAGCAGCAGCGCCCGCGCCGAGGCATGTTCGAGGGCTTGAAACTCGGGCGGAGCGCGGCGGCTGAAGGGCCGCAGCAGGACCGCGTCGCGCCGGCCCAGGAGCGGCCAGAGAGAGACGAGACTCCCCGGCGCTCCATGTTCGACGGCCTGAAGCTCAATGCCGTCTCAACCGGCCAGGCGCAGCCGGAAAGAGTGGAGAGCGTGCGAGAGGTGCCCGCGCCCGACCGGCAGGCAGACCGCTTGCGGCGGCCGTCCGACATGGAGCGCGCCATAGACCGCTATGCGCGGGCCTATGACGCGGCCGAGCGAAATCACAGTGAGGGCTTGCCCGTACTCGAAACGCAGAAGCAGGAATTGCGGCAGGCCGGCCAGCAGCTCGACCAGGCGCGGCCGGGAGCGTCGGCGCTGATGGTGTCCGCCTTGCAGCATGACCCCGAGACGCGGGCTGCCATGCAGGAGCTTTCCGGCCGCGAGCGTGTCGGCCAACTCAGCGCCGGCATGGACCGGGAGCGCGCCGCACTGGCGGACCCGAACGTCAGGGCCGAACGGTTCGTGCAGCGCTGGCAGGAGCTACAGGGCGAACGCCAGGAGCTTCGCGGTTGGCAGCACGACGAGGCGCGCGGGAAGGTCGAGGGGCAAATGCGCGGCATGACAAAGAACCTTGAGCGCGATCCGCAGGTTGAATCGATCCTGCGCAATCGCAGCCAGGACCTCGGAATCGGTCATGTGCGGCAGAGTGAAAGCCTCGCCCGCAACATGGAGCAGAGCCTTGCACGCGGCCGGAGCCAGGGCCTTGGGATGGAACGATAGGAGACGCCATGACGGACGAGAGCGAGGGTACAGAACCAGACGAGCAGGACGCAGGCAGCGACCCGGCCCAGGCTTTCGATACGTTGCGGCGATCTGTCGAGAAGCTGACGCGCGACGTTGGCGGCGAAATGACCGTCATCCGCAAGGGGGTGGAAGCGGCGTTCGAGGAATTCGAGAAAATCCAGCAGCCGCCCGATTACGGCCCGGAGCTTGGCCGTATGGTCAAGCAGGTTACCGCCGTTGGACAGGCCCTTGAAGCCTTGCAGAAGTCGCCGGCGCTCAGGAATGGCCCCGATCATTACGCCCGCGCGCTCGAGAACGCCGGCGACCGGATTTCGGAGGGTGCTGGGCGCACGATCGAGGCTCGAGGACAAGCCCTCGAGCGCGTGACCGGCGATCTTCGCGAGTTCGTCAGGGCCGCCCGCCTTCGTCGGGAACAGGATTGGTGGCTTTGGGGCGTGGGAGCGGCCGGCCTGGTCGCCGGCGTGCTGTTGACGTTGTTCCTTCCGCGCGTTCTGCCCGGATCGGTCGATATGGCCGTAGCCTCGATCGCCATGAATGCCGACCGCTGGAATGCGGGAATCTCGCTCATGCAGTCGGGAAGCCCAGGAGGCTGGCGCAACCTGGTTGAGGCCAGCAATCTTGTGCGCGCCAATCAGGAGACGCTTGCGGCGTGCGCAGAGGCGGCCGCCAAGGCGAAGAAAGAACAACGTTGCACGGTCACCATGGCAGTGCCTCAGTAGCCTTGGCGCTAGTTCGAGCTGCGTCCGATATTTACGGAATCTATGTGATTTTAGCCGGATTCTTCTGCGGGATGATTTGTAGGCCCAGCAGAAAGGCAGCACCTAAGCTGATCCATATATCTGCCAGATTGAACACGAAGAAATGCCAATCCCCAAAATGCAGGTTCAGGAAGTCGGTGACAGAGCCGCGTGTGCTTCGGTCGATCAAGTTTGCTAGAGCGCCCGCTGCGACCAGTGAAAGGGCCGCCCTGTGCCAACCTTGCGACCGATAGGCCCATACGGTCATGGCAAGCGTCAGCAATCCTGTAACGACCACTAAAGCGGCTTGGCCTGTATCGCCCTCGAAAGCGAACAGACCAAACGACACGCCCTCGTTGAAGGTCAGGTGCAGAGATACGAAGGGCAAGAAGTCGAAAGCAGGGCCATAGGGATCGAGACTCGCCCGCGCCCATGCCTTCGTTGCAAGATCGAGCGCCGCACCTGTGCCAACTATCAATGCAGCAGTGCCAACCTTCACGAGCGGCCTGCCTGTGCGAGGTCCTGCCGCGCATCCCGGATGATCGACCATGCCGATTGCAGGAATAGGCCCGCGACGGCGAAGGCAACGATCAGATCGGGCCAAGGATTGTTCAGCCACCAGACGAGCGCGGCCGCAGCGACCACGGCGAGGTTGCCGATTGCGTCATTGCGTGAGAATAGCCAAACAGCTCGCATATTAGCATCGCCTTTTCTATGCGGGATCAGCACCACAGCTGCCAGTACGTTGACGATGAAGGCGACAATAGCGAAGCCTCCCATGAGCAGGGTTTGCGGCTCGTACTCGACAAAGACGCGGTAGAGCGTCGAGCCGACGACACCAAGGCCGAGCAGAGCTAAGAATACGCCTTGCAGCAGCGCCGCCTTGGCGCGGGCAGCAAGCCCCCACCCGACAGCGACCAAGCCCAAGAAGGAAATCAGGCCATCCCCGATGAAATCGAGAGCGTCGGCCTGTAGAGCTTGCGATCCCGACAGGATCGAACCGCCAATCTGGATAATACCATATCCGGCATTGAGCAAAACGACGATCCAGAGCGCCCGCTTATAGGCAGGGGTCACATGCGACAGGTCAGGAATATGATGGTCGTCATCACCGTCTACGTTTTCGGTTTTCGGCGCACCCACACGATCGAGCTGATAGCCGAGGCCTGTCACGGCGGCCTCCAACATCGGAAGACGCCGCGCCGGATCATCGACTTCGAGCGTCATAATCTGCGATGCGATTGACACCTTCACACCGTTGATGCCTTCGACTTTGCGGGCTGCGCCCTCAATCTTGGCTGCGCATGATGAGCAGTCCATGCCGGTAACTTGGTAGCGGATGATGTCGGTTGCGGCGACGGTCATTTGTCAATCCTCGAAATTCTAACCCTGCCGTGCTACATCCTGTAGTGACTACAGGAGCAAGGAAAAAAATGCAGATTGGCGATCTATCTCGACGGACAGGCGTAAACATCGAAACGATACGCTATTATGAACGCATTGGGGTTTTGCCGAAGCCTGCTCGCCAATCGAACGGGCGGCGCACCTATAGTCCCGCCGACGCAGTGCGCTTAGGCNCGAGTGTTGCTGGCCTTACAGGAACAGCCTGAGGTATCGTGCGACGATGCGAGCCTGATTGCACAGGACCAGCTTGAGGCGGTTGAAAGCCGGATTGCCCGTCTTCTCAAATTGCGTGATGAGTTGCGTCGTATGATCAGTGAGTGTGGCCGTGGCCGCGTGGCCGAATGCCGCGTGATTGAGGCTCTGACGACTCCCGCCAAGGGCACTTTAAGCTTGCACGTAGCAAGTAGCAGGCAACCGCAACGCTCGCCTGCCTTGCCCGAGTAACTGTCGCGGAAATCCTAAAACCTGCAACAGATCGGCCGCCCCTGGAAAATGTGACCTTCCGCGATATTTGGCGCATTTTCTTCAGGGTTAAGTGGCGCAGACTCGTGCTGGCGCCAGCATAGCGGAGATCTGCGCTTCCCGCAGCGAAGGTCTCGAAGGAGCCCAAAGTACCAGTTACTGCACTATGCGCGAATGTCGGCCATCAATGATACTACGCCTACACACGCGCAATCTCACGGATCAGATCATTTGTCTCTGGCCTCGTCGTTTGGTGCCGATAACGAAGAGCAGAAACAGTTCGCGAAATTTCAAGGCCGTCGATGGGTATCGAAACTAGGCCGCTGTCTGCTGGAATTGCCGTGGTTGGCAAAATCACCGCGCCTAATCCCTGCCGCGCGAGTTCGACTAACCAATCCACGCGATTTGACCGATAGGCCGCGTAGAGTTCGTGACCTTGGTCTGCACATGCCCCATGCAACGCATCCCGCATTTCGCAATTGGGTCGATCGAGCATGTCAGTTTCAGCGAGTGTCGAAAGAGAAATAGCGTCTCGTTCAGACAACGGGTGCGACTTGGACACCACAACCTTGTAGGACTCGTCATAGAGCTGGTCTATTCGATAGAGGTCTTCACTGACCGTCGTCGCTGTGACAACGACGTCAAATTCACCCTCTCGCAATCCGGCCAGAAGCTTGGAGGCAGACGCCACGATCAACTCTATTTCGGCTTGCGGCAATCGTGTACGGAAGCGTTCCACGGCGGCTGAAATCCGGTTGTGACCAATCGTTTCGCCAACACCGACAGAAATAGGAACCCGCGCTAGTCGCGTGTGGCGGACGGCTTCTGCCTTAGCTGCCTGCGTTTCGTCATGCGCTTTCTGTAGCCTTGGCTGCATGAGTTTTCCGAGTGCCGTCAACCTGCATCCCGCGCGGTCCCTGACAAACAGATCACCCCCGAGCTCGTGTTCAAGCTTCTTGATCGCGGTCGTCAGGGACGGTTGGGAAACATTTGAGGCGCTAGCGGCATGGGTGAAGTTGCGATGCTGGCAGACAGCCAAAAAATACCTGATCTGGTTCATCTCCACTGCCACAGTCTCCGTCACTTTCCGCCATGAGGTTCACCATAGCACATGTCTATCAAAGAATAGAAGTTCGGGATTGGTGCCTGAGGCATTCGGCATGGGAAAAGGGTGCATCGAAACCAGACACAACAACCTCTCAATCAGGAGGCGACCATGAAAGCCCAAATTCTCAAGACACTCGCCGCTTTGGCCTTGATCACGACATCTGCAGCCGCACAGGAAACCCCAATGGAAAATCACACTGCCAGCTACATCGCCATGCCCGCTGCTGAAGGCCAGACCGAAGCATTCGCCGAATTTCTGGCCGGAGCCGCCCCGATTGTCGCGGACACCGAACCAGGCACCGTGCTTTGGTTTGCCTTGCAAGCCGAAGATACGCTCGCGATCTTTGATATCTTCGTGGATGAAGAAGCGCGCAATGCGCATTTCTCCGGCGCCGTGGCCGCGGCTTTGAACCAAAATGCCGACGCGCTGGTCGCCGGAGGCTGGGACGATGGTGTTGTCGCGAACATCAACAATTCCGATGTCCTGTCGATGAGGGAACCGGTTGATCTCTACTCGGCCACGACAGCCACGTACATCACGCTCGAAGCAGCACCCGGCAAAGGGCCGGAATTGGCAGCCTTGCTGACCGCAGCTGGTCCCATCGTCGAAGAAACCGAACCCGGCACATTGTTCTGGGCGGCGCTGCAGATTGACGAAACATCCTTCGCAATCTTCGACATCTTCACAAACAATGCTGGCCGTGAAGCACACTTTGCCGGTCAAGTCGCCGGGCTGCTGAACGAACGGGCAGCGGAGTTGGTCGCTGGCGGGTGGGACGACGGTGTGGTCGCTAACGTCCACAACTTCGACATCCTCGCCATCAAGTAGCGCGATGTGACAGGAACAAAAGGCGCCTGGTGCAACGCATCAGGCGCTTTGCCGAACGAATTTAGATCACCGTGAAGCGGTCGTTCGAGTAACTGCAGCGAATTAGCGCTTTGTTCGCACAGCGTAAGTTCATGTATAGCGCGGCGAAGGTCAGCTATTGTGCTTCGATGGATACTTCAGCGCTCGGCGTCCGTTGTAGAACGCGATAGACCGTTGGCCGCGAAACGTCGAAAAGTTCTGCCAGATCGCTGACGGAGTAGTCGCCCGTGTCATACATGCGCCGCAGCTCTGTCTGGCGGCGATCCGACAGCTTGGGCTTCTTCCCCTTCAGCTTCCCCTTAGCGCGGGCGAATGCCATGCCCTCTTTGGTGCGCATGCGGATGAGGTCTGCTTCAAACTCAGCGAAGGTGGCGAGGATGTTGAAGAACATCTTTCCCATCGGATCGTGCGGATCATAGACCGACGCTCCCAAGGCAAGCCTCACCCCGCGCTTTGCCAACTCATCTGCGATAGACCGAGCATCCGGAACCGACCTTGCCAGCCGGTCGAGCTTCGGGACCACCAGCGTGTCGCCGGCTCTTACGGCGGCTAAGGCCTGCGCCAGTCCTGGCCGCTCGCGGTTCGTTCCGGTCAAGCCATGGTCAGTATAGATGCGGTCCGCAGTCACACCGAGATGCAGGAGGGTGGCCTTCTGAGCGGCAAGGTCCTGTTTATCGGTCGAGCATCGGGCGTATCCAATGCGGGTTTCAGACATGGGGGCGTCCTTCGTGAAAATTATTCTGGAGCCATGTAGAATTGTAACGAACAAGACCCCTTCAATGATACTATCACCGTACCAGCTAAATGAGAATCGATTTTCCCCTCAAATATAGGGTGTGGCCCGGAGGCGGGACGGCGTCCGCTCAGAGTTCCCCTTTCGGACAGGTTGGAGAAACAGAATGGATGAAGCGATGCGCCGGTTCGCCGTTCTGCGGCCTCATCTGGAAGAGGGTGTTTCTCTGGTCGCAGCCGCCCGCGCGGCTGATGTGCCAATCCGGACGACGCAACGCTGGCTGTCGCGCTATAGGCTGAAAGGTCTGGACGGGCTAAAGATCAGGAAGCGATCTGATTACGGCACTCGCAGACTGCCCGAGCCCTTGATCGCTCTGATCGAGGGGCTGGCGCTTCGCAAGCCGCGGCTGTCCTGTGCCGCAATCTGTCGACGCACCAAAGCGATTGCGAAGAGCAGGGATTGGCCGGTCCCATCCTATAGCACCGTTCATTCCATCGTGCAGGCGCTCGATCCTGCGGTGGTCACGCTGGCGCAGGATGGGGCGTCAGAATGTCGTACCGCTGACACACGCGATACACGCCCCTGTCACCGCGGAGAGCTATCAGAACAGCGCGGGTTGCCAGCCGGCTTGAGTGGACAAGCGAGCGCTGGAGGGGATTTCGAACGGCGCGGCGTCCCTGATTGCGGCGCCCGTCACCAGGAAAGAGCAGAGCATGCTGACGGATCGTCACGTCGCCGAATATCAGACCAAAGGTTTTGCCGTCGCCGAGGGGCTCTTTACCGAACAGGAGATCGGCGAGCTGCGGCGTGTCACTGACGAGTTGATCGTCGAAGCGTCAGCGCTGACAAGCCCGACGCCGACCTTCGAGCTCGAGCCGTCCCACGCTCCGGAACAACCCGCCGTTCGCCGCATCGAGATGCCACACAGGCACTTCGACTTCTTCAGGGAGTTCGTACGACATCCCGCCCTTATCGATAGTCTGCAGAAGCTGATCGGCCCGGACGTTCGAGTGCACAACTCCAAAATCAACCTGAAGCCGGGCCGGATCGGTTCGCCCGTCGAGTGGCACCAGGATTGGTGCTTTTATCCGCACACCAACGACGCGTTCCTGACGGTAGGCGTGTTCCTGGACGATATCACCAGTGTTAACGGGCCCCTGCTGTGCCTGCCAGGCTCGCACCAGGGCAAGATCTACGATCACCACAACCCCGATACCGGGTACTTCTGCAGCGCGGTCGACCTGGATGCCGATCCCGTGAACGCCACCGGCGCCGAGGAATGCGTTGGTCCCGCAGGGACCGTGTCGTTCCACCATGTCCGCACCATGCACGCCTCCGGACCGAACATGTCCGCCCAGGCCCGCCGGTTGTTGTTGATTGGATATGCCGCTGCTGACGCGTGGCCGCTGTTGGGCGTGAGGAACTGGGACCAGTATGAAGCGGACATGGTTTGCGGACGATCTACCCGCAACCCGAGGATGGTCGCACTGCCGTGCCCCGTGCCCTTTCCGATGCCGCCCGAAGCGCAAGAACGGTTCAGCCTGTTCGACAACCAGAAGCGGGCGCGGCGCTTGCTTTACGATCGTCCCGCCGAGGTGAATTGAGCTCGCGATCATTGGGTGCGACGGCGCACGTTTGATTCTGGCCGATCTGTGTGCGTCCGCCCCGTTTCCAGAAACGGCATCGATGAACGAAACCCGGTCCGTGCGGCGCTGGTCGGCGGCGGAGCGCTGTACATCGGGTTCGCGAGCGAAGGCATCAATCTACTGACCCTTAAGTGTAGCGGCTTGCCAACATAAGCGCCTCTGCTCGCAAACATCGGCATTTTCTGCTCGAATTATCTGACAATGGAGCGGGCGTCGTGCTCACGCTCTTTGCCAATGTGCTCGCAAACATCCGGGTCTGCTTGCAAACATCCGCCACGTGCTCAGATTAATTGCCAGCGACGGCATGGTCAAACCGGGACGCCTGCCTGTCGTAGTTGCTCGGTCAGCTGACGGGAATATTCGGGATCAAGGGTGCCCGCCAGGAAGGCGCGGATAT
>NZ_UEYP01000001.1:0-791195 GCF_900492185.1 Paenirhizobium selenitireducens ATCC BAA-1503
GCTACCGGATAGCCCCGCTCGGTGATCTGACGCACCGCGTCGCGCTTGAACTCTTCCGTGAAATTGCCTTTGCCCATGTAGGCCTCCTGCCTCAAATTTAGGGGAGAAGGCGTCTACAAATCTAGGGACTATTTATAAATTGTATCAAGCTTGTGAGAGAAGTTGGCTTACTTTCCAGGTTCCCCAGCCAATTCTCCCTAAAAGCCCTTAATTCCTTGATTTTCCAGTCGTGCCGCATATCGTTTTGGCGTCATTGGCGACCTGATGCCCAAAGGTGATGCCCACGACGCTTGAGCGCGGTGGGCAAGCCCTGGGCAGAAGACAGGGCATTCGTCATGGCCGTGCGCCACGAGGTCGAGAATCTGATCCGCCGCGGAAACATCTTCTATTGGCGGGCACGCGTCCCGGCCTCACTCATCCACTGTCGGCCAGGCAGCCGCCTTTCACTCAGCCTTCATTGTTCCCACTATAGAAAGGCGCAGATCATCGGCAGGAAGCTCAATATGCGGCTGGCCGCGAACGAGCGACGTCGAAGATTTTCGAAGGCCGCGCAGTTGCGCTTCTCCACATCGACGAGCGCCACGAGCTTGTCGACAAGAGTGAGAGCGAATTCACAGGCGCCGGACGAGCCTTTGCACCTGCTGCCGTGGTCAGCGCAGCAGACATCAATGCGGCAGATCCCGCTCCTACGCTTGCGATCGATGAGCGACCATCGGCATCACCTCTGATCGCCACATTGCCGGTGACGCGGTGGGCGAACTTGCCAATGCCGGCGTCGACCTGGGTGCGCTCTAGCATTTCTCTCACGCTCGGCGCCAATGTCGAAAATCTGCTTTTGACCGGGACCGGCAACCTCAACGGCACCGGCAACAGCATCGCCAACAGCCTGACCGTCAATGCCGGCGCCAACGTGCTGACCGACGGCGGCGGCAACGATACGCTGAGCGGCGCCTGTGACGCGCGACAATGCCAGCGTGGCGGGTTGCCGCCATGATCCTGTGGTGCGGCAGGCGCACGGCCATGACAAGTCACGGTTCAATATTAGGAAGTATGCACCTTCGCAAGCTGGCTAGATCTGCAACCATGTCGGCGCTTTTTCTTACGCAGCAGGTGTGGTTGTTGCCCTGGCGAAGAATATGGTATGGCTGAAGCCGTTCCATGCAAGGAATTCGCGCGGGAGGCGCCGGCCATGACTACGCAGATTTTCGATGATATTCTTATCGGTACCGGCGCGGTCAATATCACCGATGATGCCCAAGTCACGGCGAATGCGGTTATCGGCCTTGCGGACGGCGTCTTTGATCTCGGCATGACGGCGTACGGGTCCGGCCATGTGATCGAGGTGCTGGGCGCGATCTATGGCACCGCCGGCTCGCTGATCATGGGCACAGACGCCAGTTTCTTCAGCGATAACCAGCTGATCGTCGGCAGCACCGGCACGCTCTTCACGACCGGCGACGGTGTCCTGATCCTGGGCGGGCAATCATCGGTGCACAATGATGGCGCCATCAATGGCGAGAGCGGCATTATCCTGCACGCGGATTCAGGTGTGACCACCTCGACCATTACCAATACCGGATCGATCATTTCCCATTCCACCACCAATATCGGCAATGCCGGCATCGCGCATTTCGGCAGCGAGACACTGGTTGTCGTCAACAGCGGCCTGATCAGGGGGCTGCAATCGTTCCGGGCGACCTCGACCACAAGTACAGACGAGATCACCAATAGCGGCCTGATGGTCGGCGATATCCTGCTGGGCGCCGGAAACGATCTTTATGACGGTCGTCTGGGCCGGGTGTCCGGCGAGGTGCAGGGCGGCGCCGGCGACGACATCCTGCGCGGCGGCGATGGCGGCGAGACGCTCTACGGCGGCGATGGCGCCGACACGCTGGAGGGCAATGGCGGCGCCGACACCCTTGTCGGTGGCGACGGCGCCGACACGCTCGATGGCGGGGCGGGCGCCGACACACTGGATGGCGGATCCGGCAACGACACCTTTGTCGTCGACAATGCCGGCGACGTGGTGATCGAGGCGGACGGCCAGGGCGACGACACGGTCAACGCGGCAATCTCCTATGCGCTGACGGACCATGTCGAACGGCTGACGCTCACCGGAGCGGCCAATATCAACGCCACCGGCAATGGGCTCGACAACACGCTGACCGGCAATGCCGGCGACAATACGCTCGATGGTGGCATCGGCGCCGACACCCTAGATGGCGGATCCGGCAACGACACCTATTTCGTCGACAATGCCGGCGACGTGGTGATCGAGGCGGACGGTCAGGGCGACGACATGGTCAACGCGGCAATCTCCTATGCGCTGACGGACCATGTCGAACGGCTGACGCTCACCGGAGCGGCCAATATCAACGCCACCGGCAATGGGCTCGACAACACGCTGACCGGCAATGCCGGCGACAATACGCTCGATGGCGGCATCGGCGCCGACACTTTGGATGGCGGATCCGGCAACGACACCTATGTCGTCGACAATGCCGGCGACGTGGTGATCGAGGCGGCGAATACCGGAACCGACACAGTGCAGTCGAGCATTTCACTGGCGCTCGGCGCCAATCTCGAAAATCTCGTTCTCCTCGGTTCGGCGACGATCAATGGCCTCGGTAACAGTCTGAACAATACGCTCTCCGGAAACGCCGGCAACAATACGCTCAATGGTGGCACCGGCGCCGACCGGATGGAAGGGGGCGCCGGCAACGACACCTATGTCGTCGACAACGCCGGCGACGTGGTCGTCGAGGCGGTGAATGCCGGAACCGATACGGTCCGTGCCAACCGAAGCTATACGCTCGGCGCAAATTTAGAGAACCTGGTGCTCACCGGCACCGCCAACCTGAACGGCAGTGGCAACGACCTGGCCAACCTGCTGACAGGCAACAGCGGCAACAATGTGCTGAACGGCCATGGCGGCGCCGATACCATGGCAGGGCTGGCCGGCAACGACAGGTACATCGTAGATTCGCTCTCCGACGTCGTCGTCGAGACGGTTGGCAACGGGACAGACACCGTGCAGACCGCGGTCAACTGGACGCTCGGGGACAATTTCGAGAACCTGACATTGCTCGGCGCCGGCAATCTCAACGGCACCGGCAATGGTCTGGCCAACATCATGACCGGCAATACGGGCAACAACATCCTCAACGGCCGCGGCGGCGCCGATACCATGGCGGGGCTGGCGGGCAATGACACCTATGTCGTCGATTCCGTCGCCGATGTGGTCACCGAAGCCGTGGTTCAGGGTACCGATACGGTGCAGGCCGCAGTCAACTGGACGCTCGGGGACAATATCGAAAACCTGACATTGCTCGGCGCCGGCAACATCCATGGCGTCGGCAATGCGCTCAACAACCTGATGACCGGCAATAGCGGCAACAACATTCTCAATGGTGGAGGCGGCAACGACACCATCAACGGCGGTGCGGAGGCCGACCGGCTTTACGGCAATGTAGGCAACGACACGCTCACCGGCGGGACCGGCACCGACGCCTTTGTCTTCCACTCTACGCCGAACGCCGCGACCAATGTCGACACGATCACCGACTTTTCCGTGGCTGACGATGCGATCTGGCTGGAAAACGGCGTATTCACCGCGCTCGGCGCGGTCGGCGCGCTGGCGGCGTCCGCCTTCGTGCGCAACACCTCCGGCCTCGCCCAGGATGCAAGCGACCGCATCATCTACGAGAGCGACACCGGCAATCTCTTCTATGACAGCAATGGCAACGCGGCCGGCGGCAGCGTGCTCATCGCCGTACTCGATCCGGCCCTGCTTTTGACGAACCTGGACTTCACGGTGATCTGAGGTCGGCGGCGATCCGTCGACCTATTCCAGCCGATAGAGCCTCGTCCGCCGGTCGGCGAGACAGGCCAACTGCAGTCCTTCACGAGGTTGAGAATCTCGTTCGCCGTGACAACGTCTCCTGGCGGCGTCTCCGAATCCTCCCATTTGGCCGAACCACCGCAATCCGTCCCAGCCTTGGATAGACCGAGTGCCCCCCTGCATTGCCATGTGGTCAGTTCGTCATGCGGCCGAAGGCGGGAACCTTCGGGAGGACGGCCTGCGTGACCTATCCATGTTGCCGTGCTCCCACCCGCGAGCGTGAATGATATAAAACCATCAAATCAGTTGACTCTTGTTGAAAATATAACATAGGCTGCCTGCAAGGGCTCAGAACACTGATGCCGAACAAAGCCAGGAGAACATAAGAAATGGGGAACTTTAGAAAAATCAGCCTGATCACCGCCGGGCTCGTCGCCGCGATCGCGGGGCTTGGCGCCTTGCCGGCATTTTCTGCCGATGCCATCCGGATCGTTTCGCCGTACCAGACGACGACGCTCGATCCGATGCGCTCCGCAGCGGCCGGCAACATCGAGACCTATGGCCAGCTCTATTCGCGCCTCTTGCTGCGCAATCCGTCGACCGGCGCGCTCGAGCCCGGACTGGCGCAAAGCTGGGACATTTCCGCCGATGGGCTGACATACACTTTCCATCTGCGCGACGCCCTCTTTTCGGATGGCTCGCCGATTACCGCTTCCGACGTGGTGTTCAGCCTCGAGCGCATCCGCGGCGACAAGCAGTCCGCATATCCGGCTCCCTTGGGCGCCGTCGAATCGATGTCGGCAGCCGATCCCAAGACGGTCGTGGTGAAGCTGAAGTCCCCCTTCGCGCCGTTCCTCGGCAATCTCGAGATCTGGAACATGGGCATCGTGTCCAAGGCCGATGTCGAAAAGCGGGGGCCTGAGAAGGCATTTTCCACCGAACCCGTGACGTCTGGTCCCTACGCCGTCAAGGAGTGGAAGCCCAACGAGATGCTGGTGCTGCAGCCGAATGCCCATTATTGGCGCCAGGGCTATCCGAAGTCCGACGCAACGGTAGAGCTTCGCGAAGTCGCTTCCCCCGAGACACGGGTCGCCATGCTGAAGTCCGGAGAAGCCGACGTCATGCGCGCGGTCCAGTGGGCGCAGATCGATGATCTGAAAACAGCCGAAAAGATCGACATGCGGCTCGAGCCATCGACCACGATCTATATCACCTTGCTCAACAGCAAGCGCGAACCCTTCTCCAATATGATGGCTCGGCAAGCGGCCGCCTATGCGATCGACAACAAGGCGATGGCGGCGGCGATTACCCGTGGCTATGCCCAGCCCGCCAATACGACCCTGCCGGGCAGCATCGATTTCCACGACAAGGACTATCCGGGCATTCCCCACGACGTCGCGAAGGCAAAGCAGTTGCTGGCCGAATCCGGCATGGTGGGCCGCGAGGTGAAGATCCTCGCGACCTCCGGAGCCACCGAGCAGCAGATGGCGCTCCTCCTCCAGGCGCAGTGGCAGGCGATCGGCCTGAAGCCGGTGATCGTGAACGTCGATTCCGGCGCCTGGTGGGACGCCACCGGCAAGGGCGACTACGATGCGGCCGCCAACTGGTGGTACAACGAAACCCCGGACCCGGATCTCGCGGTTCGCTGGGCCGTGTGCGGATCGTGCGGTTCGAACTCCTACAACACCTTCTACTCCAATCCCAAGGTCGATGAATTGGTGGAACAGGGGACGAAGGAAGGCGATCCCGCGAAGCGCGCGGAAATCTACAAGGAGATCCAGAGGATCACGACCGAGGAAGTTGCGCAGATTCCCCTCTACTACGCCCCGAATGCAGTCGCCTATTCCAAGCGCCTCGAGGGGATCAAGCTGACACCTTCGTTGCAGTGGACGCTCGAAGAGACGACCATCGCCAAGTAGGCAAAAGCGAAACGGCGGTGTGCCCATCCGGCAGGCACACCGCCGTTCCTCGTTCCGTGGAGAATGTGATTGAACCTTTTGCTTCTCATCTTGAGGCGGTTGTTCCAGCTTTTCGGCGTGTTGATCGGGATCAGCGTCGTGACGTTCCTGCTGCTGCATCTTGCGCCCGGCGATCCTGCCCGCCTGCTTGCGGGCGCCCGCGCGACCCCTGAAACGATCGCGGCCATTCGCTCGGAATATGGACTGGACCAGCCGCTCTGGCGGCAATACGCGACCTACTTCTTGAACCTGCTCGGGGGCAATATCGGCCAATCCCTGCGGTTCCAGCGGTCGGTCAGCGAATTGATTTCGCAGTTCATGTGGCCGACCCTGTTCCTGACCGGCTATGTGATGGTGCTCGCGGTCCCGACAACGGTCGCTCTGGCGATCGCCAGCGCTCGCAAACCGGGGAGCGCCGCAGACCAGGCTATCCGCATCATCGGCATTGTCGGGCTTACCATTCCCGTCTTCTGGCTCGGCATCATGATGTCGCGCTTCTTCGGGGTCGCCCTCGGCTGGTTTCCCGTCTCGGGCTACGGAGTCGGCTTCACCGGCCATCTGCACCACCTGTTGCTGCCCGCAGTTTCAACCGCCATCTGGCTTGTGCCGGTGCTGACGCAGAGCCTGCGCGCCGCCCTGATCGAGAAGACTACCGCCGATTTTGTCACAGCTGCACGGGCTCAAGGGGCGAGCGAGCGAGAAATATTCTGGGGCACGATCCTGCCGAACGCGGTTCTGCCGACGCTGAACCTGCTCGGCGTCCTGGTGGCCTTCATGATCGGCGGCGCCATCATCGTCGAAACCGTCTATGCGGTCCCCGGCCTCGGCTCCCTCATGGTGAGCTCGCTTCTCGGGCGGGACTATTACGTCGTGCAGGGACTGACCCTCGTCTTCGCCTGCTCGACGGTTCTCGTGACGTTGGCAGTCGATCTGATGTCGGCATTCATCGATCCGCGTATCCGGTTGTGAGGAGAACCATCATGTCGAATGTTCCAGCCTCAACCGAGGCAGCGCCGCGTGCGATCAACCTCAGCCCGCTGATGATGATCGCGATCTTCATACTGGGCGGATGGTTGCTCGTCGCGCTGACGGCCCCGCTGATCGCGCCCTACGATCCTGACGCAATCGATATCAGCAACATGCTGACCGGACCGAGCAGCGCGCACTGGTTCGGCACCGACCAGGTCGGCCGCGACGTCTTTTCGCGGGTCATCCACGCTGCGCGCGTCGATCTGTTTCTCTGCGTGGTCGGCGTATTGCCACCACTCCTGATCGGCACTGTCGTCGGCCTGCTGAGCGGCTATTTCGGCGGCGTGATCGATAGCCTGTTCATGCGGCTGTACGATCTGACGGTGGCCTTTCCGTTCTTCGTCCTAGTCCTGGCGATCGTTGGCGTTCTGGGACCGGGCCTCGTCAACTTCGTCATCGCCCTCACGCTCGTCGGATGGGTCAGCTATGCGCGGCTGGTCAGGGCAGAAGTGCTGACGGTCCGCGAAAGCGAATACATCCGGGCAGCGGAATGCCTCGGCTATCCACGAAGAGCCATTCTCTTCCGTCATGTCCTGCCGAACGCCTTCGGACCGGTCATCGCCTATGCCGTCAGCGACGCGGTGCTCGTGATGCTGGCAGGCGCAAGTTTCGGTTTCCTCGGCATGGGCGCCCAGCCGCCACTTGCAGAATGGGGCGTGATCATCGCCGATGGGCAGGCCTTCGTGCAACAGGCCTGGTGGATCTGCCTGTTTCCTGGCCTTGCCGCCATTTCGCTCGGGCTCGGCTTTGCTTTCCTCGGAGACGGCATAGGACAAATGCAACGCAGCAAGGTGGCCTTTTGAACATGACGAGCAACACGCCTCCCCTCATGCAAGTGGAAAACCTCACGGTCGCCTTCGGATCTCTCACCGCCGTAAAAGGGGTTTCGTTCCAGGTCATGGAAGGGGAAATTCTCGGCATCGTCGGGGAAAGCGGTTCGGGGAAATCGATAACGTGCCGTGCCCTGATGGGCCTCCTGCCCGCGCTCGCCACAGCGGCAGGAAGCGTGCAATTCCGGGGCCGCGACTTGCTCGGCCTGACGGAGGACGAGTGGTGCTCCTTACGTGGCAGCGAAATCGGGATGATCTTCCAGAATCCCGCCTCCCATCTCGACCCGCTGCGCCGGATCGGCCAGCAGATCGCCGCGCCCATGATCCGGCATCTGGGGCTTTCCAGACGGGAAGGCATGCGCCGGGCGGTGAGCCTTCTCGAGGATGTCGGTATACGCGATCCCGAAAAGCGGGCCCGATCCTATCCGCACGAGTTCTCCGGCGGGATGAAACAACGCGCAATGATCGCCGCGGCAATCGGTTGCGGTCCGAAACTGCTGATCGCCGACGAACCGACGACGGCACTCGACGTCACTGTCCAGGCACGTATCCTCAAGCTCCTGCAGGAGTTGAACCGGAAGCGCGGACTTGCGGTGATCCTGATTTCTCACGATCTCGCTGCGATTGCCGAGATCTGCACGCGTATCGTCGTGATGCGCAATGGCGAAATCGTCGAGCAAGGACCGGCGGACGAGATCATCAGTCGACCGAAACATGCCTATACAAAGCTTCTGATCGCCTCCCAGCCCGGACGCGCGAGTTGTACGGTCGGCAGCCCTCCGCAGGCCGTTGCGCCCTTGCTCAGCATCGAAAGGCTCTCCGTGTCTTTTCCTGCCAGACACGGCCTGATTGGAGGACGGGGCATGAGAGATGCGCGATCTTTCCTGGCCCTGGACGGGATCGACATGCAGATTTCAGCCGGAGAAACGATCGGTATCGTGGGCGAAAGCGGGTCCGGCAAGAGCACGCTCGCCCGGGCTATCGTCCGCCAGAACAAACCGAGCGCCGGGGTCGTTCGCCTCGATGGCCAGGACGTTCATGCCCTACAGGGCAGGGACCTGACCCGCTTCAGGCAACGCGTCCAGATGGTTTTTCAGAACCCCTACGATTCGCTCAATCCGCGGATGAGCGTGCGCGAAGCGGTCGCCGAGCCGCTCTGGAGGCATGGAATAACCGATCGTCGCAGCGCATATCTTCGTGTCGATGAACTGCTTGAAATGGTCGATCTGCCAAGTGCATTGCACGATCGCAGGCCGCGCCAGCTCTCGGGCGGCCAGTGCCAGCGTGTCGGTCTGGCCAGAGCGCTTGCCCTGAAACCGCAATTGCTGATCGCCGACGAGATCACGTCCGCCCTGGACGTGACGACACAGGCGCAGATCCTCGAACTCCTGGCTCGCCTGCAACGCGAACAAGAGCTCACGCTTGTCTATATCTCCCATGACCTTGCGGTGGTGAACAGCATCTGCGAGCGGGTATATGTCTTCAAAGGGGGACGGATCGTGGAGAGCGGACCGACACAACAGGTACTAAACGACCCGCAACATCCCTACACGCAGGAACTCGTCGGCTCGGTGACGCATCATTGGCCGCCGCTTCCGCCATCTGAAGGAGCAGGCCATGCGGCGTGATGATCACGGCCGTCATGACGGGACAGGCTCAAGCCAACTTGAAACGTCGAACGAAAGCATGCGCAAAAAGGTAGTATCCATCGCGCATGCAGTGAATTTTCAGGAGCTTTCAACGTGACAGGGACAAGTGACGAGCGGCCGGCCGACGGGCAGGAACAGGGCGGGGAAAAGCTGGACATCGAGGCGATACTGCGCGCTCGAATGGATCAGTTTTCCCCGTCCGAGCAAAGCCTTGGTGCCTACATGCTCGACAATATCCAGCTCCTGCCCTTCGAGACAGGCGCCAGCATCGCACGCGCTGTCGGCGTCAGCGAAATGACCGTCACCCGCTTTGTGCGGAGCCTCGGATTCGAAAGCCTGCGGGACATGAAGAACCGCATGCGCGAATCGGTGACCGAAAAGGATGGGGAAGTCGACGACTACATGGGCCGCTTCCAGGTCCGCAACAACCGACAGCGGGAACTGCAGGAAAGCCTCCGGCTGGAACTGGACGCCATCGTGAAGGCGTATGCGCTCGCGTCAACCGACCTCTGGGACGAGGCAACCACCTTGCTTGCCAAGACCCGGACAATCTACGTCGTGGGCTTCGAGGCATCCAAGGGACTGGCGACGGATTTCGCCACGCGCCTGCTGTGGGCACGCCCGAACGTCATCTTCGCGGATAACGCCACCGGCACCTTCGGCGAGATCATCTTCGCCGATCCGAAGCAGACTCTTGTCGTTCTGGTCGACACCGCCGCCTATGCAACGCGCGGGGTGAAGCTGGCGGAAAAGCTGAAGGCTATGGAGATGCCGCTCATCATCGTCACCGACAAATACAGCCACTGGGGCTTCACCTTCACCCGGCTCGTCTTCGAGGCGCATACGCATGTGAAGACATTCTGGGATTCGACTGCGAGCCTCGGGGTCATCCTCAACCTCATGATCGACTCCGTTGCGGTCAAGCTCGGACCAAAAGCCAAGCGCAACTTCGCGGAAATGAGCGAACTCGGGACATTGTTTGGCGAGTTCGTGGGTGGAAGCTATCTGCGGCGCAAGGATTGAACCGCCAAGAATACAAACTGCAGCGAGAGCAAGCGAACATGAGAGCCGACAGTGATATTGCGTTCCGCGATCCGACCCAGCCCGGGTCCTCCCTCATTCCCAGGGAAGATTGGGACCGCGCACCCTGGAACCGCTGGTCGTTCCAGAACCTGCGGGAAATCGTCCCGACCGCGCGGGTTTGGCGCGGCGAAGGACCGGCAAGCCCGCTGCCGGCGTCGCCTCGGGATATCGATTCTCTCGCCTTCGAAATCGACGGGCAACGCGATACCATCGGTCGCCATATTGAGACGAACTTTGCGGATGGCTTTCTCGTCCTGCACCGCGGCGAGGTCGTCGCGGAGCGATACCTGAACGGCATGTCCGAGCGCACTCTGCATCTGTCGCAATCAGTCTCCAAGTCGATCGTGGGCACGGTCGCCGGCATACTTGCCGATCGCGGCGAACTCGATGTCGAGGCGCTCGTCACCCGATACCTTCCGGAACTGGAAGACACGGCTTATCGCGGCGCTACGGTCCAGCACGTGATGGACATGACGAGCGGCGTAGCGTTCGACGAAACCTATACCGCGCTCGATTCCCACATGGCCAAACTGGATGTCGCCTGCGGATGGAAAGGGGGCAGTGACCCGTCGTGGCCGAAGACCGTCTGGGAACTGATCCTGACACTGAAAGAAGCCGAATGCGCTCACGGGACTTCCTTTCGCTACCGCTCGATTGAAACGGACGTGCTCGCCTTCATTCTGCAGCGCATCAGCGGCATGGCGCTTGCGGATCTGGTCGCGGATGAATTGTGGGCACCGATGGGGGCGCAGGAGGACGCCTGCTTCACCGTGGATCCCTCAGGCTACGCGCTCGCCAGCGGCGGCTTCAATGCAACCTTGCGGGACTATGCCCGCTTCGCCTTGCTGCATCTCGGAGGTGGAGAAATCAACAGAAGGCGCGTTGTTCCGGCCACCTGGATCGAGAACACGCGCCGTGGTGGAGGCGGCCCATTCGGCGGGGTCTACCGTGAAGTGCTGCCGTACGGCGCCTACCACAACCAGTTCTGGATCGAGGATCCTCGCCGGCAAACCTATATGGCGCGCGGCGTCTTCGGCCAGATGATCTACCTGGACCCCGGCGCCGAATTCGCAGCCGTCATACTCTCCAGCTGGCCGGAATTTCTGGATGTCAGACGCTCTCGCACCACCTTGGCGGCGCTGCATGTCATTCGCGACGCCTTGGCCTGAGACAGAAATTCGGATCTTGAGCTTGCCTTTAGCGCGCCCATGAACACCGTGTCGGCCTGTTCAGGCTCTTTCCGCTCGAGAAACTGGAAGCTGGACCGCCGCCCGGACCCCGCTGTCGCGCCCGGGGATGGGAGAGGTGATCGAGAAATGCCCACCGGCGCGCTCGGTGATTGCCTTGACGATGGCAAGACCCAGCCCGCTGCCTTCGGCGGTCGTCGTGCCACGCTCGAAGCGCTGGACCAGCTTGCCTTTGATCTCGGGCGATAGCGCCGGCCCTTCGTTGCAGACGCAAAGCTCGCCTGCCGCATCGAGCGAGACGATGACGGGCTGGTCCTCCGGGCCGTGGCGCAGGGCGTTCTCGATGAGGTTGCGGCAGAGAATGCCGAAAGCGTCGGGATCGAGGTCCGACAGCACGGGCCCGGACGGCAGCGACACCTCGATCCGGTGGCCGGCGCCGCAGCGGGCGAAATCCTCCGCGACCAAACGCAGAATGGGCCGCAGATCGGATGGAGCCTCCAGCCTCAGGCGGCCTCCCTCGGCCCTTGCCAGTTGCATCAGTTTCTCCGACATGCGCATCAGCCGCTTGAGGGTCGCCTCGATCTCGATCGCTCGCTGCGCGGCAATAGCGTCCGTCGTTTCCGCCTGGATGCGCTGCGCCTGGGCGATGGCGCCGGCAACCGGTGTGCGCAGTTCATGGGCGGCATTGGCGGCAAAATTGCGCTCCGCCTCGAAGGCTTGCCTCAGCCGCGCGAGCAACTGGTTTACGGCGCCGGTGATCGGCTCCAGTTCACTCGGAAGCCCGGTATCGGGAAGCGGCGACAGATCCTGCACGCCGCGCGTTTCAAGAGCGCCCTTGAGCTTGCGTATCGGACGCAGGCCGCCGCGCGTCGCAAAGGCGATGGCTCCGAGGCTGAACGGGATCACCACGAGCAGCGGCAGCGCGAGGCCGAGCAACATGCTGCGCCACACCTCCGCCCGGTGATCGAGCGGCTCGGCCACGGAAATCGTGATGCGCCCGTCGCGGGCTGCATCGGAATAGATGCGATGGGTCTTCGTCTCGCTGAACCCGACGCTCTCGAAGGGCGGGAACTGGAAACCGTCCGACCCGCGGGATTGCAGCAGAATCTTGCCGTTCAGGTCCCGAACGACGTAGGTCACCGGCTCCTCGCGTTCGTCCAGCCGCTCGATATGTCGAGCGTCGTCGTCCTCCTCGTCGTCGTCGCCGGGATCATCGTCATTGCGCTTTCGAAGATCGTGCAAAGCAAGCGGCAGGATCCGTTGCGCCGTTGCTTCGAGGTCCTTATCGAAGACCTCCTCCATTTCGTGGCCGAGCCGGTTCGCGGTCACGGACGCGGCGGCGAGCCACAGGACCGTGACCGAGAGGCCCACCGCCAGCGCCAGCCGTGCCTGAAGCGAACGCGGCGCTCTCATGGCCGCCCCAGGCGATAGCCGAGACCGCGTTCGGTTTCGATCACGTGCGCGCCAAGCTTCTTGCGCAAGCGACTGACATGTACCTCGATCGCGTTGCTGTCGATCTCGGTGTCGAAGGAATAGAGCCTTTCCTCGAGCTGGTTCTTGGACAGCAACTGTCCGGGACGCTGCAGGAAAGCCTCGAACAACACCCATTCGCGCGCCGTCAGGACCACCGGCCGGCCATCCTTGAGGATGCTGCGCGCCGCGACATCGATCTCCAGCGGGCCGAGCGTGATCAACGGATTGGGATTGCCGACATAGCGCCGGGCTACGGAGCCGATGCGCGCCGAGAGTTCGGCAAGGTCGAAGGGTTTGACCATGTAGTCGTCAGCCCCGGCATTCAGGCCCTCGATCCGGTCGGAGACCTGGTCGAGCGCAGTGAGGATGATGACGGGGGTGACATCCCCTCGCCCGCGCAGAACCTTGAGGAATGGAATGCCGCGCCCGTCGGGCAGCATCAGATCAAGGAGAACGAGGTCGTAGACGGCGCTTGCCAGCGCATCGCCTGCCCGGTCGAGCCGCATCACCCAATCGACCGAATGGCCGTCGGCGGCGATCTGGTCGCGAACGGCAGCGCCCAGCACGGTATCGTCTTCGACCAGCAGCACCCTCATCGCTCTTCCTCGTCATTCCGTCACCAGCTTTAGTCCATCGCCCAGCTTACGGGAAGCTGAAGCCGGGTCGTACCATCTGTCAGCGACCGGTCAGGTTCAAGTCGCCAATCTCCTCCCGTCCGAAGCGGAGACATGACCATGACATCTCGAACCATCCTGACAGCGACACTGATCGCACTTGCAGCCGGCCCGGCGCTCGCCGAGGACGACTGCAACATACCGATGGCGAACTGGCAGCCGCGTGAAGCCGTCCGCGCCATGGCCGAGGAGCGCGGCTGGCAGGTTACGCGCATCAAGATCGATGACGGCTGCTACGAGATCCATGCGGTCGATGCCGAGGGCCGGGCGTTCGAGGCAAAGATCGATCCGCAGACGCTCACGGTCATTGAATTCGAGAACGACGACCGCCACCACCATCGCTAGCCGCGCCTGCCGACCGCCCCCTGACGGGAAGCTGAAGCAGATCGGCTGACGCCGTCAGGAAGCGATCAGGCAGAGCGGACATTCCAGGATTATCCCTCATCAAAGGAGCCTACCCATGAACAAGAACCGCAGATTTCTCCTCGCAGCCCTCCTGTCCGGCACCGTGCTTGCGGCCGCCGGCGCCATCGCAGGTCCCCTCGCCGTCTTCGATCCGCCCGTCTCCGGCGACGCCGCAGCCGGCCCGCCCGTCCACTCCGTCGACTGGGACGAGGAGGATGACGACGGCTGGCGGATGGACCAACGGCGCCACGGCGACGACGACGACGACGACGATGATGATGACGACGAGGATGACGATGACGATGACGATGACGATAACGGCCGGAACGGTCGCTCGCAGCCCTCGCCGGCCCCCGTCGGTACAGTCGCGCCGCCGAGCAACGGGCTGATCCTCCAGGGCTCGACCCCGAAGGTCCAGGTCAACTGATCTCCTCCCATTGATCAAAGGAAACAGACGATGAAATCCATTCTTGCAGCCCTTGCAGTCACCACCGCGCTCGTCCTGCCCGGCATGGCTCTCGCCCGCGAGGTCACGATCACCACAAACCTCAAGAACTACGGCGGCGACGGCGCCTATCTCGCCTACTACGTCACCGCAGCAGACGGAACCTATGTCGGCAGCCTGTGGATGGCGGGCGGCAAGGCAAAATACTACGAGCACCTGAGCGGGTGGTACCGGGCGTCTGGCGGCAATACCGCCGAGATCAACGGCATCACCGGTGCGAGCGTCGGCGCCGGCCGCTCGCTCGCCATCACGCTCGACCTCGCCGACACGCTGTTCGACGCCGGCTATGAACTGCACATCGACGCCGCCGTCGAGGACATGCGCGACAGCCCGTCGGAGATCGTCGTTCCGCTGACCACCGAAGCCGCCGGCAAGCCCGTCTCCGGCAGCCGCTACATCGCCGACTTCACCTACGGACTTTAAGCAGAAAGGGTGCCGCCATGATCCGGACGCTTCACCGTTGGCCAGGCCTCATCGCCGCGATTCTCCTCGCCATCATTGCGTTGAGCGGCGCGGCCCTGTCGGTCTATCCCGCCATGGAGGCCATGAACGCACCGGGCGCCTCCGGCATGAGCGTGGCCGAACTGGCCAGCCGTGTTCAGGCCGCTGAGCCGACGGTGGAGCAGATCCGGCGGGCGCCCTCCGGCAAGATTACCGCCTATTTCTATAAGGGCGACCAGCCCGCCGCCGCCATCATTGATCCCCAGACCGGCGCAAGTCTCGGAGCCGCCGATGTCCCGGCCCTACAGCGCTGGCTGACCAACCTCCACCGTTCGCTGTTCCTCGGCGACGGCGGGCGCATGGTCGTCGCCGCGGGGGCCGCCGCCATGCTCACACTCAGCCTCTCCGGGCTCCTTCTCATCACCCGGCGTGCCGGTGGCTGGCGGCAACTGTTCTCTCCCCTGCGCGGCCAGGGTCAGGGACGCCGTCATTCTGCGATCGCCCGACTGTCGGTTTGGGGCCTGATGCTTTCCTCGACAACGGCGCTCTGGATGTCGGCGGCAACCTTCGGCTTCGTGCCCGAAGGCGCCGGCGCTCCCGCTTTTCCGGCCGAGGTGAGCGGCGAAATCGGGCTTGTACCGGCAGACATAGCGGCCCTTCAGCAGGTCTCCGTTGATGGTTTCCGCTCGCTCACCTTTCCCGTCGCCGGCGACAAGACCGACGTCTTCACGCTCAAGACCGCGTCCGGCGAAGGCTACATCGACCAGGGAACCGGCGCGCTTTTGGTCTGGAACGAAGCGGATGTCTGGCAGCGCACCAGCGACATGATCATGTTGCTGCATACCGGCCATGGCGCGGCGGTGCTCGGGCTCGTCCTCGGGTTCTCGGCTCTTAGCGTGCCGCTGATGGGCTGGTCCGGCCTGAGGCTCTGGCTTGCTGGCCGCGCCGGCCGCAAGCGGGCCGACACCCCTGCCGGCGAAGCCGAAACCATCATTCTCGTCGGCAGCGAAGGCGGCAGTACCTGGGGCTTTGCCCACACGCTCGAAACGGCGCTGACCGCAACCGGCGCGCGGGTCCATACCGCGGCCATGTCGGCCTTTGCCCCGGATGAGTGGAAAAAGGCTCGCCGCATCATCCTCCTCGCCGCCACTTATGGCCAGGGGGAAGCGCCGGCCTCGGCCAGCGACTTCCTCGACCGTCTCGCCGCACTGCCCATGCCTCCGGCCGCACCAGTCGCGATCCTCGGCTTCGGCGACCGCAGCTTCCCCTCCTTCTGCGGCTTCGCGGAAAAGATTGGTCGTGCGGCCGAAGCGAAGGGCTGGAAGCTCTTGCTGCCCATGGACACGGTAGATCGCCAGTCACCACAGGATTTTGCCCGCTGGGGCCGCGCCCTTTCGGCTGCAATCGGGACCTCGTTCGATCTCAACCACCAGCCGACCAAGCCCAAGACGCGTGACCTGGTTCTGGTGTCGCGGCGCGATTACGGCGCCGAGGTCCAGGCTCCGACGTCCATCCTGCGCTTCGCCTTGCCGAAGGTGCCGTTCTGGCAGCGGCTGACGGGCCGTGCCTTCCCGGACTTCGAGGCGGGAGACCTGATCGGCATCGTCCCCGAAGGTTCGGTCGTGCCCCGCTTCTACTCGCTCGCTTCAGGAAGCCGCGACGGCTTCGTCGAGATCTGCGTGCGCAAGCAGCCGGGTGGGCTGTGCTCGACCCAACTGACGCTGATGGAGCCCGGCGACCGCGTGCAGGTCTTCCTGCGCCACAACCCTACCTTCCGGCCGCAGCGCGGCAGGACGCCGGTCCTCTTGATCGGCGCCGGCACCGGCATAGGCCCGCTCGCCGGCTTTGCCCGCAACAACGCGAAAGCCAGGCCGATGCACCTGTTCTTCGGAGCCCGGCACCCGTCGAGCGATGCGCTCTATGCCGAAGAGCTCGCGGCATGGCAGGCGGACGGCAGGCTTTGCTCTGTTACCACCGCCTATTCCCGCGGATCCGCGCCGATCTACGTTCAGGACGCCCTGCGCCGCGATGGCGAACGCGTGGCACGGCTGCTGCGGGAGGGGGCACAGGTCATGGTCTGCGGCGGGCGTGACATGGCTGCCGGTGTCGCCCAGGCCCTGGGCGAGATCCTTGCGGGCAAGGGCATGAGCCTTGCGTCGCTGAAAGCGGAGGGACGCTATGCGGAAGACGTTTACTGACCTTGCTCGCCATGCCCTGAACGGGCCGACGATGGGAACCCGCTGGTCCGCGCTGTTCCATGCGCCCGCGGGATTCGAACCCGAGCCTGTCCGGGTCGCCATGACCGCGGCCGTGACCGAGGTGGATGCGCAGATGTCGACCTGGAAGCCGGACAGCGACCTCAATCGCCTGAGCGCTGCCGGACCGGGCGAATGGGTATCGCTACCGCCGGCGCTGATGGACGTCCTCGCCGCTGGCCTGGAGGTCGGGCGCGCCTCGGGTGGCGCCTTCGACATCGGGATGGCCGATGCGGTAAGTGCCTGGGGTTTTGGCCCCAGCCCGGCCGACGAGGCCGGCATCCGCGCTGCCCGCACGAAGCCACGCCGCCCGGCCCATGAGATTCTCGAGCTCGATCCGGCGAACGCGCGCGCCCGCAAGTCGCAAGCCATGGCTTTCGATTTGAACGGCATCGCCAAGGGCTATGGCGTCGACCGGCTCGCCGAGATCGCGCGGGCTTTCGGCATCGCCGATGCGCTTCTCTCCATCGATGGCGAATTGCGCGCCACTGGTACGCAGCCGGACGGCTCTGCGTGGACGGTCGCCGTGGAGGAACCTGACACCAAACGACGCGCCGCGCATTCGATTCTCGAACTCACCGACATTGCCGTGGCCACTTCCGGCAATTATCGCCATTGGGTGGAGGTCGGGGGGCGCCGTCTCAGCCACACCATGGATCCGGGACGCGGCATGCCGCTCTTGAACGCCCCGGCATCCGTCACCGTCCTTGCCGAGACCTGCATGATGGCGGACGCCTGGGCAACAGCGATGATGGTGCTCGGCCGCGAGCGAGGGTTGCCGCTCGCCCGCTCCCTCGGTCTATCGGTGCTGTTCATCGACCGCAGCAGTTCGGTCGAAGCGGCTGAGTGTCTCAAGGATGGGCTTCCGAACAAATAGCGTCGGGACGTGGTTCCCCGACATGCATGTTCTGACGACGTGGCAAACGTGGACGAGAGCCTGTGGCTTCATAGCCAAGCGATAGGAAACAATCGCACTGCGTCTGCTGCTCCAACCTCCGCAGTCCCAGGAATTCGGCAGAAAATCGCCGAGCGGTTCGCAGACAAGCCGCAGGGGCAGATCACCCGTCCTGTCGATGCCCTGATAGCGGGTGGCCTCCCCCCCTCAGTTCCCCGATCCTTGCCGATAATAGCCGGCAAGCGCCGGGATCGCTTCGGCGAGGTTGTCGGCGAGTTGGCGGCATTCGGGGACATTGCCGGCGTAGCGGGCGGCGAGGAAACGGCGATGCAGGGCAAGGGCGTCCTGGTCGGTCCCCGGAAGCACGGTCGCGACCGCCGTGCCGATGCTGCGTCCTTTGACCGTGATGCGGTCGAGTTCGAGCACGGGGAAGCGGTCGGCGACCAGGGCGGCGGTCACTTCCCCAAGCAGAAGGGGAACGCCGAACTGCTTCGAGGCGCCCTCCAGCCGCGAGGCGAGGTTGACCGCATCGCCGAGCGCCGAATAGTCGAACCGCCGCGTCGAGCCCATGTTGCCGACGACGCACTCTCCGGTATTGATGCCGATGCCGATGCGCAGCGGCATGAAGACCTTGTCTTCCGCCCTTGCCTCGGCCTCGAGTTGGAGATTGAGGCGATCGATGGCGGCCAGCATGTCCAGCCCGGCCGCAACGGCTTCGTGGGCATGGGCCTCGTTTTCCAGCGGTGCGTTCCAGAATGCCATGATGCAGTCGCCGATATATTTGTCGATCGTCCCGCCATGGGCGAGAACCACATCCGACAGCGGCGTCAGCAGCCGGTTGATCAGATGTGTCAATTGCTCGGGGTCGTCCTTCAGCCCCTCGGCGATGGTGGTGAAGCCCCGCACGTCGCAGAACAGCACCGACAGTGTCCGCTTTTCCCCTCCCAGCTTCAACTGGCCCGGATCCTCGGCCAGTCGTGCCACCAGGTCCGGGGAAAGATATTGCCCGAAGGCCTGGGTGATCTGCCGGCGGCTGCGCCGTTCGGCGGCATAGTCAAGCGTCGCCTGGCCCGCCGCAATCGCCACGAAAGCGAGCGACGGGGCGATCGGTGAAGCAAAGACCCGGCCGAAGCGAAGCGTCAGATAGCTTGCCACTGCGAAACCGAGAACGGCCGCCACAACGCCGATCACCGCCATCCATCCGGTGCCGCGAAAGACCAGCGCGACGGCGCCAAGCGCCGCGAGCAACAGCAGGACAAGGGCTTGGCGCGGACTGGCTGTGACTATGCCGCTTGCCGTTTTCAGGTTGTCGAAGATGGTGGCGTGGATCTCGGCGCCGGCCACGAGCCTCCCTGTGTGGACGGTATAGGGGGTGGCGAAGGCATCGGCGCCGCCACCGGTGACGGTCGGCGCGTTCTGCAGGCTGAGCCCGACGATGACCACGCGATCGCGAAACGTGTCCGGCGGCAGGAGGTTTTCCGGGTCGAGCGCCTGATAATAGGACACGGTAGGATAGGTTCGCGGACCGCCGAAGGCCTGCATTAGCGTGCCGCTCTCCGGCAGTCTTGTCGGCACGCCGGCAGTCTCGGCGATCCGGGCGGCGAAACTGTCGTCGAGGCTCGGCAGTTCACGGACCACGCCGTCGCCGCCAAGGGCGATCGAGGCGATGCCGGCCTTGGCCCCCGTATCGGTGAACAGGCCAAGCGGCAATGTGCGGACGAATTGATCCGCCTGGGAAGACGAGATCAGGGTCTCGTCTCCGGCTAGCACCACATCGGGCCCAAGCGCATCAGCCAGCGCGGCGTCCTCGGCGGCTGTCGTCGGCTCGGAGAAGATGATGTCGAGCGCGATCACCCTGGCGCCCGCGGCCCGCAGGGCCGTGACCAGGCGGGCATGAATGCTACGCGGCCAAGGCCATTGCGCGTTGAGGTCGGCAAAGGACGGCTCGTCGATGGCAACGATCACCGGCCCTTCGTCCGGCAGCGGCTCGTGCCACAGTGTCGACAGATAGTCGAAGGCGCGTGCATCCAGCAGCGGCCATCCGGCCAGACGGGTGAGTGCCACTACCGACAGGAAGACCGCGGCCGCGAGCAGGGCCAGTTGCACGCGCCGCCGCCCCAGGCTCGGGCGCGAAGCCAGGCTCGATGGCAATCCGGCAGCCATCAGAAGCGAACTTTCAGCGAACCCGTGTAGGTGGGACCCCAGCCGGGCACGCCGCTTTTCACCTCAAAGTCCTCGTCCAGCAGGTTGAAGGCCGCGAGTTCGAGCGCGAAACGCTTGTCGAACGGCTCCCAGGTGAGGTTGGCATCGAGGGTCCAGTAGTCGTCGAGCTCTCCGCCCGTGTCGCTGTCGCGTTCGCCGACATAGTTGGCGGCGAGCGTCGCCGAGACATTGGCCTCGTTGACCCAGGTCAGCGCCACCTGCCCCGCCCAGTCCGGGACGAAGGGCAAAGGCCCGCCGTAGGTTGGCGAGGTCGGGTCCTCGTTCTCGGACGTCGAATAGGCGAGCGTCGAGGACAGGCCGAAACCATGGCCGATGAGCAGGTTTGCCGTCAGGCTGCCGCGATCGATCCGGCCTTCGGAGGCCGAGAATGGTGCAGCCGAAAGCGGAATGGCGATGCGCGGCTCCTCGATCTCCTGATGCTGGAACTCGGCCGAGGTGAAGAAGTCTTGCGTCCATTCCGCATCCCAGCGCAGGGCGACCGTGTCGACGTAACCGTCGAGCCCGGTGGAAATCTCGTTCGGCTGCAGGCCGAGCACGCCGACCGGGGAGAGCGTCGGGGTATTAACATAGAGGCTCTGTCGCGAATAGGCGGCGCGCAGCCAGTGCTGGTCGGACGGCGCCCAGGCCACACCCACGCGCGGCTCGAGCCGCGCCACGTCGTCATCGTCGCCATCGAGGAAGGTGCCGAACAGGGCATATTCGGCTTTCAGGTCGGGCGTGATCTCGTGCAGCAGATCGACATAGACGCGGCCGTAGGTGGCACTCTCGTCGGGATCGGCAATTGTCGGCAAGCCGAGGATCAAGGCCTGGCTATAGGTTTCGACGAAGCCGCCCTCAACGCCGTAGCGCCAGGTGAGATCGTCCATGCCGATCGAATGGCTGACTGCGGCGACATAGGTCTTTTGCGCGGATTCCGACGTCATTGGCACGCCAGGGATGGTAAGCGTGTCGTAGCTGTCGGCCGTCAGCTCGCTATAGAATACCGCGGCATTGACGACGTTCTCGAAGCCGATCGTGTGGCTGAGACCGAGGCCGAGATTCGTCTGCTCCGACTGATTTTTCAGGCTGGCTGAGCCACCGCCCAAGGCGGTGGCGTAAAGGTCCGCATCGGAATTGGCATAATTGCCATAGGCGACGATGCGGTCGGCGGGGCTGGGGCTGGCGGTGACGTAGCCATTGCCGCGCAGCAGTTGCTCCTCGGTGTCGAGATCGACGGTTCCGCCACCGGCCGCGCGCTGGTCGAAATCGGTCTCCCACTCGAAATTGCCATAGAAGCTGGCCGGGATCGGGAGATTGCTGAAGCCCTGCACCTCGCCTTCCGCCACATAGCCGGTGTCGCCATTGCCTTGCGTGAAACCACCGCCGAGCGATCCTTCCAGGAACGGCCGGCGGATCAGGTTCGCCGACCGGGAGCGCCCCGAAATCATGTGCGGGTCGAGCAGAAGCCCCTGGATGAAGGAGGAATAGCTGAGGCTGTTCTGTCCGTTGGTGACGATATTGCCGCCATGGGCATAGCTGTTGGCGAAGGGATTGGCGCTGCCGCGAACCGTCTGGTCAATGTAGCCGCTGCCGGCGAACGGGCTGAACACGGCGTCGCCGTAATATTCGCCCCAGGCGTTCAGCCCTTGCAGGCGGAAGGCGTTGTTCAGCGTCGAGCCGGCGTCCTGGTTGGCGCTCAGCGAGCCGAAATTGCCGCCTCTCGCCTTGGCGCGCCGCAGGAATTCCTGGGCGTTGCGGATCGCGCCTTCGGAATCATAGTCGTCGATCGCAACCGCCGTGCGGAAGGACGAGATCACCGGATCGTTGTCGTCCAGGCGTTCGGCATTGTCGAGCGCCTGCTCGGCGGGCACACGGTCGCCCTTTTCGTAATGCGCGGCGGCGAGCAGGATCTGTCCCTGGGCATAGGCGGGGTTGGACACGGTGCCGGCCAGAAGATCGTCGACCGCCTTGTCCAGTTCGCCGGTCTGCATGTGGTAGCGGCCACGGGCCACGAGCGCGATGTCGAAGGTCGGATCGGCGGCGAGCGCCAGCTCGAGTTCGCGCCTAGCCTCTTCCACCCGCGACTGGTCGAGATAGAGGATGGCCAGATTGCCATGCGACACCGGATCCTGCGGATCGAGGGCGATGGCCTTCTTCAGCGCGGCTTCAGCGGCCCGCATGTCGCCGCGCGCCGACTGGATTTCGCCGATCGCGTTCCACATCGAGGTCGAGCCCGGTGCGATCTTCACCGCCGCCTGGAGATCGGCAAGCGCCCCGTCGAGGTCGCTTTCGAAGCCGCCGCGATAGTTCGCCCTCGCCTCCAGCGCCGTCGGCTCAGACGGGTCGAGCGACAGAGAACGGTCGATCGCCTCGCGGACCTGGTCGCGGTCGTTGAGCAGCAGCGCCAGCTGGGCACGATAGGCCGGAAGCGCCGGATCATCCGGATAGCGCCGCTCGGCCTCCTTGATCACGTCGATCGCCGCGCGGATGTCCTTGAGAAAGCCGGCGGCATAGGCCTGGAGCAGCGCGCCATAGGGGCTCGACGCGGGGCGCGGCTGCGGCTCGGCGCGGTTCGGATTGGCCAGCGAACGGGCATAGTAGCGACCATAGCTGGCGACATCCCTACGGCGCGCATCGAGCCTCCGGCCAGCGCGTTCGAAGAGTTTTTCCGCTTCGTCATAGCGCATCTCGGCCGCGGCGATGATCGCCTCGATCAGATCGGCCCGCGCCCGCTCGGCCTCGGACAATGACCGGGCGCGAATGAGCGCCAGGGTTTCCTTCGCCGCCTCGCGGCCTTCCAGCGAAAGCTGCGTCTCGGCGAGAACCAGCAGGTCGTCTGTGCTGCGCTGGTCAGTGGGAATGGCCGCGATGCGATCCGCCTGGCGCCGCATGTCGGCGACCGGCAGGGGCGAGGCGGGCATGAAATTGAAAGCATTGCGCGGCGCCAGATAAAACAGCATCTGCTCGCGGTCGTCGGAATCGACAATGACGATCTTGCGCGGCGCCTGGCCGATCGTCGCCGCCGCCGCCTCGCCCTGGGCCACCTGGACACTGCCCTGCGGGTTGCTGAGTTCGACCAGGCCCTCGAGTACGGTGAGCGAGGTCTCGGCCCCCTTCACCGTCATGGTCCAGTCGGTGCCGCGGATCGCCGCGGTCGCTGCCGGCGTCACCACCTCGACGCCCGGTCCGCCGCGCTCGGCGCGCGCCCAGAGGCTTCCGGTCTCCAGCTCAAGTACCGCGTCGCTGCCGGGCGTCATCTGCCGAACGCGAAGAGATGAATTGCGCCCGAGGCGGATCTGCGTGCGGTCGGCAAACAGGATCGCCAACTGGCCCGTTGCATTGGTGCGCAGAACGTCGCCGGTCAGCAGGTCCTGCTGGAGATCGACGAAGCGCCAGCTCGACACGTCGATGAAACGGACTTCCTCGCCGACCTTGCGCGCAATAACGGATGCCACCGAATCAGCCGCGCGCACGACAGGCTCCGCCCGGGCCGGCAAACACGGCCAACTCGCCCCCACAAGCAGCACCATGGCTGCGGAACCGGATCTAGTAAAAAGCCCCCACATGCGCCCAGAAGTGGCCATTTCCGGAAGACGAGTCAAGCATCTTCACGAGACATGACTTGCTTTCCAACAGCAGTGTATTAACAGGAAGACAGGAAAGAACTGGAGCCGGCGGACCTTGAGCGACTTCGACACCACACCGACAGAATTGATCGAGACCCCCATCACCATCGGCGATGTCAATCAGGAATATTTCAACCACGTCAAGAAGATAAACGACGTCTTTTACGATCAGGTGAAGATATCCGACCAGAAGGCCGCCTATATCTTCACCTTCATGCTGGCCTTTCTGGTTACCTCCAGCGAGGTCCGCAACGTCTTCACCATTGCCCGCTACCTGGAGCGCGACATCGTCGTCAACGGCCTTTCGGCCATGCTCGCGCTCGCCTCGACCTTCTCGATCCTGTCCGCCTTGCTGGTGGTGCTGCCCCGGCACATCAAGACATCATCCTCGCTGTTCTGGGGCACATGGGCTCATCACCGGCCGCTGCTCGAACAGGCTGCGGAAAAGGCCGACATCAACTATCTTTTCAACGAATACATGCGCAATGCCGACGTGCTGTCGTTGATCTGCCGACAGAAGTACAGGTTCGTGTCCTTCGCCTTTCGCGGCCTGATCGCCACGGTGGTAATCTATGTCGCGCTGTTGATTGCCGGGTGATGAAATGGATTTCCTAACGAAGCAGCACCTATCCTCGCAAGTAAGCTGACGGTCCGCGCGCGCCGGTCTTGCGCTTGCCGCCACCGATCCGAAGCATTAAGTGGTCGTCGTAGGAAACCGCATGCAGCGGGCTCCCTTCAGGTTTTCGGTGCCGGTCGCCGCAAATGGGATGTGGAACGCAGTTCATGAAATCATCCGCGACAGGCAAGATCGGCGTCACGTCGAGCGGCATTCTGTCAATTCCCTTTATCGACGTGTTTCTTGGCGCCCAGGTCTGTCGCGTCTCGTCTCGCTCGGCGGCGGCGGATCTCGTTGCCGTTGCCGGCTGGGGGACCAAGCCAAGTGGTCTGAGCGCGGCGCAGATCGCCGCCCGCCTGGATGTCCCTGCCCTTTTCCTCGAGGACGGCTTCCTGCGCTCCTACTTCGCCGGACAGAACTCACCACCTCTTTCCATCGTGCGGGATGAGGAGGGCATCTATTATGACAGCCGCCGACCATCTTCGCTGGAGAAGCTCCTGAATTCCGAGGTCGACCTGATTGCCGGTCTGGAAGCGGATGTCGAAAGAGCCAGGAGCCTGATCCTCGAACACCGATTGAGCAAGTATAATCACGCGCCCGATCTCGATGAAGAAGTCCTCCGGAAGGACGACATCCGGCGTGTCCTCGTCATCGACCAGACGGCAGGCGACAACAGCGTCGCGATGGGCGGGGCCGGACCGGAGACCTTCGAGGCGATGCTCGCCGCAGCGCGGGCTGAAAACCCCGACGCGACCATCTACGTCAAAACCCATCCTGAAGTCAGTTCCGGCCGGAAGCGCGGCTATCTCAGCCACATCCTTGACGACGAGCGCACCGTCCTGCTGCGCCACCCGATCAATCCGATCAGCCTGATCGAGACGATGGACGGCGTCTACACGGTGACCTCCACCATGGGTTTCGAGGCCCTGCTCGCAGGCAAGCCGGTCACCGTCTTCGGATTGCCCTGGTATGCCGGCTGGGGTGTGACCGATGACCGACAGCGCTGCGAGCGCCGCACCCGGCATCGGACGATCGACGAACTGTTTGCCGCGGCCTATTTCCACTACACGACCTATCTCGATCCCGTTACCCGGACGCGCGGCTCCATCTTCGACGTGATCGACTGGCTCATCCTGCAGAAACGGATGGCAGCGCGCCATTCCGGGCGCATGATCTGCCTCGGCTTCCGCCGCTGGAAGGCCGCTGCGCTGCGCCCGCTGCTGTCACTCCATCAGGACCGCGTGCATTTCGTCGCCAACCTGGCGGCCGCACGCGCGCTCGGGCCGCAAGAAACCGACTGCCTGGTCATATGGGGCCGGGACCTTCCCGCCGGTCTCGAGGCCCTTGCGGCGCAAACGGGGGCACGGATCTTGCACATGGAGGACGGCTTCATCCGCTCGGTCGGTCTCGGTTCCGATTTCATCAGGCCGTTTTCGATCGTGCTGGATTCGCGCGGCATCTATTTCGACCCGGGCCGCCCTTCCGATCTGGAAGACATCCTGAACGCGGGTGAATTCACCCAGAGCGACCTTGCACGTGCGGCCAGGCTTCGCCGGACCATCGTTGACAACAGCATCACGAAATACAATGTCGGCGCGCCGGACACGCCAGACTGGAGACGAAGCGAACGTCTGGTGGTTCTGGTGCCCGGCCAGGTCGAGGATGATGCTTCGATCCGCTACGGCTGTCCCGGCATCCGGACCAATGCGGAGCTTCTGGCCGCCGCGCGGGCCGCCCATCCGGAAGCCTTTATCGTCTACAAGCCGCATCCCGACGTTGCATCTGGCAATCGCAATGGCCATGTCGCACCGAGCCTGACGGCGGCGCTTGCTGACCATGTTGAAACCCGACACTCGGTGATCGGCTGTATCGAGGCCAGCGACGTGATCCACACCATGACCTCGCTGACCGGCTACGACGCGCTTCTGCGCGGCAAACGCGTCATCGTCCACGGCGTGCCGTTCTACGCCGGCTGGGGCCTCACCGAGGACATGACCGGCGCGGAGGCATTTAAACGCCGCTCGCGCAAGCTCTCCCTTGACGAACTGGTCGCCGGCACGCTGCTGAAATACCCAGCCTACTGGGACTGGGAGCTCAAAACCTACGCCACCTGCGAAGCGACGCTGCACAGGATCATGGAGTTCCGCCCAAATTTGGACAACAGACGCAGCGATATGCTCAGCCATTGGGTGAGACAGCTACGCAAGATTCGCCTCATCACCGGATCATGGACATGGCGGTAGGCACAGGAATAGCTTGACCCCAGAGGATCGCAAATTAGAAATATACAAGAAGCTGAAGTTTCATTTCCGTTTGTCATCAAAGTGTTTCTTTTGGAAACGACGTTGGCGATGATGAAGCGTCACCCGAGGCCGCGCAACTCGGCTGTCCGGTTCCTCGCTTAAAAATGTGAATGAGAACCAATGTCGGCGGTTGTAATTGTTCGGTTGATTTGAGAAGGGGTATTCCCCCCGCTGGTCGCGACGGAGCAAAATGAACATTTGCCAGAGGATGCCAATGCACGATGATTTGTCTCTGAAGCCGGTCCTGCACCCGGCAGAGCCGCTTCTGGTCAGACCGGAAGCGAGCATCCTGGATGCCATCCGCGTCATCGATGCCGGCGCGCAACAGATTGCCATCGCCGTCGATGACGATGGACGCCTTCTAGGCGTGGTAACCGATGGCGACATCCGCAGGGCGATCCTGAGGGGGGTCGATCTTTCGGGCAAGGTATCGCAGATCCTCAACCACAAGCCGACCGTCTGCAGACGCACGGCAAGCCGGGAAGAACTCGCCAGGACCCTGTTGAGTCACGAGCGCATCACGCGTCTTCCGGTGGTTGACGAGGGCGGCTTCGTCGTCGGCCTCTACCGCACCGAGGATCTCGTCGCCAACCCGTTCAGCCACGAACTGCCGGTCGTGCTGATGGCCGGCGGGCTTGGCACACGCCTGCGGCCGTTTACCGACAACATTCCCAAGCCGATGATCGATGTCGGCGGGCGACCGATCCTCGAACACATCATCCGGCGGTTCGTCAGCCAGGGCTTCAACCGGTTCTACATTTCCGTCAATTACCTTTCCCATGTGATCAAGGAGCATTTCGGCGACGGGCGAGCCTTCGGCGCGCAAATCGTCTACCTTGAAGAGACGGAACGTCTGGGGACTGCCGGCAGCCTTCGCCTGCTTCCAAGGGATCTCGAGGGCCCGTTCTTCGTCATGAACGGCGATCTCCTGACCGCCGCCAATTTTGCGGCCATAGCCAACTATCATCTGGAGACGGGCGTCGACGCGACCATGTGCCTGCGCGAATATACCGTCCAGGTGCCTTACGGCGTGGTTGCGCAAGCCGGCGGGCGCTTTGTCGGCATCGAGGAAAAGCCGATGCATCGCCACTACGTGAACAGTGGCATCTACGTGCTGGACACGGCTATTCTGGATCTGCTTCCCGACAGCGGCTATTTCGACATGCCTTCGCTTTTCGACAGCCTCATGCAGAAAGATCCGAGCGCTGCGGCCGTATTCCCGTTGCGGGAATACTGGTGCGACATCGGCCAGGTTGCCGACCTGGAGCGGGCGCGTCGGGAGATTTCGAAAATTTCCAGTTATTGAGGCTGAACGGCCGCGACCGCGCCGAGATGCAAGCCCGGCAGGAGATCCGGGCCCTGAGTTTCGGCTGTTTGCGACTACCGATGTAACCCGGTGCGGAACTGCGCGGGCATTTTTTCGAGAAGGAGGCCGGTGTTGAAATCAATTGTCGACTACCTGGGCGTGATCGAACGAAAGTTTTCCCGCTTCTCCCTGACAATCCTACTGGCGCTGCTGGGGGCCAAGGCAGCAGGACGCTATTTCATTCATTCTCCGATCGTCCGCAGGACGCAGGCCCGCATTCTCTGGTTCCATGAGCAGATCAGGTCGCGCAAAGGGCAGGATGCGGCCGACGCCTTCGCATTCGACTATCTGTCCGCCCGGCCGAGAGTTCAGGACTACAGCAATCTTCTGGTGGGCACGGCGGCCAATCGCCCCGGCACCGACAAGGTCGCAGCATCCCTACCCGCTATCATGAAGACCGCCGCCAAGAGCGCCGATGCATCGGTGGCGCTGGTTTCCACCCTTCTCGATCGTGGCGACATCGAACTTGCACTCAAGGTGATCGCCGAGCACATGAATGACGCTCGCGTCAATTCATCGGTGGACTGGCCATCCTTGCTTCTCTCCCTGACCCCCAGGCCGCTCTTCGAGACCGGGACCCCTGGCCCCGGCCTGAGTAGCGTGAAGGACCTGAAGCCGCAGCCGAGCAAGAGCCGCCTCATCATCATGGATGAAGAACTGTCGCCGGCGGCGATCAGGAGCCTTGCGGTCGGAGCGGAAAAGATCACCCTGCTGCAATACCGGGATCTATACGGGCGGATCGACCTCAGCGCCATTCAGGCCGAAATTCCGGGCTGCGAAATCATCGTAGAGCACGCTCGCTCTCGCGTGGACCGTTTCCACCAACGGTATTTCGAGCTTCACCAGAAGACCCTTGGCGCGGCGGAGGCATTGAGCAACAATTTCATCGCGAACACGCCTTGGCTAGGCGAACTTGTTCCGGCTCTTAAGGGCTTCGGCAAGGATCTGACACTAGACCTCGCTGACAAGCTCTTCTTCAAGGCATTGCGCCTTGAGGGTGTCTATCGGGCTGTGCGCGATCCGAGTTTTGACCGTGTGATCGTATCATTCGGTGACGGGTTTGAGCTTTACCGATTGTTCTATTCGGACGCCACGCTTTGGCGAGATCCGCGTATCACGGGCTGCTGCCGATCCCGCAAGATTAAAACCGTGACAAAATTCGCCTCGCGCGTTTCTGAAATGCGACGACACGCGTCTGTCGGGAGTTCAGCGCCGATCCTTGCGCATATTGCCTCTCTGAAAGAAAGTGCAAGACCGGATGCTCATCACTCCGCGCCGGAAACCGTCAGGCAATATTTGGAGGCAGCAAGCAAGGTCTCGGCACCCACGACGCCGAGTCATATGCCGAATCGCCAGACAATTGCGTTCATTGCGCAAGAGGGCCGCGCCTATGGCCCAACCGCGTTCCAGATGGCAACGCATCTTCACGCCCGCTACAATGTCGACGTCATCCTCACTCTGGGAAGCGCGACCGGCCTGCAGAAATCTCTGGCGTCAGCACAGAAGGACCCATTTCTGGCGACGGCCGCAAAAGGCCGTCAGCCGGGCTATCTGAAGCTGGCAGCCCCGGCCCCCGACCGGGCGGCCACAAAGGCCTTCTCCGACCAGTTCAATGTAGTGGTAGACGACACGGTAAAGGCGCTGCTCTGGGCCAACCAGCACGATCATGCGGTGTCTTCGGCAATTGATTTCATGCTCACGGACGGCCTGGCGCAGGCGATTTTGAACGTTATGGGGAACGCTCGCGCTATTGCGGCGCTCCTCGAGCAGCAGAATTACTCTGCCATCGCGATCTCCCCCGTGCGGACCCCGCGCAATGCGCAGTTCACCACGCTGGCGCGCGAAGCCGGAATACCGACTATCGCCGTCGAGCCTCATTGCCTGAATGCCGCTTATTGCCGTTACGGCACGGTCCTCAGCGACTATGCAGCAGTCTATTCCGACTATTATACAGAGGAGTATGACCGGTACTTTGGCATACCCAAGAATCGCTGCTACCCGTTTGGCTCACCTCGAATCCTGCGGCCTCTCGGTTATGACCCAATCGCCTCGCGTAGGGAGGCACGTCGGCGGATAGGCCTGCATGAGGGTGATCCACCGGTGATCGCGGTGCCGACCCAGCCAATGCCTGCAGATCACATCCTTGCAGTCTGGAGGATGATAATCCGTGCCGTCATGGCACTGGACATGCCGGTGCGTGTCATTCTGAAAACCCATCCCGAGGAAGGCTCCGGCCACGTCGATCGCTACCGTCACGTCATTATGGAGGAAAATGCCACGCAAGTGTGCTTCGTGGCCGACGTCGACATCAAGGACCTGCTGATCGCCAGCGAACTTGTGCTTACGGCCTACAGCGTCACAGCCTTGGAAGCGGTAGTGCTGGAGCGTAACGTGGCGATCGTCGGCAGGGCCGGGGTTGTCTATCCCACGGAATACGACAAAATCCTCGGCATTCCTTTTTGCGGCACCGAGCAGGAGACGAAGAACGCCATCCTCGAGGCCATGACCTTGGGCAGAGATGCCAAGTCCGGCGCAAAGGACTTCATGGCGAAGAATCCCCACCTGTTCGACAATTCGACCTTCGATCGCCTGACCACTATCATCGGGGACGTTATTGCCAAGGGCCCCGAAGGCATCCGCCGCCACGAGGACCTGCCTGCCTCCCTTTTCGTAACCGCCCCTTTCCAAGAGTATCTGGTATGAACAAGTCATTTTCCATCGCGGATAGAAGCATAGGCCGGAACCACCCTTGCTTCATCATCGCCGAGATCGGCGTGAACCATAACGGCGATCCGGAGCTCGCGGCAAAGCTCGTCACCGCGGCGCGCGACGCCGGTGCCGATGCGGTGAAGTTTCAGACGTTCCGGGCGGACCGGCTTGTGGTGCGCGCCACGCCGACGGCCGCCTATCAGAAGGCCAATACCAACCTGACCGATCAGCACGCCATGCTCGCCGCGCTGGAACTCAGCGAAGAGGCCCATCTCGTCCTCCTCGCGCAGTGCCGTGCGGAAGGCATCATCTTCCTCTCCTCGCCTTTCGACGTGGAGAGCATCGACATGCTCGACCGGCTTGAGGTGCCCGCGTTCAAGGTGCCCTCGCCCGACTGCATTTCCCAGTCCTACCTGGCACATATGGGCGCCAAGCGGCGCCCGGTCATCCTCTCCACCGGCATGTGCGACCTCGAGGAGGTTGCCTTCGGCGTGGAGACGCTGCGCAAGGCCGGCAGCGAGGATATCGCGCTCCTGCACTGCACGAGCTGTTATCCGGCACCGTCCGACGAGCTCAACCTCCGCGTCATCCCCGCCCTTGCCGACGTGACCGGACTGCCCGTGGGCTATTCCGACCACTCGGACGGGATTGCCGTTTCGATCGCCGCCGTAGCGCTCGGCGCCTGCGTCATCGAAAAGCACATGACGCTTGACCGCAACCTGCCCGGCCCTGACCACAAGGCGTCCCTGGAACCGGCCGAATTCGCCGCGATGGTCGCCGGCATCCGCAGCGTCGAACAGGCGCTCGGCAGCCCGGTGAAAGCGCCCCAGCCCTGCGAAGCCTCGGCGCGGCAGCTCGGCCGGCGCAGCGTCGCCGTTTCCCGCAATCTCGCGGCCGGCCACAGGCTCACGGCCGAGGATCTCACGCTGCTGCGTCCCGGCACCGGCCTGCCCCCGCGGATGGAGGGACTGGTCGTCGGTCGCACGCTTCGCCGCGACATCGCCGAGAATACCTTGCTCGCGCTCGAGGATCTGGAATGACCCGAGCGAACCGACTGATCCTGCTGGGAGCCGGCGGCCACGCGAAGGTCATCGCCGAACTCGCCCGAGCGGCAGGCTGGCAAATCGCCGGCTTCCTTGCGCCGCGCAACGATCGCGGTGAGGAAAACCTCGGCGCGCCGCTGCTCGGCGATGGCGCCGATCTAACCGCAGATCCTTCTTGGCTAGAGCAAAACGACCTGTTTCCGGCGATCGGCGAGGGCGAGATCCGCTGGCGCGAATTCGTGCGGCTTGCCGCAGCCGGCGCGCGTGTGCCTTCGTTGATCCATCCGAGCGCGATCGTCTCGCCCTCGGCACGGATCGAAGCAGGTGCCGTCGTGATGGCCGGCGCCATCATCCAGGCCGACAGCGTGGTCGGTCCCGCGGCGATCATCAATACCGGGGCGCAAGTGGACCATGACTGCACGATCGGAGCCGGCTCGATGATCGCGCCCGGGGCGGTGCTGTGTGGCGCCGTCCACGTCGGAGACCACGCATTTGTTGGCGCGGGCGCCGTCCTGGTCCCCGGCATTCACATTGGCAGGGGCGCCTTTGTCGGTGCCGGAACCACTGTCGTCAACGACCTCAGCGAGGGGACCCAACTCAAGGCCTCGCGGCGGTCGCAGGTCGCCCCGATAGCGGAGTAGAGGATGTTTGAGTTTCGACCCTACCGAAGCGGGGATGAGCCGGCGATTACGGCCCTGTTCGAGGTCGTCTTCGGCCGCCCGATGAGCCTTGAATTCTGGCGGTGGCGCTTCCTCGACCACCCGGCCGGCGGCCCGCTCGTCATGCTCGCTTTCGCCGAAGGCACGCTCGTTGGTCACTATGCGGCGAGCCGCGCGCCATTGAGTCTTCATGGGGAACACCACCCTGCCGCTCTCTCCATGACGACGATGACCCATCCGGACTGGCGGGGCCGGCGTCTGTTTGAAAAAACCGCCGAAGCGCTTTACGCCACGCTTCCCGAGCAAGGGATATCGGCGGTCTACGGCTTTCCCAACCCGGCCGTCCATGCCCTGCGCATCATGCGGGCCGGCTGGTATGACAGTTACGAAGTCCCGACCCTGACGCTCGACATGGCTTCGCTGCGTCATCCGGCTCAACCTGACCCCGCCGTCCGCATCGCCGAGCACATCGACGCACGGTTCGGACGGTTCTTCGCCAAGGTCGCCCCCGACCTGCCGATCGCACCGCACCGCGACAGCGACATCCTGGCCTGGCGGATCGATCGCAATCCCGACAACACCTATAGGCGTTACGTGCTGGAGGAGGGCGACGAGATTGCCGGTTATGCGCTGACCAAGGCCTATGGCGCGGACATGCTCGATCTCGTGGAACTGCGCGCCGCAAGCGGGGCCGCGGCCCGTGCGCTGATCAACACCGTTGCCGCGGATGCGGCCGCCTCCGACCGCACGCGCATCGCCACCTGGTGCCTGCCCAACGACCTGCATCGCCTGCCGCTCGAAATGGCCGGCTTCAAGGCGTCGGCGCCCGTCACCTATTTCGGCGGCAGAACCTTCACGCCCCTTCCCGCCGACCTGACCGACGGCCGCCTCTGGCGCCTCTCCATGCTGGATTCCGATCTCTATTGAACGAAAGCAATATGACAAGAACAGTCCATTTCCTGACCGGAATTCGCTCCGAATACGACATCCTCGCACCGATCATCGCGGCGGTCGACGCGCAACCGGATCTCGATGCCGGCGTGATCGTCACCGGAGCGCACTTGACCGGACTGCACGGCCAATCCGTCCGCCAGATCGAGGCCGACGGCTATCGCATCGCCGCCCGCATCGATTCGCTGCTCGCCTCCGATGGCCTGGGCGGGCGGGTGAAGGGCATGGCCCTGCAACTGGCCGGCCTGACCGACCTGTTCGCCCGCGAGCGTCCGGACTTCCTCGTCGTCATGGGCGACCGCGAAGAGGTGATGACCGGCGCCGTGGCGGCCATCTATCATCACATCCCGGTCGTCCATGTCGGCGGCGGCGACCATGCCGACGACGGCAACGTCGACAATCTGGTCCGCCACGCCGTGTCGAAGATGGCCCATCTTCACATGGCCACGACTGAACTCAGCGGCCAGCGCCTGCGGCAGCTCGGAGAAGAGCCGTGGCGCATCCACGTCACCGGCGCCTCCGGCCTCGACCGCATCATCGCCACCCCGGACATGGCGCGTGACGAGCTTGAGACGGCGCTCGGCGTCGACTGGCACGGCGAACCCTATGCGGTGCTGCTCTACCACCCGACGATCACCGACTTTGCCGAAGCGCGGGCACATATGGCGTCGATCACGCGCGTGCTCGAGGCGAGCGGCCTGAACATCGCGGTCATGGCCCCGAACTCCGACCCCGGCAACCAGGCGATCACCCTGGAGATCGACGCGCTGATTGCCCGCTGCCCGAAGGCGAAGGCCTTCACCTTCCTCGAACGCAAGGTCTTCATCAACATGCTGCGCCATGCGCGCGTGATGGTGGGCAATTCGTCCGCCGGCATCCTGGAAGCGCCCAGCATGGGCCTGCCGGTGGTCAATATCGGCATCCGCCAGAGAGGGCGCGAGCACGGCGACAATGTGATCTTCACTGACTACGATGCCGGCGAAATCGCCGCGGCCATTGCCAGGGCCACGACGGACGAAGGTTTCCGCGCCCTGGTGGCGCAGCGGCGCACGCCTTATGGCGACGGCAAGGCCGGGCAGCGGATTGCCGAGGTCTTGCGCACTGTCGAGATGGGCCGTGGCCTGCTCGATAAGAAATGGGCTCAGGGAGTACGATAATGCTGTTGGAAAGCGGAAATGGACCGATCCTGGTCATTGCCCCTCATCCGGACGACGAGACACTCGGTGCCGGTGGCCTCCTGCTGCGCGCCCGCGCGGCCGGACGTCCGATCCACTGGCTGATCGTCACCGGCATCACCACGGAACAGGGCTGGCCGGCCGAGAAGGTCGCTCGTCGCGAAACCGAGATCGACGCAGTTGCAAAGGCCTTCGGCTTTGCCGGCGTCCACCGCCTCGACCTGCCGTCCGCCAAGCTCGAAACCCTTGCCCTCGGCGAGGTGATCGGCGGCATCGGCAAGGTCGTCAACACCGTCAAACCGGAGATCATCCTCGTTCCGCATCGCGGCGATGCCCATTCGGACCACCACGTGGTCCATGCGGCGGCGACGGCCTGCGCAAAATGGTTCCGTTACCCTTCGGTGCGCTGGACGCTGGTCTACGAGACACTGTCCGAAACCGATGCGGGTCTATTTGCCGCGGATCCGTTCCTTCCGAACATCTTCGTCGATATCAGCGAACAGTTGGAGGAGAAGCTGCGCATCACCAAGATGTTCAATGACGAGATCGGCGAATTCCCCTTCCCCCGCAGCCTTGAGGCCATCCGGGCGCTGGCGATGACACGGGGAGCGGCATCGGGAACGAAAGCGGCGGAGGCCTTCATGCTGTTGCGCGGCCGATTCTGAAACAATGCTTTGCGGCGGGACCAGCGCCTGTCCGCCTCGCCTAAACCTTGCCACTCATCGAGGCATCCACTAAGCCTTTGATCGTTACCAGCGCGCCAAGAGGACATTCAAGCGGCGCAGGCAACAGGATTTCCGGAATCACATGCTTTCTACTTTTTCGCATATGCATCGCGAGCTTGGACTGGAGGGCGGATTGCGCAAGATCGGTCAGACCGTTCGCTGGTGGATGGAGGGCGCGCCGGGCCGGTTGAGCCGCAAGCGTTACGTGCGTCTCTATCAGCAGGGTCAGTTCGAGGAGGCCGCACTGGCCCTGCGACAGGCCCTCGAGGCGACGCCGGACGACGCGCAATTGATGTTACAGGTGGCCAACCTTTCACGCTTCGGCCTGCTGCCCCTCGAAGAAGCCCTGTCGCTGCTGCGGCGGATCACTACGAAGGCGCCGCACGCCGCTGCCCGGCAGGCACTCGTCAGCATGATCAATCTGCTGTGGGAGCGCAGGGGTGCCGACGCGGCCATGGAATGGTTCGCGCCCCTGGTTGGCGATGAAAAGACGACGGCGCGTCTCCTTTTGCGGGCCGCAGCGCTTGCCCATGAGGCCGGAGAAACGAGGAAGGCGTTTGACCTGCTGAACCGGGTTGGCCACAACGATCCGGCGGCCCTGCCGTCGATGGGCTATCTCGATCTGATCCTCGCGGTCGCGGACGATGGCGCGGCGGAACTTCCCCAGGCCGGACGGGCGCGCGCCGTTGCCGCCCACCTGTCCCGTTTCGAAGGGACGTTCACACAGATGATTGCGGGCACCGCCGGACATGTGGCGGTCGTTGCCAACGGACCGTCCCTCGAAGGCCTGGCGCTCGGTCGCACCATCGATTCGCACCAGCTCGTCGTTCGCTTCAACAACCACGCCGCAAAACCGGGATCCGCCGATCAGGGGGAGCGGACGAACATCTGGTTCCGGCCGACCGAATTTACCCACGTGCCGATGCGCGAGGCGCCGGCTCCCGAACTCATGGCGCTCACCGGCTGTAACATCCGGAACCGGTATTCCAACGGACTACAAGTGCTCGAACCCTATGTGCACGCAGAGCTGCCGGTCGAACTGGTGCCGAAGGAACTGTATGCCCGTCTGTTCGCTGCCCTCGACGCCTCGCCAAGTGCAGGCCTGATCGGGCTGGCGTGGACCCATGAGGCGGTGGGAAGAAAATTGTCACCCGCACAGGTTTTCGGCTATTCCCTGGGCCGCAATACTTCCGCCGTCTCGCATTATTATGGTAAGCGCCATACAAGCTCCTGGCCCAGCCGCCATAATTGGCAGGCGGAACATAGTCTCTTCCAGTCACTGATAAGCGAGGTCATCTCCGCGTGATTCCAACAATCCTGGTCGTTGGCTGCGGCAATATTGGACGCCGCCACATTGAAGCGCTTGCCGCCGCAGGCCGGCCTATGCGGGTGATCGGCATAGAGCCCGGCGAGGGCGCACGCGCCCAGGCCACGGCACTCGTCGCCCCTTTTGCCAACGGATCAACGGTGCTTGCCGACATGGACGGCGTGCCGGATGTCGCCGATCTGGCGATCATCGCCACCTCGGCGACCCATCGCCGGTCGGCCTTCGAGGCACTGCTGTCACGCTGCACTCCGAAAGCGGTTATTTTCGAGAAAGTGCTTTTCACCACACGCGCGGACCTGGACGCCGTCGGCCAGATGCTGGCGGCGCGGGCAATCCCCGCCTTCGTCAATTGCGGTCGCCGCGGCTTTCCCGCCTATGACCGGCTGCGCGATCAGCTGGCAGGCCGGCACGGCCTGTCGATGGAGGTCACCGGCGCCGGCTGGAATCTCGGCTCCAATGCCATCCATTTCATCGACCTGGCAGAGCATGTTCTTGGGGACCGGACGGTCGCGCTCGACGAAACCGGTCTCGACCCCAAGCCGGAGCCGGCACGCATCGCGGGATGCGTCGACCTTTTCGGCACGCTGCGCGGCAAGCTCGCAGGCGGCGGGACAATTGCCATCACCCAGGAGCGCGCTCCGGGCGAACCGGTTTCGATCACCTTTTTCGGCGACGGGGAAAGCTGGCGGGTGGAAGAAGGTGCGAAAAGGCTCGTTCATCGCAATGCGGCCGGCGAAGAGGACGTCCAGGTGTTCGAACCACTGTTCGTCAGCGGCATGCCCCATCTCTACAACGAGATCCTCGACGGCAAGGGGTGCCGCCTGACGCCCTACGAACAGTCGGCAGCGCAGCACGCGCTGTTCCTCGATGCGTTTCGCCGGCGTCTCGATCTTTCCAACTCGGAGGACGTGCCTTGCCCGATCAGCTGACCCCCTTGCTCCTCGTCGGGACCGGCGCGATGTCGGGCGCCTATGCCAAGGTGCTGAAGGCGCTCGGCCAGCCCTTTATCGCAGCCGGTCGCGGCGCAGAGCGCGCCGAAGCCTTTGCCCGGGAATGGGGCGTCGAGGCGGGCCACGGCCCGCTTCCCGAGCAGATCGCAAAGTTTGAAACCGTTCCGCAAACCGCGATCGTCGCCGTCAGCGCCGTCAATCTTGCCGAAGCGACGGCACAACTTATCAAGGCCGGCGTGCGCCGGCTGCTGGTGGAAAAGCCTGTCGCCCTCAATCAGGCCGATGCCGAAAAGCTGGACGAACTCGCACGCGATGCCGGCGCCGAAGTCCATGTCGCCTACAACCGCCGTTTCTACGCCTCGGTCGAGGCCGCGCGGAAGATCATCGACGCCGACGGCGGCGTGCTGTCGGTCAAGTTCGACTTCACCGAGGCGCGCACGCGCATCGAGGCGCTGGACAAGGATCCGGCCGAGCTTGCCGGCTGGCTCTACGGCAATTCGACCCATGTGATCGACCTCGCCTTCTTCCTCGGCGGCCACCCGAAGACGATCTTTGCCCAGAGCCGCGGCGGCCTCGCATGGCACCCGTCCGGCGCGATCTTCACCGGCTGCGGCACGACCGACAAGGGCGCCGACTTCTCCTACCATGCCAATTGGCTCGCGCCGGGTCGCTGGGGCGTCGAGGTGATGACGGCCAAGAGCCGCCTCGTCCTGCAGCCGATGGAACAGCTTTTCCTGCAAAACCAGCAGAGTTTCGCCGTGGAAGCCGTGGCGATCGACGACGCCCTGGACAAGGAATTCAAGCCAGGCCTCTACCGGCAGACGGAAGCGTTCCTGTCCGGCAAACCCGATCCCCGCCTGATGAGCCTGTCGGAACAGGCCAAGGCTTTCAAGGACTATACCGTCATCCGCGACGGCAACATCTCGAACTTCGAAGGAGAAAACCGGTCATGAGCAACCTGTCTGGCAAAACAATCCTCGTGACCGGCGCCGACGGCTTCATCGGCTCGCATCTGGTCGAGCATCTGGTGCGCCAGGGCTTCAAGGTCCGCGCCTTCTCGCTCTACAACAGCTTCGGCACCTGGGGCTGGCTCGATCGGGTCGCCCCGGATGTCCAGGGCTCGTTCGAGGTCTTCAGCGGCGATATTCGCGATCCGAACGGGGTGGCGACCGCCATGCGCGGCTGCGATGTCGTGCTGCATCTGGCAGCGCTGATCGCCATCCCCTATTCCTACCATTCGCCCGACACCTATATCGACACGAACATCAAGGGCACGCTGAACGTGCTGCAGGCGGCGCGCCTGCTCGAAACCGAGCGGGTCGTCCACACCTCCACCAGCGAAGTCTACGGCACCGCCCAGTTCGTTCCGATCACCGAAGAACACCCGCTGGTCGGCCAGTCGCCCTATTCGGCGTCGAAGATCGGCGCCGACCAGCTGGCCCTGTCCTTCTACCGTTCCTTCGGCACGCCGGTGACCGTCATCCGCCCGTTCAACACCTTCGGCCCGCGCCAGTCGACGCGTGCGGTGCTGCCGACGATCATCACCCAGCTTGCCGCCGGCAAGAAGGAAGTTCGCCTCGGCAAGCTCAGCCCGACGCGCGACTTCACCTATGTCGCCGATACCGTCAAGGCCTTCCAGGCCATGGCCGAAAGCCCGAACGTGCTGGGCGAAGTGGTCAATTTCGGCAGCGGCTTCGAGATCTCGATCGAAGACAGCGTCCGCACGATCATCGACGTCATGGGCGTCAATGCCCAGATCGTCTCCGAGGAGCAGCGCCAGCGCCCGGAACTGAGCGAAGTCGATCGCCTGTGGGCCGGCATCGACAAGGCCAAGCGCCTCACCGACTGGAAGCCCGGCTATTCGGGTCACGAGGGATTTGCCCGCGGGATTCGCGAAACGATCGAATGGTTCAGCAATCCGAGCAATCTGGCCCTGTACAAGGCCGACACCTACGGTATCTGACATGGCAAAACTCGATATTTCACGCGCCGTCCAGATCCTGCGCGAGACCGCCGCCCCAGGTGGCCAGTCCGTCGTCCTGCACGAGCCGCGCTTCGCCGGCGCGGAGTGGGACTATGTCAAGGACTGCCTCGACACGGGCTGGGTCTCGTCGGTCGGCGCCTATGTCGACCGCTTCGAGAAGGAGTTGGCGGAAGCCTTCGGCGTTCGCCGCGCCATCGCCGCCGTCAACGGCACGGCCGCGTTGCACATTGCCCTGATGCTCGCCGGCGTCAAACCCGGCGACGAGGTGCTGATCCCGGCGCTGACCTTTGCGGCGACGGCCAATGCGGTCGCCTATTGCGGCGCCATTCCGCATTTTGTCGACAGCTCGATGGACACGCTTGGGCTCGATCCCGACGCGCTCGACGCCTGGCTTTCGGAGATTGCCGAACCGGGTCCCGACGGTCCGGTCAACCGCAAGACGGGCCGCAGGCTGGCAGCCGTCGTTCCGATGCATGCCTTTGGCCATCCGATGGCGATCGACCGACTCATAGAGGTCGGCGAAAAATGGGGGATTCCGGTCGTCGAGGACGCCGCTGAATCGCTTGGCACGCTGTCGAACGGGCGTCCGCTCGGCGGGCGCGGCAAGGTCGGCATCACCAGCTTCAACGGCAACAAGATCATCACCACCGGCGGCGGCGGGGCGATTCTGACCAATGACGAGGAACTGGGCGCCCGCGCCAAGTACCTGACGACGACCGCCAAGCGCCCGCACCGCTGGGCCTTCTGGCACGACGAACTCGGCTACAACTACCGCCTGCCGAACCTCAACGCGGCGCTCGGCTGCGCGCAGCTGGAACAGCTGCCGACCTTCCTCGCCGCCAAACGGCGCCTGGCCGAGCGCTACCGGCAGGCCTTCGAGGGCGTCGAGGGACTTCGCTTCTTCGTCGAACCGGAGGGTGCGAAGAGCAATTACTGGCTGAACGCCGTCATCCTCGACGATGCCGCGCAACGCGACGATTTCCTCGCCGCGACCAACGATGCCGGCCTCATGACGCGCCCTTGCTGGGCCCTGATGTGCGACCTGCCGATGTACGAGAATAGCCCTTCGATGCCGCTGCCGGTCGCCCGCGCCATCGAGCAGCGCCTAGTCAACATCCCCAGCAGCGCCGTACTTGGATTGGAGGACGGGGAATGAATGAAGCGACACCGATGCCGGTAGCTGAGCTTACCTATCCTGAAGGGATCGGGACGGCCATCGCTTCAGCGCACGCCGCTGCAAGTAAGGGCAGAATGGATGAGGCTGTTCGATGGTTCGATCTTTGCCGCACGCTCCTGACGACACTGTCGCCTGCGGCCGCATTGAAAAAGCGCGTCGATGCCAATGCTCAGGGCCGGAGACGTGAGGCAGACAAGTTTCACAAGGCAATCATGGATCGCGCATCGAGCGATCCTGCAACGCGAGTGGCAATTTTTGCGGACTCTCTCGCCTTGCCACGGCCCGAGGAAATGGATGCCTTCCCCGGAAATCTGGAGACTACCTACCCCGGCATTATCAATGCTCGCCTGCAAGCGGCACCCGCAATCAAGGGTGCCTCCGTGTGGGCTCATTGCGAACGCTATTTCACGACCAATGACTTGATCAAGCTGCTGCTTGAGCATCCGGAATCGGTAAGAGATGCGCATGTGCTGGTGCACCTCGGTCTCAACGATTGTGCCATCCGCATGTACATGGATGATCAGCGGATCGCGGTGGGTCTGCTTCCTGACGATATAGCCAGCCAAGTCCTGGCGTTTAGCAGTAAATATCGGAAAGCCCTTATCGAGGCTTTTCCATATTTTTCTTATGTCCCGATCCAGAACTTCACTGCGAACCTGCATCGGATCGCCCAGATTACGAAGTCCCTCAATGCGCAAAGCCTTACCTTTTCGACAACGATCGTGGTGCCTGAGAAGTTTTGGCCAGCAACACCGGGGATCTGTCGGAACTTCACCACATACAATCTTGAAACGATGAATGTCGCGCACCAGGTCGGAGCCAATGTGCTCGATGTAGACCGGCTTATGTGGGGCAGAGACGTCGAGGTTTCGCTGAACAAAGATGGTATGCATTTGTCACCGATCGGTCACGAACTGCTCGCATCTTCCTGGCTGAAGTCTACGTTCAACATCTAGGCGAATTCATGCGCATTCTGATCATTGGCAATGGCTCCATCGGGAACCGCCACGCGAGGCTTCTGGCCTCTGCGGGCCATGAGATAGCTGTGCTGTCGGCTCGTCCGGTCGTGGATCATCGCGGATTTACAAGCCTCGAAGACGCATTGACTGATTTCTTGCCGGATTTCGTGATCGTCGCGAGCGTCACGAGCCGCCACGGCGCGGACCTTGATGCTCTTTCGGCGTTGGGCTACTCGAAGTCAGTGCTGGTAGAAAAGCCGCTTCTTCAAACAATCCCCAAGGGAGGGATCACGAAACCGGCAATGCCCGTCCAGGTCGCTTACAATCTAAGGTTCCATCCAGTCATCATCGCCTTGCGGAAGGCGCTTGAGGGAAAAACGATCTTCGCGACCCACATCATCGCGGGCCAACATCTATCCCAGTGGCGCCCCGGACGGGACATGCTGTCCACCTATTCCGCAAGCAAGGCAGCGGGAGGCGGCGTGGTTCGAGACCTTTCGCATGAACTCGATCTGGCGCAGCATGTGCTAGGCCCGCTATCGCTCATAACCAGTCACAGCGCGCGGGTGGGAAATGTTACGGTCGACAGCGAGGACGTCGCTGCTGCCATTCTTTCCTCCACGTCGTGTCCACTCATTACCATCCACTTGAACTATCTCGATCGCCAGCCACGCCGGCATTGGTTAATCATAACAGAAACCGGTCCGATCGAGGTTGACCTGATCAAATCCACACTCAGCATCAACGGCAATGTCGAGACGATTCCGCTTGCTCCCGATGAGACCTACAAGCGGATGCACCAGGCCGTGCTGGCGGGAGAAACCGGTCCGTGCGATTGGGACGAAGGCATTGCCGCCGTGGTATTGGCTGACAGGATAGCGCCATTATGACACAGACACAGACACCTACACCGACGTTCGTTTGCACGATTTGTGCCCGTGGCGGCTCCAAGGGCGTGCCGGGCAAGAACATCCGCATGCTGATGGACAAGCCGCTGATCGCGCATTCGATTGCGCAAGCCAGGGCGACAGGCCTCTTCGCGGCTATCGCGGTCAGCAGCGACAGTGACGAGATCCTGGATACCGCGCGCGAACATGGTGCCGACCTGCTGATCAAGCGCCCCGATGAACTGGCCTCAGACACGGCCGGAAAATTGCCGGCAATCCTTCATGCCTTGACGGAAACCGAGACCCGCTTGGGCGTCGTCGTCGACTATCTCATTGATCTCGATGCAACCTCGCCGCTGCGTTTGCCGGAAGATATTCAGGCTTGCGCAGATCTTCTGACCGAGACCGGTGCAAGCTGCGTGATCACCGGCACCCCGGCCCATCGCTCCCCCTATTTCAACCTGGTCGAACGAGCGCCGGACGGGACCGTTCACCTCAGCAAGCAATTGTCGTCACCGGTCCTGCGGCGGCAGGACAGCCCGGAATGCTATGATATGAACGCTTCGATCTATGGCTGGCGGCGCGATGTGCTGCGCGACGATCCGAAGGTATTCTACCCGGATACCCAACTGTACGTCATGCCGCGGAATCGCTCCATCGACATAGACGAGGAAATGGATTTCGCCATCGTGACGATGATCATGCAGCAAAGGCAAGCCAAATGACTTATTTTCCAACGCAGTTCGATCTGAGCGACCGAGTTGCCGTCGTCACCGGAGGCGCAGGTTTTCTCGGCAGGCATTTCTGCCGGGCCCTGGCCTCTGCAGGCGCGAACGTCGTCGTCGCCGACCGCAGCCAGGAAGACGCCGATGCGGTGGCCCACGAACTTCCCGGGAAACCGCTTGCCATCGGCATTGATCTGGCGAACGAGGACCAGATCGTCGCGATGACGCAGAAAGTGACCAGCCACTACAATCGTCTGGACATACTGCATAACAATGCAGCCACTAAGCCGAAGGAACTCCGCCGCTTCTTTGACCCAGTGGAAACCTTCTCCATGGAGATCTGGCATGAGGTCATGCGCATCAATCTCGACGCCATGTTCATGGTAGCGCGGAACATCGGTGGCTTCATGGCGAAGCAGGGGCGGGGCAGTATCGTCCAGACCGCCTCGATCTACGGTGTCTATGCTCCTGATCCCCGCATCTATGAGGGGTCTGACTACCTTGGCGGACCGATCAATACGCCCGCAGTCTACAGCGCCTCCAAGGCAGGCGTCGTCGGGCTGACGAAGTACTTCGCCACCTATTGGGCGCCCCAGGGTGTGCGGGTGAACACACTGACGCCCGGCGGTGTCGAGAGCGGCCAGAATGATGTTTTTCGCGAGAAATACGGTGCGCGCGTCCCGCTCGGACGCATGGCCAAGCCCGAGGAGATGACGGGCGCCCTGCTATTCCTCGCCAGCGATGCCGCGAGTTACGTCACCGGGCAAAACATCATTGTCGATGGAGGTCTTAGTGCCTGGTAACAGCCGTCTGATATAGCGATCGGTTTGCGCCTCCGCCCCAAGCCCAATCAGGAACCCCACCATGCCCCACCATCCCGTCCTTCGTTTCCATGGCGCCGCAGGTACGGTGACGGGGTCCTGTTTCCTCATCGATCTGGGTCCGGCGAAGGTGCTCGTCGATTGCGGTATGTTCCAGGGGTCGAAGAGCGAGAAGGAACTGAACTATCGCGAGTTTCCCTTCGTCGCCGCCGAGATCGACGCGGTCATCCTGACGCACGCGCATATCGACCATTCGGGCCTCCTGCCGAAGCTCGCCAAGGCGGGCTTTGACGGGCCGATCTTCGCGACGCGCGGCACCGTCGACCTATGCTCGGTGATGCTGCCGGATTCGGCTCATATCCAGGAGAGCGAGGTCGACCAGCTCAACCGCCGCAACCAGCGGCGCGGCCGTGAGATTGTCGAGCCGATCTATGATGCGACGGACGCCGCCCGCGCGGTGACGATGATGCGCACGGTGGCGCTGAAGACCTGGCAGCAGGCGGTGCCCGGCCTGCGCTTCCGTTTCTGGAATGCCGGCCATCTGCTCGGTTCCGCTTCAGTCGAGATGGAGATTGAAGCGCGCGACAAGGTGCTGCGGCTCATGTTTTCCGGCGATATCGGCCCGAGCCACAAGCTCCTGCAATACGATCCCGAGGCACCGAAGGACTTCGACTATGTGATCTGCGAAAGCACCTATGGCGACACCGACCGCGAGATCGTCGACGAGCGGGCGAGGCGTCATGCGCTGGAAGCCGAAGTGCACATGGCTGCCAACCCCAACGGCGCGCTGCTCATCCCGTCCTTTGCCGTCGAGCGCACCCAGGAACTGCTGGCCGATCTCGTTCAATTGATGCGCAGCGGGGCGATCGAGACCTGCCCGATCCTGATCGACTCGCCGCTCGCCACCCGCGCCAGCGAGATCTTCCGCCGCCATGCCCGAGAACTGGAAAACGGCAAGCTGCTGGCCGAGGCGATGGAGGCGCACAATGTGCGCTTCACCGAGACGGTCGAGCAGTCCAAGGCGATCGACAACATGCGCGGCTTTCACATCGTCATTGCCGCTTCCGGCATGTGCGAGGCCGGCCGCATCCGCCACCGGCTGAAGAACTGGCTGTGGCGGGAAGAAGGAACGGTGCTCCTCGTCGGTTACCAGGCCACCGGCACGCTCGGCCGGATCCTACAGGATGGCGCATCGACCGTACGCATCCAGGGCGACGAGATCACGGTTCGCGCACGCATCCGCGAACTCGACATCTACAGCGGCCATGCCGATGGCCGGGAACTGACCGAATGGGTGAAGGGCCGCCAGCCGATCCGCGCCGGAACCTTCCTCGTCCACGGCGAGGAAGGCGCGCTCTCAGCCTTCAGCCAGCGTCTTGCCGGCTTCCTGCCGCCCGAGCGCATCCTCGTGCCGCGCATCGACGGCGCATTCGAACTCGGCGCCGAAGGAGCCGTCGACATTTCGGAAAGCAGGCCGCCGCGCATCGATCCCGCCCGCCCCGGCCACAAGGATTGGCACAACGATTTGCAGTCGCTGGTACTCGACCTGCAGGACGAACTGGCCAAGGCCGGCGACGACAAGGCGCGTGCCGTGATCATCCGGCGGCTGCGCCGCGCGCTCGGCGAATAGCGGATAATAAGTACCGACGGCTCAGTTGCTCGGCATCGGCCTGGTGAGCACGAAGGCGGCGCAGGCGACCAGGATCGCCCCGACCAGAAGCTTCAGCCAGAGCTGCGGCGGACCCGCGAACCAGACGATCAGATAGCTCGCCGTCATTAGCGAAACCGAGGCGATCTTGGCATTGCGCGAGATCGCGCCCTGCCGGCGCCAGTCGATCAGCGGCTGGCCATAGCGCGGATGGTCGAGCAGCCATTGCTCGAAGCGCGGCGAGGAGCGGGCGAACAGCGCGGCGGCCAGGATCATGAACGGCGTCGTCGGCAAGACCGGCAGAAAGACGCCGACCACACCGATCCCGACCATCAGCCAGCCGCCCGCCAGCATCAGAATGCGCATTGCGTCTCTCCGTCAATTCCGCCGCGGTCCCTTATGGTCCGGCCGCTGCGACAATAGTTGATACACAATAGCAAGAAATCAATATGCTGGCATGGGCCATGAACGCGGTAAAATGCAGCAGCCTGGGTCGCTGTGCTCCCTCACGCCGGAACCTCGGCCAGAACCGGCCCGCCCCCGTTCGGGTCGCATACGACCAAAACGCCGCAGCCACAGGCGGCGATCCCGATCGGCACTCCAGCTCGGCGTTCCACATTTCTGCAACGCGGCCCGGAATTCGCCAATTGCGGCAATTTTTCATTTGCACAACAAGGGGCGCGATTGCATGGTCGGGGTTTCTTCATCCAGACGGAATTCAAGGACCATGACTGCAGATACCATCGTTCTCGGCGCCGGCATTGTCGGTGTTTCCACTGCCATTCACCTGGCGCGTCGTGGAAGGTCGGTGGTACTGGTCGACCGCCGCACCCCGGGCGAGGAAACCTCCTTCGGCAATGCCGGCCTGATCCAGCGTGAAGGCGTGGTGCCCTACGGCTTCCCCCAGAATCTCGGCCTGATCCTGCGCTACGGCCTCAACAACCGCATCGACGCGCACTACCACATCCAGGCGATGCTGAAGCTCGTGCCGTTCCTGTCGCGCTACTGGTGGCATTCGAACAAGTCGCGCCACGAGGCGATCGCGCGCGCCTATGCGCCGTTGATCGAGAACTCGATCAGCGAGCACAAGGACCTGATCGAGGCGGCCGGCGCCGAGCATCTGATCCGCAAAGACGGCTGGGTCGAGGCCTTCCGCAGCAACGGCGTGCGCGATACCGAGTTCGCCGAGGCCGACCGTCTCGTCCGCGAATACGGCATCAGCTATACCCGTCTCGACAAGGCGGATCTGGCCAAGGCCGAGCCGCATCTGAGCCGCGATTTCATCGGCGGCCTCAAATGGAACGATCCATGGTCCGTGCGCGATCCGCATGGGCTGACCTCGGCTTATCTAAAATACTTCGAAAGCCTAGGCGGCCGTTTCGTCACGGGCGACGCGACCACGCTTTCGCCCCGCGCCAGCGGTGCCGGCTGGCAGGTGAAGACGGACGAAGGCCTGGTCGAGGGCAAGGATGTCGTTCTGGCGCTCGGTCCCTGGGCCGAGGAAGTCACCCGCAAGCTCGGCTACAATTTCCTGCTCGGCGTCAAGCGCGGCTATCACATGCACTATGCGCCCGCCGGCAATGCCAAGCTCAACAACTGGCTGATGGACAAGGAGCGCGGCTATTTCCTCGCGCCGATGAACAAGGGAATTCGTCTGACCACCGGCGCGGAATTCGCCTATCGCGATGCGCCGAAGTCGCCGGTCCAGCTCGATCGCGCCGAACGGGTCGCCCGCACCATCTTCCCGCTCGCCGAGCGCCTGGATGCCGAGCCGTGGATGGGCGCACGCCCCTGCACGCCGGACATGATGCCGATCATCGGCAAGGCGCCGCGCCACCAGGGCGTCTGGTTCGCCTTCGGTCACGCCCATCATGGGCTCACCCTTGGCCCGGTCACCGGCCGGCTGATCGCCGAGGCGATGACGGGGGAAAAGCCGTTTCTCGACATCTCGGCCTATCGACCGGAGCGCTTCAACCCGTAAAGCGCGGTCTGCGGCGACACCGAAGACAAAATCCATGCCCCCGGTTCGGAAACAGACCGGGGGCATCGTGCTTTCATGGCCCTCCCCCTCGGTTCCGTGCAGCGCCACCGCGCGGTGCGCAACAGCCTTCCGCCCGCGTCCAAAGCACCCGGAAGACTTTGTCTGCGGCGACAGGCTGGAAATGCCGGAAATTCGGTGCTAAGGTCTTTTTCGGTCGATCGACCAATTTCGCCGCCCCTGCGGGCGGCAGACCGGACAAAAAGCGATGCACCCGATGCGTCACCGGTCGAGGGGTTCGCAGGTACTGGCAAGGTTATGGTACGCTTTCTGATCTACAACGCGAAGTCGGCCCACCGTTAGCGGTGCACCTCTGCGCGCGCGTGTTTCCACGCCTCCAAGATCAGTTCGACCTTTTCCCTTGTTACGGTGCCTCATGGACATTGATAGTTACGCACGAAAATTTTTCGCCGAAAATCCCGACATCGAAGTGCTGGAAGCCTTCGTCATCGACGTGAACGGCGTTCCCCGCGGCAAGTGGATCCCGCGGGAACGGGCGCTGGACGTCCTGACCAACGGCATGGCGATCCCGCGCTCGGTCTATGCGCTCGACGTCTGGGGCCGCGACGTCAATGCGGCCGGCCTGGCCGAGGGCACCGGCGACCCCGACGGCCTGTGCTTCCCCGTGCCCGGCACGCTGTCGCGCGTCACCTGGCTGTCGCGGCCGACAGCGCAGGTGCTGCTCGAAATGCGCAATCCGGACGGCACCGGCTTCTACGCCGATCCGCGCCAGGTGCTCGCCGCCGTGCTGGAGCGCTACAAGAAGCTCAAGCTCACCCCGGTGGTCGCGACGGAGCTGGAATTTTACCTGATCGACCCGGTCCGCTCGGCGCTCGATCCGGTGCGCCCGCCGAACACCCGCGACGGACGCTGGCATACCGGCCAGACCCAGGTCCTGTCGATCTCCGAGCTGCAGGACTTCGAGGAAGTGTTCTACGGCATTTCCGCCGCTGCCCGCGCCCAGAACGTGCCGGCCGACACGACGCTGCGCGAGAACGGACCCGGCCAGTACGAGATCAACCTGAACCACGTGCCGGATGCGCTGGCCGCCGCCGACTATGCGGTGCTGCTCAAGAGGATCGTCAAGGGCGTGGCCCGCTGCAACGATCTCGACGCCACCTTCATGGCCAAGCCCTACGGCATGCAGGCCGGCAGCGGCATGCATGTGCATTTCTCCGTGCTCGACGAGGACGGCAAGAATATCTACGTGGGCGAAGACGCGCCCTCGGACCGCCTCATGCATTCGGTCGGCGGGCTGCTGGAAGCCATGGGCGAGAGCATGGCGATCTTCGCCCCGCACCAGAACTCCTATCGCCGGTTGACCCCTTCGGAACATGCGCCGACCTATGCGTCGTGGGGTTTCGACAACCGTTCGGCCGCCGTGCGCGTGATTACCGCGTCCAAGCCCGCCACCCGCATCGAGCACCGCGTCGCCGGCGCCGACACCAATCCCTATCTGGTCATCGCCATGATCCTGTCGGCGGCGCTCGCCGGCATGAAGGAGAAGACCTCCCCCGGCGGGGCGATTTCCGGCGACGAGCATGCGATCAGCCACGAGCCGCTGCCGACCAACTGGGATTACGCGATCCAGCGCTTTGCCAAGTCGAGCTTTGCCTATGCGGCGCTCGGGCCGCAATATCGCGGGCTCTACGCGGCCTGCAAGCATCAGGAACTGGCGGAATTCGCGCTGCGCGTGACCGATGTCGAATACGACGCCTACATCAGGACGGTGTGACATGAGCGACAAGAACAGGACTTCCGAAACCAATCCCGGCCATGCCCCTTCCTGGTATGCCCATTCGGCCAATGACAAGACGGTGCGCCCGAGCCTCGAAGGCGAACACACGGCTGATGTCTGCATCGTCGGCGCCGGGTTCACCGGCATTTCCGCCGCGCTCCAGCTTGCGGAAAACGGCTACAAGGTGATCGTCGTCGAGGGCGAGCGCGTCGGTTTCGGCGCGTCCGGCCGCAACGGCGGGCAGATCGTCAACGGCTACAGCCGCGACCTCGAAACCATTGCGCGGCGCTACGGCCCGGAAAGGGCGGCCCGCCTCGGTGAAATGTCGCTGGAAGGCGGTCGGATCATCCGCGAGCGCGTCGCCAAATACAACATCGCCTGCGACCTGGTCGATGGCGGCTTCTTTGCCGCTTTCACCGACAAGCAGGTGCGCGAGATGGCGCATGTGAAAGCCCATTGGGAGACGCACGGCCATACCGGTCTCGAAATGGTCTCCAAGGCCGAGGTCGGCAAATATGTGAAGTCCGACCGCTATGTCGGCGGCATGATCGACAAGTTCGGCGGCCATATCCATCCGCTCAACCTGGTGCTCGGCGAGGCGGCTGCTGTCGAGAGCCTCGGTGGCAAGATCTACGAGCAGTCGCGCGTCAGCGGCGTCGACATGGGCGCCAATCCCGTGGTGCGCACCGCCAGGGGCAGGGTCACGGCGAAATACGTGCTGGTCTGCGGCAATGCCTATCTCGGCAACCTTCTGCCGAAGATCACCGACAAGATGATGCCGGTCTCCTCCCAGGTCATGGCGACCGAACCGCTCGATGCGAAACTGATCGAGGAGCTGCTGCCCGCCAACTACTGCGTCGAGGATGCCAATTACGTGCTCGACTACTACCGCCGCACCGCCGATAACCGGCTGCTCTACGGCGGCGGCATCGGCTATGGCGGCCAGGATCCGGCCAACCTCACCGGCGTCATCCGCCCGAACATGCTGAAGACCTTCCCGCAGCTTGCGAACACGAAGATCGAATTCGCCTGGAGCGGCAACTTCGCGCTGACGCTGACCCGCATCCCGCACATGGGCAAGCTCGCCGACAATGTCTACTTCTCGCATGGCGACAGCGGCCATGGCGTGACCACGACGCACCTGCTCGGCAAGATCCTCGGCGAGGCCGTTGCCGGCCATTCCGGCCGCTACGACGTCTGGTCGTCGCTGACCGCCCTGCCCTTCCCTGGCGGCAAGACCTTCCGCGTGCCGCTCACCGTGCTCGGCGCCTGGTGGTACGGCATGCGCGACAAGCTCGGCGTCTAAGGAGAACCCCATGCGTACCGTCACAGTCGCGGCAACCCAGATGGCCTGCAGCTGGGACATTCCAGGCAATATCGCCCGCGCCGAAAACCTGATCCGCAAGGCGACCGCCAAGGGCGCGCAGATCGTGCTGATCCAGGAACTGTTCGAGGCCCCCTATTTCTGCCAGGACCAGATCGGCGATTTCTTCGACATGGCGAAGCCCTTCGAGAACAATCCGCTGATCGCGCATTTTTCCAGGCTCGCCGCCGAACTGAACGTCGTTCTGCCGGTGAGCTTCTTCGAGAGGGCCGGACAGGCCTTCTTCAACAGCGTGGCGATCGTCGATGCGGACGGCACGGTGCTCGGGCTCTATCGCAAGAGCCACATTCCCGACGGTCCGGGCTATACGGAAAAATACTATTTCTCGCCCGGCGATACCGGCTTTCGGGTCTGGCAGACGAAGCACGCCCGCATCGGCGTCGGCATCTGCTGGGACCAATGGTTCCCGGAAGCCGCGCGTGCCATGGCGCTTGAGGGTGCCGAGCTCTTGTTCTACCCGACCGCGATCGGCTCGGAACCGCAAGATCCGACCATCGACAGCGCCGCCCACTGGCAACGCGTCATGCAGGGCCATGCGGCGGCCAACATCATGCCGGTGATCGCGTCGAACCGCATCGGCACGGAGCCGGGCCGCAAGGGCACGGAACTCACCTTCTACGGCTCCTCCTTCATCGCCGACCAGACCGGCGAAAAGGTCGCCGAGGCGGACCGGGCAAGCGAAGCGGTCCTCACCGCCACCTTCGACCTTGACGGCATTGCCCGCCAGCGCAGCAACTGGGGCCTCTTCCGCGACCGCCGGCCGGAGCTCTATACGCCGCTTTTGACGATGGACGGGCGGGTTTGAGTGAACGGTCCGGCAGGTCAGACGCACAGAACCCCCTCACCTGCAATTTCTAGCACTTGGCTTACGCCAAGACGCTGAAATTGCTTCCTCTCCCACAAGGGGAGAGGGACTTTCCGCCGTGCACGACGCTCCGCCTCTCCCCTTGTGGGAGAGGTTACAAAATCACGACGTTAGCGCAGCTAAGTTGTAGATTTTGTTGGTGAGGGGGAAAGCAGGAGAAGCCTAGGCTGCCGTGTTTTGCAGCCCGCCAGCACATTGTCGGCGACGCTCTCTTTCGCTCGTTCATGCCATGCCCCTCACCCTGACCCTCTCCCCGTAAACGGGGAGAGGGGACGGCCACGGCGGTGCCGCATGGTCCTTCTCCCCGTTTACGGGGAGAAGGTGCCGGCAGGCGGATGAGGGGCAGACCTCCTTGCAGGCAGCAGTCAGGGCACCCTCCCCTACCCCAACCCCCGCATCGCATCCGCGACAATCCCCTCGACGCTCTGGTCGATGTCGACCGTCACCACGCCCGGCTCGCCGGTCGGCACTTCGAGCGTTGCGAGCTGGCTGTCGAGCAGGGAGAGCGGCATGAAATGGCCGGTGCGGGCGCCCATGCGTTCGGTGAGCAGTTGGCGGGAGCCGTGCAGATAGACGAAGGCGAGCGAGCCGCCGGTCGCGGCGCGCAGGCGGTCGCGATAGACCTTCTTCAGCGCCGAACAGGAGACGACGATCCCTTCCCCGCGCTTGAGCGATGCGGCCATTTCCGCGCCGATGATGTCGAGCCATGGCCAGCGGTCGTCGTCGGTGAGCGGCGTGCCCTTCGCCATCTTCTCGACGTTGGACGGCGGATGCAGCACGTCGCCCTCGATGAAGGCGAGGCCCAGCCGTTCCGCGAGCAGCGCGCCGACCGAGGACTTGCCGCAGCCACTCACCCCCATGACGATGATCGCCGCCGGGCGGCTGGTCGAAAATTCCTGCAAGTGCGCGTGCTCCCGATACGGCGACATGCCGCGAGCCGCGACCTTACCGGGCGGTGCCGTGATTTCAACCCGCGACAGCCGGCCATCCACGGCGCGTGCGCCGAAGGTCCGAATGCCGCGCCCAGGCTTGGGCTTGAGCTTGGGCTTGGGCTTGGGCTTGGGCTTGGGCTTGGGAACCATGCCTCAGCCGGCGCGGATCTCCGCCGCGATCTTTTCCGCCATGGCGATGACAGGCGCATTGGTATTGCCGCCGATCAGGGTCGGCATGACCGAGACGTCGACGACGCGCAGGCCGTCCACCCCGCGCACCTTGAGATGGGGATCGACGACCGAGGCCTCGTCGCCGCCCATGCGGCAGGTGCCTGCGGGATGATAGATGGTTTCGGCCCGCGCCCGGATGGCGGCCTCCAGCTCGGCATCCGAGCTTCCGGTCGGGTAGAGTTCGCGGCCGCGATAGCGGGCGAGCGGACCGGCCTCCATGATGTCGCGCATCAGCCGCGTGCCGGCGATCAGGCCGTCGAGGTCGCGGCGATCGGACAGATAGGCCGGATCGATCAGCGGCGCCGCCATCGGGTCGGCGCTCTTCAAGCCCACGCGGCCGCGCGAATGGGGCCGAAGCAGGCAGACATGGCAGGAATAGCCGTAGCCCATGTGCATGCGCCGCGCGTGGTCGTCGACCATGGCGACGACGAAATGCAGCTGGATGTCGGGACGATCGAGTGCCGGATCGGTCTTCAGGAAGGCGCCGGATTCGGCAAAGGTCGAGCGTAGCAGGCCGGTCCCTTCGCGCTTCCATTCGCCCGCCGCCTTGCCCATGGCCTTAAGGCCGGTGAAGCCGATCCCGAGCAGGTCGGTGTCGGCGGAGCGGTAGACGCTGGTGTAGTCGAGATGGTCCTGTAGGTTCGCGCCGACCTCCGGGCGGTCGGCGACGACAGCGATGCCATGGCGGCGCAATTCGTCGGCCGGGCCGATGCCCGACAGCATGAGAAGCTGCGGCGATTGCAGCGCGCCGCTGCAGACGAGCACCTCGCGGGCGGCGAGTGCCGTCTCCTCGCGCCGCCCGATGCGATAGGCGACGCCCGTGGCGCGGCCCTTGGTCGTGAGGATGCGGCTCGCCCGGGCACCGGTGACGACGGTCAGGTTCGGCCGGCCGAGGTGATCGTGCAGATAGGCGGCGGATGCCGAGCAACGCTCGCCCTTTTTCGGCCCCGTCCAGAACTGCGTTGCCTGATAGAGGCCGAGCCCCTCCTGATCCTCGCCGTTGAAGTCGTCATTGGCTCGAAAGCCGCGCGATACGCCCGCCTGGATGAAGGCCTGGTTGATCGGCCGGGCCCAGTCGGCGTTGGAGACCTGCAAGGGACCGCCCGCGCCATGCAGCGCGGATGCGCCGCGCTCGTTGTCCTCGGATTTGAGGAAATGGGGAAGCATGTCGGAATAGGACCAGCCCTTGCAGCCGCCCGCCGCCCAGTCGTCATAGTCCGAGGCATGGCCGCGCACATAGAGCATGGCGTTGATCAGGCTCGAGCCACCGAGCCCGCGGCCGCGCGGCTGGTAGGCACGCCGGCCGTTGAGTTCCGGCTGCGGCTCGCTCTCGAAGCACCAATTGGCCGAGCGCAGCCGTCCCGGCACAATTGCCGCAGCACCTGAGGGAACCCGCAGCAGCAGGCTACGACCATTGCCACCCGCCTCCAGCAGGCAGACCCTGACGTCGGGATCCTCGCTCAGCCGCGCCGCCAGTACCGAACCCGCCGAACCACCGCCGACGATCACGTAGTCGAACATATGAGCGCCCCTCCCAAAGCCACCCAGCGAGTCTTAGCCCGCACATCTTCCGTTTACGTAAGCGTATGTCGCCCCGCGTCGCCACTCAAGGGGGCGCCGTGCCGCAAGGCCCGACTTTACCGTTAAAACACTCCATGCGGGCGGCCTGACGAAAAACCCCGCCGCTCGGCAGGAGCGACGGGGCTGAAGGAAATGCAAGTGTAAGTCCGATAAATCAGGCGGCCGGAACTGGTACGGTCGCAACAGGTGCGGCAGGTGCTGAAATGACCTGACGGCCGCTGAACTCGTCGATGCCGAGCAGGAAATTGATCTGCGGCCGCGTCTTGACCAGATCGTCGATCGTATAGCCGGAAAGAACGTCGAAGAAGGCGTTGAGCGCCTTGCGCAGAGCCGAGTTGAGGCCACAGCTGTCGATCAGCGGGCAATCGCTGTCGCCATCGTCCTCGAAACATTCGGCCATGGCGAAGCTGTCCTCGGTGACGCGCACCACATCGAACAGGGTGATCTTGTCGGCCGGGCGTCCAAGGCGAATGCCGCCATTGCGGCCCCGCACGGTCTCGACCAGGCCGGCCTTGGTCAGCGGCTGAAGAATCTTGAACAGAAAGAGTTCGGATACGCCATAGGCCTTGGCGATCTCGGGGATGCGGCTCAGGTGATCCTTGTTGGCTGCCGCATACATCAGCATGCGAACCGCGTAATTCGTCTGTTTTGTCAATCGCATGCGGATCTCCCTGAAGGCTTTGCGGGACTCATATAGCGGATTTCGTAGTTTTGAACAATTCCAAAATACTCATGTTCACGCTTCACGTGTTTGTGACGCCATTTCAGCGCCGTTGACAGCGCCGTTGACAGCGCCACGCAATTCATGAATATGCCGCTCAACAAATATAAGCACTCGAGGAAGGAGTTACCATGTTTGCGACGAAAAAACTGTACGCCACCCTACTGGGAATGACGGCAATCGCGGCCACGTCCGGCGCTGCCCTGGCGGACGGCGAGGTCAATGTCTACTCCTATCGCCAGCCTGAGCTTATACAGCCTCTTGTCGACGCCTTCACCAAGGAGACCGGGATCACCGCCAATGTCCTGTTTCTCGACAAGGGTCTGGTCGAGCGCATTTCCGCCGAGGGCGCCAATTCTCCGGCCGATGTGATCCTCACCGTCGACATTGGCCGCCTGGTCGAAGCCAAGGATGGCGGGGTCACCCAGCCGCTCGAGAACGAGATCATCAACAAGGACATCCCGGCGCAATATCGCGATCCGGCCGGCGAATGGTTCGGGCTGACCACCCGCGGCCGTGTCGTCTATGCTTCCAAGGAACGCGTGCCGGAAACCGCTATCACCTATGAGGAACTGGCCGACCCGAAGTGGAAGGGCCGGATCTGCATGCGCGACGGCCAGCATTCCTACAATATCGGCCTGTTCGCCTCCATGGTCGCCCATCACGGCGCCGAGTATACGGAAAAGTGGCTGACCGGCCTGAAGAACAACCTCGCCCGCAAGCCGGACGGCAACGACCGCAGCCAGGCCAAGGCCATCATGGCCGGCGAATGCGACATCTCTCTCGGCAATACCTATTACGTCGGTCTGATGATGACCAACGAGAAGGACCCGGAAGAGAAGGAATGGGCGGCCGCCACCAAGATCCTCTTCCCCAATGCCGCCGACCGTGGCACCCATGTCAACATTTCCGGGATGGCGCTCGCCAAGCATGCACCGAACAAGGACAATGCGGTCAAGTTCATGGAATTCCTGTCGTCCGGCAAGGCGCAGGAAATCTATGCCGAGCAGGTGTTCGAATATCCAGTCCTGCCGGGCGCCAAGGTGTCAGACGTCGTCGCGTCCTTCGGCGAGATCAAGCCGGACACCCTGCCTCTCGTCGACATCGCCGCCAACCGCAAGACGGCCTCGGAACTGGTCGACAAGGTCGGCCTCAACGACGGCCCGACGAACTGATCGACGCCGGAACGTGCACAAAAGGAAACGGGCCCCAGTGGGGCCCGTTTTTTGTTTGAGTGGTTTGTCAGCCGTGCGAACCGGCTTACTTCATCGTCGGGATGGAGAACTCGGCGCCGTCCTTGATGCCCGAGGGCCAGCGCGAGGTGACCGTCTTGGTGCGGGTCCAGAACTTGATCGAGTCCGTGCCGTGCTGGTTGAGGTCGCCGAAGGACGAAGCCTTCCAGCCGCCGAAGGTGTGGTAGGCGAGCGGAACCGGGATCGGGACGTTGACGCCGACCATGCCGATGTTGATGCGGCTGGTGAAGTCGCGGGCGGCATCGCCATCGCGGGTGTAGATCGAGACCCCGTTACCGTATTCGTGCTTCATCGGCAGGGAAAGCGCTTCCTCGTAGTTCTTGGCGCGAACGACCGAGAGAACCGGTCCGAAGATTTCGGTCTTGTAGATGTCCATGTCCGGGGTGACGTCGTCGAACAGGCAGCCGCCGACGAAGTAGCCGTTTTCATAGCCCTGGAGCTTGAAGCCGCGGCCGTCGACGACGAGCTTGGCGCCTTCCTCGATGCCGCGGTCGATCAGGCCGAGGATGCGGGTCTGGGCTTCCTTGGTGACGACCGGGCCGAAATCGGCCTTTTCGTCATTGTAGGGGCCGATGCGCAGCTTCTCGACCATCGGGGCGAGCTTGGCAATCAACTTGTTGGCAGTTTCCTCGCCAACCGGAACGGCGACCGAGATCGCCATGCAGCGCTCGCCGGCCGAGCCGTAGCCCGCGCCGATGAGGGCGTTGGCTGCCTGGTCGAGGTCGGCGTCGGGCATGATGATCATGTGGTTCTTGGCACCGCCGAAGCACTGGGCGCGCTTGCCGCTCGCCGTCGCCGTCGCATAGACGTAGCGGGCGATCGGGGTCGAGCCGACGAAGGAGACGGCGCCGATGTCGGGATGGTTGAGGATCGCGTCGACCGCGCCCTTGTCACCGTTGACGACGTTCAGCACACCGGCCGGAAGTCCGGCTTCGATCATCAGTTCGGCCAGGCGGATCGGCAGCGACGGATCGCGCTCGGAGGGCTTGAGGATGAAGGCGTTGCCGCAGGCGATCGCCGGCGCAAACATCCACATCGGGATCATGCCGGGGAAGTTGAACGGGGTGATGCCGGCGCCGATGCCGACCGGCTGGCGGATCGAGTACATGTCGATGCCGGGGCCGGCACCTTCGGTGAACTCGCTCTTGGAGAGATGCGGAATGCCGATGACGAATTCGCAGACTTCGAGGCCGCGGATGATGTCGCCCTTGGCGTCCTCGATCGTCTTGCCGTGCTCCTTGGAGAGCATTTCGGCCAGTTCGTTCATGTTGTCGTTCAAGAGCTGTACGAACTTCATGAAGACGCGCGCGCGGCGCTGCGGATTGGTGTTGGCCCAGCCCGGCTGCGCTTCCTTGGCGTTCTGCACGGCAGCGTCGAGTTCGGCGTCGCTTGCCAGCGCTACGGTCGCCTGGACCTCGCCGGTTGCCGGGTTGAAGACGTTGCTCGAGCGTCCGCTCGTGCCAGCGACGTGCTTGCCGCCGATGTAATGGCCGATTTCACGCATGGATGTGCCTCCTCAGGGGTCTTTTGACTGGGGTCGAGTATGCGCCTTGATTTGCACAACGCAACAGGATGTTTTACGTATCCGTTGTGCAGGAATTGATGCTCGAATTTTGAGCTGCCCCTCCCCAACCCCTCCCCACAAGGGGGAGGGGCTCGGCTCGCATCCGTTGGATCGCTTGAACAGGGCCTTCAGATTTTTGAGGGGCGATCCTTCAGTCCGGGACAGGACCATGGATTTGAGCCAACTAGTCCATTGGCTATGGACAAGAGGTGCAGGGGTGCGACGCTCGGTGCGTCACTATCCTTCACGGGCGTCAGAGGACAGTGACGCCAGCGCTCTAGGCTGGGTCAAGCCCCTCCCCCTTGTGGGGAGGGGTTGGGGGAGGGGAAGTGACACGAACAAAGGAGACCCCTCATGAACTGGGATGACGTACGCATGTTCCTCGCGGTGGCCCGCTCCGGCCAGATCCTCTCCGCCTCGCGCCGGCTCGGTATCAACCATGCCACGCTGTCGCGCCGCATCACCGCGCTCGAGGAATCGCTGAAGACCCGGCTTCTCATCCGTCGCACCAATGGCTGCGAACTCACCCCCGAGGGCGAGGTGTTCAGCCGGGCGGCGGAGCGCATGGAAACGGAAATGCTCGCGGCCCAGTCCGACATCGGCCGGGTCGACAGCGCGGTCGCCGGCACGGTCCGGATCGGCGCACCGGACGGATTCGGCGTCGCCTTCCTCGCTTCGCATCTCGGCACGCTGACGCGGCGCTATCCGGCCCTGAAGATCCAGCTCGTGCCGGTGCCGCGCGCCTTCTCGTTGTCGCAGCGCGAGGCCGATATCGCCATCACCGTCGAGCGGCCGGAACAGGGCCGCCTCATCTCGTCCAAGCTCACCGACTATACGCTCGGGCTGTACGGCTCGCGGGCCTATCTCGCCGAAGCGGGTACACCGGCCGACATCGAGGCCCTGCGGACACACACGCTGATCGGCCATGTCGAGGATCTCGTCTATTCCGCCTCGCTCTCCTATACCGGCGAGATCATGCGCGGCTGGGAATCCTCGTTCGAGATTTCCTCGGCGATCGGCCAGACGGAGGCCGTGCGCTCCGGCGCCGGCATCGGCATCCTGCACGACTACATCGCCCGCCAGCATGCCGAACTGGTGCGCATCCTGCCCGAAATCACCATCCGCCGCGCCTATTGGACGACCTATCACGAGAGCGCGCGCGAACTGGTCCGCGTGCGCACCGTTGTACAGTTCCTGCAGGAACTGGCCGACGAGAACCGGCGGATTTTTGTGTGAGGCAAAGGCCGTCCGGCCTCAATGCCCCTGGAGCGGGCAGGGTCCCCAGCCCGATCCCTTGCGGTAGTGCTTCTCGTTCTGGCAGGGCGAGCCATCGGTGGTGTTGCGCGATCCGCACCGGCGCGCCGTGCCGTCCTTGGCAAGCCCCTTGGCCCGCTCCTTGCGAAGGGCGGACAGAAGATCCTTGCGCCTTTCCCGTTCATCGATCCAGGCTTCCCTGTGGTCGGGCAGAAGGGACAGGATCTCCTCCGCCTCGCTGATGAGCTCCTCGGCATTGGCAATATTGCCGGGCGTCTCCGGCGGCACCTTGTGGCCCTTCCTCTTGCACTCGGCGATCATCCTGTTCTGCCGGGCGATATATTGCTGGTACTCCCGGATATGCCGCCGCTCCATCGACTCGGCGTCGGCATTGCGCTGGATCTGCGAGCGGGCATCCGCCAGCTCGCTCGCGTATTTGCTGATGGCGTCGTCGAAGTCGCTGATCGACCCCGGATAGGGATCCGGCTCGCCCAGCGCGTCGCCGGGCGTCAAGGATGGCCATTTCGGAATGCTCGGCACGTCTGACAGTTTCGGCATGATCTCCCCCCAGCTTGTCCCTGCGTGGACCACTTGAAGGGCCACGCCCCAACGGCCTTCGATGCGGCCGCGAGAGAATATCAGCGCGATCTGCAACCTGCGTCAAACACTCTTTCGTACAGGTTGCGTTGGCTGCCTGTGATCGGAACTTGGCTTCGATTTCGGCGCAGGCAGAAGACGATCGCCCGCGGTAGGAGGACGGCCGTTCGACGCAGGCCGGCCTGCGCAATTGCCGCTCTGCGCCGTTCGGATTATACAGCTCTGGCTCCCAAGGGCGGGACCGCGATCGATCGGGCTGAAGGCCGCGTCTCCCGCCGCTCCCACCGCAATCAAGAGGACGGATATGGCACGCATGAGAGACGCAACGACACGCAGCGGGGCGATCGCCGCGCTCCTGTTCGGCTCGCCGCTCTGCATCATCCTCTCTGCCAGCCCGGCCTCCGCCCATGCGCTGGGCGGCGTGATGGGCGGTTTCGGCAGCGGCTTCGGCCATCCGCTGGCCGGCTTCGACCACTTCCTCGCCATGCTGGCGGTCGGGCTATGGGGTGCGCAGATGGGCGGGCGTTCCGTCTGGACGCTGCCCGCGACCTTCCCGCTGATCATGTGCATCGGCGGCATTTTCGGCATGCTCGGCATCGGTCCCGGCGCCTATATCGAAACCGGCATCGCGCTCTCGCTGATCGTGCTCGGCGGGGCGATCGCCGCGCGCTGGATAGCGCCCGAGTGGGCGGCGCTGATGATCGTCGCGATCTTCGCCTTCTTCCACGGCTATCCGCACGGCCAGGAGGCGCCGCGCGCCGTCGATCCGGCCGCCTATACCGTCGGCTTCGTCGTCTCGACCGGCCTCATCCACATCCTCGGCATCGGCGTCGGCTTCGGTCTGGGACGGTATTATCAGGGCAGGATCGTGCGGGCGCTCGGCCTTGCCATTGCCGCCTGCGGCGTCTATTTCCTCGTCACCTGAGCAGGCGCGCGACGTACCGCCTTTTTGCGGCTCAGCCTTCCAGAGGGGCGACCTTGCGGCCCGGAACAAGGCCAAGCACGACGGCACAGCCGGCGATGATGACGACCGCGCCGACCATCTGGACGATCGACAGCGGCTCGCCGAGGAAGACGGCCCCGACCAGGACGGCGATCGCGGTGACGGCAAATTCCACGCTGATCGCCCGCGTCGCGCCGATCGAGGCGACCAGGCCGAAATAGAGCACATAGGTCATGGCGCTCATCACCACGGCGGCGATCAGCAGATAGCCGTAGTCGATCAGGCGCGGCACATCCGGCACCGGCACGACGAAGAGCAGCGGCAGGGTCATCAGCCCGCCCATCAGGAAGGCGCCGATCGTCACCTCCCAGGCGCCGGTGCCCTTCAGCCTGTGGCTGGCATAATTGCTGCCGAAGGCGGCGCAGACGCAGGCAAACAGCGCGCCGGCGCAGCCAAGTACGAAGGCCGCATCCACCGGCACGGCCGGAAAGCCGACCAGAAGCACCACGCCAACGAAACCGATGACGAGCCCGATTAGACGCTCCGGCGTGATCCGCTCCAGGCCGAGCAACTGGCCGATCACCATGGCGAACATCGGAATGGTCGCCACCAGGATCGCCGCCATGGCCGTGCCGATCAGCGGCGTGGCATAGGAAAGCCCGATCAGCTGCCCGGCCACGGTGGTTGCCCCGACCACGGCAAACGGCCACCAGCCGGCGCGGAATCTCAGGCTCCGCCCGCTGACGCGCGCCAGGAGGAAAAGCGTGATCCCGGCGATGAAGGAGCGAAAGGTGACGGCGCCGACCCAGCCGAAGGCCGAGACGATCTTCAGCACCAGCAGAAACGACAGGCCCCAGGCGACAGCCAGAAACGCATAGGCGGCAAGATCCTTGGGCTTCATCGCAGGTCCTGGAAAATCCGCGCGGCGGCGGGATAGGGGAGATGAGAAGTAAGCTGATTATCGCTGGCGGCGGACGGGGTCAAGGTGAGCGAGGAACGCGAATAGCATTCAGGATACCGGCCTAGGAAGTCCCCTGGACGTATCCCGCCGTCAAAAGCGACCATGAAATGATTGACTGGGCAGCAATGAAGAGAAGAAAGAAATGGTACGGTTGGGGGGTCTCGAACCTCCGACCTCAGGTGCCACAAACCTGCGCTCTAACCAACTGAGCTACAACCGCACATCGGGCGTCCAAGACGCCTTGAGGGGTCACATACGGACAGTTGGCGTCTTTTTCAAGCCTTTTTTGCACCAAACGAAAAAAGGCCGGGGCAAGTGCCCCGGCCTCAAGTCCTTGGGAGGACATGTGTCTTTGATCAGGCGGCCTTGAAGGTCGACATGACCTTTTCAGCGGCTTCCTTGCCCGGCTTCACGACCGTTTCGGCAACCTTCTTGACGGCTTCCTGCATGGTCTTGGCCTGTTCGACGGTGACTTCGGCCTGCTTGCGGATGAAGGAGGTCTGCAGTTCGACCAGTTCGGCGATCGACTTCACGCCGAGCAGGGCTTCCATGTGCGACAGCGACATTTCGGCATTGGTGCGCAGCGCGTCGATGGCCTTGAGGCCGAGTTCGACGGTGCCGGCCTGGGCGGTCTGCAGCGTGGTCTCGACGGTCTTGGTGGCTTCTTCGGTCGCGGTCTTCATCTTGGCATAGGCGTCCTTCGACTGAGCGGCGCCCTTTTCGGCGAAGTCGCGGAAGGTTTCGTTGACCTTTGCCGGGTCGAAGGCGGTGGCGGAGAAGGAGAAGACGTCCTTTTGGGAATTGGCAGCCATGTCAGTGATCCTCATCTTTGAGCGGGTCAGCGATGGGCGGGCCCGGTTGTGTTCGATGAACCTCATATAGCACCGCCCATTGTGCATTGCAATATTATTGTGCGCCGCAACATAGATTTTCTCGCGTCCGCCGCGGATTAACCCTGTTGGTCGAAACAGTCGCACCTTGCTGGACCCGAAAGCCGTGCCTAGCTATTAAAAATCTGTTAATTTGCCGCAGGTGACGGCAATTGCTAAGACAGGTCCCAGGATGCCCGCTCCATACCCGTTCATCGACGTCGCCGTTCACGACAGCATCCGCACGCGCTTTGCCCGGGGCGAGGCGCTCGTCGTGTTTTCGCCCGCGCTCGACCGGGTGCTGTGGGCCAATGGGGCCGGGGCGCGCTTCTTCGGCAATGCCTCGATCTACGACCTCATCGAGGAAGGGCCGAACCGTGGCGACGTCGCCTTCCGCCAGATCGAGGGCGTGGCGCGCCAGCTTGGCGCGGTCGGCGACAGCCGTTCGCTGCTGTTGCGCATCGCGTCGGGCTTCCAGCGCGTTCCCGTGACGGCGACGGCGGAAATGCTCGAGATCCGTCGCGGCGAGCCCGTCATTCTCCTCTCCGTCCCGCCGCTCGGAAAGGCCGGCAGCCTTGCCGAGCGCGCCGGTGACATGCTGAGCGGCTTCGACGATCCCGACACCCACATGGCCGTGCTCGACGGGGACGGCCGGGTGGTCGTCGCCTCGGCGAAATTCGCCGGTCTCGGCATTACCGCGCAGACCGCCCGCACGCTGGTGACGCTGGCCGGCACGGATGCCGACCATCTGGTCAAGCGGCCTATCCCGACCGGACGGGGCTATCTGCCCGCCGCCATCGGCAAGCTCAGCGACGATCCGGCGCTGCATCTCCTGTTCGCCGTGGAAACCATCCTCGGCACCATGGACCCGACCGACCAGTTCCAGAGCGAGGAACCGGCCCCTGCGGTCGCCCCGGCGACAATCGTCACGCAGGCCTCCGCCGCCGAACCGGCCCTCTCCGCCGAGACCGCGGCCGTGGTGACCGCCGGCGTGGTCGAGGCCGAAGCCGGATTTGCCGATGTCGTCGAAGCGATCGGCGAGATCGAGGACTTCGACGGCGACGAGATCGAGGCGCTGGACGAGGCCTTGGAAGACGAAGCGGCCGAAGACCGGGTTTCCGAAGAGGGTCCGGACGAGGTCGCGACACCGGAGGACGCGGTGCTTGCCGAAGCTGCGGCCGAGGTGGTCGCGACCTTCGAGGAGGAAGCCGGCCCCCTCGCCGACACCGAGGCCGACGCCCTTTCGGCCGATGCCGGGGAGACCGTCGCGCTGACCGACTCAGTTTCGCCAGTTGAGGCCACCGACGCCATGCCGGAGATTACGCCGGACGCGCCTACTGCCGCCGACATGGGCTCCGACGCAAAAGCCGAGGAGTCGGACACCGTTGCCGGAACCTCGGCCGAGACGGTCCGCGCCGTCGGGGCCGAGGCGGCATCCTTCCCATCCTCGCGCGCTGCTCCAGGCCCCGCCTTCGTCTTTTCGCCGGAACGGCGCGCCACACGGTTCGTCTGGAAGATCGACGCCGACGGGCGGTTCTGCGATGTCTCGGCCGAGTTCGCCGAGGCCGTCGGCCCGCGTGCCGCCGACATCAACGGCATCGCCTTTGCCGACCTCGCCGCCCTGTTCAACCTCGATCCGGAGGGAAAGATCGGCGAACTGCTGAAGAAGCGCGACACCTGGTCGGGCAAGACGATCCACTGGCCGGTGGAAGGCACGACCCTGATGGTGCCCGTCGATCTCGCCGCATTGCCGACCTATACCCGCAGCCGCGACTTCGACGGCTTTCGCGGCTTCGGCATCGTCCGGCTGGCCGATGCGGTCGAAGACCCGAACCGCACCGGCCTGACCTTCGCCGCGCCCGCATCACCGAACGAATCGGTGGCGGCTGGCATGATCGAGCCGACGGCAGAGCCCGTGCCCGTCGTCCCGCTGGTCGATGTCCGGCCGCAGGACGCGCCCGCTGCGGATCTGGCAGACGATGCGACCGAGGGCGAACAGCCCGTGTCCTTACCCGAGCCGTCGATCAGCGCGTCCGAAATGCCGGCCGTTGCCGACGGGTCGCAGACCGCCGCGCCCGCGCCCCTCGCCGAAGTGCCGGCAACGAGCGGCGAGCCGGACCTCTTCGAGACGGCCACAGAGACGGCCGAACCGACCGGGCGCGCCGCGGTGGAGCCTCCGGCGCTGCAGATCGTCCAGACGCCCGGCCGCCGCCATTCCGACAAGGTGGTGCAGCTCGAGGAACGTCGCGCCCGCGGCAAGGAGGGCCTGACGCCCGGCGAACAGGCCGCCTTCCTGGAGATCGCCCGCAAGCTCGACCCGCAAGGTTTGCGGGAAAAGGCCGCCGAGGCCCTAAGCGAGATCCGCCGCAACGAGGCCGGGGTCTCGGCGATGGAGACCTCGGAGGGGAACAAGTCCAAACCGGACGCTGCCGAGGAGCGTGCAGCGGAGGTACAGGCCGCCGAAATCGAGACGGGCGAAATCGAGACCAGTGAGATCAAGACAGGCGAGATCAAGACAGGCGAGATCAAGGCGGGTGAATTGTCCAAAGCGCCGGATGCTCTACAATCGGTTCCGCATGCGCCCGTCGCCGACGTCCCCACGCCGCAGGCGCCGGACGCGACAGGGTCTTGGCCGGTCGATCCGGCCGTCGAGGAATTCGCCACGCTGCGTCTCAAGCGCGACAATGCGCTCTCGGCCGAAATCGTCGACCTCATGCCGGTCGCGCTTCTGATCCATGTCGGCGACCGGCTGATCCACGCCAATCCGGAATTCCTGGCGCTGACCGGCTATGCCTCGATCGAGGATCTCGATACCGCCGGCGGCCTCGACGTGCTGATCCAGCGGCAGGATCTGGAGGGGGCGAGCGAAGAGGCGGGCCGGGTCGTCATCGTACGCGCCGACGACCGGTTGGTGCCGGTCACGGCGCGCCTGCAATCGGTGCGCTTCGAGCGGGCGACCGCCCTGATGCTGGCGCTGATCCCGGCAGCCGATGCAGCGCCGGGCACGGCCGAGAAACCCGCAGCGGCCTCGACCGTCGTTCCGCTCCCCGTCGCCGAACCGCGGGGCGAGGCCCGCGCCGAACAACTGGCCCGCCTGCAGGTGGAGGTCGACGAATTGCGGTCGATCCTCGAGACGGCGACCGATGGCGTCGTCATCCTCGATGCCAATGGCGACATCCGCTCGCTCAACCGGGCGGCCAGCGCGCTGTTCAACTTCGACGAGACGGAAACGCGCGGCAAGCCGTTCGTCATGCTGTTTGCCCATGAGAGCCAGAAATCGATCCTCGACTATCTCGGCGGGCTTTCCGGCCATGGGGTCGCAAGCGTCCTCAACGACGGCCGCGAGGTGATCGGCCGCGAAGCCTCGGGCGGTTTCCTGCCGCTGTTCATGACGATCGGCAAGCTCACCTCGTCGAACGGCTATTGCGCGGTGATCCGCGACATCACCCAATGGAAGCGGACCGAGGAAGAATTGCGCAACGCCAAGCGCGCCGCCGAGACCGCCAATGCCCACAAGAGCGACTTCCTCGCCCGCGTCAGCCATGAGATCCGCACGCCGCTCAACGCCATCATCGGCTTTGCCGACATGATGGCCAGCGAGCATTTCGGCCCGCTCGGCCATCCGCGCTACGGCGAATATGCCAATGACATCGTGCGCTCCGGCCGGCACGTGCTCGACATCGTCAACGACCTGCTCGACATTTCCAAGATCGAGGCAGGCGAGATGGATCTCGATTTCACCGCCGTGGGCCTGAACGAAACGGTCCAGGCGGCGGTCTCGATCATCCAGCCGCAGGCCAACGGCCAGCGCGTCATCATCCGGACCGCGCTGTCGCAGGCCGTGCCCAACGTCGTCGCCGACATGCGCTCGATCAAGCAGATCGTCCTCAACATCCTGGCCAACGCCATCCGCTTCACCCCGTCGGGCGGCCAGATCATCGTCTCGACCGCCTATGAGGCGAACGGCAGCGTGGCGCTGAGGATCCGCGACACCGGCATCGGCATGAGCCGCACCGAGCTCGAACAGGCGATGAAGCCGTTCCGCCAGGTGCAGACCGGTGCGCGCAATCGTGGGGACGGCACCGGGCTCGGCCTGCCGCTGACCAAGGCCATGGTCGACGCCAACCGCGCCCATTTCTCCATCTCGTCCTCGCCCAACGAAGGCACGCTGGTGGAGATCATCTTCCCGTCGCAGCGCGTGCTGGCGGACTGAGCCGAAGGCCGGCCCGCGACCAATCCGATACGCGGCAGGAAAGGCCTGACGATCTGGCCTTTCCTGCCTCCTGGAAAAAGGGCTGCCCCTGCGGCCCGTCCACCAGGCATTGCCAAACCCGTTTCCTTCCCGGCCGGTTTCGGCTAGACCGGCTCAGGCACGGTGGCGTCCAGCGCCGCCGGCCTCTTGGGATAACGCAGGGAGACCAGCCTTGGCAGCGGAAGCGCGCATGGCGCAGACAAAGGATTGCGAGCCGATGCGGCGGCGGCTGTCTCTCCCGACGATCGCGGCGATCGCCGTGTCGGCCCTCGTCGCCATGCCGATCGTCGCCATCTTCCTGATCGGGCTTGGCGGCGGCAGCGACAACTGGCAGCACATGCTGACCAATGTCGTGCCGCGCGCCGCCGGCCGCACCCTGCTCCTGCTGGCCTTGACCGGCGCGTTGACCGCCTCCATCGGCATCGTCAGCGCCTGGCTGGTGGCATCCTGCGACTTCCCCTTCCGCCGCCTGCTGTCGGTGGCGCTGGTGCTGCCGCTCGCCATACCGTCCTATCTCGCAGCCTATGCCTTCGGCGAATTCCTCGATTTCACCGGCCCCGTGCAAGGCCTCTATCGCAGCCTGTCCGGCTTTGCCTCGGCGCGGGACTACAGCTTTCCCGACGTGCGCTCGCTCGGCGGCGCCGTGCTGGTCATGACGGCGGTGCTCTACCCTTACGTCTATCTCGCCTGTCGCTCAATGTTCCTGATGCAGGGCCGGGCGGCGGCCGATGTGGCACGCACGCTCGGCGCCGGTCCATGGCGCGTCTTTTCGCAGGTCCAGGTGCCGATGGCCCGACCGGCCATCATGGTCGGGCTGACGCTGGTGATGATGGAAACGCTGAACGACATCGGTGCGGTCGAATATCTCGGCGTCCAGACGCTGACCTTTTCGATCTACGACACCTGGCTCAACCGCGGCAGCCTCGCCGGCGCCGCCCAGATCGCCTCCGTGCTGCTCGTCTTCGTCGTGCTTCTGTTGTGGATCGAGCGTCGGGCGCGCCGCCGCCAGCGCTTCGCCAGCCACAAGACGACCGCCGTCACCATCGACGCCGTGCGCCTGAAGCTCGCCGGTTGGCGCGGCTGGGGCGCGGCGCTCCTCTGCGCCCTGCCCGTCCTGGTCGGCTTCGTCATCCCCGTCGCGGTGCTGGCCGGATTTGCCCTGCGCCGCCTCGACGATTTCGCCGAACCGCGCCTCCTCGAGGCCCTCGGCAATTCGGTCCTGGTTTCCTCGGCGGCGGCCCTGCTCACCGTCATCCTCGCCTTCGTGCTGGCCTATGCCGTCAGGACCGAACGATCGCGGCTCACTGCCGGCGCAAGTCGCCTCGCCTCGCTCGGCTACGGCATTCCCGGAACCGTCCTCGGCATCGGCGTGCTGATACCGCTGGCGAGGCTCGACAACCTGATGGATGGCGCCCTGCGCTCCGCGTTCGGCGTCTCCTCCGGCCTGCTTCTTTCCGGCACCGGCTTTGCCATCGTCTATGCGGCGACCGTGCGCTTCCTCACCATGGCCGAAGGCACGATCGACGCCGGCTTCCAGAAGCTCTCGCCGCATCTCGACATGGCAGCACGCACGCTGGGCCGCAATGCGTGGCAGACCTTCCGGCAGGTTCTCCTGCCGAACATGCGCCCCGCTGTCTTGACCGCGGCTCTGCTGGTGTTCATCGAGACGCTGAAGGAACTCTCGGCCACCATCCTGCTGCGGCCGTTCAACTTCAACACGCTGGCGACGCTGGTTTACGAGGATGCCTCGCGCTCGAAGGTGCAGGATGCCTCGGTGGCTGCGATCATCATCATCCTGGCCGGCCTGATCCCGGTCATCCTGGTGTCCCGCTCGCTCGACCGACCTCGCTGACCCGGGGCGAGCCCATGAAAAAAGGGCGGCTTGCGCCGCCCTGAAAATTCATGCTGTCCAACTGGAGCTTGGGTCGATCAACATCATGTATCGTGAACCAGAGGTTCCAAGCCGCACGTTCATGGTGGGCCTCCAACTTGGTCAAGGTATGCCAAATGCGTCTTAACAAGTCGTTACCCGAGGTGACGGATGTCACCCCGATTGACGCATTTCCAACCCGCCGCCTTGTTCTTTGGCAGCCAAATCCCTCGTATGTCAGGACTTCAGCTCTTCGAGCCCGGCAAACAGGTCGAGTGCCTCCGGATTGGCCAGCGCTTCCTTGTTCTTCACCGTCCGCCCATGCACCACGTCGCGTACCGCCAGTTCGACGATCTTGCCCGACTTGGTGCGCGGAATGTCGGCGACCTGAATCACCTTGGCCGGCACATGGCGCGGCGAGGCGCCGGTGCGGATGCGGGTCTTGATCGCCTTGATGAGGTCCTCGTCCAGCGCGCGTTCGGCGGCAAGCCGGACGAACAGTACGACGCGCACGTCGTCGTCCCAGTCCTGGCCGATGCACAGCGCCTCGAGCACCTCTTCCATCTGTTCGACCTGGTTGTAGATCTCGGCCGTGCCGATGCGCACGCCGCCCGGATTCAGTGTGGCATCGGAGCGGCCGTGAATGACGATGCCGTCATGGGCGGTCCATTCGGCAAAGTCGCCGTGGCACCAGACATTGTCGAAACGCTCGAAATAGGCGGCGCGATACTTGGCACCGTCCGGATCGTTCCAGAACATGATCGGCATCGACGGGAAGGCTTTTGTGCAGACCAGCTCGCCCTTTTCGCCGCGCACCGGCCGGCCCTCGTCGTCCCACACATCGATCGCGAGACCGAGGCCCGGCCCCTGGATCTCACCGCGCCAGACGGGCTTCAGCGGATTGCCGAGCACGAAGCAGGAGACGATGTCGGTGCCGCCGGAGATCGAGGCGAGATGGATATCGGACTTGATCCCCTCGTAGACAAAGGAGAAGCCCTCCGGCGACAGCGGTGAACCGGTCGAGGTCATCATCCGCAACGAGGAGAGATCATGGGTGGTGTTCGGCGTGAAGCCACCCTTGCGCACGGCGTCGATATACTTGGCCGAGGTGCCGAAAAAGGCGAACTGCTCCTCGGCCGCATAGTCGAACAGCACATTGCCGTCGGGATAGAAGGGCGAGCCGTCATAGAGGCAGAGCGTTGCGCCGGAGGCCAGTCCCGAGACCAGCCAGTTCCACATCATCCAGCCGCAAGTGGTGAAATAGAAGAACCGCTCGCCCTTTTCGAGGCCGCAATGGAAGCGCTGTTCTTTCAGGTGCTGCAACAGCGTGCCGCCGGCCGAATGGACGATGCACTTGGGCACCCCCGTCGTGCCGGAGGAAAACAGGATATAAAGCGGATGCGAGAACGGCAGCGGCTCGAAGGCGATCTCGCCGGCCTCATATGGCGCAACGAAGTCGGCGAGCGTCCTTGCCCCCGGCACCGCCTCCGCAATCGCCGGAGCGTCGCCCGCATAGGCGATGACGACCAGCGGCACGCCGAGCTTGGCAGAGACCGCCTTGACCTTTTCCGCCGTATCCTGCCGCTTGCCGTTATACCAGTAGCCGTCGACCGCGAGGAACAGCTTGGGCTCGATCTGGCCGAACCGATCAAGCACACCCTGTTCGCCGAAGTCGGGAGAGCAGGACGACCATATGGCACCGATCGAAGCCGCCGCCAGCATCAGCGCCACGGTTTCCGGCATGTTCGGCACCATGGCGGCGACGCGGTCGCCCTTCTCGATTCCCATGGCACGGAAAGCCTGCTGCAGACGCGATACGGCATGGCGCAACCGATCCCACGACCAGCGGTCCTCGGCCTGGTCCTCGCCGCGGAAGATCATCGCGTCGTCGTCGCCGCTTTCACTCAGCAGGTTCTCGGCGAAGTTAAGCCGGGCATCGGGGAAGAACCGCGCGTCGAGCATGACGTCGCCGTTTTCCAAAAGCCGCTCGCCCTTCTCTCCCTTGACGCCGCAATAGTCCCAGACGGCCGACCAGAAGGCGGCGCGGTCGTCGACCGACCATTGATGGAAGGCATCATAGTCGGAGAAATCGCGACCAACGCGCGTACTGCACCAGGTCATGAAGCGGTACATCGGCGACGACTTGATCTGGCTGTCGGACGGGGTCCAGAGCGGCATTTCCTGTTGCATTCGTTCCTCCTCAAAAACATAGCCTGTATAGCAGTTTGCAGCGCAATATAAAGTCCCGGAGGAGACAGCCGGTTTGCATGCCGGCGGCAATTCCTATATCCGGCAGAACGATGAGACCGGGCCGTTGCCCGGCCGATGGAGCCCGGGGTCCTTCATGCCCGACGAGCGCAGACCAGGCGAACAGTGCCGGCGCCGACAACCGGCCGTGCGACGCATCCTGGGCGTGATCCTAGTTGCGCTTGTCGTCGTCTCGGCGCTGTTCGTCATATCGCGCATCGCCGCCCCCTATCTCGTCTCCTCGGGCCTCGTGCGCTCCGCCATGGAGGGGGCCGTTTCGCGATGGACCGGCCATCGGGTGTCGATGTCCGGCACGCCGGAGATCGAATTCTGGCCGAAGCCGCGGGTGTCGCTCAATGGCGTTACGATCAGCAAGCCCGGCGCTGACGGGATGAAGGTGCTCGGACGGATCGAAAAGCTGTCAGCGACCTTCGGCCTCTATTCGGCGATGCGCGGCCGGCCACAGTTCGACGCATTCCACCTGCTGCGCCCGCGTTTCCATGTGGACCGGGATAACAACGGCCGGCTCGATTGGGCGAGCGAAGGCCTGTTGAGCGCCGCGGTGCGCGAGGTCGAGCCACGCGACGGGGATGCGCAGATGCTCGGGCCCGAATTCGACGCATCCGTCGGCGCTGTCACGATCGAGGACGGCTCGATCGAACTCACCGACGAGGCCTCCGGTCATCTGCTCGTGGCCAATGGCATATCGGCCGATATCGCCTGGCCGAGGCTGTCACAGGCGCTCAAGGCCACCGCCTTGCTCGATGCCGGCGGGCTCGCCATCAAGCTGGACTTCTCCTCGCCGCAGCCGCTATTGCTGTTCTCCGGCAGGGACGCGCGCTTGAACGCCACCCTCGATGCCGCCGCCTTTGCCGCGCGGTTCGACGGCGTCGTCAATCTCACCGACGGCCTCTTCCGCTCGGGCGGGCTCGCGCTCAGCGCCAAGGATATTGCGGCACTCAAGGCGTGGAGCGGCATCCGCCTTGCCGGCCTCGACAATGTCAAGCAGGCGCAGTTGACGGCCGAACTGGCGCGGGTCGGCGAGGAACTGCGCCTCGACGGCCTGGAATTCGACGTCAACGACATCCATGGCACCGGCATCCTGTCGCTGTCGCGCCCGGCTGGGGCCAAACCGCGGGTCAGCGGCACGCTGGCCTTCGACCGGCTGAACATCACCCGGTTGCTTTCCGCCTTCTCACTCGACCTTCCCTCGGCTGACGAGGAGAGCCAGGCGACGGAGCGTCCGCCGCGCCTGCTGCAATGGCTGGATTTCGACCTGACGCTGTCGGCCACTCGCGCCGACCTGCCCCCATTCGAACTGGGCGATGTCGCCGCCAGCATTCTCGCGACCGGCAAGGCGGCGCAGTTCGACATCGCCGACGCGGCCTTTGAAGGCGGCGACCTGACCGCGAGCTTCATCGGTGCCGGCAGCGGCTTTGCCCGCGGCGGCGACCTGACGCTTTCGATCCGCAATGCCGATTTCGCCGCTGTTGCCGATCACCTGAAGGTCGCGGGACCGGTGGCGCGCGGCAGGGGCTCGGTCGACCTCACCGTCAATACCAGGCAGCCCCCCTGGGAGACCGGCCTGTCAGACATGTCCGGCACCTTCACCTTCGCCTCACAAGGGGGCGTGCTGACCGGCATCGACGCGCCGGCGATCCGCAGGCTGGCGTCGACCAGCGCCTATTTCCAGCTGAGCGCCGGTGGTGACGGGTCGATGCCCTATGACCGGCTCGACTACAGCGCCCGCTTCGCCAGCGGTAGGGCCGAAGTGCTGAAAGCCCGCCTCGTCGGCCCGGACGAGACGCTGACCGTCAGTGGGATCGTGCCCTATGCCGACAATGCGCTGGCCCTTCTGGGCGAGCTGTCGGCCACCGATCCGGCCGGCGAGGCAGCCTTTCCGCGCCTGCGTTTCTTCATCGGTGGCGCCTGGCCGGACCCGGTCATCACCCCCATCTATCTCCCGCCTGCAAATCCCCTAAAATAAGCGCGAATCAACGGTGGACCGGAGCATGAGCGGCCCGGTGCACGAGCGCAAAGGGGCTTGCGGTGTATCGGTTTGTCACGGGTCTCATCAAGATCGCGCTGGCTTCGCTGCTGGCAGGCAGCCTCATGGCCTTCATCGGCATCTCGACCGACAGCATGCTCGCCCTCTTCGGCATGACGGCGGAGGAATTCTGGAGCGGGGTGCAAGCCGCCGGCGCCTGGGCCAGCCCGCGCATCCTGCTCGGCGCGGTCATCGTCCTGCCGGTCTGGCTCCTCACCTACCTGCTCATGCCGCGGCGCGACGGTTGAGGAAGGACCGGAAAGCGAGGCTCAGGCCGCTTGGGCCGCCACATGCTCGTCGCGCTGTCTTTGCAGTTCCCGCCGCTTGGTGGTGATCGAGGCGATGATGACACCGATGGTGACGAGGCCGATCAGGATCGAACACACTGCATTGATCTCCGGCGTCACCCCAAGCCGCACCTGGCTGTAGATCTTGATCGGCAGCGTGGTGGCGCCGGGGCCGGTGGTGAAGGAGGCGATGACCAGGTCGTCGAGCGACAGTGTGAAAGCGAGCATCCAGCCCGACACCACGGCCGGCATGATCAGCGGCAGGGTGATCCTGAAGAAGGTCTTGACCGGTGGTGAACCAAGATCGAGCGCCGCTTCCTCGAGGCTGGTGTCGAAGGTGAGCAATCTCGACTGCACGACGATCGCCACGTAGCACATGGTGAATGTCGTATGGGCGATGGTGACGGTCATCAGGCTGCGGTCGATGTCGAGCGCGACGAACAGCAGCAGCAACGACAGGCCGGTGATGACCTCCGGCATGACCAGCGGCGCATAGACCATGCCGGAAAAAAGCAGACGACCGGGGAATCGGCCATAGCGCACCAGCGCCAGCGCCGCCAGCGTTCCAAGGATCGTGCCGAACGACGCACTGAGCAGGCCGACGCGGGCCGTCACCCAGGCGGCGCTCATCAGGCCCTCGTTGGACCACATCTGGCTGTACCATTTCAGCGAGAAGCCGCCCCATACGGTGACCAGCTTGGAATCGTTGAAGGAATAGATCACCAGGATGATGATCGGGATATAGAGGAAGGCGAAGCCGAAGGTGAGGATGGTCGCGTCGAATTTGCCGGGTTTCATGGTTTCGCCCTCACACCTTCTGCTGCTGGTTCTGGAAGATGGCGATCGGCACCACCAGCAAAAGCAGCAGCAGGACGGCCACGGCCGAGGCGAGCGGCCAGTCGCGGTTGCTGAAGAACTCGGTCCACAGCGTCTTGCCGATCATCAGCGTCTCGGCCCCGCCAAGCAGGTCGGGAATGACGAATTCGCCGGTGATCGGGATGAAGCAGATCATCGAGCCGGCGATCACGCCGGGGATCGACAGCGGGAACGTGATCCGCCAGAAGGCCTTCCACGGCGGGCAGCCGAGATCGCTTGCCGCCTCGAGCAGCGTGCCGTCGAGCTTTTCCAGCGCGGCATAGAGCGGCAGGACCATGAAGGGCAGATAGGAATAGACGATGCCTATATAGACGGCGATGTCGGTGCGGTAGATCTGCACCTGCTCGTCGGGCCCGTAGAGACCGATCGCCTGCAGCAGCAGCGTCAAAAGGCCTTCCGGCTTCAGGATGCCGATCCAGGCATAGACGCGGATCAGGAAGGAGGTCCAGAACGGCAGGATCACCAGCATCAGCAGGGTGGGCCGGATCGAGACCGGCGCGCGCGCCATGGAAAGGGCGATCGGATAGCCGATCAAAAGCAGAAGGAAGGTCGAGATTACCGCAATCTTGAGCGACGACAGATAGGCGTTCACGTAGAGCGAATCTTGGGTCAGGAAGAGGTAGTTCTCGAAATCCAGTTCCGAAAAGAACGATCCGATAGCCGACAGTCCGTCGAACACCGGAACATAGGGCGGCATGGCGATCGCCGTGTCCGACAGCGAGATCTTCACGATGATGAAGAACGGCGCCATGAAGAACAGCACCATCCACAGATAAGGTATGAGCACGACCAGCCAGCGCGCTGGCGAAGAGGTCGGTGATGGGGCTAACGTGGCGTCGCTCATGGCCTTGATCCCTCAGCGCGTCAGCACGAGGCCGGCATCGACCGGCCAGCTGAGCCAGACCTTGTCGTCCACCGTGATGGGGCGGTCGACGAGGCGATGGGTATTGGCCTGCGCGGCTCGGAAGGTGCTGCCATCGGCAAGCTTGACGATGAAGACCGAAAAGTCACCGAGATAGCCGATGTCCCAGACCTCGCCGGACAGCGCATTGACCGAGGTATCGGCCGGGGGCTCACTGCCGATGCGGACCTTCTCCGGCCGGATAGCGAAGGCAACCGGAGCACCGGGCTCGGCCTTGCAGGCGGGTTGGTCGACCACCACCCGGAGACCATTGGTGCAAACCACGGTGGCCAGCGCACCTTCCGCCACTTTCTCCACCGTCTCGAGCCTGCCCTCGACGATATTGATGTCACCGATGAAGTCGGCGACATAGCGGCTGTTCGGCGCCTCGTAGATTTCGGCCGGCGTCGCCACCTGCATGATCTCGCCCTTGTCCATGACCGCAATGCGGTCGGACACGGTCATCGCCTCCTCCTGATCGTGGGTGACGATCAGGAAGGTGGTGCCGAGCGTCTGCTGGATGTCCATCAGCTCGAACTGGGTTTCCTCGCGCAGCTTGCGGTCGAGCGCGCCGAGCGGCTCGTCGAGCAACAGCACCTTCGGCCGCTTGGCGAGCGAGCGGGCGAGCGCCACGCGCTGGCGCTGGCCGCCGGAGAGCTGGTTCGGCTTGCGCTTGGCGAATTCCTGGAGTTTGACGAGTTTCAGCATCTCGGCGACGCGCGCATCGATCTCCTCCTTCGGCAGACGATCCTGTTCCAGGCCGAAGGCGATGTTCTTGGCGACCGTCATGTGCGGGAACAGCGCATACGACTGGAACATCATATTGGTCGGTCGCCGATAGGGCGGCACGCCGGATATGTCCTTGCCTTGCAGCAGGATGCGGCCTTCTGTCGGCTCCTCGAAGCCGGCCAGCATGCGCATCAGCGTGGTCTTGCCGCAGCCCGACGGCCCGAGCAGCGAGAAGAATTCGCGCTCATAGATGTCGAGGGTAAGATCCTTGACGGCGGTGAAGTCGCCGAAGCGCTTCGTCACGTTCTCGAACCGGATGAAGGGGACCGATGCGGGATCGGTCCACGGAGAAAATTTGCGCTTTACCGGTCCCAGAGATTTCGCCATCGCCCGATCCAAATGCCTATTGAAAAAAACAGTCCAAAGAAACCGGGCGCCTTGAGGCGCCCGGTTGGTCTTGATCCGATCAGTTGCCGGTCTTGATCTGGGTCCAGACCCGGTTCAGGACGCGCTGTTCCTTCGGTCCGTAGGGCGAGATGGTGAAGAGCTTCTTGACCGTCTCGGCATCCGGATAGACCGACGGGTTCTTGAAGACTTCCTCGTCGAGCAGAGCCTGCGAGGCCAGGTTGCCGTTGGCGTATTGGACGTAGTTCGAGGCCTTGGCGATGACCTCGGGCTTCATCAGGAAGTTGATGAAGGCATGGGCTTCCTCGACGTTCTTGGCATCCGCCGGGATCGCCAGGTTGTCGAACCACATATAGGTGCCTTCCTTCGGGATCACGTAGTTGATCTCGACGCCGTTCTTGGCTTCCTCCGCGCGGGCCTTGGCCTGCAGGATGTCGCCCGACCAGCCGATGGTCATGCAGATATCGCCATTGGCGAGATCGTCGATATAGGAGGAGGAGTTGAAGGTCTTCACGAAGGGGCGAATCTTCATGTAGACATCGCCGCCGGCCTCCAGGTCAGCCGTTTCCTTGCTGTCCGGGTCCTTGCCGATATAGTTCATCGAAATGGCGAAGGTCTCGTCGGATGCGTCGAGGATGTTGATGCCGCAGGATTTCAGCTTCTCGGCGTTCTCGGGTTTGAAGATCGCATCCCAGCTGTCAACCTTGAAATCCGCACCGAGCGCCGCCTTGACCTTCTCGACATTGTAGCCGATGCCGGTGGTGCCCCACATGTAGTTGACGGCATATTCGTTGCCCGGATCGTACTTGGCCAGGCGCTCCATGATGTCCGGCCACATGTTGGACAGGTTCGGCAGCTTGGACTTGTCGAGCTTCTGGAAGACGCCGGCCTGGATCTGGCGGGCGAGGAAAGGCCCGGTCGGCACGACGACGTCATAGCCGGAGCCGCCGGCGAGCAGCTTGGTCTCGACGATCTCGTTCGAATCGAAGACGTCATAGACGACCTTGATGCCGGTTTCCTTGGTGAAGTCCTCGAGAACCGACTCGTCGATATAGTCGGACCAATTGTAGACGTGCACGACGCCCTCGGCCTTTGCCGCGGATGCCATAGCCAGCGTCACCATTGCGGCGGACGCCAAAAAACGCATGAGATCGGTCTTCATTTTCTCTCCTGTTCCAGCCTCCGAGCCTGACGCCCGATCAGCCATTCCCTCTTTTTTTTACCAGACTAGAAAGGAAATGGACGGGCGACAAGGGGTAATCTTCGCAGCTGCAAACCCTCGCCCGGGCTACTGGAAATCGAACGCGGAGAGGCCCGTGACCATTTCGTCGAGTCCAAGCGGGCGCGTCACCGGCGGCTCGGCACGGGCGAGACAGCCCTGCCTTTCGCAGAGCCGGCAGGCTGTCCCCACCGCCACAGGGCCAAGCGTCGAGCCCGCCACCACCTGGCCATAGACCACCTCCTCGCGATGGGCGATGTCGCAGGCAACCAGCAGGGCGGTGCGCCGCACCCGCTCGTTGAAGCCGGCCTGCGGTCCGTCGAGCGTGCGCGACATGGTGAGAAAGCCGGTGCCGTCCGGCATTTCCACGTGATCGACCAGAACCTGGCCCGGCTGGGCGAAGGCGGCATGGATATTGAGCTTGGGACAGCTGCCGCCGAACTTCGCCTGGGGGAAACCCTGCGCGCCGGCCTTGCGGAAGCGATGGCCGGCATTGTCGACCTCGAGCATGAAGAAGGGCACGCCGGATGCTCCCGGTCGCTGCAGCATGGTCAGGCGGTTGGCCGCCTGCTCGTATGACACGTTGAAGCGCGAGCGCAGCATGTCGATGTCGTAGCGCGCGCGCTGTGCCGCAGCAAGAAAGGCGCCATAGGGCATGATGACGGCATGGGCCGCATAGCGCGCCAGCTCGAAGCGCCCGAGGCGCTTGGCCTCGCCGGTCGAAAAGGCCAGCCCTTCCAGTTCGGCGGCGATCTCATCGCCGAAGGCCAGAAGACCGGCTTCCATCGCCACCTCGCGCAACTGGTCGAAGGGCGACAGCCGCTCGGACAGGAACAGCCGCATCGAGTGGCGGTCGTAGCGACGACGAAGATTGGGCATGGTGTGGATCGGCAGGGTGCGCACGACAATGCCGTGCTTGGTCCGCAGCCAGCCCTTCAGCGCCGGCGCCAGATCCTCTCCCGGCGACAGGCCGAGCGAGGCATGAAAGGCCTCCGCCGCATCCTCGATGCGCGCATGAAAATTGGGCCGCTTCTCGAACTTCTCGCGCACCTCGTCGATCGGCAGGCGCGCGCCGGAGATCGAGGTCTCGTGGCCCTCGCGCGCCAGAAGCTCGGCGAGATCGGTGAGCCTTGCCGCCTGCTCGCGATAGGCGCGGTAGAGCTTGACGACGCCGGCCGCCGCATTGGGCGCCGCCTCCGCCACCTCGATCAACTCCTGGTCGCCCGGCACCTCGCCAGACAGAAGCGGATCGCCGAACACCTCACGCAGCTGGCCGGCCATGCCGCCCGCCTCGCCCTGCAGTTCGTCGAGATCGACCTTGTAGACGGCGGCGAGCTTCAACAACAATTGCACGGTGAGTGGCCGCTGGTTGCGCTCGATCAGATTGAGATAGGAGGGCGAGATCTCCAGCGCCTCGGCCATCGCCGTCTGGGTCAGGCCCAGACCATTGCGGATGCGCCGGACCCTGGGGCCCGCAAAGATCTTGTTCTCCGCCATTGTGACACACCTTTTACAACCTTGGTCGACCAGGACACGAATTTCTGAATTGACAACATTTACAGATTTACATCGCCGCAATGTCAAAGACAAGACATGCTAACCTCTTTCCGGGCACCATTTCCTCCATTTATCTGGACGTATTGTGCAGTGCGCTGTAAATCCAGTCACATCGAAAGCGGAACTTCTGCCATCCCAAGGACAGCAGCTTCGTGAAACTGAGCAAGAGGGAGTTTGCTATGACTGATTTTTACAACGTCGTTCCGAATGCGCCGAAGGGCCGCTATGACGGCATCGAGCGTCCGTACACCGCCGACGACGTCAAGCGCCTGCGCGGCTCGGTCCAGATCACCCACACGCTGGCCGAAATGGGCGCCAACCGCCTGTGGAAGCTGATCAACGAAGAACCCTTCGTCAACGCTCTTGGCGCTCTCTCGGGCAACCAGGCCATGCAGATGGTCCGCGCCGGCCTGAAGGCCATCTATCTTTCCGGCTGGCAGGTCGCCGCCGACGCCAACACCGCGTCCGCCATGTATCCGGACCAGTCGCTCTATCCGGCCAATGCCGCGCCTGAACTGGCCAAGCGCATCAACCGCACGCTGCAACGCGCCGACCAGATCGAAACTGCCGAAGGCAAGGGCCTGTCGGTCGACACCTGGTTCGCCCCGATCGTTGCCGACGCCGAAGCCGGCTTCGGCGGCCCGCTCAACGCCTTCGAAATCATGAAGGCCTTCATCGAAGCGGGTGCCGCCGGCGTTCACTTCGAAGACCAGCTCGCTTCGGAAAAGAAGTGCGGCCATCTCGGCGGCAAGGTTCTGATCCCGACGGCGGCCCATATCCGTAACCTGAACGCCGCGCGTCTCGCCGCCGACGTCATGGGCACCCCGACGCTGATCGTCGCCCGCACCGACGCCGAAGCCGCCAAGCTTCTGACATCGGACATCGACGAGCGCGACCGTCCCTTCGTCGATTACGATGCCGGCCGCACGGCGGAAGGCTTCTACCAGGTCAAGAACGGCATCGAGCCCTGCATCGCCCGTGCGATCGCTTACGCGCCGCACTGCGACATGATCTGGATGGAAACCGGCAAGCCGGACCTCGAGCAGGCCCGCAAGTTCGCCGAAGCCGTCCACAAGGCGCATCCGGGCAAGAAGCTCGCCTACAACTGCTCGCCGTCGTTCAACTGGAAGAAGAACCTCGACGACGCGACGATCGCCAAGTTCCAGAAGGAGCTGGGTGCGATGGGCTACAAGTTCCAGTTCATCACGCTCGCCGGCTTCCACCAGCTGAACTTCGGCATGTTCGAACTGGCCCGCGGCTACAAGGATCGCCAGATGGCAGCCTATTCGGAGCTGCAGGAAGCGGAATTCGCCGCCGAGGTCAACGGCTACACGGCGACCAAGCACCAGCGCGAGGTCGGCACCGGCTACTTCGACGCCGTCTCGCTGGCCATCACCGGCGGCCAGTCCTCGACCACGGCGATGAAGGAATCGACCGAAACCGAGCAGTTCAAGCCGGCCGCCGAGTAAGCCTTCGGGGCCTTGCCCCTCACCCTAGCCCTCTCCCCGCTCGCGGGGAGAGGGGACGTGCCCCGAGACGCGCAGCGGTCGATACTCCCGCGGGAGTTTGCCGCAACCGTCCTTCTCCCCGCCTGCGGGGAGAAGCTGCCGGCAGGCGGATGAGGGGCAGCTACAGACCCAACCCTGGATCAACAGTTCAAGAACCCCGCACATAAGAGGAGAAATGCCATGACCCCGCAGACCCGAGTTAAGGAACGCGCCGAAGAACAGGCTTCCGCCATGACGGCCGACCAGCAGGCCATGATCCGCATGGTCGCCAACGACCTGCACCGCCTCAACCAGTCCGTCATGAAGGCGGTCGATGCCGGCGTATCGGTCGAGCTCGTCCGCTCGGCCCGCCATCACGGTGGCGAAGGCAATTGGGGCGACCTGTTGATCCCGGTCATCGTGACCCAGGGCAAATAAGAGAGTTTCAAGGACCATCCGGGGCGTCAAAGCCCCGGGTCGGCTCCCGCGCAATGATCGCTGGCTTCGGGGGGAGCTTCACGCGGTCGCTGCGCGGGATTTTCGTTTGCGCGACTTAGAGCGGCCTGACGAGCAAGCCCTCGGCCAAAGCCTTGAAGGCCGCCACGGCCTTCGGCAGCACGTCCTCCGGATTGTCGCTTGCGGCGATCCACAGGGCCGCATTGAGCGCCGCGCCGCTCAACAGCCGCGCTGCCGCTTCGGCGTCGACGGGCTTGATCGTGCCCTCGGCGATAAGCTGTTCAACGACCACGCGCGTCGCCTGCAGGCAGCTGCTCTGGCTCGGCCACTGCGAAGGATCGCCCAGCACAGCCGGTCCATCCAGAAGCACGATGCGCTGCACCTCCTTGTCGAGCGCCATTTCGATATAGGCCACGCCCTCGTCCAGCAGGGCCTGCCATGCGCTGTTGGCGCGTGCTGCCCGCTCCTGCGCGCGCGCCGCCATCTCCGAATCGATCTGATGCACCACGGCGGCCAGCAGGCCCTTCTTGTCGCCGAAGTTATGATAGAGAGCGCCACGCGTCAGTCCCGCCCTGGCGGTAAGCTCATCCATCGAAGCCGCGGCATAGCCCTGCTCGGCAAAGGACGCTCGCGCCGCCGCAATGAGCTTGGCGCGGTTTTCTTCCATGGTTTCACTGCGCCGTTTTGCCATACCGCCCCTTAAATTCACATACGCGATGCATGCGAGTTGACATACGGTGCGTATGTCAGTATCTCACATACACCTCGTATGTAGTAGCCATGTCCACCATGCTTGCCAAGCCTTTAGCTGGCCGGCACTGACCGGAGAAACAGAATGACCAGCAGGCACGCCGTCTTTCCCGCCAATCGCCACGCCCTCTACGAGGAGCACGGCTATTCCGCGGCAATCCGATCCGACAATCTCCTGTTCGTGTCGGGCCAGGTGGGCAGCCGGGCGGACGGCACTCCGGAGCCCGACTTTCCGGCCCAGGTCCAACTCGCTTTCGACAACCTCGAAGCCACGCTTCATGCCGGCGGATGCAGCTTCGATGATATCATCGATGTGACGACCTTTCATACCGATCCGGAAAGCCAGTTCCCGGCCATCATGGAGATCAAGCAGCGGGTCTTCAGCCAGCGGCCCTATCCGAACTGGACGGCAATCGGAGTTAACTGGCTTGCCGGTTTCGATTTCGAGATCAAGGTGATCGCCCGCATCCCGCCTGCGCATTAGCGCTCGACATCCGGTTCAGGTCACGCCCGGCTAGGCGCTATCCGTCGCCAAAGGTTGGAGGGCCATGCGCGTACAGGGAAAATCGCTGATTTCGCCCTTTGGGCGTTTCTATCGGCCATACGGGCTTGGGCACAGACGGCCATTCGTGCCGTCCGCACTGGCGAAGCTAAAGCCGCCCCGGCAATGAAGACACGGACAGCTGACCGACATCCGGAATGCCGCCTCTGCAGGCGGGCGGCGCCCCAGGCTGCCGCTCTCTCGCGTTACGCCGCGAAGGCGAGGGCCAAGGCGGCGAGCGCGGCGGAGGCACCGAGGCAGAGAAGGGTCAGGCGGCGAAGCCGTGCGAGTTCTTCGTCCCTCGTTCTGGCGATGGCGATGGCTTTTGCCTTGCTGTTCTTCATGATCATCGGCGCCTTCCTGGGAATAGCCGTTGAGGAAAAATGCCGATGCATTGCGGCAATCCGGTCCGACGTCATGTCACATCCGCTGTGGATGCCGGCATCGAGCCAGAATGACTCTGGCACGTTAACAAGAGCTAAATTATGGCGGAAAGCGCGCACAAATCAATGCGCTCACTAAAATTTGTTGCTATGCGTCAAAGCCTTCCGCGCGCGCCGGTCAAATGCTCTCTCCGGCCGCGTGACCGGATGCCCAGGCCCACTGGAAGTTATAGCCGCCCAGCCAGCCCGTGACGTCGACGCATTCGCCGATGAAGTAGAGGCCCGGAACGGCCTTGGCCATCATGGTCTTCGAATCCAGCCCGCTGACGTCGACGCCGCCAAGCGTCACTTCCGCGGTGCGATAGCCTTCCGAGCCGGCCGGCTTGATCGTCCAGCCATGGAGGAAGGCGGCCAGCGCCTCCAGCGCCTTGTCGGACAGGTCGGCAAGCGGTTTGTCGATCTTCTGCCGCTCGGCGACATATTGCGCCAGCCGCTTCGGCAGGTGCTGCGCCAGCACGGTCTGCACCGCCTGGCGGCCGTTCTCCTTCTTCGCCGCCTTCAGCACCGCGGCGAAATCCGCGTCCGGCTCGAGGCAAAGCGAGATCTCGTCGCCCTCGCGCCAATAGCTGGAAATCTGCAGGATGGCCGGTCCGGACAGGCCGCGATGGGTGAACAGCAGGGCCTCGCGAAACGCCGTCTTGCCGTGGCGCACCTCGGCATCGACCGAGACACCGGCGAGCGGCGCCAGCTCGGCCAGCAGCGCGGGGTCGAGCGTCAGTGGCACCAGGCCTGGCCGCGTCTCCGTCAGCCGAAGTCCGAACTGCTCGGCGACCTTATAGGCAAAACCCGTCGCCCCCATTTTCGGGATCGACTTGCCGCCGGTGGCGATCACCACGGAAGCGGCGCGGATCTCGCCGTCCGTCGTCTGCAGGCGAAAGCCGCCCTCGCCCTTCTCGACGGCTGAAATCTCGACGCCGAGCCTGAGGTCCACCCCGCCCGCGCGCATCTCGTCGAGCAGCATGCGGATGATGTCGCGGGCGCTGTCGTCGCAGAACAATTGCCCGAGCGTCTTTTCGTGCCAGGCGATCCTGTGCTTGTCGACCATGGCGATGAAGTCGGCGGGCGTGAAGCGGGCCAGCGCCGACTTCATGAAGTGCGGATTGGCTGAGATATAGTTCTTCGGCCCCGCATGGATATTGGTGAAATTGCAGCGCCCGCCGCCGGAAATGCGGATCTTCTCGCCCGGCGCCTTCGCATGGTCGATCAGCACGACGGAACGTCCACGGCGACCGGCGACGAGCGCCGCCATCATGCCCGCGGCGCCGGCTCCTATGACAGCAACATCAAATATATGCGCCAATTTCGGGTTCCTGCGACAAAGAAACCCTGTCTTTTCGATCAATCGGGCAAAGTCAATGGCGTTTGCCCCCTCGCCAAATGCCGAAGTCGGGTTATGATGCCGCCATCAACAACCAAACCGGTGAGACATGCCTCCGAAGAAAAATATGCTCAGACCCAAAGGCGCAGCGTCGAAAAAGGCGAGCATTCCTCCGGACATCAACTCCACCCGTGGCGTCAAGACCTGGAAGGAAGCCGCAGCTTGGCTGAGAGCCCGCGGCATCGAGGACATTGAGTGCATCACGCCCGACCTCGCGGGCGTTCCGCGCGGCAAGATGATGCCGACCTCGAAGTTCACCGGCGACACCTCGCTCGCCCTTCCCTCGGCGCTCTATCGCCATACGATTTCCGGCGAATATCCGGAGGAAAGCGGCCAGTTCCGCTACGATTCCCGCGACAGCGACATCAAGCTGATGCCGGATCTTTCGACCCTTTCCGTCGTACCGTGGGAAACCGACCCGACCGCGCAGGTGATCTGCGACATCATCACCACGGACGGCGAGGACGTGCCCTACACGCCGCGCAACGTGTTGAAGAACGTGCTGAAGCTCTATGACGCCAAGGGCTGGCGGCCGGTCGTGGCGCCCGAGATCGAATTCTATCTCGTCGCCATGAACGACGACCCGGACTATCCGCTGCATCCGCCGAAGGGCCGTTCCGGCCGCTCCATCCTCGGTGGCCAGGGCTATTCGATCGCCGGCATCAACGAGTTCGACGAGCTGATCGACGACATCTATCACTTCTCGGAAAAGCAGGGCCTCGAGATCGACACGCTGATCCACGAGGAGGGCCCGGCCCAGCTCGAGATCAACCTGCGCCACGGCAACCCGATCGAGCTTGCCGACCAGGTCTTCCTGTTCAAGCGCACGATCCGCGAGGCGGCCCTGAAGCACGGCATCTACGCCACCTTCATGGCCAAGCCCATGCAGGGCCAGCCGGGTTCGGCCATGCACATCCACCAGTCGGTGGTCGACGCGGAGACGGGCAAGAACATTTTCTCCAACCCCGACGGCTCGCCGTCCAAGGAGTTCTTCCACTTCATCGGCGGCATGCAGACCTTCGTGCCGAAGACGCTGGTGATGATGGCGCCTTACGTGAACTCCTATCGCCGGCTCACCCCCGACATGTCGGCCCCGGTCAACAATGCCTGGGGTTACGACAACCGCACGACGGCCTTCCGCGTGCCGGTCTCCGACGCCAGGGCGCGGCGCGTGGAAAACCGCCTGCCGAGCTCGGATGCCAATCCATACCTCGCGCTCGCGGCCTCGCTGGCCTGCGGCTATCTCGGCATCATCAAGGGCATCGAGCCGACGGCGGCCTCCGAGGGAACGGCCAATGAAGGTTCGGTCGAGCTGCCGCGCGGCCTGCTCGAGGCCGTGTCGCTGCTGGAATCCGATCCGGCGCTGGGCGAGGTCCTGAGCGCGGAATTCATCGGCCTCTATGCCGGCGTGAAGAGGGGCGAATTCGAGACCTTCATGCAGGTCATCAGTCCGTGGGAACGCGAGTTCCTGCTGCTGAACGTCTGATCCGAAGGAGTCTCCCATGGCTTGGCAGAGCCCCATCGCACCGGGAATTTCCTGGTATCAATCCACCGTGACCGAGCGGCCGGAATACCCGGCCCTCGACGGATCGAAGACCGTCGACGTCGCCATCGTCGGCGGCGGCTTCACTGGCCTGCAGGCCGCCTACAACCTCGCGACCGCCGGCCTTTCGGTCGTCGTGATCGAGGGCTGCCGCATCGGCGACGGCGCCTCTGGCCGCAATGGCGGGCAGATGGGCACCGGCCAGCGCTGGTATCCGGAGGAACTCGAGGCCGAACTCGGCTACGAGCGGTCCAAGGCTCTCTTCGATCTGGCCGAGAATGCCAAGAAATACGTGCTCTCCTTTGCCGAGACGCACGGCATCGACATGGAATTCATGCCCGGCCAGATGAACGTCTCCCACAAGCCGGGACACGACAAGGAATACCAGCGCACGGCGGAAATCGCCGCAACGCGCTATGGCTATCCGCATCTTGCATTCATGGACGGCAGGGAGACCGCCGAACGCGTCGGCTCGAAGCGTTTCTTCTGCGGCGTGCGCGACAGCGGCACCGGCCATATCCATCCGCTGAAGCTGATCGTCGGGCTCGCCAGGGCAGCCAAGGCTGCGGGTGCGGACATCCATGAGATGACCAAGGCCTCGTCGATCCGCCAGTCGGGGGGCAAGACCCTGATCGATACGCCGACCGGCACGATCACCGCCGACAAGGTGCTGATCGCCACAAACGCCTATATCGGCAATCTCGAGCCGGTGACGGCCGCCCATGTCATGCCGATCCGCTCCTTCATCGGCGCGACCGTACCGCTCGACAGGTTCCCCTCCGTCATCCCGGGCAGGGAATCGATCGCCGACTCGCGCTTCGTCGTGCGTTATTGGCGCCGCACGCGCGACGGAAGAATGCTGTTCGGCGGGCGCGAGGCCTATACCTCGGACACGCCGCGCGACATCTCCACCCATATCCGCCGGCAGATCGCCGAGATCTATCCGGAACTCAAGGATATCGAGATCACCCATGGCTGGGGCGGATCGGTCGGCATCACCATGCCGCGCAAGCCGTTTGCCCGCGAAGTCATGCCCGGCGTGATCTCGATCGGCGGCTATTCCGGCCACGGCGTCATGCTGTCCAACTATTGCGGCAAGCTCTATGCCGACATGGTGACGGGCAAGGGCGGCGAGCTCGACCATCTGCTCGACCTGAAAATCCCGCCCTTCCCCGGCGGCGCGAAATTCCGCAGTCCCCTGCTGTTCCTCGCGCTGACCTGGTACGCGCTGCGCGACAAGCTTTGATTTCTTGCGCTGCGGGCATGGTTTTCGCACCTGCCCACTGGCTTTTTTAAATCGATTAGATTACATCTGGCTTCAGTGATTTCGATTGAGAGAAGCCTGAATGAGCAGCCAGATCATCCCCGTCGAGCCGTTTGACTATGTCGTCTTCGGCGGCACCGGCGATCTTGCGGAGCGCAAGCTCCTTCCCGCCCTTTATCATCGCCAGCTCGCCGGCCAGCTGACCGAGCCGACCCGGGTCATCGGCGCTTCGCGCACGCCGATGAGCGACGACGAATATCGCCAGTTCGCCACCAATGCGCTGAAGGAACACCTGAAAGCCGGCGAGTTTGCCGATGACGAAGTTGCGAAGTTCTGCGCCCGCATCCACTACGTCTCGGTCGATGCCAAGTCGCCGGAGGGCTGGGACAAGCTGAAGGCCCTGCTCGACGAGGGCAAGGATCTGGTGCGCGCCTTCTATCTCGCCGTCTCGCCGGCCATCTTCGGCGACATCGCCGAAAAGATCCGCGATTTCAAGCTGATCACCAAGTCGACCCGCATCGTCGTCGAAAAGCCGATCGGCCGCGACCTGGAATCGGCGCAGGCGCTCAACGACACAATCGGCAAGGTGTTCAAGGAAGAGCAGATCTTCCGCATCGACCATTATCTCGGCAAGGAGACGGTGCAGAACCTGATGGCGCTGCGCTTTGCCAACGCGCTCTACGAGCCGTTGTGGAACTCCGCCCATATCGACCATGTCCAGATCACGGTCGGCGAATCCGTCGGGCTCGAGGGCCGCGTCAGCTATTACGACAAGGCCGGCGCGCTGAGGGACATGGTGCAGAACCACATTCTGCAACTGCTCTGCCTGGTTGCCATGGAAGCCCCCAATTCGATGGAGGCGGAAAGCGTGCGCGACGAGAAGCTCAAGGTGTTGCGCTCGCTGAAGCCGATCACCAATGGCAATATCGAGAAGCTCACGGTGCGCGGCCAGTACAAGGCCGGCGCCTCGGCCGGCGGTCCGGTCAAGGGCTATACGGAAGAGCTCGGCGGACCGTCCGACACCGAGACCTTCGTCGCCATCAAGGCCGAGATCGCCAACTGGCGCTGGGCCGGCGTGCCCTTCTATCTGCGCACCGGCAAGCGGCTCGCCTCGCGCGTCTCGGAAATCGTCGTCTCCTTCAAGCCGATCCCGCATTCGATCTTCGATGACGCCGCCGGGCGGATCGAGGCCAACCAGTTGGTGATCCGCCTGCAGCCCGACGAGGGCGTCAAGCAGTGGCTGATGATCAAGGACCCCGGTCCGGGCGGCATGCGCCTTCGCCATGTCTCGCTCGACATGAGCTTCGCCCAGGCCTTCGACGTGCGCAATGCGGATGCCTACGAGCGCCTGCTGATGGACGTCATCCGCTCCAACCAGACGCTGTTCATGCGCCGCGACGAGGTCGAGGCCGCATGGAACTGGGTCGATCCGATCCTCAAGGGCTGGGAGGAAACCGGGCAGAAGACGCAAGGCTATACGGCCGGCACCTGGGGCCCGAGCCAGGCGATCGCGCTGATCGAACGTGACGGCCGCACCTGGCACGAGGCGGATTAGAGCGCCATGGCTCACAGGATGCACCAGTTCCAAGACCGCGTCGCGCTTGCCGAGGCCCTGGCCGACCGTGTCGCCGCCCTGCTGTCCGCCGCGATCGCCGCGCGCGGCGCAGCCTCGCTCGCCGTCTCAGGCGGCTCGACGCCAAGACTGTTCTTCGAGGCCCTCTCCACCCGCGACATCGCCTGGGACCGGGTCACGGTGACCCTGGTCGACGAGCGCTTCGTGCCGGCGGACCATCCCCGCTCCAACCACCTGCTGGTCGCCACCCATCTGCTCAAGGACAAGGCGGCGCCCGCCCGCTTCGTGCCGCTCTATCATGCCGCGGCCAATGCCGAGGATGCGGCGGCGCTTGCCACGGACGAAACCGCGAGCCTCGGCAAGCCCTTCGACGTGGTGATCCTCGGCATGGGCAATGACGGCCACACCGCCTCCTTCTTCCCCGGCGGCGACCGTCTCGACGCGGCGCTCGATCCATTAGGCGCCCGCCGGGTGATGACGATGGAAGCGGAAGGGGCCGGCGAAACCCGCCTCACCTTCTCCTATCCCGCGCTCGCCGATGCCCGCCTGCTCATCCTCCATATCGAGGGCGCCGAGAAGAAGGCGGTGCTCGACCGGGCGCTGGCCGGAACCGACACGCGGGAAATGCCGGTCCGCGCCCTGCTGGAACGGGCGCCGACCCCGCCCGACATCTACTGGGCGCCCTGAGCCGCCCCACCGCTGCCGCCCCGCGCGCGGGACGGCAATCGACATGCCCGCGCTGAGCGGGCTTTTGAGCGCGACGATCGAAGCCGAGCCGAAGCGCGCCTTATCCAAGGAGTGACATCCGATGTCCGCAGACAGCCGTATCGAAGCCATCACCCGCCGCATCGTCGAGCGTTCCAGGCCGAGCCGCGAGGTCTATCTGGAGCGCGTGCGCGGTCAGATCAGCAAGGGCGTGCATCGCTCGGTGCTGTCCTGCGGCAACCTCGCCCATGGCTTTGCCGCCTGTTCCGTCGGGGACAAGGCGGCGCTTGCCGGCGACATCATCCCCAATCTCGGCATCATCACCGCCTATAACGACATGCTCTCGGCCCACCAGCCGTTCGAGACCTATCCGGCGCTGATCCGCAAGGCGGCAGCCGAAGCCGGCGGCATCGCCCAGGTCGCCGGCGGGGTTCCCGCCATGTGCGACGGCGTCACGCAAGGCCAGCCGGGCATGGAATTGTCGCTCTTTTCGCGCGACGTGATCGCCATGGCGGCCGGCATCGGGCTGTCGCACAACATGTTCGACGCGGCCGTCTTCCTCGGCGTGTGCGACAAGATCGTGCCCGGCCTCGTCATCGCCGCACTCACCTTCGGCCACCTGCCCTCGGTCTTCATCCCCGCCGGGCCCATGACCACGGGCCTGCCGAACGACGAGAAGTCGCGCATCCGCCAGCTCTATGCCGAGGGCAAGGTCGGCCGCGCCGAGCTGCTGGAAGCCGAATCCAAGTCCTATCACGGCCCCGGCACCTGCACCTTCTACGGCACGGCCAATTCCAACCAGATGCTGATGGAGATCATGGGCTTCCACATGCCCGGCGCCTCCTTCATCAACCCGAACACGCCGCTTCGCGACGCGCTGACGAAGGAAGCGACGAAGCGGGCACTCGCCATCACCGCCCAGGGCAACGAGTTCACCCCTGCCGGCGAGATGATCGACGAGCGCTCGATCGTCAACGGCGTCGTCGGCCTGCACGCCACCGGCGGCTCGACCAACCACACCCTGCACCTCGTCGCCATGGCCCGCGCCGCCGGCATCCATCTCACCTGGCAGGACATTTCCGATCTGTCGGACATCGTGCCGCTTCTGGCCCGCGTCTATCCGAACGGCCTTGCCGACGTGAACCACTTCCATGCCGCCGGCGGCATGGGCTTCCTGATCAAGCAGTTGTTGAAGGCCGGCTTCGTGCATGACGACGTGCGCACCGTCTACGGCCAGGGGCTGGCCGCCTACACGATCGACCCGAGGCTCGGGCCCGACGGCAACGTCATCCGCCAGCCGTCGCCGGAAGAGAGCGCCGATCCCAAGGTTCTCGCCCGCATCGACACGCCGTTCCAGCCGAATGGAGGGCTGAAGATGCTGACCGGCAATCTCGGCAAGGCGGTGATCAAGGTCTCGGCGGTCAAGCCGGAACGCCAGGTGATCGAGGCCCCGGCCATCGTCTTCCACGACCAGCAGGAATTGCAGGACGCCTTCAAGGCCGGCACGCTCGACCGCGATTTCGTCGCGGTCGTGCGCTTCCAGGGACCGAAGTCGAACGGCATGCCCGAGCTTCACCGTCTGACCCCGCCGCTCGGTGTGCTGCAGGATCGCGGTTTCAAGGTGGCGCTGGTCACCGATGGACGGATGTCCGGCGCGTCGGGCAAGGTTCCGGCGGCGATCCACGTCACGCCGGAGGCGGTCGACGGCGGCGCGATCGCAAAGATCCGCGACGGCGACGTGATCCGCCTGGATGCGATCGCCGGCACACTGGAAGTCCTCGCCCCCGCCGCCGAATTCGCCGCCCGCCCGGCCATCGTCGCCGATCTCTCGGCCAACGAATTCGGCATGGGCCGCGAACTTTTCGCGCCGCTCCGCCGCGTGGCGGGACCGGCCGACGAGGGTGCGAGCGTCTTGTACTGAACGGGCCGTGGAGTGCGCCTTTCGTGCCGAGCTGCCCGGCCCATGGGCCGGGCCTCGACGCATCCACCCGCGGAGTTAAGTCGGCGAAGAGGCCGGCTGCCAACCCGGAAAACCTAAAGAAGCCGGCCATCTCCATGGCCGGCTGCCTTTTGCTCCAGCGTTTACGCCGCTTACATCATCGCCACGTATTTCGGCAGTTCGGTCATGCGCGGCACGACGATCAGCGTCTTCACATTGCCGCGCTTGAAGGCGTTGAGGAACTTGTTGTAGTCCTCGAACACCACGCAACCGGAACTGTCGCCGCGTTTGCGCAACAGATAGGTGTGGGTCAGGAAGCCGTCGCGGCCATACATCTTGGCATCGCCGACCGGGGTCATGCGGATCGCCTCGATGCCGTGGAAGCGGCTCTCGCGCATCCGCAGGCTGTAGACGTTGGGTGGCGTCGGGCCGCGGTTCTTGACATGGACGAATTTCGGATTGTCGCGCATGTGGGCGCGGCCGGAATGGGCCTCGAGCTTCTCGCCGTTGGGCATGTGGACGATGCCGGCGGAAATATCATAGACGGCGACGCCCCGGCCCGGCAGCTTGGGCTTGCGGGAAAAGAGCGACGGGCGTTCCTCGTCGCTGCTGCTGGCCAGTGGGTTTTCAGGCTTGGCATAGGCGAGCAGTGTCGCCGGCTTTTCCGGTTTCGCCTTGGCCTTGGCGCTAGCGTCAGGCTTTTCGGTGACACGCGCCGGCGCACTCGGGCGGGCGTTCGGCAGCGGCACATCGTCCGGCAGAGCGCCGTGGTCTTCCACTTCGGGTTCGGACAGGAGTTCGACGAAAGGCTCCTCGCGCGGATCCGGGCCGGGGTTGACCACGTCCTTGGCCGGCAGTGGCGCGGCATAGGCGAGGACTGCGGGCGCGTTTCCAAGCGTTTCCGCGCCGGTCGAGAGCTTGTCGCCGGGGGCCAGCGCGGCAGGATCGATCGAGGCTGTCTGGATCGATGCACCGGTGGCGACAATATGGTTGTCCTCCTGCGGTCCAAGCCCGGCAATCGCCTTGGCATTGCGCTCGGCGATCGATTCCGCCAGTGCCATGCGCAACATGTCGCGTGCCATCGGATCCTTCGAAGCGCGCTCGCGCCGTTCCAGCATGCGGTCGCCCTTGTCGACAGCGGCCAGCGCCATCGAGGCGGGAAGCATCAGAATGCCCGCTTCCTCGGTTGCAGCGATCGCTGCAGCGATGCGCATGCGGGCAGCCTCCGCCTCGGTCGCCACGGTTGTGCGAGCGCCGCGCTTCGGCACCTTGCCAGTCTCGGCCGCCTGCCCGGACAGCGCCAGCTTCGGCGCCTCGAGCTTGGGCTGCGACATGACCGAATGAAGGATTGCCACGCCGGCCGTCACCCAGAGGATGGCGGCCAGACCGACGCCGATGGCGACGGGGCTCTTGGAGGCCTTGCGACCTTTTCCGGATCGGGATTTGGGACCAGTGGTCGGTTTGTCCTTGGTGTGTGTCTCGGTCGAGAACGCCATACTCTCACTCGCTACCAGAGGCCGAACGGCCCGGCGGGGTTGATCGCCGCAGCCTGTACACATCCGGTGAGCCGAGAGACCTTGTGTCAGGACCTCCGCTATTCCGGATGTCCTAAACAATGAAGAATCTTGGTAACCAAGAGGTTTACGCCGCGTGATTCTTTTATCACTGGCAGAAATGGCAAGATAAAGGCAAAAACTGACAGTTACACGGCGCGGGTAAGGCCGCCGTCGACGCGAATGTTCTGGCCGGTGATATAGCCGGCACCATCGGAGGCGAGGAAGGCGACGGTCGCGGCGATCTCCTCGCTCTTGCCGTAGCGCTGCATCGGCACGCTGCCGCGCCGTTCCTCCGTCGCCGGCAGGCTATCGATCCATCCTGGCAGAACATTGTTCATACGCACATTGTCGGCCGCATAGGTGTCGGCAAAGATCTTCGTGAAGGCCGCAAGGCCGGCGCGCGCGACGGCGGAAGTGGGGAACATGGCACTCGGCTCAAACGCCCAAGCCGTTGAAATGTTGATGATCGTGCCGGACCTGCGGGCCTGCATGACCGGCGTCACCAGGCGGGTCGGGCGGATGACGTTGAGCAGATAGGTGTCGATGCCCTTGTGCCAGTCCTCGTCGGTGATCTCGAGGATCTGGCCGCGCGGCCCGTGGCCGGCGCTGTTGACCAGGACGTCGATCCGGCCGAAACGCTCCATTGTGCCGTCGACCAGACGCTTCAGGTCGTCGTTCGACTGGTTGGAGCCGGTGATGCCGAAACCGCCGAGTTCGGCGGCCAGCGCCTCGCCCTTGCCGGAGGAGGACAGGATCGCGATCTTGAAACCATCGGCTGCGAGGCGTTTTGCCGCAGCCGCTCCCATGCCGCTTCCACCGGCGGTAATGATGGCAACCTTCTGTTCCGACATGACGAATTCCTTCTGCTGAATGAGGTTGCGAGGATTTCGTCCTTTGCCGGCAAAGTCGAGTCAGAAAAACGAGAGCCGGCGAAGCTTGCACTCCGCCGGCCTTTGATGTCGTGCATAAATGCTGCCCGGTGCCTTACCAGGAGCGAACGTCGAGCACCCGATCGCGATGCGCCGGATGGGTCGAGAAGACGAAGATGCGGTCGAGTTCCTTCTTCGTCAGCAGGCGCAGGAAGCGGATCTCGGCGGTGTTGTTGGCGAAGGTCTTCATCAGCAGGCAGCCCACCTTGGTGATGCGAGCGTCGGGAAGATCAAGATAGAATTGCTGCGGCAGATTGTACTGGGTGAGCAGGCCGATGATCGCGCCGCTCATGGAGATCTTGATGACATCGCAGCGGCGGGCGGCCATGTGCATCACGCCCTTCTCGGTATATTCGATGCGCGCCGCGTTCATCGTGTCCTCCATGGGAAACCGCGCTTCGCGGTCGTACATGAAGGATTCTTCGCGTTGCAGATAATGGCTGCCACCGACCGCCTGTCTCATCTGATGTCCCTGCCCCTGGTTTCCAGTGTTATGGGCAGGAGCCTAGCAGGAGGGACTTTAACAGATGGTATTTGCGCCAGGGCGCCCTGTGGACAAGGCGATCGCGTTTGCGGTCAGGGCAAACGGGAGCTTAATTTTCGGGGGTCACTTCCTGTAGGTGTGTCCTGTCGCGTCGAAAAGGTGCAGTTTGGTCCGGTCGGCCGAGAAACGCATCTTCTCGCCCTTCTTCACGTCGACGATGCCGGGAAGTTTGACGACGATCGGCTCGTCCTCGACGGGGCCGTCGACATAGAGCATCGTCACCTCACCCAGCGCCTCGACGATGGTGAGCGTACCCTCGAACAGGAAGTCATCGCCGGTGGCGATCGACAGGTCCTCGGGGCGAACACCGAAGCTCGCCGCCTTGCCGACATTGGCCGCCGGCGTCTCGATATCGACGCGAACGGACGTACCGTCCTTGAGGGTGATCGTGGTCGGATTGCCGGCAGAGGCAATCGTGGCCGGCATGATGTTCATCGCCGGCGAGCCGATGAAGCGGGCGACGAACAGATTGGCCGGGCGCTCATAGAGTTCGAGCGGCGGGCCGACCTGCTCGATCTTGCCGGCAGAAAGCACGACGATCCGGTCGGCCAGCGTCATCGCCTCGACCTGGTCGTGGGTGACGTAGATCATCGTCGTGTCGGGCATGCTCTCGTTGAGCTTGGCGATCTCGATGCGCGTTGCGACGCGTAGCGCCGCATCGAGGTTGGAGAGCGGTTCGTCGAACAGGAAGACCTTGGGGTCGCGGCAGATGGCGCGACCGATCGCCACGCGCTGGCGCTGACCGCCGGACAATGCCTTGGGCAGGCGGTCGAGATAGGGGGTGAGTTGCAGGATGTCGGCGGCGTTCTTGACGCGGCGGTCGATCTCGTCCTTGCTCTCGCCGGCAATCCGCATGCCAAACGCCATGTTGTCGTAGACCGTCATATGCGGATAGAGCGCATAGGACTGGAACACCATGGCAATGCCGCGCTTGGACGGCGGCACGTTGTTGACCACCTGGCCGTCGATGATCATCTCGCCCGAGGTAATGTCCTCGAGCCCGGCGATCATGCGCAGCAGCGTGGACTTGCCGCAGCCCGATGGGCCGACGAAGACGACGAACTCGCCTTCCTCGATCGTCAGATCGATGCCGTGCAGCACCTTCACCTGTCCGTAGTTCTTGCGGATATCCTTGAGAACCAGGCCCGTCATGTGTCTTCCTCCCAATCAGGCGTGACGCGCGAAATATGCGCCCCAGGCCGGCAATTCGACCGCGTGATCTTCTATCTTGCTGATGAAACCATGGTCTTCCAGGACGTTCCACGACCCTTCGGGCAGCGGAATTCGCGCCGGCTCGGCGCTCATGTTGAAGACGCAAAGCAAGGTTTCGTTGGCCAGCGTGCGGGTATAGGCAAGCGCCGTCTCGCCGATGGTGTGGAATTCCATGTCGCCCTTGACCAGCGCCGGATGGGCGCGGCGGAAGGCGAGAAACCGGCGATAGTGCTCCAACACGCTGTCGTCCTTGCCCTCCTGGACGCTCACCGCATTGATCGCGTGCTCGACTGGGATCGGCAGCCAGGTCTTCGTCGCCGTCGAGAAGCCGGCCTGCTGGGCGGCGCTGTCCCAGACCATCGGGGTGCGGCAACCATCGCGGCCCTTGAATTCCGGCCAGAACTGGATGCCGTAAGGGTCCTGCAGATCCTCGAAGGCGATATCGGCTTCGGTCAGCCCCAGTTCCTCGCCCTGGTAGATACAGACCGAGCCGCGCTGGGTCATAAGGATCGCCGCCATCAGCTTGGCGAAGGCGATGCGGTCGGCGACATTGGCGCCCCAGCGGCTGACATGGCGCACCACGTCGTGGTTGGAGAAGGCCCAGCAGGCCCAGCCTTCGGGGGCCGCTGCGGCAAAGGCTTCCTGCGTCTTGGCGACGACCTTCGGCGTCAGCGGTTCGGGCGCGAGGAATTCAAAGGCGTAGCACATCTGCATCTTGTCGTTGCCGGACGTATATTGGCCGACGATCTCGAGACCATACTGGCTGTCGCCCACCTCGCCGACCGCGGCGATCGCCGGATATTCCTCAAGCAGCGCGCGGAAGCGCTTGAGGAATTCGAGATTTTCCGGCTGGTTCTTGTCGTAGAGATGGTCCTGGAAATTGTAAGGATTGACCGCCGGCGCGGTCGAGGCATTGCGCCGCTCGGGCGCCAGCGCCGGATTGTCGCGCAAGAGCTTGTCGTGGAAGTAGAAATTGATCGTGTCGAGGCGGAAGCCGTCGACGCCGCGCTCGAGCCAGAAGCGCGTCGCGTCGAGCACGGCATTCTGGACCTGCGGATTGTGCATGTTGAGGTCCGGCTGCGACGCCAGGAAGTTGTGCATGTAATACTGCATGCGCGTCGGGTCCCAATGCCAGGCAGACCCGCCGAAGATCGACAGCCAGTTGTTCGGCGGCGTACCGTCGGGCTTCGGATCCGACCAGACATACCAGTCCGATTTGGAATTGATGCGGCTCGACCGGCTCTCGACGAACCATTCATGCTGGTCCGAAGTGTGCGAGATCACCAGATCGATCATCACCTTGATGTTGAGCCGGTGCGCCTCGGCGATCATGGCGTCGAAATCGGCTATGCTGCCGAACATCGGGTCGACGTCGACATAGTTCGACACGTCGTAGCCAAAGTCCTTCATCGGCGAGGTGAAGAAGGGCGAGATCCAGATCGCGTCGGCGCCGAGTGCCGCGACATGCGGCAGACGGGCGGTAATGCCCTTCAGGTCACCGATGCCGTCGCCATTGGAGTCCTGATAGGAGCGCGGGTAGATCTGGTAGATCACCGCGCCACGCCACCAGTCCTTGTCCGGCGCAGAGGTCGATGGGGTCATTGCAGTCATGGTCAGTCCTTGTGAATGCGAACAATGAAGGCCGAATGTCTCAACCGCCCTTGACCGAGCCCGCGAGCAGGCCGCGGACGAGGTAGCGTTGCAGCGTGAAGAAGACGAGGAGCGGAACGATGATGGTGATGAAGGCGGAGGCGGTGAGGATTTCCCACTTGCCGCCGCGCGAGCCGAGCAGGTTGACCAGGCGTCCGGTCAGCACGAGTTCGTTGTCGCCGGTACCGAGGAAGACCATGGCCACCAGCAGATCGTTCCAGGTCCACAGGAACTGGAAGATGGCGAAGGAGGCGAGCGCCGGATAGGAGAGCGGCAGCACGATCTTCATGAAGATGGTGAAATCGGAAGCGCCGTCGACGCGTGCCGATTCCATGATCTCGCGCGGCAGGCCGGCGATGTAGTTGCGCAGCAGGTAGATGGCGAGCGGCAGGCCGAAGCCCATATGGGCGAGCCAGATGCCGAGATAGGTCTTCGACGGCACGCCGAAGAAGCCGCCGACGCTGTTGTACATGCGCAGGAGCGGGATCAGCGACATTTGCAGCGGCACGACGAGCAGGCCGACGATGACCGCGAGGATGATCGCCCGGCCGGGGAACTTCATCCAGGCGAGCGCGTAGGCGGCAAAGGCGGCAACGAGGATCGGGATGATGGTCGATGGGACGGCGACGGTCAGCGAATTGAGGAAGGACTTGCCGATGCCCTCGGCGGTCAGCACGGTCTTGTAGTTTTCCAGCGTGAAGCGTGGCGGAATGCCGGCGGTGTAGAAGATGCGCTGGCCGCGCGTGCCCTCGAAGGCCTTGGGCGAAGTCAGGCGGAAATCGCCGCTCTCCGCAACCGTGAGCTTCTCCCCGTCCTTCAGTTCGGCGGTGGTGCCGGGCTCATAGGCGGCGGGGTCCTGGCTCGACGTGCCGAAGGCCGTGACGACGCCCTTGCCGCCTTCGAAGATGTTGCCGGAAATGACGAAGGCGCCGTTTTCCTCGACCTGGCTTTCGGCGCCGGGCGCCCGGTACATGGCGTTCTGCGTTGAGGTCGAGAGCGCCGTCCACCAACCGGAGGCGACGATCTGGTCCTTGTCGCGCAAGGCCGAGATGAACAGGCCGGCGGTCGGGAGGGTCCAGATGACCACGAGGAAAAGGACGGAAAGATGAACCGCCCAAGTGAGCGGAGAACGGATGCTGCCCTTGTGCATGTCAGCGTCCCTCCATTTCGCGGCGTGCGTTGCGGATATTCCAGATCATGATCGGCACGACCATGATCATGATGACGACCGCGATCGAGGCGCCGCGACCGAAATCACCGCCGCCGCGGAACATCCAGTCGAACATCAGATTGGCGAGCACCTGCGTCTGCCACTGACCGTTGGTCATCGCGAGCACGATGTCGAACACCTTGAGGACGAGGATGGTGATGGTGGTCCAGACCACGGCGATCGTGCCCCAGATCTGCGGCACCTTGATCTTCATGAAGATCTGCCAGGGATTGGCGCCGTCGATGACGGCGGCTTCGATGGTCTCTTCGGGGATGCCGCGCAGCGCCGCCGACAGCAACACCATGGCAAAGCCGGTCTGGATCCAGATGAGGATGACCATGAGGAAGAAATTGTTCCAGAAGGGCAGCGTGATCCATATCTGCGGCTCGCCGCCCAGCGCCACGACGATGGCGTTGAGAATGCCGATCTGTTCGGCGCCGACGTCGCGGTAGTCGTAGACGAACTTCCAGATGACCGAGGCGCCGACAAAGGAGATCGCCATCGGCATGAAGATCAGCGACTTGGCGATATTGCCCCACCAGATGCGGTCGGTGAGCGCGGCGATGATCAGTCCGAACAGCGTGGAGGCGGCGGGCACGACGATCAGCCAGAGCATGTTGTTGTAGATCGACTGGCGGAACTCGCCGTCGAAGAACATCCAGCGATAGTTGGCGAGCCCGACGAAATTGGTGCCGGAACGGTCATAGAGCGAATAGGCGACGGAGGAGAAGAACGGATAGACGAGATAGATCGTCAGCGACACCAGCGCCGGCCCGAGGAACAGCCAGGGGCGGATGCTGTTGGCGCGGTGAATGTTCTGCGACGCCTGAGCCGCATCATCGATATTCGAGGGAAATATCCAGTCGAGGAGAAGATTCGAGCCGTAGAAATAGCCGACCGCTCCGGCAACGCCGATGACGATGGTCACAAGGGCATAGAGTAGCTGTTCCAATCTTGCCTCCCCGGGTGGCTCTTCGCCGGCGGCCGCAAACAGCCGCCGGCAGAACCGCTCCTATCGTTGCCTCGCCGGACCTGTATCCGGCGAAGGGTCGCTTTGCGGACGTTTACTTCAGCGAATCCCAGACCTTCTGGACGCCGGCCGCGACATCGGCGGACGACTTGCCGCCGGTGAAGTCGACCATGCCGGTCCAGAAGGCGCCGGCGCCGATCTTGCCGGGCATCAGGTCGGAACCATCGAAGCGGAAGGTCGTGGCATTGAGCAGGATTTCGCCCTGCTTGGCCATCGGTGCGTTGGCGTAGGCTTCCTTGTTGGCTGCCTTGTACGGCGTGAGGAAGCTCGACTGCGCCATCCACAGTTCATGGGCAATCGGGGTCTTCAGGAACTCGAAGAAGACGCGGGCCGCCGGGGTGTCCTTGGTGAGGATGGCCAGCGTGCCGGCACCGAGTACCGGATTGCCGAGGTCCTTCTTGGACTCGTAAGGCGGCATGTAGAAGAAGTCCGCATCCTCGCCGACCACGGTGCCTTCAGGGAAGAAGGACGGGATAAAGGAGGCCTGATGGTGCAGGTAGCACTTCGGCGGCGAGGCGAAGAGGCCCTTCGGGCTGTCGCGGAAGTCGGTCGAGGAAACGGCAGCGACGCCGCCGTCGACGAACTTGTCGTTCTTGGCGAACCAGCCGAATTCATCGATCGCGCCGAGAACCGCCGGATCGTCGAACTTGATCTCGTTCGACACCCACTTGTCATAGACGTCGGCGGGTTGCGTGCGCAGCATCAGGTCTTCCACCCAGTCGGTGGCCGGCCAGCCGGTGGCGCCACCCGAGCCGAGGCCGATGCACCAGGGCGTGCCGCCGTCGGCGGCGATCTTCTCGGTAAGCGCCTTCAGCTCTTCCATGGTCTTCGGCACTTCGTAGCCGGCATCCTCGAAGTTCTCGGGCACGTACCACACCAGCGACTTCACGTCGATCTTGTAGGGGAAACCGTAGACGGCCGGCGTGCCGTCCTTGCCCTTGTAGGTGGCGAGGTCGACCCAGGACTGGCCGGCGGAATAGTTTTCCAGCAGCCAGTTCTTCACGTCGTCGCCGAGCGGCACCAGATGACCCTTGGAGGCGAGGTCGGCGATCAGGCCCGGCTGCGGCAGGATGGCAATGTCCGGCGGGCTGCCGGCCTGGGTGTCGATGACGATCTGCTGCTCGTAGTTCTCGGAGGAAGAATATTTGACGTCGATGCCGGTGGCGTCCTCGAAATAGGCGAGAATGCTCTCAAAGAGAGCCTGGTCTTCGCCGCGCCACGGCCCGAAAATGGTCACCGACTGACCGCTCGAACCGCCATGGGCCTTCTTGAACTCCTCGAAGCTCGCCCAGTTGAACTTGGCGTCCTCGCCGGGCTTGAACTTGAGTTCGGCGGCACCCGCCGATCCGGCGAGCAGTGCCATGGCAGCCGCCGTCAGGAGAAGTCTCTTCATGTGATTTACCTCCCATCACATAGCGGACGGGCAAAACCCGTCCCGCAGATTGAAAGTCATTCATTCAAAGCGCTTTGGCGAGCTAGTTTTCCCACCGACCTGGAAAGCGAGTCAAGCACAATTCGGAAATTGCCGCAAATGCTTGCAACATAACGGCGAAGAATTCGGCAACTGCAATTCATTCGACCAATTTCCTGTTTGTGGCGACGAACCCGGCTGCTAGAAAAGCACTCCAAGCGCTTTGGACGCCAGCGAGGCGGTATCATGCCGGGCGATCCTGAACGATGGGGAGGAGCAAGCCGTGAACCTGAAGCAATTGTCGGAACTGCTGGGCCTGTCGCAGACGACGATCAGCCGGGCGATCAACGGCTATCCGGAAGTGAGCGAGGAGACTCGCCAGCGCGTGCTGAAGGCCGCCAAGGAAACCGGCTATCGGCCGAACCGCGCGGCGCAGCGGCTGGCGACCGGCAAGGCCGGTTCGATCGGCCTCGTCATGCCGATCGAGCCCAACGACAGTTCCGACCTGCATTTCGCCGAATTCCAGCGCGGGCTTGCCGAAGAGGCCCTCCGGCACGACTTCCATCTGGTGATCATGCCGGCCTCGCCGCGCGACGAGGAGCAGGCGATCCGCGGACTGGTGGCGAGCGGCAGCGTCGACGGGTACTATCTCGCCTATATGCGGGAGAAGGACACGCGCATCGCCATGGCGAAATCCCTGCCCGTGCCGTTCATCGTCCATGGCCGGTCCTATGGCACGGACAATGACTTTCCCTATCTCGACGTCGACAACGAGGGCGCCTTTCGCGATGCGGCTCGGCTCCTGCTGCAACTCGGCCACCGGCGCTTCGGGCTTCTGAACGGGCCAGAGGAGTTCGATTTCGCCATCCGCCGCAGGATCGGCACCGTGGCGGCGCTCAAGGACAAGGGTATCGACCTGGACCCAGGCTCGATGCGCCATACGGCGATGACCGACGAAGCGGGATATCGCGGCATGGCTGAACTGCTGGAGAAGCCGGATCGACCGACGGCGGTCTTATGCGCCTCGACGGTTCTCGCGCTCGGCGCGGTCCGCGCCATCAATCGCGCCGGACTGAAGCTTGGCGAGGACATTTCCCTGATCGCCCATGACGACGTGCTGCCGCTGCTGAAACCGGAGCATTTCACCGTACCGCTGACGACGACCCGCTCGTCGCTGCGGGCGGCCGGCATCCGCATCGCCCACAGGCTGATCGCGGCGATCAAGCGGACACAGCCGCAGCCACCGGCGCACGAGCTGTGGACCACCGACCTGGTGATCCGCGCCTCGACAGGGCCGGCTCCGACCTGAACCGGCGCCCTACCCCCGTCGCGACCGGATGCGGAAACCGTCAGAACTTCGGCGCAGGCTTGCCATTGGCGCGGTAGGCGGCGATCACCGTATTGGCCATCAGCATGGCGATGGTCATCGGGCCGACGCCGCCGGGCACCGGGCTGATCGCGCCGGCGACGGGTGCACATTCGGCAAAGGCGACGTCGCCGACGAGCCGGGTCTTGCCCTCGCCCTTGTCCGGAGCCGGTACGCGGTTGATGCCGACGTCGATCACCGTCGCGCCGGGCTTGACCCAATCGGCCTTGACCATTTCGGCGCGGCCGACGGCGGCCACCAGAATATCGGCATTGCGGGCGAGCGCCGGCAGATCGCGGCTCTTCGAATGACCGATCGTCACGGTGGCATTGGCGGCAAGCAGGAGCTGCGCCATCGGCTTGCCGAACAGGTTGGAACGGCCGATCACCAGTGCGTTCAGGCCGGAAAGATCGCGGCCGTGGATCTGGCGGACCAGGATCATGGCGCCGGCCGGCGTGCAGGACACGAGGCCGGTCTCGGCATCGCCGGTGGCGAGCTTGCCGGCATTGACGACATGCAGCCCGTCGACGTCCTTTTCCGGCAGGATCGACTGGATCACGGCGTCGGAATCGAGGTGCCTGGGCAGCGGCAGTTGCACCAGCACGCCGTCGATTTCGGCATCGGCGTTGAGTTCGGCGACCAGCGCCATCAGGGTTTCCTGGCTGGTTTCCTCGGCAAGCGTATGCTGCACCGACTTGAAGCCGCACTGCTTGGCCATGCGGCTCTTGGAGGAGACATAGGCGTGGCTGGCCGGGTCATTGCCGACGATCACCACCGCAAGGCCGGGCCTGCGCCCCGTGTCGCGCTCCAGCGCCGCCGCCGCCGCCGTCACCGCCTCGATCACCGATGCGGCTGCCTGCTTGCCATCAATCACCGTTGTCACGATCGCATCCCTCGCTCGCGTTTTCCGGCATCATAGCCGCCGTGCCTGGCGGCCGATTGCCTCTCTCCGCCGTATGGAGTCAAAAGCACGGGCTTTGCAAGGGGAAACCGCACCCCTCGCAAACCTCCCTTGGTCTAGCATCAGGGATGCGTGTCCCTCGAGGACGGCCGATCAGGAATAGCGCCGGCTGGTCCGGTCCTGGCGCGTTGCGGAATGGCGGCTGCGCGGTCCGAGACGATTGTCGGTGCGTCGTCGGCCCTGGGAAAGCGGGTCTTCCCCGGCCGCGTGGCGGGGCGGACCGAACAGCTTGAAGCGGGCGACATGGCCGAGGAACACCGGAATGCCGACGATGTAACGGTACCAGAGCCGCTTCGGCTCCAGCCACAACCGGTAGACCCACTCGCAGCGGATGTGGCGCATCCACAGCGGCGCGCGCGGAACCTCGCCCGAAACGAAGTCGAACAGCGCCCCGACGCCGATCACGAGGCGGGCGTGCTCCGGACGAATGTTGCGGTCGATCCAGATTTCCTGCAGCGGGGTGCCGAGGGCGACCAGCAGAATGTCGATCCGTGCGTCCTTGAGGTCGTCCAGCACGCCGGCACAGTTGGTCTTGTCGAAGAAACCGTCGGATATCTCGACGAATTCGTGCCAGGGCGCATGCCTGCGGAAATTCTCCGCGGCCCTTGCCAGGACGTCCGCTCGCCCGCCGATCAGGCCGATCCGCCGGGGCGTGTCCATATAGCTCAGCATGGCGGGAATGAAATCCGTGCCGTTGAGGTTGGCGATGAACCGCTCGCCGTTGAGCAGGCGCGAAGCAAGGTCGACGCCGATCCCGTCGGGCAGCAGCACGGTGCGGGCGAGCGCCTTGCGATAGTCCGGATCGGACATCATCAGATTGGCATTGTTCGCGTTGAGAAACGCCATGTGGGTCGGGCCGAGCGGCAGGGACGCCAATTCGTTCACATAGGAAAGCGCGCCTTCCCAGGTGAGGTCGTAGACCGGCATGCCAAAAAGAGGCAGACGCGGCTCGGGCAGCGGGAGGCTGGGCTGCGGGTTCATGAGCGCCCCCGACGCAGGGCCGATGCGGCATGGCATGGCCCCGCCGGCGCCCGGCCACCCGCGAGGGTGCCGGCAATGCCTGCCAGCAAAGCCCGGTGAAAGGCCGGGAGAAAGAGAACGTCGACTGGAAACAGCATGACACCACGCAATACAAGGAGTGACCCAAGCCTTGTATCAGCGGCAGATCAAGTTCGACTTAAAGGAAACGGTCGCATTCATGCGCGCCGATTGACCGGTCGTTAACCATGCCCGGTGCGACCGCGTGGGGAGACCAGGATGGAGTTCCCGCCTGGACGCAAAACGGCGGCGGATGACCCGCCGCCCGTCGTCATTCTTCGCCGGAGATGCGTCAGTGGGCCGGTTTCGCTGCTTCCCCGACAGCGTCACCCTCGATCACCTTGACCGGTTCGGCCGGCGGTTTCGCGGTTCCCTCGCCGGTCGCGCGCACGTCATCCTTGGACATGTAGTCGAGCTGCTCGATCAGCACTTCCTCGACGAAGCCCTCGCCGAGATGGGCATTGATGTCGGTCTTGATCTTCTCCCGGAATGCGGCGACGTCAAAGGCGGCCATGTTGGAGATGTCGACCATCTTGTTGCCGATCAAAAGCGTGAACAGCTCATCGGTCATCAATTCGGTGAGCGGCAGCTCGACGCCCTTGATCTTTTCCTTGTCCATCATGAAGGAGATGCGACCGAGGAAATAGCCGCGCACGCTGCCGTCGGCGATCATCGGAATGGTGATCGCCTCGCCGCGCACCAGTTCGAGCTTCGCCTTGCGGGCGTCCTCTTCGCTGACTTCGGCAGGCGCCGTCGCCATGTGCACGGAAAAATAGACCGCGCCGAGCGTAACCAGGCAGACCCACAATCCGGCGGCCAGGATCTTGACCATCAGACCTCGCTGTACAGGAACTGTTCCTGGGAATAGGTGCCGTCACCGTCGGCTTCGCGCACGGCGTTCTTCAAGAGATCGGCAACCGCGCGCACGGCATTCATGTGGGCCTCGACACGGCGGGCATTGATCGCCAGCTTCTTCTTCAGGGCGTGCATCTGCTCGACATAGCCGACGGCGAGTTCCCGGGGGTCGGTATCGCGAAACAGCATGGTCAGCTCGTAGAGGCAGCGGCTCTTGTGGGCATTCGATACCTTGAGGTCGAATTCCGGGTCCTTGCCGATGCGCTGGTTTTCGTTGTCGATGATCATTTCGAGGCGGCCGAGCACCGTCTTGATCCGATAATCGCTATTGATGATTTCCATGGTCCTGCCCCGGATGAGTGTTGTTATGCTGTCTTGGCATCGGCTTCGGAGACACCGAGCGTTCGACGCTCAAGGTCCGTCACCATGTTGAACGCCACGCGCCGATCGGTTTCATCGGTGGCGGCGTTGACGACATTGCCCCCGCGCTTGCGAGCCAGTTCTTCGGAATACATCTGGTCGGCGATGCCGACCCCGCCGCTTTCGGCGATCGTCCCGCCGATCTGCTCGGCCATCATGCTCTTCCAGATTTCTCCGGCATTGCCCTTGCCGTAAACGGATTCGGTGTCCTCCGGCATCATCGTCTTGACGAAGTTCTGCAGGACGACGGCCTCGAAATCGCGATAAACCTTGGGCGTCTCCCCGGTCGCGGACTTCTGGACATTGCCGAGACCGGCATCGAAGGCGGCACTGTTGAGCACCTCGACCGCGGCACCGAAGCCGGCACCCTTCTCGGCGAGGCTGGTCGCGGCGAGAGCCGCGCGATGGGTCTTCAGTTTTTCCTGGGCTGCCGCCAGGACCATCGGATCTGCGGCCCGGACGACGTCCAGCACGAGATCGCTCGGAGGTGATATAGCCACGTTTCCGGTCTCCGATACGTTTGTTCAGGTGACGAGTATCACTCGTGAACCTTGCTGGAGGCTGTCGTGGCGAACTGCAGGTCGACCAGATCGTAGATCGCATTGTCGTCCGCCTCGCGATCCTCGTGGAGTCGGGCGTCCTTCATGTTCTCCTCCAGCCGATCACCCTTGGCGCGTTCGCGCAAGAGCTTGATCTCCTGGCCGTATTGGAGGCTTGCGAGTTGTTTGTCGCTATTGGACAGACGGTCGAAGCGGTCGGCATAGTTCTGGGCGAACAGGCGATGGACGGGTTCGAGCGAGCCGATCGCCTCCATGACGGTGGCCATCGAGGCGGCATTCTCCTCGCGGCGCTTGGCGGTGACGGCAAGATCGCTCTCGGCCATGCGCTCCATGTGGCGCTGCACCGTGACGAGGCGTTTCAGCTTTTCGGACTTCTTCGTCGGCCCCATGGGCGCTCCTTCAGCAAGCGGCTCGTGGCGTTCTCAGCCGATAAAGATTCGGGCGAAATTGTCGGCAAATTGTCGGACAATGGCGGCAATGGAGAAATACAGCAGCAACAGGCCGCCCATCAGCAGATAGGGCGTCGAGATGAAGTAGATCGGGATCTGCGGCGCGAGCTTGTTGATCAGACCTATGGAGAAATTGAACATGATGCCGAAGATGATGAACGGGCTGGCGAGCCTGAGCATGAGCAGGAAGGTGGCGCCGAGCGTGTCGGTCAGCGTGATCAGCATCTTCTGCACGTCGGGAAATCCGCCGAGCGGCATCAGCCCGTAGGAATCGATCAGTGCCCGCAGGATGACATGGTGGAAATCCAGCATGAACAGCAGCAGCAGGCCGCCGAAGCTGATCATGTTGGTCAGCTGGTTCTCCGCCGTGTCCTCGATCACGTCCGGTGCGCCCGGCGAGTTGAAGCCGATCGACATGGAGATCGCCGAGCCGGCGAATTGCAGGCCCAGCACATAGAGCCGGGGAATGAGGCCGTACATGGTGCCGATCAGCGTTTCGCCGACGACGAGGTGGATATAGGCATAGTCGCTGCCCGACACCTTCGGATAGATGGTATCCCACAGAACCGGCAGGATGGCCATGGCAACGGCCGCCGCCATCAGCAGCCGGACCATGACGGGAATGCGCGCCGAGGAGAAACCCGGAAGCACCATGAAGCAGGCGCCGATCCGGCAGAAGGCCACGAACATGGCCAGAACTGTCCCCTCGGGGTCGGTGATCATGAAATGGAGCCCAGGATCTTGATCTCGATGCCCTTGGCCAGTTCGACATGCGACAGGACCGGCAGGGTAGCGAACAGCCGCTCGATGATCATGCGCACATAGGAGCGCGTTTCCGGGGACGTGACAAGCACGAAAGGCAGGCCGCGGTCCATGAATTCACGGATTACCTTGCTGGCCTGCTCGGAGAACTCCTCGAGACTGCGCGGATCGATGTCGAATTCGACGATTTCGCCCTTGGCATCGCGCTTCAGCGCCTGGTGGAAGACGAGGTCCCATTTCGAGCCGAGGCGCAGCACGCGCAACACGCCGTTGTCGGTCAGGTCGCCGCAGAGCTGCTGCGCCATGCGTACGCGCACATGCTCGACGATCTGCTCGGTCTTCCTCACATGCGGCGCGAGTTCGGCCACCGCTTCGAGGATCAGATGCAGGTTGCGGATCGAGACGCGCTCGGCGAGCAGCAGCTTCAGCACCGCCTGCAGGCCGGAATAGGACATGTGCGACGAGCAGATCTCGTCGGCGAGCTTCTTGTATTCCGGATCGAGCCGGTCGATCAGGATCTTCACGTCCTTGTAGGACAGAAGCTGCGGCAGGTTGTTGCGGATGACCTCGCTCACATGGGTGAGCACGACCGAGACATTGTCGATCGGATGGAAGCCCTCGCGCTTCAGGTCCTCCGTGAAGGTCTCGAGCACCGAGACCGCCGGCATGCCGAAGGCGGGTTCGCGGATCTCGTCACCCGGCACCTTGGGCTTGCGGCCGGAACCGGTGACGACCAGCACTTCGCCTACGCGCAGTTGGTTGGAGGCGACCGTCGTGCCGTGGATGCGGATCTGGTAGGACTTTTCCTGGATGGCGATGTCGTCGGTGACCTTGATCTCGGGCACCACGAAGCCATACTGGCTGGCGAATTTCTTGCGCATCTTGCCGACGCGGAAGGCGAGTTCCTGGTGGGCGCCGAGCAGCCGGGTCGAAACCAGCTTGCCGAGCGCCAGTTCGATCTCGGCCGTCTTCAGAACGGACTTGACCGAATCCTTCTCGGCTTCCTTGGTCTGGATGACCTTCTTTTCCTCCTGCTCGCGCTTGACCTTGTTCTCCGCCTCGATCTGGCGCGGGATGAACCAGCTGCCGAAGGCCATGATGCCGCCAAGCGCCAGGAAGGGCACCATCGGCAGGCCGGGAACGATGGACAGCAGGACCATCAGCGATGCCGCTACGGACAGCGCGCGCGGATAGCCGCTCAGCTGGTTGACGACGGCCTGGTCGGTCGAGCCCGGATTGCCACCGCGGGAGACGAGAAGACCGGCGGCAAGCGAGACGATGAGAGCGGGGATCTGCGAGACGATGCCGTCGCCGACCGACAGCTTGACGAAGACGTCTGCTGCTTCGCCGATTTCCATGCCGTGGCGGAAGTAGCCGATAATGATGCCGCCGAAGATGTTGATGGCGGTGATCATCAGGCCGGCGATGGCATCGCCGCGCACGAACTTCGAGGCACCGTCCATCGCGCCGAAGAAGGAACTTTCCTGCTCGAGCTCACGCCGGCGATGCTGGGCTTCCTTGTCGTCGATCATGCCGGCCGACAGGTCGGCGTCGATCGACATCTGCTTGCCGGGGATGGCATCGAGGGTGAAGCGGGCGCCGACTTCGGCGATGCGGGTCGCGCCCTTGGTGATGACGATGAAGTTGACCGTGACTAGGATCATGAAGACGATCAGACCGATGACGAAGTCGCCGGACATGACCAGGCTGGAGAAGCCGGCGATCACCCCGCCCGCCGCATTATGCCCCTCGTGGCCGTGCGATAGGATGACGCGGGTCGTCGCGATGTTGAGCGCCAGACGGATCATCGTCGAGATCAGCAGGATGGTCGGGAAGGACGAGAAATCGAGCGGACGCTGGATCCACAGGGAGACCATCAGGATCAGCACCGAAAACGCGATCGAGAAGGCGAGACCCATGTCGATCAGGAAGGGTGGGATGGGCAGAAAGAGAATGCAGAGGATGACGACGATGCCGAGGGCAAAGCCGATGTCGCGACCTTGCGGGCTGACCTTCGGAATAATGATTGCAGATGGTTGCGCCATTTATCGTTCCGTCTCTTCATGAGAGGTCGGCCGCAGGCTTGGACGGCTTGCGGCCATGTTCACGTCAGCGATAGCGGGCGAAGCTTGCGCGAGGGTGGCAGTCCCGGCGAAGGATCGGCCGGAAGCGACCGGTCAGAAGCCGGTCTGGACGCGCGAAAAGACGAGATTGGCGAAAAGCGCGATCTGCCCGCCGACGAAGGGCGCGCTGATGCCGATGGTCACGAGAATGGCGACGATCTTCGGCACGAAGGTCAGCGTCATTTCCTGGACCTGGGTGAGCGCCTGGATGAGCGCGATGGTGACGCCGACGATCATGGCGGCAAGCACGGCCGGACCGGATGCGACCAGCACGGTCCAAACGGCTGCCTGCATGATGTCGAGGGCGTCTGCCTCATTCATGATCTAACTCTTCCCGGCCTGTTTCCGGGGGAATCAGCCCCCGGCACCATCAGGCATCCGAGTTCGTATCAGTGTCGGGATCGGGCGTCGAGGGCTCGCCGACGCGGACACCGACCGTGATCGGGATTTCGTCACCCGCGGTCGTGGTCGCGACCATGGTGTCGCTGTAGACGCGGACCGATTCAATGACGCCTGTGATGGATTCGTCGGCGCTGGTGATCGTCTGGCCAATGTAGTTGGTCGCGTTGGTGAGCGCGTTGCCGGTGATCAGCGTCTCGAGATTGGCATTGGTCTGGATCGTCTGCTCGACCTGGGAGAAGGTGGCCAACTGGGCGATCTGCTCGCTGGCGTCCATCGGGTCGGTCGGATCCTGGTTCTGCATCTGGGCGATCAGCAGCTTCAGGAACGAATCATAATCCAGCGAAGCGGCAGCCGACGCGCTCGATGCAGAGGAGTTGCTGGCCGTGGAGGTCGTGCTGGTGGCCGAGGTAACGCCGTCTACCGCCATGGTGCCATCTCCTTGCGAATCTGCTCGACGGTCGCCGGCGTCATTTCCTGACTGTTGAGGATCTGGTCCTCGATCGGGTAGAGCCCGCGGATCGCCTTCAGTGCATCGAAGGCGCGACCGGAGGAAACCATGCCGTCGACACGCTTCAGCTCGGCGAGGATTTCCTCGTTTTCGAAGCAGGTGAGCAGCATGATGATCGACTTGCGGAACATCGCCATCGACTGTTCGCGCCCGTCGGGATTGATCAGCATCATCTGGGCGATGAAGTAGAGCTGGCGGAGCGGCGTGGTTGCCTGCTCCGGCTGCAGGACGTGGTTTTCCAGAAGGAAGGTCACGTCGTTGAGGAATTCCAGCGCAACCTTGCGGTCGACGCGCAGAACCGCTCCGTTGATGAAAATCCGTTCGCCCGACTTGAGCGAGATGCGCAAAGTGCTCTTCATTTCAGTCCATCCCTGATGATGGTTGTCACGTCGATGATGCCCTGGAAATTGGTGGACTGGCGCTTCCGGATCCGGTCGCATTCCTTCAAAATCCATATGGCGATTGAGATCAGGTTGGCGCGCAATTCGGCGTCCAGCTGATTTTCCGGCTGTTTCAGATCCTCGATGAGGCGGATCCAGACGCGGCGGGTATAAAACAGCGCCTCGATGGCCTGGCGGGTATAGCCCTCTTCCTGACGCGCCAGCGTCAGAAGCTCGATAGAGCGGGTCAGCGCCTGCCGTTCACGATCCTTGGCGTCGGCGACGCCATCCTCCATGATCTCGGCATATGAAAACTGGTACATTCATCTGTCCTTCATTTTCATTCATTCCCTTTGGTCATCAAAGGTAGTTGACGAGGCTCAGCGCCTGGATTTTCGCCGTCAACGTGTAGGATGCCTCGACCAGAGACAGGAGATTGTTCACGCGGGTCGACGCCTCGTAAGCGTCGACCTCGATCTTGCTGGTCAGCGTCGTGTCGATGATGTCGATCTGCACCTGGAGCGATTCATTGGCCTTTTCGATCCGGTTCTCCGACAGGCCCAGTTTGGTGCGGACGCTGTTGATGCCGGTCGTCGCGACGCCGGTGTATTCGATCGCCTTGTTGGTCACCACGGTGCGGCTCGCATCGGAGAGATCGATCGCCAGCAGTTCCTTGGCGACCACCGCCGCCATCGCGAGATAACGCATGGCCTTATCGTTGGCGGTTGCCGAGGTTTCGACGGTTTCGCTCTGGCTGATCCGGCTCGTCATCACCTCGTCGGTCGCGCTCGACCAATCGGTGGTCCAGTCAGCGCCCGAATACATGGGCTCGATGACGTTGGTGATGAAGTTATCCATGCTGGGCGCAGCGCCGGTGGCCGCGATGCTGGCCGTCTGCGGGTCGCTATGCGGGAAGCCGAAATAGGTTAGGAACTCGGCGTCGAAGGCCAGCTTGGCGGCCGAGGTATCCGTATATTCCTGGATCGGCTGAACGTCGGTGTTGATGCCCGAAAACAGATATTCGCCACCGAGCGAGGTGTTGGCCATGCTGGTGAAAGTGTCGAGCGAATTGGTGATCGTCTGGATCGCCGTCTCGAGATTGCTGGTGTTGGAGGTGCCCGAAAGCGCGATCAGCGCATCGTTCATCTCGTCGGCCGCCGTCGCCATCTGGCCGAGCGCCTCCTGGGAGGCCTCCAGGCGCTGGGTGGCGATCGCATTGGTGCTCTTGATCGACTGCAGGCGCAGGCTGTCGCGGGTCAGGTCGACGACGGTGGAGGTGGCCCCACCGATCTCGGCGCCGATATCGGCATAGATGCCGGTGGTGACTTCCTGCTGCGCCTTGATCAGCTCGTTCTGGGCCTGACGGATGGTCAGGCGCATGGAGGTCTGGATCGACAGATTGGAGATGTTTGCCGTCGACATGTCTTATCCCGCCATCGCCAGTACGGCCTGCAGCATTTCGTCGATGGTCGAGACGAGCTTGGCCGATGCCTTGTAGGACTGCTCCACGTCGAGCAGCAGCGAGAGTTCCTCGTCGAGATTGACGCCGGTCTCGGAAGAGTATGACTGGAAGGACCGCTCATAGAGGGCGATCTTGTTGTCCGACGCGGTCGTGGCGTTGGAGCGCAGTTCCTCCAGCCAGCCGATCGAGCCGCTGGCAAAGGTCATGACGCTCATCGACGTCTTCAGATCAGCCGAGGCGTCGAAGGCCCGATCGGCATCGAGTGCATCGGAATAGCGCGCCAGCAGGGTCGTGTAGCCGGACGCATTCCCCGTGTTCCAGACGTAGGCCGCACCATTGATGCCGCCGTCGCGCAACAGCAGCGGATCGCCGCCGGAAGAAGCGATGACAGCGGTCGAGACCGTGATCGTTCCGGCAAGACCGGGCTCGAGCACACCCGAGGTGAGCGCCGTGCCGCCGGACCAGGTGAAGAGACCGGGCATATCGGGCGCGACACCCAGCGGGTCCGTCTCGGCAAAGGCCTCGATCAGGCCGCGCGCGACTTCGTCGAGCTGCGTCTGGAAGGTCGGCGCGATATCGTCGCGCAATTGGAGAAGGGCGCCCAGCGTGCCGTCGGCGGTGGTATTGCCGCCCTCGCCGGCCTGGATCGCAATGCCGTCGACATAGATCGAATTGCCGGTGACCGTCGCGTCATAGGCCAGCGTCCGGGTGAAGGTGACCGCGCGCGGCACGGTTTCGAAAAGCGTCGTGCCTTCCGACGTGTAGAGCACCATGTCGCCATTGGCGCGGGTGCTGGCATCGACGCCGATGATTTCCGAGATGTCTTTCAGCAGCGTGTCGCGGGTGTCGAGCGCATCGCTCGGATCGGCGCCGATCGCGGTTGCCTTGACGACAGCATCGTTGACGATCTGGAACTCGGCGAGAAGCCGGTTGAGTTCCTTGACCTGGGTATTGATCTCGGCATCGGCATCCACCCGGAGCTTCTGCACGGTCGCGGCCGCATTGTTGAGCGAATTGGCGACATCCTGCGCGTCGGTGACCACGGTGGCCGCCAGAGTATACTCCCCCGGAGAGGCCGCGAAGGCTTCCAGACTGGTCTGCAGTTCAGCAAGATAGGTCGAGGGGGAAAGCTCGTAGTCGTTCCCCCCAAGCGCGTTGGAGAGCGTCGTCAGCCCGTTGAGCAGCGTATCCTGGGCGCTGGACGCCGAGGTGGCGCTGTTAAGCTGGCGAAGCAGGGCCATCTGCTGGGCGCGTTCGGTGTTGACCGTCGACGCCCCGTAGATGGTGTTGGTTACGACAGGCGAGCGCCGCACATAGTTTGCGTTTCCGTCATTGGCAATGTTCGTGGAAATGACGGAGGTCTGTTCCCCCGTATTCCGGAAAATGGCTTGAGCCGTATTGAGTGCAGACGTAAGCGACATGTGGCTGCCTTAACCTTCCGGTTATCTCTTCAGGTTGACCAGGACTTCCATCAATTCGGAGCCGGTCTGGAATACCTTGGAGTTCGCGGTGTAATTCCGCTGGGATTCGATCATCGCGGTCAGTTCTTCCGCCACGTCGACATTGGAGTCTTCAAGGGCGCCCGAAATGATCGAGCCGAAGCCGCTGGTGCCGGCATAGCCCATGACGATGACGCCCGAGGAATTGCTCTGGGTGTAGAGGTTGCCGGCAACCGGGTTCAGGTTGTCCGGGCTCTGCACGCTGGCGAGCGCCACGCGGAAGCGCGGGGTCAGGTCGCCGTTGTCGTAGACGACGGAGACAACGCCGGCCTCGTCGATCTCGTAGCCGACCACTTCGGAAGCCGCATTGCCGTTGATCTCGCCTTCCTCGACGGAGAAGTCGGCGGCGAGCTGGCTCGACGTGCTGATGTCGATGGTCATCGACAGCATGTCGGCGCCGGCAACGGTAAAGGCCGTCGTGGTCAACGATGTCGGCGAGACGATCTGGCCGGCGGCGTCGAAGGTCACGGTGGTGGCCGGCACAACGGTGGTCGCGGGCGGACCGGCATAGGTCGCCGTCATCGACCAGACATTGTCCGCGGTCTTGGTGTAGGTGAAATCGATCAGGCGGCTGTTGCCCTGGCTGTCATAGGCGACGAGCGAGGTTGCCTCGGTGTCGCCGACCGCTGCATTCGACGGCAGGTTTACGTTCAGCGCGCCGGCGTCGGAAGCCGTTGCAGAGATCGAGGCCGAGGACAGGTTGATCGGCTCGAGACCGTTGAAGCCGTTGACGACGATGGTCGGATCGGCGGTCGAGGAATATTCGTAACCCATCAGGGTATAGCCGGCAGAGTTCTTCAACGTGCCGTCATCCTGAACCACGAATGAACCGGCTCGCGTCAGATATTCGACGCCATCGGCGCCCTCGACGATGAAGAAGCCGTCGCCGTTGACGGCAAGGTCGGTCGAGGATGTCGTGTAGCTGAACGTGCCCTGGCTCGAGATCGAATAACGGACGTCCGTCTCGACACCACCAGAATTATAGGCGCCCGACGTCGTCGGCAGGATCATCGAGGAAAACTGCACCGAGGCCTTCTTGTAGCCGACGGTGCTGGAGTTGGCGATGTTTTCAGCAACTGTGCCGAGACGATTCGCCTGGGCGTTCATACCGGACACACCGGTTCGCATCGTTCCGTAAAGGCTCATTGAAAATCCTCGTTTCCGTAGTCATTGCAGAGAATAGGAGGTGGGCCTTGCGTGAAGCTGTCTGGAGATGGCGGGCCTTTGCGAATTCACTCATAAGGCCCGCACCACGCGGCCAAGGGCTGAGAAATCAGCTCCAGTCGATGCAGTAGCCAAGGAAGCGCTTGGAATCGACGGGGTCGAAACCGAGCTTCTTGCGCAGCTTCTTGCGCAGCTTGGAGATATGGCTTTCGACGACGTTCTCTTCGACCTCTTCGTCGAAGATGCCGTAGATCGCGTTGAAGATCTGGGTCTTGGAAACGCGACGACCGCGGTTGACGACCAAATATTCGAGGATACGGCGCTCGCGCCGCGGAAGGGGGAAGACCTCGCCGGAGATTTCCGGATCGCGCCCATCCGAGAACACCCGGATCGGGCCGATCTCGGTGAAGTTCGCGATCGCCTTCAGCCGACGCCGGATCGCCGCCGCCCGCGCCAGGATTTCGCGCGGATGAACCGGCTTCCTGACAACATCGTCGACGCCACAGTCGAACAGGGCCAGCGTCGCCTCGAGCGACGGCTGGTCGCTGACCGCGATCACCGGCGCCTGCGTCCTGTCACGAATTGCCCGCGGCAACTCATGCGTGCAATCGCCCTGCCCCAGCAGAAACGCCTCGACGGCCGCGATGTCAGAATCCGCCGCCGTATTGACCCATTCGCCGAACTCGGCCGGATCAAATCCGGTCGATGGAATGCCCTCACGTCCAAATAAGGATGTGTACCCGTCTTTCACGAGCTCTCGCTCGTCTACCACTACGATCATCAGCCGCCTCCGAATCAGTGTGTGGTGTTTCGATGCTCTATCGGTACGAATCGGGCGAATCAGCGACAACTAGATGATGTTAATGGTAGGTATTAACAGTTGATTAAGATTTTGATGGCGATTTGATCTATATCTAGTGGGAGCATCACCACACAGGCACAATTTTCTTGTTGAAAAGTTAACGCATGGTTAACGCCGCGCTTGGGCGGCCAAAAATTGTCCACATTCCAGACACAATCGGCAAATCAGCAGATTGGCGCTTGTCTAGTCCCAAATCTGGCTATTCACCGCAAAATCTTTTGGCATTGTCGGTCCATTTCCCATAGCCGGTCGCCACCAGATTTCCGATCACGCGACAGACATATCGCTGCTGCGCCGGGTCGTTGTTCGGGCCCGCATGATATCGCGCCACCGCCATGGTCCAGGTTTCATGACGATCGTGCAGGTTGCGTAGAAAGCGCGCCGCATACTCGACGTTGGCGCGCGGATCGAACATGGCCTGCACCGATGAAAAATGCTCTCCGTGGAAGTGCTGATTGATCTGCATGCAACCGATGTCGATCAACCTCGAGCCGTTCCGTCGGGCCTGTACGAAGGCCTCGAGGGCATCGGCTTCGCTGTCGAAGTACATCGCCTTTCCCTCCACGTTCATCGCGAAGGCCTGTAGCGATCCCTTGCGCCCTGTCTCCGTCAGGCCGACGGAGTAGAGGATGCCTTCCGGGATCGCATATTTCGCCGCTGCCGCCTGGATCTCGCGTTCGCAGGCGCCGGTCGATGCCGCGACCTCAGATGTAAACGTGGCCAGGACGAGAAGCACCAGCCCCGCCAGGGGTCGCCTGTAGCGCGCTCGCGTCATCTGTCGTCTTCCCCATACCGGTGCCGCTCTCGGCCTGCGTCGTCGCCGTGCGGCGCTCGTTGTTTCCGTTGCCGCCCTGGGCACCACCCTGCGCCTGCTGACCGGATGACTGACCCTGCGCGCCGGTCTGGCCGCTGTCGGCACGATCCGCCGCACCGACGTTCAGGCTGACCTGGATCTGGTCGACCGTGAAGCCTTGCGCCCGCAGCGCCTTCAGCATGTCGCCCTGGTCCTCGCTTAGCGCCTTGTGGGCCGCATGCGTCTCCACGGTTATCTGCACCGTAAGTTCCTCGCCGCTCAGCCGCAGCGTCGCCGTGACATTGCCGAGTTCGATCGGGCTCATCTGCAGTTTCAGCGTATTGACGACCTTGCCGGAGCTCGACTGGCTGGCGGCATTGGCAAGCTCAGAGCCAGGCAACATGGCGCTGGCCCATTCCCCATCACCCATCATCGCGGCGGTGATCGTGGCGGCGTTGGTGGAGGCCGGAGCGATATAGCGGCGCGCATCGAGGACCGCGACGGTCTGACCGCCATCCTTCGCCGAGCCGATGTCATACTTGACCGTCTCGCCGTCCGACGGGCCGACGCGCATGGCGAGTGTCTGGCCCTTGCCGTCGGCACGCAGGAAGCGGAAGGAACGGTCTGCCTCGGTGGCGCCCGCCGTGCCGGTGTCCGCCGTATCGACGGATGGCAGATCGGCCTTCGCCTCGACGCCGACCGCCGAAAGCTCGCCGGAGGACGCGACGGCTGCCGTCGCTTCGCTGGCGGTGGCACGGCCTGCGGCATGATCGGCACGCGGCGCGACCTGCGGGGCTGCCGCCACCGCCTGGTTGAGCATTGACAGCACGTCGCCGAGGTCGGATGCCACGGGGGCGCCCGTCGCTGCGGCTCCAGCCTCGGTCTCCATGTCGGAGGCCGTATCGGTCTCGCCGCCGTGGACAGGCTTCACCGCCCGCTCGGTCTTGTCACCCTTCGCCACCTGGACATGCTGCACGACCGCGGCCACCTGGGCCCCGTCCAGTGTCTCGCCCGTGGTCCCGTTGGCAGGGTTCGCCAATGGGCTGTCAAGGTTCCTTGCCGCCTTGCAGGCGGCGACGATGTCGGTTGCCGGCGCATCGACGCCGAGAGCCTGGATACCGGTGCCGTTTTGCGCAGCGTCCGTGGCTGCCGCAGCGGTGGCTGTCGTCGCAGCGATCGCTGTCGGCGTCCGGCCGGCAGCCGCCGTAGCGGCCGCTGTCGTCGTCCGGCCGACAACAGTCCCGGCGATGTCGGGGCGAGAAAGGGCGGCGCCGGAAACATCGATTGCCGGCCGGGTGCCCTTGGTGGCCCGTGTCTCGGCGCCCTCGGCTTCCACGCCGTGCGCTGCGTCCGCCTCGGTTTCCCCACCGGACACCGCGTCCGCGCGGTCCTGGCGGTTTCGGCCGCTGTGACCGGCGTTCGACAGCGCGTCGTCAAATCCGTTGGCCGCCTTCGCGTCGTTCCGGTGCGAAGAGGCGCTCCCCGCGAGCGAGGAGTCCATGCTCGAAATCTTGGAGGCGGAGGACGGATCGATCATCAGTTCGTGCCTTCTTGCTTCAGGAGATCGTCGATGGCCTCCAGCTTTGAACGGCCGGTATCGACGAAGGAGCGGAACTCCGGATCCTGATCCTGGCTGCCCACCGCCTCCGCCTCGACGGCCGAAACGCCTGGCGGAACCGAAGCCGGCGCTGTCGGATCCTGCTGTTCGTCGATGGCGGGCGCCTCTGGAAGGGATGCGTCGTTCGAAGAAGCAACACTCGGCTCGGGAGCTTGCGCCGGACTGTTCAGTTCGGGCTTGCGTATCACCTCTTCCGCGATGGCGGCCGCGGCGTCACGGAGCGCGCGATCCGACGGGGAGAGGATCTCGTCGGGGATCGCCGCAATCGCCTTGATCGCCGCGCCGACCTCGCTGGTCGGAATGCCGGCCAGCCCGCCATAAAGCATGGCCAGCGCATCCGCGCCGTCCTCGGTACCCGACAGCAGGCGGGCCTTGTCAGCGGCCTGGCGCGCCAGTTCGTTGCGCCCCTTGATCGCCGCCTGCCGCGCGATGCGCAGGTAGACCTCCCGCTGGCGGTCAACGTCCATGTAGACGAGGGTCGCCTCGATCGCCGCCTCGTCGAAGGCGTCATTATGCTCGACGACGAGTTGCACGAAGAGATCGGCAAATTGGCTGGCATAGGGAGAATGCAGGAAGCGGCGCGCGTAGCGATTGGCATAGGCGGCGGCCTTGTCGACCATGCCGCCCTCGACCGCGACGGCCAGCGAGCGGCGCAGCGCCGCCTCCTCGACGATCGTCCCCGGCGCGGTCAACCGGGCCCAGTCATAGAATTCAAGCGCCTTTGCGGGATCGCGCGGGATCATCACATTGCCGGCCACCAGAGCCAGATAGGGTGCGACCTTGGTATCGCGGTATTCCGTCACCATGTCGCCCAGCGTCTTGGCAATCAGCGTGCCCTTGCCGGAGAGGTATTTGCGCAGCGCGTCGGTGACACGATTGTCGAAATTGCCATCGACATCGCGGGCAACGAGGAATTCCAGCGTCGCCGGATTGCCGCCGCTCATCGCATAGATCAGCGCGGCATCGACATTGCGCGGCTCCTCGAACAGCGATGCGTCCGCCTCGCGCAGACGCTTGTCGATCGTCGACAACATGAAGCGCTGCATTTCGGCGGCTGAGTGATCGCCGAGCACGACCGAATCCTGCACGAATTGCAGCGAACGCAGCATCTTGTACGGCGCGATGCCGTCGAGGCCCTCGGCCGCCGCCGCCCCGGTCCAGACAAGGCCGAGGAGCGAAAGAGCCGGTACCAGCCGCTGCAGTTTCGGGCACCCCATGTGATTATCCCTGGTCCGCCTGAATCAGGATCTCGATCCGGCGGTTGGCATCGGCGAGCGGATCGTCGGGAACCTGCAGGCGACGGTCGGCAAAGCCGGAGACCTGCTTGACCCGCCCTTCCGAAAGGCCGCCCCGGACGAGCATGTAATAGGCGCTGTGTGCGCGTGCCATGGACAGGCGCCAGTTGTCGTTTTCGGTTCCCTTGAACTGCCGGCCGTCAGTGTGTCCGCGAATGACGATCGGTCCTTCGCGCCCCTGCAACAGCTTGCCGATCCGCTCCATGGCGACGACGAGCTCCTTGCGCGGCACGGCCGATCCGACATTGAACATCGGCGCCTCGGATTGGTCGGAAATCGTCACCAGCAGGCCACCTTCGGCCGGGCTGACGATCAGGCCCTCGGCGAGCTTGCCGGAAACGCCGCCGATCTCCTTCTCGATCTCGGCCTTCAGGCTTTCAGCCGCTTGTTCCGCGGTCTGGCCCTCGGCCGTCTTCGGCGCGGACGCGACATCGGTCTTGCTACCTGTTCCATCAGCCGCCTGGCTCTTGTCGGCAGCCGCAGCCTCCCTGGCCGGATCTGCAGGCTGTTCCGGCTTCTCGCCGGGCACAGCCAGGGCGACCTCCTGTTCCGCCTTGCTCGGATCCAGGTTCTCGACCGTGGCCGGGGGCGTTTCCTGCTTACCCGGATCGCCCTGGACGGTCTGCACCTGCTGGGTCCAGAAATCCGGATCGAACGGGTCGCGATAGGCCTCGCCACCTTCGGCGCCGGTCGACGGGCCGGAATCGGCCGCACCGCCCTCGCCCTTGGCGCTGACATTGGCTTGTTGGCCGACCTCTTGGGCGATCTCGGCGAGTACGGAATAGGGATTCTCGAAGAAGTCGGCTTCCGAATAGTTGGCCTGGTCGCCGGAGGTCGCGGTCTGGTCCTCGCCGGTCGCGGCGGCAGCACCGACCGTCTCCTGCTGTTCCTCTACCTGGGAGCGTTCCTGCTTCTGCTCACCCTCTGCCTGGTCGACGGGCTTCTTCAAGCCCTTTTCCGTCGGCTTTTCGTCGGAGAGCTTGATCGGATTGAAATAGCTGGCGACCGAGGCCTTGGTCTCCTCGTTTGCCGCATTGACCAGCCACATCACCAGGAAGAAGGCCATCATCGCCGTCATGAAGTCGGCATAGGCGATCTTCCAGGCACCGCCATGGTGGCCGTCGTGATCACCGCCGCCATGCCGCTTGATGATGACGATCTCGTTCTTTCCGTGATGATGATTCTCGCCGTCGCTCATCCCAGCACTTTCTTCAGACTAGCGGCGAAGGCCGAGATCCGGGTAACCAGCACGGTACCGTCGATCTCCGCCGAGAGATCGAGGTCCTGGTCTTCGACATGGCGCAGGCGTCCTTGCTGTTCGGGCATGTGGGCGAGCAACAGGTCGAACAGCGCCCGCGGTCCCTTTACGGTAACCGTGCCCGCCTCGCCGTCGGCGATCGCGGCCCGCAACAAGTCGGCGAGATCGGCCACCGCCTTTGCCGCGACCTCCTGCGACAGGAACGGGGAAAGTGCTTCGGCTGCGTGTTCGCTGATGGCCAGCGCGAGCTCGGCGGTCGTGCGCTCCAGCCCCTCGGCCAGACGCTTCGCGGTTTCGCCCATCAACCGCGCCTCGAGCGCCGCCATCGCCTCTTCGTGGGCCGCCCGCAATGCCAGAAGCTCGGCGGCATGCCTCTCGCCAAGCTCGGTCGATGCCGCTTCATGGCCTTGAGCATAGGCCTCGCGACGCTCGGCCTCGAGGTCGATCGGCTCCGGCTCGGGCTCCGACATGCGGGGAAAATCCGTATTGAATCCGGCGTCGTCGAGGGATGCGAAATCGCCTCCGATCACGCCCGAGGGCGTGCCGGACGGCGCGGAAAAATCCTTGAGATAGTGGGCGAGCGGCATGCTCATCGACGAACTGCTCCCATGGCGAAGATTGCCGACATCCTGTCGCGGCGACATGAGAATGACCTGAATTCCCTAAACATTTTCGGATCGTGCATACTCATCATGCCATCCAGTGCCCGCTTCGGTTGCCGCGTTTGTGTCACGCTGCGCCTGGCATAAGCGCCATTTGCCTCATCCGAGACTAGAAGCCCAAACTTGTGCGAGGATGAAGGTGTTGGACCGCGCCAGGGCAGTTGCGCGGTCCAACGGTTCCACCTTATGCCGATGACCGGCGGCACGGTAGAAACGAAAAGGGTCAACTCCGGTCCGTTGCTGCCGATTACTTGAACAGGGTGAGGATGTTTTCCGCATTGGTATTGGCGATCGAGAGCGCCTGGATACCGAGTTGCTGCTGCGTCTGAAGCGCCTTCAGCTTGGTCGATTCCTCGTTCATGTCGGCATCGACGAGACGACCGACGCCCTTGTCGATCACGTCCATCAATGTCGAGACGAATTCGTCCTGCATTTCGATACGGCTGGTAATCGCGCCAAGCGTCGAGGCCGAGTCGGTCAGGCGCTGCAGCATGGCATCGACGGCGCTGATCATGCCGTCCAGCTCGTCTTCGCTCATCGAGGTGGTCAGCACGACTTCCGAGCCGGTGGCAGCCGTCGTCGCACTCACGTCGATCAGGAAATAGGTGGCGATCGTGGTCGTGGAGCCGGAGGGCTGGGTAACCTGGAAGCCCTTGGTCAAAACGCCGTTATTGGCGTCCTTGGTGTCGATCAGCACCGATTCGGAGGTGTCGAATGCAAGGGTGGTGACCGACACCGCCCCATCCGAAGCGCGGTTGAACGAGGCGACGATCTCCTTCGTTCCGGGTGCAGTGGTGGATTCGTTGAAGAGCCAGTTCTCGCCGGAGAACGACGCCGATTCGGCAATCGCGGCGAGCTGGTTCTTGAGCTCGGAAAGCTCCTTATTGATCTTGCTCTTGTCGACGCCGGGCTCGCGGGCGGCCACCAGCTTCGACTTGATCTCCGTCACCACTTCGACCGCGGATTCGAGACCGGTATAGGCCGTATCGGTTTTCGCGGCGCCGAGACCCAGCGCGTCCTGAACCGTGGAGAGAGCGGAATTGTCCGACCGCATGGTGGTCGCGATCGACCAGTAGGCAGCGTTGTCGGCGGCCGTGGCGACACGATAACCCGAGGATACGCGCGCTTGCGTCTCCTGCATGTTGGAATCGATGCTACGGAGGGTCTGGAGAGCCGCCATCGCGGCGGTATTGGTCATGATGCTGGTCATCTGGTGCCCCAAAATGAAATACGGGACATGCCGGATCTATCAAAATCTGCCGGCGACGACGGACTGCTTCATGCACATCGGCCACTGTTTGCCCTGGTGGCCGACCCGACGCTATTAACGAATGCTTAACGAACTTAGAGTTAACGAAAAGTTAACGCAATAAGGATTTGTTAATCTGTCTGAAGATTTGGTCAATAGAGCATGGCGAGATTTCGCATGGAGGCCGAGCTCTCTCGCAAACGGAAGAGCCGCGGTCCAGGGGACCGCGGCTCAAGGCATACGCTGCAAGATTGGGATGGTCGCGTGCGACCCTCGCGATCTTACTTGAACAGCGAGAGGATGTTTTCCGAGTTGGAGTTGGCGATCGACAGGGCCTGGATGCCGAGCTGCTGCTGGGTCTGCAGAGCCTTCAGGCGGGTCGATTCCTCGTTCATGTCGGCATCGACGAGACGGCCGACACCGGTGTCGATCACGTCGCGCAAGTCGGCGACGAAGTCGGTCTGCATTTCCAGGCGGCTGTTGGTGGCGCCGAGGGTTGCAGCAGCGTCCGTCATGTCGGCCAGCATGGCGTCGACAGCCGAGATCATGCCTTCGACCTGGTCGTCGGTGGTGGCCGAGGACAGCGCGACGACCGTACCGGTCGTGCCGGTGCCGCCGGCGTCGATCAGGAAGTAGGTGGCGGTGGTGCCGGAAGCCGAACCATCATCGACGGTGACCGTGTAGTCATTGGTCAGCAGGCCGCGGGTCGCGTCGACGGTGTCGATCAGGACCGAGGTGGCTGCGTCGAAGGACAGCAGTTCGACCGAAACGGTGCCGTCGGCGGCACGAACGAACGAGCCGACCATTTCCTTGGTGCCGACTGCGGTGGCGGACTCATTGTAGAGCCAGTTCTCGCCCGAGAAGGAAGCCGATTCGGAGATCGAGGCCAGCTGCGACTTCAGCTCGGTCAGTTCCTTGTTGATCTTTTCCTTGTCGACGCCCGGCTCGCGAGCGGCAACCAGCTTGGCCTTGATTTCGGTGACGACGTCGATGGCGGCTTCCATACCGGTGTAAGCCGTGTCGGTCTTGGCAGCGCCGAGGCCGAGTGCATCTTCGACGGCGGCCAGGGCCTTGTTGTCCGAACGCATGGTGGTGGCGATCGACCAGTAGGCGGCGTTGTCGGAAGCGGTTTCGACGCGGTAGCCGGACGATACGCGGTTCTGCGTTTCGTTCATGCTGGAGTTGATGGAGCGCAGGGTATCGAGTGCTGCAATTGCAGCAGAGTTCGTCATCAAGCTCGTCATTTTAATAAAGCCCCTTTCGGCAAAAATCAGTCACGAGGGCATGCCGGGTTTGCGACCGGCAACGGAATTCAGCGTCATGCAAGCCCGCATCGAGTGTTCGTCTGCCGGGCTACCGTTTCAATGGTCACAGAAAACACTATTAAGGTTAATGAATGCTAAACACCGGACAACACATGTTAATTAGCCGGCGGAAACAAAAGAAACGCCGCGGCCTGGGAGGCCGCGGCGCACTATCTTCAGGTGTCGGAGAGGGCCGAGGCCCTCCCCTCCCCTCACGCTTAACGGAACAGCGAGAGGATGTTTTCCGAGTTGGAGTTGGCGATCGACAGGGCCTGGATGCCGAGCTGCTGCTGGGTCTGCAGAGCCTTCAGGCGGGTCGATTCCTCGTTCATGTCGGCATCGACGAGACGGCCGACACCGGTGTCGATCACGTCGCGCAAGTCGGCGACGAAGTCGGTCTGCATTTCCAGGCGGCTGTTGGTGGCGCCGAGGGTTGCAGCAGCGTCCGTCATGTCGGTCAGCATGGCGTCGACAGCCGAGATCATGCCTTCGACCTGGTCATCGGTGGTGGCCGAGGACAGCGAGACGACCGTACCGGAGGTACCGGTGCCCCCAGCGTCGATCAGGAAGTAGGTGGCAGTGGTGCCGGTAGCCGTGCCGTCATCGACGGCAACCGTGTAGTCCTTGGTCAACAGACCGCGGGTCGCGGTGTTGGTGTCGATCAGGACCGAGGTGGCTGCGTCGAAGGACAGCAGTTCGACCGAAACCGTGCCGTCGGCGGCGCGAACGAACGAGCCGACCATTTCCTTGGTGCCGACTGGGGTGGCGGACTCGTTGTAGAGCCAGTTTTCGCCCGAGAAGGAAGCCGATTCGGAGATAGACTGCAGCTGCGACTTGAGCTCGGTCAGTTCCTTGTTGATCTTTTCCTTGTCAACGCCCGGTTCGCGAGCGGCAACCAGCTTGGCCTTGATTTCGGTGACGACGTCGATGGCGGCTTCCATACCGGTGTAAGCCGTGTCGGTCTTGGCAGCGCCGAGGCCGAGTGCGTCTTCGACGGCCGAAAGAGCCTTGTTGTCCGAACGCATGGTGGTGGCGATCGACCAGTAGGCGGCGTTGTCGGCTGCGGTTTCAACGCGATAGCCGGACGATACGCGGTTCTGCGTCTCGTTCAGGCCGGAGTTGATGGAGCGCAGGGTATCGAGTGCTGCGATTGCAGCAGAGTTCGTCATAATGCTCGTCATAAAATACTGCCCCTTGTTGACAGGATATGGAAAGGGACATTCCGGGTCTAAGTACCGGAAACGACGGTCCGCGTCATGCAATTAACCATTGTTTACAGTTGGTTAATCCGTCGTTTTAATGATCCTATTCAACCCGATTAAGGTTAATAGGTCCTGAAGCGATCGACGGAATTTTGAAGAATCTGTTCCATTGCCCAAAAAGGCATCGGGCCGCGCACCTTCCGGTGCACGGCCCGACTTGTCGATGGGTCGGAAATGGCCTGGCCTGGCTGGCCTGGCCGGCTTTTACTTGAACAGCGAGAGGACGTTTTCCGAATTGGTGTTGGCGATCGACAGGGCCTGGATGCCGAGTTGCTGCTGGGTCTGCAAGGCCTTGAGGCGGGTCGATTCCTCGTTCATGTCGGCATCGACGAGACGGCCGACACCGGTGTCGATCACGTCCATCAGGTCGGCGACGAAGTCGGTCTGCATTTCGACGCGCATGTTGATCGCGCCGAGGGTCGCGGCCGCATCGGTAATGTCTGCCAGCATGGCGTCGACTGCGCTGATCATTCCTTCTACCTCTTCATCCGTGTTCGCACTCGAGAGTTCAACGACCGTACCCGACGTACCGGTGCCGCCGGCATCGATCAGGAAGTAGGTCATGGTCGTGCCGGTCGCCGTGCCGTCGTCGACCTTGACGGTATAATCCTTGGTCAGCAGACCGCGGGTGGCATCGACGGTATCGATCAAGACCGAGTCGGCCGTGTCGAACGTCAGGGTCTCGACCGAGACGGTGCCATCGGCCGCGCGGACGAAGGAGCCGGACATTTCCTTGGTTCCCACGGCGGCGGCAGCGGCATTGTAGAGCCAGTTTTCGCCCGAGAACGAGGCGGATTCGGAGATCGACGACAGCTGCGCCTTGAGCTCGGTCAGTTCCTTGTTGATCTTTTCCTTGTCGACGCCCGGCTCGCGGGCCGCGACCAGCTTGGCCTTGATTTCGGTCACGACATCGACCGCGGCTTCGAGACCGGTATAGGCAGTGTCGGTCTTGGCGGCGCCGAAGCCGAGTGCGTCTTCCACGGCGGCCAGCGCCATGTTGTCGGAGCGCATGGTGGTGGCGATCGACCAATAGGCGGCGTTGTCGGAGGCCGTTTCCACCTTGTAGCCGGAGGAGACGCGCTTTTGCGTTTCGTTCATGGACGCGGTGATCGAGCGAAGGGTATCGAGTGCCGCGATTGCCGCGGTGTTGGTCATCAGGCTGGTCATTGAATGCCCCTTTAGGTTCCGGGAAGGAGGGACATGCCGGTCAATGGTTCCGGCGACGGTGGGGCGACTTCATGCCAATTAATTCGGATCTGTGTTTTAAATTAATCCACCGTTAATGACTGCACTTGACCCTAACAGAGTTAACAAAACCTAAATGCCCGACGTGATTTTTATCCATCCTTTAACGAAGGTATCCCGGGCGTTAACAAAAAAGGGGCCGCGCCATGCCCGGCGCGGCCCCCAGATCCCTGCCGGCCCGATAGGGCCGGCGCTGCTTGTCCGCTTAGCGGAAGAGCGAGAGGATGTTTTCCGAGTTGGAGTTGGCGATCGACAGGGCCTGGATGCCGAGCTGCTGCTGGGTCTGCAGAGCCTTCAGGCGGGTCGATTCCTCGTTCATGTCGGCATCGACGAGACGGCCCACGCCGGTGTCGATCACGTCCATGAGGTCGGCGACGAACTCGTCCTGCATTTCCAGGCGGCTGTTGGTGGCGCCGAGCGTTGCAGCAGCATCCGTCATGTCGGACAGCATGGCGTCGACAGCCGAGATCATGCCTTCGACCTGGTCGTCGGTGGTGGCCGAAGACAGCGCGACGACCGTACCCGAAGCAGCCGTGGTGGAGCTGGCATCGATCAGGAAGTAGGTGGCGGTGGTGCCGGAAGCCGAACCGTCATCGACGGTGACCGTGTAGTCCTTGGTCAGGAGACCGCGGGTCGCGTTGTCGGTGTCGATCAGGACCGAGGTCGATGCGTCGAAGGACAGGGTCTGCAGCGAAACCGTGCCGTCCGTGGCGCGAACGAACGAGCCGACCATTTCCTTGGTACCAACCGCGGTGGTGGTGTCGTTGTAGAGCCAGTTCTCGCCCGAGAACGAGGCCGATTCGGAGATCGACGAGAGCTGCGACTTGAGCTCGGTCAGTTCCTTGTTGATCTTGTCCTTGTCAACGCCCGGCTCGCGAGCGGCAACCAGCTTGGCCTTGATTTCGGTGACGACGTCGATGGCGGCTTCCATACCGGTGTAAGCCGTGTCGGTCTTAGCGGCGCCAAGGCCGAGCGCGTCGGAAACAGCCGAGAGAGCCTTGTTGTCCGAACGCATGGTGGTGGCGATCGACCAGTAGGCGGCGTTGTCGGAAGCGGTCTCGACGCGGTAGCCGGACGAGACGCGGTTCTGCGTTTCATTCAGGCCCTTGTTGATCGAGCGGAGCGTGTCGAGGGCGGCCAGAGCAGCCGAGTTGGTCATAATGCTAGTCATTGATGTGTCCCCTTGGAAACAAAATACGAGAGAGGGACATGCCGGGTTCTAGATCCGGCAGAGGGGGTCGACATCATGTCAATTAATCGGTGGTTTAAATTAATCCGCCTCTGTCGCTTAAGAAACAGCACGGACTTTAACGTCACCTCAAGGCAAATGGTTAAAAAGTCGTTTTCGCACTCGATTTGTCAGGAAAAACGGAATTTTTCCTTAGGTATTTGAATTTTATGATAAAATTCACCATCTTCCGGCGGAGTCGGGCGCCGGATGGTTAATCACGGCGTGCCGGAATGGGAAGAAGATCGGCCTCAGACCGGCCCGCGCCTCGAATCGTCGCCGACCTCAGGCAAACGAGCGCACGAGGCTCCCGACGAGCAGGTTCCAGCCATCGATCAGGACGAAGAAGAGGATCTTGAACGGCAGCGAGATCGAGGTGGGCGGCAGCATCATCATGCCCATCGCCATGGTGATGGTCGCCACGATCATGTCGATGACGAGGAAGGGCAGGACGATCAGGAAGCCGATTTCGAAGCCGCGGCGGATCTCGGAGAGCATGAAGGCCGGGACGAGTACGCGGTAGTCGACCTTGTCGCCGACGACCGGCGTCTGGCCGCGCTCGTTGGCGATGTCGACGAAGAGCTTCAGGTCCTTGTCCCGGGTGTTGGCGGTCATGAAGACGCGGAATGGTTCGGCGATCGCGCTGACCGCCTGCGCTTCCGTCATGCGGTTTTCCAGCAGCGGCTGGACGCCTTCGGTCCAGGCCCGGTCCATGGTGGGCGACATGACGTAGAAGGTCATGAACAGCGCCAGGCTGGTCAGGATCATGTTGGACGGGGTCGAAGCCAGTCCCATGCCGGATCGCAGGATGGAAAAGGCGATCACGAAGCGCGGGAAGCTCGTGACCATGATGAGGATGCCCGGCGCGACCGACAGGACGGTGAGAAGGCCGAAGGTTCGGACGATCCAGGCGGCGACCGAACCGTCGATCGGCGCGTTGAAGAGGTCCGTGGGCAGTTGTTGCGCCGCGGCCAGTCCCGGCACCATCATCATGACGGCGGCAAGAAGGAGGAACCGAATCATTCGATCACAAAAGTCCTGAACATCACCTTCGATACGCGCCCTTCGGAGCGAAGGTCAACACGCTCCTGGATGTCATCCTTGAGATACTGGAAGCCGCGCGGCCCTTCGATCTGTTGCAGGGAAACGGTTCGCAGATAGGCGAGAATGTCCTGGTGAACGTCTTCGGCGATCTTGACGTCAATGGCGCCGTTGAACAGGAGCGCCACTTCGAGGCGGATCCAGCTCTCCGACGGATAGGCGAGATTGGTGGTGATCGGTTCCAGCTGGACGATGCCGTTGGCCTCGGCGGGGATGCGCGGCAGGCCGTCCTCGGCCTTGCCCTCGCCCTCGGCGCCGGCTGCCTTTTCGGCGTCGGCGGCCTTCCTGGCTTCCTCGACGGCGGCGATCTTCGGCGCCAGAAGGGTGCCGATCAGCCAGCCCCCTCCCCCGCCGACGAGCGTCAGGACGGCAATTGCCGCGATCAGCATCAAGGTTGCCGATTTCTTCTTCGGTTCGGTGCCTTCGGCCTGTTCCATCTGCCCTGCCGTTCCTTCCAGCTTGCCGGGTTTAAGCGTCAGATCGGCGAGAAGAGGTCGACGACCTGCTGTCCGACCGGTGGCTGCTGGACTTCCGTCAGACGGCCGCGACCTCCATAGGAGATTCGGGCTTCGGCGATCCGCTCATACGAGATCGTGTTGTCGGCATCGACGTCCTGCGGGCGGACGATACCGGCGACGTTGAGGATGCGGATCTCGTGGTTGACGCGCACCTCCTGCGAGCCGGAGATCAGCAGGTTGCCGTTCTCCAGGATGCCGGTGACGACCGCCGCCACGAGAAGCGTCAGCTTTTCCGAGCGTTCGGTCGAGCCCTTGCCCTGGGTGCTGGTGTCGGAGCCCGAGGCGAGTTCGCCGGTCGTTTCCGGTGGCTTGTAGCCGAAGAAATCGGCACTGGTCGACCAGTTCATGCCGCTCGAATTGGTTCGGCTGCGGTCGGTCTCGTTGTTGAACGACGCCTTGTCATTGATCTGGATATTGACCGTGAGGATGTCGCCGACATTCAGGGCGCGGGCATCCTTGAACAGTGCCGACTGGCTGTCACTCCACAGCGAATAGCCGCTTGCCATGGCGCGAGGCTGTTTCGGGTAGAGCGCCATCTGCGGCGTCTGGCTGTATCGCAGGCCGCTGCCGATCGGGCTCATCGATGGTGCGTTGCCGATTTCCTTCAGGGTCTGGCTTTGGCATCCAGCGAGAAGGAGCACGGCCAGGATAGCCGGGGAACGCTTGATCATGACGGGTCCTTCGAAGTATTCGGATCGGCGGCGCTCGACATGATGGCCGCGACCATGGCGGCCTTTTCGGCTTCCATTTCGCTGAGGATGAGGCTCGACTGGCGGGCCGGCAGTTTCATGATGATGGCGGCGGCGAGAAGCGGGTTGACTTCCTGAAGCTGCGGCGCGGCGGCATCCGCCTTCATCTTCTTGTATATCTCGACGAGATTGCCTTCCGCCTGCTTCATGAAGGCGTTGCGCTGTGTCAGCCAATCCTCGTATTCGGCGCGGCGCTGCTCGAGCACGGCAATGCGCTGATCGACGTCGGCCTGGAGCTTTTCCAGCTCCTGCTTCTGCAGCAGGTAGCGCTGGTCGCGCGCCGGGTCGGCGATGCTGGTGCAGAACTGCTGGATCTCGGCCTGCGAGGCCGTGTCGAGGGCAGGCTTCTGCTCCTGGGCGCTGCCGGAGGCAAGCGGCAGGAGCGCCATGCCGGCGACGAGAGCCAGGCTGCGCAGGCGGGGCGAAAATACGGTCGAGGTCATGAACTTCATTGCAGGACGAGCTCCGCTTGCAGTGCGCCGGCCGACTTGATGCCCTGCAGGATGGCGATGATGCCGTCCGGCTTCACGCCGATATTGTTGAGGCCGCTGACGAGGGTGCGCAGATCCGGCCCCTCGACGATGGCGACATTGCCGCCCTCCTTCTGGGCCAGGATGTCGGTCTGTTCCTGGACGGCCGTCTGGCCGCGGGAGAAGGGCTCGGGCTGGATGATCTGCGGCGTCTCGGTCACCTGGACCGTCAGGGTGCCGTAGCTCACGGCAACCCGCGAAACACGGACCTCGGCGCCGATGACGATCGTGCCGGTACGCTCGTTGATCACGACCTTCGCCGGCGAATCGGTCTCGACCATCAGGTTCTCGATGTCCGCCATCAGGCGGGCGAGATCGGCGGTGCGTGGCTTCTGCACGATCACTTCCTGGCTGTCGCGCGCCTCGGCGATCGGCGCGCCGAAGGCGGCGCGGGCAAAGGCGTTAACCGTGTCGGCGATGCGGATCGAGGTCGTGAAGTCCGGGTTGCGCAATTGCAGGACGAGGTTGACCGAATCCTTGAATTTGGAGGGCAGTTCGCGTTCGATGATCGCGCCGTTCGGAACGCGGCCGGAAGTGGTAATGCCTTCCTGGAGATTGGCCGCCTGGCCCTGGGCATTGAAGCCGGAAACGATGACCGAGCCTTGCGCCACGGCATAGATCTGGCCGTCGGCACCGGTGAGCGAGGTCATGACGAGCGTGCCGCCGCGCAGCGAGGTAGCGTCGCCGAGCGAGCTGACGGTCGCGTCGATGCGGCTGCCGGGGCTGGAAAAGGGCGGCAGCGTCGCCGTCACCATGACGGCGGCGACGTTCTTGGCATTGGACTGGCCGCCTTGGGTCGAGATGCCGAGATTTTGCAGCATGGCGCGCATCGACTGCTCGGTAAACGGCGAGGAACGCAGGCTGTCGCCCGTGCCCTGCAGGCCGACGATCAGGCCATAGCCGATCAACTGGTTGTCACGCCCCGACTGCAGCGAGGCGATGTCCTTGATGCGCGAACCCGCGGCCTCCGCGCCGATCACGGGCCAGAGCAGCGCCGCAAGAACGACGAGCGCGATCCTGGACAAGCGGAGAATCTTCATTTCGCCATCACCTGTACTGTTCCGTCCGCCAGCACCGTGCCGGTGACGATGACGCCCGAATCGAGATTGCGGACCTTGATGACGTCGCCGACCGAGGCATCGGCAAGCGGCGTGCCGGAGGCGGAGATCGTCATGTTGCCAAGGGTGAAGGTCAGCCGGACATTGGCGCCGCGGTTGATCGCATAGGGCGGCCTGAGGCTTGCGACCGGAATGGTGCGTCCGGGCAGGAGCGTGCGCTTGGAGATCATGCCTTCGACTTCGGCGATCGATTGCGCATAGCCGCCGGCGATGTTCGGATTGGTGACCGCGACTTCCTCGAGCTGGGTGGCCGACACGGTTTCGCCGGGATAGATGGTCTGGGTCGGCACCACCGCAAAGCCCTGCGCCAAGGCGGCATGCGGCGCGGCCCACGACAGGGACGCAGCGACGGTCACGGCGACCGCCGCCTGGGCCAGGTGTCTCTTCATCCGGCGAAACCTCATGTTTGCCTGCCTCCGTGCTTACTTCAGGTTCTTGCTGACGATCTGAGCCATTTCGTCGGCGGTCTGAATGACCTTGGAGTTCATCTCGTAGGCCCGCTGGGCCGAGATCATGTCAGTGATTTCCTTAACGGAATCGACGTTCGACGACTCGAGGTAACCCTGCTTGATGTAAGCGAAGCCCGGATCTTCCGGAGCCGCCACGATGGCCTCACCCGACGCGGCCGTCTCGGCGAACAGGTTGTCGCCGAGCGGCTTCAGACCGGCCTCGTTGGCAAAGTTGGCGATCGTCAGCTGGCCGACATCGGTGTAGTCGGAACTGTTGCCGACGCGAACCTGGACCTGGCCGGTGCGCGAGACGACGACTTCGCTGGCATCCTGGGGAATGGTGATGCCAGGCACGACGGCATAGCCGTCGATCGTGACCAGCTGGCCATCGGCATTGGTGTTGAAGGCACCGGACCGGCTGTAGAGCGTCGTACCGTCGGGCGATTCGATCTGGAACCAGCCGCGGCCGACAAGGGCCATGTCGAGCTCGTTCGAGGTCTGGGCGAGTTCGCCCTGGGTATGGATGTTGCGCACCGCCGCCGTCTGCACGCCGAGACCGATATTGGCGCCTTCCGGCACGATCGCCTGGTTGGCCCGGTTCGGCACGCCCTGGGCGCGCTCGGTCTGGTAAAGCAGGTCGGTAAACTCGGCCCGGGCACGCTTGTAGCCGGTCGTGTTGATGTTGGCGATGTTGTTCGCAATTACTTCAAGATTGGTCTGCTGGGCATCCATGCCCGTGGCTGCGATGGCGAGCGCTCTCATGTGTTCGTCCTCAAATTCGCTAGATCTGCATCTTGGTTATTTCGAGATAGGCGGAGACGATCTTGTCGCGCAGCGCGATCGCGGTCTGCAGCGACTGTTCCGCCGCCAGAACCGCATCGACCACTTCGCGCGTGTTGGCCTTGCCGGTGATACCTTCGAACGAGGCCACTTCGGCCTGCTTCAGGTTGTTCACGGTGGAGTTGGCCATGTCGCCGAGCACGCTGGCGAAGCTGACGCCGGTCATGCTGCCGGGGGTGGAGCCGACCGTCGTGGTGGTGGAAGATGTGGCATCGGTCGTGATGCTGCCGAGGCCGGAGACCTTGGTGAGCGAGCCGACGTTCTGGATTTGATCGATCATTGCGAGGCTTTCAGAAGAGCAAGGGTCTGGGACAGCAGCTCACGGGTCTGCTTGATTGTCTGGAGATTGGCCTCATAGGTGCGGTTCGCTTCCCGCATGTCGCCCATCTCGATCAGGATGTTGACGTTCGGCATCTTGACGACGCCGTTCTCGTCGGCCGCCGGATGGCCGGGCTCATATTCCTCGATATAGTCGGAATCATCGACGCCGATCGTCTTGACCTTCACCACGTCGGTGCCGCTGGCGCGATCGAGTTCGGTGCCGAAGGTCACCGTCTTGCGACGATAGGGGTCGGCGCCCGGCGTATCACCGGTCGAGCGGGCATTGGCGATGTTCTCGGAGACGATGCGCAGGCGGGTGGACTGGACTTCCAGGCCGCTGCCGGCGATCTTGAGAGCTGCACTCAAAGGATCAGTCATTTTATCTCTTCACCGTCATCAGCATCATGCGATGGAAGGAAGCGACGAGGTTCGTATTGAGCTCGTGCTGCCGCTTGATTTCGCCGGTCTTGGTCAGTTCCTCGGCGATCGAGACCGAATTGCCGGATTCCTGCATGCCGATCTCGTCGTTGAGTTCGGATTCCTTGATCGCGATATTGTCGTCGCTGAGATCACTCAGCGCCATGTGATTGGGATTGGTCCGCGCCATCTGCACCGTGGTCGTGGTATCGAGGACGGCGCTGAAGGGCGTGATGTCCTTGGACAGGTATTTCGGGGTGCTGGCGTTGGCAATGTTGCTCGCCACAACCTCCTGGCGTACAGATAGCCACTCGGCCTGCCTGGACGCCAGTTCGAAGAGCTGGATGGGTTGCATGGACTTTTCTCCGCCATTTTCTGTCCCGAACCTAGAGCGGTAAACTTGCGTGGGACTTACGGAGACAGACAGCCGGGATTTGCGGTCGACAAGCGGGAGGGAGACGCACGGGCCATGTCGTTCAAGGATCGAATCGATGCCGGGGAACAGCTCGCGGACGCGCTGGAGCGGTTGCGCGGCGAAGATGTGGTGGTGATTGCCCTGCCGCGCGGTGGCGTGGAGGTCGCTCTGCCCGTCGCCCGTCGCCTCGGCGCGCCGATGACCCTGCTGATAGTGCGCAAGATCGGCCTTCCGAGCCAGCCGGAACTTGCCATGGGGGCCATCGTCGACGGCGACAAGCCGATCACCGTCCGCAACGAGAGCGTCATCGGCTTTTCAGGCGTGGAGGAGGCAGAATTCGACGCGGTCGTCGCGCGCGAACTTTCCGAGATCCACCGCCGCCAGGCTCTCTATCTGGGCGGACGCAAGCCGGTGCCGATCGAAGGCCGCGTGGCCATCGTCGTCGATGACGGCATCGCCACCGGCGCCACCGTTCGAGCGGCGCTGAAGGGATTGAGGGCGAGGAAGCCGGCGAAGATCGTGCTGGCCGTTCCCGTCGCCTCCGAAGATGCACTGGGCATGTTGAGGGACGACGCGGACGAGGTCGTCGTGCTTGAAGGCTTGAGCGCGCTTGGCGCGATCGGGTTCAGCTATCGACACTTTCCGCAGTTGTCCGATGCCGACGTGATTGCGGCGCTCGACGCGGCGGAGACCCCGGTCCAGAACTCCTGAACCGGGTTCGACAGCTCGCGGATCAGTCGTTCTCGTAAACCTCGCCGGTCGAGGTGACGATCACCCACTTGCCGTCGCGCTGCTCAAGCGTCGCCACGCGGCTGTTGTCCGGCAGGATGGAGCCGACGCGGACCATGAACATGCCCGAGCTGTCCTCGATGAGGGCGCGGCCATTGGCGACGTGCAACAGGCGAAAGCCGCTACGCCCCGGGAACGGCTGGGCTTCCGGCATCTCGTCCCCGGCGGGCTTTTCGGCGCCAAGCTTGGACACGGTAGCAGTTATGAGCGGATCGACCTGCGTGCCGGTCGACTCCCCGCCGCCATCATCATCCTTGTCGACCATGGCGAGCGGAGAGACGCTGAAGACATTGCGACCCGGCCCCTCGGGCAGATCGCGCGTGCGCTCCCAGTCGGCGACGCGGACACCGAACTTCTCCTCGTTGAAGAACACGTACCAGGGAAAGAAAGCTGCAGCGCAGGCCAGCGCCACGCCGGTCGCGCCCAGTATGCGGTCGGTCGTCAGTGTCCGCCTGGGCGCCTTGGGCTTCAGCGGCGCTACTGTTTCGTCAGCGTCGAAATCGGTCACGGTCACCCTCTCGTTCTTGCTGCCGCGGCGGGCTGGTTGCCGCCCAGGGCGGCCTTCAACGCGTTCGCCAGATCGGCATAGGCATCGGCGGCCGGCTTTTCGCCGGGCGTCTGTTTCAGGACTTCATAGATTACCGGCACCTGCTTGATCGCCATATCGAGATCCGCATCGCTGCCGGGGCGATAGCCGCCGATGAGACGCAGGTCACGGGTCTCCTCGAAGCGGTGGACCAGCGTCTTCAGCCGGGAGACGAGCTTTTCCTGATCGCCGGTCCAGGCCTTGCGCGCCAGACGCGAGATCGAGGTCAGCGGATTGATCGGCGGGTAGCGGCCCTCGTCGGCGAGACTGCGGTCGAGCACGATGTGGCCGTCGAGAATGCCGCGGGTGGAGTCGGCGATCGGATCGTTGTGGTTGTCGCCGTCCACCAGGATGGAGATGATCGCAGTGATGGTGCCGGTACCTTCTTCTCCGGGGCCGGCGCGCTCGAGCAGGCGCGGCAGTTCGGTAAAGACCGAGGCCGGATAACCGCGGGCGATCGGCGGCTCGCCGGCGGCGGTCGCCACTTCGCGGATCGCATGGGCGAAACGCGTGACGCTGTCGACGATGAACAGCACGTTCTCGCCCTGGTCGCGAAAATGCTCGGCAATGGTCATGGCGGTCAGCGGCGCCATCTTGCGCAGCATCGGGCTTTCGTCGCTGGTGGCGACGACGGCCACCGACTTCGCCATGTTCGGGCCGAGCGTGTCCTCGATGAATTCGCGCACCTCACGGCCACGTTCGCCGACCAGCGAGATGACCACCTTGTCGAAGGCATCGGCACGCGCCAGCATGGACAAAAGCGTGGACTTGCCCACGCCGGAGCCGGCGAAGATGCCAAGGCGCTGGCCGAGGCAGAGGGGCGAAAAGATGTCGATCGCCCTGACCCCGGTGCGAAACCCCTTTTCGACACGGCTGCGTGTCATCGAAGGCGGCGCGCTGTTGGAGATCGCGCGGCGAACCGAGCCGGGGGCGAGAGCCGGGCCGCCATCGATCGGATCGCCGAGCGCGTTGATGGTGCGACCACACCAGCTGTCGCCAGGGGCGATGCGGAAGGCGCCCTTGCGGATCACCACGTCATGGATGCCGATCGGCTCGCCCGGCTCGATCGGGCAGACATAGGCGAGATCCGGCTCGACCCGAACGACCTCACCCAGATGAACGCCCGTACGGCTGCGATGGGCGACGAACTCGCCGAGACGCAGGTGGCGCGACAGACCGGACACCGTGTAATGGCCGGCCGCAATGGTGCGCACATGGCCACCATGGGTGACGGAATAATCCGGATTGGCGTAACGGGCGGCGAGCCCGGCCATCTGGGTAAGCTTGGGGGACAGCACGGGCATCTGCGGCATCTCTTCCGTCATGGATCGAGGGCTTCGGGCTCAGGTCCGGGATCAGCTCGAACCGCCGAGAACCTTGATCGCGTCGCTGAGGGAGGATTCGCTGTCGCGCATCAACGAGCTGATGCTCTCGAAGGCGCGATTGACCTGGATGAGCTGGGTCATCTCGCCGATGCCGTTGACATTGGAATTCTCGAGGTAGCCCTGCATGATCGATACTTCGGGATTGTCCACCACCGGCTGGGGCTGGTCGACCATCGATACGCCGCTGTTTTCATAGCGGACGAAACCCTTGGAGATATCGGCGGTGAACAGTCCGATGGTCGCCACCTGGCGGTCGTCCTGGATGATCTTGCCATCGGCACCGACGGCAGGCACGCCGCCCGCGCGGTTCAACTGGATCGGCGCGCCGCCGGCGTCAAGCACCGGATAGCCGCGCACCGAGACCAGTTCGCCGGTTTCCTTCATGGTGAAGCGCCCGTCGCGGGTCAGAACCTGGCCGGCCGGCGTGTCGATGGCGAACCAGGCGTCACCCTTGATGGCGAAATCGAGCGCATTGCCGGTTTGCGCGAGTTCGCCGTTCTTGGTCGACAGGTAGTCGTTACCCTGGTTGACGAAGGCGATCTTCGCATTGATGTCGTTCTGCGTCTTGCTCAACACCTCGTCGAACTTGACCTCGGTGGAGCGGAAGCCAACCGTGTTGAGGTTGGCCATGTTGTCGGCAATGGTTGTCAGACGGCGCTCGAGCGCCATCTGCGAGGACAGGGATACATATAATCCGGATTGCACTTAGCTGCCTCCGAGCTTCAGGGAGTTGATGGATATGAGAAGGTCCGGCGAGATGCCGTAACCCGACGAGGAGCCGAAGACCGCCAGCGGATCGTAGTTTTCCGAGGGGTTTTCCATTTCCCACATCGCGGTGAAACGCTCCAGGAACTTGCCGGTCTTTTCAGTGTCCTGGAAGTCCTCTATGTCGAGCACGCGCTCGAAAAACTCCGCCTGCTGATCGATGTTTGCGGCGGCGAACTCCATCGGCAGCTGCAGCGTGGTGCGAACCACCTGGGCCAGCGCATCATCGGCAAGGATGTCCATGGCGGAGGTAATCTTCGAGGCATTGCGTTCGAAGTAGAGCGCCAGGCGAACGCCGGTATTGTCGTTGCCGGCCTCCTGCTCGAGCGTCTCGCGCATGTAGAGGTCGACCACGCCCTGCTGGGCCTTGTCGAAAGAGGTGGCCGCTGCACCCTGGGCCTCGAAATTGAGCGAAGTGGCAAGGTTGGCGTAGCGGCTGTCGGTCAACTGGTTGGCGAAGGCATCGTCCTTGGTGACCCCTTCGGTCAGGACCTTGCGGATGAAGGCCTTGGCATAGGCCATGTCCTCCAGCCCGTGCGCCTTCAACGCATAGTTATAAAGACGCGTATCGGCCATGAATTCGTCGACGGACTTGATGTCGCCGATATTCGACAAATAGTATTCGGTCTCGCGCGCCACGTCCGGTGCCTTTGCGACGCGTTCGATGGACTTGTCGATGTTCTGCGTAATCTGCTGGTAGCTCGTGTAAGTCGTCGTCACGGTCGTTGCGCCTTTCGATATGGACAATCGGAAAATGCGTCCGTTATCGCTCTTCTTGCGGCAAATGGCTTGCGCGAAGCTGTCTGTAGGTTCACAAACCGTCAACGCCCGGGGTTCAGCCTCACGCAAGGCAAGGCCCGTATCGCTTGTGCTGAAAAGCAACGTTCAGATGCGGGCACAAAATGAATATCATCATCGGACTCGTGATTACCTTCGGCTGCGTCCTCGGCGGGTTCATGGCCATGGGTGGCCACCTCGACGTTCTCGTGCAGCCGTTTGAGCTGGTGATCATCGGCGGAGCCGGCCTCGGCGGCTTTATCATGGCCAACCCGATGAAGGTCGTGAAAGACTCGGGCAAGGCGCTGATGGAGGCGTTCAAGCACGCGGTTCCCAAGGAACGTGCCTATCTCGACGTGCTGGGCGTGCTCTATTCGCTGATGCGCGACCTGCGAACCAAGTCGCGCAACGAGATCGAAGCCCATATCGACAATCCCGACGAGTCCTCCATCTTCCAGGCCGCCCCGAGCGTCCTGAAGAACAAGGACCTGACCGCATTCATCTGCGACTACGTCCGCCTGATCATCATCGGCAATGCCCGCAGCCATGAGATCGAGGCGTTGATGGACGAAGAAATCAACACCATCCTGCACGACAAGATGAAGCCCTACCACTCGATCATCGCCATGGGCGACAGCTTCCCGGCGATCGGTATCGTCGCGGCGGTTCTCGGCGTCATCAAGGCCATGGGCAAGATCAACGAATCGCCGGAAGTGCTCGGCGGCCTGATCGGCGCGGCGCTGGTCGGCACCATGCTGGGCATCGTGCTTTCCTACTCGATCTGCAATCCGATCGCCGCCCAGATCAAGATCGTCCGCACCAAACAGCATCGCCTCTACATCATCGTCAAGCAGACGCTGCTCGCCTACATGAACGGCTCGGTGCCGCAGGTGGCGCTGGAATACGGCCGCAAGACCATCTCCTCCTACGAGCGTCCGTCGATCGACGCGGTCGAGCAGGAAATGATGAACCCCGGCGGTGAGAACAAGGCGGCATGACGATGACCGAGCTCGAGACAAAACCCGCGCCCGCCATGGACCACGCCCTGCTCGCCCGCCTGACCGGGGCGCTTGGAGACCGGGCGACCGTCGCCAAGCTCTGCTCGGAATTCGGCGATCTCTACATGGAATTCCTGCCCGACATCTTTCACAGCGAGACCGGGCTGGCGATGGAAGTCGCCTATGCCGGCCACGAAAGCGGCCTGATGAGCGAACTGATCGCCGACCTCGGCGACAACGTCGTCCTGGCCGACACGCAGTTGCGCAACTGGTGCCCGCATTTCACTCTCGCCTGCGGCAACGGTTTCATCATCACACTGATGGAAAACCTGCTCGGCGCCCTGCCGGAGACGATCGAGGAGCCGATCCATCGGCCGCTGTCGCGTATCGAGCTCGACCTGTCGTCCATGGTGTTCGACAAGATCGCCAATGTTCTGCGTTCGGGCGTCAACGCGCCCGGCGGCTTCGAACCCTTGATCGACATGCCGCACAATGCAGAAGATCGCCCGAAGCCGGACGCCGACCATATCGACCCGTTCGCCGCCACCATCAAGATGCGCATCCAGCTGGGCACGGTAGCTTCCGAATTCTACCTCGTCGTGCCGCAGAAGGCTCTGCTGAAGACCGTCGTGACGGTGCCGAAGTCGAAGAACCAGATGTCGCGAAACAAGAAGGAATGGGCCGAGCAGATCGCCGAACAGGTGCGCCGCTCGCAGGTCACGCTGCAGGCAAAGATCCGCCTTCAGACCTTGACGCTGAACACCATTTCGCGGCTTGCGGCCGGCGACGTCATCCCGTTCCGCGACAAAGGCGACGTCATGGTGGATGTCAGCGCCAACGGCAAGGAAATGTACCGCTGCGAGTTCGGCCGGGCGGGGGAACACTATACCGTGCGGGTCAAGGACAATGTCAGCAGCGAAGACGAGATACTGAAACATTTGATGGGCTAAGCCACTCGGCCCGCCTTGGCGGCAAGGCAGGTTGGGGCAAGTTTCAACGGGAATAATCAATCCATGGCTACGAAGAAGACCCCCATTATCGAAGACGACGCGCTGGCGATGCCCGGCAGCGATACCGATTTCGACCAGGCGATCGACGACCTGCGCGGCGTGCTGAAGAGCGATGCCGAAGGAACGCTGCCGGATCTCGGCTCCGATTTCGGCGGCGGGATTGGTGACGACTTCGCCATGGGTGCCGGCAAGTCCGATCCGCTTTCGGCATTCGAGAGCGATTTCGGCGGCGGTGCGCTCGACACCCCGTCGGCCGGTTTCGGCGGCGGCGACACTTTTGCCGGTAGCGCTTTCGGCGAGACCTCCTTCGGCGATACGTCCCTCGGCGACACATCCTTCGGCGCGATGCCGGGCACGTCTTCGGAGCCGGGCAGTGCGCTGAACGCCAATCTCGACCTGATCATGGACATTCCGATCGATGTACAGATCGTCCTCGGTTCGAGCCGCATGCAGGTTTCCGGTCTGATGAATCTCGAGGAGGGCGCCATCATAGCGCTCGACAAGAAGATCGGCGAACCCGTCGAGATCATGGTGAACGGCCGGCGCATCGCGCGCGGCGAGATCACCGTGCTCGAGAACGACGATACGCGCTTCGGCGTCAAGCTGATCGAAGTGATGGGTAGCAAGATGTCCTGACCCGCTCCCGGGGCCAGAGAGGAAAGACCATGATGGACTTTGACGATTTCGGCGGCCCCATGACGGGAAAACCGCTGTCCCAGGCAGACAAGGCGGCCGCGGTGCTGCTGGCCATGGGCAAGGGCGTGGCCGGGAAACTGCTGAAATATTTCACCCAGGCTGAACTGCAGACGATCATCGCCTCGGCCCAGACGCTGCGGACCATTCCGCCGGACGAACTGCAAGACCTCGTCAACGAATTCGAGGACCTGTTCACCGAAGGAACAGGCCTGATGGACAATGCCAAGGCGATCGAGAGCATTCTCGAAGAGGGCCTGACTCCGGAAGAGGTCGATGGCCTTCTCGGCCGCCGCACCGCGTTCCAGGCCTATGAATCCTCGATCTGGGACCGCCTGCAGGATGCCGATCCGGATTTCATCGCCAAGTTCCTGATGCGCGAGCATCCGCAGACGGTCGCCTACATCCTGTCGATGCTCCCGTCGTCCTTCGGTGCCAAGGTGCTGCTGAAACTGCCGGAAAGCCGGCGCGCCGACATCATGAACCGAACCGTCAACCTGAAGGGCGTCAGCCCCAAGGCCGCCCAGATCATCGAGAACCGGGTCCACGACCTGATTGCCGAGATCGAAGCAGAGCGCAATTCGACGGGTTCGGCCAAGGTTGCCGAACTGATGAACGAGCTGGAGAAGCCCGACGTCGACACGCTGCTCAACTCGCTCGAGACGATCAGCAAGGCAGCGGTCGACAAGGTTCGCCCGAAGATCTTCCTGTTCGAGGATCTGCTGGCCATGCCGCAGCGCAGCCGCGTCATGCTGCTCAACGACATCTCCGGCGATATCCTGACGATGGCGCTGCGTGGCGCCTCGGCGGAAATCAAGGAATGCGTGCTCTCGGCCATCAGCCCACGCTCGCGCCGCATGATCGAATCGGACCTGCAGACCGGAACCACCGGCATCAATCCGCGCGAAATCGCGATTGCCCGCCGCGCGGTGGCCCAGGAAGCCATCCGCCTCGCCAATGCCGGTCAGATCCAGCTCAAGGACACCGAAGGCGACCAGCAGGCCGCCTGAAGCCCGAGCGGCTGTTGAAAACTGATGACTCGCAGCGCCCGCCGATTGTATGCCAATCGGCGGGCGTTTAGCGTCATGGGGAAATCGGCGGGATTTCCGACAGCCGGCCCCGGTGTAGGTCAGACGACCTGAACCGGCGGCGAGCGCCCGGAAGTGGACAGCGGTGCGGCCATTCCGCCCGCATTCCTGACAGACGAGGCAAAAGGCGTGTCCGAGGACAAAGACAGCAAGACAGAAGACCCGACCGAGAAGAAAATGCGCGACGCGGCGGAGAAGGGCAACACCCCGATGTCGCGCGAGGTGCCGATCTTCGCCGGGGCGCTCGCCTTTTATCTTTACCTCGTGTTCTTCCTGCCCTCCGGCGTCACGCGCATTGGCGAATCATTGCGCGACCTGTTCGAGCAGCCCGACCAGTGGCGAATCGATACATCGACCGATGTCGTCTCGCTGTTCACCCATCTCGCCTGGGAAGCCAGTGCCCTCCTCCTTCCCGCGGTCGCGCTCATCATGGTGTTCGGCGTCTTAGCGAGCGTCTTGCAGCACATGCCGAGCTTCGTGCTCGAGCGCATAAGGCCGCAAGCCTCGCGGGTCTCGCTGGCCAAGGGCTGGGAGCGGCTGTTCAGCGCCAACGGCCTGGTCGAGTTCGGCAAGTCGCTGTTCAAGATCGTCATCGTCTCGACGATCATGGTCTTCGCCCTGAAGTCGGAATATTTCGGCACGCTGGACGCGATGTTCTCCGATCCGCAGGTGATCTTCGTCAAGTTCGCCGCGATCCTGAAGAAGATCATGATCGTCATCCTGCTGGCCACCTTCGTTCTCGCGGTGGTCGACTTCTTCTGGACGCGGCATCACTGGTACAGCCAGTTGCGCATGACCAAGCAGGAGATCAAGGACGAACACAAGCAGTCCCAGGGCGACCCGATCATCAAGGCCCGCCAGCGCTCGATCGCCCGCGACCGCGCCCGCCGCCGGATGATCGCAAACGTGCCGCGCGCCACGCTGGTCATCACCAATCCGACCCATTACGCTGTGGCACTGCGCTATGTGCGCGAGGAAAACGAGGCGCCGGTGGTGATCGCCAAGGGCCAGGACCTGGTGGCGCTGAAGATTCGCGAACTCGCCCGCGAAAACAATATCCCCATTTTTGAGGACCCGCCGCTCGCCCGCTCCATGTTTGCGCAAGTCTCGGTGGATAGTGTCATCCCGTCGATATTTTACAAAGCCGTCGCGGAACTCGTCCATCGGGTTTACGCCGCGAAGGCGCAGAAGAGACGGGTGCGCTAACTGCGATGAAAAAATGCCCCTACACCACCCAGCGTGAACGCATCGTGGCCGAAGCGATCAGCCCCGTGGCCACCGAATTGCGGCTGCTCGATGCGGCGGACCTGATTTCCCTTCTGCGCTTCGAGCTCTACGGGAACATCGCGGATCTCGTCTCTTCAGCGGCCGAGCTCTACTTCCACCCGGGAACCGTCAATTTCGGCGCAGGCGGCGAATATCGCCTCGAATGGGGCGGTGTTCCGGAGGTCGTTCTCGACCTCGAGATCAAGCCGAGGGATGTGACGATCTATGCCCAGCTCAAGCTCACCGACGAGCATGCCGGGATCGAGATCAACCACATAGCCTTCCAGCAGCCGTCTGGCGACCCCGACGAGAATACCCGCATGTTGGAACGCCGGCTCAGTGAGGCGCGCTTCGTCAAGTCGCGATCCGACGAGCTTTACTCCTGAATCGGTGGCTGCGCCCAAAGCGCTTGCGGTTTAAGCTGGGCGCGGCGACGCCCTATCGGAAAATGATCAGATGATGTAGCCGAGGCGGATCGCCTTGGCGATCGCCTGGATGCGGTTGACCGAATCGAGCTTCAGCGTGGCTGATCCGAGATAGGAATTCACCGTGTGCACCGAAAGCTTGAGATGGACGGCGATTTCATCGCTGATCCGCCCGTCGCCCGCCAATTGCAGGCAGGCGATCTCCCGCTCGCTCAGCGCTTCCGTCGGCATCGCCCGGCGCTCGTCGAGCTGCAGGATTTCCGTCATGATCTTGCAGCAGCGGCCGTGCACATCGAGGATCACCTCGCCGGGCAGGTCGACCGAACCGGTTGTCGGAAACATCACGTAACCGTTGCCGACGGCCCCCAGACGCACCGGAAAGGCAATGCCCGAATAGGCCAGCACGCGCGGCTTGAGCTGCACGACGAAGGGCACGAAGTCGGAGGCCTCGGCGAAGCCGTCGCTTTCCTCGGCGCTCCACAGGACCGGCAGCAGCGAGGTCTCGATGTGCCCGAGCAAGGTCTCCCCATAAGCGGCGATGAAGGGTTCGCTGCCCATCCCGTGGGCCGCCGGCCAGTTCTCGTATTCCGCCACCAGCCGGCGCTTCGAAAGCATGCCGGAACCGGTCACGCGCAGCACGGCAAAACCACGCGCATGCAGGGCGCGTTGCAGCGAGACCAGCTTGGGGAAGATGTCCGAGCGGGACGTCACCTGACGGGAGGTTGAGGCCTTGAGGTCCTCCCGTACGGTTTCGAACGGCCCTTCCGGATATGCCATGCCTGCGCTTCCCTTCTTGCTAAACGAGATTGTTGCGGACCGCATAGGCGATCGCTTCGGAGCGCGTCTTCGTCGCCGTCTTGCGCATGACGCTGGTGATGTAGTTGTTGATGGTGTTCTTCGAAATGCCGAGGATGGTGGCGATCTCGTCGCTGGTCTTGCCCTCGGCGATCCAGAACAGGCATTCCAGTTCCCGTTCGGTCAGCTCGAAATCGCGATCGCTCTTCTGCGCCTTGCGGGTCGACAGGCTGACGCAATAGCCGGCGAGCAGTCCGACCTCGCGCAGCAGTTCCGGCGACAGGACGAAATTCTCCTCGAACAGCAGCATCAGGGCGAAGCGGGTGCGGCCGACGCTCACGGTCAGCGAGACATATTGCCGACTGATGCCCGGCGGCACGCCGGCGTCGTCGGGAAGCAGGTCGAACTTCGGTTGCACCACGGAGAGGCACTTCTCGAGCTCGGTCGAACGCGAATAGTTGGCGGTAATTTCGCTCTCCAGCCGGCGTACCAGATCGAAGGGCCAGTTGGACGAGACGACAAAATCCAGACCGTGCTCCTGGACCAGGTCGTAGCGCGCCAGGAAATAGTGCGAGGCGCCCACGTAATCGCTGAGCACGGCAAGGCTAGCGCTCATGTGCTCGGCCTGGGAAGCGATCGCCAGCTTGCGGATCAACTGGTCCCGGGACGAAAGCCGCGGCCCGGGGTCGGCCACCGACGCAGGCGCCCTTCCACTCGCGGCCGATGCATCGGCTAGCTCCGCATTCATTCTGTTGCCCCCTCAAGGACGAAACTCTGATCGCGATGGTATCGCGCCAATCATCCGGGATACCGCCCTGCCCCGAATGCCGCTTCGCTCGTTCTTGTCAGCTAACGAATCATAGCCATCCTAGAAGATAAAGAGCCAAAGATCACAGTCTCGAATCGATATGTCCCCAACTTGCCGATTTTGGCGCATTCATGGCAAGGGTGCCACGAAGACCTGTCGCAGGGACGGCTTCGCTGCCGGGCTAGCCAGGACGGGCGGCAGACCGCTCAAACGAAAACCGCGCCGGGCTTGCCGACGCGGTCGTGTTGATAATCGGTCGTTGTCAGGCCGCCTTGTCGATGGCCCATTTGCGCAGGATCTTGGCGGCACGCTCTTCCGAGATCTCCACCATGCGCGACAGACGGCGCTCCGGCCCTTCCTTGACCCGGCGGTTGAAGCCGCCGCTGGCATCGTCGCCCATGGTCAGGAGGTCGTCGGTGCTGTCGAAGCCGAAGTCGGCGCCGAAGCCCTCCATCAGCGAGCCGCCTGCCGGGCCAGCGAGCGCCGGCGAGAAGTCCGGCAGTTCCAGACCGGCGGCCTCTTCCACGCCGCCGGCGATGGCGGCAGATCCGCCACCGGCAGCGCGAACCATCGGACGGATGCCCATCCAGACGATCAGGAAGGCGACGGCGACGAAGGCGAGCGAGTTGATGATGCCGCCGAGATTGCGGTTCAGGGTTTCCATCAGGCCCGGGCCGGAGGCGGATTCCTGGAGCAGTTGGTTCTCGAGGAAGTCCATGGCCGTCAGGGTGACGAGGTCACCGCGCTCGGTGTCGAGACCGGCCGCCGTGGTGACGATCTTCTGCATCTCGGCCAGATAGGCATCGATCTTGGCCTGGTCGACCGGCTCACCGACCATGGTGGCGATGCGGCCCTTGTTGACGACGACGGCAACCGAGATCTTCTCGACGGTGTAGCTGTTCTTCACAGTCGCGACCGTCTTGCTGTTGATCTCGTAATTGGTCTGCTCTTCCTTCTTGTCCTGCTCGTCGGAGGACTGCGGTCCGGCGGTGGCACCCTGGACGTCGCCCTGCGGAATGTTCTGTTCGACGGTCGCGGCGTTGTCGGCCTGCTTGCTCTGCGAGCGCAGGTTTTCCTTGGTGACGCGAACCGAACGCTCGACCCGCGATTCCGGATCGTAGATCGTTTCCTGGATCTGCTGCGTATCGGTGTTGAGCTGGGCCGTGACCGACGAACGGAAGTTGTCCATGCCGAGGAACGGCGCGAGCGCCTTGTCGATGTTGGATTCGATCTCCTGCTGCACCGACTGAACCACGCCGAGCGAACGGTTCGCAGCGCCGCCGCTCTCGTCGCCGGAAGCCAGAAGCTGGCCGGTCGAATCGAGAATGGTGACATCCTCCACGTCGAGGCCAGGAACCGAGGAGGCAACCAGATGGCGGATCGACGCGGCCGACTTGCGGCCGGTCTCGGTCGAGGCGCGCACCATGACGGAGGCCGTCGGCTTCTGGTCGCCGCGGCGGAAGTTGCCGACATCGGGCATGACGATATGGACGCGCGCGGCGGCGATGCCGCTGATCTGCTGGATGGTGCGGGCGACTTCCCCTTCAAGGGCACGGACCCTCGTCACTTCCTGCATGAAGGAGGTGAGGCCGAGCGAACCGACATTGTCGAACAGCTCGTAGCCGGCATTGGCGCTGTTGGGCAGCCCGCGCTCGGCAAGAAGCAGGCGGGCCTTGCCGGTCATGCCGACCGGCACCTGGAGGCTTTTGCCATCGGTGCCGACTTCAAAATCGATACCGGCCTCGGCAAGGGCGATGCTGACCTGATTGAGATCCGAGGTTTCGAGCCCGACATAGAGGGTTTCGTAGGCCGGCTTGTTGACGAAAATCGCGGCCGCGATGATGAGAGCGAAAGAAACGACGCCGACACCGGCCATTGCCAGGAGCCGGGTCTGCCCCAGCGACGCCAAGTTCTTAAAGACTTGAAGCAATTGATTTAACAGATTCATTCTGTCTCGCACCATCACAAGAAGGGTCTTGGGGCTTTTGCCCTTGGCGCGACACTAGAAATCGAAACTTGTGCGAGCGTTTCGTGGCGGGGGATTTGCCGGCTTCATCGCGGCAAATCGTCCCGGCTCGCTTCGGCGCCCCTACAAGAGGCGGCGCCTTGATCAGAAGAAGTCGAAATCCCCAGCAGCCTTGCTGAGCGGCTGCGAATGACCGTGACGCAGGCCGGCGCCCAGCGCCTTCTGCATTTCGGCGAGCTTGACCAGGCTGAGCGCCGTGCTCATGTCGACCGCCCAGTCGGAGGGGATCGAACCGGTGATTGTATCGATGAATTCGGCCAGACCACGGGTCTTCTGGACCGCAAGGTCGATGCCCTGCAGCACCTTGATGCTGTCCGGATGCTCCAGCACCTTGGAGCCGCCTAGCTCCAGGAGCTGCGGCTCGATACGTTCGATCAGGTAGGCGACATCGTGCAGTTCCGACACGACGCGCATCATGATTTCCGGCAATGCCTCTTCCACGTCGGCCGTCCCCAGTTTGTTTTCGTTTGGCATCCGGATTCCAGTTTTTAAAAGAATTCGATTGAGCTCTCGACGGGTTTCGAGACAGGAACGGGACGCTGCTCCAGCGCCACGGTCTTCTGGGTCTCGGCCCCCGTCAGCGGATACTGCCTTGCCCGGCCGCTGACCGGCCAGAATTCCAGTTTGCGACCGTGCTCTCCGCCCGTAGAGGAGCCGACCACCTTGATGCCTTCGTCACGCAGGAACTGCATGGCAAAGGCCGCATTCTGCTCGCCGACATTGGAAAACGTGGCGATCGTCTTGGCGCCGCCGAACACCTTGGCCTCCAGCCGGTCGCGGCGTGCGCCCTGCTTCAGCAGACCATTGATCAGCAGTTCCATCAGATGGACGCCGTAGCGGGTCGCATCCCCGCCGCCGGAGCCGGGATTGGCCGAACCGGGCAGCAGGAAGTGATTCATCCCGCCGACACCCGTCACCGGATCCCGCAAACAGGCAGCCACGCACGAACCCAGGATGGTGGACAAGACAACGTGAGGATCGTTGACGACCTTGAACTCCCCCTGGATGATATGGACGCGCCTAGCTGCACTGTCGTCTATCATTTCAGCGCTCCGAATACCGCCTCGATGGCAGCCTTCATCTTTTCGATGGTGAAGGGCTTGGCGAGAACGTTGTTCGCGCCGAGCTGGGCGGCCTTCTGCACCAGCGCACGGTCGCCCTGGGCCGTCAGGATGATGAAGGCCGCCTTCTTCGTGTTCGGATTGGTGCGAACATGCTGGAGGAAGACCAGGCCGTCCATCTTCGGCATGTTGAAGTCGGAGATGACCAGATGATGGGGCTGCTGCTCCATGATCTTCATACCCTGCTCCCCGTCGCCGGCGGCAGTGATCTGCTTGAAGCCGAGCTGGGTCAGGGCGTCGCTCAGAAGCAGGCGACTGGTGACCTGATCGTCGACGATCAGAACTTTGATTTTTTCGGCAAGAGACATTTATTCGATACCTTCTTTTCGGGCGGCAGTAAGTTTGAGGATTTCCTCGCCAATGGAACCAAGCGGCCATTGCTGTTCGACGGCGCCTAATTCATGGGCGACGCGGGGCATCCCATAGACAACGCAGGTCTTCTCGTTCTGTCCGATGGTGCGCGCACCGGCGTGGCGCATCTTCAGCAGTCCGGAAGCCCCGTCGCGGCCCATGCCGGTCAGGATGACCCCCACAGCATTTCGTCCCGCCAGTTCCGCAACGGAATCGAACAGCACGTCCACCGAAGGACGGTGCCCGTTCACCGGCGGTCGATCGACCAGCCGGCAGCTCGGTGCGTGGGCATTGACCACCTGCAGATGGCGGTCGCCGCCCGGGGCGAGATAGATCTTGCCGATTTCAAGTCTGGCTCCATCGGTCGCCTCCTCCACGACCGGGGCGCAGAGACGATTAAGCCGTTCTGCGAAACTTTTGGTAAACGTCGGCGGCATGTGCTGCGTAATCACCGTCGGAGGGCAATTGCGCGGAAACTTTTGCAGGACGGTGATCAGCGCCTCGACGCCGCCGGTGGACGAACCAATGGCGACGATCTTGCGGCCGACCCGGAAATCGTTGGCAGGAGTATTCGCCGGCGGGGCAGCCTTCGGCGCTGTCTGATAGCGATGCTGCGAGCGCGCCGCGGCCTTGACCTTCTCCGCCAGATCACCGAACGGCCGGGCATCGCCCGGCGCCGGCTTTCCGACGCAGTCGAAGGCGCCGATCTCCAGCGCGGCAAGGGTCGCCTCGGCGCCGCGATGGGTCATGGTCGAGACCATGATGACCGGCATGGGCCGCAGCTTCATGATCTTGTCGAGGAATTCCAGCCCGTTCATGTTCGGCATCTCGATGTCGAGGGTGACGACATCGGGATTGAGCTGCTTGATGGCGGCACGCGCCTCCATCGCATCGCCGGCCTGGCCGACGACGCTGACCTCGGGATCGGAATTGAGCACGGCCGAGATGAGCCCGCGCATGGTCGGGCTGTCATCGACGACGAGGACGCGGGCGGGACCGCTCATGCGCGCCCTCCCGTGTATTTGCCGGTATAGCGATAAGTCGTGATGCCGATATTGTCGAAATGGTTCTTCGCGTCGCCGGAAACGCGTTCGGAATGGCCGATATAGAGGTGGCCGCCATCCGGCAACAGGCCGGCGAAACGCGACCAGATGCGCTGCTGCGTCGGCTCGTCGAAATAGATCACGACGTTGCGGCAGAAGATCACGTCGAAATTGCCCTTGAACGGCCATTGCGACATCAGGTTCAGTTCGTTGAACGTGATCAGCTTCTTGACGCGGTCATCGACCTGGAACTTGCGGCGGCCATTGACGTCGACCTCCCTGAACCACTGCTTGCGCATGGCCGGGTTGACGGTCTCGAGCGCGGTCTCGTCGTAGCAACCGGCCCGGGCGAGCGCGAGGATCTTCGGATCGATGTCGGTCGCAAGAATCTTGAAGTCATAGTCGGCGACGTTCGGCATCAGCGACAGGACGGTGAGCGCGATCGAATAGGGTTCCTGGCCGTCGGAACAGGCCGCCGACCAGATGCGCACCCGACCGCCGCTCTTGGCGCGATTGAGGAGCCCCGGCAAGACATCGGACTTGAGGTGGTCGAAATGGTGATTCTCGCGGAAGAACCGGGTGAAGTTGGTCGTCAGATGCGACAGCATTTCGCGCCGCTCCTGGGCCCCTTCCTGCGAGGCAACCAGGCTGCAATAGGCGCGGAAACCCGAAAGCCCCAGATTGCGGATATGCTTCGACAGTCGCGAATAGACCAGCGACGCCTTGGATTCATTCAGGGAAATGCCGGCATCCGAATAGATCATCGCGGCGATCTCATTGAGGTCGCGGCGGGTCAGCGGATATTCGCCGCTGGCCAGGACCTCATCATCCGATTGGCGGGAAGAGGTATTGATGGCAAGCGTCATGCGGCCTCGCTTTCAGCGTCGGGGAAGAGAGCACCAAGCTCGATGAGACAGATCATCCGCTTGTCGATCGCGAGAATGCCGCGGGCATATTGTTTCTCGAGGTCGGAGGAGATCTCCGGCGTCGGCTGTATGTTGTCGTCGCTGACGGTCAGGATGTCGGACACGGCTTCGACCAGCAGGCCCACCACCTTCGCCCCGACCTGGGCGACGATGATGACATGGCGCGCTTCCGGCTCGACCGGCTTCATGCCGAGCCGGATCGAGAGGTTGATGATCGGCAGCACTGCGCCGCGCAGGTTGATGACGCCCAGGACATAGGACGGCGAATGCGGCAACGGGGTCGCGGGTGTCCATCCGCGGATCTCGCGCACCGACATGATGTTCACGCAAAACTCCTGATCGCCGATACGAAAGGCGATGAGTTCGCGCCCACCTTCAACCAAGTTTTTCACCGCATACGACATCATACTAACCTGCGACAGCTAAGGACATTTCCTGTTTGAGCGACTGACCGCGCGAGGCAGCGACGACCGCATCGACGTCGAGGATGAGCGCGACGCGGCCATCTCCGAGGATCGTTGCCGCGGCGATACCCGGCACATGGGTGTAGTTTGCCTCAAGACTCTTAATAACGACCTGACGCTGGCCCTGGATGGCATCGACCATCAGGGCACGCTGGCCGCCGCCTTCGGACTCGACCAGAAGGGCGACGCCCTCGATCGGGTTGGCCTGGATGTTGCGGAAGTTCAGGATCCGGCCGACGTCGACCAGCGGGCAGAACGAATTGCGGATCGAGATGAGACGCTGGTTGGAACCGAAGGAATGGATGTTCTGGGCTTCCGGCTGCAGGGTCTCGACGATCGCGGTGAGCGGGACGACGAGCGTCTGGCCGGCAACCGTGACCACCATGCCGTCGAGAACGGCGAGCGTCAGCGGCAGGCTCATGGTGAAGGTCGAGCCATGGCCCGGACGCGAGGTGATCGAAATACGACCTCCAAGCGCCTGGATCGAACGCTTGACCACGTCCATGCCGACGCCGCGACCGGAGATGTCGGAGATCTTGTCGGCGGTCGAGAAGCCGGGCGCGAAGATCAGGTTGTCGATCTCTTCATCCGTCAGGTTGGCATCGGCGGCGATCAGTTCGTTGTCGATCGCCTTCTGCTTGACGCGCTCGCGGTTGATGCCGGCACCATCGTCGACCAGTTCGATGACGATACGGCCCGAACGATGCTTGGCCGTCAGCTTGATCGTGCCTTCCGGATCCTTGCCGGCGGCGGCGCGCTTTTCCGGGCTCTCGATGCCGTGGTCGACGGCGTTGCGGATCATGTGGGTCAGCGGCTCGGCCAGCTTGTCGATGACCGTCTTGTCGACTTCGGTGTTTTCACCTTCGGTGACGAGGCGGATCGACTTGCCGACCATGTCGGCCACTTCGCGAACGATACGCGACATGCGCTGGAAGACCGGCTTCACCGGCTGTGCGCGGATGGCCATGACCGAGTCCTGGATCTCGCGGGTAAGCTGCTGCAGCTCCTCGAGGCCCATGTTGACCGCGGACGTGCCGGTCGCATCGTTCTCGATGACGCTCTGCGACAGCATGGCTTGGTTGATCACCAGTTCGCCGACCAGGTTGATCAGGCGGTCGACGCGATCGAGATCGACGCGGATAGTCTGGCCGGCGGCGGCGTTGTTCTGGGCGGCGGCGGCCGCTGCGGCGGCTGCGGCTGCGGGCGTCTCCTTCTTCTCGTGCTTGGCGGCGCCGGCAGCGAGCTTGACCACATTGCTGGCGGTCTCGGCGGCGGCGACGGCCTGGTCGACGGCGGTGCCTTCGCCGGCGCCGTCGAGGATCGAAAGATCAAAGGGAACAGGAACCATCGGCGGCTCTTCGCCGGCCGGCGCCACATCGGCCTCGGAGCGCAGCTTGATGTCAAGGTCGCAATCCCACTCGGCGAATTCGAAGACGGAGCGGATGCCCTCCTCGCCCTTGTCGGTGGTGATCTGCAGCTTCCACGAAAAATAGGAGGCTTCCGGATCGATGTCGTCGAGCGAAGGCAGGCTGTCCATGTCGCAATGGACGCTCAATTCGCCGATGCGCGACAGGTCGCGCAACAGAAGAGCGGCCTCGTTGCCCTTGGCATACAGCTCGCGGCGCGGCTTGAAGGAAACGTCGAAGGTCGGCGTAGCGCTCTCCGGCTCACCGCCGAAATCGTCGTCGAAGGAGAACGGGATCGGCTGGAATCCGCTGTCGTCGCTCGGCGCGGGTGCGGCCACCGGCGCGGCGGCCTTGGCGGCCGGCGCAGCTGCCGGGGCAGGCGCGGCGGCCGCGTGCGGGACCTCGCCATTCGCCAGCGCATCGAGTTCCTTCACCAGTCCGCTCGAGCGGGACGGATCCACACTTCCACCATCGCGGGAGGCGGTCACCAGGTCGGCGAGCACGTCGGCCGACTTGAGCATGACCTTCATCACCTCGGGGCCAGGCTCCAGCTTGTTGGAACGAACGCAATCGAGAGTGGTCTCGAAGACATGCGCGAAGGCCACGAGGTCATCCAGACCGAAGGCACCGGCGCCGCCCTTGATCGAGTGCACGGCGCGGAACACGGCGTTGACCGTTTCCGGGTCGCGATCCCCATCATTCATTTTGAGAAGACCGGATTCCAGTTCAGCGAGCTGCTCCTCGCATTCCTGGAAGAAGATCTCTTTGATTTCGTTCATATCCATAGGAGAAAATCCTGGGCTTTAAGCGGTTACACGCTCGATGGCATCGATCAGTTTGGTGGGATCGAAAGGCTTGACAATCCAGCCGGTCGCACCGGCCTGGCGGGCGCGGTTCTTCTTCTCCGCGTCGCTTTCCGTCGTCAGGACGAGGATCGGAACGGCACGGTATTTCTCGTTGCGCCGGACACCTTCGATGAAGCCGAAGCCGTCGAGGCGCGGCATGTTGATGTCGGTGACGATGACGTCCGGATTGCATTCCTCGAGGACTTCCAGCCCCTCGATGCCGTCCTCAGCCTGGATGGTCTCGAAGCCCGCATTGTTGAGCGTGACCAGGAGCATGTTCCGGATGGTCCTGGAATCATCCACGGTAAGCACTTTTTTCTTCATTGCCGGATCTCCTTGGCGAGCAGATGATCTACGTTCACGCCTATCAGTTGAAGTGTCTTGAGAAAGGCATCGGAGGCCTTGACGTAGGTGAAGGGCTTCTTGTCCGCTTCCCATGCCTTGGCCCCTGCCACCAGGATCTGCGCGCATTGCGCGCCGACGCGCTCGACACCCGAAGCATCGATCGCCACCGCGCCACCGCGCAGGGACATGAGGTTGGCCTTCAGGTTGGAGGCCTCGTTCAGGTCGAGCACAGCGGACAGTTTCAAGCTCTTCTGTTCGCCTTTCTTAGCTGCCATCAGTTCTTTCCTTGTCTGGAGGGCCTTGCACAATCCGACCGTTCCGTTCGTCCCGCGGACTCTTCATCCGTTGTTCCGAAGGTCGCATTGCCCGCCCCGATCCATCCTGTGTATCTGAAGTTGGTAAACAATCCCCTCAACCTCCCGCTCAGCCGCCAAGTCCGGCAATACGAGGCGGAAAGCCGAAACCGTCGTCGAAGTCCGCGCCTTCCGGCTCGCCCGAGAAGATCGCGGCTGGCGGCGTCGCCTGGCGCTGCTCGGTCGCTCCAACCCGGCCTTCGGGCTTCGCCGGCTCGCCACCGCGCGCCTGACGTTCGAAATGGAATTCCCTGACAGTGTGTCCCAGCTCGACGATCACCCTGTGGAGGTCGTCGGAACCGCTGCTCGAGCGACGGGCGAAATCGGCGCTTTCGGCAATCTCGCCGCCAAGGCCGGAGACGAGGCCGGAGATCGACGCGAGTTCGCCGGCCTGGGCGCCCGCCGCCTGAGCAATGTCGGAGACCATCGCACTGATGCCGCCGACCTGCTCGACGATGTCGCCGATCGCCTTCTGGGTGCGCCCGACGATATCGACGCCGCTGTCGACCTGCGACTTGGTGGTTGCCACCAGCGCCTTGATCTCGCGCGCGGCCTCGGCCGAGCGCTGGGCAAGCGCGCGAACCTCCTGCGCGACGACGGCAAATCCGCGACCGCTATCGCCGGCGCGCGCCGCCTCGATGCCGGCATTGAGCGCCAGCAGATTGGTCTGGAAGGCAATCTCGTCGATCGCGCCGATGATCTGGCCGATCTGCTCGGCCGAGGCTTCGATGTCGGACATGGCGGTGATCGCCTGGCCGGCGACCGTGCCGCTCGCTTCGACCGCCTTCTGCGTCACCGAGACCTGCTCTTCCGCCGCCCGCGTCCTCGACGCGCTGTCGCGAACCCCCGCCGCCACGGTTTCGAGAGACGAGGTCGCTTCGCGGAGGCGGACGGCCTGGTTTTCGGCCCGGGCAGCATATTCGTTTGCCGCGGTCGAAACGGTCTGCGTTCCCGTCCCGGCGATCGCGATCCGCTCCTCGGAGGCGAGAAGGGCCGATTGCATCTGGTCGATCGCGCCGTTGAGCGTGTCGGCCAGTTCGGCATAGTGTGCTGGCACGTCGCCCGAAATGCGAACCGTGAGGTCGCGCGCGGCCAGCGAACGGAGGACCGGGCCGAAGACTTCCTCGACCTCCAGCCGGTCGCGCTCACGCTGGGCGGCGAGGTCGCGACTGTGTTTCACCCGCAATTCGTTGAAGCGCAGGGACACGGCGATTTCGACGTCGACCATGACCAGCCGGACGATCGCGCCGACGAGGTTGGTGATCTCGCGCTGCCGCTTGCGATTGCCCGGCAGGAGGCCACGGCCGGCGAGATCGGCGATCACCGCCTGGAGGAGGTGTTCCATGACCACGGCATGGCCGGCGATGTGCCAACGCGGATCGAGCCCCATGCGGCTTTCGGCATCGGAGAGAACCTTGACGCGTTCGGCATAGAGCGCATCGAAGCGGGCGTCCGTCAGCACATCCCAATGGGAGGAGAGCAGGTCGTGCAGCCGGTCGAACTGCCGCTCGCTGGAAAAATTGCGCGCGGCATCGGGGAAGGATTGCAGCCGCCGGAAGACGTCGCGAAGGCCGGTCTTGAGGTTCGGCTCGAGCAGATGGCGATACTGGCGCAGCAGATCGCAATCGGCGTCGCCAAGGCCGGCAAAGCGCAGCCGCTCGCGCAGGCTTCCCGCCTGTGCGCCTGCCGTCCGTTCTGCCGGCGAAAACTGCCCCACTGCCAATCCCCGCATGCGGCCGCTTCCTCACGGAAGGCCGCCCGAATTCAACTTTCCTGGTCGATCGACGGGATTGCGGACTTGGAGCCTGTCATGAGCGAGCTCGCCCCTGTCCGCACGCACCGAAGACTGTTCCTGGAACCGCTTCAATGAAATCTTCATACCGGACCAAAACCGGTACGACGGGACGGCGTCATGCCCGACGGTAACCTGCCTCACGCAGATCCCACTCCGACGTATGCTTCAATCTTTATGGTTAATTTCTTGCGCGAAGGTTAATAAAACTTCAATCCCGCGCCTAGGCTTCGGAAAGACAAGGGAAAATCTGCCCGCATGAGGTTGCAGGGTAGATTTCACGCCCGCCTGAGTTTAACACCCTTCCGATTAGCCGCGATCTGTCGAGAAGGACGGCAGGCGGGCCACGAGGCGCGCCGATGCGGCGGCGAGGACAACGCCACGATTCAGCCGACGCAGGCCTTGTGCGGCAGCGCGCGGAACAAAGAATTGCCTTGCCCGTTTCTCCGGCATTCAAGGAGATGGATCTTTGGCAGCGCGGGCAATCTGGAGAGGCGATCTCGTCATAGGCGAACTCAATTGCCCGGTGGCGCTCTATTCGGCTGTCACCGCGCAGGAACGCGTTTCGTTCCACATCGTCAACCGCGATACCGGCCACCGGGTGCGGCGCGAATATGTCGATGCCGACACGGGCCGGGGCGTCGACAATGACGACCTGGTCAAGGGCTACGAGACCAGCGAGGGTCAGTCGATCCTCCTCTCACCCGAGGAGATACGAGACGCTGTGCCGGAGGCCGACAAGACCCTCGACATGATGCGCTTCATCCCCTGTGACGAGGTCGACACGGTGTTCTTCGAACGCCCCTATTTTCTTGCTCCGGGAAATCGCCAGGCGCTCGAGGTCTATGATCTCGTGCGCGAGGCGATGGAGGCGAAGGGGGTGGCGGCGCTGGTGGAGACCGTCCTGTTCCGCCGCGTGCGATCGCTGTTGATCCGCCCGCACGGCAAGGGCATGATCGCCACGACACTGAACTTCGATTATGAGGTCCGCTCCGCCAAGGAGATCCTGGGAGACATTCCCGCTGTCAAGATCGAAGGCGAAATGCTCGACCTGGCGCGCCATATCATCGAGACCAAGACGGGAGAGTTCGACCCCGCCGATTTCGAGGATCACTACGAGGAGGCCGTGATCGAACTGGTCAAGGCGAAGATCGCCGGCCGCAAACCCAAGCGGCTTCCAAAGCGCAAGGACACCAACGTCACCGATCTCATGGCGGCGCTACGCAAGAGCGCGGGCCTGGGCGAAGACCGCAAGGCCGCGGCCAAGCCGGCGAAAAAGACGACCGCCCGGCGATCGACGCCCAAGCAAAGCCAGAGCAAGCGCCCGCCCGGACGAAAGGCCGGTTGATCCATGTCGCTCGATCTTTATCGCAGGAAGCGCGATTTCAAGGCGACGCCGGAACCCCAGGGCAAGGCCGGTCGTCGGGGCGGCGACAGCTTCGTCATCCACAAGCACGCCGCTCGCCGGCTGCATTATGACTTGCGGCTGGAGATGGACGGCGTACTGAAAAGCTGGGCGGTGACGCGGGGTCCGAGCCTGGTCGCCGGCGAAAAACGCCTCTCCGTCCATGTCGAGGATCACCCGCTGGACTACGGCGACTTCGAGGGCACGATCCCCAAGGGCCATTACGGCGCGGGAAGCGTCATTGTCTGGGATCGCGGACGATGGACCCCGATCGGCGACCTGAAGAAGGCCTATCGCAAGGGACATCTGGAGTTCGAGCTGCAGGGCGACAAGCTCTCCGGGCGCTGGCACCTGGTGCGCATGGCGGGCAAGGAGGGCGAGAGCCGCGAAAACTGGCTGTTGATCAAGGCGGAGGACGAGGCTGCGCGCAGAGAGGATGATCCCGACATCCTCGAAGAGCGGCCGGAATCGGTGAAGACCGGCCGGACGATCGAAGAGATCGGCGACGATCCTTCGCCGGCAAAGACCAAGCGATCGGCCTCAAAGGCGAAAGTCCGGCAAAGCGTGGCGTCAAAGCGCGTAGCAGCGGGCGACCCTGCTCCGCCGGCCAGGGAGATCGCTCCGGGCAAGCTGAAGGGCGCGGTTCGCGGCAAAAAGCCCGACTTCGTCGAGCCCGCGCTCGCCACGCTTGTGAAGGACGTACCGAAGGGCCAGCGCTGGCTGCACGAGATCAAGCTCGATGGCTATCGCATCCAGGCGCATCGCGACGGCGAAAACGTGCGCCTGCTGACCCGCACTGGGCTCGACTGGACCGCCCGTTTCGGCACGGACATCGTCGACGGGCTTCTCGCCCTGCCCTCCCGCCACTTCATCATCGACGGCGAGATCGTGGTGGAGAACGGTACGGGCACCAGCGATTTCTCCCTGCTGCAGGCCGATCTGAGCGAGGGTCGCTCGGACCGCTTCGTGTTCTATGCCTTTGACCTTATCCATCTCGATGGCTTCGACCTGCGCGCGGTTGGTCTCTCCGTGCGAAAGGCGGCATTGAAGCAATTAATGGAAGCGGCGCCGCCGCGCCTAAAATTCAGCGAGCACTTCGACGAAAGCGGCGACCTGGTGCTCAAACATGCCTGCCGGCTCAGCCTCGAGGGGATCATTTCCAAGGTGGCAAACGCCCCCTATCGCTCGGGGCGCGGCCGTGACTGGGTCAAGTCGAAATGTTCGGCGCGGCAGGAAGTCGTCATCGGCGGCTACGTCCCCTCCTCCGTGGCGAAGAATGCGATCGGTTCGCTGGTGATGGGCACCCATGACAATGGCAAGCTCGTACATATCGGGCGGGTCGGCACCGGCTATTCGCAAGAGACGGCAAGGCTTCTCATGCGCCGGCTGGAACCGCTTCGCCAGGACGAAAGCCCGTTCGCCGACCGCCTGACCGCTACGCAGCGAAAGGACGTCGTCTTCGTCAGACCCGAGACCGTGGCGGAGATTGAGTTTCGCGGCTGGACGGCGGATGCCCATCTGCGGCACGCTTCGTTCCGTGGTGTGCGCGAGGACAAGGCGGCAGGCGATGTGGTTCGGGAGGGCGAGATGAAGACGGTTGAGGCCGAGCCGAAACGGACAGTGACGCTGACCCATCCCGATCGGGTCTACTGGCCCGACGCGGGCGTCACCAAGGCGGGGCTTGCCGATTACTACATCGAGGTCTGGCCAAGGATGGCGCCCTTCGTCGTCAACCGCCCGCTCGCATTGCTGCGCTGCCCCGAGGGCGTCGGCGGCACCTGCTTTTTCCAGAAACATGCCTGGCGCGGCATGCGCAAGGACATCCGGATCGTGCCCGATCCGGCCGCCCCGGACGACGAGCCCAATGTCGCGATCACCGACCTCGACGGGCTGCTCGGACTGGTGCAGGGCGGCGTGCTGGAGATCCACCCCTGGGGCGCGACGCTCGACGCACTGGAAAAGCCCGACATGGTCAATATCGATCTCGACCCCGGTCCCGGCGTATCGTGGGAGCGTGTCATCGCCGCCGCCCTCGAGGTTCGCGCGCGGTTCGAGGCGATCGGGCTCACCGGTTTCGTCAAGACCTCCGGCGGCAAGGGCCTGCATGTCGTCGCCCCGGTCAAGCCGAAGACCGAATGGCCGCAGGTGAAGGCGGCGATGAAGGCACTGGCCGACGGCATGGCCAAGGACAGCCCTTCGGACTATGTCTCGACCATCAGCAAGGCAAAGCGCGAAGGCAAGATCCTGATCGACTATCTGCGCAACGGGCGCGGTGCGACCGCGGTTGCCCCCTATTCGCCGCGCGCGCGCGCCGGTGCGCCCGTCTCGATGCCGCTATCCTGGGAGGAACTCGGGCCGGACATCGGCCCCGCCCATTTCACCATCGGCAATGCGATCGCCCGGCTATCCGGATCGTTCGCCGATCCATGGGGCGATTTCCGCAAGGCCGAGGCCGTGCTCAAGCCGGCTTCCGGGCCCCGACGCAAGTCGCGTTAGTCCTTAGCGGTCGACTTCTTTTCCGAAGCGAGGCTCTTTCGCAGCGCCGTCATGATGTCGATGACATTGTCGCGCTTCGGCGGTTCCGATTTCTTCGGCTTGGCGGGTTTGGCGGCCTTCTTGCGGGCCTTGATGATCGCATGAAGCCGGTCTTCGACAGGGTCCTGGACAAGATCCGGCGACCAGCTGTCGAGCCGCTCGCCGATCAGCTTCTTCATCATGGTCAGAGCCTTTGCCGATGGCGCCTCCTTACCCGCGTCGGCGAAAAACTCTTCGCCCCCTCGCACCTCGTCGCCGTAGCGCAAGGTCCAGGCCAGCATGCCGCGATCACGCGCCAATAGCAGAACCGCGTGCTCACGCCGATAGAGGACGAGGCGGGATATGCCGGCGGTCCCGGTCTTCGCCATGGCTTCGCGAATGACGGAAAAGGCTTCTTCGCTCACCTTGTCGGCGGGGGCGAGATAATGGGGCGAGTCGTACCAGATCCAGTCGATCGACCCGGCGGGAACAAAGCGCTCAATGTCGATGGTGCGGGTACTCTCGAGCGCCACCTCGTCGAGTTCCTCTTCCTCGAACAGGACGTAATTGTCCTCGTCCTGCGGGTAGCCGCGCATCTGGTCGTCTTCATCCACCGGCTTTCCGGTGACCGAATCGACATAGCGGCTGACGACACGGTTTCCGGTCTTGGCATTGATGTTGTGGAAGCGAAGCTTGGCGCTCTCGGTCACGGCCGGCGTCATCGAGACCCGGCAGGTAACGAGCGAAAGCTTCAGATAGCCTTTCCAGTAGACGCGCCGCGCCATGCCTCCGCCCTCTCTTTTCCTTGCTTCCATAGCCGGCAATTGACCGGCTTTGGCCAGTCAACGTCCCAGCCACTTTGCGGTTCCCCGGACCGCTTCCATTTCATTGGCCATGACGGGAACCGATCGCCTTGAAATGCGTTCGACACGTGGCGACGAGGGAGACCAAGACCATGGCAGAGATCGATACCGACTGGATAGCCAGACGCGCCTATGCGCTGTGGGAAGAAGAAGGCAGGCCGGATGGCCGCCACGACATTCACTGGCAGGAGGCGATACGGGCCTGGGAGACGTGGCAGGCCAGCGCCAGTGCGACCACCGAACATGCCGAACGCCGTATCAAGAAGGCGCGAAACGCCGAACCGACCCAGATACCCGCTTCCGAATCGGCGGCTGCGGTGAAGCCACCGTCGCCGCGCGGCCGCCGCAAGGAATAGCGGACATGGGAACGGTTCATATCGCCCCGTCACTGCCCGACTCGCCGTTCCTCCGGATCTCCAGGGAAGCAAGCCCTCCTGCGCAAACGTCCCGCATTCCTTCCTCCGCTGCCACGCGCAAGAGGCTGAAGGTTCTTGCCGTCACCTCCGAGATCTACCCGCTGGTCAAGACCGGCGGGCTGGCCGATGTGACAGGCGCCCTGCCCAAGGCCTTGTCGGCATTCCGCATCGATACCCATAGCCTCGTGCCCGGTTATCCGGCGCTGCTCGAACAGGCCCGGCGTCATCCGCCGCTGATGGAATTCGACAATCTGCTGGGCGAACGGGCCACGTTGCGACATCTCGAAATCGACGGCCTCTGCCTGTTCGTTCTCGATGCGCCACAGCTTTACGACCGCGACGGCGGACCCTATGTCGATCGTCACGGCAACGACCACCCCGACAACTGGAAGCGCTTTGCCGTCCTGTCGCTTGCCGCAGCCGAAATTGCCGCCGGCGCCCTTCCCGGTTGGCAGCCTGATCTCGTGCATAGCCACGACTGGCAGACGGCACTGACCTCGGTCTACATGCGGTCGATGGGCTGCGCAGTGCCGGTCGTGCTGACGATCCACAACCTGGCCTTCCAGGGTCAGTTCCCGGCGCACGTGCTGAGCGCGATCGGACTGCCGCCCCATGCCTACAGTCTCGACTGCATGGAATATTTCGGCGACATCAGCTACCTGAAGGGCGGACTGATGACTGCCGACCACATCACCGTCGTCAGCCCGACCTATGCCCGCGAAATTCTGATGCCGACCTTCGGGATGGGGTTGCAGGGCGTCTTGCGCCAGAGGATGGACAGGCTGCAGGGTATCGTCAACGGGATCGACCAGGAGATCTGGGACCCGGCAAACGATCCGCACCTGCCGGTCGGCTACGACGCCCGCTCGATTCGCAATAAGAGGCGGAACAAGCCGGCGCTGCTCGAGCGTTTCGCCATGCAGCCCGGCAAGGGCCCGCTGTTTTCCGCCGTCAGCCGGATTACCTGGCAGAAGGGCATGGACATGCTGGCGGAGGTTGCCGACGAGATTTTCCAGGTGGACGGGCGCCTGATCGTGCTCGGCCAGGGCGACCGCGACATCGAGGCGGCGCTGCATCGCACGGCGGAGCGCTATCCGGGCCGCATGGCGGTATCAATCGGTTATGACGAACCGACAGCCCACCTTATTCACGGCGGTTCCGACGCCATCATCCAGCCCTCCCGTTTCGAGCCCTGCGGCCTGACGCAACTATACGCCCTGCGCTACGGCTGCGTGCCGGTGGTGTCGCGCACGGGGGGCCTGTCCGAGACGATCATCGACGCGAACGACGCGGCGCTTTCGGCACGCGTTGCGACCGGCTTCCAGTTTCATCCGGTAACGGCGGATGGTCTGCGCCATGCGATCCGCCGGGCCTGCGCTGCCTATCGCCATCCGACACACTGGTCGCGCCTGCAAATGCGGGCGATGCAGGCCGACTATTCCTGGGATCGCAGTGCCGCAGCCTATGCGTCGCTCTATGAGCGATTGGCTTCCACCCGGTCGCTTATGACCTGACGCTGGATGCACGACGCAAAAATGCCCGGCGTTGTGGCCGGGCACTTCCTGATCGGTTTTTTGTTCACTTGGTGGTCGTGCCGGAGCCCTGCGCCTGGCTTTCGCCGCCGGTGCCCGTTTCAGGCGTCGGATCGCGATCGTTCGTCTCCGCAGGTCTTTTTCATCTCCAAAACTCCTTGACGGGATTGTCGGAAGAACTGGACTGTCGTGCCGATAAGGTCCGCTCCAGGGCTGCGATGTCCTCGCAATCCGCGGGAACCGGGTCGCCGGCAATCGCTTCGAGCACTTCGGGTTTCAACGCACCATTGCGGATCGCCCATCGCAGCGTCTCACGCGTCTGCCGCTCGGCCTCCAGTTGCGCATAAAGCGCGATGATCAGGCGATCTCGAGGATCGGGATGACGCCGCCAGCGGGGCGGCCGAACGGTATCGGTCACGATTTTATCTCCAGAATGAACTCTTCTTTTGCCTCCAGGGGAAACTTTTCGGCGGCTTCATTGTTCCCTGTCCGGGGCTCGTCGCCCACTATGACGAAGCCAAGCGCAGGAGCGAAAAATGACCGATATCGCCAGACAGGAAATCGAAGGCAGGCTGAACGCCCACAGGGAGATTCTCATCTCCCTCCTTGCGGCAGCAATCAATGGTCCGGAAGCCATCTCCGGAATGGTACGCAGCCTGGGAGAGGACGTCCTGCCCAAAGACGGCGCCGAGGATCCGGGCCTGACGCCGTCGGCCGGCTACGCCTCGGGGGCTGAAAAGGCCGACGAGATCCGCGCCATTCTCTCCGCCGCGAACGACCGGGCCGAAGCTCTCAGGCGCATAGGTCCGTAAACGATCACGGTTGTCTGCAGGAGATTATTCCGGGGCCGACCGATCGGTCGGATCGTAATTGGGATCCCAGTCCTTGGGCGGATTCTCCTTGTCGGGAGGCCACTTGTTCACCGTTGCATCCTCGGAACCTGTGATCACCGTCGGCTTGGCGCTCGCCACGCCATTGTTGTCGCCGCCATGCTGCGTTCCGACGAATTGCGGCGCTGCATCCTTGCGGATGTCACCGGCAGCATCATAGGCGTAGGACTTCTTTCGCATTGGAACCTCGCTTCGATCCATGGAGCGTTTCGTGCCATGGACCTGTCGTGATTGTCAGGTCGCGCCATCGGCGTCGCACACTGTCAAACCGACGAACAGGGGCAAAGGTTCCTTGGCGCCGAGGCGGGCGGGATGCCGACGCGGGCTCAAAGCTCGCCGTGGCCCAGCGCATTTTCGATGGCCGACAAGGGAGCGGTCAGCGTCCAGTGCAAGCCGCTGTCCGCGAACTCCATGACCACCTTGCCGCTGAAGGCGGCCGCCGCATGGCGTTCGACCACCGTAGTGCCGAAGCCCTGTCGCGACGGCTTTACCACCGGCGGACCGCCGGACTCGACCCAGCGCAACTGGATCCGCTTGGTACCCTCCTCGCCGTCGAGGAAAGTCCATTCGATCAGCACCCGGCCCTCGGGAACAGAGAGTGCACCGTATTTGACGGAATTGGTCGCCAGTTCATAGAATACAAGACCGAGATTCTGTACGGCATTGGCATTGGCCAGCAAGTCCTCGCCGCGCGTCTCGATCCGGCTCATCGAACCCACGACGGCGGAAAGCTGCAGTTCGATCACCTTGGAAAGCGGAATGCCGCCCCATTGCTGCTGGGCGAGTGCCTCGATCGACTGCGCCAGGCCGGAAAGACGGCCGCTGACGGCCTTTTGCAGTTCATCGACGCTGTCGGTCCCGCGGGCCAGTTGGCGCAGCATGGCCTGAACCAGCGACAGGATGTTCTTGGTGCGATGGACGAGTTCCTGAAGGATGAAATGAACCCGTTCCTCCGCCTGGGCGCGATCGAACGAGGCATTGGACAGCGCGATGGCGACCTGGTTTGCCTCGGTGATCTTGGTCATCTCCGGCGAGACGATCTCGCCGCGGCCGATGCGTTCCGCCACGTGGGCGATCTGGCGGATCGAATACCGCAATTGATGCGCCGCCACGAGAACGATGCCGAGGCTGACCGCAAGCAGGGCGATGCTGCCGTAGATCAGATTCTGCCAGGTATTGGCGAGCGAGGCCTGCGCCGTCGAGACCGGCCCCCAGATCGCCACGCGCCAGGGCCAATCCCCGACGCGAGCATAACCGAGCATGGTTTCGTGACCGTCGTGCAGCGTGACCGCACTCTGGTTGGAGCCGACCATCAGTTCCACCAGATGCTTCGGAAAGTCCCCGCCGGAGGGGATATTCTCCGGCCCGCTCGACACGATGACCTTGTTGTCGACATCGATCACCGCGGCCGACCAGGCGGGGGGCAGGGTATCGGTGGCGGTCAGACTGACCAGGTCTCCGGCATTCTGCGTCAGGACAAGGGCGGCCCCCGATGCCGAAGCCGGCGGCGAGAGCGGCAGGATGAGGTTGAACACCCATTGCTGGCTCGTCGCGCCGAAAAAGATGCCCGATGCCTCGATCTTGCCGGAGGCGAGCACCGACTTGAGTGTCGACATATCCGTCATCCGTTTCAACGGCGCGCCAAATGCAACGCGCGTGTTGAGCTTCTGGTTGCCTTGCGCGTCGGCGAGCAGCACATAGAGCGAGCCTTCGCTGAGGCTCGACGCGACGCGCTTGTGGAAGGACTGGAGATTGCCGGTGGCCAGTTCTGCGGCGCCGCCCAGGAGACGAAGGGTCGTTTCCATGTCCTCGAGCTCGCGCTCGAAATTGCGTCCGATGGTCTGCGCGTCCTGCGCCGTCTCCTGGCGCAAGGCTTCATATTCGCTGCGTTCCAACTGCCACAGCAGGAAGATCACGAAGGCAAGCAACGGCAGCGTCGCCAGGATCGCCATGGCGACGAGATAGGCCCCGATCGAGGCCGTGGGGAAGAGCCGCGAGAGCCTACCCATTCCTGCCGAGGAACCTCGACTGCACCAAGGATGAACGCCGACCTTTACCGCATTCCATTGTTCGTCCTCCCTCGCTCAATATCTCTATCTAATTGAGCAATATAGCATGTCTCTATCGCTGCCAACCGGCAGAACGTCGGGCGCGGAACAATCGACCCGCGTGGCGGGTTCTGTCCTTGCAATGGCAGCCTGGCACTGTGTCGGGCGCCAAGCCATTCATCGCAACCTGCCGCACCGAAGGAGCGATCATGGACAGGACGACCCACAACAGTGACAGGACCGCGGAACGCCAGCGCGACATCCAACGCGAAGTCGCCGCCGACGATGCGCGCGAGGCCTCGGCGAAGACCGGCGACGGCGCGGTCCAGGCGGGGGCGCGACGCTATCCCGAACCGCCGTTTCCGCAGAAGCACAAGCCCAAGCCGGGTATGGAGCACGGCCTCGATCCGGCGCCGATGTATGACGCGCCTTTCTACAAGGGGTCGGACAAACTCGCCGGGATGGTGGCGCTGATCACTGGCGGCGATTCCGGCATCGGTCGGGCGGTAGCCGTACTGTTTGCCCGCGAAGGCGCAGACGTCGCAATCGCCCACCTGGCCGAGGATCGCGATGCTGACATGACCCGCAAGGCGGTCGAAGCGGAAGGGCGGCGCTGCCTGGTCAGCCGCGGTGACGTGCGCGACCCAGATTATTGCCGCCAACTGGTGGCGGACGTGGTCCAGACATTCGGCAAGCTCGACGTGCTGGTCAACAATGCCGCCTTCCAGGTCCATTCGAAACGGATCGAGGATCTTTCCGACGAACACTTCGACGAGACCCTGAAAACCAATCTCTACGGCTATTTTCACGTGACCAAGGCAGCCGTGCCGCATCTGAAGAACGGGAGTTCGATCATCAACACTGGCTCGGTGGTCGGCATCAAGGGAAGCGACAATCTGCTCGACTATTCCATGACGAAGGGCGGGATACACGCGTTTACGCGTTCGCTGGCTGCCAACCTGATTAAGCGGGGCATCCGCGTCAATGCGGTTGCTCCGGGTCCCGTCTGGACGCCGCTGAACCCTCCGGATCGGGAAGCCGAGGATGTCGCCAAATTCGGCAGCCAAGTGCCGATGAAGCGTCCGGCCCAGCCGGAAGAACTGGCGCCTGCCTATGTCTTCCTCGCTTCGCCGCAATGCTCCAGCTACATTTCCGGAGAGATCCTGCCTGTGATCGGCGGCTACTGAAAAAATTGGTGGGGCGCGGAACAAGAAGCGCCCCGGCGCGTTTTCGCGCATCAACGGCCAAAGGAGACGGCAATGGTATTCAAACCGCAGCGCTTTCACGACGAAAAGCCGGTCGTCGAGCTTGAGCACGACAATCAGGAATCGCTTGAGACCGCGGTGGCGCGCCAACTGGCCATTTCCCAAGGGATCGACGCCAGCCGGATCTCGGTCACGGCCTCCGGAACCACGATCTTCCTTTCGGGCAGCCTGTTGGACGAGGGCGAAATCGACCGGGCGATAGAGATCGTCCTGGCGGTTCCGGGGGTCGAGAAGATCACCCACGACCTGCAGGTCGGCTGACCAAGGTTTGGCGATCCGACCGCGTGCCGGGCTTATGGTCGGGCTAGCTGTGCCCGTTTTCGCATCCATGCTCCGGGCCAAATCGCGCGGTGAGCGGCTATAACGATAGGCGCGGCTGATAAAGGACGGCCGTGCCGGCGATCGCCAACATTTTTCCGTCCAAGTTCTGTTGCCGCAGCACGAACGAGCGGCGTTTCGCCACCGTCTGCATATGGCGCTGCGCCGCCTCCACGGCCATCCGATAGGTTGGATAGGAGGGCGACTGTACGCCTTCCGAGAGAAAGACCCAACCGCGTGCATGCGGAACAATGTCGCAAAAAACTTCGGTCATCCCAGACTCCTCCTGATGGCGGCAAACGCGTGAAGCGCCGGATGGTTCCGATCCCAGGAGCTGAATGGGGAAAATCTTTCACGTCGCCGGCCAGCAGCCGCCGACTTCAGGTGCGGGTCGCGACCGGATTGCCAAAGCCGGTGGTCATGGCCCGGTGCAAGCCGCTTAGGCGGCTGGCGAGAGCGGCACGACTTTGCGGCGCATAGCCGACATCGATACGGGGGAGAAGCTGAGGATGTCGCAGATGCTCGGCGAAAAGATGGCCGGCGCGGGTGGTGAAGCTCGCCTCAAAGCCGGCCAGGGCCGCCAAGCGCGCCTCGCGTTCGCCACAGGCGCCAGGCGTGCCAAAGGGATAGGCGAGGTAGCGGACCGGCCGGCCGAGCAGATTTTCGAGATAGGCCTTGTTCGACTTCAGTTCGTCCAGCACCGTCGCCTCATCGAGAGCGGATAGAAAACGGTGGCTTTGCGTATGGGCGCCGATCTCGACCAGGGGATGGGCCGCAAACGTCCGCAATTCGGCTTCATCCATCGCATGGCGTTCGACGAGGGTCGCGAGATCGATGCCCTTGGCCGCGAAGACGGGCGCCAAGGCGTCCGCCCGCGACTGGTCGGTGCCGATCCAGCCCGTGACAGTTCTCATGGTCGACATCTTGCTGGCAAGATCCCCGCAATCGAAGCTGCGCCCCATGGCGGGAAGATCAAACTGGTCCCAGGTCTTGATGATCTCGCGCAAACCCAGCCACCACGCATTTATCTCGCGCGTGATCATGCCGGTCGGAGCAAACAGCGTCATCGGCGCCTGCGCCCGTTCGAGCACCGGCAGGGCATTCGTCCGATTGTCGCGGTAGCCATCGTCGAAGGTCAGCAAGGCAAAGGGCGCGCTGTCCGGTTCGGCCAGCCGGCGCAGCCCCTCGCCGATCGTCGCGATGTCGCGACCGTCGGCGCGCACCGCATCGATGATCCGGGCGAGTTGCGCGGCGCTGCAGCCCGTACGCAATTCGCCGTCGACGTCGGAATGGATCTCGTGAAACATCAGGGCAATGCCCTTGCCGCGATAGGCGCGGGCAAGGATTGCGCCGGCGCCGGTGCGGTGGGCCGCTTCCTCCGACAGCCTGAACATCTTGGGCCTGGCAATCGCGGCCAGGCGGCCCGGCAAAGCCGAGATCGGCTCCTGGCGCAGATTGCGCAGGAGATTTCGAACATTGTCGAGATAAAATGACGTCGGCATGAGAGACCCGTGCAATAGTATGACTGTCGACCGCTCCAGTATACGGAATCGAAAGAAATGATTCCTTAATATCCCGATCCGCGAACGGGGTAGTATTCATGACAGAACCACTGGTGTCCGTTGTCATTCCGTGTTTCAACACGAAAGACTGCGTCGTACACGCGGTGCAGAGCGCGCTCGCGCAGCGGGATGTGCCTGTCGAGGTGATCGTCGTCGACGACGGATCGACCGACGGAACCCCCGAACTGGTGGAACGCGCATTTGCCGGGGACGCGCGCGTGCTCGTCTTGCGCCAACCCCGCAATATGGGTCCGTCCGCTGCCCGAAATGCCGGTTTCAAGGCCGCAAGGGGCACATGGACGGCCCTGCTCGATTCCGACGACCTCTGGCGTCCCGACCGGCTGCAGCGGCTTTTGCGCCACGCGCACGAGGCGGAGTTCATCGCCGACAATCTCATGGCCTATGACGCTGCGGCGGGAGCGGACGCCGGCCCCGTCTACACCGGCTTGTCCGACGGCTATCTGACGATGACGGACTTTCTCCTGCCCTCGGCTGCCGACCGGCACGATTTCGGTTATCTGCAGCCGCTGGTGCGCACCGACTTTTTGCGGCGGCATCGCATCGTCTACCGCGAGGATGTGAGGGCGGGCGAGGATCTGCTGTTCAACCTTCGCATCCTTGCCGCCGGCGGGCGTGCCTACTATGTCGATGAGCCGCTTTATATCTATACGACGCCGGTCGGCGCGATCAGCGGCCTGTCTTCGCCCCACTCCCGCAGCACGGCCGATACGCGTCCGCTCATTGCGGCGCTCGAGCAGGCACGGAGCGAACTGTGGCCCCGCCTGACGGGTGACGAAAGGCAGGCTTTCGAACTCCGCCTCGCCGACCTTCGCGCCAAGGCGCCCATCGGGCGGTTTCACCGCGCCAGGGCCAAGGGCAGGTATTTCGACATGATCAAGCTCTTCCTGACCGAACCCGTCATCCAACGCAGGGTCGTCGCGCGATTGCTGCGGGGAACCGACAGCCAACCGCCATCGCAAGGCCGGCTGCAGCAAGCGGCCGGCGGAGCGTCTCGGCCAAGGCGCAATCTGGACACGTGAATGTCCGCGAAAGCGGATATCAGCAGGAATATCATGGCCACCTTCATCCGTTCGTCGGCTTTCAGCACCCTTGCCGGCATTCTTTCCCTGGCCTTCGGTTTCGCCGGAAGCGTGATCGTGGCGCGTCTGCTGGGCCCCCAGGGGTCCGGCGAGGTCGCCTTCGCGCTGTTCATTGCCATGACCGCCTCGACGCTGGTCGGTCTCGGCTTACCGAACCTGCTCTTGCGCTACATACCGACCTATGACCGGCCCGGCCATCCCGGCGGCGGTCTGGCTCGGGTACTTCTGCCCTACTTCCTGGTGCCGACCGTGCTTGTCGCGGCGGGGCTCGTCGCCTATGCCTTGTGGCTGCAGGTCACCGGTCACGTCACCGAACACGCGCCGTCGACCTGGGCGATGACCAGCCTCATCCTCCTGTCCTATGCGATCGCCAGCCTTTCGGAGAGCGCGGCCCGCGGGCTCAATCGCTTTGCCGAGACAACCAGGCTCACCTTCATCGGCTGCCTCATCCAGCTTCCCCTGATCGCCATCGGCGGATATCTGTTCGGGGTCGCCGGCGCCCTTGCCGGTCATGTGGGCCGCCATCTTCCGCAGGCTCTTGGACTGTGGCGCTATATCGCCCAGAAACCCGATCCCGGCATCGTCGTCACGCCGAAAATGAAAGCCCTTGGCAGGGACAGCTGGTTCTCCGCCGCGGTCGGCATGTTCATCTGGACACGGATGGAGTTCTTCTTCCTCGGCCTCTATTTCGGCACGACCGAAATCGGCCATTATGCGGCGGGGCTGACGCTTGCCGGACTGGTCGTCCAACTCCCCACCCAGATGCTGGGCGGATTGACACCGCATATCGGCCGTCATCATGACAGCGGCGATCTCGACCGGATCCGGCTGACCTATCACCGCATCATGCGCTGGCTCAGCCTGCTCATCCTGCCGATCTGCTTCGGTGGTGCGGCGATCATGGGTGAGTTGCTGCCGCTGCTGTTCGGTCCGGATTTCCGCGAGTCGGTACCCATGGCTCAGGTGCTCGTCGGTTTCGCCTTCATCACCGCGCTGACCACCGTTCCGACGATCATCATCGGCGCCTGCGAGCGAAGCGGCTTCTTCGTCTACGCCTCGCCGATCACGGCGGTTGTCTCCATGGCGAGTTTCGCGCTGATCATCCCGGAGGGCGCCGGGCTCGGGTCCGCCTGGGCTCGGACCGCCGTTCACGGGCTATGGCTGACCTGGCTCATCGCCTTCTGCTGGATGCGCCTGCGGATCGGTCTCAACGTCAAGGACCTGCTGCTGATCGCACTTGCCGCCCTTGTTTGCGCGGCGGTTGCCTATGGCATTCTGCTGGAGATCCAGGGCCTTGTCGGCCTCGTCCTCGCCGTCGCCAGCGCCGCCCTCGTCTATGCGATCGCCTTGCGCCTGCTTCGCGTCGTTCCGCACAATGATGTCGTCGCGCTGGCGACCAATCTTCCTTCCAAACTCCCGCGTCGGCTGTCAGATCTCATCTATCGCCTGCTGCTGCTCGTCGTTCCCACCCGCCGTTCGGATGACTAAGACATGACGCAAACCTTACCGATCGCGTTTGCCGGTTGCGCCGGACACCTGACCCTCCCGGACGCTGCACTCCAAGGCCAAACCGGGATCGTCCTGTGCCGCAGCTGGGGTTTCGACGAACTCTGCACCCGGAAATTCCTCCGCTGCCTCGCCGACGCGCTGGCCGCCGAAGGTTTCCCGGTCCTCAGGTTCGATTATCCAGGCACCGTCGATTCGCTTGATTTCGCCGGCGGCGAGGATCTTCAATCCTGGACGGATGCCGCGATCGCGGCTTGCGACAGTCTGAAGGGCGCGGCCGATTGCCGGCAGGTGGTCGTCTTCGGCCTTGGTCCCGGCACGCTGATCGCCGAGCGGGTGGCGCATCTTCGATCCGACGTCGCGGGCCTCATTCTGGCCGCTCCCATCGCCAGCGGCAAAAGGTTCCTGCGCGAGACCAATCTTCGGGCCAGGGTGATCCTCGAAGGGCTCGGACTTCCCGACCGTGCCCTGCCCGAAGCAGAAGTCTCGATCGGCGGACTGGTGCTGCCGCGCGGCGTTGCCGCCGATCTCCAGTCAACCGGCATCGATATGACACCATGGGCAGTCTCCCTGCCCTGCCTCGTCGCCGCCCGCCCCGCCGTCCCCTCCGACAGTGAAACGGCGACCCGGCTCGGCGCCTCGGGTCATCAGGTCACGCTGCTCCCCTTCGACGGCTACGACAAGCTGATGGAAGACCCGACCGCCTCGATCGTGCCGCAAGCACTGATCGCCAAGATGGCCGACTGGTGTTCGGCAACATTCCCCCACGAAGACAGCGCCGAGAGGACGGCGCGGGCTCCTGACGCGCCGGCGCGGCTGGTCGGCGACGGGTTCACCGAGGAAGGCGTCGTCTTTCGCCCAGAGGCGCCGCTCTTCGGCGTCTTGTGCCGGCCGGTTTCGCCAGGCCCGGCGGGGGAAGGGGGAAAGGTCGCGGTCTTCCTCAACTCCGGCTACGACCATCATGGCGGCTGGGCACGGTGCTGGGTCGAGGCTGCCCGCGACCTTGCCCGCCGCGGCATTCCCTCCCTGCGTTTCGACGTCTCCAACATCGGCGACAGCCCGGCGCGAGCCGGCGATCCGGATCAGGTCCTTTATACCCAAGGTCCGATCCGCGACGTCTCCGACGCGTTGGACTATCTGGATGCGGCCTGCCCCGGCGCCTATGTGCTGATCGGGCGATGCAGCGGCGCCTATAGCGCATTCCACGCCGGACACCGGGATGCCCGGGTCACCGCGCTCGCCCTCATCAACCAGTTGCGCCTGATCTGGGACCCGGAGGAGAGCCTTGTCGAGGTGGCGCGCATGGGCCCGCGCCCGATCGGCGAATACAAGCGGCGTCTGACCGACCCGAAGACCTTCAAACGGCTCATTTCCGGCGAAATCAGCATTCGCGGCGTGCTGCGCGGCCTGTCGATCCATGTCGCGTCGCGGTTGTCGCACGCGCTGGCGCCGGTCTTTCCGAACCTGTCCAAATACGGACGGTTTCGCGCCGAGTGCCACGCAATCTTCCGCGATCTCGACCGGCGGGGTGTGACGATCGCCTTCCTTTGCAGCGAAGGCGACGAGAGCCTGGAACAGCTCGCGCTCTACTTCGGCAAGGACCACGCCGGACTTCGCGCGTTCGAGCATGTCCGCCTCGACACCCTGCCCGACGCCGACCACAACATCACGCCCCTGCCGGCCCAGCGGCACATGCGGCAGTGGATCTGTGAATTCGTGGCGAATGGGAAGTGATCGGCGAACAAAGCCACGGCACCTGAACCCGCGCCGGGCACTTAAGCTGTTCTTAACTCGGAAAAATGGTGCCCGGAGGCGGATTTGAACCACCGACACGCGGATTTTCAATCCGCTGCTCTACCAACTGAGCTATCCGGGCATCAGGCCTTTTGACAAGCCATCCGGCGGATGGTTCCGACCGGCGGGGGAGAGTTTCCCCCGGAAGCGAGGGCGTTATAGCATCTTGTTTCGGCATGTCCAGCGCCTTTCGGCACTTTTTTGACAGCTTTGCGAAGATGCCGGAAAAGCCAATCAATTGAACGGCTTCCCGGCCAATCGCCGGACCGGGTCGCGATCTCCTCAGTAGCTCTCGTCGTCCTCGGCCTTGGATTCGTCGTCGACGACGGGGATGGCGTAGGAGCCTTTGAGCCAGCGCGACAGGTCGAGGTTGCGGCAGCGGTCGGAACAGAAGGGATAGTGCTCGCGCTGCGAGGGACGGCGGCATTCCGGGCACGGACGCGCCTTGCGCAGCGGCTCCACCTTGGCGGAGCGGCCGGTGTTTTCGGTCCCGGCCATGGCTCAGCCCTCCGTCCAGCCGGACTGCACGGCAAAGCCTTCGCCGGAGAGCATCTGCAAGGTCTCGAACAGCGGCAGGCCGACGACATTGGTGTAGGAACCGACAAGTTTCTGCACGAAGCAGCCGGCTATGCCCTGCACGGCATAGCCGCCGGCCTTGCCGCGCCACTGGCCGGATGCGAGGTAGCTTTCGATATCGAGCCCGGACAGGCGCTTGAAGCGCACCTTGGTCTCGACGATCTTCTGGCGCACGATGCCTGAGGGCGTGATCAGGCAGACGCCGGTGAACACCCAGTGGCTGCGGCCCGACAGGAGATGCAGCGCCGACGAGGCTTCTTCCAGATACTCCGCCTTGGGCAGGATACGGCGGCCGACGGCAACCACCGTGTCGGCGGCGACGATATAGCTGTCGTTCCACACAGGATCGCGGCGGATCTCGTCATAGGCGGCCCTGGCCTTGTCGGTCGACAGGCGGCGCGCCAGCGAGCGCGGATGTTCCGACTTCTTCGGCGTCTCGTCGAGGTCCATCGGCATCAGGCGCACGGGCTCGATCCCGACCTGCTTCAAGAGGTCGAGGCGGCGCGGCGACCCGGAGGCCAGTATCAGCTTCTGTCTCAGTTCCATCGACCCTCTCGCAGCCTTCCCCGGCAGCCGGCGACTACTTGAATCGATAGGTGATGCGGCCCTTGGTCAGGTCGTAGGGGGTCATCTCCACCAGGACCTTGTCGCCGGCGAGCACGCGGATGCGGTTCTTGCGCATGCGGCCCGCGGTGTGGGCGATGATCTCGTGCTCGTTTTCCAGCTTCACCCTAAACGTCGCATTGGGCAGCAATTCGGTGACGACGCCGGGAAATTCGAGGACTTCTTCTTTAGCCATTGAACGCTTGTCTTTCTCAGGAGTTGGTCGGGACGCCGGTCGGGGGCCCGAAAATGTGGGCGGAAACTACACAATCACTGCGGTTTTGTGAACCTTGTAGATCGGGCTTTTCGAATTTGTTTCAAACGTCCGCCTGCGAGGGACTTTCTCGGGAGGCGAGGCGCTCCTCGATCAGCCGTTTCAGCCGGTCGCGCACCTCGCGATAGGCGCCGAGGATCTGCTCGCGCGTGCCGGTCGCAACCGTCGGATCGGGCATTGGCCAGTAGACCACCTCGACGGCCGAGGAACGGGTGAGTTCCAGCGCCGCATGATGCGCTTCGGGCGCCAGCGTCACGACCATGTCGAAATAGTCGTCCTCGAGCTCGTCCAGCGTCTGCGGCTGGCGCCTGCCGAGCGTGAGGCCGATCTCGTCCAGCACCGCATCGACGAAGGGATCGCGCTCGCCGGGCCTCACCCCGGCGGAGGCCAGATAGGTGCCGGCCGGCAAGATCGTTCGGGCGATCGCTTCGGCCATCGGCGAGCGGATCGCGTTCATGCCGCAAACGAACAGGATCGCCCCCGGCAGACGCCCATGGGTGTCAGGCTCCGCGTCCGTGACCATCAGGCTACCCGCGCCAATAGAGGACGCAGACCAAGGTGAAGAGCCGGCGGGCCGTGTCGAAATCGAGCTTGATCTTGCCCGACAGCCGATCCATCAGCGTCTGCGACCCCTCATTGTGGATGCCGCGGCGTCCCATGTCGATCGCCTCGATCTGCGACGGCGTCGAGGAGCGGATCGCCTCGTAATAGCTCTCGCAGATCATGAAGTAGTCCTTGATGATCCGGCGAAAGGGCGTGAGCGATAGGATATGCGTGGCGACCGCCTCGTCGCTCTCGGTCCTGATCGAGAAGACCAGCTTGCTGTCGACCAGCGACAGCAGAAGCTTGTAGGGTCCGCCCGCATGGCCGACCGGCTCGAAGGTGTTTTCCTCGATCAGGTCGAAGATGGCGACGGCGCGCTCGTGCTCGACGTCCGGCGTCGAGCGGCCGATCGTCTCGTCCAGCACAACATCGCAGAGCCGGAAGTCGCCCTTCGCCATCGGTCAGCCTTCGAGGTTCAACCGGATGGCGACGGAGCGCGCATGGGCATCGAGCCCCTCGCTCTTCGCCAGCGCGATCGCCGCCGGGGCAAGCGCCCGCAGCTGTTCCGGCCCGAGCCTCAGGATCGAGGTGCGCTTGACGAAATCGAGCACCGAGAGACCGGAGGAGAAGCGTGCCGAACGCGCGGTGGGCAGCACGTGGTTGGAGCCGCCGACATAGTCGCCGATCACTTCGGGCGTGTGGCGCCCGACGAAGATGGCGCCGGCATTGCGCACGCCGGCCATCAGCGCATCGGGATCATCGACGGCAAGCTCCAGATGCTCGGCGGCGATGCGGTTGGCGAGCGGGACGGCGTCGGCGAGCGACTTGACCAGGATGACGGCGCCGAAATCGCGCCAGCTCGCAGCCGCCGTTTCGGAGCGGCTAAGCGATTTCAACTGCCGCTCGACGGCGGACATGACCGCGTGGCCGAGTGCGGCATCGTCGGTGATCAGGATCGACTGGGCGCCCGGATCATGCTCGGCCTGGGCCAGGAGATCGGCGGCCAGCCAGTCCGGATTGTTGTTGGCGTCGGCGATCACCAGCACTTCCGACGGCCCGGCGATCATGTCGATGCCGACCGTGCCGAAAACCTGGCGCTTGGCCGCTGCGACATAGGCATTGCCGGGACCGACGATTTTGGCGACGGGTGCGATCGTTTCCGTGCCGTAGGCGAGGGCCGCCACCGCCTGTGCGCCACCGATCCGGTAGATTTCCTCGACGCCGGCGATCTTGGCGGCCGCCAGAACCGTCGGATTGATCGCGCCGCCGGAGGCGGGAACGACCATGACGATACGCTCCACGCCGGCGACCCTGGCCGGCACGGCATTCATCAGCACCGAACTCGGATAGCTCGCCGTGCCGCCCGGCACATAGAGACCGACCGCCTCGATCGCCGTCCAGCGCGAGCCCAGCCCGACCCCGAGCGCATCCTCGTAGATATCGTCCTTCGGCATCTGGCGGGCATGGTGCTTTTCGATGCGTTCCGCGGCAAGCCGCAGGGCATCCATCACCTCGGGCGCGACCTTGGCCGCCGCTTCGTCGATTTCAGCGGGCGTGACGCGCATCGGCACGTCTGAAAAATCAATGCCGTCGAAACGCAGCGAATAATCGGCGAGCGCCGCGTCGCCGCGTGCCCGGACGTCGGCGATGATCGCCTTCACCACGTCATTGACGTCGTCCGACACTTCGCGCTTCGTCGTCAGGAAGGCGGCAAACGTCTCGCCAAAACCTTCCGCTGCCTGATCCAACCAGATCGCCACGTCCCCTATATCCTTCCTGCCCCGCCTTCACGCACTTTGCCGGCCGAGCCGGTCAATTGCCCGGATGACCGGGCTTGAGGCTGGTTTCCCATGCTCCGCCGGTATCCGCAAGCTGTGCTTCTATACATTCGACATCGAGCGCGATCATGCCGCCGCCCGAAAGGACGAGTTCGATCACGCCTTCCGGCCCCTCGCCCTCGACTCGAAAACGGATGGCAAGCAGCGAGAGCACGTCGTCGCCCTTGCGGCGATCGAAACCGATCGATCGGACCGCGCTCACGCGCTTGAATGACAGCATGGCGCGGCGGCGCTCGTAGCTCCTGCGCTTCTTGCCGGCCCCTTCCCAGACGAAGCGGTTGACGGCAAGGGCAAACAGGCCCGGCCGCGCCTGGAAAGTGATGTCAGAGACCTTGAATACTGCGTCCTGCATGTGGGCGGACACGACCGCAAGGTCGTCGGTGTCGAGAGCGAGGAGCTTCAGGCTTGTCATGTCATCATTGTCCGATTGGCCACCAGGTCACGCGCGACCGGCAGGAGAAGAGGCTGAGGCCCGTCCCGCACCGATCACGCATCATCCTTTCGACATAGGTCGCTGCAATGCAAGAGGCAACCGGTCGCAGGCCCGCAAGCCGCCAAGAAACTCAGTCGGTGATGCGTTCGACCACAGCGCCGCAGCGCGTCAGCTTCTCTTCCAGCCGCTCGAAACCGCGATCGAGATGATAGACGCGCGACACGGTGGTCTCGCCTTCGGCCGCAAGACCGGCGATCACCAGCGACACCGAGGCGCGCAGGTCGGTCGCCATGACCGGCGCACCGCGCAGGCGGCTCACGCCCTCGATCCGCGCCGTCTGGCCGGACAGCGTGATGCGCGCGCCCAGCCGGGCGAGTTCCTGCACATGCATGAAGCGGTTTTCAAAGATCGTCTCTGTGACATGGGAGACGCCGTTGGCGCGCGTCATCAGGCCCATGAACTGGGCCTGCAGGTCGGTCGGGAAACCGGGATAGGGCTCGGTCACCACGTCGACCGGGCGAATGTCGTTGCCGTGGCCGACGACGCGCAGGCCAGACGGGGTCACGGTGATTTCGGCGCCGGCGCGGCGAACGGCCTCGAGCGCGGTGTCGAGCAGGGCGAAATCGGTGCCCTCCAGCGTCACGTCGCCGCCGGTCATGGCGACCGCCATGGCATAGGTGCCGGTCTCGATGCGATCCGGCAGCACCCGGTGGCGGGCGCCCGACAGGCTGTGCACGCCCTCGATGGTGATGGTCGAGGTGCCGGCGCCGGAGATCTTCGCGCCCATGGCGTTCAGGCAGTTGGCAAGGTCGACCACTTCCGGTTCGCGCGCCGCATTGTTGATGACCGTCGTGCCTCGCGCCAGCGAGGCCGCCATCAGCATGACGTGGGTCGCGCCAACCGAAACCTTGGGGAAGGTATAGGTGCCGCCGATCAGGCCGCCCTTGGGCGCCGTGGCATTGATATAGCCGCCGTCGATTTCCATCGTCGCGCCGAGCGCAGTCAGCCCCTCGATGAAGAGGTCGACCGGACGCGTGCCGATGGCGCAGCCGCCCGGCAGCGAGACGCGTGCCCTGCCCTCACGGGCGAGCAGCGGGCCGATGACCCAGAAGCTGGCGCGCATCTTGGAGACCAGTTCGTAGGGCGCGGTCGTATCGACGATGGTGCGGCAGGTGAAATGGATGGTGCGCGAATAGCCCTCGTCCTGGCGCTCGCGCCGGCCGTTGACCGAGACGTCGACGCCGTGATTGCCGAGGATGCGCAGCAGAAGCTCGACGTCGGCGAGATGCGGGACGTTTTCGAGCGTCAGCGTGTCGCTGGTCAGCAGCGAGGCGATCATCAGGGGCAGAGCGGCATTCTTGGCGCCGGAGATCGGGATTACCCCGTTGAGCTCGTTGCCGCCGACAATCCTGATACGATCCATGTAAGCCTACGCTACGGGTGAAAACCCGCCTTTCCTGATCAAGGGTGGAAAAAACCGCCACCCGGCCGGGTGGGCTCTTTAGACGAAAAGCGAGACGGGTTCAATTCACCCGTTCAGCAAGGGTTAATCATCGCGATCCGGCGATTTTGCGGCAGGCAGGCCTTCGGTGTCGTCGGCCTCGCCCTGTCGGCGCGAGCGCTGCTGCTGCTTGCGCCGCATCAGATTCTCCCTGAGTTTCATAGCCGCGCGCGCCTTGCGCTGGGCTGCGGCCACATCCGCATGACGAAGGCGCCCGGCGGGATTGCCGATGCCTGAATCGTCCGCCCCCTCGCCCGCCTGGTCCGTCTGGCCGAATTCGTTGCGCTTTTCGTTCATGCGGCGGTGATAGCCGAAATCCCCGATGTCCGGAAGTGTTCTCAACAGTATGCGCATTTCTTCGGGCAAGTTCGTTTTGCGGCTTGCATCCCCCCCGAAGCTGTGGCAATAGGCGGCTCGCTTGAGACGGCGCGGACGCGCCGAGCCTCGCAGGCTGCTATAGCTCAGTGGTAGAGCACTCCCTTGGTAAGGGAGAGGTCGAGAGTTCGAGTCTCTCTAGCAGCACCATTACCTTCCAATTCGCCAGGAAAATCATCGTCGAAACCGCCTCGCGCAGGTTCGCGCACGGCTGACGGACAAACGGCCCGGGTCATGCGCCCGAGCCGCTATGCTCTTTCGAATCAATGGTCTCGCGTGCCTCAGCCGCAGGCGTTGCGGCTATAGATCTTGCCGGCATCGCGCTTCAGCACCCAGCCGCGATAGGTTCCCATCTCGATCTCGCACCAGATGGTGGTGCCATTCTGCTCGACGCAGCCGATGACGGTGACGCACTGGTCCTTGTCGAGCTTGCCGAGCACGGCGCCCGAGCGGTCGGGCATGGCGCGGATGTTCATGCGGGTAAGCGCCTGGACCGACGTGACGCCGCCGGCGACGTCCGGGGAGCCGACATCGCTCGGCTGGGCGCAGCCGCCGTCGACATAGGTCGGGCAAGGGCCCGCGGGCGTGGCGACCGGGCGCGGCGAGGGCTTGCGGCCCTCCTGGACCAGCGTCAGTTCCTCGCCGTCGCCGATGACGCCGACATAATGTCCCGGCTCCTCCATGTCGGCACGGCCGACCATCGTCAGGCCGTCCTTCGTCGAATAGAGGATGATCGTGTGATCGCCGTTGTTCATCGAATAGCCGATGACCGGGTTGGCGAAGTCGAAGCACGAACCGTCATGGAAGAGCGTCGAGAGCACCCCTTCCGCGACCGGATCTTCCTCGAAGGACAGCCGGCAGCTTCCCTGGGGCGTGGTCATCGTCCAGATCTCCGGCTCGGCGGAGTGGACCGGTAGCGCCACCAGCAGCGTGGCGGCGACAAGCAGTGCACGGCGGGCATGGATCTTGAACATGGGCGAGACTTCCTCCGGTCGGGCGTGAAATGCGGCCAGCTAAGGAACCGGCCAGCCCCTCGTCAATGCTCGACACGGCCGCCCCCAGGGCAAGCCCAGAATTGGACGGTACGGAGGATCGTCCCCTGCCGTCGCGATGCCGCTGTCTGGAGAAGGCCGGCCTCGGTGCAAGGCCACAAAGTCACAGGATAAGTATACGTGTCCCACACCAATTCGTGGCATAAGCACGTTACAACCGCACTGCAATAAAGGTCTCCATGCCGAAGGGCGACGACAAGGACAAGAGCGGGCGTCTCACAGCCCGCGCCAAGCCCGCCCCGCCGAAGAAAAGCGCGATGCTTCTCTTCGCGGTCCTGCTCGTGGCCTTTGCCCTTGCGATCGTCGCCACGCTGCTTTTGGCCAATGACCGGCGCAACCTGCGTGCCTTGCTTGATCACTACGATCTTCACTGGTCGCTTGCCGAGACGCCGCGCCAGCCCGCCGGGACGCGGGCGTTGCGCGGCCGGCGGCTCACGGCGGTTCCGATAGCCATTCCCGCACGCTTCTTCGCTGAACCGGAGAATGCCGCCCTTGGCACCTTCGTGAGGGAGGTGCGGGCCAGCGGCCACGAACTGTGTGCCGCCTTCAAGGCCGCCGGCGTGGACAATCAGGGCTGGAAACAAAGCCAGTTCGACCGCAAGACGTTCGAATGCCTGTCGGAGACGGTGCTGCCGGCGAAGGAGGACGGCGCGCAGAACGCTTCCTTCTTCTTCATCGCCAAGGGCACGCCGGAGGGCGAGGTGGGCTCGATCCGCATGAAGCTCGTCGCACCGGAAACCGCCGACGGCGAGAGCGTGCATCGGCTGCTGGTCAAGGCGCTCGAGCAGCTGATCGAACAGGCCCGATGGCTGGATCTCGCCCCCGCCATCGCCAGCGCCGAGGCCCTGACCGAATTCACCGCTGTGCGCTTCGGCCTGTCCTTTCGCTTCACGCAGGAATTTTCCGCGGCGCGAAGCTATAATCTAATCATCCTGCCGACATCCAAGGATCCGGCCGTCAAGCGCAGCCGCGCCTATTTCGACACTGCGCAATGGCTGACGCTTCCCGCCGTCATTGCCCGGATACCGGACTTCCTCCTGGCCCATGTCGTCGCAACCGCCCCGATGCCGTCCATACCATGACGTCGGCGTCAAAGCTTGAACATATATATAGTTCTCATTATGTATCGACGAGAAAACACTTGCGAAGCGGCCGCCCCGTCGCGATTGCGGGTCGCAACCGCCTGTCGAACAAAGGAACTCATCGATGCACATCCGCCCCGTCACGCACAACTACCACGTCACCGGACAGCTGAAGCCGACGGATCTCGGCAAGGTCGCCGAAGCCGGCTATGCGGCGGTCATCTGCATGCGGCCGGACGGCGAAGGGTGGGGACAGCCGAAATTTTCGGCGATCGAGGACGCGGCCAAGGCCGCCAATATCAAGGCCTATTATCTGCCGGTCGGCGGCTCCGCCGTGCCGATGGAGCAGGCGCGCAAGCTGCGCGGCCTGCTCAAGGAAACCGAAGGCCCGATCCTCGCCTTCTGCGCCTCCGGTGCGCGCTGCGCCGGGCTTTACCAGATGGCCGAACAGATCGGCGGCTGAGCGCGCCGGTCCACACTTCCCCAGCTAAGCCTCGCGCCAGTTCGGGCGCTTAAGAGACGGACAACCGAGGTCCGCGACGATTCGCTTCGACATCGTGGCGCCACGAGCACCTGTTTCGCCCCTTAACGCGGCAACCCGTGTTAAGGGGGCATTCCTGCGAGGCCGCATGCCGAAACTATCCGTCTGCATTCCCGTCGAACCCGGACAGCCGGCGCCGACGCATCTCGTCAACCGGCTTCTCGAGGCACCCGACTCCAGCGTGGAAGTGATTGTCGCCGCCTGCGGCACGCCGAAAGGCGCCTGGCCTTATCTCGAGGCCCGTGCGGCGGCCGATTCCCGCCTGCGGATTCTTCCCCCCGCGCCGGAAGGCCTTTCCGCCGCAAACCTGTGGATCGGTACGCTCGCCGCCACCACCGGCGACTGGGTTTCGCTCGTCTCCCCTGAGGACATGCTCCAGGCCGACCTGCCCCGTCTCCTCGCCCATGTCGAGGAGACGCATCCCGATGCCGACGCGCTCGGCTGGAATGCGTTCGCCATCGATCCCGATGCTCCACGCCGGATAGCCACGACGGTCGCAGTGCCGATCGTCCACCATATAGCCGAGATCGACAAGGCCCGGATGCTGGAAGCCTTCTTCCAATGGGCCGGAAGCCAGAATACGCCGCGCATGCCATTCGGCCTCTATCACGGAGCCGTGCGCCGCCCGCTCGTCGAGACCATCCTTTCATCCACCGGTCGCCTTAGCTGGCTCACCCCCTTGCCACGATGGGAATGGGCGGCCCGCGTGCTGATCTTCTCGCAGGGGTTCGTGCTCTCCCACCGCCCGCTCTCCGCCATCAGCGCCACGCCGTTCCTCCCCGTGCCGATACCGTCGGCGCTTGAGGGCTTTCCCTTCGATGCGCGCATCGGCCTGACGGCCGCCATCGCCGAGGTCCAGGCACGCGTCCTGCACGAACTGGGCGCCAATTGGGCGGGCTTCAACGCGGATTTCGTCAAGGCCTGCACCATCGACTGCATGCGTGAACATGATGAGGCTGCCTTCGAGCGCCGCGGCCAGGGCTATTTCGAGGCGATCCACCGCATGCCCGGCGGCGCCGCGCTGGCCGAGCGTTTCCGCCCCCAATATTTCCCCGAGCCGCCCGAGGACAAGAGACGCGGACTGCATGCGCAAATGCTGCTGGTCGACCGCTTCATCGGCAATGCGCAGACGGCCCAGGAGTTTTTCGACGTAGTCGAATCGATCCTCGCCCCGGTCTTCGTCATCACCGATTTCTTGCCGATCAAGGACGATTGAGCCGCGCAAGCGCGGGTCCGCTTTCAGCCGACCCGGGTCGCGCCCGACAGCGTCAGCAGTCCGGGATCGTCCGGAAAGGTCGCGAGGAAATGGTCGATGCTGCCCTTCGAGAGGGCGCCGCCGGAGGCAAACATCCGCCCCGGCCCGCTTGAGCGATCGCGTTGCTGGGTCGAGAGGAACCAGTCGGCCGGCCCTGCGCCGAGCAGTGAGGCAAAATCGGTTTTCAACTTCGGCTCATCCATCAGGGCGCGATAGTGCTCTTCGAGCAGACCCGCGGAACGGCGCGGCTGATATCGCTCGCACGCCGTCGCCTTTGTTGCCGCGGACATGCGCGCGCGCGCCTCCGGGTCGCCCAGCAGGCGCCCGAGCCTTGTTGCCATTTCGGCCGGATCGGCGGCCACCACGCCGTTCAAGCCATCCGTGACAATGGCGCATTCCGCCGGATTGGCCAGCACCACCGGCACCAGCCCCAGCGACATCGCCTCGATCAGGGCGTTTTCCGCCGTGCCGTAATGATCCTCGCGTAGCGGATAGAAGAAGATCCCGGCGGCCTGGAGCGCGGCGCGGGGATCGGCCGTCTGGCCCTCCAGCCGGACCCGTTCGGGATGGCGCATGGCGCGGGCGCGGGCCGCCGGCTCGCCTTCAGGGTCGAAACCGCCCCAGACCGATACGCGAATATCGGGATTGTCCACCGCGTCGATGATGTCGAAGAAGGCGGGATGCATCTTGACGAAATCGACAGTGCCGAGATAGGCGACCGCAGCTGAAGTCCCGCCCCCCTGCCCCGGATCTGTTCCCGGCGCCCCATCCTCGAAGCCGAAGCCGGAACCGACGACGCCAAGACGTGCGCGCACGTCGTCCGGCAGCGCGGCAATGTCCGGCGACTGGAGTGAACAGGGAGAGGTGAAGAGAAACCTCCCGGCGGCCGAGAACAGGCCAGTCGGAATGTAGGGCGCGAAAAGCCCTGACACATGCGCCCAGAAAAGGCTGCGCATCGGCGGCAGGTGTGATGCGGCCAGAAGATGGTAGAGGCGCGGATGGTTCCACCATTCGACCTGGACGATGTCGGCGCCGTCGATCAGGTCCGCGAGCGAAACACCTTGGCTGGCATGATGGAGGCGGCCTCCCGCCTGCTCGACCAGGTCGGCATAGCGGCGGTCGCGGGGTTCTTCGAGAAGATAGTAGGCGCGATCGACAGACGAGCCGGTCGCGCCCTGGATGGCCGCATGGGCCTTGCCGACACCGCCGCCGAGATGCGGCGTGATGTGCAGGATGTTCATTCGGCGGCGATGGGGGCCATCGGCTTGAGACCGCCCGGCGCCTTGACGGCCGGGTTGATCGTCACCTTCTCGCGGAACCGCTCGAGCAGCATTTCGCGGTGGTCGTCGATATTGTCCGGCAGGCAGTGGGTGAGCTGACCGCAGCTGCCGCAGACCTTGTTCTCGCAACGACGCCCTTCGAGATGCTGCAGGCGCAGCGCGTTCATCGCGTCGGAGGTCCAGATCTGGCTGAGCGGCGTGGTGCGCACATCACCGATGATCAGCTTGCGGCCCCAGTCGAGGAAGCAGGACGAGACGAGGCCGTCGGCGTTCACGCTCATGGCGTAGAAGATATAGGGACAGGTATCGGTGGGCTTCAGTGCCTGCTGATAGATGCCGACGTCGCCGATCTTGATGCCCGAGCGCTCCTCGACGTCGAATTCGGGCCAGCAGGGAGCGAAATTCTCGATGAAGATGCGGTCGCAATAATCGCCGAAGGTGTCGAAGAATTCCTGGCGCTGCGCCTCTGTAATCAGTTCGCCGGGGATCTTGATCGACACTTCCATGTCGCCCTTGTTGGCGTCCAGCCACTTCACGCCCTCGACGAACTTGTCGAAGTCGAAGTCGAAGCCGGTGAACTCCTGATAGGTTTCGCGGGTCATGCCGTCGACGGAGATGTTGATCTTGTCGAGGCCGGCCTCGATCACCGGGCCGAGGCGCTCCGGCGTAAGGAAGGTGCCGTTGGTGGTGGTGTCGATATAGTCGACGTAACCGCTTTTCTTGGCATAGGCGATCATGTCGGCGAGGCGCTTGTTGAGGAAGGGCTCGCCGTCCTTGTACATGCGAAGCACCTTGATTGGCTTGCCGAAGGCGCCCAGGTCGTCGATCGCCTTGGTGAAGACGTCGTATTTCATCGCGCCCTGATAACGGCCGGTGTCGGCGATCAGCTGGCGATGGCCGGTCGGGCAGAAGGTGCACTTGAAATTGCAGGAACTGGCCGGATCGATGAACACGATGAAGGGCGTTTCGAGCGGGATGACGGTCTCGAGAGCGGTCCGGTCATCGAGATTGATCCGCGGCTTCAACTGGGCTTTCATTTAGCGTCTCCGGCATTCGGGTAGGAGTGATCGCATTGCATAGGCCGACCACAGCCGCCGTATCGGAGGGATGGATCGCGGCCGTTCCGAATTCCAGCAGGTCGCGCCTGCCGTATTCGTCGGCGATCCGTTCCGCCAATTGGCGTATCGTCGTCGGGAGACCTGAACAAATGTTGATTGCGCCAGGCTGACCTGTCTCAACCACATCGGCGATCATCGCCCCAGCCTGCCGCACGTCGAGAAAGTCCCGAAGCTGCGTTCCCGCGGAAAGTCTTGCGACTTCGCCGCGACCAAGCCGTTCGCGGATATAAGGCACGAGACGGGCCGGATACTCCCCCTCGCCGTACAGGTAGAAAAGCCTGCACCAGGAGAAGGTCGCGTCCGTCTTCGCGAAATACTGTGTCAGCATATGGTAAACGGAAAGTTTACACGCGGCATAGAGTGTCGCCGGCTCCAGCGGGGCGTCGACCGCAAGCCGCTCCGACGGCAGGCGATATTCCATGCAGGTGCCGACGCCGATGAAATGGCGGATCCCGGCTGCCGCAGCGCCACGGGCGAGTGCCAGGGTCCCGGTGACGCAATCGAGATTGAGCGGCGAGTCGAGATACTTGCCCGGCTCGACATACCAGGCGGCGTGGATCACGGCGTCGACGCCCTCCAGCCGCTCCGCCCACCAGTCGGCGGTCTCGGCAAAGACATCCGCCGTCAGGATGGCGTGCTCGGCCCTTGCGCCCTCCAGCAGGCGCGCCGCGCTGCCGGGGCGAAGCACCGGAACGACGTCATGGCCCGCTTCGGCCAGCCGGCGATGGATCTGGCGGCCGACGAAACCGGTGGCACCGGTCAACACGATCCTAGTCATGACAAGCTCCGGGAAAGGTCACGCCCTGATAGATTACTTTAAAGACAGGCGGACCGGCAGGTTGTTCGAATCATCCGGGATGGCAGTTTAGACGAGCCGGGCGGATTGCGGACGGAAATGATCGAAGCCAAGCAGACAGGGGCGCAGGAGCCAGTCGCGGCATCGCCGGATCGACCGGCGGTGATCGCCCGTGCCTTCGGCGCCCTGCCCGACCGGTCTTCATGCCTCGCCCTTCTCCGCGCCATCGCCGACGAGACTTGCACGCCGGGTCCCATCGCCCCACGCCAGCCGCTGGCGCTCTATGGGGCCGGCAATCTCGGGCGGTTGGCGCGCGACCATCTGCGCACCGTGGGCGAGGATTTTGCCCTGGTCGTCGACCGCAATGCCGAGGCCCTCGCGGCCAGTGGCGAATGGACCGGCACCCGGCTCGTCCATCCCGATGCCGTCGATTTCGGGACGAAGGCGCGGGCCATGCTCGCGGTCAGCATCGTCACCAGCCCCTATGCTCCGCTGGAAGCGGCCCTTGCCGCTGCCGGCTGGCGCGACATCGTGCCCTTCTACGACGTCGCCGAGAGCTTCCGCGACCGCCACCCGCTGTCGAACGGCTGGTTCGCCGACCCCTTCTCCGACGATGACGTCCAGTCCATCGGTGCGGTCCTCTCGGCCTGGGACGACGACCTCTCGCGTGCGCACCACTTGCAATTCATCGCCTGGCGCCGTCTTCGGCAGGAATGGAGCTTCGACGGCGCGCCGGTGACGATCGACGACCGTTTCTTCATTCCGCAGATCCTCGACGTGCTTCGGCCGGACGAACGATTCCTCGATGCCGGCGCCCATCACGGCAGTGTCACGGTGCGCTTCATCGCGGAAACGGATGGGCAGTTTGCCTCCATCCTCGCCGTCGAGCCGGACGGGCAAAGCCGCACAGTGCTCGAGCAAACCCTCGGCGGCCTCACCTCGGATCAACGAAGCCGCATCACCGTCCGCGACGCGCTTCTCGACAGCGAGCGCCGAACCGTCCGCTTCCATGATGGCCTCGGCTACGCCTCGCAGATCTCGCCCACCGGAACGAGCGAACGCGCGACCCAGACGCTGGACGGCCTTGGCGCGGCCCCGAGCTTCGTCAAGCTGCATCTCGAAGGCGGCGAACTCGCCGCTCTCAAGGGCGCGATTGCCACCTTGCGCAAATATCGCCCGATCATTGCCGCAACGGTCTATCATGATGCGGACGGCATTCAGGCGACGCCCGCCTGGCTGATGGACAATCTCGACGGCTACCGTTTCCTGTTTAGGCTGCACAGTTGGTGCGGCACCGGGGCGGTCGTCTATGCCATACCGGAAGAACGGCGATGACCATCATTCCGAGCCTCGACCAGCTTGCCCGCACCGCAGCCGACATCCGGGCCTTCGCGCTGTCGCTGCCCAATCCGCAGCGTCCGCGAACGGCGATCTACGGCACCGGCTTTCTCGGCGCCTGGGCCTGTTCCTGGCTGAAGGACAACGGCTTCGACCTCGTCGCCAGCTTCGACGGCAATCCCGAACGGGCGGGCACACGGTTCCACGGCCTCCCCGTCCATGCGCCGGAAGCCATCGGCGAGATCAGCCCGGATCTGACGCTCGTCACCGCGCGCCATGCGATCGGTCCGGTCACCGCCCGGCTCGAAAAGCTCGGCGTCGCCAGCCTGTCCTTCGACGCCTTTTATGCCGCGCTGCATTTCGAGGCCTTTGCCGCGGTCCACGAACTTCTCGACGACGAGCGCTCGCGCGACGTGCTGCGCGCCGTCCTGGCGGCGATGCTGACGGGCGAGAAATCCTATTGCGAGGTGGTGTTCGAGAAGGACCAGTATTTCTGCCTGCCGCGCTTCTGCGGTGTGGAGAAGGAGATCTTCGTCGATGCCGGCGCCTATGTCGGCGACAGCGTCGAGCGCTTCATCTGGGCGCATTACGGCGTGTTCGCCACGATCCACGCCTTCGAGCCCGGCGCACGCCAGCATGGCGCGCTGAAGGCGAGGACCGCCCGGCTCGTCGAGGAATGGGCGCTCGATCCGGCATCTGTCGTCCTCAACCGCAGCGGCCTTGGCGCCGGCGAGGCGCAGATGGCCAGCGCCAGCCAGAGCGGGCAGTTGCAGAGCCTGGCATTGGGCAGCGTGGGCGCCGGCCCGGATGCGGTCACCGTGACCTCGCTCGACCGCTACCTGGACGGCGCGCCGGCCAGCTTCATCAAGGCGGATGTCGAGGGCATGGAGATGGCCTTGCTCAAGGGGGCGGCCGAGACGATCGCGCGCTATCGGCCGAAGCTCGCCATCTGCGTCTATCACTATCCGTCCGACATACCGCAAATCTCGAGCTACCTGAAATCGCTGGTGCCGGCCTACCGGTTCGCCCTGCGCCACCATTCCCCGCAACTCATGGAAACCGTGCTTTACGCCTGGACAGAGTGAAGCGGCCATTCAAGAGGAGTTACCCATGGATCCTGTCGAACACTTCCGCGACTACGTCGCCAACAATATCCGGGAAATCGGCGAGGACCGGGATTTCATCGGCCTGTCGAACATCTGGGTGCGGGAATCGATCCGCCACCGCTATGCGCAGAACTTCACCTGGCTCGGCCGGCCGATCATCCAGGTCCCGCAGGATACCTATGCGATCCAGGAACTGATCTGGTCATGCCGTCCCGATCTGGTCATCGAAACCGGCATCGCCCATGGCGGCTCGCTGGTGATGAGCGCATCCATGCTCGCCATGCTCGATTACTGCGACGCCGTGCAGGCGGGAACCGTGCTCGATCCGAAGGCCAGCCGCCGCAAGGTGGTGGGCGTCGACATCGACATCCGCGCCCACAACCGCGCAGCGATCGAAGCCCATCCGCTGACCCACAAGATCCACACCATCCAGGGCTCCTCGGTCGCCGACGACGTCTTTGCGCAGGTCAAGGCCCATGCCGAGGGCTATGACCGGGTCATGGTCTTCCTCGATTCCAACCACACGCACGAACACGTGCTCGCCGAGCTCGAGCTCTATGCGCCGCTCACCTCCAAGGGCTCCTATTGCGTCGTCTGGGACACCGGCGTCGAGGACCTGCCGGCCGACATGTGCGCCGATCGCCCCTGGGGCAAGGGCGACAATCCGAAGACCGCCGTCTGGGAATACATGAAGCGGCTGGAGAGCGAAGGCCGCACGGCACGCGACGGAGAGCCGCTGAAATTTGCCTATGACAAGACGATCGAGAACAAGATCACCATCACGGCCTCGCCGGACGGCTTCCTGAAGCGCGTCTGAGCCTTCGTAACTGCCGGGTTACAAACGACAAGGCCGCGGTCGTGACCGCGGCCTTGTCCTATTCGGGAAAGGAAATCCCGTTGCCTGTCTTCAGGCAACGCGCTTCTGCATCGTCTGGATCGGCCGCTTCTCGCCGACCGGCGTCAGCATTTCCTCTTCCCAGGGAAAACGCAGGCCGTCCAGACGCACCTCGACCTGATCGGCCGGGCGGATCATGCCATTGATGACGTCGAGCAATTCCACCGGTGTCGTCACGCCGGCGATGTCGGAGCGGATGAAGGTTCCCGTCACGTTCGAGCCGCTGAGCTGCAGGCCATAGCGCGCATCCTTGAACACCGGCTGGAAATGTTCGAGGAATTTTCCCCGGCGCCAGTTCTTGAACGCTGTCCTGTACCCGTCGCGGACGATGTTGAACGATTCCTCGTCGCGGAACATCTCGGTGTTGAAGGCGCACGACCTGGCGAAGTTCTTTTCCCAGCCGTCATAGGTCAGCTTGTACTTGGCGCGGAACCATTGCTGGCAGATGCCGATCGATGCCGTCACGCCCAATATGCTCTGGAACGGGAAGTCCTTCAAAAGAGGGTCGTCGTCGAAATTGCGGCCGAGCTCGGCCATGAAGATGTCGACCTTCCTCTTGATGTCGGCGAGCTTGCCGATCGAATAGGAATTGCTCTCCGGACAGCTTCCCATGACGGAAAAGGTCCGCTGGCAGAAGGCGAAGTGCTTGCCCTCGACCATCACCTTCATCGCCATGTCGTAGTCGATGACGGGATGCTCGAAATAACGTCCGCCGTATTTCCGCCGGATCCGGTCGAGCAGATCGCGGGAAACCGCCGAATGGTAGATCGAATAGCCCGAGGTCGGAACGGTGGTCGCCTCATACCAGCCGAACATGCGCTTCAACAACTGCTCGCGCGGCACCTTCACGACGAAGGAATTGAACGGCACGTGTATGCTGGTGCTCTTCTGGTCCGGCGAAGGCCAGCTATAGGCCACGACACTCCAGGCGAAGGCCTCCGTTTCCGGATTGACCGCAACCACCTTCTTCAGCACCGTCATGACGTCCGGATCGATGAAGTCGTCGTCACCGATCACGGTCACCCAGTCGCCGGTCGCAGCAGCGAGCGTGCGTTCCCAGTTCTCGATCATCGGCAGGGTGCGGTCGGCGGACGGCAGGTAGACGATGCGCGGGTCGCCTTCATGGGCGCGCATGTAGTCGTTCATCACCGACGGATCGTCGGAATTGTCGACGAAGACGAATTCCAGGTCGTCGCGCTTGCTGCGCAGCAGGCCTTCGATGGTCTTCTGGAAGTAATATTGGCGATTGCGCGAGGGGACGCAGATCGACAGACGCATGTTTCGAGCCATAGTCTTCTCCGCTTCGGGTGATGCAGCGGCTCCGCTTGTTGACCGCCGGGTTTGCAACTCCGGGCTTTTCACTCCGGGCGAAGCGGCCCGCGCAAGGGCGGGTTCGCGACCGCTATCGTCGGGGCATCGCGCTTCGGCTGCGGCGCGTCTAGGGATGCACCGTCAGGCTCGGCACCGCCGTCACGAACTTCCCATCCCAGTCGGTGATATACGAAAGCTGTCGCTTGATTTCTGTCTGAAGATTCCATGGCAGTATCACTACCCTTTCAGGCTTTTCCGATTTCAGGACGTCCTCGGAGACGATCGGGATCCGGCTGCCCGGCAGGAAGGTTCCCTGCTTGGCCGGGTTCTTGTCGACGACAAAGGAAAGCAGATCCGGCTTCACGCCGGCAAAGTTCAAAAGCGTGTTGCCCTTGGCCGCGGCGCCATAGGCGGCGACCTTGAGGCCCTGGCGCTGGCAATCGATCAGGAATTCCACGAAGTCGTTGCGCACGCGCTGCGCGGTCGCCTGAAAGCCGGCATAGAAGGCCGGCTGGCGCATGCCGGCCGCCGTCTCCGTCGCCAGCAAGGCCGCAACGCTTTCGCTTACCGGGTGGGCTGCCGTATCGGCCCGGTCGGCAAAGACCCTCAGGCTCCCGCCATGCCAGGGCGTGGTCTCGACATCGAAGACGCGCAGGCCGTTTGCGGCAAAGATCCGCTCGACGGCGATGAGCGAGAGGTAGGAGTAGTGCTCGTGATACGCGGTGTCGAACTGCGCCTCCGTCACCATGTTGAGCAGGTGGGGGAATTCGAAGGTGGCAACGCCTGCCGGCTTCAGCAGCCGTGTAAAGCCGGCGACGAAATCGTTGATGTCGGGCACGTGGGCAAGCACGTTGTTGGCCGCCATCAGGTCGGCACCCCAGCCGTCGGATGCAAGGCGGGCGGCGAGCGCGACGCCGAAGAAATCCTCGACGATCTCGATGCCCTTTTCGCGCGCCGCGGCCGCCGTGCTCGCGGTCGGCTCGACGCCGAGGCAGGGAATGCCGCGGGCCTTCACATATTGCAGCAGATAGCCGTCATTGGCGGCAATCTCGACGACGCGGGAGGTGCTGTCCAAGCCCAAGCGCTCGGCCATCGCCGCGACATAGGCTTCGGCATGGCCGAGCCAGGAGGTCGAGAACGAACTGAAATAGGCGTAGCTCTCGGAGAAAAAGGTTTCGCGCGACGCAAAATCCTCGGTCTGCACCAGCAGGCATTCGTTGCAGACCCGGATCACCAGCGGATACCAGAGTTCCGGCTTACCCAGATCCGCCTTTCGCACATAGGAATTCGACGGCGGCGCCGTGCCGAGGTCGAGGAAGGGACCCATGTCCTGCGACTGGCAGTGGCGACATTTCATGCGGCAAGTCCTCGGTAGTCGGTGCCCAGCGGCGGATGGCCCGCGTCGCGCGGCGACAGATGCGCGACAGGCAAAGGCCAGGCGATGGCGAGCCGCGGATCGGTCGGGCTCAAGCCCCCCTCCGCCTCGGCGCGATAAGGGGCGGAATGGGCGTAGATCATCCGCACATCGTCGCTCAGCGCCTGGAAGCCATGGGCGAATCCCTTCGGGATGAGGAAGGAACAGGCATTGTCGGCCGAGAGCTCGACCGCGACATGCTCGAGGAAGGTCGGCGAGCCGTGTCTCAGGTCGACCGCCACGTCGAGGATGCGGCCGGCGAGGCAGGTCACGAGCTTGAACTCGCCAAAGGGCGGGGTCTGGAAGTGCATGCCGCGCACGGTTCCGGCAAAGTGCGAGACGCTTTCGTTGACCTGGGCGACCGGCCCGCGCCAGCCGATTTCGGCCAGTTCCTCGCCGCAGAACAGACGCGAGATATGCCCCCGCTCGTCGGCGATGCGCCGGCGCTTGAGGATCAGCAGGCCTTCGATCGGCGTCGTTTCAACGTCGAAACGGGCGGTCATACGGCGGCCCTCATGGGTCGCGCACGAACCGCCTCGAAGGCGCCGATGTCGGCGAGGCAAAGGTCTGCCGCCGATTGGCCCGCCGCAAGCCCGCGATACCAGGCCATGGTGCGAGTGACGGTTTCGTCGAGGTTCCAGACAGGACTGTAGCCGAGCGTGTCGCGGGCGCGCGTGGAATCGAGCATCAGATAACCCGCCTCATGCGGCCCATCCGAGCCGTCACCGTGAACGGCTTCGCCCCCGCCAAAGGCCATCGATGCCTTGTCGAGCACGCTTGCCACCGTTGCCGCCGCCTGATGGTCGGGGCCGAAATTGAGGCTCTGGGCAAAGTGGGGATCGTCCCAGAGGCGTTCCGCCATCATCAGATAGCCGTTGAGCGGCTCCAGCACATGCTGCCAGGGCCGGACAGCCTGCGGACGACGCACCATCAACGATCGTCCCCCGCCCCAGGCCTTGACGGCGTCGGGGATCAGGCGATCTTCGGCCCAATCGCCGCCGCCGATCACATTGCCGGCGCGGGCCGTTGCAAGGCCGATGCCACGCGCGGCAAAGAAGGACGCGCGATAGCTGGCGGTGACGACCTCGGCGGCCGCCTTGCTGGCGCTGTAGGGATCGTGTCCGCCGAGCGGATCGGTTTCGACGAAGGGAAGCGCCGTCTCCGGGTTCTGGTAGACCTTGTCGGTGGTGACGACGACGATCGAGCGGACATCGGAGGCGATGCGCAGCGCATCGAGCAGATGAGCCGTGCCCTGCACGTTGGTCTCATAGGTGCCGATCGGATCGCGGTAGCCGGCGCGCACCAGCGCCTGGGCGCCGAGATGAAGGACGATCTCCGGCTTGGCCAGCATGACGCGGGCCGCCACCGCATGGCGATCGCGCAGATCGCAGATTTCCGCTGCCGCCGGCTTGCCGTTCAGAAGATTGAACAAGGATGGCTCTGTCTCGGGCACCAAGGACAGGCCGGTCACCCTGGCACCCATTTCCGCCAGCCAGAGCGCGAGCCAGCTTCCCTTGAAGCCGGTATGCCCGGTCAGAAGAACGCGCTTGCCTTTCCAGAATGCGGGATTGGCCATGCTCACCACGACTTCCACGGCGGGTTGCCGCTGTTCCACAGGCTCTCCAGATGGACCTTGTCGCGCAGCGTATCCATCGGCTGCCAGAAGCCGGTGTGGAAGAAGGCCTTGAGCTGGCCGTCCTCGGCCAGGCTGGACAACGGTTCCGCTTCCCAGCTGGTCGAATCGTCGGCGATACGGTCGATGCATTTCGGGTCGAGCACGAAGAAGCCGCCGTTGATGAAGCCGCCTTCGCCTTCCGGCTTCTCGACGAAGCCTTCCACGGTGTCCCCGTCGAGCTTCAGCGCGCCGAAGCGGGCCGGCGGGCGGACCGCCGTCACCGTCGCCTGCCGGCCGTGGCTCTTGTGGAATCGGACCGTCGCGCCGATGTCGACGTCGCAAAGGCCGTCGCCATAGGTGAAGCAGAAGGCTTCCTCGTCCTTGAGATAGTCGGCGACGCGCTTGAGCCGCCCGCCGGTCATCGAGTTCTCGCCGGTATCGACCAGCGTCACCCGCCAGTTCTCGGCGCTCTTGCGATGGAACTGCAGGCGGTTCTCGGCCAGGTCGAAGGTGATGTCCGACATATGCAGGCCGTAATTGGCGAAGTATTCCTTGATGACATAACCGCGAAAGCCGCAGCAGATGATGAAGTCACGGATGCCGTGGCCGTGATAGAGCTTCATGATATGCCAGAGGATCGGACGCCCGCCGATCTCGATCATCGGCTTGGGCTTCAGATGGGTTTCCTCGGCGATGCGCGAGCCGAGACCACCGGCAAGGATGACGGCCTTCATCGCGAACGCCCGTCCGCCAGACGGGATCCCGGCGTGCCGGTGCCCCGCTCATCGTAACCCGCAGCAAAAGCCATGATTCGTCCCACGCCCCACGAACATTCCATCGTGGGAAGAGGCTAGCCGACGAAACTGTCGTCAAACTTGAGGGACGAAAGGGCCGATAGCGCCGGCGGCGGCGGAGCGCCGCCGTCCGCTCAGAAGCCGCCCGCGGCCAGGCGACGCCGCAGCGCGCCGATATCGGGGGTCGCATCCTGCTCCAGGCGCTCTTCCCAGGCGAGTGCCGTTTCGACGATCAGGTCGAGGTCGGCAAGGCGCGGCACCCAGGCGAGCTTTTCGCGCGCCAGGGTGGAGTCGGCGACGACGAAGGCTGCATCGCCGGCGCGGCGCGGGCAGTATTCGACGGCAAACGGGCGGCCGGAAACGCGGGCAACCGCGGCCAGCACGTTGAGCACGGAATAGCCGGAGCCATAGCCGCAATTGGCGACCAGGGAGGGCTCACCGCGGCGCAGATAGGCAAGAGCCCGCAGATGCGCCTGAACCAGATCCGCCACATGGATATAGTCGCGCACGCCGGTGCCGTCGGGGGTCGAATAGTCCGTGCCATAGACCGCGACCGAACGGCGCTTGCCAAGCGCCGCCTCGCAGGCCACCTTGATCAGATGGGTCGCACGGTCGGTCGACTGGCCTGTCCGGCCCTTCGGATCGGCGCCGGCCACGTTGAAATAGCGCAGCGCCACATAGCGGAAGTCATGGGCGCGGGCGGTGTCGCGCAGCATGATCTCGCTCATCAGCTTGGACTGGCCATAGGGATTTTCCGGCAGGAGCGGCGCGGTTTCCTTGACCGGCTCGGCGCTTGCCGGCGTGCCGTAGACGGCGGCCGTCGACGAGAAGATCAGCTTGTCGATCCCGGCCTCGACCGCCGCCGAAGCGAGCACCCGCGTGTTGCCGGTATTGTTCTCGTAATAGCCAAGCGGATCGGACACCGATTCCGGCACGACGATCGACCCGGCGAAATGGACGATCGCCTCGATCTCGTTCTCGAAGAAGACCTGCCGCAGCAGATCCGCATCGCCGATGTCGCCGAGGTAGAACCGCGCCTGCGGCGCGACGGCCCAGCGGAAGCCTGTCGAAAGCCGGTCGATTACCACCACGTCCTCGCCTGCATCCAGCAGCGCCCAGACCATGTGACTACCGATATAACCGGCCCCACCCGTTACCAAGATCGCCATGTTTGTCCATCCCGCAATTCTTTGACGGGATGAACCTAGGCAATGCAGCCTTTAACTTTGCTTACAATTCTCGGCCTTGCTCAGTATTGATACAGTTTAGTTTCAAGTATATATAACGCAATATTGCAAACTTCGCTAGAATTTTATCGATCGCGGCGCGGAGCATGGGAACCCCGCGCCGTCGCCGCATCAAAGCGCCAGGATATAGCGGCACAGCCGGTCGGCCGCTTCCTCGATCTGTTTCGGGTCGCGCAGGAAGCAGGCCCGCAGGAAACCCTCGCCGCCCATGCCGAAGGCCGATCCCGGCGCCAGCGCCACGCCGGTTTGATCGACGATGTCGAGCGCAGCCTGCCGGCTGTCGGTGATGCCGTCGATCTTCAGGAAGGCATAGAGTGCCCCTTCGGGCTTCAGGGTTTCGACCCGGTTGGTGGCGATCAGCGCGTCGCACAGCAGATCGCGCGATTTCTTCGCGCGTTCGAAATTCTCGCGAACGAAGCCGTCACCCTGATCGAGCGCGGCAACCGCGCCACGCTGCATGAACTGGGCGACGCCGGAGGTGGAATACTGGATCAGGTTCTCGAAGACCTGCCCCGTTTCCGGCGGCGCGACGATCCAGCCGACGCGCCAGCCGGTCATCGACCAGTTCTTGGAGAAGGAGTTGGCGAAGATCACCCGGTCGCCTTCGACCATGACGTCGAGGAAGGACGGCGCGCGGTGTCCGCCGCCATAGTAATAGAGCGCATAAATCTCGTCGGCGAGGATCCACAGGCCGTGGCGGCGCGCCAGTTCGAGAATGGCCTTGAGGTCAGCATGCGTCGCCGTCCAGCCGGTGGGATTGGACGGCGTGTTGATGAACAGGCCACGCGTCTTCGGCGTGATCGCCTGTTCCAGTCGCTCCAAGTCGAGCGACCAGCGGCCATTGCCGAAGGTCAGCGGAACGCCGACGGAGCGGCCGCCGGCAATGTCGATCGCCGAGATGATGTTCGGCCAGGCCGGCGACAGGTAGATCATCTCGTCGCCCGGCTCGGTGATCGCCTGGACGCCAAGCGCGATCGCCTGCATGCCGGAGGCTGTGACATAGAAATGCTCGGGCGACAACTCGACGCCGAAATGGCGGGCATAGTAGCGCGACAGCGCCTCGCGCAGCTCGGGAATGCCGCGCTGCCAGGTGTAGAAGGTTTCGCCGCCGAGAAGCGCGTCGCTTGCGGCGCGATTGATGAAATCCGGGCTCGGCAGGTCGCCTTCCCCGGCCCAGAGCGGCAGGAGCCCCTCGCGTCCACGGGCATAGTTGATGATCTCGACGATCCCGCTTTCCGGCGCGGCAAGGGCGCGCGGGCTGAGATCCTTCACAAGCGACATGGCAAGCTCTCCGGTTCGACGTCTGTTCGCGAACCAGAGGTCTAGCCGATTGCGCCAGGAAAATCCCATGACAATCCGTGAGGGCAGAATCGATTTCGGTGATGGATACGCGAACGCCCGCCCCGGACGCAGCCGGGGCCAAGCCCATTGCGCATGCCGCCGTCAGCGCGTCTTCAGCAGGTCGCGGATTTCGGTCAGCAGTTGAATGTCGGCCGGCGGCGGAGCGGCTTCCGCATCCTTCTTCTCCTGCTTCTCGAGCGAGGCGCGCAGCGTGTTCACGCCCTTGACCATCAGGAAGATGATCCAGGCAAGGATCAGGAAATTGATGATGACGGTGATGAAATTGCCGTAGGCAAAGACGGCGCCCTGCTCGCGGGCGGCCTCGAGCGAGGTCGCCGTCACCTTGGAACTCAGCGGCAGGAAATAGTTGGAGAAATCGAAGCCGCCGAAGACCACGCCGACCAGCGGCATGACGATGTCCTGGACAAGCGAGTTGACGATCAGGCCGAAAGCACCGCCGATGATCACCCCGACGGCAAGGTCCATGACATTGCCGCGCGCGATAAAGGTCTTGAACTCGTTCAGCATACCCATCTCCTTTGATCGTTCGACAAGCCACGCTCGTCCCTGGCGTGGCGTCCTGCCTCGACAAGGAATATCGAAAGTACGATCATTCGGAAACAGTGAAATTCTTGTCGTCGCGGTCAGCGTTCGACTTAAGATCGAGATTGAAGCGATTTCAAACGGCGGTGACTTCCCCTAAGGTTCCCGCTCGATGGAACGCCGACGATGAGGAGGAAGCGTGCTTCCGGGATGGGTCATCTTTGCCTCGGCCTTCGCCTATCTGCTGCTGCTCTTCGCGGTGGCCAGTTACGGCGACCGCAAGAGCCGCGCCCAGGGCGTGCCCGAGAACGGCCGACCGATCGTCTATGCGCTCAGTCTCGCCGTCTATTGCACCTCCTGGACCTATTTCGGCGGGGTGGGTCTCGCTGCCGAACATGGCCTCGAATTCACCGCCATCTATATCGGCCCGATCCTGATGTTCACCATCGGCATGCCGATCGTCCGACGGATCATCGATCTCGCCAAGGCGGAGAAGCTGACCTCGGGCGCCGACTTCATCGCCGCGCGCTATGGCAAGAATCCGATCGTCGGCATGCTGGTGACGATCATCTGCCTGGTCGGGACCATTCCCTATATCGCCCTGCAGCTGAAGGCCGTGTCGAGCTCCGTCGCCGCCATGGTCGACCCGACGGAATACGGCATAGGGACGGGCAACCTCTATTTCATAGACCTGCCGCTCGTCGTCGCCTTCGTGCTCGCCTGCTTTGCCGTGGTCTTCGGCACGCGCCACACCGACGCCACCGAACACCAGGACGGCCTGATCCTCGCCATCGCGATGGAATCGGTGGTCAAGCTCGTGGCGTTCTGGACGCTCGGCATCTACGTGGTGTTCTTCCTGTTCGACGGACCGACCGACCTGTGGCAGAAGGCGACCGAGAACGAGGCCGTCATGACGGCGCTGTCGTACCAGACGCCGCTCAGCCGGTGGCTGCTGCTGATCGCACTGTCGGCCTTTGCCATCATTATGCTGCCGCGCCAGTTCCACGTCACCGTGGTGGAGAACCGCACCAGCCGCGAGTTGAAGCTCGCCGGCATCCTGATGCCGCTCTATCTCGTCGCCATCAACATCTTCGTCCTGCCCGCGGCGATCGGCGGGATCATGACGTTTTCCGGCGGCGGCGATGCCGACCTGTATGTCCTGTCGCTGCCGCTGCACAACGAGATGGCGACCGTTTCGCTGATCACCTTCCTCGGCGGATTTTCCGCCGCGACCGCCATGGTCATCGTCGCCTCGGTGGCGCTGGCGATCATGGTGTCGAACGACATGATCCTGCCGATCTTCCTGAGGCAAAAGCTTCTCACCCGCCCGAGCCATCGCGACGACTTCGCCAAGACGCTGCTGCACATCCGCCGCTCGGCGATCTTCGCCGTCATGCTGCTCGGCTATGTCTATTACCGCTCGGCCGACAACACGACCGGGCTCGCCTCGATCGGCCTCTTGGCCTTTGCCGCGATCGCGCAGATCGCCCCTTCCCTGTTCGGCGGCCTGATGTGGCGACGAGCCAATGCCCGCGGCGCCATCGCCGGACTGTCCTCCGGCATTTTCGTCTGGGCCTATCTGTCCTTCCTGCCGAGCCTCGGAGCGCAGGACAATTCGCAGATCGCCACGTCCATCCTCGGCTTCCTCTTTCCGGGCGTCGGCATGTTCAGTCCGGAACATGCCGACCCGCTGGTCAATTCGACGCTGCTCAGCCTGCTGATCAACACGGCGGCCTTCATCATCGGCTCGCTCAGCCGCAATCCGCGTCCCGTCGAGCGGATCCAGTCGGGCATTTTTGTCAAGCGCCATCCGCGCTCGCAGTTTGCCACGCGCGGCTGGAAGACGCGGGTCACCGTCGGCGACCTGAAGGCCGCCATCGCCCGCTACCTCGGCGACGAGCGCATGACGCGCTCCTTCCGCTCCTACGAGCAGGCCGCAGGCCGGCGCCTCGATGACGACAGCCCGGCAGACATGGCCTTCATCCATTTCTCCGAGCAATTGCTCGGCAGCGCGATCGGCTCGTCCTCGGCAAGGCTCGTGCTGTCGCTGATCCTGCAGAAGGCCGAGGACACGTCGGCCGACACGGCCTGGCTGCTCGACCAGGCCAGCGAAGCCCTGCAATATAACCAGGACATGCTGCAGACCGCGCTTTCGCAGATGGACCAGGGCATCGCGGTGTTCGACGCTGGCAATCGCCTGACGATCTGGAACCGAAGGTTCCGCAGCCTGCTCGACCTGCCGGAACATGTCGGCCAGGTCGGCTTCCCCTTGAGCGAGATGGTCGCAATCCTCGCGCAACGCGGCGACGTCGCCACCGGCGACCAGGCCCAGCTGGTCAAGCGCTTCCACCAGTTCGACAAGCCGTTCCGGCTGGTCACAACGGCCGGAGAGCGCATCATCGAGGCGCGCTGCAATCCGATGCCGGACAAGGGCTTCGTCGCGACCTTCACCGACATCACCAGCCAGGTGGCGGCCGACAAGGCCTTGAAACAGGCCAACGAGACGCTGGAACAGCGGGTCGGCGAGCGGACCGCCGAACTCACTCGGGTCAACCATGCGCTGGCCGAGGCGCGCGCGGCCGCCGACGAGGCGAATATCGGCAAGACCCGGTTTTTCGCCGCGGCCGGCCACGACATCCTGCAACCGCTCAATGCCGCCCGGCTCTATTCCTCGTCACTCGTCGAGCGGCTAGGCGATTCGGACAATAGCAGCCTGGTCCGCAACATCGATTCCGCCCTGGAATCGGTCGAGATCATCCTCGGCGCCGTGCTCGACATATCAAGGCTCGACACCGGCGCCATGAAACCGCGGCTGGCGCCCGTGCCGCTGCAGGGCTTGCTGGAACGCATCGAGACAGACTTCGCGCCGATCGCGCGGGAAAAGGATCTCAAGCTGGTCGTCATGCCGACGTCGCTCACCGTCCGCTCCGACCCCAATCTCTTGCGCAGACTGGTGCAGAACCTCGTCTCCAATGCCATCAAGTACACCCCCTCCGGACGCGTGCTGGTCGGTGCCCGGCGTCACGGCAATGAGGTCGTCATCCAGGTGATGGACAGCGGTATCGGCATTCCCTCATCGAAGTTCCGCACCGTGTTCAAGGAGTTCGCCCGGCTAGAGGAGGGCATGCGCACCGCTTCCGGCCTGGGGCTAGGGCTTTCTATCGTCGATCGCATTGCCCGCGTGCTGAACCATCCGGTGCAGCTTTCGTCCAAGCAGGGCAAGGGCACGACCTTTCGCGTCGTGATGCCACTGGACAAGTCCGTTCCGGTGGCGGCCGCGGTGACGGACCTTCCCGTGGGCGGCAAGACGGCCATCCCGCTCGAAGGTTTGCGGGTTCTTTGCATCGACAACGAACCGAAGATTCTCGAAGGCATGGACCTCCTTTTGTCCGGCTGGGGCTGCGCCGTCACCTTGGCCGGCTCGATCGAGGCGCTCGATGCGATCGTTGCGGCGAACAAGAGCCCGCCGGACGTCATCATCGCCGACTATCATCTCGGCGACGGTAGCGGCATCGGCGCGATCCTGCGCCTCCGGGCGCTCTACGAGAGCGACATTCCCGCTCTTCTGATCACCGCCGACCGAACGGCCGAGGTCAGGGCGGAAGCCGAACGGCAGAACATCACCCTGCAGCACAAGCCGGTCCGTCCGGCTGCCCTTCGCGCCTTCATCACCCAGGTTTCCGGAGGCAAGCGGGCCGCCGCCGAATAGGTCGCTCCACCGAGACCGAATGGGCTTGAGCCTCAGCGGTTGCGCGATCCAGGCGGATGAAACGGACGGCCTCGATATGCCCCCCCAACCCTCTATCTCCGGCCAGTTCGGTTCTGCGTCCAGCGTTCCAGCGAAGCCACCTGTGGCGGACGCTCGGGCTTCGACCATTCGGCGAGAAGGTCCTCCTCCACCTTGTTGCGGCCCAGCGCCTCCCAGCCGTCGGGACCGGCCCGGACATAGCGCACGAAGGTGAAGCCGGTTCGCCCGCGGGTGGTAGCGGCGACCACTTCGTCCGGCAGGATGAGACGCCTGCCGTAAACGCGACGGGTGGGCAGCCGCATCTCCGGCAGCACGGTGTTCACCAGTTCCGTGCAGAAGGTGCAGGAGGTCGTGTCGAGGTCGAAATAATAGTCGAAGGGCATGCCGACGCGCTGGTAGAAGCCTGTCAGTGCCTGCCGCCGCCGCATAGCGCCAAGGCCGGCGGGCCGCAGGAGGGCAATGGCATCGGCATCCAGCGCGGCAGGCGCCGTGGAAAGGTGGACACCCTTGTTGTCGGCCTCGATGAACAGGGCACCGTCGCGGATCGCGGCGTGGTGCTTGCGGACCGCCGGATGGTCCCAGGCGCCGGCGCGGCGCAGTTGCGCTTCCGTCCCGACATAGATCGCCACATGGCCGAAATGGCCTGGGATCGCATGGCCGGAGAGGCGTCCCTTGTTGCTGACCGCGACCACATCCAACGGCCGGAGATCGGCGAGCAGACGGTCGATCGCGGCGTCATGGCGCAGCAGGTCACCCTTGCGCCAGACGACGGCTGCGACCATCCGGCCGATCGTCGGGGCGAAAGGCTCGGCCAGGGCGACGAGGCCCTTCGGATAGCGTTCCGGCTTCTGGCAGCAATCGCCCAGCGGGGCATCGGCTGGCAACGGGGCCTGGGCGGGCTTCGGCACTGTCGTGCAGGCCGAAACGAAGAGCATCAGCCCGACCACGAGGGCACGGGACGCCCAGCGACGGAGCGCAATTCTGTCAAACGCCATGGCCCAGCCTGCGGCAAGCAGCGCGCATGGTGAAGCGGCGCGAAAATATCATCATCATGCAGAAACCAGGCCCGTCCCCCATCCGCGCACAGACCCCACTCCGTGCTCCGGCACCGTTCATTCGATCCAACGAAGATAACTAATCCGGGGCGCGCGGCAAATCAATCGCCGAGAGGCGCTATGGCAAGCGACGAGAGCTTCAGACGAAGGGGATCACCAGGATTTCAGCGCCCTCAGCGTCGGCGTCTTCTTGAACATATGCTCATCCATTCGGGCAAGCAGGCGGTCGAGCAGTTCGATGGCCTGGCCGACGGCCGGTCCCTTGTTGAGCATGACGCATTCCGCCCTGGCGGCCATGGCGGCATCGGTCATTTCGCCACGGGTCGGTATGCCTTCCCGCACCAGGTCCTCGAGCACCTGCGTCGCCCAGACGGCGGGGACGGACGCCGCCTCGCTGATCCAAAGGATCTCCTCCTGCATTTCCGCCAGCCGTTCGAAGCCGATTTCGGCCGCGAGATCGCCGCGCGCGATCATCACGCCGAAGGGGCCACGCCGCCGTGCCCGGGCGATCAGCGCCGGCAGGTTGCGCACGGCCTCGGGCTGCTCGATCTTGGCAATCAGGCCCAGCGTGCGGTCGGCCATGCCGTGGCGGGCGAGCATGCTGTCCAGCAGGTCAATGTCTTCCGGGCGGCTGACGAAGGAATAGCCGATCATGTCGGCGCATTCGATCACGGTGACGAGGTCGGTCTCGTCCTTGGCGGTGAGCGGTGACAGGCCGAGTGCGGTATCCGGCAGGTTGATGCCCTTTTCCGGCTTCAGCCTGGTGCCGCGCGCCTTGGTCTTGTCGACCCGGATCACCGCCTCGCCTTCTCCCAAGCTTTCCACCACTGCTTCCAGCTTGCCGTCGTCATAGCGCACCCGATCGCCGATCGAAAGGCGCGTCACCATTTCGGGAAGGGAGACACCCGCCGAATAGAGCACCTCGGCACAGGTTCTGGGCAGACCCGAGGCCACGAGGCGGATCCTGTCTCCCGGCTGGAGCCGCGATTTCTTGTCGGGCATCTGCACGGCAGCCGTGCGGATCTTCGGGCCGGCAATGTCCATCAGCACGGTGATGTCGCGGCCCGTCGCGGCACCGGCGGCGCGGGCGAATCCGGCCATTGCGCGCCAGGCCTCGGGGCCGTCATGCGCGCAGTTGATCCGCGCCACGTCCATGCCGCGCCGCGCCAGGTCGAGGATGAAGTCCGGCCCTGCCGCCGCCTCGCTCGGCAGCGTCACCATGATACGCGTACGCCGGTTGACCGGCGGTCGGCCGAACAGGGCCGCCGACGCCTCTTCGAGCCGCGCCTCGCCGCGGAAGAACCCTTCCTCCAGCGGCATGGCAACAGGGCTCTGACGGCCGGCGAGAGCGGCCAGCGCAGCAATGACGGCGTCCAGCGTCGGGAGGACGCGACTTTCAAGACGACCGAGCGAGGAGAGTCCGAGACGCATCAACCGCCGCTGGAGCGGGCGGATGTCGTGATGGCGCAGGCAGAGATAGTGGGCCAGATTGACAAGGGCCGGATCGACCGGCGCTGCACCGCTGCCGGTAAAATCCTCGATCAATGCCGCCGACGCCTCGATGACCGTGGCGCGCAGGGACAGCATATCCTCGAGCAGGGCCGAGGCCTGCAGCATCTCTTGATGAAAATCCTGGCCGTTCATGCACCATGTCCCCTATGGCCTCGCCATGTCTCGGCAGGATACGAGCGCTGATGCGCAGTAGCCGGCAGGCCATTCTGGAGGCGAACTGCATCCAGTTCTAGTCCTCGCACTTGACCGATATGTGACGGTATCACCCCGGGCCGCGGGCATCAGGATGGGACCCGCACCCCTCCTTCCGGCCAATAGCGCCTCGCCGCATTCCTCCCTACATTGGCCGTCCGAGCATTCGTCGCCAGGGAGGGGTCATGCGGATCGCTTTAATGTCGGATATCCACGGCAATCGCCAGGCTTTCCAGGCCGTCCTCACCGCCGCCGCAGAGCGCGGCGCGGAACGCCATGTGATCCTCGGGGACATTGTCGGATACGGCGGCGATCCAGTGTGGTGCGTGGACAAGACGATGGCATTGGCGGCGGAGGGCGCGATCGTCATTCGTGGCAATCATGACCAGGGCGTGGCCGATCCGTCGGTGTCGATGAACGAGGTGGCACGGGCGGCGATCGACTGGACGCGCACCCAGTTGAACGACGAACAGAAGGCCTTCCTCGCCCGGCTGCCTCTGGAGGTCGAGGATGGCGAACGTCTCTACGTCCATGCCGACGCGTCGGCCCCGGCCCGCTATCATTACGTCACCGATGCGGAAACTGCCGCTGCGCATCTTCAGGCCTGCCGCGCCCGCATCAGCTTCTGCGGCCATGTCCACCGCCCGGCGCTCTATGGTCTCGGACCGAACGGCAAGACCACGGCCTTCACGCCGACATCGGCGCAGGGCATTCCGCTGCTTGCGCAGCGCCGCTGGCTCGCCGTCATGGGCGCGGTGGGGCAGCCCCGCGACGGCAATCCGGCTGCGGCCTTCGGCATTCTCGATACCGACCGTGGAGAGATCGAATTCCACCGCGTCGGCTATGACATAGAGGGAGCAGCCGCTAGGATCAGGGCCGTGGGGCTTCCCGACGCACTGGCGTTAAGGCTCTTCCGGGGGAAATAACCGAGGGGACGGGGCGAATGCCGAAGACCAGAATACACCCGGGCGACGTGATCGACGGCTTCACGATCGGCGAACTCGCGCATCGGGGCGGCATGGCGAAACTCTTCAGCGTCACCCATCCGGACTACGATTTTCCGATGCTGATGAAGGTGCCGGAAATGGGGGCCGGCACGGACCCGGCCATGATCGTCGGCTTCGAGATGGAGCAGATGATCCTGCCCCGGCTCTCCGGCCGGCATGTGCCACGCTTCGTCGCCAATGGCGACTTCGCCACCCAGCCCTACATCGTCTTCGAGCGGCTCACCGGGAAATCGCTCTATCCGATGCTCGACGATCTGCCACGACCGCCCGAGGAGGTCGCCTCGCTCGGCTGCCGGATCGCCGCGGCCCTCGTAGACCTGCACCGGCAGAACGTCGTGCATCTGGACATCAAGCCGTCGAACATCATGTTCCGCGAGACCGGCGAGGCGGTGCTGGTCGATTACGGTCTCGCCCGGCACCTGCATCTGCCGGACCTAATGGACGAGGAGTTTCGTCTGCCCTATGGCACGGCACCCTACATGGCGCCGGAACAGATCCTCGGTGTACGCAGCGACTTCCGCAGCGACATCTTTGCGCTCGGCGTCCTCCTGTATTTTTTCGCGACGGCGAAGCGCCCCTTCGGTGATCCGCAGCGGCTGAAGGGCCTCAAGAAGCGCCTGTGGCGGGATCCCGTGCCGCCGCGGGCGCTTACACCAGATCTGCCCAAGCCGCTTCAGGAAGTCATTCTGCGCTGTCTCGAAATCAACCCCGCCCGCCGCTATCCGACGGCCGCGCAACTGATGATGGACCTGCAGGATCTCTCAAAGGTCACGCTCACCGCGCGTGCCGAAAAGCTCGAGCGCGACGGATGGGGCGCAGTGATCAAGCGGCGCTTCAACCCGGACCCAATGGAATTGCTTCGCCCGCAGGCGGCGACGGAGACGGCCGCGGGAGCGCCGATCGTCATGGTGGCGATCGACCTGTCCGACGGCTCGGACGAGCTCGCCGACGCATTGCGCCTGACCGTCAGTCGCATCATCGAGAAGACGCCCAATGCCCGCATTGCCTGCCTGAACGTCCTGAAAATCGCCCGCATCAGCCTTGAAAGCGACCTCGACGCGGAAGGCAACAACAAGCATGTGGCCCGGCTCGTGCAGCTCAAGCATTGGGCCGAGCCGCTGAAGGCGCCGGAGGGAACGATCACCTACCATGTGATCGAGGCGATCTCGCCGGCCGCGGCGATCCTGGATTATGCCCGCCAGAACATCGTCGATCACATCGTCATGGGCGCACGCGCCAATTCGACCATGCGCTCGCTGCTCGGCAGCGTATCCGGCGAGGTCGCCGCGACCGCACCCTGCACCGTCACGGTGGTCCGTGTGCGGCCGCCGGGCGATGCCGCCGAATAGAGAAGGCCGTCAGAGACGCAAGGCCCAGACCGTTGCGTGACCGACGCTGTCGGCCGGCGCCGAGAGACGGGCCGAACGCACAGGTTCGAAGCCGGCGATCCGCTTGGTGCCGGCGATCCGGCCATCATCGGCGAACACCTCCACCGACCCATAGTCCAGGAAGATGCGCAACCGGCGCACCCGCGCGCCCTCGACGATGTAGCGAGGGCTCTCCTCGCTCCCGTTCTCATGACGCAGCCACAATCCCGTTTCGTCCTGGACCAGGCCCAAGGTGACGCCCGGGTGGTGGAAAGCAAGCTCGAACGGCAGCCCGGCTTCGGCAAGCTCGAGCAGGAGCTCGACCGCGCCGTTGGGGAACGTCACCGTCTCGCCGGCTGCCAGGCGGGTACGGTCGATGATATGACTGCGCAGGCTCTCCGCCGCGCCGATCGGTGGCGTGAGCAGTTGCCCGTCCTCCAGCCTCAGCGTGCGCGGCAGGGTCATGGCCGAGGGAAAGTCGATGGTCGGGCCGGTATCGGCCCAATTGCCGAGCCAGCCGATCCCGACCGGCGTCGCGCCGTCCATGAAGGCCTGAAAGGCATAGTTGTCGGTGATGAAATCGAGCTCGCGGCTGAACTCGCGGGAGAAGCTCCGGCCGTCGAACCAGCCGACGTCGACCATGGTCAGGTTCCGGCGCCCGGTCCGCTCGTCCCTGCCGTTCATCAGTCCGTAGATCAGGGCCCAGCGCGTCGCGGGGTCGGTCGCCTCGCCGTCGAGCGGCAGCAGGCACGGACATTCGATCGCCGTTGTCCGGTGACGCGTCTCGATCAGCAGCTTGCCCAGATAGGTCCAGCCGCCGGCCGCCTGAACATCCTCCGTCTCATAGAGCAGGATCACGCCGCCTTCGTCGCTCTGGCTGCCGAGCAGCATCTTCCAGCGACCGTCCGGCCCCTTGAAAACGTAGGGATCGCGAAAATCGAGCGTCAGCCCCTCGCCTTGCGGTCGATGCGGCAGGATGACGGTGGCCTCGCCGGCAGAGAAAAGATCGGCCGAGACGGCCGACATCTGGATCTCCTGTTCCGGCTGGCGATCGCTGACCTTCTCGGTGAAGAACACCCGGATACCCGGACCGTTCGGCAGCGGAATGGCCGAGCCGGAAAAGGCGCCGCCGCGCTTGTCGGGACGCGCCGAGAGCTCTTCCGAGGGAAACAGGAACACCGGCAGGTGCCGCCAGCGCAGGTAGTCGGACGAGACCGCATGTCCCCAGTGCATGTTGTTCCACATCCGGCCGTGGGAGTAATGCTGGTAGAACAAATGCGGCCGGCCGCCGAAACGGCCGAAACCGTTCGGGTCGTTCATCCAGCCGAAGGGCGGGCGGAAATGGTAGGAGGCGGGAAGGTCCGGCGGGGCATTGACGGGATTGGTGTGCAACACGGTGATGCCGGTTTCCAGCACGTCGGCGGCGGTGAACCAGTAGGCGACCGAAACCGATGTGTCCGCACTGTCATAGCGCAGCTCGATGCGGCCGCCGCCGAAGACGTGGTAGATGCGGAAGGAGTTTTCCTCGGCATTGACCGCCTGTACCTCGCCGAACTTGCCGTTCGCGCTGTGAAGCGAGACCGATCCGGGCCTGTCCGGATGAACGGCCTTCAGCCACAGATGCAGGGTGGTGTTGACCGGCAGGTCGGCGGAAATGATGCGCAGGGTGTCTGGTCCGCCCTGTGGTGTCGCCCCGCTTTCCGGCATGACTTCACCGCTTCGTTCCGGGGCATCGCCATTCTGCGCCGCCATGCCTCTTGTCCTTCCGTTCATATTTTTCTTTCGACAACGACCGGACCGGCGCGTCAGTTCCCACGAGGTTCGAGCCTCAGCGTCTCACCGATCCTCAAGACCCGCGCCCGGTGGTTGCCGTCGCTTGCGGCGAGGAAGCGATCGGCCGGCGCGCGGAGCGGCTCCGGCGACAGCGCAAAGGTGCCCCAGTGAATGCCGATGCCGAGCGTAGCGCGCAATTCGGCGAGAATAAGGGCGGCGTCTTCCGGCGTCGAATGCATGCCCGCCACCAGCGGCGACGGCTCGAATGCGCCGATCGGCACCAGCGCCAGATCATAGGGACCATTCCTCCCGCCGATCTCGCCGAAGATCGGGCCATGGGCGCTGTCGCCGACGAACAGCGCTGAGCGACCGGCAGCCCGGATATCCCAGACATAGGCCTCGCCGTCGAGCTTGGCCAAGAGGTTGCGGCGCGTGCCGTGGACCGCCGGAAAGGCGGTGAACCGGGCACGGCCGGCGACGATCGTTTCGCCGACCAGCGGATGTTCGACCGTCGTAAAGCCCGCCTTTTCGCCATGGCTTTCCAGACCGTCCGGCAGGACGATCCGGGCCTTGGGGAAGCGTGTGGCCAGCACCTTCAGGGTCGGGCTGTGCAGATGGTCGTAATCGCCATGCGACAGGAGAACGACATCGATCGGCGGCAGGTCTTCAAGGCCGAGCGGGGCCAAGGCATGGCGGTGCGGCAGCGGGCTTTCGAGCGAGAAGCCGACGGGGAGGACCGGATCGGTCAGGATGGTTACGCCGCCAAGCCGCAGCAGCACGGTGGAATGGCCGAGCCAGGTGAGGCTGTCGCCGCAGGTGCCGAGCCCGGCCAGCGCCTCTTGCCGCGACATGACCAGGCCGTCGTCCGCCTCCGCCCGGCGGACATAGAGGCCGGAGGCAATGTTCAGATGGTGCAGCGCCAGACCGGCCGAGCGCAGGCCGGGCGGCAGAAGGGCGGGGTGATGCGGGCTGTCCGTGGTCACCGCGTGGCAGCCGGCGAGTGCCGCGCCGAGCAGGGCGACCGACAGCACGCGGCGCAGGGTCCGCCAAGGGCGCCGGGCGACGCGGCCCGGAGCCGACGGCAGCGTCCGACCAAGCCGTGACTGCAGGCGGTGTCGGCTCTGCACCTGCATCCGCCAAGGCAGCGAACGAAGCCACGGACGCCGCGCGACGGAGACCGGCCGGGCGTCCGCCCCCTCGTCCGCGTCAACACGCCCCTGCCCCTTGCCCATTCCGCCCCCAAAACCCCCGGATTTTCCGGGGTATGCCCCGTGATCATTCAGCCGCATCGGTCGACGCTTTGCAAGCGGCATCGCCGATCGGCCTCCTCGTCTTTGGTCTCCTTTCTCGCGTCCCCGTCCCCGTCCTCCGTCGCCCTTTCGTCACCGAACCGTCACCGTTTCTTCATCGGCCTGTGACCGACACGCTCTATCGCGAGGTCCAGCACATCAATCCCGGACCTGGAGCCGCCATGCGCCTGACCGCCCCGATCCCTGCCGTGTTTCTGGCCACGTTTCTCGCTCTGTTTCCGCTTCTGCCTTCCGATGCGTCCATTCCGCAGCGCGATCATGCCGGCTTGATCCGCGAGCGGCTGGCCAATGCCAACCGCTTTCGCGACCATGTCATGGTGGTGGCGCATCGGGCCGGGTGGAAGGAAAACGGCCAGGTGGTGCGGGCGGAGAATTCGAAGGCGGCGATCGATCATGCGACGGCGATCGGGGTGGAAATGGTCGAGCTCGACGTGCGCCGCTCGAGGGACGGCGTGCTGGTCGTCATGCACGACGAAACGCTGGAGCGGACCACGACCTGCCGCGGCAAGGTTGCGGATCTCACCCTTGCGGCGCTCAAGGCCTGCCGGCTGATCGTCGAGGGGACGGGGATCGTCACCGACGAGGCGGTGCCGACGCTTGCCGACATGCTCATCCATGCCCGCGGCCACATCCTCGTCAACATCGACAACAAGCTCGAGCCGGAGGACCTCGCCGAGATCGTCGAGACGGCACGCGGGCTCGACATGGCCGACGGCATCCTGATCAAGACGGCGATCTGGAACGACGAGCGGCTGGACCGCGCCCGCGCCGTGATCGACACGATCGGCCCGGACATCGCCTTCATGCCGATCCTCGCCGACGACGCGGTGCGGGACGCCGCCTTTGTCGACAGGGTGGCGCAGACATTCTCGCCGCAGGCCGCCGAGATGATCCACTGGCGCCGCAGCGCCGCCGAGCCGCTGACCGAGGCCGGGGGGCCGCTGTTTTCGCCGCGCGCCCGGGCCGTTGCGGTGCGCGGCAATTTCCACCTGTGGATCAACACCTATCTGATCACCGACCGGCCGGAGGGCATGGTGGCCGGCGGGCGCGGCGACGGGCTGGCCTTTGCGCAAGGGCAGCCCGAGGCGGTCTACGGCTTCTGGGTCGAGCGCGGCGCGACCATCATCCAGACCGACGAACCGGCGGCGCTGATCGGCTGGCTCGACCGGCAGGGCTATCGCCGGCACTATGGCGGCGGCGACAGCTGAGGGTCCGGGCGAAGGCGGGGTCGCTTGTGTGGGTAACTCGCAGCGCTTGGAGCGTGCGGCCCCTCATCCGCCCTTCGGGCACCTTCTCCCCGTGGGGGAGAAGAGGAGGTCGGGCGAGACGTAGCGCCTCAGGCCAAAAAGAAGCCGGCAGCTGACGCTGGGCCGGGTGCCGGGTGATGTGTCGGCGTGAGCGTTGGCGCTTGGCCCCTCATCCGCCCTTCGGGCACCTTCTCCCCGCAAGCGGGGAGAAGGGAACGGCTGTGGCGGGGATAGGCGGGTCTCAGGCAGCTTTGGCGCTTTCCCCATAGGGGTTGAACCGGCCGTAGAAGGTCTCGCCCCTGGCGGCCATGTCCTTGAGGAGCGGGGTCGGCTGGAAGTGGTCGCCGTATTCCGCGGCGAGCTTTTCGCAGAGTGCCACGAAGGTCTTGACCCCCATGCCGTCGATGTAGCTGAGCGTGCCGCCGGTATAGGGGGCAAAGCCGAAGCCGAGGATGGAGCCGACATCGGCTTCGCGCGGGTCGGTGACGATGCCCTCTTCCATGGTGCGGGCCGCTTCCAGCGCGATGGTGACGAGCAGGCGCTGCTTGAGCACTTCGACGTCGACCTCGTCGGCCTTCTTCTGGGCGAACATGTCCTTGAGGCCCGGCCAGAGGAACTTCTTGGCGGGCTTGGCCGGATATTCGTAGAAGCCCTTGCCGTTCTTGCGGCCGCGGCGGTCGAGATCGTCGACCATCTTGTTGATCAGCGCCATGTGCTTCGGCTCGACCGAGGCTTCGCCGAGATCGGCGATCGAGGCCTTGAGGATCTTCTGGCTGAGGTCGATCGCCACCTCGTCGTTGAGCGACAGCGGGCCGACCGGCATGCCGGCCATCTTGGCGGCATTCTCGATCATGACCGGCGGCACGCCCTCGATCAGCATGTCATAGGCTTCGTGGATGTAGCGGAAGACGCAACGGTTGACGTAGAAGCCGCGGGTGTCGTTGACGACGATCGGGGTCTTCTTGATCGCCGCGACATAGTCGAGCGCGACGGCCAGCGCCTTGTCGCCGGTTTCCTTGCCGAGGATCACTTCGGTCAGCATCATCTTCTCGACGGGCGAGAAGAAATGCACGCCGATGAACTGGGCCGGGCGCTTCGAGTTCTTGGCCAGGCCGGTGATCGGCAGGGTCGAGGTGTTGGAGGCGAAGATCGAGCCCTCGGGGAGCACGGCTTCGACCGCCTCGATTACGGCCTTCTTCACGTCGCGGTCTTCAAAGACGGCCTCGACGACGAGGTCGGCATCCGACAGCGCGGCATAGTCGGCGGACGGTGTGATGAGGGAAAGCAGCTTTTCGCCGTCTTCCTTCGACATCTTGCCCTTGCCGACGGCGCCGGCGACAAGGCCCTCGGAATGGGTCTTGCCCTTGGTGGCGGCTTCGATGTCGCGGTCGATCAGGACAACCGGGATGCCGGCGGCGGCGGTCACATAGGCGATCGAGGCCCCCATGAATCCGGCGCCGACGACGCCGACCTTGTTGAACTGCGACTTCGGAACGCCGGCCGGACGGCGGGCGCCCTTGCCGAGCTCCTGCATCGAAACGAACAGCGAGCGGATCATCGAGAAGGCTTCGGTGGTCTGGACGATCTCGGTGAAGTAACGCTGCTCGACCTTGAGCGCGGTATCGAAGGGCAGCTGCAGGCCCTCATAGACGCTCTTCAGGATGGCAAGGGCCGCCGGATAGTTGCCGGCGGTCTCGCGGCGCAGGATGGCGGATGCGGCCGGCCAGAGCTGGGCGGCAGCCGGGGTCCAGATGCCGCCGCCGGGAACCTTGAAGCCCTTTTCGTCCCAGGGGGCGACGGGCTTCAGGCCGTCCTTGATCATCTGTTTGGCGGCCGGGATCAGCTGGTCGGGCTCGACCACCTGGTGGACGAGGTTCATCGCCTTGGCGCGCGAGGCGGTGAGCGACTGGCCGGTGGTCATCATCTGCAGGGCGTCCTGCGTGCCGGCAAGGCGCGAAACGCGCTGCGTGCCGCCGGCGCCGGGGAAGATGCCGACCTTGACTTCCGGCAGCGCGAGCTTGACCGACTTGGCATTGGAGGCGACACGGCCGTGGCACGACAGCGCCAGCTCGAAGGCGCCGCCCATGCAGGTGCCGTTGATCGCGGCGACCCAGGGCTTGCCGTTGGTCTCGATCTTTCGCCACAGCCAGGACATGCGGCCGGCGGCGTCGAACAGCTTCTTGACGGCGCTATCCGGATCCTTCGCCTTTTCTTCCTCGAGCATGGCGAACATGCCCTTGATCATGGTGAGATCGGCGCCGCCGGAGAAGGTCGACTTGCCGGAGGTGAAGACCACGCTCTTGACGGCTTCGTCGGCGACGGTGGCGTCTACGATCGCCTCGATCTCGTCCATCACCTCGACGGTGAAGACGTTCATCGACTTGTCGGGCATGTTCCAGGTGACCAGCGCAATGCCGTCGGCGTCGGTCTCGATGGTGAAGTTCTTGTAGGTGCTCATGATGGGATTCCTCTTCCCTTGAATTTCGCGATGTCGCCGCCGCTCCGAAACAGGTGCGATCCGGCGGGGTTAAGCCCCTCCCCCTTGTGGGGAGGGGTTGGGGAGGGGAATTTGTGCAAAGGCCCCTCCCGCCTGCCGGCCACCCTCCCCACAAGGGGGAGGGTTAAGCCCCCCTCAAACCCTTTCGATGATCGTCGCCGTGCCCATGCCGGCGCCGATGCAGAGCGTGACGAGCGCGGTGTTCAGGTCGCGGCGCTCCAGTTCGTCGAGCACGGTGCCGAGGATCATGGCGCCGGTGGCGCCGAGCGGGTGGCCCATGGCGATCGCGCCGCCGGCGACGTTCATCACGTCGTGGCTGACGTTGAAATGCTGCATGAAGCGCAGCACGACGGCGGCAAAGGCCTCGTTCAGTTCGAACAGGTCGATGTCGGAAATCTTCATGCCGGAGCGCTTCAGCAGCTTCTCGGTGACGTCGACCGGGCCGGTCAGCATCAGGGCCGGGTCGGAGCCGATATTGGTGAAGGCGCGGATGCGGGCGCGCGGCTTGATGCCCATCGCCTGACCGCCGGACCTGGAGCCGACCAGAACGGCGGCGGCGCCGTCGACGATGCCCGACGAATTGCCGGCATGGTGGACGTAGGAGATCTTTTCGATTTCCGGATGGGCCTGGATGGCGACGGCTTCGAAGCCGCCCATCTCGCCCGGCATCTGGAAGGAGGGGTTGAGGCCGGCGAGCGACTGCATGTCGGTGGTCGGGCGCATGTGCTCGTCGCGGTCGAGGATGACAAGGCCGTTCTGGTCCTTCACCGGGATGACCGACCTGGCGAAATGGCCCTTTTTCCAGGAGGCGGCGGAGCGCTTCTGGCTCTCGACGGCATAGGCGTCGACGTCGTCGCGCGAGAAGCCATATTTGGTGGCGATCAGGTCGGCGGAGACGCCCTGCGGCATGAAATAGCCGGGGAAGTTGACCGAGGGGTCCATGTACCAGGAACCGCCCGCCATGCCCATGCCGATGCGCGACATGCTTTCCACGCCACCGGCGATGACGATGTCGTCGGAACCGGCCTGGATCTTGCCGGCGGCAAGGTTGATGGCGTCGAGGCCGGAGGCGCAGAAGCGCGAGATCTGGATGCCGGGGGCGGAGAAGGCATAGCCGGCCTCGAAGGCGGCCGCCTTGGGGATGACGGCGCCGGCTTCCATGACCGGATCGACGCAGCCGAAGATGATGTCGTCCACGGTGGAGGTGTCGAGGCCGTTGCGGTCGCGGAGCGCCTCGAGCGTCTTGGCGGCCAGGCGCGGGGTCGGCACTTCGTGCAGCGATCCGTCCTTCTTGCCGCGCCCGCGGGGGGTGCGCACGTGGTCGTAGATGAAGGCTTCAGTCATGATTTTCTCCCTTGGGGCGCGCGGGCGCCTTTGAATTTTCTGCGGCCATCTTGCGACAGCCCCTCATCCGCCTGCCGGCACCTTCTCCCCGCAAGCGGGGAGAAGGCCACGTGTCGCAACGTCGATTTTTCTCTCGACGGCTCTCGTGGCACGTCCCCTCTCCCCGTTCACGGGGAGAGGGCTAGGGTGAGGGGCATACCATGCGGCCCCCTCATCCGGCCCTGTTGAGCCACCTTCTCCCCGGTGGGGAGAAGGGGAGGATCAGAACGCTTCCGCCGCCATTTCCATGACGCTGTCGGCGCCGGCTTCGATGCGGATCTTGCGCAGCGCGGTTTCCGGCATGATCTTCTCCATGAAGAAGCGGCCGGTCAGAAGCTTGTTCTTGAAATAGTCGGCATCGCCGGTTCCGGCGGCCAGGTTTTCGTTGGCGGCCTTGGCCATTTTCGCCCACATGTAGCCGAGGGTGACGAGGCCGAAGAGGTGCATGTAGTCGGTCGAGCCGGCGCCGGCATTGTCGGGCTTGGCCATGGCGTTCTGCATGAACCACATGGTCGAGGCCTGCAGGTCGTTCAAGCCCTTCTTCAGCGACTTGGTGAAGAAGGCGAGGTTCTCGTCATTGCGGTTCTCTTCGCAGAAATCGCCGATTTCCTTGAACATGGCCATGACGGCGCGGCCGCCATTGGCGCCGAGCTTGCGGCCGACGAGGTCGAGCGCCTGGATGCCGTTGGCACCCTCGTAGATCATCGCGATGCGGGCATCGCGGACATACTGACTCATGCCGTGTTCTTCGATATAGCCGTGGCCGCCGAAGACCTGCTGGGCCATGACGGCATGGTCGAAGCCCTTGTCGGTCAGGACGCCCTTGAGGATCGGGGTGGCGAGGCCGAGCAGGTCGTCGGCCGTCTGCTTCTCGGCGGCGTCGCCCGAACGGTGGGCGATGTCGGACTTCAGCGCCGTCCAAAGCGTGAAGGCGCGGCCGGCTTCGGTGAAGGACTTGATGGTCAGAAGCGCGCGGCGGATGTCCGGATGGACGATGATCGGGTCGGCCTTCTTGTCCGGCGCCTTGACGCCCGACAGGGAGCGGCCCTGGATGCGCTCGCGCGCATAGTTGACGGCGTTCTGGTAGGCGACTTCGGCGATCGACAGGCCCTGGAGGCCGACGCCGAGGCGGGCCTCGTTCATCATGACGAACATGGCGGCAAGGCCCTTGTTCTCGGCGCCGAGCAGATAGCCGGTCGCCTCGTCATAGTTCATCACGCAGGTCGAGTTGCCGTGGATGCCCATCTTGTGCTCGATCGCGCCGCAGGTAACGGAATTGCGCGCGCCGACCGAACCATCTTCATTGACCATGAACTTCGGCACGATGAAGAGCGAGATGCCCTTGGTGCCTTCCGGGGCGCCCTCGATGCGGGCGATCACCAGATGGATGATGTTGTCGGTCATGCCGTGTTCGCCGGCGGAGATGAAGATCTTCTGGCCGGAAATCTTGTAGGAGCCGTCGCCCTGCGGAACGGCCTTGGTGCGCAGCAGGCCAAGGTCGGTGCCGCAATGCGGTTCGGTGAGATTCATGGTGCCGGACCAGGTGCCCTCGACCATCTTCGGCAGGTAGGTCTGCTTCTGCGCCTCCGAACCGTGCACGAGGATGGCGGCGATCGCGCCTTGCGTCAGGCCCGGATACATCATCAACGCCATGTTGGCGGACGACATGTATTCGCCGACGGCGGCGTGCAGCGTATAGGGCAGGCCCTGGCCACCATATTCCTGCGGCACGGCGAGACCGATCCAGCCGCCCTGACAATAGGCGTCATAGGCTTCCTTGAAGCCCTTCGGCACCGTCACGCTTCCGTCGTCGTGGCGCTTGCAGCCCTCCTGGTCGCCTGAGAGATTGAGCGGGAAGAGTTGTCCCTCGGCCAGCTTCGCAGCCTCGCCGACAATGGCCTCGATCATGTCGGGCGTCGCATCCTCGAAACCGGGCAGGTTGTGGTAGCGTTCGAGACCGAGCACGTCGTTCAGAATGAATAGGGTGTCGTTTACCGGGGCCTTGTAGACGGGCATGAATCATCTTCCTCCGAGACTGGATACCGGACCGAGTCCGGGTGGCTTCAGGCTATATATAAAATATTGACGTTTGCGTAAACGTCAATATTTGCCGTCACGTCGATTTTTTGGTGTCCGCTCCGATCGACCGACCGCTCCCCCGCCGGCTGCCCGACGGCTCCCAGGTCGCGTGCCCGACGGCTCCTCGCGACGAAGATAGTCAGCAATCGTTAAAAGTTTTTTCAGGCCGGTTAACGGGTTGTTTACCACGTTTCGTGAATTGTTGCGGGTGAAAGGTGATGATCCGCACTGCGTCGCGCCGCCACCCGGACAACCGGTCGACGTCGATGCCACGCAGCCCTTCCGGGACATGCTGGAAGGAAGCGATCATCGCCACGTCTGACACTCCGCAGGGCCCATGTGCGGGACGACCTGAACCGAAGCGAGCAAGACCATGAACGGATCGCGATCTACTCCTTCCCGCCAAGGCGGCGCGTCATCGCTCGATGCGTTGAACCGCACGATCGAAGGGCTGGAAGCACGCATCGAAGGCCTGATGGGAACGACGGCGCGCCCGCGCCCGGCGGAAGAGCCACGCCGTGAAGGTGTGCGCGAGGGAGTGCGCGAACGGGTCGAGGACCGGCTTTCGCGATCCGAGCAAGACCATCGACCCGATCCGCTGGCCGAGATCCGCAAGCGCCAGCGCATGCTTGAGGAAAGCCGCTTTCGCCCTGGCGATCGCTCCACCGATCGCCTCGCCGGGTCCGCCCGTGGCGAGCGCATGAGCGATCGCATCGACCCGGCTGCGGCCATGACGCAACCCCGTGCCGTTGCCGCCCAGGCACCGGCCGCCTATCCGGCGGACGCCATCACCCGCGAAATCACCCAGGCCCTGCTCGGGCTCCGCCAGGAGCTGAAGCAGGATATTTCCGAGGGGCTGGCGCGCGAGATCAGCGGCCTGCGCAACGAAATGCGCGGTATCCGGGCGATCGCCGAAGAGCAGCGTCCATCGGCCGACATGCGCGAGGACATCGCCCGCCTGGCCGAGAGCATTCATCATCTGGGCCAGGTCAAGGCGCCTGGCGCTGACGGCCTGCGCGCCGAATTCGAGGACCTGCGCTCGCTGATGGACGGGCTGGCGCGCGAGGATTCCGTGCGCCACATGGAAAGCCGCTGGGAGCAGATCGAGGAGCGCCTGGAGGACATCGATCCCGCAGCGTTGCGCGACGAACTCGTGCGCCTGGCCGAGCGGCTGGACGATATCAAGGCACATCTGGGCAAGATGGGCGACAATCGCGCCATCCATGCACTCGAGGACAAACTCGTCACGCTCGCCGCGGCACTCGAACATATCGGCGCCCATATCGATCCGAGCGAGCGGATGATGCAGGAGCAGTTCGCCGGCATCGACATGCGCCTCGACGAGATCACCAGGGCGATTGCCGCAGGCACGCGCGGCGCCAACGCCAATCCCGACCATTCCACCTTCCAGCGCATCGAGGACCGGATCGCCGGTCTCGCTCGGCAGATCGAGATCCTCGCTCATAACCCGCAGCCGGAGACGGATGTCGCAGGCGAACTCGCCAACCGGATCGAAACGCTTGCCACGCGCATCGAGGAACTGACCGCGGAACAGGCCGCCAACCGGCTCGAGGAGCGTCTCGACCACCTGTCGCAGCTTCTGGAGCGGGCACAGACGCCGATGCCGCAGCCTGAACTGACGGGCTATCTGGCCGATATCTCGCGCAAGATCGACGCCCTCGACCACGGGGCGATCAACGACCGGCTGGCTGACCGTCTCGACATACTTGCGCGTCGCATCGAGGAGATCGACGTTGCGGAACCGACCCCGGCACGGATCGACGACAGCGTGCTTCGCCATTTCGAGGAGCGTCTCAATGCCGTGGTCGACCGGCTGGAGGAGACCAGCGCTTCACCGGCTGGCGACAATGCCGGCCTGCGCGGCCTTGAAGAGCAGATCGCCCATCTTTCGGCCCTGATCAGCAGCCCCGCCGCCGGGTCGGATACGGCTAGCCCCTTCGCCGGCCGGATCTCGGCGCTCGAAGACTATATGGCGACCAGCGACGAATACATCATCGAGGCGGCGCGCCAGGCCGCCGAAACCGTGATGGAAAGCTATGCCCGCCAGATGCCGGCGGAGCGCGGCGGCACGACCGATGTCGCGGCGCTCTCCGCCTTGTCGGAGCACCTGCGCGAACTGCAGGACTACAGCCGCAATTCCGAGGAGCGAACCCACCGGACCTTCGAGGCCCTGCACGACACGCTGGTGCAGATCGCCACCAGGCTCGACCAGATGGGCGAAGGCCCCGAGCACCCCGCACCCGCAGCCGCGCCATCGGCGGCTTCTCCCGCGGCTGCGCACCCGGCCGAAGCTGCCGCCATCCCGCCCGCTGCCGCGATGGCGCCATCCGCCGCCGCACCGCAGGCGGTCAACGGCCATGCGCTCGATCGTGAGCAAGTCGATACGCTGCTGATTAGCGAAACACCGATCTCCCATGGTCCGCGCGGCGAAAGGAAGGCCGAGAAACCCGGCCTGCTCGCCGGTCTCGGCAAGCGCCTGCTGCCGGGACAGAAGAAGGAGGAGGCAACCGCATCCGGACGCCGCCACATCGATCAGGCCCCGTCGATCGACCCGATCGAGGTGCTGCCGCCGGAAGAGGCGAACGAACTGCTGGAGCCGGGTTCCGGCGCGCCCGACGTGCGCAAGATCCTGGAACGCGTCCGGGCCAGCCAGGCCAATCAGGGCGCCAAGGGGAGCCCCGAGGCCGATGCGGACCGCGCCGACTATATCGCCGCCGCGCGCCGCGCCGCGCAGGCTGCGGCCATGGAGATGGAAAGCACGCCGAGGAGCATCACCGCCGCTCCGGCCAACGCGGGTGAAAAGCTCTCGAGCCTGGCGCGCTACCGCCGGCCGATCATGCTGGCCGTCGGTGCGATCCTGCTCGCCGCCATGGCGATGCCGCTCATCAACACGCTGACGCGCGGCGAGGCGCCGCCGGCCGCGATCGAGGCTCCGACGGCAGAGGAAAGCAGCCTTGCGCCGTTGGCCGACGATGCGCAGACGCTCCCTGAGGCCGCCGCCGGACCTGCATCGGCCGAGGCGTTCGAAACCGCTGCGGAGCCGGATATCGGCGAACCGTCGAGCACGCCCGAGGCGACGTCCCAGGCCGGTGCAGCGCTGGTCGAAGGCACGCCACTCGGCGAGAGCAATCCCGATCCGCTGATGCCCGCCGGCCAAGGCGAGGCTCAGGTCGATGGGTTTGCCGCAGCACCGGGCGCCGCCCCCGCCGTTGCAACTGTGGACACGACGGTTGCCGCCCAGCCCGCTGCGGAACAGCCCCCGACCCAGGCGCAGACCCAGGCCGCCGAGATCACCGTTCCAGCGGAAATCACGCCGCCATCCCTCTCGCTTGCCGCCAAGCAGGGCGATCCTCTGGCGCTGTTTGAAATCGGCGCGCGCTACACCGACGGTCGTGGCGTCCCCGGCGATTTGGCCGAGGCGGCCAAATGGTATAAGCTTTCGGCCGACCGGGGTTTCGCCCCCGCCCAGTACCGGCTTGCCAACCTCTACGAGAAGGGCACGGGCGTGCCGCGCGACATCGCCGCGGCGAAGTCGCTCTACGAGCAGGCGGCCGCCGCCGGCAATGCGAGCGCCATGCACAATCTGGCCGTTCTCCACGCGTCCGGCAGCGACGGGGCGCAGGACTATGCCAAGGCGGCCGAATGGTTCGGCAAGGCCGCCGAGCTCGGCGTTTCCGACAGCCAGTTCAACCTGGCGATCCTCTATGCCCGCGGCAACGGCGTGCCGCAGGACCTCGAAGCCTCCTACAAGTGGTTCGCGCTGGTGGCCAAGGAGGGGGACAAGGACGCCGCGCAGAAGCGCGACGAAGTGGCCAATGCGATGAAGCCGGACCAACTGGAGCGGGCGCGCGCAACGGTCGACCTGTGGAAGGCCAAGCCGCTCGACGTCAATGCCAATTCGGCCAATGTGCCGGACGAATGGGTCGGCAAGGGCCTGAAGACCGCCAGCGTCGACATGAAGAAGGCGATCCGCAACATTCAGGCGATCCTCAACAAGAACGGTTTCGAAGCCGGCACGCCGGACGGCGTGATGGGAGCCAAGACCGTCTCCGCCATCAAGGCCTTCCAGACCTCGATCGGCCAGGAACCGACCGGCCAGGTGAGCGACAAGCTGGTGAACGAACTTCTGGCGCGCAACAAATAAGCGTGACGCGTCATAAAAATGGAAAAAAGCCGGCGTATGGCAGGCATACGAATTGACTCGCCCTGCCTGCGGGCGCAAGAAAGAACTGACATAGGTCAAGTCCGATCAAGGACTTGAGCCTGTTTCGCTTTCTGCCGAACACAGGCGGCATCCCCGACTTGCCCCCTCTTGAACCCGCTCCCGCGGGTCGGCGCATTTGAGGTCTAAGCGTGACGATCTACCTGCCGATCGCAGAACTTTCGGTCAACATCTTCATCATTCTCGGGATGGGTGCGGCCGTCGGATTTCTGTCCGGCATGTTCGGCGTCGGCGGCGGGTTTCTCATCACGCCGCTCCTGATCTTCTACAATATCCCTCCGGTGGTCGCGGTCGCGACCGGCGCCAACCAGGTGGTCGCCTCGTCGGTCTCCGGCGCGATCACCCATTTCCGCCGCGGCACGCTCGACATCAAGCTCGGGGTGGTGCTGCTGTTCGGTGGTCTGGTGGGGGCCTCGCTCGGCGTCTTCATCTTCTCCTGGCTCCGCCGGCAGGGCCAGCTCGACCTCGTCATCTCGCTGCTCTACGTGGTCTTCCTCGGAGCGGTCGGCGCGCTGATGCTGATGGAGAGCCTGAACGCCATGCGGCGCGCGGCGCGGAACGAGCCGGTCAGCCTGAAACGGCCGGGCCAGCACAACTGGGTGCATCGCCTGCCGTTCAAGATGCGGTTCAAGAAGTCGAAGATCTACCTCAGCGTCCTGCCGATCCTCGCGCTGGGCTTCGCCATCGGCATCCTCACCTCGGTCATGGGCGTCGGCGGCGGCTTCATCATGGTGCCGGCGATGATCTATCTGCTGCGCATCCCGACCAATGTCGTGGTCGGGACCTCGCTGTTCCAGATCATCTTCACCACCGCCTACACCACCGTGGTGCAGGCAGCGACCAATTATTCCGTCGACATCGTGCTGGCCTTCATCCTGATGGTCGCCGGGGTGATCGGGGCGCAATACGGGGTTCGGGTCGGCCAGAAGCTGCGCGGGGAGCAGTTGCGCGCGCTGCTCGGCCTGCTGGTCCTGGCGGTCGGCCTCAGGCTTGCCGTCGAACTGGTGCTGACGCCGGACGACCTCTACTCGATCGCGATCGGAGGCTGACGATGCGCCGGCTCCTTTTCGCGCTTAAGACGCTGGCCCTGCTGCTTTATGGCGGCGTGGCGGCCGCGCAGGTGCCGCTCGCCACCGACATGACCGGCAAGGAGGGCCTCGACATCGGTACCTCCACCAGCGAGATCGCCATCACCTCGGATTTTCGCGGCGCCGATCTCACGATCTTCGGTTCCGTCACCAATAGCGACACGCTGCTGCTCGCCATCGGCCAGTATGATGTGATCGTGACGCTGGAGGGGCCGCGCGACGATACCACGGTACGCCGCAAGGACCGGGTGTTCGGCATCTGGGTCAACCGGACCTCGATGACCTTCGAGCACATGCCGACCTCCTATTCGCTGGCAAGCACACGGGCCCTGTCGGAGATCACCAAGCCGCAGACCCTGACCGATCTGGGCATCGGCATCGACTACATGGCGCTGACGCCGACCGGCTATCTCAGCAGCTCGGCCAATCTCAAGGATTTTCGCGAGGCCTTCCGCCGCATCAAGCAAACCGGCGGCCTGTATCAGGGGGAAGACGCGGGCGTCCGCTTCGTCAGCTCCAGCCTGTTCAAGGCGACGCTGAGACTGCCCGCCAGCATTCCCGACGGCGTCCACATCGTCCATGCCTACCTGTTCAAGACGGGCGAGTTCATCGCCGAGCGGGAACTGCACCTCAGGGTGATCAAGACCGGCCTCGAAGACTCGATCTCGCGGGCGGCGCACGAGAACCCGCTGACCTATGGCCTGCTGTCGGTGCTCCTGGCACTGATCACCGGCTGGGGCGCGAGCCTCATGTTCCGGCGGGACTAAGAGACAGCCTTTTCCATCCTCGCCTTGACGTCGAGATAGGCCGCCGTCAGCCGGGCCAGCGCCGAAGGCGTGTCAGCGGGCATGGACGTGCCGAGATGAAGCGCCCGGAGCTCGGCCATGAAATCCCGCCAGAGGTCTCGCCCGCCCTTTTCCAAAAGTTCGGCGCGGATCGCCAGGTCCTCCGACACGTCCAGATATTTCCGGCCCCAGGCGCCCATCTCGGCAAACAGCGGCACGAGATCGATCGACATTTCCGTGAGGCTGTAGATGCCCTTCTGCTTGTGGCTGGGATCGTCGGCACGGCTGAGCAGTCCCTTGTCGACCAGCTTCTTCAGGCGGTCGGCAAGAATGTTGGAGGCGATCCCCTCCTCGGAATTCTGCAAAAGCTCGCGGAAATGGCGGCGGTTGCCGAACATGACGTCACGGATGACGATCAGGCTCCAGCGATCGCCGAGAATTTCGAGCGTCAGATTGATCGGGCATCCGGAACGGTGGGATTCGGACATGGCATCTCCTGTCGACCAGTTGCGATCTGCCATCAGTTGAGTTAAAAGACAACCGCTTGCATATTGAAAGCAGTTTTGAACATTTGCACGGGAGGACACCATGCGCAAACTGATCGTCTGGAACCTGATGACCCTCGACGGCTATTTCGAGGGAAAATCCCCCTGGGACCTTACCTATCACCAGCTTGCCTGGGGCGAGGAGCTGAGAGCCTATTCGCTGGAGATCTGCCGACAGGCCGACCTGCTTGTCTTTGGCCGTAAAACCTACGAGGGCATGGCGGCGCACTGGGTCGACGCCACCGAAGAACTCGAGATCAAGGAATATATGAACTCGATCGCCAAGATCGTCGTATCGCGGACGTTGACGCATGCCGACTGGAACAACACCCGCGTCGTTCGCGACATCGTCGGCGAACTCACCGCGTTGAAGGCGCAGCCGGGCAAGGATATCTTCGTCTTCGGCAGCGCCGAATTGGCGGACACTCTGCTGAAGGCGGGCCTGGTCGACGAGATGCGGCTCTGCATCGTGCCGGTCGTGCTCGGCGGCGGCAATCCGCATTTCAAGCCGGCCGAGACGCCCCGCGTCTTCACCCTGCTCGAGACCCGGCCGCTGAAAACCGGCGGTGTGGTCCTGCGCTATGCGCCTGCGCCTTCGGCCAGCTGACCTCAACCGATGAGGTTGGCGAAGCGGACCGAATAGACCCGGTCGCGGCCGAGCAGATGGGCGATGAGGGCGGTGCGGTCGAAGAGGCCGGTGAAGGCCTTGTGGCGGAGGTCGAGGCCGCCGGTGAGCACGCCGAAGGCCGGCATCATCAGGCGGATGCCGTCGCTGGCAAAGCACGGCCGGCGCACTGATTTTTCGCGGCGCCGCACGGTCGCGCAGGGGTGGAGGTGGCCGGCCACCTCGCCCTTGGCCGCGGCCAGACTCGGCTCGTGGCGGAAGGTCAGCCCGCCATAGGCGAGTTCGTCGACCGAGATGCCGGGCAGGTTGGACGCGCCGTCCGGATCGTGGTTGCCGTTGATCCAGATCCATTCGCGGCCGGCCGCCATCAGCGCGATGCGCTGGCGATAGGCCTCGGGCATCAGCGCCGAGCCGACCGGATCGTGGAAATTGTCGCCGAGGCTGACGACAATCTTCGGATCGTGGCGGACGATCACTCCTTCGAGGATCTTCAGCGTCGCGAGCGTGTCATAGGGCGGCAGAAGCTGGCCGCGGCGGGCGAAGGCGGCACCTTTCTCCAGGTGCAGGTCCGAGACGACCAGCATGGACAGATCGGGCAGGTAGAGAGCGCCGGACGGATCGCAGACGGCGCTCACGCCGTGAAACGCAATCTCCACCGCGGGTGGCGTCTCGTCGGCGGCAAGGCGTCGTGCTGTCAAACTGGTCATTCCGTGTTCCCGGCCGCCGAGGCGGCAATCCATATTTCACTGCGCGAGGGCATTTAGCACCCCTCTGGCCTGCCGGCGTTTGTCACTGCAATCGATTCACAGGATCGATTGCTCCGCTTCGCGGACCGTTTCGCACCCCCCACAAGGGGGGAGAAAACGCGTGGCGCCCGCTCGGCTCACTTCGCGTCCAAGACGTTTCAAGGCCAGATGGACAGCGAGGCATTGCCGCGGGTTAAGTCCCTCCCCCTTGTGGGGAGGGGGTGGGGAGGGGTTTCCCACCAACACGCAGCCGCATCAACCTTACCCCATGGCCTCGGCGATCAGGTCGTCGGCGGCTTCGGCCAGCACGTGTTCGTGGGCCTCTCCGGCGACCGATTCGCGGCCGATCTCCAGCATCACCGGCACGGCCAGCGGCGAGATATGCTCCAGCCGCTTGTGGGTGATGTGGCCCCTGATTCTCTTTAGCATATCGGCGAGCCGGGCAATATCCAGAAGACCGGCGGCGGCATCCTGTCGCGTCGCCTGCATCAGGATGTGGTCGGGCTCGTGGCTGCGCAGCACGTCGTAGATGAGGTCGGCCGAGACTGTGACCTGGCGGCCGCTTTTTTCCTTGCCCGGATGGCGCTTCTCGATCAGGCCGGCAATCACGGCACAGGTGCGGAAAGTGCGCTTCAGCATCCAGGATTCGGCAAGCCAGGCCTCAAGGTCGTCGCCCAGCATGTCCTCGTCGAACAGGTCGGCGAGCGCCAGGCGCCCCGAAGCGATCATCGTACCCATGTCTTCCAGCCCCCAGATGCCGAGCGAGTAATCGGTGGCGACGAAGCCGAGGGGCTTGGCGCCGATGCGCTCCAGCCGGCGGGTCAAGAGCATGCCGAGCGTCTGGTGGGCGAGCCTTCCCTCGAAGGGATAGGCGACGAGGAAAAAGCGGTTGCCACGCGGAAAGGTCTCGATCAGCAGTTCGCCGCGCTTCGGCAGGACCGATTTTTCGCGCTGGATCTCCAGCCAGTCGCGCACCTGATTCGGCAGGCCCCTGCGACGCTCCGGATCGTCCAGCATGGCGCGCACCTGCTCGGCGAGATAGGTCGAGAGCGGGAACTTTCCGCCGTTATAGGCCGGGATCTTGGGGTCCAGCGAGAAGGCGTTGGAGACGAGGCATTCATTGTCGCGCAGGGCCTCGAAGCGCAGCACCTTGCCGGAAAAGAGGAAAGTGTCGCCGGGGCTCAGCTGTTCGAAGAAATATTCCTCGACCTTGCCGAGCATCATGCCGCCGCGGCCGAGCGAGCCCAGATGGTTGCGCTTGACGAGGCGCACATTGAGCATCGGCGCCTCGACGATGGTGCCGAGGTTCAGGCGATACTGCTGGATGACCTGCGGATTGGAGACGCGCCAGCGGCCGTCCTTGGTGAGGCGGATGCGGGCATAGCGCTCGTAGGTCTTGAGCGCATAGCCGCCGGTGGCGACGAAATCGACGATGCGGTCGAAAGTCTCGCGCGGCAGCGCTGCATAGGGCGAGGCGGTCACCACTTCGGCATAGAGTTCGTCGGCGAGGAAGGGGGCGGCGCAGGCCATGCCGAGTACATGCTGGGCGAGCACGTCGAGCGAGCCCTCGCCGACCGGCGGCGTGTCCTGGGCGCCGAGATAGTTGGCGTCGAGGGCGGCCTGGCACTCCATGACCTCGAAGCGATTGGCCGGAACCAGGATCGCCCGGCTCGGCTCGTCCATGCGGTGGTTGGCGCGGCCGATGCGCTGGGCAAGGCGCGAGGCACCCTTCGGCGCGCCGACATGGACGACGAGATCGACATCGCCCCAGTCGATGCCGAGATCGAGCGTCGAGGTGGCGACCACCGCCCGCAATTTGTTGTCGGCCATGGCGGCCTCGACCTTTCGGCGCTGGGAGACGTCGAGCGAGCCGTGGTGCAGCGCGATCGGTAGGTTGTCGTCGTTGATCGTCCATAGTTCCTGGAACAGCATTTCCGCCTGGGAACGGGTGTTGACGAAGATCAGCGTCGTTTGGAAGTCCTTCAGCACCGCATAGAGTTCCGGCATGGCATAGCGGGCGGAATGGCCCGACCACGGGATGCGCTCCTCGGTCGTCAGGATGGTGATGTTCGGCTTGGCGCCGCCGTCAACCGTGATCAGCCCCGCATGGCGCTCGGCCTCCGGCAGCTGGGCAACCAGCCAGCGCTGCAGGTCGAGCGGTGAAGCGACGGTGGCCGAAAGGCCGATGGTGCTCAGAGACGGCGCGAGCTTCCTCAGCCGTGCCAGGCCGAGCGACAGCAGATGACCGCGCTTCGAGGTGACGAGCGAATGCAGCTCGTCGAAGATGACGTAACGCAGATCCTTGAAGAAGCGCTCGGCGTCATTGGCGGAGATCAGAAGCGCGAGCTGTTCCGGCGTGGTCAGCAGGATGTCCGGGGGATTGAGCTTCTGGCGCTGGCGCTTTCCGCTCGGCGTGTCGCCGGTGCGGTTCTCGATCGAAATCGGCAGGCCCATCTCGGTGACGGGCTTCATCAGGTTGCGCTCGATGTCGACGGCGAGCGCCTTCAAGGGCGAGATGTAGAGCGTGTGGATGCCGGTAAACGGCGTGCCCGGCACTGGCCGGCGGCGCTCGGCAAGCTCGGTCAGCGACGGCAGGAAGCCGGCGAGCGTCTTGCCGGCGCCAGTGGGGGCGATCAACAGCAGGCTTTCCCCGCCGCGCGCCCGCCCAAGCAGTTCCAGCTGATGGGCACGCGGCTGCCACCCCTTGTCCGCGAACCAGCGGAGGAAGGGCTTGGGCAGCGGGATTGCAGCCTCCCCCGGCTTGATGGAATCAGATGTCGGCACGTGCTGAAGGTAGTGAAGCGGTGCGGGAAGAAAAGGGCGGCGGCGAAAAGCTTCGCCATGCCTTGCCGCTTATGGCTCCGCGGCGTGGCGACCCATCGGAGACCGACGGGCGTGCTGCACACACCGTCATCGGCCGGAGGCGCACTCACATCGCGATGTAGCGGTCCTTCCGGTGGTTGATGGCGAGCGTCAGATTGAGCACGACGGCGCCGACGACCGAGCAGAAGATGATGTAGGGCGTGGCGACAAAGAAGGAGAAGATCAGCACCGTGCCGTCGAACACGAGTTGCACCAGGCCGGCGCGCCAGCCGAAGCGATCCTGCAGGTAGAGCGCCAGGATGCCGAAGCCGCCGAGGCTGGCGCGGTGGCGAAAGAGCGCCAAAAGGCCGGCGCCGATGACCAGCCCGCCGAAAATGGCCGCGACCAGCGGGTCGATGTGGGAAATACCGATGGCCCGCGGCACCGCTTCCGTCAGGAAGGAGGTGAAGGCCACGGCGGCGAAGGTCTTCAGGGTGAAACCGAGCCCGAAGCGGCGGAAGGCCAGCCAGTAGAAGGGCAGGTTGATGACGAAGAACAGCAGGCCGAAACTATAGCCGGTGGCATAGTGCAGCAGGAAGGCGACACCGGTGGTGCCGCCGGTGAGCAGGCCGGCGCTCGACAGGAGCAGGACGCCGAGCGAGGCCATCATCGAACCGGCTGCGAGACCCTGGGCGTCGTCGACCAGCGAATGACGATCCGGGGTCGATGTCAGCAGTGTCGCAAAGCTCGTTCTCGCCTCGGCCATTCGCAATTCCACCTTGTTCTCTCGATCGTTTCTGCCGCATTCCATAGCCCTACCGGGCCGACCGCATCAAGACGGCAGCGCCCTGAACAGGAAGAGAAAACCGCGGCTCAGGGAACGTCGTCCTCGCCGGGCATGCCGCCCTCGCCTTCCCATCCCAGAAGCTGACCTGTCTCCTGTTCGTTGAACTTCAATCTGAGACCGGGGCCGGCATCGGTCGGGGGCAGGAATTCCACGCCGAAATGCTCGATCGCCTGGCGCAGCTTGTCGCGCGCGGCGGCGTCGAGGTCCGAAAGGCCGTCCTCGAAGTTCGCCAGTGTATCAACCTCGAGGCCAGCCTTCGCCGCCAGTTGTTGGCGATCGATCTTCGCAAGCGCGCGTGCGGCGTTCACAAGGGACGGGGTCAGGTCCATGGCGGTCTATCTCCTCTGTCGCCGTTCGTCGCACCGAGCTTATCGCAGTTCCGCGATACAGACTAGCGCAGGGCGATGTAGCGGTCAGAGCGGTGGTTGATGGCGAGGAAGAGGTTGAGCACGACGGCGCCGAGCACCGAATAGGCGACCACCTGCGGGCTGACGACGGCAAAGGCGGTGGCCATGACGACGAGGTCGAAGGCGAGCTGGACGAGGCCGGCGCGGATGCCGAAACGATCCTGCACATAGACGGCGAGGATGCCGAGCCCGCCGAGTGAGGCGCGGTGGCGGTAGAGCGCCAGAAGGCCGAAGCCGAGCAGCAGGCCGCCAAGCACCGCGGCCCAGACCGGGGCGATGCTCTCGATCACCAGGAAGCGGCTTTCGATCTCGACGAGGAACGAGGTGAAGCCGACGGCGGCGAAGGTCTTCAGGGTGAAATCAAGCCCGACGCGGCGCAGCGACAGGATGTAGAACGGCAAGTTGAGAACGAAGAAGAGCAGGCCGAAGCTCAGGCCGCTCCAATAGTGCAGGACGAAGGCCAGGCCCGCCATGCCGCCGGTCAGAAGGCCGACCTTGGCCAGCAGATAAAGGCCGAGCGCGGCGATCATGCTGCCGGCAATGAGGCCTTGCAGGTCCTCGGCCGCCGTGTGGCGCGTCGGATTGGAATTCCAGATACCCAGCATGCTCGTCAAATGCGCCATGACACGTCTCCGAAAATGGCCTCCCGCAGTGCAACAAATACTCCGGATGCGCTGAGACGCAAGGGCGATAGGTAAGGAATACTGACCTATCGATAAGTTCGCAATTTTCGATTCGATCAACGGGCCCGGATCGCAACAAACAGAATGCCGAACACCGGTTTTCCGCCATCCATGCGAATGGTCGTGCGCTCGATTTCGCGGATCTCGAAGCCGACGGCGACAAGGGCGGCACGGACATAGGCTTCCGAATGGGCATAGCGTAGCGAAGGGGCGAGATGAAGGCCGTCGGGAGTGCCGGCATCCTCGACCGAAAAGGCGAAGAGCGCGCCGGGGGCTGAAAGTTCGGCGGCCAGCAAAAAGGCGTTCGACAGGTCGCCGAGATACATCAGCACATCGGCGGCGGCGACGAGATCGGCACGGCCGCGCGCCAGACCCTCGGCGAAAAGTTCGGAGCCTTGCGCATCGAGCGACAGGTCGGAGCGCGCGAGGTGATCGTAGATCCCCTTCTCTCCGGCCTTGGCGAGCATGTTGGCCGAGAGATCGAAGCCTTCGAGCCGGCTGACGATGGAGCGGATTTCGACGCCGAAAAGGCCGGTGCCGCAGCCGAGGTCGACGGCGCAGTCAAACGGGCCGCCCGCGCCGCGCACCTTGCGCACCAGCGCCGCGAGCTTGCCGGGGACGGTATAGTCGAGCCGCTCGACGAGGGCCTGCTCGAAGCGGTCGGCATAGTCGTCGAACAGGGCTTCGACATAGCGGCTCGGCGGCTTATTCGGCGTCTCGGTGGCGCCGAGGAGGGCAAGCTTCAGGCCGGCTCCGAAGATATCCTCAGGATCGAGCGCCAGCACCTGCCGCAGCGCCTCCGCCGCCCCTGCGCCAAGGCCTGCCTTCTCGCGATATTCGCCGAGCCGCAGCCAGCCGGCGGCCCAGGTGGGCGCCAGCTCCAGCGCCTGCTCCATCAATTCGGCGGCCGCCGCAGGATCGCCACTTTCGGCGAGCATCCGGGCATAGTCGGCGCGACGGTCGGCAATGACGTCGCCGGAGGAAAACTGGGTGGGCTGCATGGTGAAATCCCGTGGATCAGGCGGCACTTGACCGAAGGGCCGAAAAAACACAAGAGCTAAGTTGTCCGGCGCAAAGCCCATGCGTTCGCGCGCCTTGCTTGCGGGAAACGGCGCCTCTTCCTATGTGAGGACAAACAGGAGATTGCCATGGCCGATCAGGTCAACAGATTTCTCGGCGACACGCCGGGCCGCACGATCATCAAGCTCGTCGTCGTATCGCTGATCGTCGGCTTCATCATGCATGTGTTCGGCATCTATCCGGTCGACATCCTCGAAGGCATCCGCCACTTCTTCATCGAGCTGTGGTATCGCGGTTTCGCCGCGCTCGGACGGGTCGGCGACTATCTTCTGCTCGGCGCGACCATCGTCATTCCCGTCTTCATCGTTCTACGTCTGATCAGCGCAAGGAACTGAGATGCGGCCTGGGACTGTCCAGCCGCTCAAGCGGCGCACGCTGTTGATCCTCTCGGCCGGCGGCCTTGTCGCCGCCTTGGCCGGATGCCGCAGCACCGACATCCTGCCGACCGATGACGACCTCGCCGAGTTGCAGACCGAGGGCGCGCTGCCGATCGTCAACAGCCTGCGGCAAAAGAAGGGACTGGCGGGCCTCGCCCGCAAGCCCGAGGCCGAGGTCGCGGCTCTCGTCCAGGCGAAGCGCATGGCCAAGGCCGGGAAGATGTCGCATCTGATCGGCTTCAACGACAGTTTCCTGGAGCGCATGAAAGAGACCGAGGTCCCGCTTCCCGCGGCCGAGAACATTGCCACCGGCCAGGACAGCGTCGAGCGCGCCGTGCAGGCCTGGATCGATTCGAAGAGGCACCTCGACAACATGCTCGGCACCTATCAGGGCCTCGGGGTTGCCGTTGGGCGCCATCCCTCTTCCGCCAACCGCCCTTATTGGGCCATGGTGCTGTCGGCCTGAGCGATTCCCGCCCCGGCGCGAAGTCAGTGGGCGCATGCATGGACACGAGAAGCCAGCCGGTTCGGATCATCGAAGTGACGCATCGTTCGGTGCTGGCGATCGCCGTGCCGATGACGCTCGGTTACGTCACCACGCCGCTGCTCGGGCTCACCGACACGGCCGTGATCGGCCGCACCGGCGAGGCGGCGGCGCTGGCCGGGCTTGCGATTGCCGCCGCCCTCTTCGACCTCTTGTTCGGTAGCCTGAATTTTCTGCGCGCCTCGACCACGGCACTTGTCGCCCAGGCGGCGGGCCGTGGCGACGCGCCGGAGCTGTTTGCCGTCTTCTGGCGCTCGGTGGCGCTTTCGCTCGTCTTCGGCCTGTTGATCCTTGGATTCTCGCCCCTGATCATTTCCGGTGGCCTGAAGATGATGGGCGCCGAGGGCCGGGTTGCCGAAGCGGCGGCAAGCTATATCGCCATCCGCATCCTTGCCGGCCCGGTGACGCTCGTCAATTTCACCCTGCTCGGCTTCGTGCTGGGGCGGGGTCTCGGCTCGGTCGGGCTCGCCCTGCAGATCCTGCTCAACGGCATCAACATCGTCATGTCGATCCTGCTCGGCCTTACCTTCGGCCTTGGGGTCGCTGGCGTCGCCTGGGGTACGGTGATCGGCGAGACGGTGGCGGCCCTTGCGGGTTTCGCCTTCGTCTTCTGGCGCTACGGGCAGTCAGCCGTACCACGCCTTTCGATGCTGATCGACGCAACCAAGCTCAGGCAACTGTTCCACCTCAACCGCGACATCCTGATCCGCACCTTCTCGCTGATCACCGCCTTCACCGTGATGACCAGGGTGGGCGCGAGCTTCGGCCCGGTGGCGCTTGCCGCCAATGCGGTGCTGATGAACTTCTTCATGATCTCGAGCTTTTATCTCGACGGCATTGCCACCGCCGCAGAGCAGATCGCCGGAGAAACGGTCGGGGCACGCTATCGGCCCGGCTTCGAGCGCGCCGTGAAGCTCACCGGCATCTGGTCGCTCGGGCTGGCGCTCGCAAGCCTTGCCTTCTTCCTTAGCCTCGGACCGTCGATCATCGGCTTCATCACCACGGCACAGGACGTGCGCGCCGCCGCGGAACTCTACCTGCCCTATGCGGCATTAACGGCGCTGACCGGCGCGCTCGCCTTCCAGATGGACGGCATCTTCATCGGCGCCACCTGGTCGCGCGAAATGCGCAACATGATGATCGTGGCCCTGGCCGGTTATCTGGCGACACTGGCAGCGCTGGTTCCGACCTTCGGCAATCACGGCCTGTGGATCGCGCTCAACGTGTTTCTCGCGCTCCGCGGCCTGCTGCTTTTATCGCGGCTGAGGCCGAAGCTCGATCAGACCTTTGCGGCGAGCCAGTAGTCGAGGCGGGTGTCGCGCAGGTCGCGGATCGAGGCGACCTTTTCGCGGTCGAGCAGCGCCGACAGGCCGCGCACGATGCGTGCCGGCAGGCCGGGGCCTTCATAGACCATGCAGGAATAGAGCTGGACCAGGTCGGCGCCGGCGCGGACCTTTTCCAGCGCCGTCTCGGCCGAGGACACGCCGCCGACGCCGATGATCGGCATGGCCGGGCCGACGCGGTGGCGCATGCGGGCGAGCACCGCCGTCGACTTGTCGAACAGCGGCTTGCCCGACAGCCCGCCCGCCTCGCCGGCGAGGCGCGGATCGGTGAGCCCGTCGCGGGAAAGCGTGGTATTGGAGACGATCAGCCCGTCGAGTTGGTGCGCCAGCGCTTCGGCGGCGATGTCGTCCATGCCCTCCTCCGTCAGATCCGGTGCGACCTTCAGAAAGACCGGGCGGCGCAGGCCGGTCGCCGCGGCCATCTCGTCGCGCGCGGCGAGCACGGCCGACAAAAGCGCCGAGAGGCTCTCGCGGGCCTGCAGGTCGCGCAGGCCCGGCGTATTGGGCGAGGAGATGTTGGCGGTGAAATAGGAGGCGACGCCCGAGAAGCGGCGGATGCCTTCGACATAGTCGGCGATGCGGTCGGCGCTGTCCTTGTTGGCGCCGATATTGACGCCAACGATGCCGGCAGGCCTGCGGGCCAGCAATCGGGCAAGGGCGGCGGCATGGCCCTCGTTGTTGAAGCCCAGCCGGTTGATCACGGCCAGGTCCTTTTCCAGCCGGAAGATGCGCGGCCTGGGATTGCCGGCCTGCGGCTTCGGCGTCAGCGTGCCGACCTCGGCGAAACCGAAGCCGAGACGCAGAAGCGCGTCGGGCACTTCCGCATTCTTGTCATAGCCGGCGGCCATGCCGAGCGGATTGGGGAACTGGAGGCCGGCAACGGTGACGGCAAGCCGCGGGTCGGCCTTCAGAGCGCAGCCCGGCACGAGGCCGGATTTCAGCGCCGCGATCGACAGGCCGTGGGCGGTCTCGGCGTCGAACAGGAAGAGGCCCCGGCGGGCAATCGTCTTGAAGGCATCGATCATCGGTCCATCTCCGGAAAGACATGCTGGCCGTCCTCGCCGATCGGCAGGGGCTTCTCCCACAACACGGCATCGAGCGGCAGGTTGGCATAGAGGTGCGGAAAGAGATCGCCGCCGCGCGACGGCTCGAAGCGCAGCGCCTCGCCAAGCGAGGCGGCATCGACGGCGACCAGCAGCAGGCCTTCGGCGCCGGCAAAATGCCGTCTTGCCGTCTCGACCGCCTGGGCGGCTGTGGAAAAATGGATAAAGCCGTCCTGGAGATCGACCGCCGCTCCGCGAAATACTCCGTCCCGGCGCGCCTCCTGCCATATTTCGCGTGGCACGATCTTGTATATGATCCGATCCAAGGGCTTGTCCTTCCGTCAGCGGAGTCTCCGCTGGCGGTTTGCCGCAAACCGACCGGCTTGTCCACGCCTGTCAGGCCCAGGGACGAGCCGTCCGTGACAAATTCGAGGAGATCCCACATGCAACGGATGCCGACCTTGCCGACTGCCATTTTCTTCATCATCGCGACGGGCATCTCAGCACCCGCTTTCGCGCAGGAGACCGACCTGGCGCGCTTCGCGCTGGAGAAGACCGAGACCGGTTTCGTCCGGCTTGACCGCAAGACCGGGGCGCTGACGCTCTGCCAGGAGAAGGACGGGGCGCTGACCTGCCGCATGGCCGCCGACGAGCGCGCGGCCTACGAGGAAGACCTCACACGGCTGGAAAAACGCGTGGAGGCGCTGGAGAGTAGTCTGGCGTCCGGCCGACCGCTGGCAAAGGGCGAACCTCTGCCCAGCGACGAGGAAGTCGAGCGGTCGATCGGCATCATGGAACGCTTCATGCGCAGCTTCTTCGGCCTGGTGGAAGAGTTCAAGGCCAAGGAAGACGGCGCAACGCCCGACAAGACATAGACTATTGTTTATGTTCACGGCAGGGGCTAAAAAGAGAAAGAGCCGCCAACGCGGCGTTCAAGACTTCGCTCTTGGGAGGGGGCTTCGACATGACGGCATCGACCTTCATCATTGCAGACGACCATCCGCTCTTTCGCGGCGCGTTGCGTCAGGCCGTCAGCCGCATCGAGGGAGAGCAGACGATCGTCGAGGCCGGTGACTTCGAGGCCGCGCGCAAGGCCGCAGCCAGCCACCCCGACGCCGAACTGATGCTGCTCGATCTTTCCATGCCCGGCGTCTCCGGATTTTCCGGCCTGATGGCGCTTCGCGCCGAATTCGCCAGCCTGCCGATCGTCATCGTGTCGGCCAGCGACGACCCGACCACCATTCGCCGCGCGCTGGAGCTCGGCGCCTCCGGCTTCATTTCCAAGTCGTCCGGCATCGACGACATCCGCGCCGCCATCCAGTCGGTCCTGGAAGGCGACATCTGGACGCCGAAGAACTATCAGGGCGGCCAGGAACAGGACCCCGACGTCGCCGACCTGATCAACCGGCTGAGAACGCTGACGCCGCAGCAGAGCCGCGTGCTCGGCATGCTGGGCGAAGGGCTGCTGAACAAGCAGATCGCCTACGAACTCGGTGTGTCGGAAGCCACCATCAAGGCGCATGTCTCCGCGATCCTGCTGAAGCTCAAGGTGGACAGCCGCACCCAGGCCGTCATCCAGCTCGGCAAGATCAACATGGCCATGGTCGCCTGACACGGGAGCACCTCCTCGAAACCGGCACTCGATCGAGGATTTTATTCCTTTTCGACTTTACGGACCTGACCAGATTGGCTAGAGTTCCGGCATCTTGCCGGGACGGGCGATATGAGTGCCGTCGTCGCCGGCCCTGGAGCATGAGCGACAATGCTTTCGCATGACACCATCTGGGCCGCGATCGACAGGCTCGCCGAGCGCAACCAGCTGACCCCGTCGGGCCTGGCGCGTCGGGCGGGTCTCGACCCGACATCCTTCAACAAGTCGAAACGGACCGGACCGGACGGGCGCATGCGCTGGCCGTCGACCGAGTCCATTTCCAAGGTGCTGGAAGCGACCGGGACCGGCATCGACCAGTTCATGGGTTTCATCCAGCCGGAGTCGGGCGGAACGGTGCCGAACGGCGCCTTTCCGCCGCAGGCCGGATCGATCCCGCTGCTCGGCTTTGCCCAGGCCGGCGCCGGCGGTTTCTTCGACGATGGCGGTTTTCCCGCCGGCCAGGGCTGGGACGTGGTCGAGTTTCCCGCCTCGCCGGCGCGCAAGTCCGGGGTTTATGCCCTGGAGGTGCAGGGCGACAGCATGAAGCCGCTCTACCGCGACGGCGACGTGCTGATCGTCGAGCCGGGCGCCCAGGTCAGGCGCGGCGACCGCGTGGTGGTCAAGACCCGCGACGGCGAGGTGATGGCCAAGGTGCTGGCCCGCCAGTCGGCGAAATCCATCGAGCTCATGTCGCTCAATCCGGAGCATCCGAACCGCACGCTCGAGATGACGGAAGTCGAATGGATCGCCCGGATCATCTGGGCCAGCCAGTAGGAAAATCGGCCTATGCGTCCCCTGACCACCTTCGTCATCGGCCTGGCCGGACTTGCCCTGTGGGCGACACTGCTGAGCCTGGCCGGCCGCACCATCGGCGAGCAGCCGGGTGAGACCTTCGAAATCGAGGACATGCCGACCGAATGGGCCGAGGCAGCGCCTTCAGACGACCCATCCGCGCCGGCGGAGAGCGGGATGCAGGCGCCGCCCGAGGCAGAGATTGTTCCGGACGCCGACCTGCCAGGCAACCAGCCAACAGGGATGCCGCCGGCCGGCCCCGCGGATCAGGCAAGTCCCGCGCCGAGCGTCCCTGACAGCCTCGAGGTGCGTCCGGTCAGCCCGGAATTCTTCGCTTCGCCGCTCAATCAGGCGGCCGGCCCGCTCGAGCGGATCGAGCCCCTCCAGCCGCCCGCCGAGAAGACGCCGGAACGCGTCAGGCTGGTGCTTCTGCCGCGGCCGGAATCGGTCGAGGCCGGCCTGATCGCCTTCGGCTCGCGCAACCTGAAGCTCTCCGACATCACCACCACCGACCGCATGCGCGTCTGCCCGACGTCGAAGGGCGGCGACTGGCCGTGCGGCATGGTGGCACGCACCCAGCAACGGCTCTTCCTGCGCAATCGCACCATCGCCTGCGACGCCGACAGCGCCGAGTGGGAAGGCACGATCGAGGCCCACTGCCAGGTCGGCGAACTCGACATTGCCAAATGGCTCGCGGAGAACGGCTGGGTGGAGGCGCCGGACGGTTCGCCGCTTGGCGACCTGGTCGAAAAGGCACGCAGCGAGCGCCGCGGCATCTTCGGCGACGACCAGCGTTGAGACGGGGCGGCTTGAAAGCGCGGGCGGCAATCCCTAATCTGCGAGAAAACAACGAGGAATACCCAAGAGATGACAACACCCGTAACGCCGCATGACGCTCTGATCTTCGTCATGGTGATGGCCTCCGCCGTCGACAATTCGATGAACGACAAGGAGTTGCGCCGCATCGGCCAACTGATCGACCTCTTGCCGATCTTCGACGGGTTCGACAAGGACGGGCTGATCGAGGTTTCCCAGCGCTGCGCCGACATCCTGGCCGGCCCCGAAGGTCTGGACATCGCGCTCGAGGTCATCCGCGACGCCTTGCCGGCCCACTCCCATGATACGGCCTATGCGCTTGCCGTCGAGGTCATGGCCGTCGACATGGCCGTCAAGCCCGAGGAGATCCGGTTGCTGCAATTGCTTCGCGACCGGCTGAAGCTCGACAAGCTGACCTGTGCGGCGATCGAGCACAGCGCGATCGCCCGTTACCGCCCGCTCTGATACGCAACGCCCCGGTGTTTTCCGGGGCAGGATCGGCTACGGCAGGTCGCGTCGATTCAAATTGACGCGACCTGCCACAGGCTTCTGTTTGCGCATGTCGTCTTGGCAAAACCGCTGCACATTTTCGCGAGGCATGCTCTAGAAAAGCCCATAGGGAAAATAGCGCAGATAGATCTCCTGGAGCCGGCCATTGCGCGACAGTGCCGCGAGCGCACTGTCGAAGGCCGAGGCCAGCGCCGGGTCGTCACGCCGGACCATGATCGTCAGCCCCTCCCCCAGGAAGCGCTCGGACAGGTAGGCGCCGCCGAGAAGGGCGCAGCAGCCACCCGAGGCCTCGCCGGCCGTCCAGAAGGACAGTTGCAGCGAATCGGCGAAAACGGCCTCGATCTTCTTGCCCTTCAGATCCTCCAGCATCCGGTCGCGATCGGCAAAGCCGACAGGCTCGATATTCGGAAAAAAGGCCCTCAACATCGCCTCGTGCGCCGTGCCGCTGACCACGCCGACCCGACGGCCGAACAGGGCATTGGCGTCTTCTCCGGCGAAAGCCGCCTGCTTGTGACGGGCAAAGCGCGCAGGCAGTTGCATATAAGGCCGGCTGAAGGCGAAACGGCTGCGCAGATCGTCGGTCACCGCGATCCCGGCCATCACTGCATCGCCCTGGCCGCCGTCGAGCGCGCCCTCCAGTTCGGCATAGGGCAGCGCCTGGATCTCGCATTTCGCCTCGATGCCGAGTTCGGCGCAGAGGGCGCGGGCCAGTTCGACATGAAAGCCCGAGAGCCGGCCCGTCTGGTCGGCAAAATTGAAAGGCGGAAAATCCGTCGTCGTCAGGAAGCGCAGACGCAAAAGGCCGGACAGGTCGGGGCGTGGCAGACGCTCGCGCGCATCGAACAGCACCGGCAGATCGTCGGCCCGCGACGATTGCGGCGCGCCCAAGGCCACAAGAAACGCACACGCGGTTGCAGCTAAAAAGCGGGCCCCCTGAAAATGCAGGGATGAAACTAATGCGTGTATCATTATGATCCGCTTCGGGGATAGCTGGGACGTCATCGACTGATGACGGTGTAACAGAATCATGCTGCTCGGGGAATATGGCGACCGTCCGGAAGCGGCCGCCGGGGGATTCAATGCTGCATTGCATGGAGTGCCTGTCCCGGGAGAGCCGGCCGGGGACGGCGCGGGCCTTGCCGCGCTGCGCGGCGAAGCGCTGGTGCTGAAATCGCTCGGGCTTGCCAAACCCCTGATCGCGCGCATGGCAAGGCGAGCGACGAGCCATGGCACCACGATCGAGGACGAACTGCTGGCGAGCGGCCACGTCGAGGAGGCGGCCTATTACGGCGCCCTGGCTCGGCTGGCCGGCCTTGCCTTTGTCGACACGATCCCGGACGGCGCAGTGGTCGACAGCCCGGGGCTGGACAGCCAGCTCACCCGGCCCTGCTGCGTGCGGCTTCACGACAAGGCCCGCCCCCCGCTCACCCTGATCGCGCCTCAGGCACGACGCATAGACCATCTTCTATCCAGCCTTTCCCGCCACCCCGCGCTTCGCCAGTCGCTGGCGATCGCCACGCCATCGACGATCCGGCAGGCGGCCTGGAAGGCGGGCGCGGAGCGGCGCGCACGAGCGACCGTCAGCCGGCTGTTCGAGGAGAGCCCGGCTTTTTCGGCCCGCACGGTGCTGACCGGGCACCAGGGCTTCTGGGCCGGCTTCGCCCTCAGCGGCGTCATCGCCTTCCTCCTTATCGTGCCGGTCCTTGCGGCGGTTTTGCTCCACCTGGCGCTCTCGCTGCTCTATCTGGCAGCCCTTTGCCTGCGTCTCGCCGCTTTGGTCCATGGGCATCGAACCGCGCGAAAGCGCCCGGCCCAGCCTCCGGCGCTCGCGATCGAGGACACCCTGCCCGTCTATTCGGTGATGGTGGCGCTCTACCGCGAGGCCGAAATCGCCCCACAACTGCTCGCGGCGCTGGACCGTCTCGACTGGCCGCGTTCCCGGCTCGACATCAAGCTGGTCTGCGAGGCGGACGATACCGAGACACTCTCGGCCATCCGGGCGCTGAAACCGCCCCGTCACATCGAGATCGTCGAAGTGCCGCCGATGACGCCGCGGACCAAGCCGAAGGCGCTCGGCTATGCACTTCCCGGCGTGCGCGGCGAGTATGTGGCGATCTTCGATGCCGAGGACCGGCCGCATCCCGACCAGTTGAAGGAAGCCTACCACACCTTCCGTGCGACGCCGGAGGACATCGTCTGCCTTCAGGCGCCGCTCATCATCGCCAACATGCACGAATCCTTTACCAGCGCGCTGTTTGCCCTCGAATATGCCGCCCTGTTTCGCCGCATGCTGCCGGTTCTGGCGCGCTATCGCATGCCGCTGCCGCTCGGCGGCACCTCCAACCATTTTCGCACCGGCCCCTTAAGGGCAGTCGGCGGCTGGGATCCGTTCAATGTCACCGAAGACGCCGATCTGGGCATGCGGCTCTACCGCTTCGGCTACCGTTCGGCAACGATCCGCCGGCAGACCCTGGAGGACGCGCCGACGACGACCGGGGTCTGGCTCGGCCAGCGGACCCGCTGGTTCAAGGGTTGGCTGCAGACCTGGCTGGTGATGATGCGCGATCCGCGCCGGACGATCGACGAGATGGGACTGGCCGCCTTTGCGACGTTCCAGCTGCTGATCGGCGGCATGCTGATCTCGGCGCTCAGCCATCCGCTCATCATCGTCTTCCTCGTCTCCTCCTGCACGGCGATGCTGCAGAAGCCTGCCGCGGCGATCGGCGCCTTTGAGGCTGCGCTCTTCATCATCGACCTCACCAACATCGTCGGCAGCTATGCCGCCTTCGTGGCGCTTGGCCTGACGACAATGACCGCTCACGAGCAAAGGCTGATCGGCTGTCGCTGGATGGGCGTCCCGCTCTACTGGATGATGACCTCGTTCGCCGCGTGGAAGGCGGTCATCGAATTGCGCTGCAAGCCGTTCTTCTGGAACAAGACACCGCATCAGCCGCGCCGAGCCAGGGACGCCGCAGAAAGCCAGGCGGGAAGGCAACAGGCAGGCGAACCCCACTTCTCGGGCACTGTCGCGACTTGACCCGGATCCGACGAGTGGGCACTGCTTTCGCAGTGCAACCGACCATCCAGGAGGGGCGGCGTGGCGGGGACGGACGCAAAGGGCGAGATGGCCCATTGGCGAAGGCTGCCGGGGGCGATCTGGGCGATCGGCTTCGTCTCGCTGTTCATGGACATTTCCTCGGAGATGATCCACGCGGTGCTGCCGCTCTACATGGTGACGGTGCTCGGCACGTCGACGCTCACCGTCGGCATCATCGAGGGGATCGCCGAGGCGACCGCGGCGATCACCAAGGTGTTTTCCGGCGCGCTGAGCGACTGGCTGGGCAAGCGAAAGCTGCTGGCCGCCCTCGGCTACGGGCTCGCGGCGCTCACCAAGCCGGTCTTCCCGCTGGCGCCGGGCGTCGCCTGGCTGATCGCCGCCCGCTTCGTCGACCGCATCGGCAAGGGCATCCGCGGCGCGCCGCGCGACGCCCTGGTCGCCGACCTTTCCCCGCCGGAGCTGCGCGGCGCAAGCTTCGGGCTTCGGCAGTCGCTCGACACGCTGGGCGCGCTGCTCGGCCCGCTGCTGACGATCGTCTTCATGTGGGCCTTCAGCAATGATTTCACCCTCGTCTTCTGGATCGCCGTCATTCCGGCCTTCGTCGCGGCCGGGCTGATCATTGTCGCAGTGAAGGAGCCCAAGCGGGAGGCGCCCCTGCGCAAGGTGCACATGCCGCTTGGCCGCCGCGAGCTTCGGCGGCTCAGCGCCAGCTACTGGTGGGTGGTCGCGGTCGCGTCCGCCTTCACGCTCGCCCGGTTCAGCGAGGCCTTCCTCGTGCTCAAGGGGCAGGATATCGGCCTGTCGCTCGCGCTCGTCCCGGTGGTGATGGTGGTGATGAATGTCGCCTATTTCCTCTCCGCCTATCCGGTCGGCGCGCTATCGGACCGGATGAGTCGGGCGCGACTGCTCGTCATCGGCCTCGTGCTGTTGCTGGCCGCCGATCTCGTGCTGGCCTTTTCCTCAAGCCTGACCGGTCTCGTGCTGGGCGCCGCACTTTGGGGCCTGCACATGGGCTTCACACAGGGCCTTCTCGCGACGCTCGTCGCCGATACCGCGCCGGCCGAACTGCGCGGCACGGCGTTTGGCGTTTTCAACCTGATCACGGGCGTAGTGCTTCTGGCTGCGAGCGTCATCGCCGGCCTGCTCTGGGATGCGACCGGTCCGAGAGGCACATTCCTCGCAGGCGCCGGCTTCACCCTCATGACGCTTGCGGGACTTGCGCTTTTGGAAGCCAGGCGTCGGCGCAACGCAAACGGGGCGGCGACAAGCACGGAAGGGGAACAGGCGCCGGAAAATTCACGGTAACACCGTGGTTTGCTCGCGTCGGCACAACAGACCCAGGTCACTGGAAAGATAGCTGGAGCGGGTGAAGGGAATGGAAACTCTCACACAAGTTTCTGAATTTTAAAGCAATATTCTATTAATTTCACACCGATACCGTAGATGATACCGTCGTTCGCGCCGGATGCTACCGACCTTTATGTCGCCGGAGCCCGACGTTGGCTACTTGAATGCAAGCCGTAGACGGCGGAACACTGGTACTTCATGAGAACTTGCCTAAGTCGCGCCCGCCCATACTATCGAAAGCAAGGCCGGCATCCTTCCGGCGTCGCGATCTTCTCAGTGAGCGCAAGGAAATGACGAGCATGGTTGAGGTACGTGATCTCCTTCAGAGCAAAGAGCTTAAAGAGGCCGTCGTCGCCATCGAAGCTCTTGTTAGGGCACATGGATCGACCATCACCTCACCACTCGATAGCTTCCCATCGCTAACATATGGGCGCCGCTTCCAGGCCGAGCGCATCCTGCAAATCCTTCTTGCCGATGAAGAGTCTTTCGCCGGCTTCAAGGACGTGCTTGCCGCTGGATTTGCTGGCTGGCTGCTGCTCCCGAAGGAGCGAGAGGTTAGAGACAACCTCATGATTCACGCGGCTCTAGACCACATGGATCGGGCCGAAATCAAGGCAGGCATGGCCGAGGCTGCCTTAACGTTGGCCAGAGATGTTGCCGCCAGATACGTACTGACGGGGGTAGATTTTCTTACCACGATCTACGATGTCTTAGGCGGATATCAGGCGTTCTCAGACTGCCCAAACTTCGAGACGGTATGGAAGCGGTTCGATGGCGTGGAGAAGACTATTGCCACCGCCGTTCGAGCGCTGGCCTATCTTCACCACGCTACTGATCAGTTCTCCGGTCGCGACGGCGGCTTTACGCCGACACTGAATAGGACCGTTGTTGTCTTCAGGGGGATTAAGAAAAATTCGCCTGTATTCTTCAAGGAGCGATACGTGTCGCGCTCGCTCCTCCATGGTCGCTGGAGCCAAAACAAGCAAACTCTCGCTCTACTATACGCGGCGTCCACCGTCCGGGTGAACCGCAAGTCGTTGTTGCAACTGCTTCTCGACGGCTTTTTCTCATATCGCGACCACTGTCGGTATATCGACTTGTGGGTAGGCCGTGCGCGGTATGTCTCTCATCACGTTCTTGCACGCATGGAAGACCCAATGCTGGCTCGTCGCACGAACGCGCTTCTTGGTGAAGGACCGGTCATCAGGTTCGCTCCGCCGAGATTGACCCCGGTCGAAAGGGTTCAGTTCGATCTAGCTTTCGGCTTTAAGGATCAGACCGTATAAAACCACGTAAAATCAATAAGATGGACATTGGTATTTTTCACGTGTCCATTTTTTGGTGGCTTATTTTGGACAATGGCTTTTGCTGTCACCTTTGCACCGTGTTCAATACCAACCACGGAGACGCACGTTGACACACCAACCGACAGGCTTGGGATCAGGCCAAAGTACAAAAGCATTCCCCAACAGCGGACTTGTCCGCTTAAGGCAAATCCTCGCTCCGGATGGCCCCATTCCCATCAGCAAGAGTTCGTGGTGGGCAGGGGTGAAGACCGGCCGCTATCCCCCTGCAATCAAGCTCGGCCCCAGAACGACTTGCTGGGACGCGGCTAAAATCCGCGCCCTATTCGAAGAGCTGCGCCGCCAGTAGCGGTAAAGCAGCAGGTGCGCCCCCGCAGCTGGAATTCCAGCTGCGGGCCTCTCACGCTCCCGTTCATCCAGTTGCAAGCGCACCAGCGCCAACACCGCCCGGAGGCACCGCCCCGGCCCGTGTTCGTGCGCCTAAAGGAAAGACCCATGATCCAGATTTACAGACCGCAGACCGTTGACAATCTTGTTGAACAGTCGACCGAGCGCATCGAGCAGGCAGTCCGCGACACAATGCCGAAGTCGAAGTTCCGCGTGTGCACGCTGACCACTGAACAGCGCAAGCGCACCGAGATTCTGGCGGACCAGCAGAGTACCGTCCACCCGAACTGGGAAAGCCTTGATACCGAACGTCGTAGCGCCGCTTGCCGTCTCGAGTGGGCCCGTTTGATGATCTTCCTGAAGGTCTATGTCCACCCGGTTTTGCTGGCTTTGCGCGGCGATGCCTACCACGTCATCATTGCTGACCGACGTTGGCAGGTGTCTCCGGACGAGCTCTCTCCGTATGCTTTCGATCGGCCCCGCCGGAAACTGCGGGATGGGATGCAGCGGCTCCACCGCAATGGCATCAATCCTGTCTTCGTCGCGGTTTACGAGCTCTCCGCGGGCCGCAATCTCGACGGCACCTATCCCTTTGAACCTCACATTCATTTGCTCGTGTTCGGAGCGACAAAGACTGATCTTAAGCAGGTGTTTTGCGTGCGACAGCACAAGTCCGAGCGCGGGAAAATGAAGCCTGTTCGAGTCAAAGCTGTGAAACGGTCTGAGGTCGGAAACATCCTCGGTTACCTCTCGAAGATCAAGCCGCAGGAGCGTGTTCAGTACATCGACCGTAGCGGCCGCTACAACCGGACCACGAACCGGATGTCTGCGGATCGTCTGCACCTCTGGCTGTCTTGCATGTCTAAAATTCCCATCGCGCAGCTGATCCAGTTCGGCGGGTTCGCCGAGTCGATGACCTATCGCTTCGCGACCTGCGAAATGGCAACCCTGATCGGAGAACTCTGATGAATGAGCCGAAGAACAACAGATTGAAGGGTAAGAAAGCTCGTCAGAAGGTGCGGAAGGGCGGTGTTGGCGCTGGTGCGCTTGCAACTGCACCTCGACAGAAACCTTTCCTCACACTGCCCCCGCTTATGCCGGCGAACCATGGCCTAGGCCATGTTTCTGTGGGAGGTGCTCAAGATATGCCTCAGGACACACTGGCCGCCATCGCAGCATCATCCGTGGTTCGCGTCACCGCGGATGATGGCAGCCCGCACTATGTCTGGGAGCGTGAAGGCAAGATGGTGGCCATATCAGCAGTTGACGTCGTGCAAGCCCTTGCGAAGGTCTACACCGCTCTGTTTCCCTTGGGCATCCTTGCCGTTTCCGCAGCTATGAAGCGTGCGGTCAGGCAGAAACTGGAGAGTGCGCCAGAGTCAAATGCGATCATCGTGGCAACCCGTGGCGGGTTCGAACGAGCTGATCGGCCGCGGTTCTACGCCTCGGCGGACGGGACGATCATCAGCAGCGTGCCGGGGCTCAAGGTTCTCTTCGCTGGCAAGAACGCACGCTTTGAAGGACTCGGCCGTTTTCGGTGGTATGAGCGAGAGATGGCGCGGGTCATTAAAGACCAACCGATCCCCTTGCTGGTGTTCTTCTATGCGCTGACTCCGGTGCTGCAGCCGTTCGCCAAGAAAGCCGGCTTTTTGGTCCAGAACACGATCCTTGAGGTCAGCGGCAGGTCGAGCCGCTACAAGTCCTCGATCACTAACTTCGTTGCGGGATCCGTCTGGGGCGGTTCTTCCGAACCCCTTGGATTTGCCGACTCTTGGAACCTCACCCCGGCCAAAGCGGAGGAGATCTTTCGCGACCAGAACTACGCGCTCGTTGTCTTCGATGAAGCTGCATCAGCAGGGGGATCCGAGAAGGATCGCGGGCAGATCATCGGAAATGTGGTCCATCGGCTTTCCGCCGGCAAGGAGCGAGGTCGGATGGGCGAAATGTCCGACTACTACAACGTGATGGCGCTCTCTAACTCGAACGAATCCCTCACGTCCATTCTTGCCTCTGCGCCGGAAGTGAAAACCGCACTGGAAGTGCGTTTGATCACCCTCCGAGTCCCAACGCGAGAGACCGGAACGTTCGAGTTCGTGCCGTACGGGTATGAGACCGTCGATAAGGCAATGGAGGATGTGTTCAAACTGACAGAGGGACATCGCGGTAAGCTGGCGAAGCGCTTCATCGCCGATATCCTCAGCTGGAGTAGCCGCGACCACGAGGAACTCAGTAGCACCATCCGTGCAGCGGTCGACGACTTCATGTCGCGCGTGGGCCTGCAGCGGGCCAATGCGGATCCTGTGGAGGTTCGCCGGGCGAAGCCCTTTGCACTCGCTTACGCCTCAGCCGTCTTGGCATTCAGGGCTGGAACGCTTCAGAAGAAGCGGTGGGGTGCTGTGCGTCGGACCTTGCAGAGAGCTTGGTTCCGTTACGGCCGGTTATCTATGGCTGGCAATTCACCCGCCGGACTCAATGAATTCCTGGCGGATCAGAGCAAACTGATCGTAGACATTCCCTTGGGCGACAGGCCGGAAATCCCTTCCAAGGCCTTTTCGCGGATCGACGGATTTATCTACCGCGACAAAAAGCATCGCCCTTACCTCGCAATGACGCCCAGCATGGTCAGTAAGCACCTCAATTTGACCGCGTCCAGATTGAAAAAACTGAAGACGGAGGGAACGCTGCATGCTGGAAAGCATCTTCAAACGCGTTTGCGGTTACGCCTTGAGGAAGGAAGAGAAAAACGGGAATCGTTCTACCTTTTCTCGATCACCACGGTGCCGGATCATGCGCAACCCTTCAACGAGGGAAAATAGGCGAATGAGTGCTCAAAAGGATAACATATTGATTATTATAACTAATCTGATATGATGCCATCATGAACGGCGATAAAGCCCCTTCGAAAGGGCGGCCGTTTGAAGTGACCGCCGCTGTAAGCGGCAGTGCATGTTTTCACTCAAAGGGCGCCCATTGCGGCGCTCTTTTCCGTTTCAGGAGCTTTGCAATGCAGAACACCAACCCCCCTACCGAAACCACGCGGCGCCGGGCCATTTCGCTGCCGCCTCTTTCAATTCTGGGCTCGCGGCCACTACCGCTGTCCGAACCTTCACCGAAGCCGAAAATCGTCGCGACAGCAGAGGAACGTGCTCTGATCATGGTGGGGCTGGACGACAAGGGAAAGCCGCACGCTTCGTGGTTCGCCCTGAGCGACACAGCCAAGGTGGCTAGAGCCGCCGATCTCATGGATATGGCCGTGATCGAGGTGAAGATGCCCGATCTAGTAGCCACCGCCGCCGCCCTGCCACGGGGTAAGCTGTTCGACAGCGGTAGGGCGTTCGTGCCCTTCGTCAAGCGCGAGACCTACGAGAAGCTCGCCACATATCTGGACGACGACTTCATCGCCGCCACCTCAGCCCGCCTTGAGGCGACCGCACCCGGCGGAAGTGGTGCCGCCAGCTATGCCAAAGCCAGCAAGGGCGAAACGACCGCTCGGTTGCCGGAAGATTGGTCGAAACTGACGGTCGGCGATCGCGTGCTGGCGTCCGACGGGCCGGGCGATGGCTGGTATGAGGCAGACATCCAGGAGGCACTGCCGGATGATCAGTTCCGGCTGCGGTGGCGCGATTGGCCAGAGCTGTCCAACTTCACCCGGGGCATCACTGATATCGCCCTACTGCATCCAAGGCACGTCGATGCGTGAGGTGCTGGCGATGTTGACCCTGTCACCCAGTCTGCCCCCCAGTGACACGGGCGGCCCCGCCCAGCGCGGAGCCGGTGTGGCTGCCCATGCTGAAACGCTCACCACAAACACCGCATTGAACGACCTTTTCCGGCTCGATTTCAGCCGGGGCCGTGTCGTCATGACACCCGGCGTTGCGGCCTTGCCCCAGAGGGCTCTATGCGACCTGCTTAGAGCGGTACAGAACTTCGACGCCTTCACGCCGGATAATGACCCTCATAGCGAGCACGACTTTGGCAAAGTGGCGATCGGCGGCGAAACCTACCTCTGGAAGATCGACTACTATGATGCCCATTTGGAGCATAGCTCGCCGAACCCGGCAGATCCTGCCGTCACCACGCGCGTCATGACGATCATGAGGGGCGACGAGTACTGACATGCCTCTCGAGCGTGCTTCGGCGCATCGCAGGCCGTGGCAATGCTGCGGCCTTCTTCATTTCGAGGTGCTGTCCTTCCGTTTGCGGCCTGCCCGCATCGGCAGAGGGCGGTCCTCGTCGGGACCTAGTTCAGCGAACAAGCGTCCAACAGGCACCTGCAGCACGTTTGACAATGCCTCCAGGGTGTCGATCGTGACGTTCTCCTCACCTCGTTCGACGCGGCCGACGTATGAGCGATCGATGCCGGCCTCAAGAGCGAGCCGCTCCTGCGACAGTCCCTGCTCGACCCGCAGCTTTCGAAGATTCCAGCCAATAGTTTCTCGTGTGCCCATGTATCGCCGAGAAGGCCACAGCCACCGCTTGACAATCCACGGACCAATGATCCCATATTTAGCCAACCAAGGTGCTGCGCTCGATTCCCGGAATTGCTGTCAGCCCCATCACTCGCAAAGGAAAAGACCGTGACCGCCTACCTTGACGCAATGCGCCGCTACTTCGACTTTTCCGGCCGAGCTACGCGAACGCAATTCTGGTTGTTTAGCCTGACCGTGTTGGTCCTCGGGATTGCCGCGATCGTTTTGGATACCGCCGTGCTGGGCGCATCCAAGCCAAGCCTGTTCACTTGGCTTGTGTATTTCCCGCACCTAATCCCCTCGATTGCCGTGACCATCCGACGCCTGCACGACAGTGACAAGTCCGGCTGGTGGATACTCCTGGGACTGGTGCCGCTTGTTGGTGTCGTCGCTCTTATTGTTTTCGGCTGCCTGCCATCTTCTAGCGGCCGCAATCGGTTCGGTGCGGCGGACGAGCAGCATGCCGCTGCTTCGGCCGCAGTAGCCGCCACAGCGCAGACGGCACCACAGGGGGCATCGATCGTCGATCAAATGGAGAAGCTCACCGCCCTACGAGCCTCGGGCGCAATCGACGATGCCGAGTTTCAGCGGATGAAGGCCAATCTGCTTCACTGAAAGACCTAGGCCCGCCAGCCTCAATTCTATCATCATCACGCGAAAGGCTCACCCAATGAAAATCGCCACAGGTATTATAGCCATGATGCTCGGTCTCGTCGCCTTGCTTCAATCCTGCACCGTCGGAACAGCGTCACACCTTATCGGCGATCAGGCGTCATCGGATGCCGGCGCCGCCGGCGTGATTGCCGGCTTTCTGATCTTCGTCGGTGGCGCATTCGCATTCGGCTTGCCGTCGGTATCCGTGTTCGTTTTTGTAGCGGCGGGGTTATTGGCCCTGACCGGAGCGGCTGATTTTCCCGACCTACAGATTTGGGCGGTGATCAGTGTAATCTTCGCCGGAATGGCCGTGGTCGGCTGGCGCTCTGATCGGAAAAAGAAGAAGATGGCGGCCAGCGCGGCGGGTCGCGCCGAAGAAGGGGCATAACCATGCGAACGCTATTCGCGCTTACCCTATCTCGTCGTCTTGCCCTAATTGTCGGCCTGTCTCTCCCGGGCGTAGCTATCGCCCAGGACCCCAATATTGGCGGCCAAGGACTCGCGATACTCACTCCTCCGATGACTTGCTACTTCGATAGCACTATCCTGTATGGATCTTACGCGATTGAGAAGCACGGCTCTCGAGAGTTTCGATTCCAATTGCGGGAAGACGGCATTCTACTTGTGAACGGGCACGAGGTGAAACCGCTTCGCTCGAAACTCATCGGCACCAACAGCTGGGCAGCTATCGATGTCGGAGCGATCGTTGTCGATCCCAAAGAGGCGGCGATGCTGCAGTTGTTGCCACCTGATCAGAAGCGGCAGTTTCAGGACATGGCCTCCGGCCGAGGGATTATGATGACCGGCGGCTTGGTGCGGTTTATCCAGATTTCCTTCTCAGACAGCAGTGTGGTCCTGAGTTCAATAATTGACGGCAAGGAGGTGGACATAATGTCCGACCGGTGCCATTGAGCTTGAGCATCTCCATGCAGACTTCCCGCTATAAGTTGGCGCAGGACAAGCGCGAAGACGATTGCGGATTCCGACGAAAGCCGGTCGGCATACTGCTCAATATCCAGCCACCGTCCTACGATGTGTCGCGTTGCCGTCCGGCAATACCGGGGGCCGGATCGAAGAGGATTGCGAGCCGTCGCGCTTGGACCAACGGACGAACCGCCACCCTCATCTTGCGTGCCAGCCAGCTAGCTAAGCGCTAGTACCCCCGCCTCTTCTCTACAAGTGCTCGCGCGAGGCCTTTGTGAAATTCGCCGATCCCGGACCTCGAGATTGTGCTCTTCCGATCCGCCGAATAGGCTTCATCCATCTTTCTCACCGTGACCTGCTCGTTGCGTTTAGAATACTCGCAATACAGATCCACCTCGCTCATGGCCTGCAATACGGGCCACTTCTGTAAATAGCTCGGCAGCGAGATGTATTGCTCGGCGTAGCTTGCGATGCGAAAGTTCTTTTCGGAGGCGACGCCGATCTCCCATGGCACCCACCAGGAATCCTTCGTTGCCGTGGAAAGAACCGCGACGAGCTGGTCACATTCGCTCATGCGTTTGCGGATATGGTCCGCCAAATCCGGTCCATCCGATGCGAGTGCATCATCAATAACATCCAGGTAGGTCGCGATGCCGTTGGCCTTGATCCGCTCGGCGACCCTAGAGGCGGTGCCGCTATCCTCTTTCTTATGGGATACAAATACTCTTTTGGGCATCAAATTCTCCCTACGGTCTTGTCAACCGGGTTAATCAACCGGATGTCGCGCTGTCGCTGCTGCGCGTAGGCCACGACATCCGCCGTTCCACCTTTTCCCTGCGCAGGTTGTTGATCCCACACAGCGATGATCACGTCGGAGTGGTCCACGATATATCTGCCGGCTTTAAAAAAGGCGTCTTCCTCGGAGCCCACTACTCCTTCGATATTGTCTATTTTCGCTTGATCAACCAGTTTTAGGTAAGTGGCTCGCGAACGCCCCCGGAAGTATTTCACGTAGTGATCAGTTGGAATGACGGCGCGCAGAGGGGAGCCCCGATCAAGGATGCACTCTGCGAAAACCTGATCGGCGCCTTCGGCGAGTGAGCTTAACCCTTCTTCGACGTGGCCAAGCGTTTTCAGTTCCTCGCGTATTTTCGTCCTGACCCAACTCCAGTCGATGCCTTCACGGCTTTGATGCCCTGTAATTCCGACGATCATCAGATTCTTCCGCTGGAAGCCAAACGCCAGTAAAATTCTCCAAGTGGCGCGAGATAAACGCCCCCCGATTGCTCTGCCGTCCAATAGAGGTCTCTGCCGGAGCGATTTTTCAGCAAACCAGCTATTTGATACTGTTTGAATATTTTGAAGATGGCGACATTATCCGGCTCTGCGCAATGCACGTTCTGTTCTTCAAATGTGGGATCGAGCATATATACGTAGTCGGATGTGGGGAAAAATTCCGGTAATCTGCGTAGAAGATCGTCAACGATCAGGGGCTCACATTCTCGCACCGAATCAAGTTGCTTCGCGTGCGATTTGTAGATGGGCCGTTGGTCCCAAGCCCCCAGAGCTGCCTCCACATATCCGTAAATCGAGGCCGCCGACACACGCCCTCGAACATTCGCCGCGCCGCCCTTCAAAGCCCCCACCACAAGCTCTGTGAAAATTCCTTGGCCTCCCACCTCCATTGATGGCTCTGAAGGTCTTGAAGCCGCAAGGATGGTCATTCCTTCCCGAAGCTGCGTCTGTGCATGTTGGCCACCCTGATTGGCCGACACGTTGCCCATGTTGCCTGAAAAGCAGCAGTCGATTATGACCAAGACGGAACGAGCACGTGATCCGTTCGCGAGCCGAATGATCTCGTCCATGTGGATGCCGGGATCGCCGGGCTCGCCATCCTGACTGACAAGATATCCCCCTGTCTCTTCCAATGATCCATGACCGGAAAAGTAGAACAGGACGTCGCCGTCGAAGTGGAACAACTCGACTAACGCTGAGCGGAGATTGACCCTCGTGACACGCGAGGCATCGGAAGTCAGCGTGAGGCAGTCGTAGTTCGGCCTATTGTCCTCGTGGCGGCTGAGAACCTCACGCATAGCGTTGGCGTCGGCAATGCAGCCGGACAGATTATTCACCCCGGTGTTGTCGTAATGGTTGATTCCTGCGATGAGAGCCCTTTTGGGCATTGGCACCACCCTATCGCGCTCCGCTAACTAGAATCTTCAGGTTATCCCACGTCCAGTTGTACATCTTATCCTGAGCAAGAGCCGACAGCGGCTTCCTACAAGTCTTCGAAGAACGCCCCCAAAGCAGGAAATAGGGTTTATTTTCTTCTCTCGCGATCTCAAGCTCAATACTGACGCCGGTTGCAGTATGAGTATACTCGCCGCAGATGATCATGACTTGTTGAACGCTCCGAATGCGCGTCCGGACCTTGGCCTTCCAGTCTCCGGTCATATGTTCTTTCACCGACCAGTCGGCCAGCTCGAACGGCGAATCCTGATTCTTCGATTGCCCGACAAGTAAGTTCCGCAGATCCTCGTCGTGATCAAAATCAAATGAAGTAAAAACTCGCGTCTTCGGCATATTTTCGCCCTTCCGCCACCATAGCGCCCGCGATACCCTACCCGCGATCCGCCAAAGACTGTTTCGATTCCGACACCGCAAGAACAGGAGTAGAATTTCCCGCGAGATACCGCAAGCTAACCGCGCTGGTAAATCACAACTTTGCTGTGCAGGATTGGTCGAATACGCGTGGGGCTGGATGCGGGATGTCTCGCGGTGATCGGGCTCTTGGTGATGGCCACCGAACCCGCTTCTGCGGTTTCGGCCCATACGGGTGACGAACACTGGGAAAGGTGCGGCGGCTTGTATACTGGCGCCAGAATAGAGCCCCGAGTTCGACCTGACTCAACCCAATTCCCCGCAGTTCCCGAGTGCCGTACGCTTCCGAAGCGCAGGTCACGGTACACATGCGCGATTGCGGCACCAAGATCATTGTTTGCTGGAGCCTGCGGCGCCCCCCCGACAGGCTTCGCCGCGCGCCGAACTCGTTTGATATAGGTGACGGCGAGCCGCAACATGTGGGTATACCGTTGCGTGACATACTGACTGTTACGGTACCGTACGTCACATCCGGGTTGACACGGGCTATTTGTGACGCCGTAGCCTTGGGTCTAAAGCTGGAGGTTACAAATGGCCCGCATCGGTTACGCACGCGTCAGCACCCTTGATCAAGACTTGCAGGCTCAACTTGACCGCCTCCAACGAGAGGGCTGTGAAATTATTCGCTCAGAGAAGGTCTCCGGCGGCAGTCGCAATGGCCGCATCGAATTGGCGACTATTATCGAATTCTTACGTCACGGTGACGAACTCATGGTCACCCGCCTTGACCGGCTAGGGCGCGACACTCGCGACGTACTCAACATCGTCCACGAGTGCGAGCAGCGCGGCGCGTATGTAACAATTCTCGACCCATTGGTTTCAACAAGGGGCGAGATGGGACCGGTGATACTCACAGTGCTTGGTATGGTCGCACAAATGGAGCGCCGGTTCATCAAGGATCGCCAGCGGGAAGGGATTGAACGTGCCAAAATGCGCGGTGCCTATTGCGGGGGGAAAGCTCGCATCGACCGCTCAAGGGTAAGGAAACTTCATGCCGAAGGCCGCTCGGCTAAAGAAATTGCATCCGTGGTCGGTTGCTCGCGAATGCAGGTCTACCGCATCATATCAACGATGACTGAGGCATAGAAGAACCGTCCTCAGCGACAACTGGCGGAATTGCCTTGCCATTCTACCAGCCTCGTGCCGCGCCCCCGCCTCATGTTTGGGCTTGAATTTGAACCAGCACTCAATAGTGTCACATGGGTCCGACCCTCGAGTCGTCGATTCGATCACTCGATGAGAATGCATAGAATATGACTGAAACAGCCTGCATTGATCTGTTCTGCGGGGCCGGTGGGTTAACTCATGGTCTACAGGCCAAGGGCGTGAACGTTGTGGCCGGGGTTGATGTTGACGAAAATTGCCGTCATCCCTTCGAGGTAAACAACAACGCAATTTTCCTACTAAAAGATGTACAGCATCTTCGTTCTGAAGAGCTTAGAACACTCTTCGGAAGTGCAAGATTCAAAATTCTAGCCGGTTGCGCGCCATGTCAACCGTTTTCAACGTATGCTCAAAGATACGATACAGCAGGTACTCCGCGCTGGGCACTGCTTTATCACTTCGGTCGCTTGATCCGGGAACTTGAACCCGACGTGGTAACGATGGAAAACGTTCCCACTGTCGCGAAGCACAAGGTGTTCTCCGATTTCGTCAACGCATTGGAAGAAACCGGCTATGTAGTTCATACCGAGGTCGTCGATTGCAGAGCGTATGGCTTGCCACAAAACCGTCGCAGAATGGTCCTGTTGGCGTCGCGTTTCGGAAAGATCACCATCCCGCCGCCGTCCCACGAGACTTACGTTTCCGTTCGAGACGCGATCGGTCATGTCGTCCCAGTAACCGACGGGGAAAAAGATCCCAAAGATCCTCTTCACACGTCATCAAAACTGTCGCCGATCAACCGGCAGAGGATACGCGCCTCAAAACCGGGTGGAAGCTGGCGTGACTGGCCACGTGAACTTGTCGCGGAGTGCCACAAACGTGCGACAGGCAAGACTTATCCGGGGGTGTACGGTAGAATGAAATGGGATGAGCCCGCCCCCACGTTAACAACACAGTTTTTTGGTTTTGGAAACGGCCGTTTTGGGCACCCGGAGCAGGATCGAGCACTTTCGCTTCGAGAAGGAGCAATATTGCAGGGGTTTCCGACTGACTACTCGTTTCTACCGATGGGTCAAAAAGTGCACCTCAAGGCCTTGGGGAGGATGATCGGGAATGCAGTTCCTGTGACTCTTGGCGAGGTAATAGGTAGCGCCATCACCGCACATTTGGCCAGTATTGAAGCAGGCGCATCCGAACAACCGGTCGAAAGTTCGCAGGGTGTTGAAAGCCAAACCTGTATCGCGTGAAACCAGTATCCGAATGGGGAAAGTCCGGCAAAAGGGCACCGGCGCCGAACTCCGTATCCGTAAGATGCTTCATGCTGCTGGCTTACGCTATCGCCTTCACGTCGCTTTGATCACCAAGCCGCGTAGGGTTGCAGATATTGTTTTTCCCCGTGCGCGTGTCGCGGTTTTCATCGATGGATGCTTCTGGCACGGCTGCCCTATCCACGCATCCTGGCCCAAAAACAATGCAGAATATTGGCGGAGCAAAATCGAAACCAATCGAGCGCGAGACGCTGACACTGATCAAAGGCTTGGTGAGGCTGGATGGGAGGTCATCCGCGTCTGGGAACATGAGAACCCCTCTGAGGCCTCAATGAGAATAGCAAAGCGCATCGCCGCCCGGAAAGCATCAAGAAAATAACTGCAGATTGCTAAACCGCTGCAATTGCAACGAATTGGAAACACGTAAAATCTATCCTCCCGTTTAATCGAATATCATGACTTTTTCAAGCGTACACGGCGCCAACGGAGTTCTCATGAACGCTAAGACAGACAAAGCAAAAGCTATTCCAACGAAGCAGTTCTTCGTCTCAATGCTGACTCGCGACATTAGTTTGGCGGACGCTATCCTAGATTTGGTCGACAACTGCCTGGACGGCGCTTTGCGATTAGCGGCAGGAGCCGCGGTGGACTACCGGAAACACTGGGTAAAGATTTTGTTGAAGGAAGACAGCTTCACGATTGAAGACAACTGCGGAGGGATTCCACGCAAGACGGCGATAAACTATGCGTTTAAAATGGGCCGGGAAGCTAAAGATGACCGTGATGCCGAGAACGAGACAATCGGCATGTACGGCGTCGGAATGAAGCGTGCAATATTCAAGATGGGCCGCGACGCTACTGTCACGACACTACATGGGAATGATGGCTTCCGTGTTCCAATCACGTCTGCGTGGCTTGATGACAAAGAATGGGATGAGTTGCCGATCATCGATACTGTTGGCAGCGACCGCTTGGGAGAAGCAGGCACGAAGGTCGAGGTTACCGCCCTGTACCCGGGCGTCGCGCGGCACTTTGTCAACAAATCGTTTGTTAACGACCTTAGCACCTCGATTGCCGAGCACTTCACGATGTTCTTGCAGCGGGGGCTCTTGATTGAAGTTAATGGGGTTTCTGTTGCGCCAGTATTGGTCGAAGTATTAGTTTCAGAGGATGAAAAAGGCCCGACACCCTTTGTATTTCAGCAGGTGATTGATGATGTTGAGGTGTCTATCGCGGTAGGCCTGAACACTGGTCGCGGTCTTCCCAGCGACGAGGATGACGGCCCCAGTTTTGAGGGAGACAGGTCCGTAGCAACGGCCGGATGGACGGTATTTTGTAATGACCGCGCCGTGATCGTTGGAGATAAGAGCCGTCTAACCGGTTGGGGAGATGGTATCCCCCTCTATCACTACCAGTTCTCGATCGTGACCGGGATCATTGAATTTCGGTCGAAGCACGCCGAAAAGCTTCCCGTCACCACCACGAAGCGGGCACTCGATACATCATCAGACGTTTGGCTCCAAGCGCTAGTCAAGATGAAGGAGGGTATGCGCATTTGGATCACGTACACCAACCGCTGGAAAAACCACCCTCGTTCTGACCAAACTAGGCACTGGGAGGGCACTAGTCCCAAGCCACTTCGAGCTGTGATTGAGACAGTGTCTGAGCGCGCCGGAGCGACAAAATCTGATGGTCGGATCGAATATAATCCGCAGAAACAAAAGGTTGTACCGCTCCCCGAAGGCCATAAACCTTCATCGAAGCGGATCGTATTCTCGCGTCCAGTTGAGGAAATAAGAAGCGTGTCAAAGTTCCTGTTTGACAGCCTTGATGAGGCAGCTGGTATTGTCGGAGACAAGTGCTTTGACCTCGCCTTGCAGGACGCCTTGAAGCAGCAGGAGGCAGAGTAATGTCGAGTGGGTCTTCCATTCCTTACCGCCTCCGACCGAACAAAGCCGTTGATCGAGAGCTCTTTCTCAGCCTGCTTTTGCGGCTGGCGGCAACACTGCGGCTTGAAGGCTATCGGTACGTAGGCCTAGGTGGAGCATTCCTGGAAGACTTTCGTTTGATGCATGCTCGGCTGGGCATCAACGACCTTGTCTGTGTTGAATCCGAGGAGGACGTTCACAAAAGGCAAAACTTCAATCGACCGATCGACCACATCAGCTGCATCCATTCCACTTTAGAGGAGTATTTGGATGAGAACGATTTTGAAAAGCCCGTTATTATTTGGCTTGATTATACAGAGCCAAGCGACATTACAGATCAAATACAGCGCTTTGCTAGAACGACAATCGAGGTTCCATTTCAAAGCATCTTGCGCGTGACTCTAAACGCAAATCCCGGGTCTCTTGGGAAGCCGGCACCAGACGACGTATCTGTTGAAAACTCTGCAGGAATTCGTTCATCTAACGCGCCGACAATACAGGAATGGCGCCTTGAAAGGCTACGTGAGCGCCTTGGTGCCCTATTTCCAAGCGAACTCCAATCCGGCGATATGACCTACAAGACCTTTGGTCGCGCACTTCTCAAAACCTTGAGCATAGCCGTGGAGCGAGAGCTCCTAAGCTACAGTGATAGGACAGTCATATGGTCTTTGGCCACGCACTATGCCGATGGCCAACCGATGATAACAGCCACATTGATCGTGGTTCCCAAAGGCGACACCACACTCTCCACTGTGGTTTCCGAGTGGGAGTACGTTTCATCTCCAGAAGCTCCCCTTCTTCTTGACATGCCATCTCTCTCGACGCTTGAACGCTTGACGATGGAGTCTTGCGAAGATCCGAAAACCAAACTGGATTTCAAGCTACCGAGGTCCGACATGGGAGGCGATCCATTCGAATCCTTTAAGCGGTTCTATCGGGTCTTCCCCCATTTTTCCCGTGTCGAAATATAGGACCGTGTGAGCCGGCAGTAACGTGTGAGGGAGCGGGATATTATCGCTTTCCCACACGCTCCTGATCAAGCATATCTGCCCACCATTGCATCATCCGTACACGCTCATCCCAGTAGGTGGCCCTGTTATAGACCCTTCGGACCTTTGAAGCGTCCAGATGTGCAAGTTGGGCCTCAATGGCGTCAGGCTTGAAAGCCCCCGACTCGTTCAGTATACTACTGGCCGACGAGCGAAACCCATGAGCCGTGTGCTCCTCCCCCCCTACCCCCATTCGCCGCAAAGCTGAGTTCATCGAATTTTCGGAGAGCTGCTTCTTGCCAGACATCATAGAGGGGAAAACGTTGGGCCCCTCGCCGAACAACTCTTTCATATTCTCGATGATCTGCAGCGCTTGGCGAGACAACGGTACGTGATGCTCACGACGCATCTTTGCCTTCGCCGCTGGTATTGTCCAGATCGCATTGTGAAGGTCGAGTTCAGTCCACTCCATCGACCTGGTCTCGCCGGGCCGGGCGAAACAAAGCGCCTGAATTTTCAGCGCCGCGACTAAGGACGGCCACCCCTTGTAGCCGTAAATTGCCCGCATGATCCCGCCCAACTCCGCACGGGTCGTCAGCGCAGGGTGGCTCGTGGGCACATGACGTTGAAGAGCTCCGCGCAGAGCGGAAGTAGGGTCCGCCTCAGCCCTTGCTGTAGCGATAGCATACCGGAATACCCTGCCAACCGCCGAACGTGTTGCCAAAGCGCTTTCGACCCTTCCGCTCTTTTCGATGCCCGTGAGCACCGCCAACACGTCCTTGGCTGTGATTTGCGTTATTGGGTACGGCCCAAGTTTAGCCGCCAGATCCTTCAGCATCCACGTGTTCTTGGTGATAGTTGGCTCAGCGCGCTTGTCCCGTCGCAGCTTCTCAATAAATTCATCGGCGATCAGACCGAAAGTGTTGCCGGCTGCTGCCTTCGCCTCCAGCTGCTGCCGCTTCTTTGCCATCGAAGGATCGACCCCCTCGGCAATCTTGCGTTTCGCATCATCACGTTGGCCTCGTGCCTCTGCCAATGTCATGGAGGGATAGCTTCCGAGGGTGAGCGTCTTACGCTTGCCGAAGAAGTTATAATCCAACCGCCACGACTTCCCGCCTGCAGCTGAAACGTAGAGATACAGGCCGTTGGCATCCGTGAGCTTTCGCGGCTTGCCATCTGCCTTCGCATTGCGAATCTGAATATCGGTCAACGGCATTACGGTATAAACTTCCTGAACGTTCGCTTCGTACCGTGATTTTTACCGCGAAACTTGCTGGCTGTCACCGCACTTCGCTGCACGTCGTTACGCGCACGCGAGGCCGAACGCTATATTTTTCAGGCGCTTTGATTGCCCTAGTGAACTTTGTTGGACATCGTTGGAAGGGTAGCTGGAGCGGGTGAAGGGAATCGAACCCTCGTATTCAGCTTGGGAAGCTGCTGCTCTACCATTGAGCTACACCCGCGCGCGGCCCGCACAGTTCCAACAGATGCGGCGGCCTGTCAAGAGCGAAAGCCGTCGATCAACCGCGGTTCAGCCGAGACGGAAATGCTTGGACAGCTTCAACCCTTGCGCCTGGTAGTTGGAGCCGAGGCCGGAGCCGTAGAGACCTTCCGGCCGTTCCTGCATGTGCTCGTAGACGAGGCGACCGATCACCTGGCCATGCTCGAGGATGAAGGGCACCTCGTGGCTGCGCACTTCCAAGACCGCGCGGCTTCCCGAGCCGCCGGCGGCCGCATGGCCGAAGCCCGGATCGAAGAAGCCGGCATAATGCACGCGGAATTCGCCGACCAGCGGATCGTAGGGCGTCATCTCGGCGGCATAGAGCGGCGGGACATGCACCGCCTCGTTGGAGACGAGAATGTAGAATTCGTCCGGATCGAGGATCAACTCGTCGGCGCCGCGGCTGTAGAGCGGTTCCCAGAAGTCGAGAATGTCGTGGGCGGCCTTCTTGTCGACGTCGATCACGCCGGTATGGTGCTTGCCGCGATAGCCGATCAGGCCGTCATCGCCGGTCCCCTTCAGGTCGATCGACAGCGCAATGCCGCCGCCCGAGACGTTCGGCGCTTCGCTGGCGACCAAGGTCTCCGCCGCATGCAGGTCGAGCAGTTCGCGCTCGCCGAGCAGTGCCTGGCCGACGCGGAAGCGGATCTGGGACAGGCGCGAGCCGCGCCGCACGATGACCGGGAAGGTGCGAGGGGAGATCTCCAGATAGAGCGGCCCCTTGTAGCCGGCCGGGATCTTGTCGAATTCCTGGGCGTAATCGACCATGACGCGGGTGAAGATGTCGAGGCGGCCGGTGGAGCTCTTCGGATTGGCCGAGGCCGACATTTCGGCCGGCAGGTCGAGGCTCTCCATCAGGGGAACGATATAGACGCAGCCGGTCTCCAGAACGGCGCCGTTTTCCAGGTCGATCTCGTGCAGGGTCAGCCGTTCGAGCTTGTCGGCGACGGTATGGGCGCGGCCGGGCATGAAGCTCGCACGCACGCGCAGGGCCTTTGCACCGAGGCGAAGGTCGAGGCTCGCCGGCTGGATCTGGTCATGGTCGAGCATCATCTCGCTCATCAGCCGGCCTTCGCCGAAGAGCGTGCCGATGGCGCTGTCCGAGAGAATGCCCGTGGTCCTGGTCATTTTTTCGTCTTCCTGTTCGGGCCAGACAAAACCAAAGTCGAGGAATTGACGCAAGCCCGCGATGGGCGTATGGCAGGCTTATCCCGTGGTGATTTGGCCGGTCGGCTTGCAGCCACGTTAAACAAATGGCTAAAGAGACCGGGTGCTAGAAACCGGTCCGATTTCGCGACCGGTTTTTTTGTATTCGAAAGGCTGAAAGGCATGAGCAAGAACTGGCGTCCGGCAACCCAACTGGTCCATGGCGGAACTCTTCGCTCGCCCTATGGCGAGACCTCCGAGGCGATCTTCCTGACCCAGGGCTTCGTCTACGAGAGCTCGGAAGCGGCGGAAGCCCGCTTCAAGGGCGAGACGGACGGCTATATCTACGCTCGCTACGGCAGCCCGACCAATGACATGTTCGAGAAGCGCATGTGCCTGCTCGAAGGCGCCGAAGACGCCCGCGCCATGGCTTCGGGCATGGCCGCGGTCGCCGCCGCCGTGCTCTGCCAGGTGAAGGCCGGCGATCATATCGTCGCCGCCCGTGCCCTGTTCGGCTCGTGCCGCTATGTCGTCGAGACGCTGGCGCCGCGCTACGGCGTGGAATGCACGTTGGTCGACGGCCGGGACCTGGAGAACTGGGAAGCGGCGATCCGGCCGAACACCAAGGTGATGTTCCTCGAAAGCCCGACCAATCCGACGCTCGAAGTGGTCGACATTGCCGGCGTCGCCAGGCTCGCCGACCAGGTCGGCGCGACGCTGATCGTCGACAACGTCTTCGCCACGCCGCTCTTCCAGAAGCCGCTCGAACTCGGCGCCCATGTCGTGGTCTATTCGGCGACCAAGCATATCGACGGACAGGGCCGCTGCCTCGGCGGCGTCGTGCTCTCGTCGAAGGACTGGATCACCGAGAACCTGCAGGATTATTTCCGCCATACCGGCCCGGCCATGTCGCCATTCAATGCCTGGACGCTGCTGAAGGGTGTCGAGACCCTGCCGCTGCGCGTCAAGCAGCAGACGGCCAATGCCGCGGCGATCGCCGATTTTCTGGCCGAGCAGCCGCAGGTCGCCAAGGTGATCTATCCCGGACGCGCGGACCATCCGCAGGCCGACATCGTCGCCAAGCAGATGACCGGCGGCTCGACGCTGGTCGCCTTCGAGATGAAGGGCGGCAAGGACGCGGCGTTCAAGCTGCAGAACGCGCTGGACATCGTCAAGATTTCCAACAATCTCGGCGATGCCAAGAGCCTGATCACCCATCCGGCCACCACGACGCATAAGAACCTGACCGACGAGGCGCGTGCCGAACTCGGCATGTCCGGCGGCACGGTGCGTCTGTCCTGCGGCATCGAGGATACGCAGGACCTGCTCGAAGATTTCGCCCGCGCCATCGAGAAGGCCGGCGCCTGAGCGCGGCTCCCGCCCGGCAAGGTCCTAGAAAAGTCCGGGTGAGCGTCTTGCGCGCCCGGACCGCGGCCCTTAACCCCAACCGTTAGCATTAACAACGAAATCTGTGCCTCGCCGACCGCTTTGGCCGGCCTGTGCGCTTGTATTTTCCCTTCATCGCGCCATGCTGTAGGCTATGCTTAGCGAAGCTTTAAAAAGGTCCCGTGCATGTACCGCGCCGTGACACGCGACATCGAGGTCAGTGTCGAACCCTATTATCTGGAGGAGCAATCCGATCCGGAGGACAGCCGCTATGTCTGGGGCTACCGCATCGTGATCGCCAATCACTCGACCAGGCCGGTGCGGCTGATGCAGCGCTATTGGCACATCACCGACCAGAACGGCCAGGTGGACGAGGTGCATGGTCCGGGCGTCATCGGCGAGCAGCCGCGGTTGAGGCCGGGTGACACCTATGAATATTCCTCGGGCTGCCCGCTCGACACGCCGTCGGGCATGATGTTCGGCCACTACCAGATGGAAGCCGACGACGGCGAAGTGTTCGAGGTCGCCATTCCGGCCTTTTCGCTGGATGCGCCGGGCATGGTCCGGGTGCTGAACTGAAAACGGCAGGGTCAACGACCCTGCCGCTCGCATCATTTCATTTAGGAACTGCTCAGGCGCTCAGGACTTCCGCCGCCTCGTAGCGGTAGGTGGTCGAGCAGAATTCGCAGGTCACCGTGATCGCGCCGTCCGTCTGGCTGGCATCGATCTCCTCCTGGGAGAAGCTCGACAGAACGCCCTTTATCTTGTCGCGCGAACAGCTGCAGCGATCATAGACGGCATGCGGGTCATAGACCCGAACGCCGCGCTCGTGGAACAGCCGGTAGAGCAGGCGTTCCGCGCCGATCTGCGGATCGGTCAACTCGTCGGCGTCGATCGTGTCGACGAGGGCGCGCGCTTCCGCCCAGGCATCGTCCTCCGAATGCGTCGGTTCACCATTGTCGCCGTCGCCGCCATGCAGGTCGGCGTGACGCATGCGATCGGGCGCCTCCGGCAGGAACTGGGCGATCAGGCCACCGGCCCGCCAGGTGCGGCGCGGACGGCCCTCCTCGTCGCGGTCGAAGAACTCGGCAGCACCGAGGCGAACCCGCGTCGGGATCTGCTCCGACTGGCGGAAATAGACGCCGGCAATGTCCTCGAGCGAGGCACCGTCGAGCGGCACGATGCCCTGATAGGGCTGCATGAAGTTGCCCTGGTCAATGGTCAGCGCCAGCACGCCAGCGCCGAGCAACTGCTCGGGCGAGGTGCGGCCGGCGGCGACCGCCTCGGCCAGACGCTCCTCGTCGAAGCGGGCATAGGCGCGGACATTTTCCGGCGAGGCGAAGTCGGCGACCAGCAGGTCCACCGGCCCGTCGCTTTTGGTCTGGACGGTGAACTTGCCCTCGAACTTGAGCGAGGTTCCAATCAGCACGGTGAGCACGATCGCCTCGGCCAAAAGCCGGGCGACCGGCTCGGGATAGTCGTGGCGGGCAAGAATGGCATTCAGCAAGGGACCGATCTGCACGGCGCGACCGCGCACGTCAAGGCCTTCCACCTGGAAGGGCACGACCCGGTCATCACCGGCGAAACCGAATTCGCCAAGCTCGGAAGGCCTGTTCATCATCATTGTACTCCTGGCGCCCTGGCGCTCGAACATGGGGAGGCGCTCAGCCTCTTTATCAACGGCTCAAATGGGAACCGGACGGAAAAAGATCAAGCGCTGCGAAAGCCGTCGTTCCGCCGCGTCGTCTTCAGGCTTCCGCAGCCGCGATCAGATGGCGCCGAGGCACCAGGCGAGGATCGACTTCTGCGCATGCAGGCGGTTTTCCGCCTCGTCGAACACGACCGACTGCGGACCGTCGATCACCTCGTCGGTCACTTCCTCGCCACGATGGGCCGGCAGGCAGTGCATGAACAGCGCGTCCGGACCAGCCTGCTTCATCAGCGCGGCATTGACCTGGAAGGGCTGGAAGACATTGTGGCCGCGTGCCTTGTGCTCCTGGTTCATCGAGATCCAGGTATCGGTGACCACCGCGTCCGCGCCGGCGACCGCGCGCTCCGCCTCATGGCACAGCATGATCTCGCCGCCATTGTTGCGCGCCCAGTTCAGGATCTTGTCGTCCGGCTCGGAACCGAGCGGCACGGCCATGTTCATCCGGTAGCCGAAACGGGCAGCACCCTCGACCAGCGAATGCAGGACATTGTTGCCGTCGCCGGTCCAGGCGATGGTCTTGCCCTTGATCGGGCCGCGATGCTCCTCGAAGGTCATCACGTCGGCCATGATCTGGCAGGGATGGGTGCTGTCGGTCAGCGCATTGATCACCGGCACGGTTGCATGCTCGGCCATCTCCAGCAGCCGCGAATGGTCGGTGGTGCGGATCATGATCGCGTCGACATAGCGCGATAGAACCTTGGCGGTGTCGCCGATGGTCTCGGCGCGGCCGAGCTGCATTTCTGTTCCGGACAGGAACAGCGTTTCGCCGCCGAGCTGGCGCATGCCGACATCGAAGGAGACGCGGGTGCGGGTCGACGGCTTTTCAAAGATCATCGCCAGCATCTTGCCGGCGAGCGGCTTTTCGGCGGTGCCGGCCTTGGTCGACTGCTTGCGGGTCTTGGCGTCCTCCAGGATCAGCCGGAGGTCGGGTGCCATCATGGCGGAGAGGTCGAGAAAATGCTTCGGGGATGCCATGTCTTGCTTACCTGCCCTGGTTCGATGACGCCGCTTTGAGCTTGCCCTGCAAATGCTCGGCCGCCTGTTCGATGCGCTTCAGTCCTTCCCGTGCCTCTTCGACGGTGAGGATGAGCGGCGGCAGGAGACGGATGACGTTGTCGCCGGCGGGAACGCCCAGCACATGCTCCTCGCGCATCGCCATCAGCAGGTCGGTGTTGGGCACCGTGGCCTTGATGCCGAGCATAAGCCCCTCGCCGCGGATCTCCTCGATGATATCGGGATAACGGTCCTTGAGCGAGGCGAGCCCCTGGCGGAAGACCAATGCCACGTCGCGGACGTGTTCCAGGAAGCCATCCGCCAAAACGACGTCGAGCACGGCATTGCCGACGGCCATGGCAAGCGGATTGCCGCCATAGGTCGAGCCGTGGGTGCCGGCCTTCATGCCGGACGCGGCCTCTTCGGTGGCGAGGCAGGCGCCGAGCGGGAAACCGCCGCCGATACCCTTGGCAACCGCCATGATGTCGGGTGTGATGCCGGCCCATTCGTGGGCGAACAGCTTGCCGGTCCGGCCGACGCCGCACTGCACCTCGTCCAGCACGAGCAAGAGGCCGTTGTCGTCGCAGATCTGGCGGAGCGCCCGGAGGAACTCGTTCGACGCGGTGCGCAAGCCGCCCTCGCCCTGCACCGGCTCGATCAGGATCGCGGCCGTTTCCTCGGTGATCGCGGCCTTCACCGCGTCGAGATCGCCGAACGGCACCTGGTCGAAGCCGGGCGCCTTGGGACCGAAGCCTTCCAGGTATTTTTCCTGGCCGCCCGCGGCGATCGTCGCGATGGTGCGTCCGTGGAAGGCGCCTTCGAAGGTGATGATGTGGAAGCGCTCGGGATGGCCCTTGACGAACTGATAGCGGCGCGCCGTCTTGATGGCGCATTCCAGCGCTTCGGCGCCCGAATTGGTGAAGAAGACGCGATCGGCAAACGTCGCCTCGGTCAACCGGCGACCGAGCGTCTCCTGACCGGGGACATCATAGAGGTTGGACAGGTGCCAGACCTTGCCGGCCTGGGTGGTCAACGCCTCGATCAGATGCGGATGGGCATGGCCGAGCGAATTGACCGCGACCCCGGCGGCGAAATCGAGATAGCGATCGCCATCCTCGGTATAAAGCCACACCCCCTCGCCTCGCTCGAACCGCAAGGGCGCGCGCATATAGGTCTGATAGAGAGGCGAGGCTTCGGCCATGGTTAAAACACTCCTTCGGGAGGGCTTGACGGGACTAAGGACGCTTCTTGACTTCCGGCGAACAGCGCCTTTCAGAAATCAAAAATGCCGCCTTGCGGCGGCGGGGGCACTATCGACATTTCGGCCTTGCCTGTCAACGAAACAGCGCGCCGCGCCTGAATTTTCGGCCCGCCGCGAACCCTGCCGAGCGTTTCGTGCGCAACCCGCGGCGGCGACGCGCCAGGGTAGCAAGTTGGGGAAAACCTCAAAATCGATTCGCGATGATTCGCCCGACTCTTGTCACGGAGTCAGCCCGGCACTAGGTTAATACTCAATAAAGAAACTGCATGCGGCGGAACCAGTCACCGACAGTATCGAGGCGAGTTTGTTTCGGATAGCTCCGAAGCAACGGTGAGCGATTCTGCCATCACATATCGCGAGCGGCGGAGAGATAACGGCATGAATTGGACGGATGAGCGCGTCGAGAGACTGAAGCGGCTTTGGGCGGAAGGCTTGAGCGCGAGCCAGATCGCGGCACAATTGGGCGGCGTCAGCCGCAATGCCGTGATCGGCAAGGTGCACCGGCTGAACCTGCCCGGCCGCGCCAAGGCCGGCGGCAGCACGACGGCTTCGCGGGCGGCCAAGCGTCCGGCGCCGGCGCCGCGCCCGGCAAATTATCCGTCTCGCGTCACCACCCGCACGGTTGCGCGGGCGGCGGGATCGAACATGCTCAAGGAAGAGATCGACATCGACGGCGACGAGACGATCGAGATCCGTCCGGTCGGCAATGTGGTTCTGCCGATTTCGCGCAAACTGGTGCTGACCGAGCTGACCGAGCGCACCTGCAAATGGCCGATCGGCGACCCGATGAAGGACGACTTCCACTTCTGCGGCTGCGAATCCGCCGATACGTCGCCCTATTGCAGCTACCACGCCAAGCTCGCCTACCAGCCCGTCGGCGAACGCCGCAAGGCGGCAAACGCGGCAGCCCGCTGAGCGCAGCCGGGCGAAACAGCCACCGAAACGCAAAACGGGCCCCACGGGCCCGTTTTCTGTTTTACGCCAGGAGCGATCTGCCCGTCAGGCTTCCATCGAATAGCCTGCACCGCGCACGGTGCGGATGACGTCCTGCAGATTGGAAAAGTTCAGCGCCTTGCGCAGGCGACCGACATGCACGTCGACGGTGCGTTCGTCGACATAGATGTCATGGCCCCAGACGCCGTCCAGCAATTGCGAGCGCGAGAAAACGCGACCGGGCGAGGCCATCAGGAATTCCAGCAACCGGAATTCCGTCGGGCCAAGGCGCACTTCGCGGCTCTTGCGGTGAACGCGATGGGTTTCGCGGTCGAGCTCGATATCGCCGCACCGCAACACGCTCGACAGGACTTCCGGCCGGGCACGGCGCAGCATGGCCTTCACGCGCGCCATCAGCTCGGGCGTCGAGAACGGTTTGACGACATAGTCGTCGGCACCGGTGGCAAGCCCCCGGACCCGTTCACTTTCCTCGCCGCGCGCGGTCAGCATGATGATCGGCAGGCGTTCTGTCTCGGGCCGCATGCGCAGCCGGCGGCAGAGTTCGATACCGGAGACGCCCGGCAGCATCCAGTCGAGGATCAACAGGTCGGGCACGCGTTCCTGCAGGCGGAGCTCCGCCTCGTCACCCCGCAGGATCGTTTCGACCTCGTAGCCCTCCGCCTCGAGATTGTAGCGGAGCAGCACGCTGAGGGCTTCTTCGTCCTCGACGACAGCGATTTTGGGCAGCATGTGGGGCGACAACCTCTCGTATGCGGCGGGGATTATTCGGTGACGGCGCCGAAAGAGGACGTCATATCATCCTTCGGCCGCTCGCCCTCGGGCTGGGCGCCCGTGGTCATGTAATAGATGGTCTCGGCGATGTTGGTCGCGTGATCGCCGATGCGCTCGATGTTCTTGGCGCAGAACAGCAGATGCGTGCAGCTTGTGATATTGCGCGGATCCTCCATCATGTAGGTCAACAGCTCGCGGAACAGCGAGGTGTACATGGCGTCGATTTCCTCGTCGCGATCGCGGATCGACTTGGCCTTTTCGGCGGACCGGGTGTTGTAGACGTCGAGCACTTCCTTGAGCTGGATCATCGCCAGTTCGCTGAGGTGCTCGAGACCGCGGGCCAGCTTGCGCGGCACGCCGGTTGCCTGCACGGCCATGACGCGCTTGGCATTGCTCTTGCCGAGGTCACCGACGCGTTCCAGGTCGTTGGCGATGCGCAACGCGCCGATGATCTCGCGAAGGTCGGCGGCGACCGGCTGGCGGCGCGCGATCGTGATGATCGCCTTGTCGCCGATTTCGCGCTCGGCGGCATCCATGATGACGTCGTCGGAGATGACCTTCTGCGCCAGGGCGGCGTCGGAATTGACCAGGGCGCGAACGCTGTCGCCGACCATCTGCTCCGCCAGGCCGCCCATCTCGGTGATGCGGCGCATCAGGTATTTCAGTTCCTCGTCATAGGCCGTGTAGATATGCGATGGCGACATGTTCGTTGTCCTCGAAATTGATATCCGGTCTCAGGCAGGCGCCGGATCAGCCGAAACGGCCCATGATGTAGTCCTGGGTGCGCTGATCGTCCGGATTGGTGAACATCTTGTCCGTGTCGTTCTCCTCGACCAGCAGACCGAGATGGAACATCGCGGTCCGCTGCGACACGCGGGCTGCCTGCTGCATCGAGTGGGTGACGATGACGATGGTGAAGTTGGTCCGCAATTCGTGGATCAGTTCCTCGACCTTGGCGGTGGCGATCGGGTCGAGCGCCGAACAGGGCTCGTCCATCAGGATGACTTCCGGGCTGACGGCAATGGCACGGGCGATGCACAGGCGCTGCTGCTGGCCGCCGGACAGACCGGTGCCCGATTCCTGCAGGCGGTCCTTCGCCTCGTTCCACAGCCCTGCCTTCTGGAGGCTGCTCTCCACGATCTGGTCGAGGTCGGCCTTGCTGCGGGCCAGACCGTGGATGCGCGGTCCGTAGGCGATGTTCTCGTAGATCGACTTGGGGAACGGATTGGGCTTCTGGAAAACCATGCCGACGCGGGCACGCAGTTCGACCACATCGATGGACGGATCGTAGATATCCAGGCCATCGAGCGTGATCTTTCCGGTGACCCGGCAACCGTCGATCGTGTCGTTCATGCGATTGAGGCAGCGCAGGAAAGTCGACTTGCCGCAACCGGAAGGACCGATCAGGGCCGTCACCGTGTTCTTGCGAACATTCAGATTGACGTCGAAAAGGGCGCGCTTCTCGCCGTAATACACCGACACGTCCTGGCCGATCATCTTGTGGTCAACTTCGGTCATTTTCTGTTCCAGTGCCTTCTCAACAGCTGCGTCGGTCAATACATTCATCTCTCTCGGCTCCCGCTACCAGCGTCGTTCGAAGCGGCGACGTAGAACAACCGCAATGATATTCATGGCCAGAAGGAATACCAGCAGGACGATGATCGCACCCGACGCGCGTTCGATAAAGGCCGGGTCGCCCCTCTGGGTCCAGTTGTAGACCTGCACCGGCAGCGCCGACGCGGGATCGAAGAAGCCTTCCGGCGGTCCGGCCGGAAACTCGCGGACGAAGGCCACCATGCCGATCAAAAGCAACGGGGCCGTCTCGCCAAGCGCTCGGGCCAGGCCGATGATCGTTCCCGTCATGATGCCGGGCATGGCCAGCGGCAGGACGTGGTGAAAAGTGGCTTGCATCTTCGACGCGCCGACGCCAAGGGCGGCGTCGCGGATCGACGGCGGGACCGCCTTGAGCGACGCGCGCGTGGCGATGATGATCGTCGGCAGCGTCATCAGCGTCAAGACCAGGCCGCCGACGATCGGCGCCGACTGCGGCAACCCGACGAAGTTGATCAGGACCGCAAGGCCGAGAATGCCGAAGACGATCGAGGGCACGGCAGCCAGATTGGCGATATTCACCTCGATCAGATCGGTAAAGCGGTTCTGCGGCGCAAACTCCTCCAGATAGATCGAGGCAGCGACGCCGAGCGGCAAAGAGAGCACAAGCACGATCAGCATCATGTAGGCGGAGCCGATGATGGCGACGCCGAGGCCCGCGGCTTCCGGACGCGTGTCGGAGGCATCCGGGGCAGTGAAGAAGCCCCAGTTGAACTTGGTCGTCAGGATGCCTGCTTCGCGCAGCTTGTCCGCCAGCATCAACTGTTCGGGAGAGACGTTGCGGTCGAGCTGTGCGCTCGCCATGCTCACGCGCCCCTTGTAGTAACCGTCGATACGCCCACCGGCGAGCAGGTCGAAGCGGACGGTCTGCCCGATGACCGAGGGATCGGCGAGAACATATTTGCGCAGGTCCGCCGGCGCTTCCTTGGAGACCATTTCGGCAGCCGACTTGGCGTTCAATCCGTGGACGGCAACGCCCTTCGCAGCCATGGCGTCGACGAGGGCCTTTTCGATCAGCGGCGCGTAACCGAAAGTCGAGATCTTGGCGATGGCATCCGGATTGCGGGTGCCGTCCTTGTCCAGCCTTGCCGGATCAAGAAAGATATCCAGGCTGATGTAGGTCTGGCGAAAGGCTGACAAGCCACCCGTGAAGATCGACGTCATCAGGACGACCAGGGCAAGAACACCGATCGCCACCGCCACCACGCCGAGCTGGCGAAAACGCCGCTCGGAGGCATTACGGCGCTCGATTCTTGCACGGTCTATCAGCGCCGGCTTTCCAAGCGTATCTGCCGTGAAATCGGTCATTCGTACTGCTCCCGGTATTTGCGGACAATGTAAAGGGCCAGCACGTTCAGCCCAAGCGTCAGGACGAAGAGGGTAAGGCCAAGGGCAAACGCGACCAGGGTCTCGGGACTGGCGAACTCGGTGTCGCCCGTGAGCTGGCTGACGATCTTGACGGTCACCGTCGTCATGGCCTCGAAAGGATTGAGCGAGAGCTTGGCGGAGGCGCCCGCGCCGAGCACCACGATCATCGTCTCGCCGATGGCACGGCTTGCCGCGAGCAGGATGGCGCCGACGATGCCGGGCAGAGCGGCTGGCAGAACGACCTGCTTGATCGTCTCCGACTTCGTCGCGCCGAGCGCGTAGGCACCGTCGCGAAGCGCCTGCGGGACGGCATTGATGATGTCGTCGGACAAGGAACTGACGAAGGGGATGATCATGATGCCCATCACGATACCCGCCGTCAGCACAGATGACGAAGAGGTTCCCACGCCCAAAGGCTGAGCGACCCAGTCTCGCAGGAACGGCCCCAGAGTGACGAGCGCAAACAGGCCGTACACGATCGTCGGGATGCCTGCGAGAACCTCGATCGCCGGCTTGACCACGCTGCGCGCTGTCGGACCGGCGTATTCGGCGAGATAGATGGCGATCATCAGGCCGAGCGGTACGGCAACGATGAGCGCCACCATCGAGATGTAGAAGGTGCCCCAAAGCAGGGGAAGAATGCCCAGTTCGGAGCCGCCGCGGAACTGGGGGTTCCAGACGGTCGAGAAGAAGAATTCGCTCGCCGGATAGATCTTGAAGAAGGAATAGGTCTCGAACACCAGCGAGGCGACGATGCCGATCGTCGTCAGGATCGCAACTGTCGATGCCGCGATCAACAACGACTTGACGAAGCTCTCGCTGATGGCGCGCGCGCGCAGATCCGGGGCAATGCGGCGGTAGGACCAGAAAGCCAGGCCAGCCGAAAGCGCAAGCACGAGGACGGCCATTGCGGCATTGCCGGTTGCGGAACCGAGACGATAGACCTTGGCTGCCTCGAACACTTCGTTTGGTACTTCGCTGCCCAGCGCCACGCCGACTTCGGCCAGAAGACTACGGACATTGGTCTGGTCCGCACGCATGGCGGAAAGCTGGCTCTCGTCGAGCTTGCCGCGCGCCAGCACGGCATCAAGGCCATCGGCGATGCGACGCACATCGGCCATCACGAGGCTGCGCGCACCACCGTCCGGAATTGCGCTGTCAGGAATCATGCCGCTGACGCGGCCCTCAATGATCGCAGGCTGCACGAACAACCAGACGACAAGCACGACGAGGGAAGGAATGGCCGCGAACAAGGCGACGGTCTGGCCATAGTAGCCGGGAAGGGAATGGAGCTTCTTGCCGGTCGACGCAGAAAGCGACAGCGCACGACGCTGGCCGATGACGTAGCCGAGGGCAGCAAACACCGCAACGACCAGGATAATGATGCCAACGCTCATATCGCCCGCAACCTCCGGAAAAAGAAAAAACCGGCGGCGCGATCATCGCGCCGCCGGGCAGTCGTATGGATTAGTTCAGCGGGCCCATCGGGGTGCGAGCCTTGACGGCCGCCTGGGTCTTGGCAAGTTCCGGATCCGATACGAGGCCGTAAGCGGCCAGCGGGCCGTTCGGGCCGGCCATTTCGTCCGAAACGAAGAACTCGACATATTCCTGCAGGCCCGGGATTACGTCGAGGTGGGCGTTCTTGACGTAGAAGTAGAGCGGACGCGAAACCGGATATTCGCCGGAAGCGATCGACTCGACCGACGGAACGACGCCGCCCATGGTGCCGACGCGCAGCTTGTCGGTGTTGTTCTGGTAGAACGACAGACCGAAGACGCCGATGCCATTCTTGTTGGCGTCAACGCGGGCGAGAGTCTCGGTGTAGTCGCCGTCGATGTCGACAGCGACGCCATCGGTGCGCAGCTGCATGCAGGCCTTGTCGACCTTTTCAGCGCCGGCAGCCTTATGGGCTTCCGCCGTGCCGTTTTCTTCGCAACCAGCGATGAGAACCTTCTCGTCGAAGACTTCGCGCGTGCCGTGCTTGGTGCCGGGGATGAAAGCGAGGATCGGCTGAGCCGGCAGGTCGGCGCGGATTTCATTCCAGGCCTTGTACGGGTTGTCGATCAGCTTGCCATCCTTGACGACCTTGGCAGCCAGAGCGGAATGCCAGTCAGCGGGGGTGAAGGCGTATTCCGGGCCATTGATGTCGGAAGCGAAGACGATGCCGTCATAGCCGATCCGGACTTCCTGGATTTCCTTGACGCCGTTGGCTGCGCAGGTGTCGATGTCCGACTGCTTGATGCGCGAGGAAGAGTTGGCGATGTCGATGGTGTTCTCGCCCACGCCTTCGCACAGCTTCTTGCGGCCGGCGCCCGAACCGCCGGATTCAACGACCGGGGTGCCGAAGTCGGTGTTTTCGCCGAAAGCTTCTGCAACGATCGAAGCATAGGGCAAAACGGTGGAGGAGCCAGCGATCTGGATCTGGTCACGAGCGACAGCGGCGCCGGCAAAGGCGACCGAGGCAACAAGGGCTGCTGCCGAAAGTTTCAAAACGTTCATCTAGAATTCTCCCGTTATTGGGCTGGTGGGTCGATGCGACCATGTTCAGCGGCGTCCGCCGAAGATCAGCACGCAGTTCTTAGCGGCCGTTCCCCCAAGTTTTTATGTCAGTTCCGTGAAACATTTATGACAATCTATCTCATTGATTTTACATTGTCATATTACGATTTCAACACAAGCGGCCGGGTTTTATGTCAAAAACGCACGGCAAACTCCGTTCCCTGGCCGATTTCCGACTTCACGACGAGCCGGGCGCGGTGGCGCGTCAGGATGTGCTTGACGATGGCCAGCCCCAGGCCTGTGCCTTTCTTCGAGCGACTGTCGGTCACGCTGACCCGGTAGAAACGCTCCGTCAAGCGCGGAACATGCTCCGCCGGGATGCCCGGACCATGGTCGACGACGCTGACCTCGACGGGGGACCCCGCCGGATTTCGCACATAGACGTCGACCACCTTGCCCTCCTGGCCATACTTGCAGGCATTCTCGATCAGGTTTTCGAACACCTGGACGAGTTCGTCGCGGTCGCCGAGCACCTCGACCTTTCCCTCCGGGACGTGCAGGCGGATCTCGACGTCCAGGTCCGAGGCGAGCGGTGCCAGGCTGTCGCGCACATGCCCGATGACCGGCACGAGATCGACCTTCTGGTCGGGCGCGATATGGGCCTTCAATTCCAGCCGCGACAGGGACAACAGGTCATCGACCAGGCGGCTCATGCGATTGGCCTGTTCCAGCATGATGGCGAGAAAGCGTTCCTGCGCCTTGGGGTCGCCGCGAGCGGGACCCTGCATGGTCTCGATGAAACCGCGCAGCGAAGCAAGCGGCGTGCGCAGTTCATGGCTGGCATTGGCGACGAAGTCGCTGCGCATACGGTCGATGCGGCGCAGTTCGGAGATATCCTTGAACGACAGAAGGAACAGGTCTTCGCTTGCGCCCTCGATGCGAAGCGGCGAGGACCGCACGATATAGACACGCTCGGAGGGCAGCCGTTCGGAATGCTCGATCTGGTTCGGTTCGTCGGTGGCGATCGTCTCGCGCACCATGTCGAGAACGCTCGGCGAGCGGAAACGCGCGGAAATATGGAGGCCGGGCTCGAGCGCGCCAAACGCCTTCTCCGCCGCGCGGTTCTGCTCCCGCAGCATCCCATCGCGGCCGAGGACGAAAACCGGCAGGTCGATCGCGCCGATAACGGCGGAGATGACCAGTCCGGAGGCATCGCCCTTGTCCGCCGTCTCGGCAGAACCGGCGCTCGCAGCCGGCAGCGCTTTGGGCGCCTCCTCGCGCTCGCGCAGCACGATCGCCAGGAGCGAAAGGGCGAAGAGGATAGCGGCGAAGACCAGTTCAGCGCCCGCAAGATAGGCCGCGACGGAAACGAGCGCCGCCACGACCAGATAAGCCCAGCCGGAGGCGATGCGGCCCATCACAAGTCTCCAGCCAAAGGAATTTCCGGTCAAGAAGCGTCCCGCCCTGTTGGTTCGTATCTCATCGTCAAACTGTCCTAATAGCGCCGATTCATGACAGATGTTTGCGGGCCGCGCCATCGCCGCCCCCCGTTTTCCCCCGCCGAGGCGCTGGCGGCGAATATCAGCAAGGGCTTGAATCGGCGCACCAAATATGGCCTGACTAGTCACGGCCCGGCGCCGGCCGCGGCAATCGGGAGAGACATCATGGACAATGAACAGCAAAGCCGCGCCGTCGAACTGAAGATCGACGGCGAGACGCGCATCTTCGACATCGACGACCCTGATCTGCCGAAATGGATCGACGACAAATCGCTTGCCTCGGACAATTTCCCTTACGACAAAAAGATGGAAGAGGACGAATACGAGGATCAACTCGAGGACGTGCAGATCGAACTGGTCAAACTTCAGTTCTGGCTGCAGCGCACGGGCCGGCGTTTCATGGCGCTGTTCGAAGGGCGCGACGCCGCCGGCAAGGGCGGCACCATCAAGAACATCCTGATGTACATGAATCCGCGCTCCGCCCGCGCGGTGGCCCTGTCGAAACCGACGGAGACGGAACGCGGGCAATGGTATTTCCAGCGCTATGTCAGCCATTTCCCGACGGCGGGAGAGTTCGTGCTGTTCGACCGCTCCTGGTACAATCGCGCCGTTGTCGAACCCGTCAACGGCTTCTGCACCACGGAACAGTATGAGAAGTTCCTTGAGGAAACACCGCGCTTCGAGAGCCTGATCGAGCAGGAAGGCATTCACTTCTGCAAGTTCTGGCTGAATATCGGCCAGGAGATGCAGATCGAACGCTTTCACGACCGACGGCATGATCCGTTGAAGATCTGGAAGCTTTCCCCCATCGACATCGTCGCGCTCGGCAAATGGGACGACTACACCGAAAAGCGCGACCGCATGCTGAAGGAAACCCATACGAAACACGCGCCGTGGACGATCGTCAGGGCTAATGACAAGCGCCGGGCGAGGCTCAATGTCATCCGCCACATCCTGCATTCCATGGACTATGACGGAAAGGACCACGGCAAGGTCGGCAAGCTGGATGAAAAGATCATCGGGTCCGGACCGGACTTCCTCAACGGGAAGCGGAAGTGAGCGGCAAGCCGCTCACTCGCCCGGCAGGATGCGCACCGAATAGAGCCGAACGCCGCGGCCTGCGCCGGACAGATCGCCGTTCAGCAGCAGCCGCCCCGGCGTGCCGGGCGCCATGGCGCGCTCGAAGGAGACACGGAACAGGACGTCCGACCTTTCCGGATTGACGGTGAAGCGATGGCGCGCGCAATCCCCGAGACGGCCGAACTCGCAGGTGACCGAGATCTGCACCGGCTTGTCGTCGGCCGACTGCAGCGTCAGCGCGATGGTCGAGGTCCGGCCGGCCATTTCCCGCAACACCTCGGCGGGAACGGTTATCTCGACGCTGCCGTCGGCATCGGCGCTGCGCGACACGATCTGGATGGCCGTGCCGTCGCTCGCCGCCACGACATCGACCAGGGCATTGCCGCGCGGGCGGATGGCGGAAATCTGCTTGGGCTCGAAAACCTCGATCCAGCTTTCGGAGAACCCGCTTTGGGCGTCCAGCGTGCGCGGCGCGGCAGTGCTCTCCGGGGTCGGCTGCGTCGCAGTGTCGGCTCCGGTGAAATCCTCGTCCTCGGCACGCGGCGGCGGATTGGGAACGCTTGTGTCACGCTCGGACGCGGACAGCATTATGCCAGACGTATAGATCCACCACGCGCCCATGCCGAGGGTGGAAACGACGATAGACAGGATGAAGAGGCGCGAGAAGAGACCGCGCCGCGGCTTGCGTTGACGCATGGGTGGCTCGGCGCGCACATCGAGCACATGGTCGACCTGTTCGCCTAAGGCCTGCCCGGCCGGCTGGCCGGCATCCGGCTCTGTCCGCTGGCCGCGCGTCGCCGTCAGCCCCTCGTCGGTCTCGGCCGGACGCGGGGAGGCACGGGACGTATCCCCAACCGGCGGCACGGCCTCGTGTGGCTGGGCAAGGGGCGGGGCAACTGGCGCGACCGCCGACGAGGCGGGCGTCGCGGCAACGGCCGGACGCGTCGGCGCCTCTGCCGGGCCGACGGCATGGTCGAGCCGGCCGCGCTCTTCCTGCTCGATCGCGTGGATCAGCATTTCGAGCCGGTGGCGCTGCTGGGCGATCGTTTCGGGATCATTGATGTTCTGCTTGCGCAACCCGCTTTCCAGCGCCTGGCGCGCCGACTGGTAGATACGGGCGCGGGTCTCCGCATTGGTGCGATCCGAGCGCTCGAGAGCGTTTCTGATTGCCGTTTCCAAACCGTTCAAGGGCGATCCTGCTCCTGCCGGCGGTGTTTGTTCCGCCCGTGGTCCATGCTTTAACGATTCGGTAACGGCTGGAGCCGCGATCCGCAAGCCCCGCGACCATGCTTACATCGGTTAGGCAGAAGAAAGTGGCGGCCCGGAGCTTATCGCCATCACGGGGTACTCAACCCTTGAGGGGCTACCTGTCGGAAGGGCTGGCGGAATACGGCATGGGGCGGCGCCGACGGTCTTTTCCTCGCGCGCGGCTTCTGCTAGCTTATTGACGTTTCCGTAAACGTAACATCTAGCGAGGCTTCCCATGGCTCTTCCACCGATCCTTTCCGATCATCTCCGACTGCCGGTGGTGGCCTCGCCGCTGTTCATCATTTCCCATCCCGCGCTGACGCTCGCCCAGTGCAAGGCCGGCATTGTCGGCGCCTTCCCGGCCCTCAACGCCCGTCCGGAGGCACAGCTCGACGAATGGCTGGCCGAGATCACCGAGGAACTGGCGAGCCACAATGCCAGAAACCCGGAGCGGCCCGCCGCCCCCTTCGCCGTCAACCAGATCGTCCACCCCTCCAACAAGCGGCTGGAGCATGACCTGACGATGTGCGTGAAATACAAGGTGCCGATCGTCATCTCCTCGCTCGGCGCGGTGCCGGAGGTGAACGCCGCCGTGCATTCCTACGGCGGCATCGTGCTGCATGACGTTATCAACAATCGCCACGCCCATTCGGCGATCCGCAAGGGCGCCGACGGCCTGATTGCGGTGGCGACCGGCGCCGGAGGCCATGCCGGCACGCTGTCGCCCTTCGCGCTTGTCCAGGAAATCCGCGAATGGTTCGACGGGCCGCTGCTTCTGGCCGGCGCGATCTCGACCGGCGGCGGCATTCTCGCCGCCCAGGCGATGGGCGCCGACATGGCCTATATCGGCTCGCCCTTCATCGCCACGACCGAGGCGCGGGCTTCGGACGCCTACAAGCAGGCAATCGTCGAGGCGCATGCCAATGATATCGTCTATTCCAACTATTTCACCGGCATCCACGGCAACTACCTGAAGTCGTCGATCGTCGCCGCCGGCATGGACCCCGACAACCTGTCGGTCGCCGATCCGTCGAAGATGGACTTCGACAAGGCGACCACCGGCGCCAAGGCATGGAAGGACATCTGGGGCTGCGGCCAGGGGATCGGCGCGGTCAAGGCGGTGGAACCCGTTGCAGACGTCGTCGATCGGCTGGAGAGCGAATACAAGGCGGCGCGCGCGCGCCTTGCCCTTTAGGCCACCCTTTTACGGGGTCAGCGCCGTGGAAGAGGGAAAACCGCAGGAGCCGAAATTCCCGGCTTGAAATTACGGCGCGATGCCTGTATCAGCGCCTCCAGATCAACGAACCGCACGCGCTGCGGTTCGCGTTGGCCGCTTTAGCTCAGGTGGTAGAGCACATCATTCGTAATGATGGGGTCGCAGGTTCGAGTCCTGCAAGCGGCACCACTCTTTTCCTTGTCTCCCGACATTCACCGCATGACCGCCAAGCCGTCACTGCGCTTGGGCGGTTGCCGCGTGTTGCGCGACACAGACTGAGGCCCCGAGACTGCCGCCCACGGCGATCAGGACCGGGTCGTCATGGCCGATGAGCGCGATTCCTTCACCGATGTTGTCCAGCGTGCCGCGCCATTGGCGTTCCGTCGGGCGGCTGACATTGCTGACGATGACGACGGGCGTGTAATGGGATGCGCCTTCGCCCATCAAACGTTCAGCGATCAGGGGAGCGGTGCGGCCGCCCATGTAGAAGACATTGGTCGTGCGCGGATCGGCGAGCGACGACCAGTTCATGTCCTTCGGCAGGCCTCCGTCCCGCGAATGGCCGGTGACGAAACGCACCGATTGGGCATGATCGCGATGGGTGAGCGAAAGGCCGAGCCGCGCGGCCATGGCGCTCGCGGCCGTGATGCCGGGAACGACATCGACGGGAATGCCCTCTTCCTGCAGGCGGGCGATCTCCTCCCCTGCCCGGCCAAAGATCATCGGATCGCCGGATTTCAGCCGCACCACGCGCTTGCCGGCCTTGGCGAGCCTGACCATCATGTCGTTGATGTCCTCCTGCTTGCAGCTTGTCCGGCCGCCACGTTTGCCCACCAGTAAGCGCTTTGCCTCACGGCGGGCAAGTTCGAGCACCTCTTCGGAGACGAGATCGTCGAACAGGATGACATCGGCGGCCTGAAGCGCACGCACGGCCTTGAGGGTCAGAAGCTCGGCATCGCCGGGGCCGGCACCCACCAGCGTCACTCGGCCGGTGGCGGCTTGACGCCCGAGCCTTTCGGCATCGGCGAGAAGGGTCCGGGCGGCATCCTCCCCGGGCGGCTGGTTTCCGGCAAAGGCGCGGTCGACGAAGCGTTCCCAGAAGGCGCGGCGCAGCTGGCCGGGGGCGAGCCTGTCGCTGACGCGCTCCCGCAGCGCCTGGGCGAGCTCCGCCCATTGTTTGAGCGCCGGCGGCAGCAGGGTCTCGATGCGGCGGCGGATCGCCTGGGCGAGGATCGGCGCGGCACCATCGGTGGAGATCGAGACGATGACGGGCGAGCGGTTGACGATCGAGCCGAACTGGAACTGGCAATAGGCCGGCTTGTCGATGACGTTGACCGGCACGCCGGCGGCAACGGCGGCGGCGAAGAAGGCGCGGGCGTCCTCATCGGTCTCGCAGTCGGCAAGGGCGAGCGCGGCGCCACGAAAACTCGCGTCCGACCAAATCGCGTCATGGTGTACGACGGCGCCGCGCGACGTAACGTCGCTGCCCCTCATCCGGCTGCCGCCACCTTCTCCCCGTTTTGACGGGGAGAAGGGACCCGTGGCACGGGCGGGGCTGCATACGTTTTCTCCCCGCCTGCGGGGAGAAGGTCCCGGCAGGGGGATGAGGGGCGTTTCCGCCATCAAACCGCGCATGACCTCCGACAGCTCGTCCTCGGCGCAATAGACATGCACCTGCGCCCCGCAGGCGGCGAGCAGTTCCGCCTTCCAGGCGGCGGCGTCAGAGCCGCCGGCGACGACGACGCGCTTGCCCTCCAGCGACCAGAAGACCGGTAGCTTGGCGAGCGGAGCCATGCGGGCGGGCGCGGGTCTTGCACCCTTGTCATTCGGCGGCAGCGACCTGGCATCCATCGATGATCCCCCTGATTTCGGCGCGGCAGGAGCCGCAATTGGTTCCGGCATAAAGCGTCTCGCCGATCGCCTCGACCGTGCCGCAGCCGCCACGGACGGCCGAGACGATCTGGTTGACGCCGACGGAAAAGCACGAGCAGACGGTGGCGCCCGGATCGCTTCGCCCGGCACCCGGACGGCCGGCGACGACGGCGAAGCGGGTACGGCTGTCGGCATGCGGTTCGGACAGCTGGCCGATCGCCCAGTTGCGCGACACCGAGACCGGATCGGGCGCCAGGAAGAGGGCGAGCAGCAGGGCAGCGCCATCAAAGAACGCGATTCGGGCCTCGCCGCTGGCACGGTCGCTGTAGCCAAGGCTTTGAGCGGCGTCCGGCAGGACGAAATGGGTGTGGCACCAGGCCTCGATATCGGAAAGCGGGGCGTCGAAGGCGAGTTCGACGCGCCAGCCGCCTTCGGCCCGGGCGAGCGCCCAGTAGGTCGCGTCGAGGCCGGAGGGCTTCACCGCGCTCACGGCAAAACCGTAGGCTCCGGCGGCAAATCGACGGGCAGCGACCGCGCCATGCTTGGACGCCGGCTGGCCGGAGACCGGATCGGTGATCGACGGCAGAAGCGTATCGACGCGGGCGCGGGCGGAGAATTCGTCCGTCCAGTGCATCGGCACGAAGACCCCTCCCCTCGCCTGCCGGGCAGTCAGCAGGGCGCGCACGATGATATGGCCGTGAGGGCTTTCGATCCTCACCAGATCGGCGTCGCTGATGCCGAGATTGGCGGCGTCGTCGGGATGGATCTCGACGAAGGGCTCGGCGAGATGGGAAGACAGGCGGGCGCTTTTGCCGGTGCGGGTCAGGCTGTGCCAGTGATCGCGCACCCGGCCGGTGTTGAGCGCCAGGGGAAAGTCGGCGGAGGTCCGGACCGGCACGTCGGCGTCGACCGCGACGAAGCGGGCCTTGCCGTCGACATGATAGAAGCGGCCATCGGCGAAGAAGCGGGTCTCCTGCGGTCCGGTTCCCGCCGGTTGCGGCCACTGGAAGGGCTTGAGTGTGGCAAAGCCGGGGTCGTCGATATCGCCATAGGCGCCGATGTCGAAGTCGCGAACGCCGTCGTTCTCGAAGCCTGAGAGCGCCGCGTGCTCGGCAAAGATCGCGGCCGGCGAGGCAAAGGCGAAGGCCTCGGCAAAGCCCATGCGGCGGCCGACTTCGGCCAATTGCCACCAGTCCGGCCGGGCATCGCCGGGCGGGGGAAGAAAGGCCCGCTGGCGGGAGATGCGGCGCTCGGAATTGGTGACCGTGCCGTCCTTCTCGCCCCAGCCGGTGGCGGGAAGCAGGACATGCGCGAGCTTCGTGGTGTCGGTGTCACGGACGATGTCAGAGACGACGACGAAGGGGCAGGCCGCGATCGCCGCCTTCACCGCATCGGCATCCGGCATGGAGACGACCGGATTGGTGGACATGATCCACAGCGCCTTGATGCGTCCGTCGGCGACGGCCTGAAACATCTCCACGGCCTTCAGGCCCGGCCTCTCGGCCATGGTCGGCGCGTTCCAGAAGCGCCGGACGCGGTCGCGATGATCCGGGTTTTCGATCTCCATATGGGCGGCGAGCATGTTGGCGAGGCCACCGACCTCGCGGCCGCCCATGGCGTTGGGCTGGCCGGTGAGCGAGAACGGCCCCATGCCGGGCCGGCCGATGCGGCCCGTCGCCAGATGGCAATTGATGATGGCATTGACCTTGTCGGTGCCAATGGAGGACTGGTTAACCCCCTGGCTGTAGCAGGTGACCGTCTTTTCCGTGCGTTCGAACAGGGCGAAGAATTCGCGGATCTGCATGGCCGGCAGGCCGGTCGCCTCGATCAGGTCGGCCATGGAGAGCGACGAGGCGGCGGCAAAGGCCTCGACAAAGCCGTTCGTATGGGCGCCGATATAGTTCTGGTCGAGCACCGGGCTTCGGGCGAGATGGGCAAGCAGACCGTTGAACAGGGCCATGTCGCCATCGGGGCGGACGGCCAGGTGGAGGTCGGCAATGTCGCAGGTCATGGTGCGGCGCGGATCGATGACGACGATCTTCATGGTCGGACGCCGGGCCCTGGCGGCGGCGATGCGCTGGTAGAGCACCGGGTGGCACCAGGCGAGATTGGAGCCGGTGAGAACGATCAGGTCGGCCAGTTCCAGATCTTCATAGGTTCCCGGCACCGTGTCGGCGCCGAAGCCGCGGCGATGGCCGGCAACCGAGGATGCCATGCAGAGCCGCGAATTGGTGTCGATATTGGCCGAGCCGATGAAGCCCTTCATCAGCTTGTTGGCGACGTAGTAGTCCTCGGTCAGCAGCTGGCCGGAGACGTAGAAGGCGACCGAGTCGGGGCCGTGTTCGGCAATCGCTTGCGAGAATTTTTCCGCCACGAGGTCGAGGGCCGCGTCCCAGCCGGCTGGCCGGCCGGCAATCTCGGGCGTCATCAGGCGGCCGTCGAGATCGATGGTTTCGGCGAGCGCCGTGCCCTTGGAGCACAGGCGGCCGAAATTGGCCGGGTGATCCGGGTCCCCCTTGATCGAAACCTTGCCGTCATCTGCGGCCGTTGCGATCACGCCGCAGCCGACGCCGCAATAGGGACAGGTGGTGCGGGTTTCAGTGGGCATTCGCAGTCATCCTCTGTTGTCTCAGACTACCCTTGCCCCTCATCCGGCTGCCGCCACCTTCTCCCCGTTTTGACGGGGAGAAGGGAATTGTGGCACCGTCGGCGTTCCATCCGCCTTCTCCCCGCCTGCGGGGAGAAGGTCGCGGCAGGGGGATGAGGGGCACTGTCCGCAGGACTCGCGCCATCCGCCTACTCCGCCGCCATCATCAGGCTTTCCAGCGCGATCGACAGCATGCCGCCGTCGTTGCGCACGGGGATGGTGCGCACCTCGCCTTCGTCGGCGCCGAGCGCGCGGCCCGTCTCCAGCGAGATCACCCAGTTGTGCAAGGGGCAGGTCACGGCCTTGCCGTGGACGATGCCTTGGCTCAGCGGGCCGCCCTTGTGCGGGCAGTGGTCCTCGATGGCGAAGACCTCGTTCTCGGCCGTGCGGAACACGGCGATCTTGCCCTCGGGCGTCTTCACGCAGCGCGCGCCGCGCAACGGGATTTCGTCGATATGGCCGATGGTGATCCAGGTCATGGGTTTCGTTTCCTCAACTGTTGTCCAACTTCGAAGCGCCCGTTGCCTCTTCTCCCCAGCGGGGAGAAGGTGGCCCGGAAGGGCCGGATGAGGGGGGCGCTTGCGCCACTGGCCCCCTCACCGCCTCGCATGCGCTCGGCACTTCTCCCCGCTGGGGAGAAGAGGGAGACCTACTCCGCCGCCGCTGAATAGCCGACGGTCGCCATCGGCTTGAACTCGTGCTTGTCCTTGCCCGACACGCGCTCGGACCACGGGTCGACCTGGGCGAATTTCTGGGAGAAGACGAAGCGCTCGTAATAGGCCTTGCGCTTTTCCGCGTCGGTCAGGATCTGCCGGCGGATCTCGTCCAGCCCGACGCGTTTCGCCCATTTGTAGATGCGCTCGAGATAGCGGGCCTGCTCGCGGTACATCTGGGTGAGCGCGACGATATGCTCGAGCGCCTCGTCCTCGGTCCTGACCAGACCCAGCACCTCCGTGCCCTTGATGTCGAGGCCGGCAGCACCCGCGAAGTGGATCTCGAAGCCTGAGTCCACACAGATGACGCCGATGTCCTTGCAGGTCGCCTCGGCGCAATTGCGCGGACAGCCGGAGACGGCGAGCTTGAGTTTCGCCGGGGTCCACGAGCCCCACATGAATTTTTCGATGCGGATGCCGAGCCCGGTCGAATCCTGCGTGCCGAAGCGGCACCAGTCGGAGCCAACGCAGGTCTTCACGGTGCGCAGGCCCTTGGCATAGGCCTGGCCGGAGACGAAGCCGGCCTTGCCGAGATCGGCCCAGACGGCGGGCAGGTCTTCCTTCTCGATGCCGAGAAGGTCGATGCGCTGGCCGCCTGTCACCTTCACCATCGGGATCTCGAACTTGTCGACGACGTCGGCGATAGCGCGCAGTTCGGCCGCGTTGGTGACGCCGCCCCACATGCGCGGCACGACCGAATAGGTGCCGTCCTTCTGGATGTTGGCGTGGACGCGCTCGTTGATGTAGCGCGACTGGTAGTCGTCGGCATATTCGTCCGGCCAGTCGCAGACGAGGTAGTAGTTGAGCGCCGGGCGGCATTTGGCACAGCCGCAGGAGGTCTTCCACTCCAGCTCCTGCATCACGGCGGGAATAGTCTTCAGGCCCTTGGCCTTGATCAGGCGGCGCACGTCGTCATGGCCGAGCTCGGTGCAGGTGCACATCGGGGTGACGGCGGCAGGATTGTAAGCGTCACCCAGCGTCAGCGCCATCAACTGCTCGACCAGTCCGGTGCAACTGCCGCAGGAGGCGGACGCCTTGGTGTGGGCACGCACGTCGTCGAGCGAGGTCAGGCCCTTGGCCGTGATCGTCCCGGTGATCTTGCCCTTGCAGACGCCGTTGCAGCCGCAGATTTCCGCATCATCCGGCAAGGCTGCAACGGCCGCCATAGGGTCCAGCGGGCTGCCCCCCTGATAGGCCTGGCCGAAGATCAGGGTGTCGCGCATCGCGGAGATGTCGGTGCCCTTCTTCTTCAGGTCGTTGAACCAGGCGCCATCGGCGGTTTCGCCGTAGAGCACCGTACCGATGATGCGGTTGTCCCTGATGACGAGGCGCTTGTAGACGCCGGCCGTGGCATCGCGCAGCACGATCTCCTGGCGGTCGTCGCCGTCGGCAAAATCGCCGAGCGAGTAGAGCTCGATGCCGGTGACCTTGAGCTTGGTCGGCGTGTCGGAATGGACGAAGGCGGGCGTGCGATCGCCGGCAAGATGCGAGGCGGCGATCCGCGCCATTTCGTAGAGTGGTGCGACGAGGCCATAGACCATGCCGCCGACCTCGGCGCATTCGCCGAGCGCGAGAATGTCGCCGTCGGAGGTCTGCATGCCGGCATCGACGACGATGCCGCGATTGACGGCAAGGCCTGCCTCCCTGGCGAGCCCGACATTCGGGCGGATGCCGACCGCCATGACCACCAGCGATGCCGGAATGATCCGGCCGTCGTCGAGCTCGACGCCCTCGACCTTGCCCTCGCCGATGATGGCCTTGGTGTTGGCCTTGCAGATCACCTTGATGCCGCGCTCCTCGACGGCCCTTTGCAACAGGTAGCCGGCGGCCGGGTCGAGCTGGCGTTCCATCAGCGTCGGCATGACATGCAGCACCGTCACGTCCATGCCGCGTGCGCTGAGGCCAGCGGCCGCTTCGAGGCCGAGCAGGCCGCCGCCGATGACGACCGCCTTGTCCCGGGACTGGGCGGCCAGCAGCATGGCCTGCACATCGTCGAGGTCGCGATAGGTGATGACGCCCGGCAGATCATTGCCGGGGACGGGAATGATGAAGGGCACCGAGCCGGTGGCGATCACCAGCTTGTCATAGCTCTCCGTCACGCCGTGATCGGAGGTGACGGTCTTCTTCTCCCGGTCGATCGCGACGATCCTGTGGCCCTTGTAGAGCATGATGCCGTGGTCGACATACCAGCCGTCGCCATGGATGACGATCTGCTCGTAGGTCTTTTCACCGGAGAGCACCGGCGAGAGCATGATGCGGTCATAGTTGACGCGCGGCTCGGCGTTGAAGATCGTGACCTCGTAGAGGCCGGGGGCCCTTTCGAACAGTTCCTCCAGCATGCGGCCGGGGGCCATGCCATTGCCGATGATGACGAGTTTCTCAGCCATTGATGTTACTCCGCGGCTTCGACGAAGCGGTGACGTTCGTAGAGGAACTTCAGCACGGCTTCGCGGGATTTGAGATAGGTGCGGTCGGAGGCAAGCGCGATGCGATCGCGCGGGCGGGGGATCGGAACGTCCAGCACTTCGCCGATCTTGGCGGCCGGGCCGTTCGTCATCATGACGATGCGGTCGGAGAGCAGCACCGCCTCGTCGACATCGTGGGTGATCATGATCATCGTGTTGCCGAGGCGCGCGTGGATTTCCATCACGGCATCCTGCAGATGGGCGCGGGTCAATGCGTCGAGCGCGCCGAAGGGCTCGTCGAGCAGCAGGATCTTCGGCTCCATGGCGAGCGCCCGGGCGATGCCGACGCGCTGCTTCATGCCGCCGGAGATTTCCGCCGGGCGCTTGTCCCTGGCGTGTGCCATCTGCACGAGATCGAGATTGCGCATGACCCAGTCCTGCTTTTCGGCCTTGGACTTGCGGCCGGCAAACACCTTGTTGACCGCGAGATTGACGTTTTCGTAGACGGTGAGCCAGGGCAGCAGCGAGTGGTTCTGGAAGACGACCGCGCGTTCCGGGCCCGGTGCGTTGACCTCGACATTTTCGAGGAGGACGGCACCGGACGAGACCCTCGTCAGGCCGGCGATCAGGTTCAACAGCGTGGACTTGCCGCAGCCGGAATGGCCGATGATCGAGACGAACTCGCCCTTGTCGATAGTCAGCGTCACGTCCTTCAGCACTTCGGTCCTCGTGCCGGCGCGTTCGAAATCCTTGTCGATATGGTCGATCTTGAGATAGGCGTTCATGGAGTCGTCTCCTCAATTGGCCGCTGTGCCGCGGGTGACGACGCTGCCCAAGAGGGCGACCAGCTTGTCGAGGACGAAGCCGGTCACGCCGATATAGGCGAGCGCCACGATGATGTCGGAGAGGCGCGACGAGTTCCACGCATCCCAGATGAAGAAGCCGATGCCGACGCCGCCGGTCAGCATTTCGGCCGCGACGATGGCGAGCCAGGACAGGCCGACGCCGATCCTGAGGCCGGTGAAGATGTAGGGCGCTGCGGCCGGCACCATGATGCGGACGAAGAATTCCAGCGGGTTCAGCCGCAGCACGCGGGCGATGTTGCGGTAGTCGTCCGGGATGTTGCGCACGCCGACGGCGGTGTTGATGATCACCGGCCAAATCGACGTGATGAAGATGACGAAGATCGCCGAGGGATTCGAATCCTGGAAGGCCGCGAGCGACAGCGGCAGCCAGGCGAGCGGCGGCACAGTGCGCAAGATCTGGAAGATCGGATCGAGACCGCGCAGCGCCCAGACCGACTGGCCGACGACGGCGCCGAGCAGGACGCCGACGATGGCGGCAAGTCCGAAGCCGATTGCCACGCGCTCCAGCGAGACGAGCACGCGCCAGGCCAGCCCGATGTCCTGCGAGCCGTAGTCGAAGAACGGATAGGCGATCAGGTCGAAGCTGTCGATCCAGACCTGCGATGGCGGCGGAAGGCTGGAGCCGGCTTGAGAACAGGTCAGCTGCCAGAGCGCCAGCAGGAGTGCGGCGACCACGAGCGGCGGCACGACGTTGCGGGCCATGCTTGCGCCGATGCGGCTCAAATCGAGCTTGCGGGCCGGTCGTTTCACCATCTGCACGACGGTGCCGCCCCCGGTCGTCGGGGTGGGGATCGGTACCTCGTTCTTGCGGGCGGTTGCGGTCATGGTGTGCTCCTCTTGCGAGCGGTGTCGGTTGTCGTCGGGGTTGGGCTGGGTTGCCCCTCACCCCGCCCTCTCCCCACAAGCGGGGCGAGGGAGTGCTAATGTTGCGGCTCCGCCCTTCTCCCCACCTGCGAGGAGAAGGAGTTCGGGGCACGGCCTTGGCCCCATCGCCCCCATCGCCCCTCTCCCCGTTCACGGGGAGAGGGTGGCGGCAGCCGGGTGAGGGGCAGGCGCGTCACGCGCCGGCCTTGATCGTCAGGCTGTCGAGATAGGCCTTCGGGTTTTCCGGATCGAAGACCTTGCCGTCGAAGAAGGTTTCGACGCCGCGCGAGGTGGAGGTCGGGATGTCGGCGGCGGCGAGCCCCAGATCGGCGGCTGCCGCGCGCCAGATGTCCTCGCGGTTGACCTTGTCCACCAGCGCCTTGATGTCGGTGTCAGCTGAGAACTTGCCCCAGCGGATGTTCTCGGTGAGGAACCAGGCGTCGTGGCTCTTGAACGGATAGGAGGCGTGATCCTTGAAGAACTTCATCTCCAGGCCGGTCTTCTCTTCCATCCGGCCGTTGCCGTAGTTGATGTTGCCCTTGAGGCGGCCGGCCACGTCCTTCGGCGGCACGTTGAACCATTGCCGCTTGCCGAGGATCGACGCCATTTCCTCCTTGTTGTCCATGCTGTCGGCCCAGATCTGGGCCTCGATGACGGCCATCATCAGCGCCTTGGCGGCGTTGGGGTTCTTCTCGATCCAGTCGGAACGCAGGCCGAGCGCCTTTTCCGGGTGGCCCTTCCAAAGTTCCCCCGTCGTACAGGCGGTGAAGCCGATGCCCTGGTTGACCAGTTGCTCGTTCCACGGCTCGCCGACGCAGAAGGCGTCCATGTTGCCGACCTTCATGTTGGCGACCATCTGCGGCGGCGGCACGACGATGGTAGAGACGTCCTTGTCCGGGTCGATGCCGCCGGCGGCGAGCCAGTAGCGGATCCACAGGTCGTGGGTGCCGCCGGGGAAGGTCATGGCGACCTTGATCTCGTTGCCGGCCGCCTTCTTGGTGGCAAAGGCGTCCTTGAGCTTCGAGGCGTCGAGCTGCACGCCCGTTTCCGCATATTCCTTGGCGACCGAAATGCCCTGGCTGTCGAGATTGAGCCGGGCAACGATCGACATCGGCACAGGCACGTTGTTCTGCGTCACCTTGCCGGTGGAGATGAGATAGGGCATGGGGGTGAGGATATGCGCGCCGTCGATGCCGTTCGCTTCGCCACCGAGCACGAGATTGTCGCGGGTGGCGCCCCAGGAGGCCTGTTTCAGCACTTCGACCCCGGTCAGGCCGTATTTGTCGAACAGGCCCTTTTCCTTGGCGATGATCAGGGGGGCGGCGTCGGTGAGCGCGATGAAGCCAAGCTTCAGCCCGGCGACCTCGGGGCCAGCACCGGCGGCAAAGGCACCCGAAGGCAGAAGCGTTCGCGCGGCGCCGATCACGGCGGCGGCAGCGCTGGTCTTGAGAATGCTGCGGCGGCTGATGCCCATTCCTGTAGTCTTCGTCATGTGCTGTTCCCTTTGCTGGAGACGGAGAGCCGGAAAACGAAAAAACGCCGCTCGGTGGATGCGTCAGCGGGGAAGGAGGAGCCCCGGACAGCAAAAACCTTGCGACGTCGATGTCTGATGTGAACGCGCGCTATGCGCTCATCTGCTGCCAGTCGCCATTGACCGGTGCGTTTTTATCCAAGCAATCGGCATGCCAGTTTGACACGCCTCGGGTAAGCCGATGTTTCAGCTAGCAAAATATTCGCTAAGGGGTCCGGAAGTGGCGCCCGCCTAAAAAGAAGCACTGCCGAACAATTGTGCGCCTGCTCTCGGGCCGGCTTAAAGGACGCTGGCGAATTGTGCACTGCGCTCGCCGTCAGGCATCCTCGTCGGAGCCATGCGAGGCGCCAAGCGCCCGCACCGGGAAGGCGGCGACATAGTCGGCAATGCGGCTCGGATCGAAGACGTGGCCGTCCATGAAGCGATCGTCGGGGGCGGCGCCCTCCAGCCGCACATCGGCGTCTGCCGGCCCATCCGCGCTGCCGAGGGCGGCACGATAAAGATCGGGCCGGTAGGCGGACACTGCCACCCTTGCACCGTCGTCGCTGAATTCCGCCTGCCCCCAGCGGATCATCTGGCTGTAGATCCACAGCGCCTGGCTTGGCCGTGGATAATTGGCGTGGTCACGATGAAAGACGAAATAGTCGGGGATCGTGCGCAGATTGCCCTTGGAGTCCAGGCTGAACTCGCCGGCCAGGACACGCCGGATAATGCCGACCGGGGCGGCGATGTAGCGAGGTTCTGCGAGCAGCGCGGCGAGCGTGTCGTGGTTTGCCCCGTCGTCGCACCAGCGCGCCGCCGCATCGAGCGCGACGATCAGGCGCGACACCGTCTCGGGATTGCCGTCCGCCCAATCCGGGCGCATGCCGATCACCTTTTCCGGGGCCGAGGGCCAGATGTCCTGCTTGGCCGCGACGATGCGGCCGACGCCACGCTCGGACGCCACCATGTTCCACGGTGCGCCGACGCAGAAGCCGTCAATCGCGCCGGCAGCCAGCGCATCGGAGGTGAGCGGCGGCGGCACGACGACCAGCTTGACGTCGCGGTCCGGATCGATACCGCCGGCGGCCAGCCAATAGCGGAACTCGTAATTGTGCGAGGAGAAGGGATAGGTCATGCCGAGCGTCGGCGGCTGTTCGCCGCTGGCGCGCATGTCCGACAAGACCGAGGCCAGAGCACGGGCGTTGTCGAGCGCCGACGCCGCATCGCCGAGACCGGTCAGGGCCTGCATGCGCTCGAATAGCCTGAGCGACAGTGTAATGGCATTGCCGCCGCGGCCGAGAGAGAAGGGCGTGATGGTCGGCGAAGGATTGGAGCCGAGGCCGAGCATGGAGGCAACCGGCATGGGCGAGAGCATATGGGCGATGTCGAACTGGCGGAAGGCCAGCCGGTCGCGGACATTGGCCCAGGAGACGTCGCGCACCAGGTCGAGGGCCAGGCCTTCCCTGGCGGCGAAGCCGAGTTCCGCCGCGACGATCAGCACCGAGGCATCCATCAGCGGAATGAAGCCGGCGCGCAGCACTTTTGCGCCGCGCGCGGTGCCGACTGCTGGCAGGGGCAGACTCGTTCCGCTATCGCTCGGTCCCGTCATGTCATTCACTCCGGCTCCTCCGGATATCGACCTTTGTCAGGGTCTCCATCACATCAATAATCCCGCCGCCGTCACCACGCTCTGGGCGATGTCCGACAGCTTCTTCTTCTCGTTCATCGCCGTCTGGCGCAAAAGAGCGAAGGCCTCCTCCTCGGAAAGGCCGCGCATCTTCATCAGAATGCCCTTTGCCCGCTCGATCACCTTGCGCTCTTCCAGCGCGCTCCTAGCATCGGCCAGTTCGCGCTGCAGGCGGCTGAAGGCGTTGAAACGGCTTACCGCCATGTCGAGGATCGGCTTGACCCGCTCCTTTTTCAGACCGTCGACGATATAGGCCGAGACGCCGGCATCGACCGCCGCCTCGATCGAGGCGGTGTCGGAGCGGTCGACGAACATGGCGATCGGCCGCCCGACCGTGCGGGTCAACTGGAACAGGTGTTCCATCATATCCCGGTTCGGGTTCTCCAGATCGATGATGATGACGTCTGGCTTCAGGTTCTCGATGATTCGGGCGATGCCGTTGACCTCATGCACGACCGTGACGCGCAGGTGCCCCGCCTCCCGCAGGCCTTCCTCGATAATGGAAGCGCGGATGGCGTTCTCATCGATCACGAGGACAGTGAGGTCGGAGTGCATCATGCCCTATAAATGACGCAGCGCAAAAAGCTTGGCAAGCGGTCAATGCCTAGAAAATGTGCCGAATAAAAACTGCACAGAAATTAAACACGTATCGCAAGCGTCAGGGCGGGGAGCTTCGCTGTCGCGACGGACGAAAACGCCGCCCACGAGGGCGGCGCCGACTTCTCACGCAGAAGATCCGCGGAGGCGCATTACTCGGCGCGGCCGACGCTTTCGTAGACGAAGCCGTGCTTGCGGGCCTCGGACGGCGTGTAGATGTTGCGCAGATCGACAAGAACCGGCGACTTCATCATGTTCTTCAGGCGGGCAAGGTCGAGCGAACGGAACTGCTTCCACTCGGTGATGATGACCAGTGCATCGGCCTCGACCGCGACCGCATCGACGTCGTCGTGGTAGGAGAGTTCCGGCATGACATGGCGGGCCGCCGGCATTCCTTCCGGGTCGTGGGCCTTCAGCGTGGCGCCCTTGTCGAGCAGCGCCTGGATGATCGACAGGGCCGGCGATTCGCGGATGTCGTCGGTGTCGGGCTTGAAGGTCAGGCCGAGGATGCCGATCGTCTTGCCGCGCAATTCGCCGCCGACCGCGCGCTCGACCTTGCGAGCCATGGCGCGCTTGCGGGTCTCGTTGATGCCGACGATCGTTTCGATCAGGCGGATGGGGGCATTGTGGTCCTGCGCGGTCTTGACCAGCGCCAGCGTGTCCTTGGGGAAGCAGGAGCCGCCGTAGCCCGGTCCGGCGTTGAGGAACTTCAGCCCGATGCGGCTGTCGAGGCCCATGCCGCGCGACACGTCCTGGACATTGGCGCCAACCTGCTCGCAAAGATCGGCGATCTCATTGATATAGGCGAGCTTCAGCGCCAGGAAGGCGTTGGCGGCGTATTTGGTCAGTTCCGCGGTGCGTCGCGAGGTGAACAGGACCGGATGCCTGACCGGGTCGAGCGCGCCGTAGACCTCCGCCATGATGGAGCGGGCCCGGTCGTCGTTCATCCCGACCACGACCCGATCCGGCGCCATGAAATCGTCAATGGCGGCGCCTTCGCGGAGGAATTCGGGGTTGGAGACGACGGCCACGTCGGCATCGGGATTGGCTTCGCGGATGATCCGCTCCAACTGGTCGCCGGTGCCGACCGGCACCGTCGACTTGGTGACGATCACGGTGAAGCCGCGCACCGCGGCAGCGACTTCGCGCGCCGCGGCGAAGACATAGGTCAGATCGGCGTGACCATCGCTCTTGCGCGACGGGGTGCCGACCGCAAGGAAGACGACATCGGCATTGCCGACCGGTTCTGCAACCTCGGTGGTGAAATGCAGCCGCCCGGCGGAGACGTTCCTGGAGATCAGCTCATCGAGGCCCGGCTCGAAGATCGGCACCTCGCCTCGCTGGAGTTGGGAGATCTTTTCGGCCGCCTTGTCGATGCAGACGACATCATGGCCGAATTCCGCCAGGCAGACACCCGAAACCAGTCCGACATAACCTGTGCCAATGATCGCAATACGCACGCCCAGACTCCATTTGGCTCTAAAGGCTGCAAGTGTTTCCGTCCGCTATTCTTGCCGATCTACATGAGGATCGCAGAATAGCGGAAGCAAGAATCCATGGCAGCTCATGCCTTGAATTAGAATTTATTGTTTTCCGGAGAGATGCTTACCGCATTGCAAAACGAAAACCAAGAGCTTCGATCGCGCAAACCGCGGCAGCGCGCTACAACATCACTTAGCTCGATGGGAGATCGATCAAACATGGACTCGCGCGCTCGCCAGACGCCGTCTGCGCAAGGCTTTTCTATCTCAGAGCATGTTATGCCGCTTTCGAGACGCGCAAAGACCCCCGCGCCTGGCGGGGGCCTTGTATTCCTGGATATTCCTGGTGGGATCGATCAGATCCAGTAGGGCGGGACGCCGTAGTAGTCGTAAACCGAACGGCCGTTATCGCGATACCAGTCCTGACTGTCGTCCCGCAGACGCGGAGCGCGCTCGATCTGCTCCCGGGTGAGGTCGATGCGATAACCGTCGAGCGATTCATCGAAGGTCAGCTTTTCCCACGGCAGAGGATAATAGTCGTCACCAATGCCGAGGAAGCCGCCGAAGCTCAGCACCGCATAGGCAACACGGCCGCCGCGCTTTTCGAGAATGATCCGCTTGACCGAACCGATGCGTTCTCCATCGACACCATAAACGGCGGTGCCGTCGACCTTGTCGCTGGCGATCAGGGACGGCGTGTCCCTCACGTAAGGATCGCGGTTCATTGCTTGAGAATTCTGATGCATGCTGCACCTCCTCTTTCTGGTGTGGCGATGGGAGAGAAACGGCCGGCCGGGGTGAAAGTTCCGAAATTCACAGGCGGAGGAACCGGTGCCGGCGGGCCAGAGCGAGGCGGCAACGCAGGGATTATTGACGCTTACGTCAAGGTTATATAGAGCTAGCCACTTGAACCGGAATGCCAAAGGCTTAAGCTCGCTTGACGCATCTGGGAGGATGAATGCCCGCCGCACGCGGTGGACAGGGCGCAATGGACGTCGGGAGGGGAATACATTGACGGACGCAACGAACCGCCTGAGCGGGCGGGCAAATGAAAAGATCTGGCTCGCTTCATACCCCCCTGCGGTTCCGGCGGAGATAGCCCCCCATGCGCACCCGTCGCTCGGCGCGCTGTTCGAAGCGAGCTGCGCCACCTATGCCGATCGCCTCGCCTTCTCCAGCATGGGCCGGGGCATGACTTTCCGCGAACTGGAGATCCAGTCGCGCAAGGTCGGCGCCTGGCTTCAGGCCAAAGGTCTGGTCAAGGGTGACCGCGTCGCGGTGATGACGCCGAACATTCTGCAGAACCCGGTCGCGGTCTACGGCATCCTCCGGGCGGGCCTCACGGTCGTCAACGTCAACCCTCTCTACACGCCGCGAGAACTGCAGCATCAGTTGGTGGACTCCGGCGCCAAGGCGATCATCGTGCTGGAAAACTTTGCCGGCACGGTACAGCAGGTGCTGCCCAATACGCCGGTCAAGCATGTGATCGTCGCCACCATGGGCGACATGCTGGGTTTGAAGGGCCACATCGTCAATTTCGTCGTGCGCAAGGTGAAGAAGCTCGTTCCCGCCTGGTCGATCCCGGGACACACCAGCTTCAAGGCAGTTCTCTCCGAGGGCGCCAGCCAGACGCTGAAGCCGGTCGACGTCGTCGCCAGCGACGTTGCGTTCCTGCAATATACCGGCGGCACCACCGGCGTATCCAAGGGTGCGACGCTGACCCATGCCAACCTGCTCGCCAACAAGCAGCAGATCGCCATCTGGCTCGAGGCGGCCTTCGCAATCAAGGGCCGGCCGGAGGTCATGACCTTCATCTGCGCCCTGCCGCTCTATCATATCTTCGCGCTCACCGTGAATTCGCTGATGGGGATCGCCACCGGCAGCCATAATGTGCTGATCGCCAATCCGCGCGACATTCCCGCCTTCGTCAAGGAACTGCAGAACCACAAGGCGCATATCTTCCCCGGCCTCAACACGCTGTTCAACGCGCTGATGAACAATCCGGACTTCAAGAACCTCGATTTCTCCTCGCTGCTGCTGGTGCTCGGCGGTGGCATGGCCGTGCAGCGGCCGGTGGCGGAACGCTGGCTCCAAATGACCGGCTGCCCGATCACCGAGGGCTACGGCCTTTCGGAAACCTCGCCGGTCGCCACCGTCAATCGTCTCGACAGCACCGAATTCAGCGGCATGATCGGCCTTCCCCTGCCCTCGACGGATATCGAGATCCGCGACGAGGACGGCGCCACGCTGCCGATCGGCGAAGTCGGTGAAATCTGCATTCGCGGCCCCCAGGTGATGGCCGGCTACTGGCAGCGCCCCGAAGAGACGGCCAAGGTCATGACCGACGACGGCTTCTTCCGCTCGGGCGACATGGGCAAGATGAACGAGGGCGGCTACGTCAAGATCGTCGACCGCAAGAAGGACATGATCCTGGTTTCGGGCTTCAACGTCTATCCGAACGAGATCGAGGAAGTGGCGGCGATGCATCCCGGCGTGCTCGAATGCGCGGCGATCGGGGTACCCGACGCCCATTCCGGCGAAGCGGTGAAGATCTTCGTCGTCAAGAAGGACCCGGCCCTCACCGAGGCCGACCTCAAGGCGCATTGCGCGGCCAACCTGACCAACTACAAGCGCCCGCGCTTCATCGAGTTCCGCAGCGAACTGCCGAAGTCGAATGTCGGCAAGATCCTGCGGCGCGAACTGCGCGACAGCGAGCCGGCCAAGTAAAACGGCGCTTCAGCTAGCCACGACAGACGCCCGGAATTGCCAAGTGCAGTCCGGGCGTTTTCATGCGCTTGATCGCCAGCGCCGCCCAGAATAGGGTCGCCTTCATCTCCGCCAAATCAGGGACATGAAGATGCAGGCAATCATCGACAAGCTCACGAGCACCGCCGCGGCCACCCGGGCCGAGGATCTGCGCGCCGCCTTTGCCGCTGATGCCGGGCGCTTCACCCGATACAGCGCCGCGCTCGACGACCTGCTGATGGACTATTCCAAATGCGCGGTGAACGACGAGATCATGGCCCTGCTCGAAGAGCTTTGCGCTGGCGTTGCCGAAAAGCGCGAGGCGATGTTTGCCGGTGAACCGATCAATTTTACCGAGGGACGTGCAGTCCTGCACACCGCCTTGCGCAACAGGTCGAACGCGCCGGTCATGGTGGACGGCCGCGACGTCATGCCCGAGGTGAATGCCGTGCTTGCCGCCATGGGCCGTTTCGCCGAAGGGATCCGCTCCGGCTCACTCACGGGCTCGACCGGCAAGGCGATCACCGATGTCGTCAATATCGGCATCGGCGGTTCCGACTTGGGCCCGGTGATGGCGACGCTGGCGCTCGCCCCCTTTCATGACGGCCCGCGCCTGCACTTCGTCTCCAATGTCGACGGCGCCCATATCAGCGACACGCTGAAGATCCTCTCCGCCGAGACGACGCTGTTCATCATCGCCTCGAAGACGTTTACGACGATCGAAACCATGACCAATGCGCAGACGGCGCGGCGGTTCGTCGCCGAAAAGCTCGGAGAGGCCGCGGTCGGCAAGCATTTTGCCGCCGTCTCGACCGCATTGGACAAGGTCGCCGCCTTCGGCATCGATCCCGAGCGCGTGTTCGGCTTCTGGGACTGGGTCGGCGGGCGCTATTCGATCTGGTCGGCGATCGGCCTGCCGCTGATGATCGCCATCGGCGAAGACGACTTCGGGCGCTTTCTCGACGGCGGCCATGCGATGGACCAGCATTTCCGTCACGCGCCGTTCCGGCAAAACCTGCCGATGCTGCTCGGCGCGATCGGCGTCTATCATCGCAATGTGCTCGGCTACCAGACGCGGGCGATCCTGCCTTACGACCAGCGGCTGTCGCGCTTTCCCGCCTATCTGCAGCAGCTCGACATGGAATCGAACGGCAAGAGCGTCACCGTCGACGGCAAGCCGGTCGCCGGCAGTTCCGGCCCCGTGGTCTGGGGAGAGCCGGGCACCAATGGCCAGCACGCCTTCTACCAGCTGATCCACCAGGGAACGAGCGTCATCCCGGCCGAGTTCCTGATCGCCGCGCGCGGCTTCGAGCCGGATCTGCGCCACCAGCACGAACTGCTGATCGCCAATTGCCTGGCGCAGTCCGAAGCCCTGATGAAGGGGCGCACTCTCGCCGAGGCCAAAGCCCAGCTGACCTCCAAGGGCATGGACGAGGAGAAGGCCGATCTCATCGCCCCGCACCGCGTGTTCTCCGGCAATCGTCCGTCGATCACCTTCGTCTACGACCAGCTGACCCCCTATACGCTCGGGCGGCTGATCGCACTCTACGAGCACCGCGTGTTCGTCGAGGGGGTGATCTTCCGGATCAATTCCTTCGACCAATGGGGCGTGGAACTTGGCAAGGAACTGGCGACCGGCCTGCTGCCGGTGATCGAGGGGAAGGTGGCCGCGACCGGGCATGACAGCTCGACCGCAGGCCTCGTCGCGACATTGCTTTCGAGGGCGAAATAGCCGCGCGGCAAGAATGACCGGTGTCGGAGGCTCGCGTCAGACGAAGCCGATTTCGTCTGCATAGGGCGGGTTGGCGCCGGCGCGCGAGACCGTAACGGCGGCCGCCCTGGCACCGAGTTCGAGGGCAGAGCGAACCGCCGCCTCGTCCAGATTGGCGACCTTGGCCTTCGTCAAGAGACCCTGGCGCTTCAGCGATGCCAGTATGCCCGCATCGAAGGTATCCCCGGCACCGACCGTATCGACCACTTCGACCCGCTGGCTGGGCACCGAGACCTTGAAGCGCCCGGTATAGCCGGTCGCACCGTCCGCGCCGCGGGTGATGACGACGAGTTTCGCGCCCATCTCCAGCCAATGGCGGGCCAGATCGTCATGGCTGCCGGACAGGCCGAACCATTCGAGATCCTCGTCGGAAAACTTGAGGATGTCGGACATGGCCGCCATGCGGTTGATCCGGGCCAAGTGCGCCGCCTTGTCCTTGATGAAGCCGGGCCGGATATTGGGATCGAGCGAGATGACACGGGCTTGGTGTTCGCGCGCCATCAGCGCCTCGTAGGTCGAGCCGCAGGGCTCGGGGATGAGGCTGATCGCGCCGAAATGAAGCGCCTCGCAATCCGGCCCGAGGACCGGGAGATCGTTCGCCGAAATCATCCGGCCGGCGGTGTTTTCGTCATAGAAGGCATAGCTTGCATGGCCATCGACCAATTTGACGAAGGCGATCGTCGTCGGCCTGGACGACGTCGCGCAGAAACGGAAGTCGACGCCGCTCGACGTCAGAGTGTCGCGCAGGATGTCGCCCATCATGTCGTCGGAAAGGCCGGTGAAGAAGCCTGTCGGAATGCCGAGCCGGCCAAGGGCGATCGCCGTGTTGAAGATGGCGCCGCCGGCGTAAGGGGCAAAAGCCCGCTCACCCCGTGTCGATTCGCGCGGCAACATATCGATCAGCGCTTCTCCACAACACAAGATCATTCGACCGTCCTCCCGATATGTCCCGTCGCCGGAATGGATTTCAATCGATTTAATCCATCCGACATGAAAATGCCAGTCCCGTATCAGCCGAGCGAAGCCACCCCGCCATTGCGGCCGGACCAGGCGAGCGGCGCATCGAGGAAGGCCTCGACCTCGGATAGCGTCTTGTCGTCAAACAGCTTGCGCTCGCGGGCGACGGCCAACACGTTGCGCCAGGTGGCGATGTGGTGGAGGGTGACATTGCCGTTGGTGAAGCGTTCCTCGGCCTCCGGAAAGATGCCATAGTAAAAGAGGGCGATACCGTGGTCGACCGTGCCGCCGGCGGCGCGGATCGCATCGATGAACTTGAACATGCTGCCGCCGGCCGTCGTCAGGTCCTCGATCACCAGGACACGTGCACCTTCCGGCATATGGCCTTCGATCTGGGCGTTGCGGCCATGACCCTTCGGCGCCTTGCGCACGTAGATCATCGGCAAGCCGAGCCGCTCGGCGAGAAAGGCGGCAAAGGGAATGCCGGCCGTCTCGCCGCCAGCCACGACGTCGAACTGCTCGAAGCCGGCATTGCGCATTACGGTCGCCGCTGCAAAGTCCATGATCGCGGAGCGGATTCGCGGATAGGAGATCAGCTTGCGGCAGTCGATATAGACCGGGCTCATCATGCCGGAGGAGAGCTTGTAGGGCTTGTCGGCGGAAAAATGCACCGCCTTGATCTCCCACAGCATCTTCGCCATCAGCTCGGCCATGACGGCGGGTTCGGGAAAGGTCGTCTGGATCATTTCGGCTCCTGTCGCGTTACGGCATCCGAAAGCGGCCAATAGCAGCAACGCGACGGGCTGGCCAGCGCCAGCGGCAAATTGCATCCATGCCGGCGTGCTGCGAGACAATGTCGCAAAGGTCGACGAGAGTTGGCAACCGGTCCCTTGAAGCAGAACAGCACCAACCACACGTTTGTCATGTTCGTAACACAGCATGCCGGAAACCACAGGAGGCCACAATGTCGGAACTCATCGTAATCGGCTACCCGAACAGCCAGAAGGCAGAGGAAGCCCGCGCGACGCTTTATCAGCTGGCAAAGGAATATCTCGTTGAAGTGAAGGACGCGGTCGTCGCTGAGGCTGACGACAAAGGTCAAATCCGACTCAACCAGATGGTGTCGATGTGGAGCATCGGCGCCAGCGGCGGGGCCTTCTGGGGCCTTCTGGCGGGGATTCTCTTCTTCAATCCGCTGGTCGGCGTTGCCGCTGGCGCGGGTGCCGGTGCGCTGGCCGGCGCACTGACGGATTACGGGATCAACGACAATTTCATGAAGGATGTCGCGGGCGTCCTGCAGCCAGGACAGGCCGCCTTGTTCATCCTTGCCGACCGTGCGGCCTCCGACAAGGTCATCGACCGTTTGAGTGGTCATGGCGGCAGCATCATCCGCACCAATCTCGACTCCAGCAAGGAACAGGAGTTGCGGGCTGCCTTCGACAAGGCACGCATGGGCACCACCCCAACCGGTCCCGACGCAGCCTGAGACAGGAGGAACGCAAATGAACGCCATCGCCATTCAACCGCTGATCGCGCTGATCGCCGGGATCCTTATCCTCGTCATGCCGCGCCTGCTCAATTACGTGATCGCGATCTATCTGATCATTGTCGGCGTGACCGGGCTGTGGCCGAACCTGACGAGCGGGCTCAATCTCTAATCTTCAGCTCACGTCCCAGAACAAGTCGAACATCGGATCGAAGACGGTGACCGGACCGGCTCCGGTTTCGATCTTTGCCGGATAGGGCACCGGCGTGTCGCGCCGCACCAGCGTGATCGTATCCTCGTTCGGCGCAAGTCCGTACCAGGCCGGACCGTTCAGGGAGGCAAAGGCCTCGAGCTTGTCGAGCGCGTTTTCCTGTTCGAACACATGGGCCAGACAGCTCATCGTGTTGATCGAAGTGTAGATGCCGGCGCAGCCGCAGGCGCATTCCTTCAAGGGATCGACGTGGGGCGCGGAATCGGTGCCGAGGAAGAAACGGCGATCACCGGAAGTCGCGGCGGCCCGGAGCGCCAGACGATGGCTCTCGCGCTTGGCGACCGGCAGGCAATAGTAGTGCGGCTTGATGCCGCCAACCAGGATGGCATTGCGGTTGATGATCAGATGGTGGGTGGTGATCGAGCCGGCAATGTTGCGCTCGGCGGAGCGGATATAGTCGATGCCGTCCGAGGTGGTCACGTGTTCCATCGTCACCTTCAAGTCCGGCAGACGCCGGCGCAGCGGATCGAGCACGGTATCGATGAAGACCTTTTCGCGGTCGAAGATGTCGACCTCGGGCGTCGTCACTTCGCCATGCACGCAGAGCGGCAGGCCGATCTTCGCCATGCGTTCCAGCACCGGCATGGCCTTTGCCATGTCGCGCACGCCGCCGTGGGAGTTGGTGGTGGCGCCGGCGGGATAGAGCTTCACGGCGGTGACGAGACCGCTCCTTGCGCCCTCCTCAACATCGTCCGGGCTCGTGTCCTCGGTGAGGTAGAGGGTCATCAGCGGCTCGAAGCGATCGCCCTTCGGCAGGGCCGCCATGATGCGGTCGCGATAGGCCTTCGCATCCGCCGTCGTGACGACCGGCGGCACGAGGTTGGGCATGATGATGGCACGGGCGAAATGCCGGCTGGTGTCGCCGATCACCCCTTCGAGCATCGCGCCGTCGCGCAGATGCAGGTGCCAGTCATCGGGGCGGCGAATGGTGATCGAGCGCATGACAATACCTCCGGGGCATGGGTCTTCACCCCGCAGATAGCATGTTCCCGATGCGGGTCAAACCTGCCTTTAGAGCGTTTCCTGACTCTAAGCGACCTTTCCGGAAAGGGCAGCCAGCGTCCTTTCCGCTTCCTCCAACTGCTCGCGCCGGTCGTTCTCCATGATGGCCTGGATCTTGGGCAGGGCGCGCTCGAAGGCGGCGACGCAGTCGGGATCGAACTGGGTGCCGGCGCGACCGAGGATATGTTCCACCGTGCGCTCGAAAGACCATGCCGGCTTGTAGGGCCGCTCGGTCGTCAGGGCGTCGAAATTGTCGGCGATGCACACCACGCGGCCAGAGATCGGAATCACCGTGCCGGCGAGACGGTTCGGGTACCCCTGGCCGTCCCAGCGTTCGTGATGGCTGGCGGCTATTTCCGACGCGAGTTGCAACAGCGAGGAATGCGAGCGGGCGAGGATGTCGCTGCCGATCTGCGCATGGGCCTGCATCTGCCGGTACTCGGCCTCGGTCAGGCGCCCCTGCTTGAGGAGCACGGTATCCGGCATCGCCACCTTGCCGATGTCGTGCATCGGCGCCGCCAGGCGGATGTCGTTGCAGAACTGTTCGGGCAGACCGAGCTCAAGCGCGATCGCCTCGGAATAGGCGGCCACCCGCAGGGTGTGGCGCGAGGTCTCCGGATCCTTGTAGCCGGCGGCCAGCGTCAGGCGGTGGATGATCTCCTGCTCGCGCTGGCGCAATTCGAAGACCGCCCGGTCGACCTCGCGGCGCAACCATTCGGCCTGGTCGGCGAGCTGGCGGCGGGCCCGGGCGAGCGACACGATGTTCTGCACGCGCGCCTGGAACTCGACCGGGTTGATCGGCTTCGTCAGGAAATCGATGGCACCGGCATTGAGTGCCGCCATGCGCGTCGTCATGTCCTTGTCGGCCGTGACGAAGATCACCGGAACCTGGGCATACTTTTCGAAACGGACGATCTCGGTGAAAAGCTCGACGCCATTATAGACCGGCATCTGGTAGTCGATGATCGCGATGTCGAAATCGAGTTCCGGAAGAGCGGACAGAACCGCATCGGGACTGGCGAAGGCGAGCGCCTCGCAGTTTTCCAGCTTGCCGACGAGTTTCGTCAACAGCTTCAGGTTGGTGCTGTTGTCATCCACCAGCAAAATACGCATAGACGCCTCCTTCACTCTCAAGCTACCAGTCTGAATTTCAGGGTTTCGATTTCATCGCTCAGCCTGTCGACGTCGGCGGACGACGGCCTGACGCGGCGCAGCGCATGCGCCTTGTCGGCGATGTCGTTGAGGCCAACATTGACGGCTGCGCCCTTGATCGTGTGCAGGACACGATCGATCCTTTCGGGATCATGGTTGGCCAGCGCGACGTGAAGATCCTTGATCAGGGATGCCGCATCATCGAAGAAGGACTCGACCAGTTCGCGGAAGACGTCTTCGCCGAGCGCATCGACCAGTTCTGAATGCCGCGCCTCGTCGAGGCCCTCGATCGACAGGGCCGGCAGGTCGACGTCGTCGATGATGATCGGTTCCGGCAGGCCGATATCGTCCTGCTCGTCGTCATCGTGCCCGGTGGCCGGGACTTGCGCGATCGACTGAATCACGTTGCGCAGCCTTTCCATTGTTATCGGCTTGGACTCGAAGCCGGCCATGCCCGCCTCGATGCAGCGTCGGCGGTCGTCGTCGGAGGCATTCGCCGTCATGGCGATGATCGGCGTGGTCGAGCACGCTCCGCCCTCGGCGATGATACGGCGGGTTGCCTCGATGCCGTCCATCACCGGCATCTGCATGTCCATCAGAATGGTGTCGAAGGGCTGCTCCCTGGCGATCGAGACGGCTTCCGCGCCGTCCCTGGCGACCACGACCTCCTGGCCCAGACGAGCGAGGAAACGGGTCGCGACAAGCTGGTTTACCCGATTGTCCTCGACCAGCAGGATCCTGAGGCGCGGCAGAGGCGCCTTGTCCGGCCCACCGGCCTGGCGTCGGACCTCGTCCTTGCCGACGGCGACGACCGCGAGCTCGAACCAGAAGATGCTGCCGACGCCGACCGTGCTGCTCATGCCCAGCTCGCCGCCGAGCTTTTCGACGATCTGCTTGCAGATCGTCAGCCCGAGGCCGGTGCCGCCATACTTGCGGCTGATCGAGGCATCGACCTGCGAAAACGGCTTGAACAGCTTGGCAAGGCCCGCCTCGTCGATGCCGATACCGGTATCCTCGACCTCGAAACGCAGCATCAGCTTGCCGTGTCGATAAAATTCGCGAAGACGCAAGGTCACAGTTCCCCTGGTGGTGAACTTGGCCGCGTTCGACAGGAGATTGAGCAGGACCTGGCGCAGGCGCGTCGGATCGGTGCGCACGTAGAGCGCGTCGAGGGAGTAGGGGATGTCGAGGACGATCGAATTGCCGTGGTCGTCGGCCCGACCGCGAATGATACTGACGGTGGTTTCGGACAGGGCGCGGATATCGACGGCGCGCTCCTCGAGCTCCAGCTTGCCGTGCTCGATCTTGGAATAGTCGAGGATCTCGTTGATGACTTCCAGCAACGCCTCGCCGGACGAGCGAATGGTCTTGACGCTGGACAGCGCATCTTCCGGAAGCTCGGAGAATTCCAGGAGCTCCGACATGCCGAGAATGGCGTTGAGCGGCGTGCGGATCTCGTGGCCCATTGTCGCCATGAACTGCGACTTAGCGCGGTTGCCGGCATCCGCCGCCTCATAGGCTTCCGTCAGGCGCTCCGCCATGCCCTCGAGTTCGAGCCCTGCCTTGCGCACCGACTTCAGCTGCCGGCGCAAGGTGACGACAAGGAAAACGACCGATACCATGAGCAAGGCCAGCATGATCGCCGAAGTCTTCTCAAGCTCGAGGATGGTGGCGCGCGCATCGGCCCGTTCGGCACTCAGCTGCATATTGGTCTGAACGAGGAGGTCTTCGGTCAGCTTGACCAGGCCCGCCAGCGCAAGGTCGAGCTTTTCCAGTTCGGCGGCATTCGGAATGGTGCCCTGGGCGTAGCGGTCGAAGGCCGGCTGGATAGCGGCAACCGTCGTCTCGACCTCGCCGAGCAAGCGCAGGATCTTGGGATCCTCGGTGAAGTAGCTGCTGAATTTCGATTCCTTCACCACCTGCACGCGCGAATGCAGAATGTCATAGCGCAGCGAGAGTTCGTCGATGAGGACCTTGCTCGGCGACTGACGGCGCAGTTCGGCGAGGCTGTCGTCAAGGGTGCGCGCCTCGCGATCCAGCTGGTAGACCGACCACACGGCGTTCTCGCGAATGCCGTCCTGCAGGAAGCGGAACTGGCGTGAAATATCGACGAAGAGCATGATCAGCACGAGCAGAAGCACGGCCGACAGGATTTGCAGGATCAGGGTGGTGCTCCCTGCCTTGCGCATGATGTCGGCGGTTCTGCGGACGCGTGTCACCGAAGGACCTCGATTTCACCGATCTGCCAGACCGAACGCGCGAAGTATTTTTCGTTATAGAGCGCCCGATCCTGGTCGAAGGGATAGACCAGCATGGAGGGCCCCTTGGTCCGCACGGTCATGATCTTGCCGTCGAGCCGCGTGGCCAGGATAGTGTCGATGTCGCGGGCATCGGAAATCGGCAATTCCGCGGAATAGCCGTTGAGGGCGCGAATGATCAGACGGCTACCGTCTGCGCCCGCGGCTTCAAGCACTTCGCGCAGGAAGGGACCGGAGAACTCGACCTCGCCTTGCGTCCATGGTGTCTCCATGGTCACGCGCCTCCCTTTGAGCCCTTCCAGCATGGAAAGGTCGAAGACTGCCAATCCGTCGCGATTGGGCTGCGCGACGGCGCCGCTGATCGTGAGGATGACAGGACCTTTCGGCGCATCCAGCGCAGCGGCCGGGGCGGCGGCGAGCAAAGCGGCGAGAAAGAAGGTGAGAGCGGATTTCATGCGTGCACTCGTCAGGAACGATCGGTCTCAGATGGCCAAGGCCGCGGGATCCGGGCGCTGTCCCAGACAGGACGAAATCAGCGAGCGAAAGGCGACGGCCTCCACCGGCTTGGTGAGGAAGTCCGTCACGCCCCCTTGCCGTGCGGCTTCGCGCAGGCCCGGTTCGTGATCGGCGGTGACCATGACGACGGGAACTTCATCGTAGCGGGATGTCATACGGATCGCCTTGACGAACTGGAGTCCGCTCATTCCGGGAAGGATGTGGTCGACGATCAGCATGGCGAAAAGCCTGTTGTGACACATCGTCAGCGCCTTGCCCGCGTCCGGCTCGATGACGATCTCCTCGTCGGTCACCTTTCTGGCAAGGTGCTTCAGGATCATCGCATTGGTCGGATTGTCTTCCACGATCAAAATGGCCATGCCCGCTTCCCTTCGCTGCCAACCGCCTAACTTAGGCGATCTCTAGCAAAGGGAGGCTGAGATAGGCTGAACCATTTTGAATCAATTTTACCGATTGCTACTTTAAGTCGACCTTAATCAATTAGCGGCGACTAAAGCGCAAGGCGGCGGCCCGCGGGTCGGCAAGCGTCTTTCCCGTGTGGCTATCGGGACCCGTCGATCAACCCTCGAGTGCGCGGGAAATGCGCCGGGAAAGCTCGACGGGATTCTTCAAGATGATGGCGCGGCTGGTCCGCTCGATCACCTGTTCGCGGATCAGGCGCGACATCTCGCGCGAAACGGTTTCCCGACTCGAACCGATATGCTCGGCGAGTTCGGCATGGACCATGGGCGGAGAGATGATGCGCTCGCGCCCGCCATCGCCGCGCAGGCGCGAAAGACGCAGAAGAGCGTTGTAGAGGCGGTGCTTGGTGTCGAGAAAAGAAAGCTCCGAGATCCGCTCGTTCATCGCCCGTATGCGCCGCGACAGGAGTTGCATCAACCCCAGGCACACGTCCCGGTGCGCCTCGAGAACATCGTGAAAGACGGCATAGGGGATGACGGTAACCACGGCGTCCGTGACCGCCATGAGGCTTGCCGAACGGGACAGACCGTCAATCGCGGAGAGTTCGCCCAAGAGGTCACCGCGGCGAAAGGTTCCGAGGATCGCCTCCTTGCCGACGGTGAAGCGCAAGACGGCGCGGATTTCTCCGCTCTGCACGACGAAGACGTCCTTGGACAGGTCCTCGAAGTCGACTAGACTTTCGCCCGCGCAGAGATTTCTTGTATGGCAACGCGACAGCAGTTCATTGTCTTCCTCGGCCGTCAGGCTGGCAAATATTGCGGTGCCGCGCAGCGTGGAAAGACAGGGAACGTTATTCGGCGGAATGGCTCCCACGGTCAAATTATCTTCCATTTTTCTTGTTCTTGCAGCCATGAGCACGAGATGAACACGGTGCTTCTTATGCCTCTGAATACCGGAAGCGCAAGAAGGGCCCACCGAAGAAACGGTCGATGTATTACCAGGAGGTTAATTTCGACGGCCGGAGCCTATCCCATTAACCAATCGATCCCGCCGAGGGGCCCCAGACGTCGGTGAGGGCAAAACCGTCGGCCAGCGGGTCGAAGGGGTCGAGCGCCACCTGGTGCAGGCCGAAGGTGAATCCGCGGCCGCTGATCGTCGGGATGACGGCGGGGCGACCGGCAACCTCCGTCACCTCCTTCAGTCCGACCTCGAATTCCGAGCCGATGATCGAGCGCGATTTCAGCACGTCGCCGACCTTGACCTTGCCGCGCGCGTGCAGCGTCGCAAGATTGGCGGAATTGCCGGTGCCGCAGGGCGAGCGGTCGACGCGGCCCGGCCACATCGTCGTGCAGGTGCGGATCGCGCCGTCGGGATCGACATCGCGGAACATGACATAGGCGACCCCGGAGATCGCCGGGATGTCCGGATGGACGACGGGAATGCGGCGATTGATCTCCTCTTTCAGGATCATCCCGGCCTCGACCAGCCCACGGGCATTGGCCTTGTCGATGGTGAGGCCGATCTGGCCGACATCGACCAGCGCATAGAAGATGCCGCCATAGCTGAGGTCGAAGCTTATACGGCCCCATTGCTCGGTTTCGAGGCCAACGTCCAGTTCATGAACGAAGGACGGCACCATGGTGAGCTTGACCCGCTCGCAGCGACCGTCGCGGCAGGTGGCGGTTGCCGTCACGAGGCCGGCCGCCGTGTCGAGCACCACCGTCGTTTCGGGCTCGGTCATCTCGACGATGCCGCTTTCGAGCAGGGCCGTGGTGATGCAGATCGAATTCGATCCAGAGCTGGCATGGGCCTGATCCGGCTGGAGGATGACGAAACCGGCATCGGCCTTCGGATTCTTGGCCGGCAGCAGCAGGTTGACCGAGCCGATCGGCGCACCGCGCGGTTCGAGCACCAGGAAGCGACGCAGTTCCTGGCCCTTCGGGTCGTTGTTCAGCCAATGCAACTGTTCGGCGATCGTCTCGCCGGGGATCTTCGGCACACCGCCGACCGCCACCTTGCCGATCTCGCCCTCGCAATGAACGTCGATCAGTTGCAGCGTACGCTTCCATCTCATGGTCTTGCTCCGTCCGTCAGGAATTCGTGTCACGGCGCGACAGCGCCGTCAGAAGTTCGGGTCTTGCCGTATCCTTGCGGGCGAGTGCGGCAAAGGCGGCGGCACGGTCGATCAGGACGCGTTGCGCGCGGAGCGCGGCGACCGCCTGCCTCCGATCCACCCGCACAAAACGCAGGCGGCTGCCGACCGGGGCCTGGCCGAGCCGCCAGAGATCGGCCTCGATCACATGGGCGATCTTCGGATATCCGCCGCAGGTATTGGCCTCGGCCAGCTGGATGATCGGCTGGCCGGACGGCGGCACCTGAACCGTGCCGGGCATGATGCCGTGCGAATGCAGTTCTAGCTTTTGCCGCAGCGTCAGTTCGGGACCGGACAGGCGATAACCCTGGCGATTGGCATCCTCGGTGACCTGCCAGGCGGCGGCTTCCAAGGCATCGACCGCGGCCTGATCGAAGACGTCATATTCCGCACCCGGCAGGACGCGAATGGGCACCTCCGCGCCGGTGTCCGCGGCACCACGGCCGATCGTCTCGGGATCGAGCCCGAAACCCGCCGGCAGGCCGCCGAGCGCGGCCGGCGCAAAGCCTGTCTCCAGCCGGTCGCCGCGGCGCAAGCCCCTGCCCTCCAGCCCGCCCCAGCGGCTCTTGAGGTCTGTGGAGGCCGAACCAAGCACGGCGGGGACGATCAGACCGCCGGCAATCGCGAGATAGGCGCGGGCACCGCGACGCGGCAGACCGAGCTCAAGAACATCGCCGGCGCTGACGGGCAGCGCCCACCAGGATGGATAGCGAGTACCGCCCAGCGTGACCGGCAGATCGGCACCGGTCACCGCCACAAGCGCGGCCCGATCGAAGCGCATCCGGAAGGGAAAGATCGCGACCTCTATGGCGGCCGCGTTCGGGTCATTGCCGACCAGCCGGTTGGCAAGCTCCAGCGCCGGCGCATCCATGGCACCGGAGCGTGAAACGCCTGCGTCCAGATAGCCGAAGCGGCCGAGGTCCTGCACGCAATTGGCCGCGCCCGTCGTCAGGATCTCGATCATGCGCGGATCTCCTTGACGACGAAACGGATACGGTCCCCGGCGCGTAGGGCGGCTGGCGGCTCGCGCAGCGGATCGAACAGGTGAAAATCGGTATGCCCGAGAATATGCCAGCCGGAAGGGGCGGTGAGCGGCATGATACCGGCCTGGGCGCCGCCAATGATGACCGAGCCCTCCGGCACAGCCATGCGCGGCACCGCCCGACGGGGCAGCGCCAATCGAGGGTCGAGCCCGGAAAGATAGACGAAACCGGGCATGGCCCCGACGGCGGCGACCGAGTAAACGGGTGCCGTGTGCATCGCGACAAGGCGCTCGATCGTCAGGCCCTTTTCCTGGGCGACCGCGGAGAGATCGCTCCCTTGATTGCCGTAGACGACCGGGATGTCGAGCAGGCGACCGGCCGCCGGTGCGGCAACCGTCTTCGTCCATTCGGCAAGCAGATGAGCTTCGAGGCTGTCCGGATCGAGGCGAAGCGGGTCGAACACGACAATCAGGTTGTTCATGCCGGGCGCCACCTCGCGGACGCCGGGCAGTGTCTTCAGCACGTCGGCGAACACCCAGATGCGCTCCTGCAGCGAAGGATCGAAGACCGGGCCGGCCGCATCGAAAAGAAGGGCTCCCGCCCCTTCAGCGCTCACCTTCGGATTGTCGCCGTGTTGCTGCATGCCCACCTTCATCGCCATCCTTCGCGCCGTGATATATCAGAATGCGGTGGAGACCCAAAGCATTTCTTGGGTCCTCCATTGTGCATCGGCGCCGGCTCGACCTACAATCCGCAAGAACCGAAGCATCAGGAGCGTAAGCGGCATGGCACTCAACGTCGACCTCAATTCCGACATGGGCGAAGGCTTCGGCGCCTATCGCATGGGCGACGACGAGGCGATGCTGTCGATCGTCAGTTCGGCCAACATTGCCTGTGGCATGCATGCAGGCGACCCCGACATCATGGCTTCGACCTTTGCCATCGCCAAGTCCAAGGGCGTGGCTGTCGGCGCCCATCCCGGGTTTCCCGACCTCTGGGGCTTCGGGCGGCGCAACATTCCCTTTTCCGCCGGCGAGATCGAGCGGCTGGTCGCCTATCAGATCGGTGCGGCGCAGGCGCTTTCGACCTATGCCGGCCATCCGATCACCCATGTCAAGGCGCATGGCGCGCTCGGCAACCTCACCCAGCAGGACGAGAGCGTAGCGCGCGCGGTCAACAATGCCATCAAGGCCGTCGATCCGTCGCTGGTCTGCCTGACCATCGCGCTCGGCCACCAGGAACGGCTGGCGCGCGACATGGGGCTGACCTGCCGCTCCGAGATCTTCGCCGACCGTGCCTATACTGACGAGGGCTTTCTCGTGCATCGCAGCCAGCCCGGCGCCGTGATCCACGACGCGGAGGCCGCCGCCGCCCGCGTCGTGCGCATGGTGAAGAACGGCGCGATCGAGACCGTGACCGGCCGAACGATCGTCACGCCGGTCGATTCGATCTGCGTTCACAGCGATACGCCGTCCGCCGTTTCCATCGCCCGGACCATCCGGGAGACGCTCGAAGCGCAAGGAATCACCATTGCCAATTTCCTGCGCTGAGGGGGGAGAAATGGACCTCGCGACGATCGAACGACTGATGCAGATGCTGGAGAATTCCACGCTCAACGAGCTGGAGGTGAGCGAGAACGGTATGCGCATCCGCCTGGCCAAGACCGCGACTCGCATTGGTGGCGCCCCGCCCTCGCCGTCGCTGCGGCGCGACACGCCGGAAGCCATGGCGGCGGCGGAAATCGCCGCCTTGATGGCGCTGCCGGAGATTGCCGAGACGGATGAAGCGGTGATCGTGGCCGGTCTGTCGGGCACCTTCTACCGCGCGCCTGCGCCCGGCGCCGAGCCCTATGCCCAGGTAGGGGACCTGATCGAGGAGGGCCAGACGCTCGCGCTGGTCGAGGCGATGAAGATGCTCAATCCGGTCGAGGCAACCCGCGGCGGTCGTATCGCGGCAATTCTGGTCGGCGACGGCGAGCCGGTGACGCCCGGCATGCCGCTGATCCTCCTCGCGCGGGATTGAAACCTATGTTCGACAGCGTGCTGATTGCCAATCGCGGCGAGATTGCCCTGCGGATCTTGAGGGCCTGCCGCGACCTTGGGCTTAGAACCATTGCCATCCACTCGGAAGCCGATCGCAGTCTGCGCCATGTGGCGCTGGCCGACCAGGCCTTGTGCATCGGGCCGGCACCTGCGGCGCGGAGTTATCTCGACAGTGCTGAAATCCTGCTTGCCGCGCAACTGACGGGAGCCGGTGCCATCCACCCGGGCTACGGCTTCCTGTCGGAGAATGCCGGCTTCGCCGAAATGGTCGAACAGGCCGGCCTCACCTTCGTCGGCCCGCCGTCTGCGGCGATCAGGGTGATGGGCGACAAGGTCGCCGCCAAGCGGGCGATGATCGCCGCCGGCGTGCCCTGCGTGCCGGGGCCGGACAGTGCCCTGCCGCAGGACCCGGCCCGCATCGCGGCTATCGGCGCGGAAACCGGCTATCCGCTGATCGTCAAGGCATCGGGCGGCGGCGGCGGGCGCGGCATGCGGATCGTCCGCGATCCCGACGCCCTCATCGGGGCGGTCCAGATGGCGCGTGAGGAGGCTGGGCGGGCGTTCGGCAATCCGGAAGTCTATGTCGAGCGCTTCCTCGAATTTCCGCGCCATGTCGAGATCCAGGTTCTGGCCGACAGTCATGGCAATGCCATCCATCTGGGCGCCCGCGACTGCTCGATCCAGCGTCGTCACCAGAAGCTGATCGAGGAGGCGCCGCCACCGGGCATAGATCCGGCCGCCATCGACGCGATCGGCCGGCGCTGCGCGGCGGCGTGTCTCGCCATCGGCTATCGCGGCGCCGGCACCTTCGAGTTTCTCTATGAGGACGGCGCGTTCTACTTCATCGAGATGAACACGCGCGTCCAGGTCGAGCATCCCGTTACCGAAGAGATCACCGGCGTCGACATCGTGCGCGAACAGTTGCGCATCGCCATGGGCGAGAGGCTCGAGGTCGCGCAGGACGACATTCGCTTCGACGGCCATGCCATCGAATGCCGGATCAATGCGGAGCACGCCTTCAACTTCACGCCTTCGCCGGGAAAGGTCAGGCAGTTCATCGCGCCGGGCGGGCCCGGCGTACGGCTCGATACCCATCTTTATCCGGGCTATGAGATTCCGCCGAATTACGACTCGCTCATCGGCAAGCTGATCGCGCATGGGCCGACGAGGGATGCCGCAATCGCCCGCATGCGCCGGGCGCTGGGCGAGCTCGCCATCGAGGGCGTGGAGACGTCGCGTCTGCTTCACCTGTCGCTGCTCGACGAACCCGGCTTTTCTGCCGGCGGCTTCGACATCCATCATCTCGAGCGGCTGATGGCCGGAGGCTTCGGGAGGTCATGATGGGGAGCGAATGGATCGAAGCCGTGATGGATCTGATGCGGCGCCACGGTATTGCGGAATTCGAATACGAGGATGCCGACCGGCATTTCGTGGCGAGCGAGGGCGCGATCCTGGAGGTCGACCAGCCCTTGAACCAACCGATATTTCACCAACCGGACCATGCGCCCCGCGCCGGCGAAACGCTTCTCGCTCCGCATATCGGCATGTTCCGCGCCACCCACCCCCTCGACGCGGATGCTGCCGCGCTGCCCCGACTGGTCAGACGCGGCGAAATCATCGGTTATCTCAAGGCAGGCGCCCTACTGCGCCCGGTCCTTGCGCCGTCGGATTGCGTGCTGTCGCGGCAGTTGGCTGACGAGGGCGTGCTGGTGGGCTACGGTACAGCCCTATTCGAACTGCACACCGCCCGGCCTTGAGAGCGCTTCGGCCCTCAAGGCCGTGACGGGATCAAGGCAGTCCCGGCAGCGCCGATCGTGTTGCCGGCGGAATTGCCGAGCTGGAGCCATTGCTGGCCGTAGTTGCGCCGTGTCCGCGGGTCGAAGATCGAGATCGGCGCGCTGATCACCGTGCTTGCAGCCTGGCCCACAGTCGTACCGGCTCCGACCGCCACCGCGCCGAGGCTCTCGCCGAGACCGACGGCAGAGTCGGTCACCGCCTGGCCGGCAATCAGCCGGTCGCCGATGAGGCGCACGACCTCGGGGCTCTCGGCAAACTTGCCGTGATTGAGCGGATCGCCGGATTTCAATTTGGTCAGGTCGAGAACGGTGATCCCGGCCGCCTCCAGCTGGCTGCGATAGGGCTCGGTGCTGGGGTCGATGTGGCCAAGGCGCTCGACATTGCCGGAAATGCGCTTCGACAAGGTGAGGGCCCGGTCGTCGCGCGAGACGAACAGGGTGAAATGCGGCGCCTTGCCGCCAAAGGACTGGTATTGCTGTCCAAAGACATCGACGTCGAGATCGGGGGCGGCCAGGATGACATTGCTGATCTTCGGATCGATCCGGCCGTTGCGGATCGCCATCTGGCGCAGCGCCTCGACCGCGAGCCATGTGCCCATGGAATGGGCCATCACCGTCACTTCGCCGACCGCCGGATTGCGGGCGATCTGCGTCAGCAGGTCCTCCAGCGCGTCGCGGGAATAATTGGTGCTTTCCTTGTCGAAATTATAGTCGAAAAGCGAGCCGCGCGACGGCCAGGTGAATACCACCGGCACGACATCGGCCTTGGAATCGTGGACGATCTGGGCGAAGCGATAGACGGCTTCCTCATAGAGGTTGTTGAAGCCATGGACGAAGACGAGCACGCGCCGGCTCTTCGGAACATGGGTCTTGAGCCAGGCCTCGCCCTCCTTCTCGTCGGCGATCGGATCGACCGCGACCGTGGTGAAGTCCTTCTGCGGATCGGCAGGGAGGCGCTTCGGCCACTGGACCTGGCCGATCTCGCGCTGGCCATCGGGGGGGATCGAAATCGTCACCGCATCGATCATCAGGCCGGTGCCGCGCTCGCCGGTAAAGAGGATCGCCTTGTCTTCAGCCGGCGCCCGCGTCGTCGCGGCGATCAGTTCGACCTTGGTCGTGCCGTCGGCCACGTGATTGGTGGGCTCCATCACGCCGATCGGCCGGCCGGCGCAAGCCGACACAGCCAGAAGGATGCCCGCCACCATCGCGGCGCGGCGGAAAGCCGCTGCTGTGCCTGCGCCCCTCGGCCGCGGTGATCCAGCCTTATCGATGCAATGCGGATCCACGACTTCTCCAACGCCCAGGCTTGACAGCTACGCCTGGCGTCATACCGGGCTTCACGCCCGGTTTCCAGTCCCTCGCCGACAGGGCTCAGTGACCGGGCGTCAGGCGGAGGCGAGTTGCCCGCGGGCCCAGTCGATGATCTGCCGGGCCGACATGGCGCCGGAGACCCGGCCGACCTCACGCCCGCCCTTATAGAGCAGCATGGTCGGGATGCCGCGAATGCCGAGCCGCGAAGCCAGTTGCGGCTCGTTTTCCGAATTCAACTTGATCAGCCGCACCTCGGGCTCCAGGACGCCGGCGGCCTCCGCGAAGGCCGGCGCCATCATCCGGCATGGGCCGCACCACGGCGCCCAGACATCGACCAGGACCGGAATGTCGCTGCGGCCCATCTGCTTGTCGAACGACGCCGCGTCGACATCGGCCGGATGCGCATCGAACATGGCGTGACCGCACTTGCCGCAGCGGGCCTCGGAAGCCGGACGATCGGCAACCAGGCGGTTGACGGCAGAACACTGCGGACAAACGATCTTTTTGTCTTTTTGCATCTTGCGTATCCCTACTGTTTCAAGCCCCATCGGGTGAGGTCACTGGCTTGACAATATATTCGGAATAACGTAGATACGCAAGAATGAAAGTTGACCCGGACTCCATGCAGGATGCCGCCGACGATGCGAGCGAGTTGCTGAAGGCGCTCGCGAACCGTCACCGGTTGCTCATTCTCTGCCAACTGATCGACGGCGAGCGTTCGGTCGGCCAACTCGCCGAATTCCTGGGCATTCGCGACTCGACGGTCTCGCAGCATCTGGCGCTTCTGCGCCGCGACAGGATCATCGCCGGCCGCCGGGATGGGCAGACCATCTGGTATCGGATTGAAAGCGAGCCGGCGCGCAATGTCATCGCCGCGCTCTACGGCAGCTTCTGCGCCGTCTAGACCGGACCACCGCCAACCGCACCCCAGCCAGCAGGCCCCAGGATGAGCGACCCGCCTCAGGCGGGCCGCATCGTGCCCTTGTCGCGCAGGTTCGCATGCCAGGAGAAGGCCTCCTCGAGCACATGCGGCGTGTGACCGCCCCGCTTGACGGCGCGATCGTAATAATCCTGCAAGGCATCGCGATAGGCTTCGTCGACGCAATTGGCGATGATCACCGCCGCCCGTTCGCGCGGCGCAAGGCCGCGCAGATCCGCCAGACCGACTTCCGTCACCAGGATGTCGGTATCGTGCTCGGTGTGGTCGACATGGCTGACCATCGGCACGACGGAGGAGATCGCGCCGTTCTTGGCTGTGGACTTGGTGACGAAGATCGACATGAAGGCGTTGCGGGCGAAGTCGCCCGAGCCGCCGATACCGTTCATCATGTGGGTGCCGCCGACATGGGTCGAATTGACATTGCCGTAGATGTCGAACTCGAGCGCGGTGTTGATACAGATGAGGCCGAGACGCCGGATCACTTCCGGATGATTGCTGATCTCCTGCGGGCGCAGCATCAGGTGGTGCTTGTACTCGGCCAGACGCGGCAGGACCTTCCGATACATTTCCGCCGACAGCGTGATCGATGAACCGGAGGCGAAGGTCAGCTTGCCCGAATCGATCAGCTCGAAGGTCGAATCCTGCAGCACCTCGGAATACATCTTCAGGTCATGGAAGGGCGTGTCGATGAAACCGTGCAGGACCGCATTGGCGATCGTGCCGATGCCGGCCTGCAGCGGCTGCAGTTCGTAGCCCAGGCGGCCCTGCTTGACTTCGTTGACGAGAAATTCCGTCAGGTGGCCGGCGATCGCGCGGGTATCGTCGTCCGGCGGCAGGATGCTGGCCGAGCTGTCGTGCTTCTCCGAAACGACGATCGCGACGATCTTTTCCGGCGGGATCGGAATGAAAGGCAGCCCCACCCGGCTTTCCGGCGTGACGACCGGGATCGGCATTCGGGTCGGCCGGCGCGACGGAATGTAGATATCGTGCAGCCCCTCGAGCGAGACCGGCTGCGACAGGTTCAACTCGACGATGACCTTGTCGGCGAGGATGGCGAAGCTGGCCGAATTGCCGACCGATGTGGTCGGCACGATGCCGCCGCTCTCGGTGATGGCGACCGCCTCGATGACGGCAATGTCCACCGGCTTCAACTGCTGGGTGCGCAATTGCTCCACGGTTTCGGACAGGTGCTGGTCGATGAACATCACCTCACCGGCATTGATCGCCTTGCGCAGCCCCGGATCCGACTGGAAGGGGATGCGACGCGCCGTGACATGGGCCTCGGCCAGGGTCTTGTCGAGATCATTGCCGAGCGAGGCGCCGGTCATCAGCGTGATCTTCAACGGATGCGACCTGGCCCGCTCCGCCAAGGCCATCGGCACAGCCTTTGCCTCGCCGGCGCGGGTAAAGCCGCTCATGCCGACCGTCATGCCGTCCTTGATGTAGGCCGCGGCCTCCTCGGCGCTGACCAGCTTGTCGAGCAGCGGCTTAAATCTGATCCGGTCACGCAACATAATGATCCTCATGAGACAACGCATTGACCCGATCTTGCTCGGTCGGGCGGAGGCCATGGCTTAACGGCCCCCGGCGGGAGAACGCAATCATTCTTCCGTCGCATCGCGCGCGCGTCTGCCATGCGATTCTCGCATGGCTAGAGCCTCGGGCGAGACGCGTGGAGACGGCACGCCGACCGTCCGTTCCAATTCGGCCAGATTGTGTCGGGCGCCTACCCAACCCTGGCTGATGGGAGCATCGGAAAACGCAGAAAGAACGGCCTAGGCCGATTATGGCGGAGCACAGATTGACCGAATATCCTTGTCGCGAGAGAGTGCCCTCATGGATCGTCTGCTGAAAAGGCCGAAACGCGCGACGGAAGGATGGCTCAGGTGCGTCTGCGCCGCGGCCGTTCTCCTTGCGGTGGGCGTTGCGCCGACCTGGGCGGAAGAGGGTACGAGCACCTTTCCATCCACCGAGGAAGGCCTCGACGAGATGTTTCCGCCGGTGCCGGAGGATGCCTATCCGATGTCGGACCCGGAGCCTCCGCCGGAGATATTCGGGCCGTTCATGCCCCCTCCACTGGCCGGCACATCCGATCGCCCGGTTCGTGACGACCGCTCCGTGGAGCAGCGCATCGCTGACTCCGCAAAGCACCAGAACGCGATCATCGAACAGATCAAGGCGCTGCTGAAGCAGAGCAATGTTTCTATCGTTCCGCCACCGTCCTACGAACTTGAATGCAACGAAGATCCGGTCGTCGAACTCCTGACCGAGCAATTGGTCCAGTCGTATGTGAAGCAGGGCGGCGATCCGGAACTGGGCCTTCTCGAACAACTGATCACGGTGCGCAGGGAGCTTGCCATGCTCGGCGTCGAGCCGGCCGACAGCTACCAGGCGCAACTCGCCAATCGGCTGCTGGTGAAAGCGCAGACACTGATCAAGACCTATGGCAGCCAGCGCGACAAGGTCCTGGCGATCCTTGGCCTCGCCCACAAGGCCGCCAATGTGCTCCAACTGCTCGGAGATTCGGCGATCGAGCAGAAATTTTTCGGCGAGATCACCGGATGGCTGTCCAAGCTCGTCCCGGACATGCTCAAGGACATCAGGACGCAGCATGACTACCGGCTGGTCAATGCGGTCTTCACCCTGACCCGCGTGATCAACTCGTCCGGGAAGCTGAGCGGACAGGCGGACCCCAGCGAGATCCTGCGGCAGATCGAGGAGGCGATGCGTTTCGACCTCTCGCTGGCGCTCGAGGCGTCGGGCGGGGCCCACGAGTGGTCTCTCAAGAGCGAGTTCGCGCTCACCCCGACGCTGGCTGCCGGCAAGAACAAGCTCCTCCAGCTGATGTATGTCGGCGAGGGACAGGGAACCTATGCCAGTTACGCCTACAAGAACGGCACACAGACGATGCAAGCCCCGGATTTCCCGGTGATGGCCAAGGTCACGGACTTCGATCCCTGCAAAGGCACAGCGGTGCTCTTTCTCGACCGTTTCTTTGCGCAGGAGGGCGAGACCTATCTGCGGAAGGACACGACAAACAAGGCACCTATCGTCTGGGCGGCCTTCGCCAACGTCTTTCGGGCGCAACAGGTCGACCAGGGGTTCGAATTCGAGCTGCCGGTGAAGACAAAAACCGAAAAGGCGGTCGATACCGTCTTTGATCAGAGCGCCAAGGGCTTCACCGGGAAGTTCACGGTGAAGCTGACCCACAAGCCTCAGTGAGAGGTTATTGAGCCATGACCGGCCCGGCGCCGACGTCGGCTCACAGCTAGCCGCACGGCGTCAAAAGCGCCAAGCAATCCATAAATCTGATTGAAGGAAAATGGCGCACCCGAAGAGATTCGAACTCCTGACCCCCAGATTCGTAGTCTGGTGCTCTATCCAGCTGAGCTACGGGTGCGTACCGGCCCGACTGTCGTCGGCGGCGTGGCGATCCTCTAAAACGTGCCGCGCAGGATTGCAAGCACCTTTCGGAAAAAAGAGTCATTTTGCCGTCACATGCGTCAGCCGACCGCGTCAATCGACTGCGGATCGTGACGATCGCCGGGTCAGGCGCGGGCCCGCCAATCGTCCAGCGCCACGGGGCGATCGGGGATTTCGATGCGGAATAGCGTGCCCGGTCCCGGCTTTTCCACAAGGGCGATGGTGCCGCCATGGGCGAGCACGAGTTCGCGGGCGATCGCCAGGCCGAGACCGATGCCGCCCGAGCGAGCCGACCCGCGGAAGGGGGTGAACAGGTTTTCCCGCGCCTTGGCCGGCAGTCCGGGGCCGGTGTCGTCGATGGTGATGGCGACGACGCTGCCGATGCGCTGGGCGGACAGGGAAATGCGACGCAGGGCGCCCGGATCATCGATGCCGTGATTGGCCAGCGCCTGCACGGCGTTGCGGCAGATGTTGTGGATGACCCTGAACAATTGTTCGCTGTCGGCCTCGACCTCGATGTCGCCGGCAACCATGTCGACGAAATCGATCCCGCTTTCGGGGTCGATTGCAAGAATGTCGCGCACTTCCTGGCAGACGTCCGCCAGCCGGAAGCGGCGGCGCCTGGGCTCGGCTTCGGATGCCTGCCCGAAGGCGAGAACCTCGTTGGTATAGCCGACAGCCCGGTCGATGGTGCGGACCAGCTTGGGCGCGAAACCCTTGACCATCGGATCATCGACATCGACGAGGCGGTCGGACATCAGCTGCGCCGAGGCGAGAATATTGCGCATGTCGTGATTGATCTTCGACACCGCCAGTCCGAGATCGGCAAGATTGCGCTGCTGTTTCAGTGTCTTCTGCAACTGTTCCTGCATCATCGCGAGGTGCCGGCCGGCGAGCGCGATCTCGTCGTCGCCGGGCGCGGGCGCCAGAATGCGGGCCGGATCCTCCGGATTCTCGGCAAAGGACTGCATGCTCCGCGTCAGCCGGCGCATCGGCCTGATCATCATGCGGTTGATGGCGATATAGATCAGCGAGGCGGTGATGAGCGAAATCATCAGCGATACGGAAAAGACGTTGCGGGCATAGGCCAGCATGGCCTGCCTAAGGCTCCTCTCCTCCATCACCAGTTCGATGATCATGTCGCTTTCGCCGACAGGTCCGTAGACGCGCAGCACGCGGTCGCCGCCGAGCAGCAGCGTATAGAGCGCATCGCCGATCGACTGCAGGGCCGGCACATCGGACAGATCATATTGCGCATCGACCTGCGGCGGCATGCCGTCGACCGCCAGAAGCCGCGATGTCCCGTCCTTGCGCAGCACGATCGCCTTGGTGCCGGTCGCCATCAGCGTGTCATCCTGGACGGCGCGCGGCAGTTCGGCCGGCTGCAGCCCGTCAATCACCACGCCGGCGGCGGCGGCGGTGTTCAGTCGGTCTTCCAGCCAGCGCAGGCGCATGGAGGCGACCGACGGCACGAAGATCAGCACCTCGGCGAGCATGACGAAAGCCATGGTCAGCCACAGAAGCTTGCCCGACAGGCCGCGCAGCCGATGCGGCATGACCGGTGGCTTCGTCGATCCGGCTTGCCGACCGCTTTCGGTCAGTCGCGCCATCGTCCCCTCCCGTCGTTCCCGTCCAGACCGGGCGCTGCTGCGAACAGTCGGACACGTCAAAGTGCAACTATATTAGCGGACATCGAGAATTTGGCCAATGGCATCGCGGGCGAGGTCATGGGGCGTCTCTCGTCAAGCGACCGCGGACGCGGAAACGCCGCGACCCTGAGGTCGCGGCGCCCAAAAATCGGTTCTGGCGGCAGATCAGAACTCTTCCCAGCTTTCCGTTTCCTGGACCCTGGCGGTGGCGGCCCGGCCACCACTGAAGGCCTTTGCCACGGAACCCATCATCTGGCGGGCCGGCGACGGGGCAGGCTTGTGCTGGGAAGGCTTGGCGACGACGGGGGCCGCATGGGACCGCCCTTCCTCGCCGATGCGGAACTGGGCGACGAGGCCGGCCAGACCATTGGCTTCGCCCGACAGCCTGTGGGTGGCCGCCGAGGTTTCCTCGACCATGGCCGCATTCTGCTGGGTCACCTGGTCCATCTGGTTCATCGCGGTGGCAACCTCGGCCAGACCGGTCGACTGTTCCTTGGCGGCCGAGGCGATCGAATGGATATGGTCGTTGATCTTGAGGACGCGGGCCTCGATCTCCGACAAGGCCTCGCCGGTACGCTGCACCAGCTTGACACCGCCGGACACTTCCTCGCCCGACTTGGTGATCAGCGCCTTGATGTCCTTGGCCGCGTTGGCGGAGCGCTGAGCGAGCTCGCGCACCTCCTGGGCAACGACCGCGAAGCCCTTGCCGGCGTCCCCGGCGCGGGCCGCCTCGACGCCCGCATTCAGGGCCAGGAGGTTGGTCTGGAAGGCGATTTCGTCGATCACGTTGATGATTTGCGAAATCTCGCGGGAGGCCTGCTCGATGCGGCCCATGGCGCTGACCGCGTCGGAGACGACGATCGCCGACTGGGCCGCGCTCTCCTTGGCTTCGCTGACCATCTGGCTGGCTTCCTGGGTCCGCTCGCTCGAGCCGCGCACCACGACGGTGATCTGGTCGAGGGCGGCCGAGGTTTCTTCCAGTGCGGCGGCCTGCTGTTCCGTGCGCTTGGCGAGATCGTTGGTCGCCGTGGTCATTTCATCGGTGTTGCCGTTGATGGTGTCCGTCTTGGTGCGGATATCCTTCATCGTCTGGCGCAGGCGCTCGAAGGTCGCATTGACATTGGTCTGCAGCTCGGCAAAGGCGCCGCGGAACTCGCCCCGCATGCTCTGCGTCAGGTCGCCGGACGACAGGCTGGCAATGACCCTGCGCGTTTCGGAAATGCCCTGATCGACCGAGGACAGCAAGGCGTTGATGTTGGCCGCGAACTGGTTGAGGTTGGCGTCTCCGTAGTCCTTGTCGATGCGCTGGCCGAAATCGCCGGCGGCGGCGGCCGCGACAACGACAGACATGCTCGACTGCAGATCGTCGCTCTTGGCGCGCATCGCGCTCTCCTGGGCGTTCATCCGCTGCACGGCCAGACCATTCTGCTTGAACACCGCGACGGCGGCGGCCATTTCGCCGATTTCGTCGGCGCGGCCCTCATAGGGGATATCCGTGTCAAAATCGCCGTCGGCCACCTTGTTCATCGCCGCGGTGACGTTGCGGATCGGCCGGCTCAGATGGTTGACGCCGATGTGGATACCGAGGCCGGCGCCGACCAGGACAGCAACGGCCGTAAAGCCCGTGATCAACGAGAGCATCAGGGCGCGGAACGCGTCGAGCGAGCTCATCAGCTCGGCCAGCTTGGCCTTGTCGGCGTCGACCACGGCATCGATCTCGGCCTGGAAGGCCTTGCGGTTGGCGCGGTTGCCTTCATTATTGCCCTGCTCATTGGCGGCGGGAGGCCCGACCTCCCGACCCAGACGGACCGTTTCGGAGCGGAACTGGCGGAACTCGGCCGCACGCGCCGTCATCGCGTCAAAGGCCGCGAGTTGCTCCTGCGGCACCAGAGGCTTCCAGCGGGCAAGGACCTCGTCCATCAAGTCGAGGTTCTTCATCAACCCCTTGGCGAAGCCCTCGGCCTTTTCGCTGCTGGCGGCACCATAAATGCCGCGCGCCTCCATCACGACGCCGGTCACCAGACGGTTCAACCGTTCACCGAGATAGACGCGCTCGGAGGCGACGCCCACTTCATGGGACTTCGCCCCATACTGCGTCGTCACGAAAATCCCCATCGCCCCGATGAGCACAGCCGCCAAACCGAGTATTGCCACCAATGTATAGATCTTGCCGCTGACTTTCACGGACTTGCTCCTCAAACAGAAGGGAGCCTGATCTGACCCCCGGATATTGAGGAATTTAGCAATCGCACGTTAACGAACCATTGATTGCTAAACTAAGGCTGTTTCACCCCCTTTGCCCCGCGTCGGATTTGCGAAGGGACGGCATTACCGGGATTTCTTCTGGAAACTCCCGCTCGGGGGAGCGCCACTGACCGACCACGGGCGCAAAAGCCTTCGTCAAGGCAACCGAACGTGGTTAATTACGGATTGTTAGTTTTCGCCTAGCCTTTCGTCACAGGCCGCGACGGCGGCATGAGCGGTAATTGACTCGCGGCGTCTTCGTCCGTATAAGCCGCGCACGTCCGGACCGAAAAACCCGCAACGACGGGTGGAAAGCCGTGCGCAATCCAACGCTCTTGCAGAAATGCAAACCCAAGAAGGGCCGCACACCGCGGTATTAAATAAATGACGAAGCGTACCTTTCAACCTTCCAAGCTTGTTCGCAAGCGCCGCCACGGCTTCCGTGCGCGTATGGCCACCAAGGGCGGCCGCAAGGTTCTCGTTGCTCGCCGCGCTCGCGGTCGCAAGCGTCTCTCGGCCTAAAGGCCGGGTTTGCCCGGGACCGGGCGAATGACTGAAACCAAAAAGAAACAAACTGTCGGGCGGCTGAAAAGCCGGCCGCAGTTTCTTGCCGTTCGCGCCGGCGAAAAGCGCAAGGGCGGGTTGTTCCTCCTCGAGGTTCTCGACCGTCAGCAGCCCGACACCGAGCCCAGGGTCGGTTTTACCGTTACCAAGAAGCATGGCAACGCCGTCGAGCGCAACCGCATGCGCCGCCGCCTGAAAGAGGCGGTACGACTGAATGCGGCGTTTGCAATGCAGCCCGGACACGACTATGTCATTGTCGCCCGCAGGGAGGTGCTCAATGCACCCTTTGCGCGGATTGCCGCGCAATTGGCCGAACGGATCAAGACCAGACCAAAACACTTACGGTCCCCCGCGACCGATTCCAGGAAAGTATGATGCAAAACAACCGCAATTACTTCATCGCGATTGCCCTGTCTGTGCTGATCGTCCTCGGCTGGCAGTATTTCATCATGGGTCCCCGGATCGAAGCCCAGCGGGTGGCTGAAGAGGCACGCCTTGCCCAGCAGGCCCAGACGACCCAGGCGCAGACGGACACCGGCGCCCCTGCGGGCAGCGTCTCCGGCAACCTGCCGGGCAGCAGCGCCCAGGCGACCGCCGAGACCAACCGCGAAGAGGCGATCGGCAAGTCGGAGCGCGTGGCGATCGACACCCCGGCGCTTGCCGGCTCGATCAACCTGTCCGGCGCCCGCTTCGACGACCTGAAGCTCAAGGAATATCGCGAGACCGTCGACCCGACGAGCCCGATCATCACGCTGTTCAACCCGGCCGACACCAAGGACGGCTATTTCACCGAACTGGGCTACATCGCCGGCGAGAATGCCGGTGCGGTTCCCGGTCCTTCGACCCCCTGGACGCTCGCCGAAGGCGACAAGCTGACCCAGGCGACACCCGTCACGCTCTCCTTCACCAACGAGACGGGCCTGACCTTCCTGCGCAAGATCTCCGTCGACGAGCACTACATGTTCACCGTCGAGGACACGATCAAGAATGCCGGCATCGCCGCCGCTTCGGTCGCGCCCTATGGCCGCATCACCCGCTACAACAAGCCGACCACCGCTTCCGTCTACGTTCTTCACGAGGGCTTCCTCGGCATCATCGGCGCGACTGGCAGCCTCACCGAGCAAAAGTACGGCGACGTTGAAGAAGAGGCGGTTACAAACGAGAAGGCAACGGGCGGCTGGATCGGCGTCACCGACAAGTATTGGGCAGCGGCTCTCGTGCCGCCACAGTCGATCGCATACGACTCCCGCTTCTCCCACTTCACCGACGGCCAGCCGCGCTACCAGGCCGACTTCAAGAATGATGCTGTTGCGGTCGCCCCTGGACAAGAAACAAGTCTTAAAACGCTGGTTTTCGCCGGCGCCAAGGAAGTGCGGGTCGTAAACGGTTACGCGCTTGACGATTCCTGGTTTGGAACTCTCTTCGCAAGCCTGCGTGGCGGCAATGCCGCTGATGTGCAGAGCTACGAAGTTCCCCGATTTGACCTCCTGATCGACTGGGGATGGTTCTGGTTCTTCACCAAGCCGATGTTCCAGCTCATGGACTTCTTCTTCCGTCTGGTCGGCAATTTCGGCGTCGCCATCCTGCTGACCACCATCGTCGTCAAGGCGATCTTCTTCCCGCTGGCCAGCAAGCAATATGCCTCCATGGCCAACATGAAGCGCATGCAGCCGAAGATGGAAGAGCTCAAAGCCAAGCACGGCGACGACAAGATGGCGCTGCAGCAGGCGATGATGCAGCTCTACAAGGAGGAGAAGATCAACCCGGTGGCCGGCTGCTGGCCGGTGCTCTTGCAGATCCCGGTGTTCTTCGCCCTCTACAAGGTCATCTACGTCACCATCGAAATGCGCCACGCGCCGTTCTTCGGCTGGATCCAGGACCTGTCCGCGCCGGACCCGACGACCTTCATCAACCTGTTCGGCCTGCTGCCGTTCGAAGGCCCGACCTTCCTGCATCTCGGCGTCTGGCCGATCATCATGGGCATCACCATGTGGTTGCAGATGCGCATGAACCCGACCCCGCCGGACCCGACCCAGGCGATGCTGTTCAACTGGATGCCGCTGATCTTCACCTTCATGCTCGGCACCTTCCCGGCCGGCCTGGTCATCTACTGGGCCTGGAACAACACGCTGTCGATCGCCCAGCAGTCGATCATCATGAAACGCCAGGGCGCCAAGATCGAACTGTTCGACAATATCAAGGGCATGTTCCGGCGAAAGCCCGCCAAGACCAAGTAGTCCCCGAAAGCCCCGGCCAGTCCGGGGTTTTCTTTTATGACCGCCACACGCACGAGCTCCGATGACCGCCCTACGCTCTTCGCCCGTCCCCGCCGCCCGCTCCTGGCTCGGCATTGCCCTGGTGCTCGGCTCCGCCCTGGCCTGGAGCTATGGTGGGGCGATCCAGCGCTTCATCGGCCTCAACGATGGCTGGGCGATCGTCTTCTGGCGCTGCCTGTTCGGCGGCCTGTTCCTGCTGGCCTTCATGCTGATCCGTGACGGGTTTGCCGGAACGGTCCGGCTGTTTAGGGCGATGGGATGGCCCGGATTGATGGTCGCAATCGGCTTTGCCGCCGTTTCGACCTGCTTCGTGCTCGCCGTCAGCATGACGGCGGTTGCCAATGTCGTGCTGTTCATGGCGGGCATCCCGCTGTTTGCGGCGCTGCTTGCCCGCGTGGTGCTCGGCGAACCGATTACCGCCGTGACCTGGGGCGCCATCGGCGCCGTGATCATCGGCGTGGCGATCATGGTGTCTGCATCGATCGGCGAAGGCGGCTCTCTGCTCGGGCTCGCCCTTGCGGCCTCCATCCCCGTCATCTTCGCCTGCATGACGGTGCTGACGCGGCGTCACCCGGATATCCGCATGACGCCGGCCGCCAGCACGGGGTGCTTCATCGCGGCCGCGATTGCGGCCACCCAGGCCGGTGCATTTGCCGTCGGCGCTCAGGATCTTGCCTTGCTGTTTGCCTTCGGCGCGCTGAACCTCGGGCTCGGCATGGCCATGTATGTGACGGGCGCCCGCATGATCCCGTCGGCGCTTGCAGCACTGCTTGGCACGGCGGAGATGATCCTTGCCCCGGTGTGGATGGTTCTCCTGCATCAGGAGGTTCCCTCCGGCCGGACGATGATCGGCGGAGCTATCGTCCTTGCGGCCCTGTTCACCTATCTTATCGGCCACAGTCGCCGCGATCCGGGACCGCACAGGCCGCCCGCGTCTTGACTTTGCCGGCCAAAACCCGGATTTCACAGGGCATGCGAAAGGCCATCCCATGACAAGCAACAACCAGAAGACCGATCAGCCTCTGTTCGGCCGCCCATGGATCTTCATCCGCGGCGTGCCGTCGATGAAATTCCTGCCCCCCGAAGGCCCGCTCGAAGTGGCCTTTGCCGGCCGTTCGAATGTCGGCAAGTCGTCGCTGATCAACGCACTGGTCGGTCACAAGGGCCTGGCCCGCACATCCAACACGCCGGGCCGGACCCAGGAGCTCAACTATTTCGTTCCGGAAGGCTATTCGGGCGAGGCGGGCGACCTGCCGCCGATGGCGCTGGTCGACATGCCCGGCTACGGCTATGCCCAGGCGCCGAAGGAACATGTCGACGCCTGGACCAAGCTGGTTTTCGACTACCTGCGTGGCCGCGCCACGCTGAAGCGTGTCTATGTGCTGATCGACAGCCGCCACGGCATCAAGAAGAACGACGACGAAGTTCTCGATCTTCTCGACAAGGCGGCGGTGTCCTACCAGATCGTTCTGACCAAGACCGACAAGATCAAGGAAGCGGGCGTGCCGCGCCTGATCGCGGAGACGCTGGAGAAGATCAAGAAGCGCCCGGCCGCCTATCCCTTCGTCCTCGCGACCTCGTCGGAAAAAGGAAATGGCCTCGACGATTTGCGCGCGGCAATCCTCGAGGCCATCGGCCAGGCGACCTGACGCAGTACGCCCGGCCTATGCATTGCCCCGCCCGAGGCGGGGCAGGCGTGTGGCTCAGGCCTTCGGCAGCAGGACCTTGTCGATCACGTGGATCACGCCGTTCGACTGCTTGACGTCGGCGATGGTCACGGTGGCCACGCCGCCGGTCTCGTCGGTCAGCGTGATCTTGTCGCCGTCCATCTTGGCCTGAAGCATGCAGCCGCCGACCGTCTTGACCGGATGGGTGCCGCCGTCATCGGCGATCATCTTGCCGATGGCAGACGACATGGCGTCCGCCGCAACGACGTGGCAGGTCAGGACCTTGGTCAGCTGGTCCTTGTTCTCGGGCTTCAGCAGCGTATCGACCGTGCCGGCCGGAAGCGCGTCGAAGGCGGCGTTGACTGGAGCGAAGACCGTGAACGGACCTGCGCCCGACAGGGTCTCAACCAAGCCTGCAGCCTTGACGGCGGCGACCAGCGTCGTGTGATCCTTCGAATTGACGGCGTTTTCGACGATGTTCTTGTCTTCAAACATGGCGGCGCCACCGACCATCGGGTTTTCGGCGTGGGCGGCAAGGGTGCCGGCTGCGAGGGCTACGGCAAGGGTGAGCGGGCGAAGGGTGGTCTTGAACATTTCGGTTTCCTCTGTCCTGGTGTTCTCGATCCGTCCTCGGCGGCAGGATTGCCATCCGGGCGGTTGTTTCGATCCCGTTGTCGGGAACACTACAAAGGACGAGGGCTCGAGCGAGGAAGTTTCAGGTAGCGCGCAAAAATCCGAAGAAAAATTGTAAGAAACTGATATTAATAATCTTTTTCATTGGCTCCGGCGCGCCGAGGCGATGCGCCCGTCACAGGTGCGCCGGTCCAAGCGCGATGACCGGACCGGTGGCCTGGCCGGTCGGGGAGCCGCCGAAGGGCTCGAGGCTGACGGCGAGAATGACACCCTCGGCAAAGCGGTCGCGCAGGGTATCGGGGACGATGATCTCCCCTTCCCCGGTCTGCGGCAGGACGCCCAGCGAACGCGGTGCCGCCTCGCCCTCGATCAACCAGAGTTCCAGCGATTTTTGCTGCTGCTCGCCGGTTGCGACCGGCGTCACCTGAAGCCTGCCGGATCCGCTGTCGTAGCGCGCGACGAGGCTGATGACGCTGTCCTTGCCGGCAAGTTCGGCGACCAGCGGCCGGCCACCGGCCGAGCGGTCCCACAGCCCCGCTTCGGTTCCCGCGAGAACGGCGGCGACGGCGACGCCGGCAAAGGCCAGGCCACGCCAGAGGGCGAGCGAGTTCCACAGGCCACCCAACGCCGTCCATGACGGATTGCGCCGTGGCGGGCCGTAGATCTTGCTCTCGATCCTGGCGAACAGCGCCTCGGGCGGGATTTCGACGCCGTAGTCCTCATTGAACTGCGAGAGGTTGTCCTCCCAGCGGCGGACGATGGTGGCGAAGGACTGGTCGTGGCGCAGCCGTTCCTCGACCTGCAGGCGATCCTCGACGCCGAGCACGCCGAGCACATATTCTCCGGCGATCACTTCGTCGCGGGAGCGGTCACCCTTGCTCTGGTCTGGCGTCGTCATCCATGCACTCTCTCAATTTCAACAGGCTGCGACGCAGCCATGTGCGCATCGTGTTCAGCGGCACCGCGAACCGATCGGCCAGCTCCTGATAGGACAATCCCTCCACATAGGCATGCCTCACGGCGCGCGCCCGGTCAGGATCCAACTCTTGCAGACAGGTGTCAATCCGCCTTCCTTCCGATCGCAGCACCGCACTTTGTTCGGGATCGGCCGCGCTGTCGGCGAGGTCGACAACCGTCTCCAGCTCTTCCGCCGGCGGGCGCCTCCCCCTCAGACGGTCGATGCAGTGATAGCGGGTGATCGCCGCCAGCCAGCCCATGGCACCATTTCCCGACGAGGCGAAGCTTTCGGCGCGCTGCCAGATCTTCACGAAGACATCCTGCAAAGCCTCCTCGGCATCGGCCCTGTCTCGCAATATACGAAGGCAGATGGCAAAAAGTTTCGGCGAAGAACGGCTGTAGAGCACGGAAAATGCTGAGCGGTCCTTGAGCGCCACCCGGCTCAGCAGTACGGCGATTTCGTCGCTAGGCATCGGCTTTCGGGCCCTCTCCTCCAGACAGCACTCCCCCCGGGCGCAATTTCGTCGTGTCCTACAGGCGTTTACGCCATCCGTTCATCGCCGGATCATCGGCGACGCATATCTTTGCCCGGATTATTCCATCGCGGACGATCTTGCGTTAAAAGGCCGCGAACCAATCACGAGGGCATCCGATGACGGCATCCGAAAGCGAAACCCAGGCGCGGCTCCTTGCTCAGGCCCTGCCCTTCATGCAGCGCTACGAGAACAAGACGATCGTGGTGAAATATGGCGGTCACGCCATGGGCAATGCCGAGCTCGGCAAGGCCTTTGCCGCCGACATCGCGCTTCTGAAGCAGTCGGGCGTAAACCCGATCGTCGTGCACGGCGGCGGCCCGCAGATCGGCGCGATGCTGACGCGGATGGGCATCGAATCGAAGTTCGAGGGGGGCCTTCGCGTCACCGACCAGAAGACCGTCGAGATCGTCGAAATGGTGCTCGCCGGCTCGATCAACAAGGAGATCGTCGCCCTCATCAACCAGACGGGCGAATGGGCGATCGGGCTTTGCGGCAAGGACGGCAACATGGTCTTTGCCGAAAAGGCCAAGAAGACCGTCGTCGATCCGGATTCCAACATCGAGCGCGTGCTCGACCTCGGCTTCGTCGGCGAAGTGGTGGAAGTCGACCGCACGCTGCTCGACCTGCTCGCCAAGTCCGAAATGATCCCGGTCATCGCACCGGTCGCGCCGGGCCGCGACGGGCACACCTACAATATCAACGCCGACACCTTTGCCGGCGCGATCGCCGGGGCCCTGCGCGCCACGCGCCTGCTGTTCCTCACCGACGTTCCGGGCGTGCTCAACAAGGATGGCGAACTGATCAAGGAACTCTCGGTCGCCCAGGCGCGCGCGCTGATCAAGGACGGCACGATCTCCGGCGGCATGATCCCGAAGGTTGAGACCTGCATCGACGCGATCCGCGCCGGCGTGCAGGGCGTGGTCATCCTCAACGGCAAGACGGCGCATTCGGTGCTCCTCGAAATCTTCACCGAACACGGCGCCGGCACGCTGATCGTTCCCTGATCGAGGCTTTGCCGGCTAATCCCAGGCGGTCAGAGGGCAAACAGCCCGACCGGCCGCATCTCGCCTTCGTGGCGCAGGAGAAATTTCTTGCGCCACAGCCCGCCGCCATAGCCGGTGAGCGACCCATCCAAACCGATGCAGCGGTGGCACGGAATGACAATGGCGATCGGATTGGCGCCATTGGCCTTGCCGACCGCCCGCACCGTTTCCATTCCCCCGACATTCCTGGCGATATCGCCATAGGAACAGGTTTCGCCGAGCGGCACCTTCAACAACTCCGCCCAGACCTTCTGCTCGAATTCGCTGCCGGCCGGTGACAGCGGCAGGGTGAAGTCAAAGCGTTCGCCGGCGAAATAGGCCTTGAGCTGCCGACCCGTTGCCGTGGTGATCGCATTGCCGGTGGCTATGACATCGCCGCCGAGACGGCGGCGCTGCCGCTCGAGCCTGTCGGCCGGCGATCCGTCATCCTCAAATCCGAGAACCCGCAAGTGCGTGTCGTCGGCGACGGCAACCAGGTCGCCAACGGGACTGTCGAACCACTCGCAGAACAGCGTTTCCGTCACGTGAGCCAGACCTCCCGCTTGTCGAGGAAGGAATGATAGTGGCTTGGCCAAGTCGCCGCAATCGGTGAGCACGGACGGATATCGGGCCAGCACTCAGACGACGAGCAACAGCAGCACCCCGGCGACGATCAGGACGCAGCCGGCGACCTCCAGACGGTTGATCTTTTCCTTGAAGACGAAGACCGAGGAGGCAAACGTGAAGAGCATCTCGACCTGGGCCAGCGCCTTGACCACCGCCACCTGCTGCAGTGTCATGGCCGTGAACCAGCCGAAGGAGGCGGTCGCGCCGACGAAGCCGACGAGAATGCCGATCTTCCAGGCGGCGCCGACCCGGCGAAGCTCGGCGCGATCACGCCACAGCATCCAGAAGAGCATGGCGAATGTCTGCACGAGTATGACCACCACCAACGTGTAGCTCGCCTGCATGACGCTGTCGGGTGCAGGAAGGCTCGGCTGGAGCGCGAGCGAGGCGGAACGGTAGGCGATGCCCGAAACGCCGAAGAACAGGCCGGACAGGAGGCCAATCAGCGCGGTGCGACTGACGACAGAGGTAAACAGCGCCGACAGTGTCAGCGTCGTGCGCGCCACCGAAATCAGCATGACGCCGAGCACCGACACAATGATGGCCATCAGGGTGGGGACGGTGATCGTCTCACCGAACAGAACCAGCGCGATCAGGGCGGCCTGGGCCGGTTCGGTGCGCGAATAGGCGGTGCCGACGGCGAAGTTGCGGAACGAGAAGAGGTGGACCAGCAGGAAGGTCGCCGAGATCTGGGCAAAGGCGCCGATCACCGCCCAGAAGGCGAAGGCGCCGTCCGGCACCGGCAGCGGCCGGCCGAGGCCATAGTGCAGCACGGCCAGATACACGAGCGCGAAGGGCACCCCGTAGCCGAAGCGCACGAAGGTTGCGCCCGTCGTGCCCATTCGGCCTTTCAGATGCTTTTGCAGGACGGAGCGCAGATTCTGCAGGAATGCGCTGGCGAAGGTGATGAGGATCCAGGCGGGCATGAGGTGCTGTTAGCACCCGGCAACGGGGAACGATAGCCGGCGGCGCTGCGGAAAGCGACGAGTCGGTTAGAAACGTCGGGGCGAGAAAGTCGTCGGCGCGAGGCCTTGCCTTGCGAAGACCTCCGGCTGATCGCTCCCCGTCAACAGGCTGGCGGCGAGCGCGCCGAGCGCGGGCGAACTGAGGATGCCGTAGCCGCCTTGCCCGGCGAGCCAGAAGAAGCGGGGATGGTCGCTGGCCGGCCCGATCACCGGAAGGCGGTCGGGCGCGAAGCTGCGCATGCCGGCCCAACTCTTGGCGATCCGGCGGACCTCCATGGTGGTCGCCGTCTCCAGATGATGCGCTGCCCAGGCGACATCGATCTCCTCCGGCTGGACATCGCCCGGCTCGCAGGGGGTCTCGTCGGCCGGCGAGACGAGCAGGCGGCCGGCATCGGGCTTGATGTAGAACTCGTCGTCCAGTTCGTTGATTTCCGGCATGGTGCGGGCATCGACGCCGTCCGGCAGGTCGACAAGGATCGCGGTTCGCCGATGCGGTACGACACCGATCGGCGCGATGCCGAACAGCGCCGCTGTCGGATCGGCCCAGCCACCGGTGGCATTGACGACGATCCGCGCGGCAATCGTTTCTCCTTCGGTGTCGAGCAGCCAATGGCGGCCATCGTCGCGGGCGGACATGACACCGGCCTTCTGGCGGATGTCAACGCCGGCGCGGCGGGCGCCCTTCACATAGCCCTGCAGGAGGCTTTCGACCTCGATGTCCCAGAATTCCGGATCGTGATAGACGCCGGCGACATAGGCGGGGTCGAGGATCGGCACCATGACTAGGGATTCTTCGACCGACAGCCGTGTGAGATTGTCGGCCTTCGTCCGTTCGGCGGCGAAATGGGCCTCGAACCTTTCCAGTTTTTCCGCATTGGCGATCATCAGCCCGCCGCGCGGCACGAGCAAGGGCACGTCGGTGAAACCCTCCGGCGGACGGTCGAAGAAATCGCGGCTGATGGCGGCCAGCTTGCAGACCTCCGGGCTGTTGTAGCGCAGCACGAATTCCGCTGCCGAGCGGCCGGTCGAGTGATAGCCGAGATTCTCCTCGCGCTCGAGCACCACCACCGAGCGGTCGGCGCCGAGGAAATAGGCGAGCGAGAGGCCAGCGATCCCGCCGCCGAGGATGGCAATGTCATAAGTCTGCATGCATGGTGTTCCCGAATGAAGGCCCATGCTAGCCGGGGACACAGCCCCCATTCAAATTTATAGAGACAAAAGCCACCATCAATCAAATTGATGCAGTACTTCATCCTGGAACAGTTCAAGGCCGTCCATCACGGCCACGAAGGCCTGCTCGGCCGGATTGAGCATGGCGTTGGGATTGCTGATCAGGAAGACCTCGCTGACCGGCAGGTTGCCATAGGGCGGCAACTGCCAGAGCCGGCCGGCCTCGACCCAAGGGCGCACCAGATGATTGGGCAGCATGCCGATGCCGATATTGGCGGCGACCATGCGGATCACCTCCTCGACATGGCTGGACACGGCGCGCACCTCCTGCCCGAAGGAACCGACGGCGCGCACCGCCGTCACCGCATTCATGTGCTGGCCGCCGAGCACGTCGGCGGTAAAGGCGACATAGGGATCGCCGCGCAGGTCGTTGAGCGATGCGCCCTTTACGCCGAACAGCCGGTGGCCGGCACCGCAATAGAGGGCATAACGCTCCAGCTTGTACGGCACCTTCGCCAGGTGATCGGGAATGATGCCGTCGCAGATGCCGATGCTGGCAATGCCGCGCTCGACCGAGCTGATGACATCCGCCGTGGTCTCGATCGTCACGTTCATGGTGACCTTCGGATGGGCACTAAAGAAGCGCGCGGTGCGTTCGTCCCAGCCTGGGTGGTGGACGTGGGAGACCGCATGGACGGAAACATGGCCGGTAATGTCGGCGCCGGCGCCTTCAAGCGTATCCGGCAGGCGAACGACGGCGGCGAAGATGTCGCGCGCCTGACGATAGAGCCGCTCGCCGGCCTCGGTCATCTCGAAGCGGCCGGGGCGGCGGTCGATCAGGCGGTGGCCGGTGGTTTCCTCGAGCCGTTTCAAGGCCATGGAGACGGCCGGCTGCTGCAACAGCAAGCGCGAGGCTGCGGCCGTGATCGACCCTTCTTCGACCACGACGGCAAAGGTCCGCAGCAGATTCCAGTCGAGATTGTGGGCGAAGCGTTCGAGCCGTTTGCTGGCCATGGGGTCGTCCCGGTGAAAGGCACCCCGACAATAAATCACGTTGATATCGACTATTGCAACTATCTATTTCGCTGATGATCCCGCCGTGCTTAGACTGCCCGGCAAGGCGTCGCGACAGGCGTCACAACAAGGGGAACAATCATGAAGAAAACCATTCTGGCGCTGGCCTTCACGGCCCTGACAGCGCTTTCCGCTCAGGCGGCCGACAAGCTGGTGATCGGCACCGAGGGTGCCTATCCGCCCTTCAACTTCGTCTCTGCGGACGGCAAGGTCGGCGGCTTCGACGTCGAGATCGGCATGGCGCTGTGCGCAGAAATGAAGGTCGAGTGCGAAGTGGTGACCCAGGACTGGGACGGCATCATCCCGGCGCTGCAGGCGAAGAAGTTCGACTTCATGATCGCCTCGATGTTCATCACGCCGGAACGGGCCGAGAAGGTCGCCTTCACCAAGTCCTACTACAAGGCGCCGATGACCCACATTGCCCAGAAGGGCGCCAACATCACCGATTTTTCCAACGAGGGCCTGAAGGGCAAGGTGATCGGCGCGCAGTCCGGCACGACCCAGGCGGAATATGCGACCGCCACCTATCCCGACCTGGACATCAAGCTCTACCCGACCCAGGACGAGGTCAACATGGACATGATCAACGGCCGTCTCGACGTCCAGATCGGCGACATGCTGCCGATGATGGACTGGCTGTCGAAGGGCGACGGCGCCAAGTGCTGCGAACTCGTCGGCGCACCGATCGCCGATCCGAAGTTCATCGGCCAGGGCGCCGGCATTGCGGTGCGCAAGGAAGACACCGACCTGCTCGCCAAGCTGAACGCGGCGATCGACGCGATCCGCGCCAACGGCACATATACCGAGATCAACAAGAAGTACTTCCCGATCGACATCTACGAGATGAAGTGATCGGGGCCGCTCGCCCGATCGAAAACCGATCCCCTCGCCGGCAGATGTCGCGAGGGGATTTTCGCATCCGGGATTGGCGGGCCCGGGCCGTTCCGGGCGTTCCGGTCGACGCAGATCGGCTTGCCAAATCCGCCGGTCCTGTCATAACGCGAGCATGACCGACAAAGCCCTTCTGCCGCACAAAGACGACTTCGCCCATGTCCGCGACTGGGTGTTCGACCTCGACAACACGCTCTACCCGCATCACATCAATCTGTTCGCGCAGATCGACCGCAACATGACGGCCTATGTGGCCCAACTGCTGCAGATGGAACCGGCCGAGGCGAAGGTGCTGCAGAAGAAATACTACCACGACCACGGCACGACGCTCGCCGGCCTGATGCAGCACCACGGCGTCGATCCGAACGACTTCCTCGAAAAGGCCCACGCGATCGACTATTCGGCGCTTCTGCCGGACGAGACCCTCGGCGCGGCGATCAAGGCGCTGCCGGGCCGCAAGTTCATCTTTACCAACGGCACGGTCGCCCATGCGGAAGCCGCCGCCCGTGCACTTGGCATTCTCGATCATTTCGACGACATCTTCGACATCGTCGCCGCCGGCTACCAGCCGAAGCCGGCCGGCAGCACCTATGACAAGTTCACCAGCCTGAACCGCATCGACACGCGCCATGCCGCCATGTTCGAGGACCTGCCGCGCAATCTGGCCGTGCCGAAAACCCTTGGCATGAAGACGGTGCTGCTGGTGCCGCGCAATCTTGGCGACGTGGTGCTGGAAAGCTGGGAACTGGCCGACAATACCGACCCGGCGAGCATCGACTATGTCACCGACGACCTTGCCGGCTTCCTTGGACGCCTGATCGACCTGTCGGCTTGACGGAATTCAAATATTACCAAAGCTTCACCCAGCTTACCGATGTTTAAGTAGGTTCTTGCATTCGGCCGCCCTAGATTTCCTTCATCACCACTGGATGAAAGGAAAACTTCCATGACCGGCAAGACACTCACCCTCGCAGCCATCGTCGGCGGCCTCCTGATCGGCACCTCGGCGACCGCTGTTCTCGCCCGGCAGGACATGGGACGCGGTCCCGGCGGCGCAGGCATGTTCGTCCGCATGCTGCAGGAATTCGACACCAACAAGGACGGCAAGATTGCCAAGGACGAAGCGACGGCCGCCAGGGACAAGATGTTCGCGACCGTCGACGCCGACAACGACGGCGTGCTGACGCCCGGCGAGTTCCGCAAGCATCGCGAAGCCATGCGCGCCGCCCGCCAGGCGGAAATGCAGGCCAATGCACCAGCGCAGAACGGCCAGGGCCAGGGTAATGGTCCTGCCGTGGGTCAGGGTCAGGGTCAGGGTCAGGGTCAGGGCAATGGTCCCGGCGCCGGCCAGGGTCAAGGCCCGCAGGACGGCTCGGGTCCGATGAATGCCGAACCGCCGCGTGACGGAACGGGCAACCAGTTCGGCTGGAACCGTGACGACGATCGCGGACCGCGGGGCGAACGTGGTCAGCATCACGGCTGGGGTCGTGGCTGGGACGATGAAGATGGCCCACGACCGGGCAAGCATCACGGCATGCGCGACGGCGAACGCGGTCCCGGAATGGGCCGTGGCGGCCCGATGGGCGAGCAGATGGGTCAACGCGGTCCGGGCGGCATGATGCGCATGGCCGACACCGACGAGAACGGCCAGATCAGCAAGGAAGAAGCGACCGCCGTCGCCGACAAGATGTTCACCCAGATGGACACCGACAAGGACGGCTTCATCACGGCCGACGACCTGCCCAAGCGTGGCTTCTGGGGCCGTTAAGGCCCGCCAAAGCCTGGAGCTGCAATGGGTCCGCGACTTCTGTCGCGGGCCCATTCGCATTCAGTGCTCATAGTGGTCCGCGATGATCTGCCAGGCCTGATCGGCAGTCTCGACGAAATGCAGCAGTTTCAGGTCATCCGGGGCGATCGTTCCGAAATCCGCCAGCGCCTCGAAATCGACGATGCGCCGCCAGAAGGCCTCGCCAAACAAGATGAGCGGGATCGGCGCCATGCGTTTGGTCTGGATCAGGGTCACCGACTCGAAGAACTCGTCCAGCGTGCCGAAGCCGCCGGGGAAGATGGCGATTGCCTTGGCGCGCATGAGGAAATGCATCTTGCGGATGGCGAAATAGTGGAAGTTGAAGCTGAGCTCCGGTGTCACATAGGGGTTCGGCGCCTGCTCGTGCGGCAGAACGATGTTGAGCCCGATGGTCGGTGCGCCGACTTCGGCCGCCCCGCGGTTGCCGGCCTCCATCACCCCCGGCCCACCGCCGGTCGTCACGACATATTCCCGATGGTCGTGGGTGGCTGCGTGCTCGGCGCACAGCCGAGCGAACTTGCGCGCCTCTTCATAATAGACGGATGCCGCCATCAGATTGGCGCGCTGCGTTTCGTTGCGGGCCGCCCAGGCATCCTTGCCGGGCTCGGGGATGCGTGCACCTCCGAACATGACGACAGTCGACTTGATGCCGCGCTCGGCGAGAATCATCTCGACCTTCAGCAATTCCAGTTGCAACCGCACCGGGCGCAGTTCCTCGCGCATCATGAAATCGTCGTCGACATAGGCAAGCCGGTAAGACGGGGATTCTGACTGAGGCGTCCGGGGCACCTCGGCGGCGCGTCTGCGGTCGGTCTGGCTGTCTTTGAGTGCGACCCAAGATCCGTCCTTGCTCCGTTCTCGGCCATTCGAGGATTTTGCCATTTGTCGTGCCTTTCATTGTCGCGATCGGAGACGCCGAATGCGCCGGCGGCTGTTTTCAACCCCGGTCGAATGCGCTAGAGCAGTCACCAGTTCCCGATTGCGAATGCGGATATCGTCCGGTTCAACGATAGACAACGAAGTTTAAGGAATTCAGATGAACGCCACGGATCTCAGTGCCCTCGAACACGTCATCGATGCGGCTTTCGACAATCGCGACACGGTCACCACCGCGACCCGCGGCGAGATCCGCGACGCCATCGAGACCGCGCTCAACCTGCTCGACAGCGGCAAGGCGCGTGTCGCCACACGCGGCGAGGACGGCAATTGGACGGTTCACCAGTGGCTGAAAAAGGCCGTGCTTCTGTCCTTCCGCCTGAACGGCATGGAAGTGGTGAGCGGCGGCCCCGGTGGCTCGACCTGGTGGGACAAGGTTCCCTCCAAGTTCGAGGGCTGGAGCGCCAATGAATTCGAGCGCGCCGGCTTCCGCGCCGTGCCCAACGCCGTGGTGCGTCGCTCGGCCTATATCGCGCCCAACGCCATCCTGATGCCGTCCTTCGTCAATCTCGGCGCCTATGTCGGCGAAGGGACCATGGTCGACACCTGGGCGACCGTCGGCTCCTGCGCCCAGATCGGCGCCCATGTGCATTTGTCCGGCGGCGTCGGCATCGGTGGCGTTCTGGAACCGATGCAAGCCGGCCCGACCATCATCGAGGACAACTGCTTCATCGGCGCCCGTTCCGAAGTCGTTGAAGGCTGCATCATCCGCGAGGGCTCGGTACTCGGCATGGGCGTGTTCATCGGCAAGTCGACCAAGATCGTCGACCGCGCCACCGGCGAGATCTCCTATGGCGAAGTGCCGCCCTATTCCGTCGTGGTCGCCGGCTCGCTGGCGTCCGACAAGACCATGGCCAACGGCCAACCGGCTCCGAACCTCTACTGTGCGGTGATCGTCAAGCGCGTCGACGCGCAGACCCGCTCGAAGACCGGCATCAACGAGCTGCTTCGGGACTGATCAGGATGCAGGCGTCCGCCCGGCGGCCGACCATCAGCTGGCTGCTCTTCAGCCCGTCCGGCCGCGCCGGACGGCAGGTGTTCATCCTCGGCTGGCTGTTCTGGCTGATGATCAATGGCTATACCATCGCCTCGATCGCCCTCCACCGGGAGGACGAGGCGCTGTACCGGCTGTTCAGCCTGCTGTTCTTCGCCGGTTTTGCCGCCTCGTTCGCCTCGACCATCATGCTCGGCATCAAGCGCCTGCACGACATGGGGCTTTCGGGCCTCCTGGTCCTGGTGCTGTTCATTCCCGTTGTGTCTTTCGTCATGCTTTTCGTGCTCTGTCTCTGGCCCTCGCGCCCGGGCGCCAATCCTTATGGGCCGGCACCCGACTGGCCGCAGACCTGACCCTTGCGGCTGGTGACAGTTGCCGGCCGATCGGCTAAACGTCGTTCATCCTCCCGAACGGTCCCGGCCGACGCTGCCGGACCTCCCAAAAAAGCGCCCGAGATCATGAACGCCACCAATCCCATCGACGTCCTCCAGGCACTTATCCGCTGCCCTTCCGTCACACCTGCGGAAGGTGGGGCGCTGACCACGCTCCAGGCCCTGCTCGAACCGCTCGGCTTCGAGGTCATGCGCATGACTGCGAGCGAACCGGGCACGCCCGACATCGAGAACCTCTATGCCCGCCTCGGCAGCGACGGCCCGCATCTGATGTTTGCCGGCCATACCGATGTCGTGCCAGTCGGCAGCGAGGCCGACTGGAGCCACCCGCCCTTTGCCGCGGAGATTGCCGACGGCATGCTCTATGGTCGCGGCGCCGTCGACATGAAGGGCGGAATCGCCTGCTTCGTCACGGCGCTCGCGAGACTGGTCGAGGAAAAGGGTCCGCCGATGGGCTCGGTCTCGCTGCTCATCACCGGCGACGAGGAAGGACCTGCCGTCAACGGCACCGTCAAGCTGCTCGAATGGGCCAAGCAGAAGGGCGAGCACTGGGACGCCTGCCTGGTCGGCGAGCCGACCAATCCGGACCAGCTCGGCGATATGATCAAGATCGGCCGGCGCGGCTCGGTCTCCGCGACCGTCACCGTGCGCGGCGTGCAGGGGCACGCGGCCTATCCGCATCTCGCCGACAATCCGGTGCGCGGCGCGGTGCGTCTGGCCGATGCGCTGATGCACCCGCCCTTCGATCACGGCACCGACAATTTCCAGCCGTCCAATCTCGAGGTCACGTCGATCGACGTCGGCAATCCGGCGACTAATGTCATTCCCGCATCGACCAGCTTCAAGTTCAACATCCGGTTCAACGATGTCTGGACCGCGGAAACCGTGCAGGCCGAGATCCTGCGCCGGCTGGACGAGGCGGCCGCCGACAGCCATCTGCGGCCGGGGCGCGATCCCGTCGCCTATGACATCGTCTGGTCGGAGCGGCCGAGCCATGTCTTCCTCACCCGCGACGATGCACTGATCGGCTCGCTGTCGCGCGCGATCGAGACGGTGACGGGCGCGACGCCGCAGCTTTCGACCACCGGCGGCACATCGGACGCACGCTTCATCAAGGACTATTGCCCTGTGGTGGAGTTCGGCCTGGTCGGCCAGACCATGCACATGGTCGATGAGCGGGTGGCGGTCGAAGACCTGGAAACGCTGACCCGGATCTACAAGACCTTCATCGAGCAATGGTTCGACAATGCCAACGCTTAAGGAGGTCGAGTTCTATCTCACAGGCCTCTGGCTGCTGTTCAGGCAGGATCCCAACGGCCTTGCCTATCTGGATTTTTCCGATCGCGGCGCCTTACGTTCGTTCTGGGCGGCCTTTTTCGCGCTACCGACGACACTACTGACCTTCCTGTGGTGGCGCGGCCTCTATCTGAAGTCCATGCCGGAGGGCGCCGATGTCGGCCCGCTTTTCTTCTTCCGCCTCGGGCTGGTCGAGATCGCCAACTGGATCGTGCCGCTGGTGCTCGTCGGGCTGGTCTGCTGGATGGTCGGGATCGGCGCCCGCTTCCTCTCCATCGTCGTCATCGCCAATTGGCTGACCCTGCCGATCGCTTACGCCTACTCCGTCATTCTGCTGATCATGATGCTGGTGCCCGGCCTCACCGGCCTTGCCGTGCTTCTGTCCTACGTGCTCGCCTTCGCATTGATCATGGCGTTGTTCCGCATTCTGCGCATGGTGCTGGGCGACCACGTGCTGACGATCGCGACAGTCACCATGGTCCTGCTCGTGCCAGGAATGATCCTTTCGGAGGTGCTGGAGCGCTTCCTCGACGTCTATCCCGGCTGACGGCTCAGATCGACCGCTGGTTGACCCGCTTCGACAATTCGGCCGCCGTCTCGACCCGCTCGGAATAGCGCTCCACCAGATAGTCGGAACGCTCGCGCAACAACAAGGTCAGCTTGACCAGTTCCTCCATCACGTCGACGACGCGCTCGTAATAGGAGGACGGCTTCATCCGCCCGGCTTCGTCGAATTCGCTGAAGGCCTTCGGCACGGACGACTGGTTGGGGATGGTGAACATCCGCATCCAGCGGCCGAGAACGCGCATCTGGTTGAGGGAATTGAAGCTTTGCGAACCGCCGCAGACCTGCATGAGTGCCAGAGTGCGACCCTGTGTCGGGCGCACGGCCCCGATCGACAGCGGCAGCCAGTCGATCTGCGTCTTCATCGCGCCCGACATGGCGCCATGGCGCTCCGGCGAGCACCAGACCTGGCCCTCCGACCAGAGAGACAATTCACGCAGTTCCTGCACCTTGGGATGGGAGGCCTCGACTTCGTCGGCAAGCGGCAAGCCGTGCGGATCGTAGATGCGAACCTCCGCGCCATAGCGGCGCAGGATGCGGGCCGCCTCCTCGGTCAGGAGCCGCGAATAGGAACGCTCCCGCAAAGAGCCGTAGAGCATAAGGATGCGCGGCGGATGGGTCATGCGCTCCGGCTGGAACAGGCGCGCCTCGTCGACCGGGCGAAACTGGCTGTCGTCGATGTTCGGCGTATCGGTATCCTCGAGGCTCATTCGGCCGCACCACCGGTCTTGACGACTTCGCCGTCTTCCTTGGTGTAGGTGTCGACGGGATTGTCCAGGAGCGCCAGAACGGTCTCCGACGGACGGCACAGGCGCGTGCCCTTGTCCGTCTCGACGATCGGGCGATTGATGAGAATCGGATGCGCCATCATCGCATCGATCAGTTGTTCGTCGGAGAGGCCCTCGTCATCGAGACCGAGCTCCTCGTAGGGTGTCCCCTTCTTGCGCAGCAGTTCGCGCGGCGCAATGCCCATCTTGCCGATCAGCTCGACCAACCGCTCGCGGCTGGGCGGGGTCTTCAGGTATTCGATGACCACGGGTTCTTCGCCCGACAGGCGGATCATTTCTAGCGTGTTGCGGGAGGTTCCGCAGGCTGGGTTGTGATAGATGGTGACGGGCACGGCGCTCTCCATATTTCGAAACTTCTTGAAATATGGATATGTCATTTCGCGACGCATGACAAGCGCCGCGCCAGGGACCATCAGACCAGATCGTCGCCCGGATAATCCACGCGCAGAAAGAAGAGCCCTTCCGGCGGCGCGACCGGGCCGCAGGCGGCGCGGTCGCGCGCCTTGAGCGCTGCCTCCACGTCGTCCGGCGTCATCTTGCCTTCCCCGGCGAGCTTCAGCGTGCCGGCGAACGAGCGAATCTGGTTGTGCAGAAAACTCTGCGCCGTGGCACGGATCTCGATCAGGTCCTCGGTCCTTGTCACGTCCAGCCGGTCGAGGGTTCGCATCGGGCTGTTGGCCTGACAATGCGCCGAGCGGAAGGTGGTGAAGTCATGGTGGCCGACAAGCCGCTGGGCGGCCGCGTGCATGACTTCGTGATCAAGCGGTTTCGACACCCACCAGGCGCGCTCGGCCTCGAGTGCGAGGCGCGAGGGCCGTGTGATGATGCGATAGAGATAGTGTCGGCGGATCGCGGAAAAACGCGCATCGAAACTGTCATCGACCGCGCGGACGTCGAGCACGGCGACCCTTTCGCTGGCCAGGGCCAGATAGGCGTTCAGCGCATTGCGCAGCTTGTAGGGCACCCAGGCACGTGTCAGGTCGACATGAACGACCTGACCCTTGGCATGAACGCCGGAATCGGTGCGGCCGGCACCGCGGACCGACGCCGTTTCGCCGGTCAGCGACAGGACCGCATTTTCGAGTGCGCTCTGCACCGAATGGCCGTTGTCCTGGCGTTGCCAGCCGACATAGGGGGAACCGTCATATTCGACGGTCATGCGGAAACGCGGCATCAGCTCAGAACCGTTCCGGGCGAAACGGGCGTACCACGCAGGAAATCGGCCGCATCCAGCTGCTTGCCGCCAGCTCTCTGCAAACGGGTTAGGCGGACGGCACCCTGCCCGCAGGCAATGGTCAGCGATCGATCGAGGACCGCGCCGGGGGCGCCCTCGCCTTCGGCCGGGGTCGAGCCGAGAACCTTGACCCTCTCGGGCTTGCCGTTCACCGCAAGCTCGAACCATGCGCCGGGAAAGGGCGACAGGCTACGAATGTGATTGTGCACCTCAGCCCCGTCGCGGGAAAAATCGATGCGCGTTTCGCTCTTGTCGATCTTGGCCGCATAGACCACGCCCTCATCGGACTGGGGAACCGTCGCAAGCGTTCCCGCCTCGAGAGCAGCCATCGCTTCGACCATGGCTTCGGCGCCGACGGCGCTCAAGCGATCATGCAGTTCGCCCGCGGTCATGTCCGGCCCGATCGCAACCTTGCGGGTGAGCGCCACGGGGCCGGTATCGAGGCCCTTGTCCATCTTCATCACCATCATGCCGGTTTCGGCGTCGCCGGCCATGATGGCACGCTGGATCGGAGCCGCTCCGCGCCAACGCGGCAGGAGCGAGGCATGGCCATTGAAAGCGCCGAGCCTTGTGCCGGTCAGGATCGCCTCCGGCAAGAGCAAGCCATAGGCGACGACCACCGCGACATCGGCACCGAAGGCACGGAAACGGTCCCGGTCTTCCTCGGCACGAAAATTCAAAGGATGCAGAACCGGCAGGCCGAGCCGCTCGGCGGAAAGATGAACCGGGGACTTCTGCAGGTCCAGCCCGCGACGTCCACCCGGACGGGGCGGCTGGGTATAGACCGCGACGATCTCGTGGCCGGCGGCGGCGAGCGCCTCCAGCGTGGCCACGGAAAACTCCGGCGTGCCCATGAAGATGATGCGAAGTGCCATGATGGTTTTCGCCCTCCCTTTTTCGCGAGCCGTCCTGCTGTTCAGGCGCCATTCGCCCGACGAGATCAGAGCGCCTTCGCCCTTGCCGCCTTGGTGAACCGCTTGATCACCATCTCGCGCTTGAGGCGGGAGATATGGTCGATGAACAGGATGCCGTTGAGATGGTCGATCTCGTGCTGCAGGCAGGTGGCGAGCAGTCCGTCGGCCTCGGTCAACTGTTCCTTGCCATCCCGATCGAGCGACTTGACCGTGACGGACGCCGGACGCTCCACCTCGGCATAGTAATCCGGGATGGACAGGCATCCTTCCTCATAGACGGAACGCTCGTCCGACGACTTGATAATCTCCGGATTGATGAAGACCAGCGGACACTTGTCCTCACCCTCCTTGGAAACGTCGATCACGAGCAGCCGGCGCGGCACGCCGATCTGGATGGCGGCAAGCCCTATGCCCGGCGCCTCGTACATGGTTTCGAGCATGTCGTCGGCAAGCTTCTGCAGTTCCGAATCGACATGCTCGAAAGGCGTTGAGACCTGGCGCAGCAGGGGGTCGGGAAGAATGATGAGCGGCTTGATGGTCATGGGGCTCCCATATCGCATCTTTTCCGGCGATGGAATCGAAAAACGCGGGCCTGGCCCGCGTTTCCGGCAAGTCGCGAACGGAAGAGCAGAAGCTCTAGGCGGCGTATCTTTGCGAGGCCGGACGGCGTTCACTCGCACCTGCCCGGTCGGCATGGCCGCGCGTACTCAACTGGCCGAGCAATTGGACAAGTCCGGCAACCTCGCTGCGCAGCCGCTGCGTTTCGGCGGAGGTCTGTTCAACCATGGCGGAATTCTGGTGGGTGAGGGTGTCCATGCTCTGGGTTGCCTGGTTCACCTCCTTGAGGCCGGTCGCCTGATCCTTGGCGGCGGTGGCGATCTCGGACACGATGGCGTGGATCGTGTCGATGCGACTGATCATGTCGGCGAGCGCCGTACCGGTATTGGAGACAAGGCCGACGCCCTCGTTGACCTGGTTGCTGCTCTGCGAGATCAGCCGCTTGATTTCCTTCGCTGCATCCGCGCTGCGCTGGGCAAGCTGGCGGACTTCCTGGGCAACGACGGCAAAACCCTTGCCGGCTTCACCGGCACGCGCAGCCTCAACGCCCGCATTCAGCGCCAGCAGATTTGTCTGGAAGGCAATCTCGTCGATGACGCCGATGATCTTGGAAATCTCGGTCGATGATTTCTCGATCTCCGCCATGGCGGCAATCGCCTGGGCGACGACGTCGCCGGAACTGCGGGCCTGCTGCTGGGTGTCGTGCACCGCCATCGAGGCCCGTTCGGCATTGGTTGCCGTCTGGCCGACGCTGACCGACAGCTGCTGAAGCGCGGACGAGCTCTGCTGCACGCCGGCTGCCTGCTTGGCGGTGCTGACGGCGATGTCGTCCGAGGCCTTGGCGATCGTCTCGGTGCCGTCGAGGATTTCCTCCGAGGCGCGGCGGATAGAGGCGAAGGACTCGCTCAGACGAACGACGGTTTCGTTGTAGTCGACGGCCATCCGCTTGAAATTGTCCGGCAGATCCGTGGTCATCTTGCTCTCGAAGTCGCCACGGGCCAGCGCCTCGAGACCCCGGCGCAGATGCTCCATGGCGATCTGCTGGTCGGCCTCGAACTGCTTGCGATCCTCCTCGAGCTGCTTACGCCGCTCCTCGAGCGTGTCGAGGTAGACCGAGATCGAGTAGTCCATGTCGAGCATGGACGCCTTGATGAGAGCACCCAGCTTGTCGGCCAGCGCCGCCGCATGATGCTTGCCGAAGGGGAAGGGCCAGTGCTTGACCAGCACGCCGGCGACCAGCTCGGTCATCAGCATGGAATAGCCGCCGATATACCAGCGCGGCTCCAGGCCGATCCGCGCATGGGTCCTGCCGATCGCCGTCACGCCCTTGACGTAGTCGGGATCGAAGGTTCCCTTGGAAACCTTGTCCCAATGACCCAGCTGGGCATTCTTCGCCCCCGCCATATGCTCCTTGCTGCTGAAGAAGCGGGCGAGTTGCGGCGTGGCGCCGACCTTGGCGTAGAATTTGTCGAGCACGCCGCCGAGAAGTTCACTGAGGGACGGTCGCAGGGAGTTCAGTATCTTGGACGTCTTCTGGTCAATCTCGAGGAATGCCAGACGTTCCTCCAAACTCTTGTCTGCTTCTACACTCATGATATCGCCATGCTTTCTCGGGCGCCTTGATGCGCGCTCCAAATTTTAGGAATACATGACAACAATTCGTGAAATTCCTAAATGGAACATGAACAGGTCGCGCGAGAAATCACCACGCCATGGCCCATCCCGGGACGACCGGACCTGGGCCATGGCGGCATTGCGTGAAGAGAGCCATCAGCCGGCGCGACGGTAGGCCGCCGTGTGGTCCTGTTCTCGACGCGCGTGAGCGACCGTCGAGACAGCCGCGGCGTCGCGCGTCCGGAAACCACGCAGCGCGGCAACGAGGCGCTCGACCTCGTCGCGGAGCGTCAAGGTCTGGGCGGAGGTCTCCTCGACCATGGCGGCATTCTGCTGGGTGATCGTGTCCATGCTGGCGACCGCCGTGTTGACTTCCCGCAGGCCGCCCGATTGATCGGACGCGGCACCGGCGATGCCCTCGACGATCCCGTTGATTTCGCCGATGCGACCAATGATCTGGTCGAGCGCCTCGCCGGCGCTGTTGACCAGGCCCACACCGGTCTGCACCTGTCCCGAACTCTGGGAAATCAGACCCTTGATCTCGCGAGCCGCATTGGCGCAGCGTTGCGCCAGTTCGCGAACCTCCTGGGCCACGACCGCGAAGCCGCGGCCGGCCTCGCCCGCGCGGGCCGCCTCCACCCCGGCATTGAGGGCGAGAAGGTTGGTCTGGAAGGCGATCTCGTCGATGACGCCGATGATCTTGGAGATTTCGTCGGACGACTTCTCGATCGCCCCCATGGCGCTCACCGCGCGGGTCACCACTTCGCCCGATGCCCTGGCCTCGTCGAGGGTGATGCGCACGACGCTCGCCGCCTTTTGCGCTCCATCGGCTGCGAGTGTGACGTTCTGGGTCAATTCGTGAAGCGCGGCCGTGCTCTCCTCGAGCCCGGCAGCCTGCTGTTCCGTCCGCTGGGCGAGGTGATTGGACGCCTCCGAAATGGCCGTCGTCGAACGTAGGATCTCTTCGGCCGCGCCGCGCACCGTGCTGATCGTGTCGCGCAGTTTCTCGACCGAAGCATTGTAGTCATGGGCCATGCCGACGAAGTTTTCCGGCTGATCGGGCGAGAGTTTGGCCTCGAGATCGCCGCCAGACAGCCGGTTCAGCACATCGCTGAGGGCGGCGAGCGCGACCGCCTGCTGATGCTCGGCCTTGACGCGCGCGTCTTCAGCCGCCTTCCGCTCGGCGGCCAGGATGTCCAAATAGACGGTGATCGCATAATCCATGTCGAGAAGAGCAGCCTTCACCAGAACGCCGATCTCTTCGCCGAGCACCTTGCCTTCCTTGCGGGCGAACCGCGATGGCCAGCGCTCCCGGACCACGGCATGGATGAGTTGTTCGATCAACAGCGCATAGCCGCCGATGTACCAGCGGGGCTCCAGTCCGATGCGGGCATGCGCTTGGCCGACGGCGGTCACGCCGGCGACGTAACGCTCATCGAACTGTCCCGTCGTGACGATGTTCCAGTGACCCTCCTGCCGCTTCTTGGCCCCCTGAAGATGGTCCTCATTGCGAAAGAAGGCGGCGGTCTCGGGCGTGCCCCTGACCTTCTTGTAGAAGACGTCGAGCGCCGAGCCGATGTTCTTGCCGATGGTCGGCGCAAGCGCCCTAAGCTTCTGTCTTGCCGTCTCATCGAGACCGAGGAACTGGAGTCTGGCCCCGAGGCCGCTATTTTCATCGTGTCTGGTCATGTTAGCCCCGGGCGCTGGATCGGCCGTTGAAAGTTGTTTTTGCGATGCGTTATTTAGCTTTGATGAATTGTCGAGAAGGGTAAATATTTGATTTAGCTAATCTGCGATTTATGTCCATTCGCGGGACACTTGCGCCCTCACTCCTTCCCCAATGAGGCCCTGTCCGACCCGACCGGCGATGCGCAGTGCATTAGCCCGCGGCGCGAGACACGCCGGCAAATGTTCCTGATTTGATCTGTCACGACCGAGAGAATCTGCTAGTCTCCGCGGCCATGAACAGCACCGATCTCACAGCGCTCGCCATCGACACATTTGGTCTTTCTCCCTCCGCACTTGTCGGCATCGTCGGCGCGACACTGCTCGTTTTCCTTTTCCTGCTTCTCCTGTCCCTGCGCCGCTCCAGTCGCCTTCGCGCTGGGATGGAGATGGAAGCGGCTCGACGCGAAGCCGTGGCCGAGGCGCGGCTTGCGGAACTGCTCCGGGCCCAGGCGGAGATGCACGGACGACTGGCCGCCATGTCCGACGTGTTCGGCAAACGTCAAACGGAGCTCAACCAGACGATCAACCAGCGGCTGGACGGCCTGACCCAACGCCTCGGCACGACGATCACCGAGCAGACGAAATCGACGCATGAGAACCTGCGCCACCTGCAGGAACGTCTGGCGGTGATCGATGCGGCGCAGAACAATATCCAGTCGCTCGCCAAGGACGTGGTCGGGCTGCAGGCGATCTTGTCCAACAAGCAGACGCGGGGCGCCTTCGGCCAGTCGCGCATGGAAACGATCGTCGCGGACGGCCTGCCGATGGGCGCCTACACCTTCCAGTCGACGCTCTCGAACGGCATGCGCCCCGACTGCACGATCCGCATGCCGAACGGTTCGCCGCCGCTGGTGATCGACGCGAAGTTTCCGCTCGAGGCCTGGAACGCCATTCGCGACGCGCAGACGCCGGAGGAAAGGAAACTCGCCGGCCAGGCCTTTCGCCGCGATATCGAGGTGCACATTCGGGACATCTCGGCCAAGTACCTGATTGCTGGCGAAACGCAGGATATGGCCTTCCTGTTCGTTCCATCGGAATCGATCTTTGCCGAGATCCACGAGCATTATGAGGCGGTCGTCCAGAAGGCCCATCGCCTGCGTGTGGTGATCGTCTCGCCCTCGCTGCTGATGCTGTCGATCCAGGTGATCCAGGCCGTCCTCAAGGACCAGCGCATGCGCGAGCAGGCGCACCTGATCCAGGGCGAGGTCGTCCACCTGATGGAAGACCTGGTCCGCCTGGACGAACGCACGAGAAAGCTGCAGGGGCATTTTCTCGCCGCGCAAAAAGATGTGGACATGATTCTCACTTCCGCCGACAAGCTGACCAAACGGGGCGCCAGGATCGAAGCCCTCGAATTTCAGGCGGGCTCGGCCGCATCGACCGACGAGGACCAGAGATCGGTGGAGAGCCGAACCGGCCTGCTGAAGCTGAGGATCGTCGACGACGAATAGGACCCGGTCCAACCAAGACCAAGGACGGAAACACGCATGATCACCGTATTCGGCTCCATCAACATGGACCTCATCGCCACGACGCCCCGGCTCCCCAAACCGGGCGAAACGGTATCTGGCAGCGGCTTTTCAACCGCCGCCGGGGGCAAGGGCGCCAATCAGGCCTTGGCCGCGCGCCGGGCCGGCTCTACCGTGCGCATGGTCGGCGCCGTGGGGGGGGACGAATTCGCCGCGCCGGCGCTCGCCCTCTTGGAGGAAGCGGGAACGGATCTCGGCGCCGTCCGGCGCGTCGGCGGACCGACCGGAATCGCCCTTATCCTGGTCGGCGGCGACGGCGAGAACATGATTACTGTGGTGCCGGGCGCCAACGGCATGGTTGGCGAGCAGGAAGCCTCGGCAGCTGTCGCGGTCATGCAGCCGGGCGATTTTCTCATGCTGCAGTTGGAAGTACCGGCAGAAGCCGTGGAGCGGGCGCTGATCGAAGCGAAGACGCGCGGCGTTTCGAGCATCTTGAACATCGCCCCGCTGACAGCGGATGCCGTGCGTCTCGGGCGGATGGCCGACATCGTCATCGCCAACGAAACCGAATTCGAGCTTTTCGCCGGACGTGGCGCCCTGACCGCGCCGCAGCGCGAGGACGCCCTGATGCAACTTCATCGGGAGACCGGCCAGACGCTGATCGTCACGCTCGGCGCCGAGGGCGTGATCGCCGCGCGAGAATCCAAGCTCCATCGGGCCCGTGGCCTGGCGATCGAACCGGTCGACACGGTTGGCGCGGGCGACACCTTCTGCGGCTATCTCGCCGCAAGCCTGGATCAGGGATTTGATTTCGAAGCCGCGCTTCGCCGTGCAGCCGTCGCCGGGTCGCTTGCCTGCCTCAAGCATGGGGCCCAGCCATCCATCCCCACCGCCAACGAGGTCGAGCCACATCTCTAGGAGACGCCCGCTTCGGCCGCCCCTTTTCACCATCCCGGATCAGAGGCGGGCGAAGCGCTCGATCAGCAGGTCGAAGAAGCCGTCGGCATCGACATGGCGCATGACGCGCGCATTCGGCGTGCGGTTCGATACCCGCCACCAGTCGACCACCGTCATGCCGACCGTCAGCTCCGAAGTGGTCTCGATCTCGACATTGCAATGCCGGCCGGAAAAGAGTTCGGGCCTGAGAAGATAGGCGATCACGGTCGGATCGTGCAGCGGCCCGCCGTCAGAGCCGTATTTTTCCTCGTCGAAGCGCTCGAAGAACTCCAGCCAGTCGACCATGACCTTGGCCGGTCGGGTGCCGAGCGCGGCAAGCCGGGCCACGCGAGCCTTGGTGGTCATCAGCTGGTGAGTCACGTCGAGCGGCATCATGACGAGCGGGATTCCCGCCCTGAAGACGATGTCGGCCGCTTGAGGATCGACATAGATGTTGAACTCCGCCGCGGGCGTGATGTTGCCGCCTTCGAAGAAGCCGCCTCCCATCAGCACCAGTTCGCGGATGCGCGGGGCGATGTCCGGCGCCTTCCGGATCGCCATGGCGAGATTGGTCAGCGGGCCGAGCGTGCACAGCGTCACGCTGCCCTCCGGCTCGCGGCGCAGCGTCTCGACGATGAAATCGACGGCGTGCTGCGGCATGACCTGCATCGTCGGTTCGTCGAGCACCGCGCCATCGAGACCCGTCTTGCCGTGAACGTGCTCGGCGGTGACCAGCGGGCGTTCGATCGGCCTGTCGGCGCCCTCATAGACCGGGATGTCGGTGCGGACACACAATTCGCAGACGATCCGCGCATTGCGGCTCGTCAGCCTCAGGGGCACGTTGCCGGCGACGGTGGTGATCCCGAGGATGTCGAGCTCTTCCCCGCTGGCAAAGGCCAGCATCAGGGCCGCCGCGTCATCCTGCCCCGGGTCGGTATCGATGATGATTTTCCTGCGCTCGGTCATGGCCGCCATCCTGTTCAAAGGGTCGCCTGATGAGCCCGGTCAAGGCTTTTGTCAAGTATCGGCACGGTGTGTCCGCCACTCCGGGCCGCCTCTCCTTGATCGACGGCGCCAAAGCGCATCTTCCTCAGAAAAGGGAACACGAACGATTTGGCGCCACCTTGCGCAACGGCTCTCTCCCGAACGCCGCGGTCCGCCCGCGTGAGGCGAAAATGGTGCGAAAAATTAACATTTCCGCTGCACAGTAGGGTTAACGGCATGATCGTGCCGTAGCTCCCTGAAGTGGCGGAGGACCGGAATGTTGATGAGAGAAGTAAACGCGCGTCTTACCCAGTCGGAACTGGCCCATCTCGGTGCCGGCGAAGTGGGATACATCCGCAAGATGCGTTCCGAGGAAGTGTCCCGCTGCTTTCCGGAAGCGCCGGATATCGATCCCAGCCTCGATCTCTGGGCCCTGTTCGGCGCCGACGGTACGCCGATCCTCCTGACCGACAATCGCTCCAGCACCTTCTACAAGGCAGCCGAGGACGAATTGAAGACGGTCAGCCTGCACTGACCTTCGACGTCACGACCTAACGAATGTGAGATAGGCAGAGGCGCGGCCTTCGCGCTTCGCCTTGGCTTCGTAGCGCGTGCCCGGCCACCCGGAGAACGGGGTCCGCCAGTCCGCCGCATTGCGCGCGGTCCATTGGAAGCCGCCATGTCGGCTGCAATGCTGCAGCGTCCAGTTCAGATAGGTATCGATGTCCGAGGCGAAGCAGAACAGGCCGCCGGGCTTCAACACGCGATGGAAACGCTCGAGATTGACCTGCGAGACGAAGCGCCGTTTCCAATGCTTCTTCTTGGGCCACGGGTCGGGATAGAGCAGGTCGATCTGGTCGATCGAGCCGTCCGGCAGCCAGTCGAGCAGCTGCGTGGCGTCATCGTCATGAACGCGGATATTGTTCAATCCCTCGGCCTCGACCACGGCCAGAAGCTTGGCCATGGAGTTGACGAAGGGCTCGACGCCGATGAATCCGGTCTCGGGGTTGGTGCGGGCGCGATGAACGAGATGCTCGCCGCCGCCAAAGCCGATTTCGAGGCGGACCTTCTCCACGGCAAACGGAAAGAGCGACTTGATGTCGACCGGGGCCGGAGAAGCCAGATCGATCTTCAACGCCGGCAGGAGGGTTTCCATTCGCTCGACCTGCTGGTCGCGCAACGGCTTTCCCTTTCGCCGACCGAAGAAGGCTTCGGTCGACCGTGTCCTGCGTTCCGCTTCCGTCATTCGTTCAAGCCTTGAGAGCATCCTTGAGCGGCTTGACCAGATCGAGCTTCTCCCAGGAGAAGGAGCCGTCACGGCCAGCCTTGCGGCCGAAATGACCGTAAGCCGACGTCTTAGCATAGATCGGCTTGTTCAGGTCAAGATGGCGACGGATGCCCGACGGGGAGAGATCCATGACCTTGCGGATCGCGGCCTCGACCTCGTCCTCGGTCACCTTGCCGGTGCCGTGCAGGTCGACATAAATCGACAGCGGCTGGGCGATGCCGATCGCATAGGAGATCTGGATGGTGCAACGGTCGGCGAGGCCGGCCGCGACGACGTTCTTGGCTAGGTAGCGCGCAGCATAGGCCGCCGAACGGTCAACCTTGGTGGTGTCCTTGCCGGAGAAGGCGCCGCCGCCGTGGGGGGCCGCACCGCCATAGGTGTCGACGATGATCTTGCGGCCGGTCAGGCCGGCGTCGCCGTCCGGGCCGCCGATGACGAACTTGCCGGTCGGGTTGACGTACCACTTGCAGTCATCGGCGATCTTCAGGTCGCCGAGCGCTTCGCGAATATAGGGTTCGACGACCGAGCGGACCTTGTTCGAATCCCAGCTGTCATCGAGATGCTGGGTGGACAGGACGATCGACACCACTTCAAAGGGCTTGCCGTCGACATAGCGCACGGTCACCTGGCTCTTGGCGTCGGGCCCGAGCTTGGCAGCCTCGCCTTCGCCCTTCTTGCGAGCGGCGGCGAGCAGCTGGAGAATGCGGTGGGCGTAATAGATCGGCGCCGGCATGAGGTCCGGCGTTTCGCGGCAGGCATAGCCGAACATGATGCCCTGGTCGCCCGCGCCTTCGCTGTTGTCATGGTCGGCGGCCTTGTCGACGCCCTGGGCGATGTGGGCGGACTGCGAATGCAGCAGCACGTCGATGCGCGCCGTCTTCCAGTGGAAGCCGTCCTGCTCGTAGCCGATGTCGCGGATCGCCTTGCGGGCGGCCGACTTGAATTTCGAGGGATTGATGACCTTCTCGCCGTTCTTGTCGAGCTTCATCAGGCTGTCGGGCAGGCGAACCTCGCCGGCGATCACGACGCGGTTGGTCGTTGCCAGGGTCTCGCATGCGATTCGCACGTTCCAGGGGTCTTCACCAGTCTTGGCGGCTTCCCGGTAAACCAGGTCGACGATTTCGTCGGAGATGCGGTCACAGACTTTGTCCGGGTGACCTTCGGACACAGATTCACTGGTGAAAAGATAGTTCGCGCGCATGCGGGATTCCCCTCAAAGAACAGGCCTTGCCCTTGTTAGTCAGTTCACGCACGAAAAACAAGGAGACAACGACATAAATATATCTTTATATCGACATTTCCGCGACCCACTGAGCAGAAAAAAAGCGGCCGGAGCCGCTTTCTTCCATCGATCGCAGCGGAAATCAGTCGGCATCGGCTTCGGCAGCCAGCGCCTTGACCAGATCCACCAGCTTGCGACGCACCTTCGGGTCGGTGATCTTGACGAAAGCGCGGTTGAGCTGCAGCCCCTCCGACGAGGACAGAAAGTCGACGACGTAGTTGGAGCTCGATGCTTCGGCCATGCCGGAGGCACCCGATGCCTGATCGCCCGGCGCGTCTTCGAAGAAGAAGGAAACCGGAACATTCAGAATGCTGGAAATGTTCTGCAGCCGGCTGGCGCCGACGCGGTTGGTGCCTTTTTCGTATTTCTGGATCTGCTGGAAGGTGATGCCGAGGCTCTCGCCCAGCTTCTCCTGGCTCATGCCCAGCATGGTACGGCGAAGGCGAATCCGGCTGCCGACATGGATGTCGATCGGGTTCGGCTTCTTCTTATTCTCAATCATGTTGCGATCCTGACAAGTGTTGGCATTGCACCATAACCCTCTGCTCCGGACGGACCATAACGTGGCGTTGCACACGCCATTCAGGAACTTTAAGCATACGTACGGACCTATGGTTCAATCCACTATGCAATTTTAGGGGTTTTTGGTCAATTCGTCCGAAAAATAAAACCCATGCGTGAAATCAGCGCAGTCAATACCATAGCAAGCACAATCAACCAAAAGTTGATCGATCGGTCGACATTGTTCCATTTTGAAACGGACACTAACCCGATGGTTGCATCTGCCGCCCCTCTGGCGTTCAGCGCCACCCCAGAAATGATACGCCCGCGGACATCGACAATGGCGGAAATGCCGTTATTGGCGCTGCGAATGAGCGGCAAACCGGCCTCGACGGCGCGGATTCTGGCCTGGAGGAAGTGCTGATAGGGGCCTGGGGTGGCGCCGAACCAGGCGTCATTCGTCACGTTGAGGATCGCTCCGGCCTCGCCCGCCGGAATGTCGATCTCGTCGGGGAAAATGATCTCGTAGCAGATCAGCGGATAGAGACCGACGCCCGAGGGAAGCGGGAGCAGCGACCGATCCGAGGCCGCCGAGAACCCGCCGGGCAGGCTCACGAGGTTGTCGAAGCCGACCCGGCGCAGCACATCCTCATAGGGAACATATTCGCCGAACGGCGTCAGGTGAACCTTGTCGGATGCCGACAGGATCTGCCCCTTGTCGTCGATCACGTAGACGGAATTATAATAGCGCGGCGCCTGCCCTGCCCCCTGCTCCTCGGCGCGCACGGCGCCGCTGACCAGCACCTGCCCGTCCTTCAGCACATCGGCGATCCGCGCCAGGGCGTCGGGATGCTCGGTCAGGATGAAGGGAATGGAGGTTTCCGGCCAGACGATCACATCGGGCTGCGGCTTTCCCGCCTCTACCGGCTCGGCGGACAATTCCAGGTGCTGGTTGAATATGTCGATCCGGTCGGCGTTTTCGAGCTTGCGCGCCTGGTCGATCACCGGCTGGACGAGCCGCACCGTCAGCGTCTTATCACCGCTCGGCAGAGACTGTCCCAGCATGTAGGCGCCAAAGCCGAGGTGGGCGGCAAACAGCAGCCCCGACAGGGCGAGCCCCGGCAGCAGACCCTTGCGGGTTCCCAGCAGTGCCGGAACCGAGAAGACAAGGACCGCCAATGTGCTCACGCCGAACAATCCGAGCGGGGCGGCCGATTGCATCATCAGCGGGATCGGCATGGCGCCGTAACCGATTGCATTCCACGGGAAGCCGGTGGCGACAAAGCTGCGGAGCCATTCGGCCAGACCGAAGCCGGCGGCCAGTGCCGCGATCCGACCGATCCCATCCGACCAGAGCAACCGTGCGAGCAGGGTCGCCAGTCCGTAGAACAGGGCAAGCACCGCCGGCAGGCCGAGGACGGCCAGCGGAAGCGCCCAGGCGAAGTCCTCCGCCTCGATCAGCAGTGCATTGCCGAGCCACCACAGGCCGGCAACGAAATAGCCGAAGCCGAACAGCCAACCAATGACGAAGGCGGATCGAAGGCCATAGGAATGGGCCCGATCAGGATTGCCCGACACCCCGTCGAGCAGCCACACCAATAGCGGAAAGGAGACGAACAGGACTGCGAAGAAGCCGAAGGGCGGCAGGGCCAGGGCCCCGAGCGCACCGGCGAGAAACGCCAGGAGTGCGCGTCTCGCTCCTGCAAGCAGCATGATCCTTCCGGCCAGCCGTTCCATCCCGTCCCTTTCCCGTCGCCCCGAATCAATCTGCCCGCAGTGTTCCAAAAAACACCGGACTTGTCGTGCGGATAGCAGCGGACAGCAGAGGGCGGCCGGAAACCGGACCGTCAGGCATTGCCCTCGATGTCGAGGGGAGCGGCTGGGTTGGCGGCAACCGTGTCGGCTGCGGTTGGAGTCCGCAGCTTGGCGGCCTTGGCCGGGATCTCGACGTCGCCCTTGATGATGCGCCGCCGTGCGGCCGGCCGCTTGCGAACGACCCGTACGCGCTTGATACGGCGGGGATCGGCGTCAAGAATGTGGAACTCGAAGCCTGGCAGCGCCTGGACCACCTCGCCGCGGACGGGAATCCGGCCGAGCGCAGCAAATATCAGGCCACCAAGGGTGTCAACATCGTCGAGCTGATCGCGAACATCGAAATCGGAACCGATCGCCACGGCGATCTCCTCCAGTTCGACCCGCGCATCGGCCACCAGAACATCGTCCGACATCCGGCTGAACATGGCCTCCTCGTCGTCATGTTCGTCGTCAATGTCGCCGACGACCATTTCGACGATGTCCTCATGCGAAACCAGACCGTCGGTGCCGCCATATTCGTCGATCACCAGGGCAATCTGGGTGCGGGCCGTCTGCATGCGGCTCAAAAGGTCGGAAGCCAGCATAGAAGGCGGCACGAACAGGATCGACCGGACGATGCCGCATTCGGCCACGGTCTTCGACAGATCGACGCGACCGAGATCGAAATCTGTCTTGGCGGTGCGCGGGGTCTTATCCGCCTTGTCGGACTTGTCGGCCTTGTCCGCCACCGACTTGTCGCCAGCGGACGACGCCGCGCGTGACCCGTTGCGCCGCTTGTTGCGGGCCTGCTTGGTGACGTAGGACAGAAGATCGCGGATGTGCACCATGCCGCGCGGATCGTCGAGCGTCTCGCAATAGACAGGCATGCGCGAGCGTCCGGATTCCTCGAACAGGACCATCAGTTCGCCGATGCTGATGTTTTGATCCACGGCCTCGATGTCGACCCTCGGCACCATCACATCCTCGACCCGCACCTCGCGGAAACGCAGGATATTGTGGAGCATCGCCCGTTCTTCAGGGGTGAAGACATCGCTCGTTCCGGCGTCGGCCTTCAGCGCGTCGGTCAGGTCTTCGCGAAGGCTCGATGTCTGCGGCGGACGCAGGATTCGCGCGGCGCGAGCCCAGAAGGAAGCGTGGGTTCGGCCGGAAGTTTCCGGCCTAGAAGGACTTCCGCCCTCTTCGGAAGAGGAACCGTCCGATCCCTCATTGGCCTCGGAGGCCAGTCGTGTCGCAAAATCGCTCATCATTCCAAACTGTCAAACCGGGTCCTGGCCCGCATAGGGATCAGATAATCCAAGTGAGGCCAAAATGCGAGTCTCAAGGCTCTCCATTCTTTCCGCTTCCTCGCGGTCCATGTGGTCATAGCCGAAGAGATGCAGAAAACCGTGGACCATCAGATGGGTCAGATGGTCAGCGAAACTCTTTTCGAGATCGACCGCTTCGCGCTCAACGGTCTCGCGCGCGAGGATGATGTCGCCGAGCATCGGGCCGGGCTTTCCGCCGGGGACGAGCGGAAAGGCGGGAAAGGAAAGCACGTTGGTCGGCTTGTCCTGCCCGCGCCATTCCGCATTGACCGCCCGCACCTGCTCGTCGTTGGAGAAAACCAGCGACACCTCGATCGGCATGGCGGGAAAGGGCTGTTTTTCCTCGCTGCGCAAATATTCCGCAGCCGCCTCCAGCACTTTGCCCGCCAGGCTTTCCAGTTCGGCTTCCTGCGCCCAGCCCTCGGCTTCGATGGCGATCTGTATGTCGAGTTTCGGCATCATCGGGTTCCGGCCTAGCGGTCGGTCTGCTCGCTTTCGTCCTGGACGGCATATTGCGCATCATAGGCCCGCACGATGCGTCCGACCAGCGGATGGCGCACGACATCGACATCCTTGAAGCGCACGAAGGAAACGCCCTCGACATCCTTGAGGATCTGCAATGCCTCGACAAGGCCCGATTTCACCCCACGCGGCAGGTCGACCTGGCTCGGATCGCCGGTGACGATCATCCGCGCATTCTCGCCGAGACGCGTGAGGAACATCTTCATCTGCATCGACGTGGTGTTCTGGGCCTCGTCGAGAATGACCGCGGCATTGGCCAGCGTGCGGCCACGCATGAAGGCGAGCGGGGCGATCTCGATGACGCCGGCGGTGATCGCCCGCTCGACCTTGTCGCCGGGCATCATGTCGTAGAGCGCGTCATAAAGCGGCCGCAGATACGGATCGACCTTCTCCTTCATGTCGCCGGGCAGGAAACCGAGGCGTTCACCGGCCTCGACGGCCGGACGCGACAGGATGATGCGGTCGACCGCGCCGCGTTCCAGCAATTGTGCCGCATGGGCGACCGCCAGATAGGTCTTCCCGGTGCCGGCGGGACCGACGCCGAAGACCAGTTCCGAGCGCTCGAGCGCCCGCATATAGACGTCCTGCGTCGGCGTGCGGGCGGAGACCGTCTTCTTGCGCGTAGCGATCTGCGCCATGGAAAGCTTGGCCTTGCGCTCCATCGTCGGCAGCGTCAACTGATCGTCGGCGGCAACCGCCATGCGGATCGCACCCTCGACGTCGGACGCTTCCACCGAGCCGCCACTTTGCAGCCGGGCATAGAGAAAATCCAGCGCGCGGCGCGCCTGGTTGGTTGCGAGCAGTTCACCGGAAATAGAGACGGAATTGCCCCGCGCCCGGGCCTGGATCTGCAGCCGATCCTCCAGCAGCTTGAGATTCTGGTCGAACTGACCGAAGAGCTCACTGGCGAACCTATTGTTCTCGAACGTCAAGATGAAGTGATTGGCGTCGGTCACGGCGGCATGGAGGTTGCGTGAGGATGAAGTAATCACTTCTTGTGGGTTCAAGCGATCAGGCTCCTGTGCGATCAGGTTCTGGCCCTCACTCTAACCCTCTGCCACCTCGGCAAACAAGCTGTTCGGGCCGGCTGCGGTGATTCGTACATTGATAATGTCACCGATTTTCGACTGGTTTGCATCAACATTCACAGATTGCAGCCAGGGAGAGCGGCCAATCAATTGACCGGGCATGCGACCGGGCTTTTCCAGAAGTAAGTCGATTTCGCTGCCAATCAAGGAGCGGGAGAAATCCTGCTGCTGTTTCAGCAACAATTCCTGCAGTCTGGCGAGGCGTTCGGTCTTCACATCCTCGGCCACGTGATCCGGCAGATCGGCACCCGGCGTTCCGGGACGCGTCGAATATTTGAACGAATAGGCCTGGGCGTAGCCAATGGTTTCGACCAGATCCATCGTCGCCTGGAAATCCGCTTCCGTCTCGCCGGGGAAACCGACGATGAAATCGCCGGACAAGGCAATGTCCGGACGGGCCGCGCGGATACGCTCGACCAGAGCGATGTAGTCCGCGGCATTGTGGCGGCGGTTCATCGCCTTGAGGATACGATCGGAGCCGGCCTGTACCGGCAGGTGCAGATAGGGCATCAGCATTCTGAGATCGCGATGCGCCTCGATCAGCCGGTCATCCATGTCGCGCGGATGGCTTGTGGTGTAGCGCAGACGGGCCAGCCCCGGGATATCCGCCAGCCGGTAGAGCAGGTCGCCAAGCCCGATAGGTCGGCCCGACGCGTCCATGCCGTGCCAGGCATTGACGTTCTGGCCCAGCAGGGTCAGTTCGCGAACGCCGGCGGCGACCAGTTTTTCGGCTTCCGAGACGATCTGTGCGATCGGGCGGGAAACCTCCGAACCGCGCGTATAGGGCACCACGCAGAAGGTGCAGAACTTGTCGCAACCTTCCTGCACGGTGAGGAAAGCGGTCACGCTGCGCGCCCTGCCCTTCACCCTGGTCGGGTCCGGCAGATGCTCGAACTTGTCTTCCAGCGCGTATTCGGTATCGACCACCCGCTCGCCGGAGCGCGCGCGCTTCAGCGCCTGGGGCAGGCGATGGTAGGTCTGCGGGCCGATCACCACGTCGACTGCGGGTTCCCGGCGGGCGATCTCGTCGCCTTCCGCCTGGGCGACGCAGCCGGCGACGCCGATCATGAACTCGCGGCCCTCGGCGGCGCGGGCCTTCTTCGTCTCGCGCAGCCGGCCGAGCGCCGAATAGACCTTTTCGGCCGCCTTTTCGCGGATATGGCAGGTATTCAGGAGAACCAGATCGGCATCGTCCATGGTCTCCGTGGCGACATAGCCCTCGGCGGCCAGCGCATCGGACATGCGGCCGGAATCATAGACGTTCATCTGGCAGCCATAGGTCTTGATGAAGACCTTGCGCTCGGCAAGGGCGGTGGCGCCTTGCGGCTGATCGGTGGCGGCAAGAAGTGCGGTGTCCTGGGTCATGCGGGCTATTTAGTGGTTTTTGCCGGCGGATTAAACCGAAAAATGCCAAGCGGCCCCTAGCGCCACAGCCGGCCGCGCAGATGGTCGAGCAACATGCTGCGGATTCGCTTTTCCACCAGTGCCGCAACCTGCTTGCGATTTCCGCCCTGGCGATACTCGACGACTTCTCCGAAACTGACGTCGACATCGATCGCGCCCGCCTTCAGCACGCCGAGGAGGTGCGGCACCATGCCGACATCGCCCGGCCAGCCGGCCAGCGGCCGGTGGTAGCGTCCCATCGGCATGCCATGCACGCGCGTGTAGGCGATCGCCACGGGCTGGACATAGACGACGCCTTCGGGGGCGAGCGGCAGGGCGGCGGCGGCGGCACCGAACAGGGAGGTTTTCACATCGAGAACGCGGTTGCCGTCAGAGGTCGTCCCCTCCGGGAACAGCACGACGATCTCTCCATCGGCCATGCGCTCGGCAATCTCGCTCACCTGGTCGCCGGTGCGGCGCTTTTCCTCACGCACGACGAAAATGCTCTTCTGCAACCTCGCAAGCAGGCCGAAGATCGGCCAGCCGGAGACCTCGGTCTTGGCGATGAAGACGACGTCGGCAAGTGCGCCGAGCACCAGAATGTCCTTCCACGAGGCGTGGTTGGCGGCAATCATCAGCGGACGATGGCGCTCCAGCCTGCCATGGGAGCGAATGCGGATGCCGATCAGACGACAGGCCAGTCCATGCCAGAGACGGGGAAGCCGGCGGCGCAGTTTCCAGTCAAAACGGAGAGCCAGAAGCTGGATTGGCGCGAGCAGCAGAGTCATGATCGCAATCACGAGCAGGACAAGCGCGACCCTCAACCAGTTGATCACGCAATCACCCCAGTTGACGGACGCATGGTTCAGCCTTCGTCCTTGGCAAGCGGCACACCGTACAGTTCGAGCCTGTGGTCGACGAGGCGAAAACCGTGCTCGCGGGCGATGCGCTCCTGCAGCGCCTCGATCTCCGGCGAATGGAACTCTATGACAACGCCGGTCTTCAAGTCGATCAGGTGGTCGTGATGTTCTTCCGGTACGGTTTCATAGCGCGAGCGGCCGTCGCGGAAATCGTGGCGCTCGATGATGCCGGCGTCCTCGAACAGCTTGACCGTGCGATAGACGGTGCTGATCGAGATCTTTGCGTCGATCTTCACCGAGCGGCGGTAGAGTTCCTCGACATCGGGGTGGTCGGCGGATTCCTCGAGAATCCGCGCGATGATGCGACGCTGTTCGGTCATGCGCATGCCGCGCTCGACGCACAATTCCTCCAGCGATTTGGGTGCTTCGCTCATGACCAGAATGTTCCCGCGCGTGCCACTCTTATGACAGAGGCAACTATCGAAGATCGCGCCGCATGACAAGCGCAGAGGATCGCCGTCCACTTGCGTCGGTGTAATAGGCGGGCCGCTCGCCGGCCTTCTGGAAGCCGAGCTTGCGATAGAGGCCAAGGGCGGCCTGGTTGCCGTCGTCGACCTCGAGGAACATGGCTTCGCCGCCGCGGCCACCGGCCTCACGCATCGCCGCCTGCATCAGCCGCCATCCGAGGCCGAAGCGAGCGCACTTTTCGCCGACGGCAATCGTCAGGATTTCCGCCTCGCCCGCCGTCTCCCGCGCCAGCACGAAACCCGCCAGCGGGGCCTTGAAGATCAGGGTATTGGTCTGCCAGACGACGAAACCGAAGGAATTGGGCTGGAGCAGAAGGCTGAGGAACTCGCCGTCGTTCCATGCCTTGGAGAAGCGCTGGGCATGCAATTCCGCGACCGCGGCGCAATGCTCGGCCGCCATCGGCACGATTTCGAATTCGGGTTTGCGATTGAGATAGGTGTCCAGCATCGGCCTTCACGCTCGGGATACGGCAAAACCCGTCTGCGGTTTGGCATCGGGTCCGCGCAAGTATAGCGGCGTCGGCTTGCCCGCAGCTTTCGCCTCCGCGCCGAGCATGGCGGCAACCGAAATAGAGAACCGGTCGCTTTCCGTCACTGCGCCAGCGTCAGACAGAAGAGGCCCGGCGGAACCAATGATCTGCCATTCCCCGGAAGAGGCAAGCGTGCGGAACTCGTCGAGGGACGTCATTTCTGCCGCGCCCAGCGGTTCCAGCGCCGCGGAAAAGCGCTGCAGATAGATTTCACCGCGCTTGGCATCCATCGCCGCCAGCACGGGCATCCCTTGGTTTGGCACCATGTGCGCCAGAATGGAAAGCGTCGATATGCCGACGGCCTCGATGCCGAGCGAGAGCGCCAGGCCACGCGCGGCGGCGACGCCGACGCGGATGCCGGTGAACGAGCCGGGGCCAATGGTCACGGCGATGCGCTCAACCGCCGACAGATCGATCTTGGCGGCATCGAGCGCCGCATCGATCGTCGCCATCAGTTTTTCCGCATGGCCCCGACCGATCATTTCGGTCGCTTCACCCCGCAGACGATGAGCGTCGCCGTCATAGACCGCCGCGGAACAATCGACGCCGGCCGTATCGATCGCCAGTACGATCATTCCCCGCTCCTCGCGACCCGCGGTCAGACCGCTTCGACTTCCTGCACTTCGGGCACGAAATGGCGCAGCAGGTTCTGCACGCCGTGCTTCAAGGTCGCGGTCGAGGACGGGCAGCCGGCGCAGGCGCCCTTCATGTTGAGATAGACCTTGCCGTTCTTGAAACCGCGGAAGGTGATGTCGCCGCCGTCCTGGGCGACGGCCGGGCGGACGCGAGTCTCAAGCAGTTCCTTGATGGTCGCGACGATCGTTTCGTCGCCCGCTTCGAAGAACTCTTCGTCGCCGTCCTCGTCATTGGCGGTCGCGGCCGAGCCCATGACCTTTGCTCCGCTCATGAAATGCTCCATGATCGTGCCGAGGATCGCCGGCTTCAGGTGCTGCCATTCCGGACCGTCCTTGGTGACGGTGACGAAATCATAGCCGAAGAAGACGCCGGTCACGCCGGGAATCGAGAAGATCCGGGCCGCCAGCGGCGAGACGGCTGCGCTGTCGGCGTCGCGAAATTCGGCCGTGCCGGACTCCATCACGACCTTGCCGGGAAGAAACTTGAGCGTCGCCGGGTTCGGCGTGGCTTCGGTCTGTATGAACATGGGAACCTCCGAGCGGCTTCAAGGGCCGCCGTTCAATTTAGAATGCTTCAAAAAAGATAGTCCTGAACGCAACGGCCTTCAAGCCTGATCTGACATTCGCCACGCGGCCGATCAGCAGAGCGCGTCGATTTCCTCGTTGGTGAGGGAATCCGGCAGGACGGTCACGGGGATCGGAAAGGCGGCACCGCGCCCGGCGATCATCGAAACCAGCGGACCGGGTCCCTCCTTGGTCGACCCCGCCGCCAGGACGAGGATGGCGATGTCGCGGTCCTCCTCGATCAGCCCGTTGATCGCAGCGGTGGAATTTCCCTCGCGGATGACGATTTCCGGCTCGATGCCGATCGTCTCGCGCACGGTCTGCGCCGCCTTGGCCATCACGGCCTCCGCCTCCTCGCGAGCCTCGGCCCGCATGATCTCCTCCACGCCCAGCCATTGCTGGAAATCGCCTTCCGGGATGACATACATCAGCACCAGACCGCCATTGGAGTTCTTGGCGCGTCGCCCGGCATAGTGCACCGCGCGCGAGCATTCCGGCGTATTGTCGATCACCGCCATGAACTTGCGTCGGTGACCTTCGAGGCGTGACAGGCGTGTTGAAACCATAGGGTACCCCGCCGCAGGATGGGTTGAACTTCAGCCATATTCGCGGCTGGCTCGCTTTTTCCGGCCGCGCAGGATGGCCGCGACTTTACTGCACGAAGCCGATAATGTCGCGGACTTCCTTCATGGTTTTTTCCGCGCGCGCCCGCGCCCTTTCGCCGCCGTCGCGCAGGACGCCGTCGATATAGGCCGTGTCGCCCATCAGGCGGCGCATTTCGCCGTTGACCGGCGACAGGACTTCGACGGCGAGCTCGACGAGCGCCGGCTTGAACACTGAAAACTGCTGTCCGCCGAACTCGTTGAGCACATCTTCCTTGGTACGGTCGGAAAGGGCGGCGAAGATGCCGACCAGGTTGTCGGCTTCGGGGCGGCCTTTCAGGCCATCGGTCTCGCTCGGAAGCGCGTCCGGGTCGGTCTTGGCCTTGCGGATCTTCTTCGAGATGGTTTCCGCATCATCCATCAGGTTGATGCGCGACAGGTCGGACGGATCCGACTTCGACATCTTCTTGGTGCCGTCCTTGAGGCTCATCACGCGCGGCGCGGGGCCCTCGATCAGCGGCTCGACCATCGGAAAATAGGCATGAACCGGCTCCTCGCCGACCGTGATGTCGATGCCGTAGCCGGTGCGGCGGATCTGTTCCACGAAGTCGAGATTGAACTTCATGGCGATGTCGCGGGTCAGTTCCAGATGCTGCTTCTGGTCCTCGCCGACCGGTACATGAGTGGCGCGGTAGACGAGAATGTCGGCCGCCATCAGGCTCGGATAGGCGTAGAGACCGAGCGACGCCTGCTCGCGGTCCTTGCCGGCCTTGTCCTTGAACTGCGTCATGCGGTTCATCCAGCCGATGCGGGCGACGCAGTTGAAGATCCAGGCCAGCTCCGCATGCTGCGGCACGGCCGACTGGTTGAAGACGATATGGTTCTTCGGATCGATGCCGCTTGCCAGAAACGCCGCCGTGATCGAGCGGATCTGGCCCGGCATGTCGTCATGGACGAGCTGGGCCGTCAGCGCATGCAGGTCGACGACGCAATAGATGCAGTCGTGATGTTCCTGAAGCGCGACGAACTTGCGGATCGCACCGAGATAATTGCCAAGATGGAGATTGCCGGTCGGCTGAACGCCGGAAAAGACCAGCGGCTTGAACTCACCCATGATTGTCCTCAACAGGCTGGTGGAGGGCCCGATCTGTCGATCGAAATTAGCCAGCGGCTTATGCACCCCGAAAGGTCGACAATCAAGGGCCAGTTTTGCCGCCCCTGGAGCTCGAGCACGGTCGGAACTCAACCCGGAATTTTCCCGAGAACCGCGCCCGGAACGCAGCGCATCCGCCACCGAGGTTAATGCAGATTAACCATTGCGGCAGCAGGATTCCTGAATTGGAGCATTTTTCTCCTTATTGACGTCACTTTTAGGAATGAAATGCCTCCCCGCAACCTAGATAGCCTTTCATGAGGAAAGGTCCTTCCACGGGGGATATCATGCGCATTCCTTATCGCGTCGCGCTTGCCTGCCTCTTGACGCTCAGCCTGAACACCGCGGCTCTGGCCGGAAGCAGGGAGGAACGGCGTGTCGTCAAGCTGAAGCACGACTACACCGCCGCCTATACGCTGCAACGGGTCAGTGTGCGGGCCAATTGCTTTCCGAAGGAGCTCAGGCGGGTCCTTGCGCATATTGCGCATAAGACCGGCCGCAAGCCGGTCATCACGTCGGGCCACCGCCCACATTCCGGCGGCTCGCAGCACAGTCACTGCTATGCGGCGGATATTCGCGTGCCCGGCGTGTCGGAAAAACGCGTGCTGGCAGCCGCCGCCAGTGCTCCTGGTATTGGCGGCATCGGCCGGTACTGCAACGGCCTCGTCCATGTCGACATCGGTCCGAAACGCATCTGGCGTCATTGCGGTCGCCGCTAGGCCTTGGGCTTGCGCCTCAGGTTCCGCCGCAGCATGCCGATGTCTGCCCCGCCAATGGCAAAGGCGACGCCGAAGTAGACGACCATGGCGATGGCCACCAGGCCGCCAAGCGCTGTCAGCTGATGGAGCAACGAGGCATCCGGCGCCAGCCAGGCGGACCAATAGTCCGACAGATAGACCAGCATGACCGCCATGATCGCCGCGGCGATCATCAGGCGCAGGGTGCGGGTGAACAGGGCCCATTCCCAGGTCAGGTGACCGCGGCGATGCAGCGTTATGAAAAGCAGCACGGTGTTGATCCAGCCGGCGGCCGCCTCGGCGATGGCGATGCCGCGTTCGGCGAGGATTGGGAACAGCGAGATCGCCAGGGCGGAGTTGATCACCACGGAAATCCCGGTGAACCGCATCGGCGTGCGGGTATCTTCGCGGGCGTAGAAGCCCGGCTGCAATGCCTTGATCATGACGAAGCCCGGGAGGCCGATGCCGTAGATTGCCAGGATCGCGGCGACCACCGTGGTGTTCTCCTGCGTAAAGGCGCCACGCTCGTAGAGCACGCGGATGATCTCATCCGACAGGACCCAGAGCGCGGCTGCGGCCGGCAGGGTCAGGAACAGAACGAATTCCATCGAGCGGTTCTGGATGTTGCCGGCTTCCTTCATGTGACCGGCCTTCAGCGCGCGCGCGAGCTCGGGCAAGAGCACCACGCCGACGGCCACGCCGACGACGCCGAGCGGCAATTGATAGATACGGTCGGCATATTGAAGGGCGGCGATCGCCCCTTCCTTGCCCGAGGCGATCGCCTGGCCGATCAGCTGGTTGATCTGGGTGATGCCGCCGGTTACCGCGGCCGGAACGGCCAGCACCAGCAGGCGTTTCACGTTCGGCGTGAAGCGCGGAAATTTGAAGGAAAGCTTGATGCCGGCATGGCGCACACCGGCATAGACCACCGCCATCTGCAACACGCCAGCGGCGAGAACCGACCAGGAGAGATACCAGGCGGTCATCGCCGGATCAGCACCTGTATAGAGCGCCCAAAGGAGGGCGCCGATCATCAGGATGTTGAGAAAGACCGGAGCGATGGCGGCTGCGAAGAAGTGATGCAGCGAATTCAACATGCCGGACAGCATGGCGGTCAGCGACATGCACATCAGATAAGGGAACATGACCGCCGCAAGGCGCACCGTCAGGGAATATTTGACCGGATCATCGGAAAAGCCGGGCGCGATCACCCATTGCACCAGCAGCGGCATGGAAAGCTCCATGACGATGGTGATGAGCAAGAGCACGGTAAACAGCACGCCGAAGACTTCCTCGGAGAAGCGCTTGGCACCGTCAACGCCGTTGGCCTCGATCTCCTTGGCAAACAGCGGCACGAAGGCGGCGTTGAAAGCGCCTTCGGCAAACAGCCGGCGAAAGAGATTGGGAAAGCGGAAGGCGGCATAGAAGACGTCGGCCATCGGCCCGGTGCCGAGTGCTGCCGCCATCAGCGTTTCGCGGGCAAAGCCGAAGACGCGGCTGCCGAGCGTCGCGCCGCCGACGGTCATGAACTTCTTCACCAGCCCCATGGTCAGACCTTGGCCTTCTTCTGGACCGGAACGGCGCGCTGGACGGCCTGGGCGATGATGCCGGACGGCATTCGATCGCGCAGTTCGTCACCTTGCTCGGCCATGACAGCCTTTAGCTGGGTGACGATGCTCGCCTGGCGGTTCTCGTTGGTCACCTTCTGACCGACCAAGTCCGTGACGTAGAAGGTATCGATAACTTTTTCGCCGAAGGTGGTGATGCGCGCCGAGTGGATGTCGAGCGACAGGTCGGAGAGGACCGCGGTGATTTCGGCAAGCAGGCCGATGCGGTCGAGGCATTCGACTTCGACGACGGTGAACTTGTTCGACAGCGTGTTCGAGATCGTCACATGCGGCTGGACCGGGAAGGTCTTGTTCTTCTTCTTGCCCTTGCTGCGGGTGGCAATCACTTCCGGCAGACGCTTGCGGCCCGACAACACGTCTTCGATCATCTTGCCGATGGTTGCGGCACGCCGCATCTCGTCCTCGTCGATGGGGAACTCGCGGTTGACCAGAATGGTGTCGAGCGCCCGACCGTCGGAGGTGGTGAAAATCTGCGCATCGGCAATGTTGGCACCGGCCGCGGCACAGGCGCCGGCGATGATCGACAACAGGCGCGGATGGTCGGGCGAGAGCACCGTGATCTCGGTGATCGCATGGAAGGAGTGGGTGCGAACCATGGTCGCCAGCGCCTTGCCGGCCTTGTCCGCTTCACGGATGAAATGGGCGTGGCGCACCTGGTCTTCCAACTCCACGGAGAGCAGATAGGGCTCGTAGTGCAGCTTGGTATAGGTCTTCTGGTCCTTCTGGCTCCAGTCGCCGAGTGCCTGCGTCAGCATTTCGGCCGCATGCTTGGCCCGCTCCTTGCGCGACACTTCGGAGAAACCGCCGGACAGGAGCAATTCCGTCTCGTAGTAAAGCGTGCGCAGCAACTGGCCCTTCCAGCCGTTCCAAACCCCCGGCCCGACCGCGCGGATGTCGCAGACGGTCAAGACGAGCAGCATCTTCAACCGATCGAGCGACTGGACCTTCTCGGCGAAGTCGGTGATCGTCTTGCGATCGTGCAGGTCGCGGGTCTGGGCGACCATCGACATCAGCAGATGCTGCTCGATCAGCCAGGCGACGAGCTCGGTCTGCTTGGCATTGAGGCCGAAGCGCGGGCAGAGCTTGCGTGCCACCTTGGCGCCGGCGATGGAATGGTCTTCCTGGCGGCCCTTGGCGACATCGTGCAACAGGACGGCCACATAGAATGCCTGCCGATCCTCGATGCTCGGCAGCACCTTGGCCGACAGCGGATGAATGTCCTCGGCCTTGCCCTTGTCGATCTCGGCCAGCACTTCCACGGTGCGGATCAGATGCTCGTCGACGGTGTAGTGATGATACATGTTGAACTGCATCATCGAGACGATCTTACCGAATTCGGGGATGAAACGGCCGAGCACGCCGGCCTCGTTCATCCGCCGCAGCACGAAGCCTGGATCACGGCGCGACGTGAGGATGGCAAGGAAGAGGCGGTTCGCCTCCTCGTTCTCGCGGAAGTCGTGGTCGATCAGCGCCAGCGAGCGGGTCACGGCCCTGAGCGCGTCGGGATGGAATTCCAGCCCCTTCAGGTCGGCGACGTGAAAGAGCCGCATGATCGACACCGGATCGCGCTTGAAGACATCCGGATCGGCGAGCGCAATGCGGCCACGGTCCTCGATGAATTCCGGAGTGCCCGGCAGCTTGCGGGCGCGATTGGCAAAACGCCCGATCACGCCGGTCAGGCCCGGCGCCGCCTTGGCCTGCTGCTCCTCGAGTGTCGCGCAGAAGATACGCGTCAGGTCGCCGACATCCTTGGCGACGAGGAAATAGTGCTTCATGAAGCGCTCGACGGCTGAAAGGCCGGGGCGTGGCTGGTAGCCGAGATTGCGGGCGATCTCCGGCTGGATATCAAAATAGAGGCGTTCCTCCGGCTTGCCGGTCAGATAGTGCATGTGACAACGCACCGCCCAGAGGAAGTCGTCGGCCTTCTCGAACAGACGCCATTCCTGGCGGGACAGCACGCCAAGCCGGACGAGATCGCCGGCGTCGCGGATGTGGTAGCGATATTTGGCAATCCAGAACAGCGTTTGCAGGTCACGCAGCCCGCCCTTGCCTTCCTTGACGTTGGGCTCGACCAGATAGCGGCTGTCCCCCGCCTTGCGATGACGTTCGTCCCGCTCGGCCAGCTTGGCGGCGATGAATTCCGGCGCTGTATTGTTTGTCACTTCCTGGTCGAAGCGGCGCTGCAGTTCGGTGACGAGCGCCTCCTGGCCGCAGACGAAGCGCGTTTCCAGAATGGCCGTGCGGATCGTCATGTCGTCCTTAGACAGGCGCATGCACTCATCCACGGTGCGGGTCGCATGGCCGACCTTGAAGCCGATGTCCCACAGCAGATAGAGCATGAACTCGACCGCCTTGTGCATGTCCGCCGTCAGCTTGGGAGGCGTCAGGAACAGGAGGTCGATGTCCGAGCCCGGTGCCAGTGTGCCGCGGCCATAGCCGCCGACCGCCGAGACCGCGACCATGTCGGCCTTGTCGCGATAGACGTGGCGTACGACGAGATCGAAGATCACCGAAATCAGCTGGTCCTGAATCCACGAGATCCGCCGGGCGCAATTGATCCCGCTGCCATCCTGGAACAGCTTTTCCTTGGCCAGTTCCCGGCCGTCGGCGCTGACCTTCTTGAGGATCGGCAGCAGCCCGGCCCGGATGTCGAGCAGGTGACCGGAATGTGCGAGCGCGACGGCCTCGCAGTCAGCCTTGAGGGCGGCGACGTCGAGCAGGTCGCCGTATTCGAGTTCGGTCATGGCCATTGTTGCGGCATGCTTTCTTCGGCTTGTCGGCCTGCCCGAAGGCCGGCGACGGATGGCGCTATAACGCCTTTCGGGCGCCTTGGACAGGGATATTAGCCCTCAAGGCTTGCCAAGTTGTTTCCTCAAGTCATACAGCGCGTCGAGCGCCTGGCGCGGTGTCATGTCGTCGAGATCAAGGCCTTTCAACATTTCCTCGACCTTGGACGGCCCTGCCTTTTTCGCCTCCTCACGGCGCACCGCCACCTGGAACAAGGGCAGGTCGTCGATCAGCGAACTTGCCGGGTTCTTGCGATCGGCATCCTCCAGGCGGGTCAGCACATCACGCGCCCGGGCCACGACGGAAGCCGGCAGACCGGCAAGGCGCGCCACCTGAATGCCATAGGAACGGTCGGCGGCGCCGGGGCCGACTTCGTGCAGGAAGATCACGTCATTGTCCCATTCCTTGACCCGCATGGTGACGTTGGAAAGGCGCTCGAGCTTTTCCGACAGCACCGTCAGTTCATGGAAATGGGTGGCAAACAGCGAGCGGCAGCGATTGACCTCATGCAGATGTTCGACCGCCGCCCAGGCGATCGACAGGCCGTCGAAAGTCGCCGTGCCGCGGCCGATCTCGTCGAGGATGACGAGCGAGCGCTCGGTCGCCTGGTTGAGGATCGCCGCCGTCTCGACCATCTCGACCATGAAGGTGGAACGGCCGCGCGCCAGGTCGTCGGAAGCACCAACGCGGGAGAACAGGCGATCGACCACGCCGATATGGGCAGCACCCGCCGGCACGAAGGAGCCCATCTGCGCCAGGATGGCGATCAGCGCGTTCTGGCGCAGGAAGGTCGATTTACCGCCCATGTTGGGGCCGGTCAGCAGCCAGATCGCGCCGTCCGAGCCCGTCTCCGACGGCGAGAGATTGCAGTCATTGGCGATGAAGGGGCTCGCCGACTGGCGGCGCAGCGCCTGTTCGACCACCGGATGGCGACCGGCGACGATGGAGAACATTCGGCTGTCGTCGACCAGCGGGCGGCAATAGCCCTGCTCCTCGGCAAGGGCGGCCAGCCCGACGGCAACGTCGATGACGGCCAGCGCCCGCGCTGCCGCCTTGATCGGCTCGGCGGCAGCGACCGCCTCCGCCGTCATCCGCTCGAAGGCCTCGAGCTCGATCGACAGCGCCTGGCCGGCGGCGTTGGCGATGCGGGTTTCCAGATCGGCAAGCTCGGTCGTGGTGAAGCGCATGGCGCTGGCCATGGTCTGGCGGTGGATGAAGCGGGCCTTGGCCGCCTCCCCGTCCGTCATCGTTCCGGAATTGCCGGCGGTCACCTCGATGAAATAGCCGAGCACGTTGTTGTGCTTGATCTTCAGCGACTTGATGCCGGTCTCCTCGGCATATTGCAGTTGCAGGCCGGCAATCACCCGGCGCGACTGGTCGCGCAGTGCCCGTACCTCGTCGAGCTCGGGGACGGCACCGGCCTTGAGGAAGCCACCGTCCCGCTTCAGCAGCGGCAGCTCTTCCGCCAGCATCGCGCCGAGCAGGTCGGCGAGCGCCTTGGGCAAGACCTTGAGATCCGCAACGGCTGCGGCGAGTTCTTCGGGAAGAACCGCACTGCCCAGCAGTGCCGCGACCTCGCCGGCCGTGACGATCCCCTGCAGGATCGCGCCAAGGTCCCGCGGGCCGCCGCGATCGAGCGCCAGGCGCGAGAGCGCGCGCGGCATGTCCGGCACGCGTTTGAGGCCGTCGCGCAGCCGGTCGGAGAGCGATGGCTCGGACAGCAGGAAGGCGACGGAATCCTGCCGCCCGGCAATTTGCTCCGGATCGGTCAACGGTGACATCAGCCGCTCGGCCAAAAGGCGGGCGCCGCCGCCGGTTACCGTCCGGTCGATGGCTTTCAGCAGGGAGCCGTTGCGATCGCCCGACAGCGTCTTCACCAGCTCGAGATTGGCACGGGTGGCGGGATCGATGAACAGCGTCGAGGCAGCACTCTGGCGCTCGGGAAGCCCGAGCGGCGGGCGTTCGGAGATCTGGGTCTTCTCGACATAGGCAACGGCGGCGGCGGCGGCAGCAATCTCTGCGCGGCTGAACGTGCCGAAACCATCCAGCGTCTTGACGCCGAAATAGCGGGCGATGCGCCCTTCCGCCGTCGCGCTGTCGAACAGCACCGCCGGCTGGGGTACGACCACGCGGCCAAGCACATCGAAGGCAGGTTTCAGTTCCGGATCGAAGAACAGCGTGTCGGCGACGATCAGTTCACGCGGCTCGATCCGCAGGATATCCGCGAGCAGACGCCCCTCGTCGGTCTCGGCGAGACGGAAGATGCCCGTCGAGATGTCGATCCAGGCGATCGCCAATTGCGGGGTCGCACCGCCCCGGATGCGGGCAAGCGCCATCAGGTAGTTCGATTCCGATGGCGAAAGCAGCCTTTCCTCGGTCAGCGTGCCGGGGGTCACGAGACGCACGACGTCGCGCTTGACGACCGACTTCGATCCGCGCTTCTTCGCCTCGGCCGGATCCTCGACCTGTTCGCAGACTGCGACGCGGAAACCGAGCGAGATCAGCTTCTGCAGGTAGTCGTCGGCGGCATGGACCGGCACGCCGCACATCGGGATGTCCTGGCCCAGATGCTGGCCGCGCCTGGTCAGCGTGATGCCGAGCGCGCGCGAGGCGTCGACGGCATCCTCGAAGAACAGCTCATAGAAATCGCCCATCCGGTAGAACAGCAGGCTGCCCGGATTGTTGGCCTTGATCTCGATATACTGCTCCATCATCGGGGTCGCAGACGCGCGGCTTTCCTCCGAGGCAAGCTCGGCGGCGTTCAGGACCTCGTTGGTGGGGACGCTGTTGATTGTCACTGTCTGAAGTTTTCTTGAAACGGAAGTCGTGCAACACTAACGACCTAAGCCAAGCAAAAACAACCGCCAAGGTCGACCGGGCCAAGGCTGCCCACAACAAGCTTCGAGGGAACATGGCAAGCAAGGATCGCAACGGACGCAGCAAGACGTCGGTCACGGAACAGGAAGCACTCGATTTCCACGCCCAGGGACGGCCGGGCAAGCTGGAAATCACCCCGACAAAGGCCATGGCCACCCAGCGCGACCTGTCGCTTGCCTACTCGCCGGGCGTCGCCGTTCCGGTGAAGGCGATCGCCGCCGATCCGGCGACCGCCTACGACTACACGACGCGCGGCAACATGGTCGCCGTCATCTCGAACGGCACGGCCATTCTCGGACTGGGCAATCTCGGCGCGCTGGCCTCCAAGCCGGTAATGGAGGGCAAGGCCGTGCTCTTCAAGCGCTTCGCCGACGTCGATTCGATCGATCTCGAGGTCGATACCGAGAATGTCGAGGAATTCATCAACTGCGTGCGTTATCTCGGGCCCTCCTTCGGCGGCATCAACCTCGAAGACATCAAGGCGCCGGACTGCTTCATCATCGAGAGCCGACTGCGCGAGATCATGGACATCCCGGTCTTCCATGACGACCAGCACGGCACGGCGATCATCGCCGCGGCAGGCCTGATCAACGCGCTCGAGCTGACCGGCCGCGACTTCAAGACCACCAAGCTGGTCTGCAACGGCGCCGGCGCTGCGGCGATCGCCTGCATCGAGCTCATCAAGGCGATGGGCTTCAATCCCGCCAACATCATCCTGTGCGACACCAAGGGCGTGATCTACCAGGGCCGGATCGAGGGCATGAACCAGTGGAAGTCGGCCCATGCGGTCAAGACCGACCGCCGCACGCTGAAGGAAGCCATGGAAGGTGCCGACGTCGTGCTCGGCCTGTCGCAGAAGGGCGCGTTTTCCGCCGACATGATCCGCTCCATGGCGGCAAACCCGATCATCTTTGCCATGGCCAACCCCGACCCGGAAATCACCCCGGAGGAAGTCGCCGAGATCCGTGACGACGCCATCATGGCGACGGGCCGCTCGGACTATCCGAACCAGGTCAACAATGTTCTGGGCTTTCCCTACATCTTCCGGGGAGCGCTCGACGTGCGTGCCTCGCAGATCAACGACGCGATGAAGATCGCCGCCGTCAGGGCGCTTGCGAGCCTGGCGCGCGAGGACGTGCCGGACGACGTCGCGGCCGCGTACCAGGGCAACCGGCCGCGCTTCGGGGCCGAATATATCATTCCCGTGCCCTTCGATCCGCGCCTGATCTCGGCCATCCCGGTCGCGGTGGCGAAAGCGGCGATGGAGACCGGGGTTGCCCGTAAGGCGATCGAAGACCTCGACGCCTATAGCCGCGAGCTTTTTGCACGGCGCGACCCGATTGCGGCCACGACCCAGCGCCTCTACGAGAGGGTCCGTCAGAATCCCAAGCGTGTCGTCTTCGCCGAGGGCGAGGAAGAGCAGGTGATGCGGGCAGCGATTTCCTTCGTCAACCAAGGGCTCGGCACCGCCATCCTGCTCGGTCGCGATGCGCCGCTCAAGGAAACCGCCGAACGCGCGGGCATCGATCTCGACCGCCCCGGCATCGAGGTGGTCAATGCCCGCGTCTCGACCCGGGTCGAGGCCTACACCGAATATCTCTACTCGCGCCTGCAGCGCAAAGGCTACCTGCACCGCGACTGCCAGCGCCTGATCAACACCGACCGCAATCATTTTGCCGCCTGCATGGTGGCGCTCGGCGATGCCGACGCCATGGTGACCGGCACCACTCGCAACTATTCGACCGCGCTCGAGGACGTTCGCCGCTGCATCGATCCGCAGCCGGGCCATCGGGTGATCGGTGTGTCGCTGGCGCTGACGCGCGGCCGCACGGTTCTGGTGGCCGACACCGCCGTCCACGACATGCCGACGGCCGAAGAACTCGCCGACATCGCCGAGGAGGCTGCCGGTCTTGCCCGACGCCTCGGCTACGAACCCCGCGTGGCGCTTCTCGCCTATTCGACCTTCGGCCATCCGACCGGTGAACGCTCCGAACGGTTGCGCGAGGCGGTAAAGATCCTCGACAAGCGCCGTGTCGATTTCGAGTATGACGGCGAAATGGGGGCTGACGTCGCGCTCAACGCCCACCGCATGGAGCAGTACCCGTTCTGCCGCCTGTCGGGCACCGCAAATGTCCTGGTCATGCCAGCGATCCACTCTGCCTCGATCTCGACCAAGATGCTGCAGGAACTCGGCGGCTCGACCGTGATCGGTCCGCTGCTGGTCGGGCTGGAGAAGTCCGTGCAGATCGCCCAGATCGGCGCCAAGGACAGCGACATCGTCAACATGGCGGCGATCGCCGCCTACAATGCCGGCGAGTGATCCGGCATAGGCCCGACCAAGCACCAAAGAACAGCCCGCCGACCCAAGTCGGCGGGCTGTTTTTTTCCTCAAGCTTTCAAGGCATGAGAATCAGCTGGCGAAGCGGCCGGCGTCGGCGCCGTAATAGTTGCGGTAACGGTCGGAAATGCTGGAGATCGGCAGGACGATCAATGCGTCCGTGGTGTTGAAGGCGTGATCGACCACCGCGCCTTCGCCGATCATCGCGCCGAGCCGCAGATAGCCCTTGATCAGCGGCGGCATGGCGGCAAGCGCCTTGCGCGGATTGATCGCCTCGACCGGCATCAGATCCATTTCACGATAAAGTTCGGGCAGTGCACGAACCGCCCATTCATCACGCGCCACGGCGTTGTGGTAGAGGAAGGACAGCGCCAGCGCATGCTCTTCGGGACGAATGCCGGGGAACGAACCGCAGCCGAACATGGCATCGACACGATGGGTCAGCGCATAGGCCCAGCATCCCTGCCACAGAAGTTCGACGGTGCGTTTGCTGCGGTATTCCGGCAGAACGCAGGAACGGCCGAGTTCCATGAAGCGCTTTTCCGGATGACGTGCCATCAGGGCGTCGACGTCGAATTCGGTCGCCGAGTAGAAGCCGCCATTGGTGCGCGCCACGTCGTGACGCAGAAGCCGGTAGGTGCCGACGATCTGATCCTCCGGGTCGCAGTCGAGCGAGCGGTCCAGCACCAGGAGGTGATCGCAGACCATGTCCCAGGCATCGATGTCGCGCTTGCGGCGGGCCGAATCCGAAGGGATCTGCGCGCCCATCTCTTCGACGAAGACCCGGTAGCGAACGGCCTGCGCGGCATCGATCTCGCGATCGTTGCGGGCAATCCTGGTCTCCAGGTTGCCGATGCGTCCGAGCAAGCCTTCCGTCGTCCGACCGGCGACTGCGGCGGACTGCGCGCCACCATCGACCAGGGACACTCGATCCAAAAGTTCAATGCTCATAGCGACTCGTCCGGGTTGTCTTAAAGCGCCATAAACCATGGATGTGCGACAGCAAAGTGACAGATGACGCTGCACTGATGGAGCCCCGGCGGGCTCTTCCGTTTCCGGCTGTCTCACGCATCCGCGGCAAAGGGCAGATTACGCTTTCGAGGCCCGATGCGCCAGTATCTCGTCGAGGAGTATGAGAGCGGCACCGACACTGATGAAGCTATCGGCAAGATTGAACACGGCAAAGGACCAAGTCTGGGTGTAGAAGAGGACGTAGTCGACCACGTGACCATAGACGAAGCGGTCGATGATATTGCCGAGCGCACCGGCGATGATCATGGCGAAGCCGAGATGGGCGATGTGGTGTCCGGGGCCGGTCCGTTTCCACAGCCACAGGACAAAAGCGACGATGACGATCCGCAAGCCGACGATGAACCAGCCATGGGCGTCGGCCAGCATGGAGAAGGCGACGCCGAGATTGTGCGTGCGGTAGAGTGCCAGCATGGGCATGACCGGCACGGCCTCGTGCAGCGGCAGGTAAAGCTCGACGGCAAGCTTGATCGCCTGGTCGAGCAGCAAGGCAATGGCGATGAAGATCGCGGCCGGCAGCGGCCGGCTGAAGGGGGCGAGGAAGGTGTTCATTTGGGCCCGTCGAGGGTCAGAAGATGGCGGCGGACCTCGAACAGCATGACGCCGGTCGCAACGGCCAGATTGAGCGAATCGGCGCGTCCGACCTGCGGAATGCGGGCCAGCGCATCGGCAGCACCCGCCATATCGTCGGGCAGGCCCGACTGCTCGTTACCCATCATCAGCACGACAGGCTTGCTGCGGTAGTCGATAGTGCGATAGTCAACCGCGCCGGCGAGATGGGTCGCGACGAGACGCGCGCCGCACTCCTTCTTCCAGCGCAGGAAATCGGCGGGCGTCGTCTTGACCAGTGGCACGGCGAAGAGCGAGCCCATCGTGGCGCGCACGGTCTCCAGCGAAAACGGGTCGGTGCAGTCGCCGACCAGGATCACGCCCGAGGCGCCAGCGGCGTCGGCGGTGCGGATGATGGTGCCGAGATTGCCGGGATCGCGGACGCGGTCGAGCGCCACCCACGTCTCGGATCCTGAGGGCCGGACAACCTTCAGCGACTTCCAGCGCTGTTCGAAGACGCCGGCGACCATCTGCGGATTTTCCCGCCGGGTGACCGACGCCATGACCTTCTCGCTGACCTCGAGCACCAGCCCGCCTGCGGCGACGGTACGGGCGGCGACCTTTTCGACCAGGGGTTTGCCTTTGGCACCCTTGGAATAGATCAGTGTGCGGATCGTCCAGCCCAGATCGAGCGCGTCGATGACCAGCTTCAGGCCTTCCGCCATGAAGCTCTTGGTCTCGTCGCGCGTCTTCTTCAAGGACAGCGCCTTGATGTCCTTGATGATCGGATTGGCCAGGCTGGTGATTTCCTTGACCTGGCCGACCCGGCGGGGGCCGTCATTCCTGTACTCTTCGTTCATTTCGGCACCCAGCGGCTGAAAAGAGAGGTCGAGAGCGCCCGGCCCGGGGTCTTGCCGTCGAGGCCGGCCTCGCGGATCACCAGTTCGCCGGATTCGACGAGGCCGCCCTTGCCGCGCATCGTCTCGCGCATCAGTTCGTGGATCGAATAGAAGCTCGCGCGGATCGAATAGGCGGTGAGCACCAGGCCCAGCGTCTTGGGTGCCAGGAGTTCGCGGCAAATGTCGAGCATCAGCGGCAGATGCTCGAACAGGTGCCAGACCTCGCCATTCGGTCCCCGGCCGAATTTCGGCGGATCGGTCAGGATGATGTCGTAGCGGTGGCCGCGCCGCTCCTCGCGCTGAATGAACTTCATCGCGTCGTCGCAGATCCAGCGGATCGGCGCCTTGTCGAGCCGGCTCAGCGACTGGTTCTCGCGGGCCCAGCCGATCGCCTTCTTCGACGCATCGACATGGGTGACCTCGGCGCCGGCGGCAGCCGCGACCAGCGAGGCAACACCGGTATAGCCGAACAGGTTCAGCACCTTCAGCGGTCGATCTGCCGTCTCGACACGCTCCTTCATCCAGCTCCAGTGGGCGATCTGCTCAGGGAACACGCCGACGTGACGGAAGGATGTGAAACGGCCGAGAAAATCGACGCCGAGCAGCGATAGCGGCCAGGTCTCGCCGAGCGCTTCGCGGGGAAAGCGCCAGCGGCCCATGCCGTCCTCATCGGTGTCGCCGGTAAAGATCGCATCGGCCTTTTCCCAGACATGCGCCGGCAGTGTCTTGGGCCACAAGGCCTGGGCTTCGGGCCGGACGATGCGATAGGGACCGTATTGCTCGAGCTTCTCCCCCGCGCCGCTGTCGATCAGATGGAAGTCGCCGGCGCCCTGGGATTCGAGGATCACCGGCACGCGTTCGGCCGGGCGCTCGCCGGTGCGCACCATCAGTGTCCGCTGCGGCTCGGCCGGCGGGCGGGCACTGTCAACCGCCATCGACATGTCGGCCGGCTTCGACGCGCGCGCCTCGCCTTCGGAAAGCTTGACGCCGTGCGGCTTCAAGGAAGCGCTCCGGTCCGCATCGCGAAGGCCAGCCTTGACAGGCTTCGCCATGGGCTTGGACGCCTTCCCGGCCTTTCCGGCGGATGCGTTGCGCATCGGCCGGCGTTCCTTGTTCTTCACGCGATGATCCTGCTTGTCGTCCTGAAATCGAGCGAAACGCCTTAGCACCCCTGCACAGCTGGGAAAAGCGCTTTCCCGCCCGCATCTTCGCGCACCTTGCGTGCGACAGCGTCACGTTTGCCGTGTCATCTGGCCAGCATCACCTGTTCAGCGTCACTTGGCCGGAATCTGCGGCAATCCGCTGCCGGCCAGTTGTTCGGCGCGACTCTTGTGTCGATCGGCCTCGGCCTGCCAGCGCACGGCCTGACGGGATTCGGTGCGGGCCTTCTTGCGGTACTTGCCCTGAGCGAGCCAGGTCGCGGCAGAGCCGAGCAGAAGGCCCAGAATGAGCGCGAGAAACAGGAAGACGAAGAATGGCGCGGTCAGGGACAAGAGGGCGTCGTCGGGCTTGAACGGATTGAGCGCGAGCGTCACCGCCTGCCGATTGGCCACCGACAAGACGATCAGCACGATCGCCAGGGGCACGAAGACAACCAGACTGACGACTTTCTTGACCATAGCGCATTACTCCTCGGCGGCCCGCCGCCACGCATCCGATCTCAGTTCGGCGGATGCCTCCAAGTTAAGCCGCGTCGCGGGCTTTTCAAGCGCGCCGGGCTTCTGACCGATTATTCGTCGCCTTCGTCTGCCATGCCGGGATTGAGCCGTTCGCGCAATTCCTTGCCGGTCTTGAAGAAGGGAACCCATTTTTCCTCGACGAAGACGGTTTCGCCGGTGCGCGGATTGCGGCCCGAGCGCGAAGGCCGGTTTTTCACCGAAAACGCGCCGAAGCCGCGCAATTCGACGCGATTGCCCGCCGCGAGCGCGTCGGTGATCTCGTCCAGAACCGCATTGACGATGTTTTCCACGTCACGATGGTAGAGATGCGGATTACGCGCCGCGACAATCTGCACCAGTTCCGACTTGATCACGCGCGCCCCCTGAATGGTTGAGTAGACCTTGGTCGCTCCAAACGTGCCAAACCGAAAAAGCAGCGTCAAGGAACAACTTAACCGGCCCGAGGCGATCCGCTCGGCCGCCGGTAAAACACCACAATGTCGCGGGATAATCAACCTTCGGCGGTCGTTTCGCCTCATCTTGGACATCGGAGCCAGGCAGCATGGGTTTTCAGGCCCTTGCCGTCCGGACCGGCGGCGGCCGCTTGTATTCGCTCGGGCAATTTCCATATTGGCAAGCGAATGCAATAATGCGAAATGTCAACCGGATTCCTCCCCCGCTTATCCGGGCAGGCCAACCCGAACAGGCTTCACTTATGTTGAATCGCGTGGACCATGGTGCGACGACCGCTGGCGGCCGGCCAGAGGGCGATGCCTATCGCCTTGCCGTCAGCCATTCCGCCCGGGTCAAGCGCTTGAAGGTCCTTCTGCCTGTCGTCGCCTTACTCATCTCGCTCGCCTTCGTCGGCGTCTCGGTGGTCAGGGCCTATCTGCCGGAGAACCTGCAGATCGCCTCGGCCAAGATCGAGAATGGCAAGGTGGTGATGGAAAAGCCGGCAATCGCCGGGCGCAACGAAGACGGCATCAGCTATTCGATGCGGGCCGAACGCGCGCTTCAGGACATCAAGAACCCGAACATCATCGCGCTCGAAACGATTGCAGCAGCCGTGCCGCTGAACGAGAAGATCATCGCCCGGGTCGAGGCGTTGAGCGGGGTGTTCGACCGCTCCTCCGATCTTCTTGACATGGACAAGCCCTTCACCATCAAGCTCTCGACCGGCCTCGAGGCCAGCTTCCAGTCCGCCCATCTCGACATCAAGGGCGGCAAGATGGAGACGAGCGATCCGGTCGCCATCAAGGCGGACGAAGCGTCGATTGTTGCGCAGTCGCTCAAGATAACGGATAAGGGACGCATCATCACTTTTCAGGGCGCCGTTCGGGTAAACATCGAACCGTCCGCCATCCGCAAAACAGGCAATTGAGAGCCGGGCCCGTCATGAATTTCGAACGCCGTACATCGTCCTTCAAGACTGGCCTCCTGGTCGCAACCGGTCTTGCCTTACTGGCCTGCTCGCCGGCCGCGTTGGCCCAGGCGACAAAGAGCAATCTGAATGGCCTCAAGCTGTCGAACGACCAGCCGATCCAGATCGAAAGCGATACGCTGGAGATCCGCGAGCAGGAAAAGACCGCGCTGTTTTCCGGCAATGTCAAGGTCGTGCAGGGCACGACGACGCTGCAGTCGGGCAACATGACCGTGCACTACCGCGGCGAGGGCACCAGCGTCACCAACGGCAATGCCGACATCGAGAAGATCGACGTCACCGACAAGGTCTTCCTGTCTTCCGGAACGCAGCAGGCGACGGCGGACAAGGGCACCTTCAATCTCGACGCCCAGGTCTTCGTGCTGGAAGGCGACCGGGTGGTGCTGTCGGAAGGCCAGAACGTCTTCGTCGGCTGCAAGCTGACGGTGCAGATGAATTCGGGAGAAGCCAAACTCGACAGCTGTGGCGGTCGCGTGCAGATCCAGCTCGATCCCAAGTCCCAGAAGAAGAATTAGTATCGGCCACAACGTGAAAATTCCCGTCGTCTCAGACCTGATCGGCGCCAATCGCGCGCCGCAGCCCAATCCTGCGGAAGTGCGTCTCGACAAGACGCGCTATGAGGGGACACTGATCGCCCACGGCCTGACGAAAAGCTACAATACCCGCCGCGTGGTCAACGGCGTATCGCTGGTCGTGCGCCGCGGCGAAGCCGTCGGCCTGCTCGGCCCGAACGGCGCCGGCAAGACGACCTGTTTCTACATGATCACCGGCCTCGTGCCGGTCGATGCCGGTACGATCGCCATCAACGGCAACGAAGTCACCGGCATGCCGATGTATCGGCGCGCGCGCCTCGGCGTCGGCTACCTGCCGCAGGAAGCCTCGATCTTTCGCGGCCTGACGGTCGAGGACAACATCCGGGCGGTGCTCGAACTTCACGAGAGCGACGGCAAGAAGCGTGATGCCAAGCTCGACGAACTGCTGCACGAGTTTCACATCGAGAAATTGCGCAAGTCTCCGGCGGTGGCGCTGTCAGGCGGCGAACGCCGGCGGCTCGAAATCGCCCGGGCACTGGCCACCGATCCGACCTTCATGCTGCTCGACGAGCCATTTGCCGGCGTCGATCCGATTTCGGTATCCGACATCCAGAACCTCGTCCGTCACCTGACGGCGCGCGGCATCGGTGTGCTGATCACCGATCACAATGTCCGCGAAACGCTCGGGCTGATCGACCGCGCCTACATCATCCATGCCGGCGAGGTGCTGACGCACGGGCGGGCCAACGACATCGTCAACAACCCGGATGTGCGCCGCCTCTACCTCGGCGACAAGTTCAGCCTCTGACCCCTACTTAAGAAATACGCCGGCACCCCACGGTTCGGCTTGACCAAACCTCGCAAAAAAGCAATTTTTGGGCCAAGTGGATTACAACGGAAAGTCCCGCGCCACAGAGCGGGATTTCAAGGCTGTATAGGGGAGTTTCGCGTCCGCCATGGCGTTGTCGGCAAACCTGTTCCTGCGCCAGAACCAGTCGCTGGTGATGACACCGCAACTGATGCAATCCATCCAGTTGTTGCAGATGACTCATCTCGAACTGATGAATTTCATCGCGCAGGAGGTGGAAAAGAACCCTTTGCTCGAAATGGCGGCGGAGGGTGGCGAACAATTGGGCGAGCCGCGGACCGGCGGCAATGACGACGCTCCTTCAGCCAACCAGCACGAGAGCAGCGCGAGCGACGAGCACGCCGAGCCAAGTCCCTCTCTCGACAGCGAATGGTACGAACCCGGGCATGGCGACAGGCTCGATGACCGCCTTGATGCCAATTTCGACACGGCGCTTTCCGACGAGGGAACAGCGACGCGCGCCGATGCGCCGGAACTGCTCGGCCAATGGAAATCCATGCCCGGCGGTGGATCAGGCGAAGGGGAAGGCTATGACCTCGATGATTTCGTCGCCGGCCAGATCAGCATCCGCGACCACCTCAATCAGCAGATTCCCTTTGCGCTGTCCAAGCCCGGCGATCGGCTGATTGCCGCGATCCTCATGGATCACCTCGATGAAGCCGGCTATCTGCGCGCCGATATCGACGAGATAGCCGCGCGGCTCGGTGAAACGGCAGAACATTTGTCGACCGTCCTGGAAACGCTCCAGGATCTTGATCCGCCCGGCATATTCGCCCGCTCGCTCAGCGAGTGCCTCTCGATCCAGCTGAAGCAACGCAATCGCCTCGATCCGGCGATGAAGTCGCTGATCGACAATCTCGAACTGCTCGGCAAACGCGACTTCTCCAGCCTCAAAAGGCTCTGCGGCGTGGATGAGGAGGATCTCATCGACATGCTGGCCGAGATTCGCAAGCTCAACCCGAAGCCGGGCAGCGGCTTCGAGAACAGCATCCTTGAATCGGTGGTTCCCGACATCGTCGTGCGCCCGGCGCCGGACGGCAGCTGGCGTGTCGAACTCAATCCGGACGCCCTGCCCCGCGTGCTGATCAACCAGAATTATGTGACGGCCGTCGGCAAGGGAAGCAAGGCCTCCGACAAGGACCAGGCTTTCCTGTCGGAATGCCTGCAGAACGCAAACTGGTTGACGCGGAGCCTGGACCAGCGGGCCCGCACGATCGTCAAGGTGGCGAGCGAGATCGTCCGCCAGCAGGACGCCTTCCTGCTTCACGGCGTCGACCAGTTGCGGCCGCTCAACCTCAAGACGGTCGCCGACGCGATCAAGATGCACGAATCGACGGTCAGCCGGGTGACGTCGAACAAATACATGCTGACGCCGCGCGGGCTGTTCGAGCTCAAATACTTCTTCAGTGTCTCGATCGGCTCGGCCGAGGGCGGCGACAATCATTCGGCCGAGGCGGTGCGCCATCGCATCCGCGCGTTGATCGCCCAGGAAAGCTCCGATGCCGTGCTGTCGGACGACGATATCGTGCACACGCTGAAATCCTCCGGGGTGGATCTGGCGCGCCGCACCGTGGCGAAATATCGCGAGGCGATGAATATTCCGTCCTCGGTCCAGCGTCGCCGCGAGAAGCGCGCGATCGCCAAGGTCGCGGCAATTTAGGATTGCGAAATCACCGCCCAGGTTGAGGAAAGGTTAAGAAGGCGTTGACTTTTACAGGTGGCAGGGCTAGAAGCCCGCCCCGATCGACAGAGGTTCAGACGTTCCGACTTATCCCCAAATCTACGCTCGGCACACAGGAAACGAACCGACATTAGCGCTTGAAAAGCTTGGATGCGGAAGGGGCTTGGCGTAAGCTGATCGACGCCAACCAATGATAAGAAGGGAAACGCCATGAGTGTTCGTGTATCCGGCAAACATATGGAAATCGGCGATGCTTTCCGGCAAAAGATCGGCGAGCGGGTCGAAGACGCCGTCACGAAGTACTTCGACGGAGGCTATTCGGGCCAGGTTACCGTAACGAAGTCGGCAGCAGCCGCAGCGCCGTTCGTCGCCGATTGCATGGTGCACCTCGACGCCGGTGCCAACCTGCAGGCCACCGGCTCGGCCAACGACCCGCAGATCGCCTTTGACATTGCCGCGGACCGCATCGAGAAACGCCTGCGCCGTTACAAGCGTAAGCTCAAGGACCACCATCCGAACAACCAGGCGAGCCCGGCTGTCGAGATCGCCTATACGGTCATGGATGCGGTGCCGGACGAACACGACGAAGTGCCGGAGGACTACGCGCCGACGATCGTTGCCGAAAGCACCAAGAAGCTGCGCACGATGTCGGTTGCCAATGCCGTCATGGCACTCGACATGACGGATGAGCCGATCCTGTTGTTCCGCACGCCGGGCACGCAGGAAGTGAACATCGTCTACCGCCGTCACGACGGCAATATCGGATGGATTGATCCCGCCAACATCAGGGGCTGACCAGCCCACGGCAAGCGGCGGTTCGCCGCCGCCTGCCTCATCCTTGTCTCGGCGGCATGAAGGATTTTGAAATGGCCTTGGCAGATTTGCTGCAACAAGATGCGGTCGTTCCCGCGCTTCGGGTGAATTCCAAGAAGCAACTCCTGCAGGAACTGGCGGCCAAAGCCTCGAAACTGACAGGCATTTCCGAGCGGGAAATCTTCGACGTCATCCTGCAGCGCGAGCGGCTCGGCTCAACCGGCGTTGGAAACGGCATTGCCATTCCGCACGGCAAGCTCAGCCGCATCCACGCCATCACCGGCATTTTCGCCCGGCTGGAAACCCCGGTCGACTTCGAGGCCCTGGATGACCAGCCGGTCGATCTGGTGTTTCTGCTGCTCGCGCCCGAAGGCGCCGGCGCCGATCACCTGAAAGCGCTGTCGCGTATCGCCCGCGTGCTGCGCGACCAGGACCTGGTGGCCAAGCTTCGCGCAACCGATTCCGCCTCCGCCATCTATGCCTTTCTCAACGAGGAACAGGCGTCGAACGCCGCCTGAGCGCCGAGACGACCTCATGAAAAAAGCGCCCGTCGGGCGCTTTTTTCGTTTGATTGCCGGTGAGCCGCAGCTCAGCCGTTCTTGACGTCCGCAGCATCGCCGTTACCTTCGGCCTTCGGGCCGCCCTTGGCGACACCGACCATGGCCGGGCGCAGTACCCGGTCGCCGATCGCATAGCCCGCCTGGACCACCTGCACCACGGTATTGTTGGGCACGTCGGCATTGGGGATTTCGAACATGGCCTGGTGGAAGTTCGGGTCGAACTTCTGGCCTTCCGCGTCGATCTTGCGAACGCCGTGGCGCTCGAGCGTCGCAAGCATGCCACGCTCCGTCATCTCGACACCCTCGACCAGAGCGGAAAGACCGGTATCAGCGGCGGCGCGGGCTTCGTCCGGAAGAGCTTCAAGCGCGCGGCGCAGATTGTCCGAGACCGACAGCATGTCGCGGGCAAACGCCGTGACGGCATAGGCCTTGGCGTCTTTCAGCTCGCGCTCCGTGCGGCGACGCAGGTTGTCCATTTCCGCGGCCAGCCGCAGGAAGCGATCACGCAGTTCGGCATTTTCCGCCTTCAGCGTCTCGATCGGGTCAACCTCCGCTTCCGTGCCGGGGGTTGCGGCGTCCTGCGCGGCATCGGCCGCGGCGGTTTCAGCCGCTGTGTCAGGGCCGTTGTTGTTGGCTTCGTCGGTCATGACGTCCTCCGAGTGACAGTGTTTGCAATTCGTGCCCGATATCAGGGTTTAAGGTGGAAAAATCAAGGTTCTGGCGAAAGAAGTGTCGCGCCCGATCCGCTACAGTCCCGAACGCGCCAATCGCGCCATCAGCTGGGCCGTATAGTCGACCATCGGCACGATGCGGGAATAGTTGAGCCGTGTCGGGCCTATGACGCCGACCGCGCCGACGATCTTGTCTTCGCCGTCGCGATAGGGCGCAACGATGAGCGACGAGCCCGACAGCGAGAACAGCTTGTTTTCCGAACCGATGAAGATCCTGACGCCCGGACCGCTTTCGGCGAGATTGAGGATCTCGATCAGGCTTTCCTTGCGCTCCAGGTCGTCGAACAACAGCCGCAGGCGGTCGACGTCTTCCGAGCCGGCAAGGCCCTCGAGCAGATTGGCGCGGCCACGCACGATCAGCCGCGTCGGCTTTTCCTCGTCGCTGCCGCCCGACCAGACGGCAAGGCCGCGCTCGACCAGGTCCTGCGACAGCGTGTCGAGTTCACCGGCCACCTGCTGCTTCAGCTTCACCAACTGGGTCCGCAATTCGGGAAGCGTCTGCCCGGCCAGATTGGCATTGAGAAAATTCGCGGCTTCCGTCAGTTGCGAGGCCGTGATGCCCACCGGCAGGTCGATGATGCGGTTCTCGATCTGATTGTGCTCGCCGACGAGCACCGCGAGTGCCTTGGTCGGCTCCAGGCGGATGAACTCGACATGCTTGAGGATCGGGTCGTTCTTGGCCGAGATGACCAGGCCCGCGCCGCGCGACAGGCCGGAGAGCATGCGGCTTGCCTCGGTGAGCAGGTTTTCCATCGGCTGGGCCGGACCCGGCGGGCGGATCTGCCGCTCGATGCTGCCGCGTTCCTCGGCGGTCAGATCGCCGACCTGCATAAAGGCGTCGACGAAGAAGCGCAGTCCCTGCTGCGTCGGCAGACGGCCGGCGCTGATATGCGGGGAATAGATCAGCCCCAGATCCTCGAGATCGGCCATGACATTGCGCACCGATGCCGGCGACAGCGACATCGGCAGCAGGCGGGAAAGATTGCGCGACCCGAGCGGATCGCCCGACTCCAGATAGGTTTCGACGATACGTCGAAAAACTTCCCTGGAGCGCTCGTCCAGCGAAGCGGTCACGTCCTTCGACGGTGACTTCGGTGATTTCATGCGTCGCGTAGGCGTTGTTGGTCTGTCATTGCCCTGAAATATAGTCACTCCCGCAGCGATCACCAATGGGGAATTTCGCCAAGTTCCGCCGGAATTGGCCGGCATCATGGTTTTTCTTTGCAAATCGCAACCACGGACCGTAGAAGGCCTCTAACGATCTCAGGAGTGGGCAATGCGGCCATCAGGCAGAAAAACCGACCAAATGCGCAAGGTGTCCTTCGAGCGCAATTTTTCCAAGCACGCGGAGGGTTCCTGCCTCGTCAAGTTCGGCGACACACATGTGCTGTGCACCGCAAGCCTGGAAGAGAAGACCCCGCCGTGGCTGCGCAACAGCGGCAAGGGCTGGGTCACGGCCGAATACGGCATGCTGCCGCGCGCCACCGGCGACCGGATGAAGCGCGAAGCCGCAGCCGGCAAGCAGGGCGGCCGCACGCAGGAAATCCAGCGGCTGATCGGCCGCTCGCTGCGTGCCATCGTCGATCTCGAAGCGCTCGGCGAACGCCAGATTACCCTTGACTGCGACGTCATCCAGGCCGATGGCGGCACCCGCACGGCCTCGATCACCGGCGCGTGGATCGCCCTTCACGACTGCCTGAAGTGGATGGAAGCGCGCAACATGGTCAAGGTCGAAAAGGTCCTCAAAGACCATGTCGCGGCCATTTCCTGCGGCATCTTCGCCAACCAGCCGGTCATCGACCTCGACTACCTGGAAGATTCGGCGGCCGAGACCGATGCCAACTTCGTCATGACCGGCTCGGGCGCGATCGTCGAGGTGCAGGGGACCGCCGAAGGCGCGCCGTTCTCGGAAGAGGAATTCCTGACGCTGATGCGGCTTGCCCGCGGCGGCATCGGTGAACTCGTCGAGATGCAGAAGCAGGCCCTGCTCTAGACGCGAAAGACCAGAGGACCGGGAGACGTGACGCAGCCCTTGGAAGGTATCCTGGAGACAGCGCTCTACGCCGCTGACCTCGATGCGGCGGAAGCCTTCTACGGCGGCGTGCTCGGCCTGGAAAAGGTGACCCGGCAGGCAAACCGACACCTGTTCTACCGCTGCGGCCCCGGCATCCTCTTGATCTTCAACCCGGCCGAGACGGCAAAGCCCGTCCCGGCCGGTGCCCTGCCGGTGCCGAGCCATGGGGCGACCGGACCCGGCCATGTCTGCTTCCGCGTGCGCGGCGAACAGATAGAGGGGATCGTCGAGCGGCTGCAGGCGGCGGGCGTGCCGGTGGAATCGGACTTCTTCTGGCCGAACGGGGCGCGCTCCATCTACTTCCGCGATCCGGCCGGCAACAGCCTGGAATGCGCAGAGCCCCGGCTCTGGAACCTTAAATAGGATTTGACCGCATGCGAAAGCTCGACACCCGCACCATCGTGGTTGCCAGCCACAATGCCGGCAAGATCGCCGAGATCGCCGACCTGATCGGCCCGTTCGGGTTTTCGGCCAAGAGCGCGGCCGAACTGAAATTCGCTGAACCCGACGAGACCGGCACGACCTTTGAGGAGAATGCCGCGATCAAGGCGCTCGCCTCCGCTCGCGCTTCGGGCATGCCGGCGCTGTCGGACGATTCCGGCCTGGTCGTCGATGCGCTCGACGGCGCGCCCGGCGTCTACACGGCCAACTGGGCCGAGCGCGAGGACGGCAGCCGCGACTTTGCCATGGCGATGGAGAAGGTCGAAAAGGCCCTTGCCGAACGTGGCGCCACCAGCCCCGACCAGCGCAGCGGGCGTTTCGTCAGCGTGCTTTGCCTTGCCTGGCCCGACGGCCACACCGAGATGTTCCGCGGCGAAGTCGAGGGCACGATCGTCTGGCCGCCGCGCGGCACCAAGGGCTTTGGCTACGATCCCGTCTTCCAGCCTGAGGGGTTCGACTCCACCTTTGGCGAGATGACGTCGGAAGAAAAGCACGGCTGGAAGCCGGGCGATGCGCAAGCGCTGTCGCATCGGGCGCGTGCCTTCAAGACCTTCGTCGAAACCTGCCTGGAGGCCTGAACCGCCGATGTCAGAGGCCCCGCCGCTTCTTTTGCCCGATACCGGCGAGCCGGGCTTCGGCGTTTACGTGCATTGGCCGTTCTGCGCGGCCAAGTGCCCGTATTGCGATTTCAACAGCCATGTCCGCCACCAGCCGGTCGACCAGCCGCGCTTCGTCTCCGCCTTCCTGCAGGAGATGGAGGAGATGCGCCGGCTCAGCGGGCCCAAGACCGTCACCAGCATCTTTCTCGGCGGCGGCACGCCCTCGCTGATGGACCCTAAGACCGTCGGCGCCATCCTCGACGGCATTGCCCGCCAGTGGCACGTGCCCGACGGCATCGAGATCACCATGGAGGCCAATCCGTCGAGCGTCGAGGCGACCCGCTTTCGCGGCTATCGCTCAGCCGGCGTCAACCGCGCCTCGCTCGGCGTCCAGGCGCTCAACGATCCGGACCTGAAATTCCTCGGCCGGCTGCACGATGTCGAGGATGCCTTGAAGGCGATCCGGCTGGCGCGCGAGATCTTTCCGCGCATGTCCTTCGACCTGATCTATGCCCGGCCGCACCAGACGGTCGATGCCTGGGAAAAGGAATTGCGCCAGGCGATCTCCTATGCCGTCGACCACCTCTCGCTCTACCAGCTGACCATCGAGGAAGGCACGGCCTTCTACGGCCTGCACAAGGCCGGCAAGTTCATCGTGCCGGACGAGGAGCAGGCAGCGCTGCTCTATGAGGCCACGCAGGAGATCACGGCAAGCGAAGGGCTTCCGGCCTATGAGGTTTCCAACCATGCCCACCCGGGCGCGGAGAGCCGGCACAACCTGACCTATTGGCGCTATGGCGACTATGCCGGCATCGGCCCCGGCGCCCACGGACGGCTGACGCGCGGCCGCGACAAGCTGGCGACCGCCACCGAACGCAATCCGGAAGGCTGGCTCACTGCCGTCGAGCGCGATGGCCACGGCATGATCGAACAGGAATTGCTGGGCTCGGACGAGCAGGCCGACGAACTGCTTTTGATGGGACTTCGGCTGCGCGAAGGCGTGGACCTTGCCCGCTGGCAGCAGCTTTCCGGCCGCGATCCCGATCCGGCGCGCGAGCAGACTTTACTGGAACACGGCTTCATCGAGCGGCTCGGCAATTCGCGCCTGCGCTGCACGCCCAAGGGCATGCTGATCCTCGACGCGGTGGTGGCCGATCTCGCCTGCTGAGAAGGCGAAACGAGGAGAAGACGCCATGCCGGTCGATGCCGCCTTTGCCCGCCACGACATGGCGATCCTCTATGACAGCTTCAATGTTCACGGCGCCGATGGCGACTTTTATCTGAGCTTGCCTCGCGACCCTTGCCGCATTCTCGACCTTGGTTGCGGCACCGGGTCCGTCGCGCTGCGGCTCGCCGATCTCGGTCACGCCGTCACCGGCCTCGATCCCGCGCCCGGCATGCTCGACGTCGCCCGCCAGAAGGACAAGGCCGGCACGGTCCGCCGGATTGCCGCGGACGCCCGCGACTTTGCCCTTGGCGAGACCTTCGACCTGATCATTATGACCGGCCATGTCTTCCAAGTCTTCCTCGACGATGCCGAAACGCTTGCCGTCCTGTCCAGCGCGCGCAGGCACCTTGCGGAGGGCGGCCGACTCGTCTTCGAGAGCCGTAATCCGCCGGCGCGGGCGTGGGAAGGCTGGACCGAGGAGCGAACGCGCGAACGGACCGATGTGCCGGGCATCGGGCAAGTCGAGGTCTACTATCAGGTGCGGGACGCATGGGGAGATTTCGTCCGCTTCGACGCCGTCTTCACCCTGCTGGAGAGCGGCGAGCGCCGGATCAGCGAGAGCACGCTGCGGTTTCCGGGCCGGAATACCATCGCCCAGCTGCTCAAGGCTGCCAGCTTCTCCTCGGTCCAATGGCTCGGAGACTGGGACGGAACGCCGCTTGCCGCGCACAGCCCCGAAATCATCGTGATTGCCGAAGCCTGAGACGGCCGTCGGAGACGACCCCTCGGTCAGCCTTGCGCCCAGACATGCAGCCACTCGGTCGGCTCCCCGTCATAGCCGCCGCCGGAGGCCGTCTCTATCCGGGGCGTGGCAAAGCCGGCCAGGCGATAGCTCTCGGTCAGCCATTCCTCGGAGGGCCGATTGTAGTAGCGACCGAAGCGGTCCATCCCTTCCTCCACACCGGCCTTGAAACTTGCATGGAAGTGTCCGCCGTCCCTCAGCGCGCGGCGGATGCGGCGAAGGACATCGGGAAGTTCGGCGCGGGGCACGTGCAACAGGCACGCATTGGCCCAGACGCCATCATAGGCCGCCACCTCGTCCAGATCGGAGAAACGCATAACCCGCACCGGGCGGCCGAGCCTTGCCTCGGCCTCGCGCGCCATGGCCGCCGATCCGTCCGTCGGCGTGACGGCAAAGCCGCGTTCGATCAGCCATGCGCTGTCCGCGCCCGCGCCACAGCCGAGCTCCAGGATCGTGCCGCCCGTCGGCAAGAGCTCGGCGAAAGCCGTCAGCCGGGCGACCGGTGGCAGCCGCTGCCGGGCCGCATAGGTCTCAGCATTCTCGTCATAAAAGGCGATCGGCTCTTTCGATGAATTCTCCAAGGCATGGCTCCGCGATTGGCCGCAACGAAGAAGGCCGGCGTTTCCGCCGGCCCCCGTTCCTCATGCATTATTCTCGTTGATCAGCCGCTTGAGCAGTTCGATCTCGTGGCTGAGCTTGGTGTCCTCGCCGACCAGTTCTTCGATCTTGCGCACCGCATGCAGCACGGTCGTGTGATCGCGCCCGCCGAAACGGCGGCCGATTTCCGGGAAGGAGCGCGGCGTGAGCGTCTTGGCGAGATACATGGCGATCTGGCGCGGCTTGACGATGACGCGGGTGCGGCGGTTCGACACCAGTTCCTGGCGCGAGACATTATAGTGGCGCGCGACGATGCGCTGAATGTCCTCGATGCGGACGCGCTTCTGCTCGGACGCGCCGACCAGGTGGGCCAGCAGTTCGTCGACCCGCTCGACCGACAGGTTCGGCTCGAAGGAACGGCGGAAGATCAGCTGGTTGAAGGCGCCTTCCAGGTCCCGGCCGCTGCTCACCACGCTGCGAGCGACATGCGAGAGGATTTCCAGCGGAATGTCGAGCGAAGCATCGTCCTTCTTGGCGGCATCCAGCCGGCTCTTCAGCATTTCGAGACGCATCTCGTAATCCGGCGCTTCCATTTCGATGGCAACACCGCCCTGCAGGCGCGAGCGCACCCGTGGGTCGAGCGATTCCAGCTCCCAAGGGGCGCGGTCGGCGGCAACGACGACCTGCTTGGCGCTGTCGAGCAGCATGTTGAGAAGGTGGCAGAATTCGTGCTGGATCATCTTGCCCTGCAGGAACTGCATGTCGTCGATGATCAGCAGGTCGATGTGGCGCAGCGAGTCCTTGAGCGTCAGGGCATCGTTGTCGCGGATGGCGGTGGCAAAGCGCCACATGAAATATTCGGCCGTCAGATAGACGACGCGCGGGGCGCGCGGGCTGTGGACGGCGGCATTGGCGATCGCCTGCAGCAGATGGGTCTTGCCCAGGCCGACGGAGGAATGGATGAACAGCGGATTGAAGCGAACGGCGCCGGCGCCGGCTTCGGCAATCGTCTTGGCTGCGGCCAGCGCCACCCGGTTGGAGGCGCCTTCGACATAGCCTTCAAAGGTATAACGGCTGTCGAGCGGCGAACCGAAGAGCGGGCCGTTGGGCGTGCTGCGGGTCGTCGCCGCATGGCCGGCGGATGCGGCGAACTGACCGATCGGCTGGGCCGAGGGCTTGCGGGCCGGTGCGGCGGGTGCCGCATCCGCGGCCGGGCGCTCTTCGGCCGCCGGGGCCTTCTGGTTGCGGCTCGCGCTGCGCACCAGGATCTCGACCTTCAGAATGGCCGGATCTTCCTGCTGGAAAATGCTGGTGATCAGGTCGAGGTACCGGTTGTTGATCCACGACTTCAGAAAGGTCGTCGGCACCGTGAGGCGCACCAGGCTCTTGGAGGCGGAATGCAGCTTCAGACGGCCGAACCAGCTGGCATAGACATCCGCACCAACCTGTGCCTTCAGCCGCTGGCTGAAGCGCTCGAACATCACATCATGCTTCATCTCGGAACCGTCCCCTGCCGTGTCGGAGCATGCGACGCCAAGCGCCGCTTGTGCTTGGTCCCCGTTAACCAGCGCACCGGCCGTCACTGTATTCATCTGCATTTTGCCGCCTTTTTCACTTCTCTGTCGCACCGGGCGCCAAGCGTCCGATGTTCAATCTGGTCCCCGTGCGGTGTGACAGCCCGCGCCCTTGACAGGACGTCGATGCACACCTTGCTCGCCTGGCGACCCCGAAAAGGGATCCCCATGCGAAATGGATGCAGCTACCTTGCGGTGGCGCGCATCCCGCGCAGATACCGGCTGATCCTTCATCCTCGACATGAACGATCGCGGCCGGGAGCTGCGCTCCTCTTCCGTTTCCTTGCGTCGACTGATCACCGACGTTTTCGACAAAATCCGCCATTGCGGAAATCGTGAGATTCCCGGCGCACGGCCAACAGTGTCTGAAGAAACGGAATAGGAAAATCCCGCCCCAAGTGACGATAGGGTGACCCTGACACGCAATTTGCCAGTTCAGAACACCCCCGGAGGTCAACTCCGCGCCCCTTGTTGGAAGGCATTAAGGCAGGATCAAAAGTGAAGATCAACTGTGATTTTTACGCAAAATTAAGCCGCGGCCATTGACTCGCCCGCCCTCTTCAGACTGTCACAATTGCCGTCTGGAGAATCGCTTTTGAATCAAGGAGATTCAAAAAAGGGCGGGGATGGGACGCGGAAAATCGCACGAAAATAAAAATTCGCTTGACTCGAAACCGCAGCCACCTGCCGTTAAGTGATGCTGGAGGCAGACGGCATTCCTCCAGCAACTAATTGATTTATTTGTATTTTTTCTGTCACCCAGATGACACTCAATTGTCAAACTGGCTGACACCCGGGTCCGGATTTCAAGAACGCAGAAAAAGCCCGGCTTCTCAGCCAGGCTCTTTCAAATGCGACAAAAATGGGGCGGAAATTAGACCGCCAGCGCCTTTACGCGGCTCGCGAGACGCGAGATCTTGCGCGAAGCGGTGTTGGCGTGAACCACACCCTTGCTGGCTGCACGCTGCAGTTCCGGCTGTGCGGCCTGCAGGGCGTCCTTGGCGAGAGCGGCATCACCCGAGGCGATGGCTTCCTCGACCTTGCGGATGAAACCGCGAACGCGGGAACGGCGAGCCTTGTTGACTGCAGTACGGCGAGCGATCTTGCGGGTCGCCTTCTTCGCCGAAGTTGTATTGGCCATGGATGCCTCTCTTCGAATTCAAACCAAAACCCGCCACCGCCGCGTCGGGTCGTTGCGACCTGCCATATCAGCAATTCGGGAGCTATTCTCGGAAGAGCCATTGGCTCTCCCAACCGTGGGCGGGCATATAGCCCGAAAGCGCAGGGTCGTCAACGCGCAATTTGCAGGAAATCGCGCGTTACTGTCCCCTTTAGCGGTTCTTGAACACCGGCTTGCGCTTCTCGGTGAAGGCCGCCATGCCTTCCTTCTGGTCTTGCGTGGCAAAGAGCGAATGGAAAAGACGGCGCTCGAAGCGCAGCCCCTCGCTCAGCGTCTGCTCAAAAGCCCGGCTGACCGTCTCCTTGACCATGCCGACGGCGGTCTGCGAGAAGCTGGCGATCTTCTCGGCGGCTGCGACCGCCTCGTCCAGCAGGCGCTCCTGGTCCACCACCCGCGCGACCAGCCCGGCGCTCTCGGCCTCGTGGGCGTCCATCAGCCGGCCTGTGAGGCAGAGATCCATCGCCTTCGCCTTGCCGACCGCCCGGGTCAGGCGCTGCGTGCCGCCCATGCCGGGAATGACGCCGAGCGTGATCTCCGGCTGGCCGAACTTCGCCGTCTTGGCGGCAATGATGAAGTCGCACATCATGGCGAGCTCACAGCCGCCGCCGAGCGCAAAGCCGGATACGGCGGCGATCATCGGCTTGCGGAAACCCGCGACATCGTCCCAGCCGCTGAACAGGTCGGCCCGATAGGCATCGACGAATTCGAGCGACTGCATCTCCTTGATATCGGCGCCGGCGGCAAAGGCCTTTTCCGAGCCGGTCAGCACGACGGCGCCGATTCCGTCATCCGCCTGCAGTTCGCCGAGCAGCTGGCGCATTTCGGCCAGTACGGTCGAATTGAGCGCATTCAGCGCCTGCGGCCGGTTGAGCGTGATGATCGCCACGCGGCCGCGGGTCTCCAGCAGGAGGGTTTCATAGGTCATCGGTATCTCCCGTTCCTTCTCAAAGTCTATTTCTGGCAGTGGTGACAATAGAATGACGAACGTCCACCCTGCACGATCCGCTCGACCCTACCGCCGCAGCCGGGCGTCCGGCAAGCTTCACCCTCGCGGTCGTAGACGCAGAAGCTGTGCTGGAAGTAGCCGAGCGTCCCGTCGGTCTGGATATGGTCGCGCAGCGACGAGCCGCCCGCTTCGATCGCGTCGGCGATCACCGCACGGATCGCTTCGGTCAGCGACTGCAGCTCCTTCTTCGGCCGGCCGGTTGCCGTCACCAGGGTCGCGGCGGCGCGCTTCGGCGACAGATGCGACCGCCAGAGCGCTTCACACACATAGATATTGCCGAGCCCGGCGATGACCTTCTGGTCGAGGAGGGCCGTCTTCAGCGGCTGCTGCTTGCCGGAAAAGCGGCCGGCGAGATAGGCGGCGTGAAGCGCATTGCCGAGAGGCTCGGGTCCAAGCTCGCGAAAGGCGGGATAGGCATCGAGATCGTTACGCAGCGCCAGATCCATGAAGCCGAAGCGGCGCGGGTCATTATAGATGACGCGCGCGACGCCCCTGCCCTGCGCCTGCTCCAGATGAAAGATGACGTGATCGTGCTTTTCGTCCTTCGACCGGGCATGGTGGAAGTCGCCCGGCCGGTCGGACCTTTCCCCTTCCTCGATGCGGAACGATCCGGACATGCCGAGATGGGCGACCACCGTCGTTCCATCGTCGAGATCAATCAGCAGGTACTTGGCGCGCCGCGCGAGACCGATGATCTGCCGGCCGGTCAGCCGTGCGACGAAATCGCGCGGCAGGGGAAAGCGCAGGTCGGGACGACGCAGCTCGACCCGCTGCATCACCGCCCCTTCCATGGTCGGCGAAAGCCCTCTTTTGACCGTCTCGACCTCTGGCAATTCCGGCATGGCATCCCATCTTTCCGTTTGAACGGCGCCTGAAACGTCTGTAGACCAGCGCGACAGCGCGTTTGCCGGCACAGGCCCGAGATAGCGCGCCCGAGGCGATTTCGCTATGGTCTTTAAGGCCGCATGAGATAATGGAGTGATCAGATGGCCGAGAGCCGCACTTCCGCCGATGGCGGCATGGAAACCTCCTACGGCTTCCGCGAGGTCGCCGAAGGCGAAAAGCAGGTTCTGGTCAACGAGGTCTTCCACAAGGTCGCCAAGCGCTACGACATCATGAACGACGTCATGTCGGCGGGCCTGCATCGCATATGGAAGGATGCTATGATTGCCGCGCTCAACCCGCGCAAGGATCCCGCCTACAAGGTGCTCGACGTGGCCGGCGGCACCGGCGACATCGCCTTTCGCATCGTCGAGGCTTCCGGCCGGCTTGCCCACGCCACCGTGCTAGATATCAACGGCTCGATGCTCGGCGTCGGCGCCGAACGCGCCGAGAAGAAGGGCCTTTCGAACAACCTTACCTTCGTCGAGGCGAATGCCGAGGAACTGCCCTTCGAGGACAACAGCTTCGACGCCTATACCATCGCCTTCGGCATCCGCAACGTGCCGCGCATCGACGTTGCCTTGAGCGAGGCCTATCGCGTGCTGAAGCGCGGCGGGCGCCTGCTGGTGCTGGAATTCTCCGAGGTCGAGATGCCGCTGCTCGATCGCTTTTACGATCAGTGGTCGTTCAAGGCCATTCCGCGGTTCGGCAAGATGATCACCGGCGATGCCGAGCCCTACCAGTATCTGGTGGAATCGATCCGCAAGTTTCCCAATCAGCGCGACTTCGCCGCGATGATCTCCAAGGCCGGCTTCTCGCGCGTCACCTTCACCAATTATTCCGGCGGCATCGCAGCGCTGCATTCCGGCTGGAAACTCTGATCTTCATGAGCACTGTCGGGGCATATTTCCGCCTGGCGCGGGTCGGCTGGGTGCTGGTCAGGGAAGGCGTGATCGCCGCCCTGCCCTCCGAAGGCCTTCCGCCGCTCATCGCCTTCGCCAAGGGTGCGGCCGGGCTTCTGGCGCGCAAGCGCGCCAGGCGTGAACAGCGCTCCGACCGGCTGGCCCGCGCCGTCGAGCGGCTCGGGCCCTCCTATGTCAAGATCGGCCAGTTCCTGGCGACCCGGCCGGACGTGGTCGGTGCCGATTTCGCCGACGACCTAGCAGGCCTGCAGGACCGCATGGCCTTCTTCCCGACGGAGGCCGCCAAGGCGACCGTGACGGGATCGCTCGGCCGCTCGATCGACGATCTCTATGTCTCGTTCGGCGAACCGATCGCGGCCGCCTCGATCGCCCAGGTCCACCCGGCGGAGGTCGACACTCCGGAAGGACGCAAGAAAGTGGCCGTCAAGGTCATCCGGCCCGGCGTGCGCAAGCGCTTCGCCGACGATCTCGAGGCCATGTATCTCGTCTCCCATCTGCAGGAGCGTTTCCTGCCGCATACCCGGCGCCTGCGCCCGGTCGAAGTGACGCGCACGCTCGAGCAAACCACCAAGGTCGAGATGGACCTTCGGCTGGAGGCGGCGGCGCTTTCGGAAATCACCGAGAATACGAAGGACGATCCCGGCTTCCGCGTGCCGATCGTCGATTGGGAGCGCACCGGCCGCGATGTCGTCACCATGGAATGGATCGACGGCATCAAGATGTCGGATGTCGAGGCGCTGAAGGCGGCCGGCCACGATCTCGACCATCTGGCCGACACGCTGATCCAGTCCTTCCTGCGCCACACCCTGCGCGACGGCTTCTTCCATGCCGACATGCATCCGGGCAACCTGTTCGTCGCACCCGACGGCATGATCGTCGCGGTCGACATGGGCATTGCCGGGCGCCTTGGAAAGAAGGAACGCCGCTTCCTCGCCGAGATCCTCTACGGTTTCATCACCCGCGACTATCTGCGCGTCGCCGAGGTCCATTTCGAGGCCGGTTACGTTCCCTCGCACCACAATGTCGCAAGCTTTGCCCAGGCGATCCGGGCGATCGGCGAGCCGATCCACGGCCAGCCGGCCGAGACCATTTCCATGGGCAAGCTGCTGACCCTTTTGTTCGAGGTTACCGAGCTGTTCGACATGGAAACGCGGCCCGAGCTCGTCATGCTGCAGAAGACGATGGTGGTGGTCGAGGGCGTGGCGCGCATGCTCAATCCGCGTTTCAACATGTGGAAGGCGTCCGATCCGGTGGTCTCCCAGTGGATCCGCGACAACCTCGGCCCCAAACGCATTGCCGGCGACCTCAAGGATGGTCTGCGTGCGGCGTTCCGACTGGCCGAGGCGCTGCCCGAGATCGCCGCCAAGACGGAAAAGCTGCACGGCGAGATCGTCCACATGAGTGAGAACGGCCTGCGGTTCGATCCCGAAACGGCCGAGGCGATCGGACGCTCGGAAGCCCATTATGGCCGGTTCGGCCGGTTGGCATTGTGGGTGATCGCGGCGCTCCTTCTCTGGATCGCCATCAAAATCGGTTGATTTGGCCTAAAAACCTTTCTACGCCTAGACGCGCCCTCGTGCTCCATTCACCTCGCAATGGGCGGCTCTCGCCGCTTCCGTTTCCATTCGTTGCTTTTTGCGCGCTCTTTTTGCGCCATAATCCGGGAAATGCCATGTCGGCCACCAATGCCAATTTTGTCCGCACGACTTTCCTGATGCTGATCGTCGGGACCATCGTCCTGATCGGCATCATCCTGTCCTCGTTGTGGCTCGTTGACCGAAGCCAGGCCACCTTCGCCTATATCATTCACGAACGCGATATCCGCCGCGCTTCCGCCGACCTCCTGCAGACGATCGTTGATGCGGAGACCGGCCAGCGTGGCTTCATGCTGACTCAGGATGAGAGCTTTCTCGATGTCTATGAGAAGGCCATGACGCATGTTCGCGAGAATCTGTCGAGGGTTGCCGACCTCGTTCGCGGCAAGCCCATCAAGGAAGAGAAAATGCCGACCCTGCGTCGGTTGATCGAAAGCAAGCTGGAGGAACTGACGCACACCGTCGCGCTGACACGACAGGGAAGGGAAGAGGAAGCAATCGAGCTCACCCGCTCGGAACTCGGCCGGGAATTGATGGACCAGATCCGCGAGATCCTCGATTTCTTCCGGGCCCAATCGGATATCAACGTCGACAACGGCATCGCCGAACAGCTCGAAGCGAATTCCCGACTGCAATGGTTCATGATCGGCGGCGGCATCGCCATCCTCGCGGTCATGGGGGGCGCGATCGCCATCATTACCCAGCATGTGCAAGCCCTTTCAACCGCCCGCCGCGAGGTGGAGGCCCTCAATGCCGGGCTGGAAGACCGGGTCAACGAGCGCACCGAGGACCTGATGCGCGCCAACCAGGAAATCCAGCGCTTCGCCTATATCGTCACGCACGATCTTCGCGCGCCGCTGGTGAATGTCATGGGCTTCACCGCCGAACTCGACACGTCTCTGAAGGCGCTGCAGGCCTATGTGCTGGCGGATGGAGAAAAGCTCAGCGAGGACCAGATCAAGGAAGCCCGGCTGGCCGCATCGGAAGACCTGCCGGAGGCGATCGGCTTCATCCGTTCCTCGACGAAGAAGATGGACGGCCTGATCAACGCCATCCTGAAGATTTCGCGCGATGGCCGGCGGCCGCTCAAGCCCGAGAGGGTCGAACTCAAGGGCATGCTGGAAGCGACCAGCGCCAGCGTTCACCATCAGATCAGCCAAAGCGAAGGCAGCGTCGAGCTCGACGTTCGCGTCCCGATGATCAATACGGACCGTTTTTCTCTCGAACAGATCCTTGGTAACCTTTTCGATAATGCCGTAAAGTATAAACAAGCGGAGAGGCCGCTGAATCTGACGGTGCGCGTGTTGCCCGAAGGGCGAAACATGGTGCGCATCGAAGTCGAGGATAACGGCCGCGGCATTGCAGACGAAGACCACGAACGCATTTTCGAGCTTTTCCGCCGGTCAGGACAACAGGACAAGTCGGGAGAAGGCATCGGCCTTGCGCATGTGCGGTCACTGGCCAGGAACCTCGGCGGCGAGATAACCGTTAGTTCCAAACTTGGCTCGGGATCGACCTTCGTATTGCGCCTGCCATCGGATTTGTCGCGTATTGTACGGAGTTGAGAGATGAAAGCCGTGGGAAAAGAAGTCACCATCGTCATGGTCGAGGACGATGAGGGTCACGCCCGTCTGATCGAGAAGAACGTGCGGCGCGCCGGCGTCAACAATGAGATCATCCCGTTCACCAACGGGACCGAGGCACTTGACTTCATCCTCGGCAAGGATAGAAGCGGCACGGTTTCCATGGATCGCTATCTGCTAATCCTGCTCGATCTCAACTTGCCGGATATGTCCGGCACGGATATTCTCGAAAAAGTCAAATCCAATCCGCATACGCGTCGCCTTCCGGTCGTCATTCTGACCACGACCGACGACGAACGCGAAATCCAGCGATGCTACGATCTCGGGGCGAATGTCTACATCACCAAACCTGTCGACTATGACAATTTCGCCAATGCCATCCGGCAGCTTGGACTGTTCTTTTCGGTCATGCAGATTCCCTGATACGGGGCTTCCGCGATGAGCATCCGCATCCTCTATCTGGATGATGATGCGGCCATTGTACGTCTGGTGGGCAAGGCCGTGGAACGGCTCGGCTACAGCCTTTCCCATGCGGAAACGCCGGAGGACGCGCTGAGCCTGCTCGAAGCGGAAAGCTTCGACGTCATGGTGCTCGATCACTATTTGCATAACACCACCGGCCACGAGGTGCTGAAACGCCTGCGCGCCCGTGACATCACCATACCGGTCGTCTATGTGACCGGCTCGAACGAGGCGCAGATCGCCATCGAGGCAATCAAGGCCGGTGCGTCTGACTATGTCATCAAGACGGTCAGCGACGACTTCATGCCGCTGCTCATCAGCGCCATCGAGCATTCGGTGGCCAATGCGCAGTTGCGCATCGCCAAGGAGCGGGCCGACGAGGAAATCAGACTTGGCAAGGAGCGAGCCGAAGCCCTTCTGGCCGAGGTTAACCATCGCGTCGCCAATTCGCTGGCGCTGGTGGCCAGCCTCTTGCGCCTCCAGATTTCCAACTCCAAGAGCGAGGAGGTTCGAAACGAACTCGCCGAGACCCAGGCGCGCATCACCGCGATCGCCGGCATGCATCGCAGCCTCTATACGTCCGACGACGTGAGCCGGGTCGAACTCGACCGCTACCTCTCGACGCTGACCAGTGAACTGTCGGGCTCCTTGCAGAACCCGGACAAGCCGCTGCACCTTATCCTCGACGCCGATCCGATCAGCATCACGGCGGACCGCGCCGTCTCCGTCGGAATGATCGTCACCGAACTCGTCACCAATGCCTTCAAGTACGCCTATCCCGAGCGGAGTGGCGGCGAGGTCCGCGTCCGGCTGAAGCGCACCGGCGAGAACGAGGCCCTGCTCAGGGTCGAGGACGATGGCGTCGGCATCCAGCCGGGAAGCGCGCCGACCGGCACCGGGCTCGGAAGCCGGATCGTCAAGTCCATGGCCGCGACGCTTGGGCCGGGCCTGTCGCATCTCGAGACTCCGAACGGGACGATCGTCGAGGTGCCGCTTCAGATCCTCATTACTCCCGCCGCGCGCAACTGACCCATGATCACCGCGTCATCACCGCTTGTTGGCGGCGATTTCCCCGATCGATAAATTCGGATAGTGTCGCCGCGATTTCAGGAGGGTTCCACAGCCATGACCTTGGCGGGCAAGCGCATCGTTCTCATCATCTCGGGTGGAATAGCCGCCTATAAGAGCCTGGATCTCGTCCGCCGGCTACGCGAGCGGGGCGCTTCTGTCCGGCCGATCATGACGCGCGGGGCACAGGAATTCGTCACCCCGCTCGCGGTCGGCGCCCTGTCGGCGAGCCATGTCTATACCGAGCTCTTTTCCCGCGAGGACGAGCAGGACGTCGGCCATATCCGCCTTGCGCGCGACTGCGACCTGATCGTGATTGCGCCGGCGACCGCCGACCTGATGGCGAAGATGGCGAACGGCCTCGCCGACGAGCTCGCCTCGACCGTGCTGCTCGCCACCGACCGGCCCGTGCTGGTCGCGCCGGCGATGAACCCGAAGATGTGGGCGCATCCGGCGACAAAGCGCAACGTCGCGACGCTCGCCGCCGACGGCCTTTCCTTCGTCGGGCCGATGGCCGGGGAAATGGCCGAGGGCGGCGAGAGAGGTGTTGGCCGCATGGCCGAGCCTCTCGACATCGTCGCTGCCGCCGAGCGCCTGCTCGACGACGCTCCGAAGCCGCTTGCCGGCCGAACCGCCATCGTCACATCCGGTCCGACCCATGAGCCGATCGACCCGGTCCGCTATATCGCCAACCGCTCCTCGGGCCGCCAGGGCCATGCGATTGCCGCCGCGCTGGCGAGGCTCGGTGCGGACGTGACCCTCGTTTCCGGACCTGTCACGATTGCCGATCCGCAAGGTGTCGTCACCGTGCATGTGGAACGCGCCGAAGAGATGCGCGATGCGGTGATCTCGCGGCTGCCGGCCGACATCGCCGTCATGGTCGCGGCCGTTGCCGACTGGCGCGTCGCCGCATCGGCGGAGCAGAAGATCAAGAAGAAGCCCGGCGAGGCCCCCGCCCCGCTGCAACTGACCGAAAACCCGGACATCCTGAAGACCGTCGGGCATCATGAACATCGTCCGAAGATCGTCGTCGGCTTTGCCGCCGAGACCGAGAACCTCGAGGACAATGGCCGCGCCAAGCTGGAACGCAAGGGCGCCGACCTGATCGTCGCCAATGACGTATCGCCGGAAACCGGGATCATGGGCGGCACGCGCAACAGCGTGAAGCTGATCACCAAGGTCGGCGTCGAGCAATGGCCCGACCTTTCCAAGGACGAGGTCGCCGACCGGCTGGCGCAACTGATCGCCGACCGGCTGGCGGGAGCATGACGGCCGTGAACCTTTTCGACCGGGCGGATTTCGATGCCTTCGTCACCGGGCTTGCCGGCGTCACGCTGGTCGACCAGTGGGAATCGCATGTCGCCAAGGTGGGCGACAAGGTTTTCGCCCTGCTGCATCGCGACGACGAGGGTGCAAACATCTGCGTCAAGGTCACGGAGGAAACCTTCGAGATCCTGACGTCGCTCGAAGGTATCGGCCAGGCGCCCGATTTTTGCCAAGCGCAAATGGGTCTCGATCACCGACAAGGCATCGCTCCCGGCCGAGGAACTCGTCCACTATGTGAAGCGATCCTACGATCTCGTGGCCGAGGGTCTGACCCGAAAACTGAAGAACGAGCTCGGGATCGTGCCGCTCGCCTGAGACGTCCTGGATGTCAGAGCGCCATGGCCGGTTCTGCCATGCGCTCCACCTTGGTCTCCGGCTCCGAGGCCGGCTCGAACTTGGTCGCATCGAGGCCCTTGGCGTCGAGGATCACCGCACTGCCGGCCGGGATCTCGACCCAGGTGTCGGTCTCGTCGTTGAGCGGCTCGGAGACGAGGCAATATCCGCCCTTTCCGCCCATGGGTGCGGCAAACAGCGTCGGCGCATGGGCGTCGGTGGCATAGCGCACGGCATAGAGCGTCCGGCCGTCGGAAAAGGCGGCCGTGAAGCGGACGCGGGCCGTGCCCGTCAGGTGACGGCTGATCTGCTCGACGAAGCCGACGGCCTCGGCCATCGCGGCGATCGGCCGGTCGCGCAGGCCGAACTGCAGGGCGAGCAGGAAAAGAAGCTCGGAATCGGTCGAGCCGGCGCGGGCGTTGAAATGCTCGTCGTCCAACATCGATTCCATCGGCCGGCGCAGACGGTCGAAATGATCGATCTGGCCATTGTGCATGAACGACCATGAACCGTTGACGAAGGGGTGACAGTTGTCGCGCCGGGTCGAACCGTGGGTCGCGGCACGGACATGGGCGAGAAACAGCGGCGAGCGGATCTGCCGGGCAAGGCTCTTCAGGTTGCAGTCGGACCAGGCAGGCAGAACGTCGCGAAAGCGGCCCGGCTCCGGCCGGTCGCCATACCAGGCGATGCCGAAGCCATCTGCATTGGTGGCGGTCTTGGCCTTGGTGGCGCAGTGCGACTGTTCGATCAGGGAATGGGCGGGCGAGGTGACGAGTTCCTCGAGATAGATCGGTTCACCGCGATAAGCTGCCCAGCGACACATGCTTTCCAAAATCTCCGATGGTCCGTCCGCATGCGCCCGGCCCGCAATATAACCGATCCGGCGGTTCGTCCCTGCGGACAGTCTTTGCTCGAATGGCTAACGAAATCTTAACAATCGCTCTATTGATGACAGAATTTTGACGAACGCCGCAATCACTTTTTGCAGTGCGACATCGCCTTTTGTGAACACTGCGTTCCCGCCCGGCCTCCTGCGGGCGCGGCTGCGATCGATTATATTGGCGTCAAGTTGAAACTCGCTCGAAAGGAGCACGACAAATGTCCATACGCCCCGTCAAGCATGAGAGCCGCGCCACGCCCGCCATGGAAGGCGCCGGCGTCAAGCTGCACCGCGTCTTCGGCTTCGGCGATCCGTCGATGACTGACCCCTTCCTGATGATGGACGATTTCCGCAACGACAATCCGTCCGACTATATTCGCGGCTTCCCCTGGCATCCGCATCGCGGCATCGAGACCATCACCTATGTGCTGGCCGGCACAGTCGAGCACGGTGACAGCCTCGGCAATCGCGGCCTGCTGGGCGCCGGCGACGTTCAGTGGATGACGGCCGGCAGCGGCATCATGCACCAGGAAATGCCGAAGGGTGACTTCTCCGGCAAGATGCACGGCTTCCAGCTGTGGGCCAACCTGCCCTCGTCGCTAAAGATGACCGCACCGCGCTACCAGGACATCAAGGGCGCGGACATCCCCGTGATCGTCGATGACGACGGTACTGTCGTGCGCGTGATCACCGGCGAGTTCTGGGGCAAGACAGGGCCCGTCGACGGCATCGCCGCCGAGCCGGTCTATCTCGACATCTCGGTTCCGCCGGGCAAGCGCAAGAGCTTTCCGGTCGATACCTACCGCTCGGCCTTTGCCTATATCTTCGCCGGTTCCGGCTCCTTCCGCGACGCCTCCAAGCCGTTTGGCGTGAAGGTGGAGAAGGAGTACATGGGCGAGGAGCTAAACATCCGCGACCTCTCGGGCAACCGGACGCTCGTCGTGTTCGACACCGGCGACGAGGTGACGGTGCACGCCGGCGAGGAGGGTATCCGCTTCCTGCTGGTGACCGGAAAGCCGATCAAGGAACCGGTCGCCTGGCACGGGCCGATCGTCATGAACACCCGGGAGGAGCTGATGCAGGCGATGCGCGAACTGCAGAACGGCACCTTCATCAAGGCCGATCACTGAAGGCCGAGAGACGACAGCAACACAAGACGCCGGGCCCTTCGCCCGGCGTTTTCGTCTCCCCGCCTGTCGACACACCCTTTGCCAAGGCCTAGGCTCGCAAAGCATGGCAAGGCATTTTGCGGCCGCAACGGGGTACAGATGGCAAATACCGCATTGGACGAGTTGAGAGAACGCCTGCGCGCCGCGCAGCAGGAGTTCGAAGCCGAACTCGACCGCCGCATCGAGATCCAGCGCGAACGCTTCCGCTATGAACTGGAGCGGGGCAAGGTCCGTTTCGAGAAGGACATGCGCGATTGGCAGGCGAAATATCGCACAGGCCTGTGGCGCTACCTCACGCGGGGACACTTCGCCTATCTGCTGACCGCGCCGCTGATCTACGGCCTGATCGTTCCGCTGGTCCTGCTCGACCTTTCGGTGGCGATCTACCAGCAGATCTGTTTCCGGGTCTACGGCATCGACCGGGTGAAACGGGGCGACTACGTCGTCATCGATCGCCACCACCTCGCTTATCTCAACGGGCTGGAGAAACTCAACTGCGTCTATTGCGGCTATGCCAATGGCGTGATCGCCTATGCGCGCGAGATCGCCGGGCGGACGGAGCGATTCTGGTGCCCCATCAAGCACGCGACGCGCGCCGCCGACCCGCACCCCCATTTCGAGAAATTCCTCGAATATGGCGATGCGGAGGCCTATCGCGCCTGGCTGGAAAGCTATCGCCGCGGCAAGGTACCGAAGGAGGATAACGCGTGAAACCCCTCTCCCTCGACAAGGTCTACCAATTGATCGAGCCCGGTCCCGTGGTGCTGCTGACGACGGCCTTCGGCGGAAAGCCGAACGTCATGACCATGTCCTGGCACATGATGATGGAATTCACGCCACCGCGCATCGGCTGCATCGTCAGTTCCGCCGATCACAGCTTTACCGCGCTTTCCAAAACCGGCGAATGCGTGATCGCCATTCCCTCGGCAGACCTGGCCGAAAAGGTCGTGGCGATCGGCAACTGTTCCGGCCGCGACACCGACAAGTTCGCCGAGATCGGCCTGACCGCGCTGCCGGCCGAAGAGGTTTCGGCCCCGCTGATCGGCGAATGCTTCGCCAATCTCGAATGCAGGGTCGTGGACCGGGACTTCGTCGAGCGCCACAACCTGTTCGTACTCGATGTGGTGAGGGCCTGGCACGACCCGAAACAGGTTGCGCCGAAGACCCTGCATCACAAGGGCTACGGCACATTTTCCGTCGATGGCGAAGAGATCACCCTCGCATCCAAGATGCCGTAAGCCGTCCGTTCAATTGAACACCAGCCCACCGTCGACGATGAGGTTTTGGCCGGTCACCGCGCGTGACCAAGGGCTGGCGAAGAACAGCACTGCATCGGCCATCTCCTCCGGCGTCGTCACCCGGCGCAGCGGCGTCGAGCCGGCGATCAGGTCGAACACTGCCTCCGGCGTCGCGCTGCTGGCATCGGTCGTGCGCAGTAGCCCGCCCGACACCATGTTGACCGTGATCCCGAAAGGCCCGAGTTCAGCGGCGGCCGTCCGCGTCAAGGACAGCAGGGCAGCTTTCGCGGCCGTGTAGTCATGGTAAGGCACGACCGGGTTCTGGAAGAGGTTGGTGCCGATCAGCACGATCCGACCAAAGCCGCGCTCGCGCATGGAAGGTGCCGCCGCCTGTATCAGGTTCAAGGCCCCCTTCACGCCGGTCTCCATATGGGCGGCGATCTCGTCCCAGGTCAGCGCATCGAGCTTCGAGCGCGCATCGCCGTTGAAGGAGAAGTCGGCGAGCGCGTTGTGGACGATGGTGGTCGGGGCGCCGAGACGCACTTTTACATTAGCCACCATCTGCGCCACTGCTTCGCCGTCGCGGACATCGGCGCCGAAGGCCGACGCCTTGCCACCGAGACACGAGGCCAGATTCTCGGCCGCCTTGCCGCTGTTGCGGTAATTGACCGCGACGCTTGCCCCTTCGCGGGCAAAGGCGGCGGCAATCGCGGCCCCAAGGCCGCGGCCGGCACCAGTGACGAGGACCGTCTGTTCGTTCAGTGGCAGGCTCAAAGGGTGTTTCCTTCCGTGTTCCAGAGCGCGTGAAAATGATGAATGGGGCCGTGGCCGGTGCCGACGGAGAGATCTCCGGCTGCGACAACCGCACCGGCGAGCCAGGCCTTGGCCACGGCGACCGCCTCGGCCGGTGCGGAACCCTTGGCGAGCTCGGCGGCAATGGCGCTCGACAGTGAGCAGCCCGTGCCATGGGTATTCTTCGTCTGGATGCGCGGCGCCTCGAACCAGCACGTGCCGGCTTTGGAAACCAGCACGTCGGGGCTCTCCGTCCCGCCGAGATGGCCGCCCTTGACCAGCACCGCGGCCGGCCCGAGCGCGCGAAGCCTGAGCGCCTGCGCCTCCATGGTCTCCCGGTCCATCGCTTCCGGCTCGCCCAGGAGGGCGGCCGCTTCCGGCAGGTTGGGCGTGATCAGGGTGGCGAGCGGCAGAAGGCGAGTCGTCAGCGCTTCGACCGCGCGCGGATCGAGCAGCGAAGCGCCGCCCTTGGCGACCATGACCGGATCGAGCACGATCGGCATGACGCGATGCGGCTCGAGTGCGGCGGTGACCGCCTCGGCGATCCCGGCATTGGCGATCATGCCGATCTTCACCGCATCGACCCGCACATCGGCCAAGACCATGCGGATCTGCTCGGCGACGAAATCGGGGGGCACGGCATGGACGGCGGAAACCCCTTGCGTGTTCTGGGCCGTCAGCGCGGTGAGCGCCGCCATACCGTAAACGCCGCGGGCGGAGAACGCCTTGAGGTCGGCCTGGATGCCGGCGCCACCCGAGGGGTCTGAGCCGGCGATGGACAAGACGTTGCGGATCATGATCGTGCCTTTCGGATGGCTTCGGAGAGTTGGTGGGCTGCCACCTGCGGGTCCGGCTGTCCGCAGATCGCGGAGACGACGGCGAGACCCCGAGCGCCTGCCCCGAGGACTGCCTCGACATGGCCGGTCTTCAGGCCGCCGATGGCGACGGCCGGCAGCGAGGTCGCGGCGACCAGCCGGGCAAGCCCCTCCAGGCCGACCGGCGGCTTGTGGCCGGGCTTGGTCTGGGTGGCAAAGACGGGTCCGGCCCCGATATAGTCGACGACAGTCGGGTCGACGGCCGCCGCCAGTGCCTCGGTTTCGACCGAGAGCCCGAGGATCATGTCCGGCCCGATCAGGCCGCGCGCCGTCTGCGCGTCCCTGTCGTCCTGGCCGACATGCAGGCCGTCGGCTCCGATGGCGATCGCAGCCTCGACATCGTCGTTGACGATCAGCGGCACACCGGTGCCGGAAAGTGCGGTCTTCAGCGCCCGGCCGGTTTCGATCATCTGACCCGATGAGGCATTCTTGTCGCGCAGCTGCACCATGGTCACGCCGCCGGCGACGGCCAGCCGGGCGGTCTCGACCATGCCGAGCGGCCGGCAAAGATCCGGATCGAGGACCAGATAGAGGGAGAGGTCGAAGCGCTTCACAGCCGCACCACCCGGGCGCGGTTGTCGAGCACGGCGCCGCCGACCTCGGCCAGGAGGTCGAGGAAGCGTACGGAAAAACTGCCTGACCCTTGCGCCTCCTTGCCCGCCTGCTCGCCGGCCACGGCGAAATGGGCAAGGGCGGCCACCGTCGCGTCGAAGGGATCGTCCGGGCGGATCGCGGCATAGGCGCCGACGAGGCAGGTGAGCGAGCAACCCAGCGCCGTCACCTTCGGCATCAGCGGCGATCCGCCTTCGATCCTGGCCGCCCGCCGGCCATCGGTGACGAAGTCGGTGACGCCGGTGACGGCGACGATGCAGCGCTGCGTTCCCGCCAGACGCCGCGCCGCTTCCTCCGCCTCTTCGACCGGATCGCGGCTGTCGACGCCCTTCGCGCTGCTCACCCCACCGGCAAGGGCGATGATCTCCGAGGCGTTGCCGCGCACGATGGTCGGCCCAAGCGCGAGCAGATCGGCGGTCGCCTTGCGGCGAAAGGCGGTAGCGAAATGGGCGACGGGATCGAGCACCCAGGGACGACGGGCCGCCACGGCGCCACCGATCGCCGCCTTCATGCCGGCCACCCAGGCCGGCGACAAGGTGCCGATATTGACGGTGAGCGCACCGGCAAAGCCGGCAAATTCGCCGGCCTCTTCCTCCGCATGCACCATGGCGGGCGAGGCGCCAGTTGCGAGAAGCACATTGGCGGCGACGTTCATCGCCACATAGTTGGTGATGCACTGGACGAGCGGTGCCGCGTTCCGCATTTCGGCCAGCAGGGTTCCGGGTGTTTCGGTCTTGGTCATCTTGCCCCTTTCGAGCGGGGCAAGTGCAAGGGGACAGATGGCGCGCGAACGGCGAAAAGGCCCCGAGCGACTCCCTCCGCCAGCATTATCTGGTTCAGGTTCAAAGGGTACTTCTCAGCCCGCCTTGCGACGAACGCCCCTGTCTCTCAATGGGACCTGTTTTAGACGCCGCCGAAGCGGTTGTCACCTCCCTGGTCGGTTCATAATGGCGCTACATGGGACCAATACCCGTATTGCGCGAATTCTGGACTCCCAGTCTCGTCAGAGACCGCGGCTTGCGTTATGGTGACCTATCCCTGATGGAGGCGAATGGCATGGATCATCGTTTCGTCGGTTTGCCGAAGGATGCGCGGGGAAGGACCGCGAAAACCTATCTCTACGCTGCCAACCGCAAAACAAGGAAACGCCAGGTTCTATGGGGAGACTGGCTGCAGGTCACCTCGGAGCAGCCGGATGGCTGGCTGGAAGTGCTGTGGAGCCCGACCGGCACGAATCCCGAGACGCTCTACATCGCCAAGGACCATACGACAGACGAACGGCCGCTGGAGATCGTCTTTCTCGACGTCGGCCAGGGCGACGGCGCCGTGCTGATCGCGCCGGAAGAGGACCTTGGCGAGGCCGTCGTCGTCATCGACGCCGGCGTCTCGGAGCACATGTACGAATTCCTGCTCAAACGCTTCCGCTCCTACAATACCAGCTTCAAGTTCCGCGCCGCGATCATCACCCATCCGGACATCGACCATTATGGCGGCTTCGAGCCAATCTTCGCCTGGCGGAATTTTGGCTTCGAAACAGTCTACCAGAACGGTCTGGTGGAGCGCGTCGGCGGGGACGGGTTCGACAAGCTTGGGGGCAAGGTGAAGGATGCCGCGACCGGCATCAGCTATGTCGGCGATCTGGCAATGTCGCGCGCCGACATGGAACGGCATTTCGGCACCGTCGGGGCAAACGAGCGGCAGGCCTTCGCCCAGACGATGAAGCATGCGCTGGACAATCCCAATATCGGCGACTTCGCCATGCTGTCGGCCCGCCACGGGACGCAGGAAGACGGACGCGGCTGGCTGCCCGGCTTTGCGCCGGCTGACCAGCGGGGCTTCAGCATCGAGGTGCTCGGACCGGTGCCCGAACCGGACGCGGCGGGCAAGGACCGCCTGCGCGTGCTCGGCGACTACGGCGAGACGAAGAACGGCCATTCCGTCATCCTGCGCCTGCATTATGGCGACTTCAAAATCCTGTTCGGCGGCGACCTGAACGAGAAGGCGGAGAAATACCTGCTCTGCCACTATGGCGGGGAGGCCAGGTTCCCGAAGATCGGCACGCCGGCCTATGACGCGATGATCGCGAAAGCGTCCGCCCGGCTGCGCTCGGACCTGATGAAGGTCTGCCACCACGGCTCGGAGAAGGTGACGGATGCGTTTCTCGATGCGGTCAACCCGGCTGCCTTCGTCATCTCATCAGGGGACGAGGAGGGGCACATCCATCCGCGGCCGGACCTGCTTGGACGGCTCGGCAAACGCGGCCGCGGCGACGCACCGGTCATTCTCTCGACCGAATTGCAGCGCTCGGTGCGCGAGGCCGAAGACGAGAAGCTGGTTCAATCGCTGCAGAGCGCCGTGCTCAAGCTGCACGACAGGCCGGACAAGGCGCTGCGCGACAGGATCATCAACGACATCTGGACGCTCGGCCGCTCGAACGTCACCGTCTATGGCACGGTCTACGTCAAGACCAACGGCAAGCGGCTGATCGCCGCCTTCCGCATCGAGACCGGCAGCGAGATCGAGAAATGGTTCACCTTCGAATATGCGCTCAATGCGGCCGGCGAACTGGTCCGGGTGGAGTGACTGCGATCCGCACGTGACCTCCCAGATCGTCCTGGGCTCGCTCCGTCGGCGTGGACACAAACGCAGCGCAACCGTTTGCCGCAGCGGCCAAAACCGGCTATCCCGGTTTTCCGCCCGCCTTTCCCTCTCCAAGGATCTTCCGATTGAGCACCGCCCGACACACGGTCTATGACAAGCGTTATGCCGGCTTCCTGTTCGACATGGACGGAACGCTGCTGAATTCCATCGCTGCCGCCGAACGCGTGTGGGGACGATGGGCGGCCCGCCACGGGCTCGATGTCGAGGCCTTCCTGCCGACCATGCACGGCAAGCGCGGCATCGACACCATTCGTGGACTGGGCCTGCCGGGCGTCGACGTGGAAGCCGAAGCGCTGGTCATCGAACGCGGCGAGATCGAGGATGTCGAGGGCGTGGTGGCCCTGCCCGGCGCGATCGATTTCCTGAACGCGCTCCCGTCCGACCGCTGGTCGATCGTCACCTCGGCGCCGGTTGCGCTCGCCCGCGCCCGCATCGAGGCCGCCGGCCTGCCGCAGCCGCCGAAGATCGTCACCGCCGAGGATGTCGCGATCGGCAAGCCGGATCCCGCCGGCTATCGGCTCGGTGCCCGGCATATCGGCGCCGACCCGGCCCGCTGCCTCGTCTTCGAGGATGTGATGGCGGGTGTTCTGGCGGCCGAGGCCGCCGGATCGGACGTGATGGTGGTCACCGCTACCCATGGCCATCCCATGGAAACCCCGCACCCGACGATCGCGTCTTACGAGGGCCTGGTCGTGCACGTCGATTCGACGGGCCATATGCAGATCGTCCGGGCGATCTGACCGGCCTTCATCCGCGGCGAAGCCCGGGTTCACGCCCGGGCGTCATGCTGCGGTATATCGAGGGCGGGCAAGACGCCGCCCTGCGGAGCGGACGATCACGCCGCCTTGACGGCGTGATATTCCTTGATCGCGGCCATCTTGATCGCCGGATAACGTTCGCTCTCGTAGCGCAAGGAAAAACCGTCCTGCGCCATGAACACCGGATCGCCGTCCAGATCCCGGCAGATGTCGCCGCGGCGCGCCGTCATGAACTTTTCCAGTTCGCCCGGCTGGTCGGACGAGATCCAGCGGCAGACGGAGAAGCGCGACATTTCGAACGAGACCGGCAGGCCGTATTCGCCCTGCAGGCGCTCCTTCAGCACGTCGAGCTGCAGCGCGCCGACCACGCCGACGATCGCCGGCGAGCCGTCTTCCGGCGAAAACAGCTGCACGACGCCCTCTTCGGCCATCTGCTGGAGCGCTTCCTTCAGCTTCTTGGCCTTCATCGCATCCTCAAGACGAACGCGGCGCAGGATTTCCGGCGAGAAGTTCGGCACGCCCTGGAAGACCAGCGGCTCGCCTTCGGTCAGCGTATCGCCGATGCGGAGCGTCCCGTGGTTCGGAATACCGACCACGTCGCCAGCAAAGGCGGTGTCGGCGAGCTGGCGCTGCGAGGCGAAGAAAAACTGCGGCGCCGTCAGGCCGATCTGCTTGCCGGTGCGGGCGAGCCTGACCTTCATGCCGCGCTCCAGCTTGCCGGAGCAGATGCGGGCAAAGGCGATGCGGTCGCGGTGGTTCGGGTCCATGTTGGCCTGGATCTTGAAGACGAAGGCCGTCATCTTGTCTTCATTGGCATGGACCGTACGGATGTCGGCAACCTGGTCACGCGGCGGCGGGGCGATGTCGCCGAGCGCATTGATCAGATCGCGCACACCGAAGTTCTTCAGCGCCGAACCGAAGAAGACCGGGGTCATGTGGCCTTCGAGGAAGGCCTGGCGATCGAAGGGTCGGCAGGCCTCCTGGGCCAGTTCCAGTTCTTCGATGAAGGCTAAGCGTTCGTTTTCCGGCAGCTGCTCGGCGACATTGGCCGGGCTGTTGACCGGCAGGCCCTCGACCTGCTTGTCGGAACCGCGGAAGGTGTTTTCCACCAGATTGTAGGAACCGCAGAAGGACTTCGAGCGGCCGACCGGCCAGGTCACCGGCGCGGTGTCGAGCGCCAGCTTCTCCTCGACCTCGTCGAGGATCTCGAAGGGATCGCGGCTTTCGCGGTCCATCTTGTTGATGAAGGTGATGATCGGGATGTCGCGCATGCGGCAGACCTCGAACAGCTTCAGCGTCCGCGGCTCGATACCCTTGGCCGCATCGATGACCATGACGGCGGCATCGACCGCTGTCAGCGTGCGATAGGTGTCGTCGGCGAAGTCTTCGTGGCCGGGCGTATCGAGAATGTTGAAGACGTTGCCGTCATATTCGAAGGTCATCACCGAGGTGACGACCGAGATGCCGCGCTCGCGCTCAATCTTCATCCAGTCCGAACGGGTCTGGATGCGATCCTTCTTGGCCTTGACCTCACCGGCAAGCTGAATGGCGCCACCGAACAGCAGGAGCTTTTCGGTGAGCGTCGTCTTGCCGGCGTCCGGGTGGGCAATAATAGCGAAGGTGCGGCGACGGGAGACCGCCTCTGCAAGCGTTTCGGCCATGAAGTGAAATTCCTTTTGTTGGCCGGTTATCTAGCGAGTCGGGGTCGAATATGCAATTGGGAAGCGGAACGCCCCCCCCCCGCAAGGAAGGATGACCGTCATGCGCGATGTTCTCGGCCCCATGCTCAACCTTGTTCGCCTGGCGCACGGGCACGACATGGCCCTGCCGACCTATGAGACGGCGGGGGCCGCCGGCATGGATCTGAGGGCCGCCGTCGCCGAAGGCGAGCCGCTTGTTCTTTCGCCGGGCGATCGAACGCTGGTGCCGACCGGCTTCGTCTTCGAGATCCCGGAAGGTTTCGAGGCGCAGATCCGCCCCCGCTCCGGCCTCGCCTTCAAGAACGGCGTCACCTGCCTCAACACGCCGGGCACGATCGACAGCGACTATCGCGGCGAGGTGAAGGTGCTGCTGGTCAATCTCGGGCACGAGCCGTTCGAAATCAGCCGCGGCATGCGGATCGCCCAGATGGTAATCGCGCCGGTGGTGCAGGCGCGCGTGTCGGAAGTCTCCGACGCATCAGAAACAATGCGCGGAGCCGGCGGCTTTGGCTCGACGGGGGTCTGAAGCGCACTCCTCCCGACCATCCGGGGCAGATGCCTGACCGATTGGCGTGTTCCACCGCCAACCGTTGCATGATCCTAGCGCTGCGCTTCGGTCGCCATGCGGACGGCCAGCCCGGCGAGAACAGTGCCCATCAGCCAGCGCTGCACCACCATCCAGAAGGGCCGGCCGGCGAGGAAAAGCGCGATCGAACCGGCCATCAGCGCGATCATCGCATTGACGGTGACGCTGATGGCGATCTGGCTGGCGCCGAGCACCACCGATTGCAGGAGCACGCTGCCGAGCGCCGGATCGACGAATTGCGGCAGCAGCGACAAATAGAGGACCGCGGCCTTGGGGTTCAAGAGATTGGTGACCAGCCCCATCATGAAGAGCTTTCGCGGGCTGTCCTTCGGCAGGTCGCGCACCTGGAAGGGCGAACGCCCGCCCGGCCGCACCGCCTGCCAGGCAAGCCAGAGAAGATAGGCGGCACCGGCAAATTTCAGCGCGTCATAGGCAAAGGGCACGGCCATCACCAGCACCGTGATGCCGAGCGCCGACATCAGCATGTAGAAGACGAAGCCGAGCGCCACGCCGCCGAGCGAGACGAGGCCGGCGGCCGGGCCCTGGCAGATGGAGCGCGACACCAGATAGATCATGTTCGGCCCGGGCGTCAGCACCATGCCGAGGCAGATGAAGGCGAAGGCTATCAGGGACGAAGAGGAGGGCATGGGGCGAGGCCTCGGCTGGCGTTTGTCGCCCACGACCTAAGCCAGGCCCTCGGCCCGCCGCAACGGCGATCTTGTCACCATTGCAAGTTCGGCTGCGCGGCGCTAGCAATGCGTCATTCACGGAGGTCCCCATGACGCCCACCACGCTTCTCGCCTATAGCGGCGCGCTTTTCGTTGCCGCCGCCATTCCCGGCCCCGGCATGACGGCGATCGTGGCGCGGGCGCTCGGCTCCGGTTTCCGTCCGACCTTCTTCATGGGGCTCGGCCTGATCCTCGGCGATCTCTGCTATCTGACCGCCGTCATCCTCGGCCTTGCGCTGGTGGCGCAGACCTTCACCACGCCATTCCTGATCATCAAATATCTGGGCGCCCTCTATCTCGTCTACATCGCCTGGAAGCTCTGGACGACCGGGCTGATCGCGCAGGACATCGAAGCCAAGCGCTCGACCCATATCGGCCTGTCCTTTCTCTCCGGCCTGCTCGTCACGCTCGGCAATCCGAAGACCATGCTGTTCTACGTGGCCCTCGTGCCCACCCTGATCCCGCTCGAAGCCATCGGCCCGAGCGATTACGCCGCCCTCGTCGGCATTACGTTCGTCGTGCTCATCGCCGTGCTCATTCCCTATATCCTGCTCGCCTCGCAGGCCCGGACACTCCTGAAAAAGCCGAACTCGCTGAAGGCCCTGAACCGCTCGGCGGCCAGCATTCTTGCGGGCACCGCCGCCTATATCGCCGAGCGCGCCTGAACGAAATTTCGCCGGCAGTGGCGCCGGAGGCGCTATTTTTCCAATCAAACGAGCACGCCTAGGCGAAGGGTTCTGGCGAGTGGCCGGCTTTCGCCCTATTGTGCCCGTCAAAGCAGATCCAAAGGGAGATCCACCATGTCCGACACCAAGAAACCGGGCCGCGGCCGCGTCTATGACTCGATCACGCAAACTATCGGCGACACCCCGATCGTGCGCCTCGACAAGCTGGCGAAGGAAAAGGGCGTGAAGGCCCACCTGCTGGCCAAGCTGGAATTCTTCAACCCGATCGCCTCCGTCAAGGACCGTATCGGCGTCGCGATGATCGAGAGCCTGGAAGCCCAGGGCAAGATCACCCCCGGCAAGACCACCCTGATCGAGCCGACCTCCGGCAATACCGGTATTGCGCTGGCCTTTGCCGCCGCGGCCAAGGGCTACAAGCTGATCCTCACCATGCCCGAGACCATGTCGATCGAGCGGCGCAAGATGCTGGCCCTGCTCGGCGCCGAACTCGTTGTGACCGAAGGTCCGAAGGGCATGAAGGGTGCGATTGCCAAGGCCGAGGAACTGGCGGCTACGCTCCCCGACGCCATCATCCCGCAGCAGTTCGAAAACCCGGCCAACCCGGAAATCCATCGCAAGACGACGGCCGAGGAAATCTGGAACGACACGGATGGCGGCGTCGACATCTTCGTTTCCGGCATCGGCACGGGCGGCACGATCACCGGTGTCGGCCAGGTGCTGAAGGCGAAGAAGCCCGGGGTCAAGGTCATCGCCGTCGAGCCGGCCGACAGCCCGGTTCTGTCCGGCGGCAATCCCGGTCCGCACAAGATCCAGGGCATCGGCGCCGGCTTCGCGCCGAAGATCCTCGACACCCATGTCTATGACGAGATCGTCACCGTCACCAATGACGAAGCCTTCGAGACAGCCCGCCTCGTCGCCCGCCTCGAAGGCGTACCGGTCGGCATCTCTTCGGGCGCGGCTCTCACGGCCGCGATCAAGGTTGGCCAACGCGCGGAAAATGCCGGCAAGACCATCGTCGTGATCATACCCTCCTTTGCCGAGCGTTATCTCTCGACCGCACTTTTTGCCGGCCTTGGCGAATAAGCGTAATCGCTTTACCAACCCATCTCCCGAAGGGCGCCCGGCGGCGCCCTTCTTTCGTTTCGGCCTGAACCGGGCCTCTCGCGCTCCGCTTAAATGACCGGTACAGCAGCCCCGCGCGAAGGTCACCAGCACTCGCCCTGTCCGCCTTGCGGCCCCCCCCCTTCACCACCTCCTACCGTTTCCGACGCAGCCGCCACCCCGACCGGCAGACAGCCGAACTCCGCCCCGCCTCATCAACGCTCAAGCCCTCTTCGGCCAAGTCAAGCGCGCCGTTTGCGACCCCTTCCCCCAGTCGCCGCCTCACCCCTGGAATGCTCCCGGCCCTCGCCCTGTCCATCTGGCCCTCTCCTTCACGCCGCGGCCGACAGCCGTTCCGAGGCGATGCGGTAGGAGATTGCCTCGGCAAGATGGATGCGACCGAGCAGCGGCGCTCCGTCGAGATCGGCGAGCGTGCGCGCCACCTTCAGCACCCGGTGATAGCCGCGGGCGGAGAACTTGAACTTGTCGGCCGCGTCGCGCAGCAATTGCAGGCCGGCCGGATCGGGCTCCGCGAGCTTCTCGATCAGCGCCGTGGAGCATCGGGCATTGGTCGTCACGCCGCCTATACCCGCCGCCTCGAACCGTTCGCGCTGCATGTCGCGGGCCAGCGCCACCCGGCGGGCGACGTCAGCACTTCTCTCTGCGGCCATCGGCCGGATGAGGTCGGCAGCCGAGACCGCCGGCACATCGATGCGGATGTCGATGCGGTCCATCAGCGGGCCGGAGATCCGCCCCTGATAGTCGGAAACGCAGCGGGGCCCCCGCGCGCAGGTGTGCCCCGGCTCGCCGGCCATGCCGCAGCGGCACGGATTCATCGCCGCCACCAACTGGAACTCGGCGGGATAGGAAACCCGGTGATTGGCGCGCGCAATGATACATTCGCCGGTCTCCAATGGCTGGCGAAGTGCATCCAGCACCGGCGGAGCGAATTCCGGCAGTTCGTCGAGGAAGAGCACGCCGCGATGGGCAAGCGAGGCCTCGCCCGGCCGGGCGCGCAACCCGCCGCCGACCAGCGCCGCCATTGTCGCTGAATGATGCGGCGTGCGAACCGGACGGCGATCGGACAGCTTTCCGCCCGAGAGCTGTCCGGCGATCGAGTGGATCATCGACACTTCGAGCAGTTCGGCGGCCGAAAGCGGCGGCAGGATCGACGGGAGCCGCGCGGCCAGCATCGACTTGCCCGAGCCCGGCGGTCCGACCATCAAGAGATTGTGCCCGCCGGCGGCCGCCACCTCGAGCGCCCGCTTGGCGCTTTCCTGGCCCTTGATGTCGGCGAGGTCCGGCAGGTTGGACGGCAGCGCGCGCACCGCCGGCTCGGGCCTGGTCAATACCTGGGTACCGCGGAAATGGTTGGCGAGCGCGATCAGGCTGCGTGGTGCCAGGATATCGATCTCGGCGCCGGCCCAGGCGGCCTCCGCCCCGCAGCCGGCCGGGCAGATCAGCCCCTTGCCGAGCGCATTGGCACCGATCGCCGCCGGAAGCGCGCCGGCGACATTGGCGATCGTGCCGTCGAGATTGAGTTCGCCGATCACCACATAGTCCGACAGCGCATCGCCCGGGATTGCGCCAAGCGCCGCCATCAGGCCGAGCGCGATCGGCAGATCGAAATGCGACCCCTCCTTGGGAAGATCGGCCGGCGCCAGATTGACGGTCACCTTCTTGGGCGGCAGTGCCAGGCCAGAGGCGTGCAGGGCCGCCTGCACCCGCTCGCGGCTCTCGGCCACCGCCTTGTCGGGAAGTCCGACGATGTGCATGTTGATCTTGCCCGGCGCCACCATGACCTGGACATCGACCGGAACGCCTTCAATCCCCTGGAATGCGACTGTACTGACACGCGCCACCATTGCCCGCCCCCAAAAAGCCAGTCCTCGCCACGCAACTACATCTTGCGCGGGCCACGAGTTGCAATCTGGCACAGAACGCGATCGATAACAAGAACATTAGCGGAACAAATTCGCGCTATACTCGATATGCGGTTGCATCCGGTTGTATAGATGGAACGAAGGGGGATCAGACGCGGAGTAGAGCGGGCCTCAGGCCCGCTTCTTCTCGATCGCGTCCCACAGCAGGGCGGCAATATCGGCGCCACCGAACTTCTTGACTTCGCGGATGCCGGTGGGCGAGGTCACGTTGATCTCGGTCATGTAGTCGCCGATGACGTCGATGCCGACCAGCAGGAAGCCACGCTCCTTCAGCGCAGGACCGATGCGGGCGCAGATTTCCTTTTCCCGCGCCGTCAGTTCGGTGGCCTCGGCGCGTCCGCCGACATGCATGTTGGAGCGGCTGTCGGTCTCGGCCGGCACGCGGTTGATCGCACCCACCGCCTCGCCGTCGACGAGAATGATGCGCTTGTCGCCCTTGCGTACCGCCGGCAGATAGGCCTGGGCGATGAAGGGCTCGCGAAACATCTGGTGGAACATCTCGATCAGCGAGGTGAAGTTGCGGTCGTCGCGCGTCGAGTGGAACACGCCGGCGCCGCCATTGCCGTAGAGCGGTTTCAGGATGATGTCGCCCATCTCCTCGCGGAAGCGGGCAATCTCGGTCACGTCCCGGGTGATCAGGGTCGGCGGCATCAGGTCGGCAAATTCGGTGACGAATATCTTTTCCGGCGAATTGCGCACCCAGGCCGGATCGTTGACCACCAGCGTCCTCGGATGGATACGCTCCAGAAGATGGGTGGAGGTGATATAGGCCATGTCGAAGGGCGGATCCTGGCGCAGGAGCACCACGTCCATGGTCGAGAGATCGACCCGTTCCGGCTCGCCCAGCGTGAAGTGGTTGCCCTTCTCGTCGCGCAGTTCCATCGGCTCGACGGTGGCGATGATCTTGCCATCGCGCATGGACAGCCGGTCGGGCGTGTAGTGGAACAGCTTGTAGCCGCGCGCCTGGGCTTCCAGGCTCATCGCGAAGGTCGAATCCCCCGCGATCGCGATACCCGCGACATGATCCATCTGGACCGCAATATTCTTGATCTTCGCCATGGCCTGCCCCTCGTTCAAAAGCAACCGAGATTTAGGCCGCCTCCCGGCCAAAGGCAACGACGCAGACCATCAATTCTCCTGAACCTCGGCTCAGCCGAGAATGCGCTTGGCGGTCGGCGACCGCAAGGCATTGCGAATGCGGTAGAGCATGGCCAGCGGTTCAGGGAAAGGCCTGCGGACAAAGGCGATCTTGCGGACATAGTCATCGACGCGCCAGGTCGCCCAGGTACCGCCGCGGAAATAGGCGATGTCGCCGACCTTCAGCAGCCGCTCGGACCCATCCTCCGCCGTCACGTGGACTTCGCCCTCCTGGATGACAACGGTTTCGTCCCAGCCGAAAAACCAGCGAAATTCGCCCGCCGTGCAATCCCACACAGCCGTCGAACTTGCCTCGTCGGCGCTCGACGAATGGTCGCCGACGCGGGCGAGCGGCGTGCCGCGCAGGATCCATTCGGGATTGATGGGTGCCGGCTTCAGCGCCAGATGGCTGCTATGGGCTGCAACCAGCGGCGGCATTTCCTCGTTGCGAAAGGTTCTTGGTACAGCAAGCAGCGTGCCGGCCATGCCGACGAGCATGAGTTTGAAAGCCATGTCCGTTCCCAGATTAGATCATCTGCACGGAAAGATAGCATTGGGGAGTTACATTTCGCTTTTGCCGATCGTTCAAATTGTAACGATCGGCCTTGCCCTCCAACAAGCCCGCGAGGGGGACCTCAGGCGAAACTCGCCTCACGTGCGTACGAGCGGACCGCGCCGCCTTCTGCAGGCGAAGCCGGCCTGTCGATGCGCCGTCCCGTCTCCTTGGCGAAGAAGTGGATGCGCTCGGGCGCGACGGTCAATTGCAGTTCCTCGGTGATCTCGGCTTCCACCGGTACGACGGCCGTCAGTGCCTGCGAAGACAGATGCCCGTGCACCAGCCGGTGCGCTCCGAGTTCCTCGACATAGTCGACCTTGAACGGCAGGCGCTGGTCACCCTCGCCGGCCAGCGTCAGGTCTTCGGCACGCACGCCGACAGTGACCGCACCTGTCGTGCCTGGCTGAGCGCCGAAGGCCATCGACACGTCGCCGATCACCAGCCGGTCGCCCTCGATCGCGCCATCCAGCAGATTCATCGCCGGCGCGCCGATGAAGCTCGCGACGAAAGTGGAGGCCGGACGATGATAGACCTCGAGCGGTGTACCGATCTGCTCGATCGTCCCGCCGTTCAGCACCACCAGCCGGTCGGCGAGCGTCATCGCTTCCAACTGGTCGTGGGTCACGTAGATCGCCGTGGTGGCCAGCCGCCGCTGCAGCTTGCGGATCTCGCCGCGCATGGTGACGCGCAGCTTGGCGTCGAGGTTGGACAGCGGCTCATCGAACAGGAAGACCGCCGGCTTGCGCACGATGGCGCGGCCCATGGCGACGCGCTGACGCTGGCCGCCGGACAGCGCCCTGGGCTTGCGCTTCAGATAGGGCTCGATCTCCAGCATGCGGGCCGCTTCGGTGACGCGCGCCTCGATCTCCGCCTTCGGCGTCTTGCGGTTCCTCAAGCCATAGGCGAGGTTGTCGTAGACGCTCATATGCGGATAGAGCGCATAGTTCTGGAACACCATGGCGATGTCGCGCTCGGCCGGCTCGACATTGTTGACGACGCGCCCGCCAATGCTGACCGTGCCTTGCGATATGGCCTCCAGCCCCGCCACCATGCGCAGCAGGGTCGACTTGCCGCAGCCGGACGGTCCGACGAGCACGATGAATTCGCCGTCCTCGATGGCGATGTCGATGGCTTTGACCGCGTGCACGCCGCCGTCATAGATCTTCGAGACCTGGTCGATCAGAATGGACGCCATGGGTTTACCTTTCTCACTTGTCGCTTTCGGTCAGGCCCTTGATGAACCAGCTCTGGAAGATCACCACGACGACGACGGGCGGCAGCATGGCGAGCACCGCCATGGCGAAAGCCTCGTTGTAGTCGGGGATCTGCGAGCCGACCCAGACCTGCAGGATCTGCTTGATGCCGCGCATCAGCGTGTAGAAGCTCTCGTCCGTGGTCATCAGCATGGGCCAGAGATACTGGTTCCAGCCATAGACGAACATGATGATGAAGACCGCCGCGATCATGGTGCGCGACAGCGGCACGAGCACGTCGATGAAGAACTTCACCGGGCCTGCGCCGTCGATGCGGGCCGCCTCCAGCAGTTCGTCCGGCACGGACTTGAAGAACTGCCGGAAGAAGAAGGTACCGGTCGCCGAGGCCAGCAGCGGCAGGATCAGGCCGACATGGCTGTTCAGCAGGCCGAGCTCGCTCATCACCTTGTAGGACGGCATGATGCGTACCTCGAGCGGCAGGAGCAGCGTGGTGAAGATCAGCCAGAAGGCGAGCGTGGCGAAGCGGAAGCGGAAATAGACGATGGCATAGGCCGCCAGCATCGACAGGACGATCTTGCCGATGGCAAAGCCGAGGCCGAGGATCAGCGAGTTCACCGCCATGGTCATGCCCGTGACTTCGCCGGTAAATCCGCCCTTGCGGAAGAGTACCTTGCCATAGGTCTCTTCCAGGTGTCCGCCGATCGACAGCATCAGGCCGTTCGAGTGGATTTCGGCCGCGGTATGGGTCGAGGTGGTGAACGCCACCACCAGCGGCCCCAACATCAGGATGACGCCGGCGATCAGGATGAGGTGGTCGAAGAACTTGGTGCGATACATCAATCCGTCCCTCAACCGTAATGAACGCGGCGTTCGATGAAGCGGAACTGGATCAGCGTGAGCGCCAGCACGATCACCATCAGGATCACCGACTGGGCCGAGGACGAGCCGAGGTCGTTGCCGCGGAAGCCGTCGAGATAGACCTTGTAGACCAGCGTGATCGGGTTGTTGGCCGGCTTGTCCTTCACGATCACGTCGATCACGCCGAAGGTGTCGAACAGCGAATAGGTCATGTTGATGACCAGCAGGAAGAAGGCCGTGGGGGTCAGTAGCGGCAGGATGACCGTCCAGAAACGGCGGGTGCCCGACTTGCAGTCGATCGCCGCTGCCTCGCGGATCGAGGCCGGAATGCCCTGCAGGCCGGAGAGGAAGAAGATGAAGTTATAGGGGATCTGGTTCCAGACCGCGACGGCGATCATGGCGAAGGCCGTGTCGAAATAATTGATCCCGACCTTCATGTCCCAGCCGAACAGCGCAACGAAATGCACGAAGGGGCCGATGTGCTGGTCGAAGAACATCATGCCGATCAGGCCCGCGACCGGCGGGGCGATGGCGTAGACGACGATCAGCAGCGTCTTGTAGGTGGATTGGCCGCGAATGACGGCATCCGCCTTCAAGGCCAGCAGCAGGCCGAGCGACAGCGTCAGGAAGGTGACGATCAGACTGTAGGCTACGGTGAAGCGGGCGATCTTCTGGTATTCCGGCGCCGTCAGCGCATCGGTGTAGTTGTCGAGGCCGACGAAGGCCGAGCCGAAGCCGAAGGGATCCTCGATGAAGAAGGACGAGTGGATCGCCTGGGCCGACGGCCAGTAGAAGAAGATCGAAATGATCGCGAACTGCGGCAGGAGCAGCAGATAGGGAAGATATCGCGAGGAGAACTGGACGCGCTTCATGGTGCTGTCTCTCAAGAAGGACAGGCCTTCTTCGTGGAACGGGCGCCCCTCATCCGCCTGCCGGCACCTTCTCCCCGCAGGCGGGGAGAAGGGCGAAGCCGCGGCATCTGCACTCCCTCGCCCCGCTTGCGGGGAGAGGGTGGGGTGAGGGGCGATATCCCTTTGACCGATCAGCCGGCCGTCTTGGCGAAGCGGGCGAGCAGTTCGTCGGCTTCCTTCTTGATGGTTTCCATGGCTTCCTTCGGCGTGGTTTCGCCGGCGAAGATACGGTTGTATTCGCGTTCCATCACCGAGCGGATCTGCGGATAGAAGCCCATGCGATAGCCCTTGTCCCATTCGCCGCCCGGCAGGGACAGCTGCTGGATGCCGACTTCGGCGGCCGGCTTCTCGTTGTAGAAACCTTCCGACTTGGCCAGCTCATAGGCTGCCTTGGTGATGGCGACGTAGCCGGTGGCCTGGTGGTAGAACTTCTGGATCTCGGGCGAGGTCAGGAAGTGGAAGAAGGATGCGGTGCACTTGTTCTCGGCTTCCGGCTTGCCGGCCATGGCGAACAGGGCGGCGCCGCCGATGAAGGTGTGAACACCTTCCGGATGAACCGACTTCCAGAAGGGCAGGAAGGTGGCCGAGAACGGCATGGTCGCGGTCTTCTGCAGGCCGCCGAACGAACCCGACGAACCGATCCAGAGAGCGACCTTGCCTTCTTCGAAGGGCTTCTGGTTGTCGCTCCAGCCGGCGCCGTAATAGCCGAACAGGCCCTGGTCGTACCAGGCCTTCAGCTTTTCGTACATCATGACGTGGTTCGGGTCGGTGACGTTGATCGTCGTGTCGACGACGCTGTCATAGCCGTTGTTGTTCGAGGCGAACTGGAGATTGTGGCGCGAGAAGAAGTTCTCGGTGAACTGCCAGGTGAGCTGCGACTGGACGAGCGGGGTGTAGCCGGCCTCCTTCAGCTTCGGAGCGATGGCTTCGAATTCTTCCCAGGTCTTCGGCGCCTCGACACCGGCCTTCTTCAGCGCGTCGGTGTTGACGTACATGATCGGCGCCGAGGAGTTGAACGGCATGCCGACGAACTTGCCTTCGCTATCGGCGTAGAAATAGCGAACGCCCTCGATGAAGTCATCGCGGTTGAATTCGAAGCCGGCATCCTTGATCAGGTCTTCGGCGGCGACCGCAGCGCCCTTGGCGTTGATGATGGTGGCGGCGCCGGCGTCGAAGACCTGCAGGATGTTCGGCTGCTCGCCCGAACGGAAGGCGGCGATGCCGGCCGACAGGGCTTCCTCATAGGTGCCCTTGGAGACCGGCGTCAGGGCGCATTCGCTCTGGGCGGCGTTGAATTTCTGGGCGACTTCGTTGATCACTTCGCCATTTCGGCCGCCCATGCCGTGCCACCAGGTGATGTTGGTCGCGGCCAGCGTCGTCGATGCGGTCATGGACAGGGCCAGAGCGGCCATGGAAAGCTTTTTGAACATGGAAAAAATCCTCTCCGCCAATATTGGGGTGAGGAGTGCATTAGCCGCGATCTGTGACGCGAAAATAAACATTTTATGTCATTTCGATTACAGTCTTCGCCGATACGAAAGCAAAGCGAAACTAGAACGCGCCTTGATAATGGCGCGGCAACTTCCACGGCGTGATTGCGACGATGTCATAGCGCAGCGACAGGCGTGCCGCGTCGGGCTGGCGGGCGAGCCAATGGTCGCCCGCCGCGCGGATCCGGTCTTGGCTGGCGAAAGTCACGGCGTCGACCGCGGCCATCAGGTCACGGCGCGCCTTGACCTCGACGAAGGCCACGAGCTCGCCACGCCGCGCAATGATGTCTACCTCGCCCGCCCGCACGCGATAGCGCATGGCGAGGATGCGATAGCCTTTCACCATCAGGAAGAGGGCAGCCGTCCATTCCGACCAGCGTCCCCGGCGCTCCGCACGCTTTCTCGTCTCCGGCGCCGCCAGCCTTGTCATCCGTCAGCCTTCAGCGCGAGCAGCCGCTGGTAGAGTTCCTTGCGCGGCTGGCCCGTCAGCTTGGCTGCCTCCGTCGCGGCCTTGGCCGTCGGCAGCGTCTCCGACAGTTCGATGAGCACCCGGTCTATCTCGCCAGCCTCCGGCGCGGCCCTTGCGAGCGGCGGGCCGACGACGAGGACGACCTCGCCCTTGACCGCCTTGTCGGTATATTGATCGGCGAGCTCCTTCAGCGTGCCGCGGCGAAACTCCTCGAAGGTCTTGGTCAGTTCGCGGCACACCGAAGCCTGCCGTTCGGCCCCGAGTTCTTCCGCGGCGGCGGCGAGCGTGTCGCCAATGCGGTGCGGGCTCTCGAAGAAGATCAGAGTGGCCGGAACATCGCGCAATTGCGCCAGCCGCTCGTGGCGCGCCTTGTCCTTCACCGGCAGGAAGCCGGCGAAGAGAAAGGCGTCGTTGGGCAGGCCGGAGCCGACAAGGGCCGCGAGCGGCGCCGAGGCGCCGGGGATCGGCACGACGCGATGGCCCGCCTCGATCGCCAGCTGGCCGAGACGATAGCCGGGGTCGGAGACGAGCGGGGTGCCTGCATCCGAGACGAGCGCCACGGACCTGCCAGCCTCGAGCGCCGCGATCAGCTTCGGCCCGGCCTCGTTGGCATTGTATTCGTGATAGGAATAGGGGCGGTTCTGGATACCGAAACGGTCCAGCAGCACGCGGGTCACACGCGTATCCTCGCAGGCCAGCACATCGGCGCCGGCCAGCGTTTCGAGCGCCCGAAGCGTGATGTCGCCGAGATTTCCGATCGGAGTCGCGACCAGGTAGAGCGCCGGCTCCAGCGGTCGCGCCGCGATCATCACATCATTGATGCGATAGGTCCGCGGCTGCGCCGTCGCTTGTCTTGGATCTTCCGTCACTTGGTCCGTCCTGTCGCCTGGCCTTGGGTCCCACCTTATCGTCCAGCCCCTGCCGCAGGGCAAGAGCGGCATTGGCCGCGCGCCGTTAGGCATGGTGTCAAATTGGTGCGCGACATCACAGCTGCCTCTTGCTTTTCGCGCGCAATTCCTGCCATTTTGCCCGTCCCACACGATCCGGCCACCGACGGCCGGCAAGGAACAATGCGACCCGGCACACCGGATCGCGACAGGTCGAAAGCGGAAGCGTCCATGCGTATTACTCTCGAACGGTCCAACCTTCTCAAGTCGCTCAATCACGTGCATCGCGTGGTCGAACGTCGCAACACGATCCCGATCCTGTCGAACGTGCTGCTGCGGGCCGAAGGCGCGAGCCTGGCGATGAAGGCGACCGACCTCGACCTCGAGATCACCGAGGCGACGCCCGCCATGGTCGAACAGGCCGGCGCGACGACCGTTCCGGCGCACCTGCTTTATGAAATCGTCCGCAAGCTTCCCGACGGCGCGGAAGTGCTGCTCGCCACCACGCCGGACGGCGCGACGATGACAGTCGCCTCCGGCCGTTCGAAATTCTCGCTGCAGTGCCTGTCGGAAGCCGACTTCCCCGACCTGACGGCCGGCAACTTCACGCATTCCTTCAAGCTGAAGGCCTCGGCTCTCAAGATGCTGATCGATCGCACCCAGTTCGCGATCTCGACCGAGGAGACCCGCTACTATCTGAACGGCATCTTCCTGCACACGATCGAAAGCGCCGGCGCGCTGAAGCTGCGCGCGGTCGCCACCGACGGCCATCGCCTCGCCCGCGCTGACGTCGAGGCCCCCTCCGGCTCGGAAGGCATGCCCGGCATCATCATCCCGCGCAAGACGGTCGGCGAGTTGCAGAAGCTGGTCGACAATCCCGAGCTGATCGTCACCGTGGAAGTCTCCGACGCCAAGATCCGCCTGACCATCGGCGAGATCGTCATGACCTCGAAGCTGATCGACGGCACCTTCCCCGATTATCAGCGGGTCATTCCGCAGGCGAACGACAAGGAAATGCGCGTCGATTGCCAGAGCTTTGCCCAGGCGGTCGATCGCGTCTCGACCATTTCCTCCGAGCGCGGACGCGCGGTCAAGCTTGCCCTCAACGAGGGCCATCTGACGCTCACCGTCAACAATCCGGATTCCGGCAGCGCGACCGAAGAGGTCGCCGTCGGCTATGACAACGACCCGATGGAAATCGGCTTCAATGCCAAGTACCTGCTGGACATTACGGCGCAACTGTCCGGCGACGACGCGATCTTCCTTCTGGCCGATGCGGGCTCCCCCACACTGGTGCGCGATACGGCCGGGGACGACGCCCTCTATGTCCTGATGCCGATGCGGGTGTGATTCGGCGACGCAATCGGGGGATATTTCCCCAATTGCGCCATTTGGCCTTGTTTTTGCGACAAACCGGCGCAACATGCTGCTGGCGCATATGGTTGCGCTAGACGGTCTTGAGTGGGGAGTTAGGCCATGGTTCGACGCTTGAAGGAACGGTTCGAAAAGAAGTTCGACGAAGAGATCCGCTTCTTCAAGGGGATGATGCAGGGCCCGAAGAGCGTCGGCGCCATCGTTCCGACCTCGTCCATCACCGCCCGCAAGATGGCGAGCGTCATCAATCCGCAGTCGGGCCTGCCCGTTCTCGAGCTCGGCCCGGGCACCGGGGTCATCACCAAGGCGATCCTGGCACGCGGCGTCAAACCGGAGAACCTCGTTTCGGTCGAGTATTCCGAGGATTTCTACGATCATCTGACCCAGGACTTCCCCGGCGTCAATTTCATCCATGGCGACGCTTTCGATCTGCCGAACACGCTCGGCAAGTTCGCCGATCAGACGTTCGATTGCGTCATTTCGGCGGTGCCGCTTCTCAGCTTCCCCATGCCGGCCCGGGTCAAGCTTCTGGAAGACCTGCTCGACCGTCTGCCCCCCGGCCGGCCGGTGGTGCAGATCACCTATGGCCCGGTTTCGCCGATCCTGGCCCAGCCGGACCGCTACCAGATCCAGCACTTCGATTTCATCGTCCGCAATATTCCGCCGGCGCAGCTGTGGATCTACCGCCGCGGCTGATTGCTGACGGCGGGCGGCGCACCCGATGTTCGGTCTCTACATCACCCATCCGCAGGTCAGGATCGACCCGGCCATCCCCGTTCCGCAATGGGGGCTTTCGGATCTCGGTCGCGACCGTGCCACGCGGGCTGCCACGCGTCCCTGGGTGAAACGCCTCACCCGGATTGTCTGCAGCGCCGAGGTGAAGGCGATCGAAACCGCGGAAATCCTCGCCAGGGCCGCCGGCATCTCCTTCGAGACGGTCGAGGCGATGCATGAGAATGATCGCTCCGCGACCGGCTTCCTGAAGCCCGACGCCTTCGAGCAGGCCGCCGACTGGTTTTTCGCTCATCCCAACGAGAGCTATCACGGCTGGGAGCGGGCGGCGGACGCCCAGGCCCGTATCGTCTCCGGCGTGGACGCCATCCTCGGCGACCACGACCCGGCGGCGCCGATCGCCTTTGTCGGCCATGGCGGCGTCGGCACCCTGCTCAGGTGTCACCTGCTGGAAATTCCGATCAGCCGCAGCCACGATCAACTGCCCGGCGGCGGCAATCTTTATGCCTTCTCTCTTGCGGATCGTCGCATCGCATGCGACTGGACGCCGATCGAAGACTGGAAGGGGATCGAGCCATGACGCCACGCGAACGCCTCATCGTCGGCCTGGATGTGCCGACCGTCCGGGAAGCGGAAACCATCGTCGAAACGCTCGGTGACGACATCCTATTCTACAAGATCGGCTACCAGCTCGCCTTTGCCGGCGGGCTTGAGTTCGCCCGCGAGCTTGCGGAGAGCGGCAAGAAGATCTTCCTCGACATGAAACTGCTCGACATCGACAACACGGTCGCCTCGGGCGTCGAGAACATTGCCAAGATGGGCATGTCGATGCTGACGCTTCACGCCTATCCGAAGGCCATGCGCGCCGCGGTCAAGGCAGCCGAAGGCTCCGGCCTCTGCCTGCTCGGTGTCACCGTTCTGACCTCGATGGATGAGCAGGACCTGGTCGATGCCGGTTATGAATATGATCCGCACACGCTGGTGCTGAAGCGCGCGGAGCAGGCCCGCATCGCCGGCATGGGCGGTATCGTCTGCTCCGCCGAAGAGGCAAGCGCCGTGCGCAAGGTCATCGGCCCCGACATGGCGCTGGTGACCCCCGGCATTCGCCCGGCCGGCGCCGACAAGGGAGACCAGAAGCGGGTGATGACGCCGGCCGACGCGCTCAAGGCCGGATCGAGCCATCTCGTCGTCGCGCGCCCGATCGTCAAGGCGGAGGACCCGAAGGCCGCCGCGCGGGCGATCCTCGCCGAAATGGCGACCGCTCTCTGAGAGGACGGCGGCTCAGCGCGCCGGATCATTCAATCATTGCCCACGACCTCGTTGGTCGGGTCGGTATTGCGGATCAACCCGTTCCAGCCGCCTGAAATGCGATTGCCGCGCACGACATTGTATTTGGCGAGATCCCGCGGATCGAGGCTGCTGCCCAAAGGCAGGTCCGGGGCGCCGAGGCGATGGGTGGTGCGACCATTGCGCTGGTTCAACCAGATTGCCGGGCGCGGACGAACCATCCCCTCATAGTGAAACCGATTGCCCTCGATGCGATTGTATTGCGGGGGCTGATGGCGGATCGTCCCGCCCTCGCCGGCGTTACGGTAGAGGAAAATGCCGCCATTGATCGCGTCCTCGAAGACATTGCCGGAAATGAGGTTGCGGGCAGAGCCATCGACCGCGACCTGCTCCCGCCGCGTCGTCTTCACGGCAAAGCGGTTGTCGATGATGCGGTTTTCGGCGCTCTCGGCGTCGAGATAGAGCGCCGTTGCCGTCGTTTCGCCGCGGAACCGCGATCCGCTCACCGTCACCCCGGTGACCCCCGGCCCGAGATAGAGCGGCAAGGTTCCCTGGGCGACGAAATCGAGATTGTCGAGAATGATCGCCGTCGGCGCGGCCGCCTGCGCGCGCGCGGTGTGGCCCGACGTCAGCGATGATCGCCGCACCTGTTCTGCCTGCCCGTTCAGGCCGAGGCCGGCCAGGCGCATGTTGCCGATGACCGTGCAGTTCTTCACCGTAATCGCCTTCGGCACGCTCCAGCTTCCGTCTCGTGCCTGCAGCGACCGGATCATGACCGTTGGCCGACGATGGCTGATCGGCATGTCAGGCGTTCCGAGCGTCCCGCCACGGCAATCGAATGTCGTGCCGGACGCCTTGGCGCCGGAAAAGGCGATCGGCCGGGCAATGACATCCTTCGGGTCGAGCGTCACGTCGCAGGAGATTTCGACGGGGCTGGCCTTGGCACCGGGCGGGCTGCGCAACTGCTCGTAGACGGAAGCCGGGCAAGCCTTCGCCTCGGCGGATCCGGCGGAAAGCGCAACAGCACCAGCCGCCAGCAGAAAAAGCGCAATCCCCGCTCCGACCAAAGAGACGAACGTGGGGCTGTGTGTTTCCGACATTGGCTCTTCCCCATCGACAGGCGGAAACCCGTATAACCGCGACACGGTGCAGCGCTTGACCGGGACGCCGATTTGCTCAATTAAACCATCATAACCAACAGGGATGGGACGAAAAAATGGCCAAGGGCTACTGGATCGCAAGAGTCGATATTCGCGATGCCGAAGGGTACAAGGGTTATGTCGCGGCGGCAAAGCCGGCTTTCGAAAAGTATGGTGCGAAATTCCTTGCGCGCGGCGGCGAGTTCACCGAGCTCGAGGGCAAGGCCCGGGCCCGCAACGTCGTCATCGAGTTTCCCTCGCACCAGGCCGCGGTGGATTGCTACAATTCGCCGGAATACCAGATCGCCGCGAAAATCCGCCAGCAAGTGGCCGATGCGGAAATGGTCGTCGTCGAAGGCGTCTGAGTTCAAGACCTTTTTCGAAGGGCCGAGCGCGTCGACGGCCCTTCCGCTCGCCTTTCGATTCGGCTAAAGACAGCGAGAATTCCAGCGCATCCTGCGCACGCCTATTCCAAGGAGCCAGCCCATGACCTTGTCCAACCTTCCGCCGCTCGTTACCGTGTTCGGGGGATCGGGCTTCGTCGGGCGGCATGTCGTTCGGGCCCTGGCCAAGCGCGGTTACCGCATCCGTGTCGCGGTTCGCCGCCCCGACCTCGCCTTCTTCCTGCAGCCGCTCGGCAATGTCGGGCAGATCTCCTTCGTCCAGGCCAATCTTCGCTACCGCGCGTCCGTCGACAAGGCGGTCCAGGGCGCCGACCACGTGGTCAACTGCGTCGGCATCCTGTTCGAGAGCGGTCGCAACAGCTTTGACGCCGTCCAGGATTTCGGTGCCCGCGCCGTTGCCGAGGCAGCCCGCTCCGTCGGCGCCAGGCTTACCCACATTTCGGCGATCGGCGCCGACGCCAAGTCGGATTCCGACTATGCCGCGACCAAGGGCCGTGCCGAAGATGCCGTCCGGTCGATCCTGCCCGATGCCGTGATCCTGCGCCCCTCGATCGTGTTCGGGCCGGAAGACGACTTCTTCAACAAATTCGCCGCCATGACGAAGGTCATGCCGGTCCTGCCGCTCGTCGGCGGCGGCAAGACGAAGTTCCAGCCGGTTCATGTCGAGGACGTGGCCGAGGCCGTTGCCCGCTCCGTCGACGGCAAGCTCACCCCCGGCGCCGTCTATGAACTGGGCGGCCGCGACGTCAAGACATTCCGCGAATGTCTCGAAACCATGCTCGAGGTGATCGGCCGCAAGCGTCCCTTCCTGACGCTGCCCTTCGGCATTGCTTCTTTGATCGGCAGCCTTTCGTCGATGATCCCCTTCGTCAAGCCGGCGCTGACCAGCGACCAGGTCAAACTCTTGAAGTCCGACAATGTCGTGTCCGAGGCTGCCAAGGCGGAAGGCCGCACGCTCGAAGGCATGGGGATCAGCCCGGTTTCGCTCGAATCGATCCTGCCGACCTACCTCGTTCACTACCGCCCGCACGGCCAGTTCACCGGCTCGGGCAAGGCTGCCTGACCTCTTGTGGAACCTGATCGGCCGTCTCTGCGTTGCACAAATGACGCAGGGACGGAATCCTTGCGTTAACCGCGAATTCAGCAAGATCTTCTATTGATGCCCCTGCGGGCAATGCGTAAACAACCACCAGTTCGGACGCGGCGGACACCGCCGGCGACGACCACAGCATCATATCGAGGGGCCTCTTCATGGGTAAGTCTATCGCACTGTTTTTCGCGTGTGCGGCACTGGTCATCATCGCCGGCTCGTTCCTGGCGCCGTCCACGGTTGCTGCGCGCAAGGGCAATTGCGCACCCGCCTATGGCGTCGATCCCTGCAGCACCGGCTCGATCTCGGTCACCCAGTAAGTTTTCGTATAATCAGACGAAAAAAGGCCGCTTCCGGGCGGCCTTTTTCTTGTCCTGTGCGGCGCTTTCTCAAGCGCCCCCGATACCCAGCATCAGCCCGATCAGGCCGAGCGTTCCGACAATGATCCGCCACCAGGCAAACGGCGCATAGCCGCGCTTCGACACGAAGTCGAGCAGGCTGCGCACCACAAGAAGCGCTGACAGGAATGCCGCCACGAAACCGATGGCGATGATCGCGCCATCGTCGAAGCTCAGCGCATCGCGGTTCTTGTAAAGGTCGAGGGCAAAGGCGCCGACCATCGTCGGCATGGCGAGGAAAAAGGAGAATTCCGCCGCCGAGCGCTTGTCCGTTCCGAGCAGCAGCGCGCCGACGATGGTGGCGCCCGAACGCGAGACGCCGGGGATCATAGCGACGCACTGGCAAAGGCCGATCTTGAAGGCGAGCGACAGGGGATAGTCCGTCACCTCGGTATATTTCGGCGTGAGCTTCAGCCGGTCGATCCACAGGAGCACGAAGCCGCCGAGGATCAGCATGACGCAGATCACCATGGGCGTTTCGAACAGCACCGACTTGATGAAGTCATGGGCCAGTGCCCCGATCACCGCCGCCGGCAGGAAGGCGAGAAGGATTGCCGCGACGAATCGACGGCTCCCCGGATCGGTCGGCAGGCCGATCGCCAGCAGGAAGAGCTTGCGAAAATAGACGCTGAGGATCGCCAGGATGGCGCCGAGCTGGATCAGAACGGCAAAGGTGTTTTCCGGCGACTTGAAGCCGAGGAAATGGCCGGCCAGCAGCACATGGGCGGTCGAGGAGACCGGAATGAACTCCGTCAGGCCCTCGATCAGGCCAAGGAAAAGCGCGCTGAGAATGGATTGATCTTCCATGGAAGGTCCTTGAGAAGCAGGGCGGGAGGACGTGCGATTTGCTTGTATTGCGTCAACCAAGCTCCTATAGCTTGGAAGCCGTGGTCATGACCAGCCGCAAGTCGCGCGCCCGTGCCGGTGTTCAAATGCCTGAAGAATTCGAGTGACAATGCCAACATTGTATCATCACCCCATGTCCACCGCGTCCCGGTTCGTCCGGCTGGTGCTCTCCGAATACGGCTTCCAGGTCGATCTCGTGGAAGAGCAGACATGGGAAAAACGCCGGGAATTCCTGTCGCTCAACCCGGCCGGCACCCTGCCGGTCTATGTCGATGACAACATGCGGGTCCTGTGCGGACCGGTGGTCATTTCCGAATTTCTCGACGAGACCCACGGCGTGCTGAAACGCGATCGCCGGCTCTTGGCCGAAGATCCGTTCCAGCGCGCCGAGATTCGTCGACTAACGGAATGGTTCCTGCAGAAGATGGAGCAGGACGTCACCAGGCCACTGGTGCGCGAACGCGTCCACAAGCTGCTGATCCCCAACGGGCTCGGCGGCGGCGCGCCCGATTCCAAGGTCTTGCGCACGGCTCGCGGCAATATCCGCCAGCACATGAAATACTTGAGCTGGCTTTCCGGCTCGCGTCCCTGGCTTGCCGGCGACCGGCTGAGCTATGCCGACCTCGCCGCGGCCGCAGCGATCTCCGTGCTCGACTATCTCGGGGAAATCGACTGGGCGGAATATCCGGTCGCCAAGGAATGGTATCAACGGATCAAGTCGCGACCATCCTTCCGTCCGCTGCTGGCCGAGCGCCTGCGTGGCCTGACCCCTGTTTCGCACTATGCGGACCTGGATTTCTAAGGAAGCCGGGCCATGCCGCAAGAGCAGGCCATATCCGCCCCCGACAAGAAACGCGCGTCGCTGACCGCCTTCATCAAGAAGGAGGCCGAGGCGCAGGGGTTCGACCTCTGTCGCATCACCACGCCTGACGCCATTCCCGAGGCGCCGGAGCGCCTCTCCGCCTATATCGAGGCCGGCTATCACGGGACGATGGACTGGATGCCGGAGACGCGCGAGCGTCGGGGCGATCCCCGCGTGCTTTGGCCGGACGTGCGCTCGATCGTCATGTTCGGCATGAATTACGGCCCCGATCTCGACCCACGTTATCTCCAGTCGCGGCCTGAGAAGGGAGCGGTCTCGGTCTATGCCCGCAATCGCGACTATCACGATGTGATGAAAGGCCGGCTGAAGGAAATCGCCACCCGCTTTGCCGCGCGCGCCGGCGCAGACGTCAAGGTCTTCGTCGACACCGCCCCGGTGATGGAGAAGCCGCTGGCCGCAGCGGCCGGCCTCGGCTGGCAGGGCAAGCACACCAACCTGGTCAGCCGCGACTTTGGCTCCTGGCTGTATCTCGGCAGCCTGTTCACCACGGCCGACCTGTTGTTGGATGAGCCGGAGGTGGATCATTGCGGCTCCTGCCGCGCCTGCCTCGACGCCTGTCCGACCCATGCCTTCCCCGCGCCTTACAAGATCGATGCGCGGCGCTGCATCTCCTATCTGACCATCGAGCACAAGGGCAGCATCGATCCGGATCTGCGTGCCGCCTTCGGCAACCGCATCTATGGTTGTGACGACTGCCTGTCGGCCTGTCCGTGGAACAAGTTTGCCAGCGAAGCGCGCGAGATGAAGCTTCAGGCACGCGCCGACCTGTTGGAGCCCGACCTTTCCTTCCTGCTTTCGCTCGACGACCCGACCTTCCGCACCTTCTTCAGCGGCTCGCCGGTCAAACGCATCGGACGCAACCGCTTCGTGCGCAATTGCCTGATCGCCGCCGGCAATTCGGGCAGCGGCGATCTGGTCCCCGCCTGCCGGACACTCATCGGCGACGCGGCGCCGGAAGTTCGCGGCATGGCGGTGTGGGCGCTTTCGCGGCTGCTGCCGCAGGCGGATTTCGCGAAAATGCGCCAGGCGCACCTTCCGGCCGAGACCGAAGCCGAGGTAAGACGGGAATGGACGATGGCGGAGTAAAGTGATGCATGTGATGATTTTCGGCGCCGGCTATTCCGGCAAGTCCATCGGCCGGCTTCTGTCTTCCGCCGGACATCAGGTCTCCGGCACGACACGCAGCAGCGAAAAGCAATCCGCCTTGCGTGAATGCGGGATCGCGCCCTTGCTGTTCGACGGTAACGAAATCTCGCCGACGATCAAAGCCGAACTGGCCACGGTCACCCATCTCGTCCAGTCGATCGCGCCGGGCCGCGACGGCGACCCGCTGATCCGCCTTTTCGGCGAGAACGAACTCAAGGCGCTGATGCCGAAGCTCGAATGGATCGCCTATCTCTCCACCGTCGGCGTCTATGGCGATCATGGCGGCGCCTGGGTGGATGAGGACTCGGTGCTCAATCCCGTCTCGCAGCGCTCGGTCGAGCGCGTCGAGGCCGAAATGGCCTGGCAGGCGCTTGCCGAACGCACCGGCGTGCCGCTCGCCATCCTGCGCCTTTCGGGTATTTACGGTCCGGGACGCAACGCCTTCGTCAACCTTTCCAACGGCACGGCGCGGCGCCTCGTCAAGAAGGACCAGGTGTTCAACCGGATACGCGTCGAGGACATCGCTGGTGCGGCCGCCTTCCTCGGCGAAAGGCTCCAGCCGGGCATATATAACGTGACCGACGACGAGCCCTGCCCGCCGCAGGACGTGGTCGCGGAGGCAGCGCGATTGATGGGGATCGCACCACCACCGGAGCAGCCCTTCGAGACGGCCGAACTCACGCCGATGGCGCGGTCGTTCTATGGCGAGAACAAGCGGGTCTCCAATCGCCGGCTGAAGGCGCTCGGCTTTGCCTTCTCTCATCCGGACTACCGTCAGTCGCTTCAGGATCTCTGGTCGAACGGTACCTGGAACAAAGCGGGCCACCGGGCGTTTTAACAGCACAACAAGACCTCCGGACGAGTGATCCACCGCCGTCTGCCCCCGAATCTCCACATTTCAGGCATGAAATGTGGCGGTTCGGATTATTTTTGCGTGATTTTTTTCGTGATCGCACCATTTTGGGAATTGCCCGGAATGGATTTCCGCTTTTTCCCTGAAATTAAACTGCTTTTGCTGAACGCGATCAAATCGCAACCATAGCGATTCGTTTTCTGGAATCACGAATGTTACACCTTGAAACATTCCGTGATGTGGCAAAGGCACGTTTTTGCCATTTTTCCCCTCGTTTTGGCGATGCCACGCAAAATTTGGCTCGTGTCAACGACTAGGGAAATGCAAATTGACGAATATCCGGCGCTCAACCTTCACTGTCGCAACAATAGTAGCCCTCGCTGCTTTCCTGCCGCTCTCGGCCCATGCGGCCTCTTCCTGCGGCGGCGCATCCTGGTATGCGTTGCACTCCAAGACAGCTTCCGGTGAACGCATGAACCCGTCGCTTCTCACCGCCGCCCACAAGTCGCTGCGCTTCGGCACCAAGCTGAAGGTCACCAATGCGAAGAATGGCAAGAGCGTCGTGGTGCGCATCAATGATCGCGGCCCGTTCATTCGCGGACGGGTGCTCGACCTTTCCAAGGCCGCCGCGCAGAACATCGGCATGATCCGCTCCGGCCACGGCAAGGTCTGCTACGAGATCATCGGCTGATCGCCGACCCGCGACTGGACACGACGCCGACCGGTTAGGCGCTTGCTCTTCAAACGGTTCGCAGTTACCACGCTCTCTTCGAATTCAGGAGAATGGAACATGCGTCTGGGCGGCCGCCTCGCTGGTGCGATCGAAGTGCTGGATGACATCGAAACGCGTCGCCGCCCGGTGGCGGACGCGCTGAAGGACTGGGGCCTCGCGCACCGCTTCGCCGGATCCGGCGACCGCGCCGCGATCGGCAACATCGTCTATGATGCATTGAGAATGAAGCTCTCGCATGCCTGGCTGATGGACGACGACAGCGCCGCAGCGCTCGGCTGGGCCGTGCTGCTGCGCCAGTGGGGCCTTGTCCCCGAAGCACTGGCAACCGAATTCGACGGCGACAATTTTGCCCCGAAGCCCCTGACGGCGGAGCAACTCGCGGCCTTTTCGTCCCGCGACCTCGCCGATGCGCCGCTGCATGTGCAGGGCGACATCCCGGAATGGATCCAGCCGTCCTTCGAAGCCGCCTTCGGCGAAGACTGGCTTTGCGAAGCCAAGGCGCTCGCCGAACGCCCGACGCTCGACCTGCGCGTCAACACCATCAAGGCCAATCGCGACAAGGTTCTGAAGGCGCTCGACCGCACCAATGCGAAGGCCGCCAGCATCGCCCGCTTCGGCATTCGTATCCCCGCAGGCGAAGGTGCCTCGCGCCTGCCCAACGTCACCGCCGAACTCAGCTTTCAGAAGGGCTGGTTCGAGGTGCAGGACGAGGGATCGCAGATCGTCTCCGATCTGGTCGACGCCAAGGAAGGCGATCAGGTTCTCGATTTCTGTGCCGGCGGCGGCGGCAAGACGCTCGCCATCGCCGCGGTGATGAACAACAAGGGCCAGGTCCACGCCTATGACGCCGACCGCAAACGTCTGGCGCCGATCATCGAGCGGCTGAAGCGCGCCGGCACCCGCAACGTCCAGGTGCACGACAGCTTGCGCGGCATCGAAAGCCTGAAAGGCCATGTCGACCGCGTGCTGGTCGATGCCCCTTGCACCGGTACCGGCACGTGGCGCCGGCGACCCGACACGAAGTGGCGGCTGACGCTCCGCAATCTGCAGGAACGCGTCGCCCAGCAGCAGGAAGCGCTCAGCGAAGCGGCCGCCTATGTGCGCCCCGGCGGGGAACTGCTCTACGTCACCTGTTCGGTCCTGCCGGAGGAAAACGACGCGCAGGCGACCGCCTTTTGCGCCGCCAATCCCGCGTTCGAGATCGCGCCGACGCTCGACGGCTGGGATCGTCTGTTCGGCAAGGATGCACCGCGCCCACGCTCGCAGAACGGCCTCAGCGTCACCCTGAGCCCCGCCTCGACCGATACCGACGGCTTTTTCTTCTGCCGGATGCGCCGCAAGGCATGAGGCGCATCCGCCCCGTCGGACTTGACGAACCGCAAGCGGTGGGCGCTTTTCTATTCTCGACTATTTGACACCAGTTTCATTTTCCGCCAAGACAAAGTCGTTCGTTTTACGCAGAGGGCGCGCAAGCGTCGAAGGAGAGACCATGTCCCGCAAATCCATTCTTGGCGCCTCGTTCGCGCTCTTGATTGCCTCGGCAAGCTTCATGGCCGGCCCTGCAGCTGCCGCCACCGACGCGGCGGCCGTCCTCAACCACTATGCGGCGCTGGCCCATGCCAAGTACGAGGACTCGCTCAACACCGCCAAGGCGCTCGACGCCGCCATCGACGCGCTGATCGCCACCCCCAGCGAAGAGACGCTGAAGGCCGCGCGCGCCGCCTGGATCAAGGCCCGCGCGCCCTACCAGCAGTCGGAGGTCTATCGCTTCGGCAATGCCGTGGTCGATGACTGGGAAGGCAAGGTCAATGCCTGGCCGCTCGACGAGGGCCTGATCGACTATGTCGACGCCTCCTACGGCACCGAGAGTGATGAGAACGCGCTGTTCGTCGCCAATGTGATTGCCAACCCGAAGCTGAAGATCAACGGCAAGGATGTCGACGCCACCCATCTGACGCCGGAATTCCTCTCCGAGACGCTGCATGAAGCCGGCGAGATCGAAGCCAATGTGGCGACCGGCTATCACGCCATCGAATTCCTGCTGTGGGGCCAGGACCTCAACGGCACGGGTCCCGGCGCCGGAAACCGCGCCTATACGGACTTCGACACCAAGAATTGCACCAACGGCCATTGCGACCGCCGCGCCGCCTATCTCAAGGCAGCCTCCACGCTGCTGGTTTCCGATCTTCAGGAAATGGTCACCTCCTGGGCGCCGGACGGCGAAGCGACGAAGACCGTGACCGCCGATCCGAAGGCCGGCATCTCCGCCATCCTCACCGGCATGGGCTCGTTGTCCTACGGCGAACTGGCCGGCGAGCGCATGAAGCTCGGCGTGCTGCTGCATGATCCGGAAGAAGAACACGACTGCTTCTCCGACAACACCCATGCCTCGCACCTCAACGACGCCGTCGGCATCGCGTCCGCCTATACCGGCGAATACACCCGCGCCGACGGCACGAAGATGACCGGCCCGTCGCTCTCCGAACTGGTCGCGGCAAAGGATACGGCGCTCGACGCCGAGATGAGGGCCAAGCTCACCAAGACGCTCGACGCGATGAACGCCATGGCCAAGCGCGCCGAGACGGTCGAGGCCTATGACCAGATGATCGGCGAAGGCAATGCCGAGGGCAATGCTACCGTGCAGGCCGCCATCGACGGGCTGATCGACCAGACCAAGACCATCGAGCGCGTCATTGCGTCGCTGGATCTGGGCACGATCGAGCTTGAAGGTTCCGATAGCCTGGATAATCCTAACGCCGTGTTCCAATAAGACAAAGGCGGGCCATCGGACCTCTCCGGTGGCCCGAATTCCATTAACATGTCCCGCATCACCGCCCACATCACCCGGCATCTGCTGCTCGCAACCGCCCTGTCCTTTGCCGTGCTCGGCACCGCTCTGGCCGATGATCCGGTGCGGCGGACGGATCTGACGCCGAAGGACCTGAAGCGCGTCGAAAAGGTCACGAGCCCGACGACCGACTTTTCAAAGCCGGAACCGTTCGAACTGATGCAGGGCGGGGCGGCTACGTCGACCCACCCGGTCAACGGCGATGCTTTTTCGCATTTTTCCGCCAACATTACCTTCTCCGAGGAGGAGGAGTTCAAGCTCGGCAATGCGCTGTTTCGCAAGTTCTGGGTGTCCTCGCCCTCCTCGACCCAGGCCTCCGACGGTCTCGGGCCGCTGTTCAACGCCCGCGCCTGCCAGAGCTGTCACCTGAAGGACGGACGCGGCCATCCGCCGGAGGGGGCAGCCGATGCCACTTCGATGTTCCTCAGGCTCGCCCGCCCGGCGCGCACCGACGAGGAACGCCAGGCGGTGGCCGAGCTTGCGGCCGTCAATTTCCCCGATCCCACCTATGGCGGCCAATTGCAGGATCTGGCCGTTCCGGGCATTGCCGCCGAAGGCCGGATGAAGATCACCTATACCGAGGAAACCGTGACGCTTGCCGGCGGCGAGACAGTATCGCTGCGCAAGCCGACCTATGCGATTACCGATCTCGCCTACGGTCCGCTCGCCCCGGAGACGACTCTGTCGCCGCGCATCGCCAATCCGATGGTCGGCATGGGGCTGATCCAGGCGATCACTGATGCCGACATCCTTGCCCGGGCCGATCCGCAGGATCGTGATGGCGATGGCATTTCCGGCCGCGCGGCGCGGGCCCGCGATCACCGCACCGGCGAGTTGAAACTGGGCCGCTTCGGCTGGAAGGCACAAAACGCCTCCGTGCGCGACCAGAGTTCCAGCGCCTTCAAGGGCGATCTCGGCATTTCGACGCCGGACGCGCCCCATCCCTTTGGCGACTGCACGCAAGCACAGGAAAAGTGCCTGTCGATGCCGACCGGCGTGCAGGTCCGGCTGGGCGACACCGAAGCCCCCGACCCGGTCCTCGACCTCGTCACCTTCTATTCGGAAAACCTGGCGCTGCCGGCCCGGCGCAACATCGACGATCCGACCGTACTCAAGGGAAAGTCGATCTTCTACGCGTCGGGCTGCGTCGCCTGCCACACGCCGAAATACGTGACCAGCCGCAAGGCGGAAAACAAGGCGCATCGGTTCCAGCTGATCTGGCCCCATTCCGACTTTCTGCTGCATGACATGGGCGAGGGTCTCGCCGATGGGCAGCAGGTCGGCGATGCCGGCGGACAGGAATGGCGCACGGCGCCGCTCTGGGGAATCGGCTTGACCGAAGTGGTGAACGGCCACACCTTCTTCCTGCATGACGGACGCGCCCGCAACCTCACAGAGGCGATCCTCTGGCACGGCGGCGAGGCGCAGGCGTCCCGCGACAGCTTTGCAGCCCTGCCGCCCGATAATCGCAAGGCGCTGATCGCCTTCCTGGAGTCGCTATGAAACCTCTCGTTCTCAGCCTCTTCATTGCCCTTGGCCTTTCGACGACAGCAACTGCGCAGGAGGCCGGGGCGACCCCGGCGACCCTGAAGAGCGAGGCTATCCCGGCGGTCATGGAAAAGGCCGTCGAAAACTTCATTCGCCCCGGCTACCATCGATTCCGCGACCAGTCGGCCACCCTTGAGACCGACATGCACGCGCTCTGTGCCGGGCCCTCCGCCGAAGCCCTCGACAAGGCCCGTGTCGCATTCGACAAGACGGTCGCCGCCTGGAGCACGGTCGAGATCGTCCGCGTCGGGCCGGTGATCGAGGCCAACCGCTTCGAGCGCATCCTCTTCTATCCCGATCGCAAGAGCACCGGGCTGAAACAGGTCCAGGCCATCCTGGCCAGGCCGGACGAGAGTGCGACATCGGTCGAGACACTGAAGGACAAGAGCGTCGCCATGCAGGGGCTCGGCGCGCTCGAATTCGTCCTCTTCGGCACCGGATCCGAGGTACTGCTGAAGGATCAGCAGAACTTTCGCTGCCGCTACGGTGCCGCCATCGCCGGCAATCTGCTGCGGCTCGGCAACGAACTCGCCGACGAATGGGACAAGGATGGCGGGATAAAGGACGCCTGGAAACACCCCGGACCGGACAATCCGGTCTTCCGTGACGGCCGCGAGGCGATCACCGCCCTGCTCGGCATTCTGGTCCACGGCGCCGAGGCGATCCGCGACCAGCGGATCGAGACCTTCTACAAGGGCGCGGACAACAACACCTTCCCACGGCAAGCGATCTACTGGCGCAGCCGCAACACCTGGCACTCGGTGGAGGCCAATATCGAAGCCCTCCGCGCGCTGATGCGGGAATCGGGCATGGCCGACCTCCTCGACGAGGATTCGCGATCGATCGTCTCCTCGATCGACTTCGTCGCCAGGTCTCTCGTCAGGGTGGCCAACGACATCGATCCGGATATCGAGGCGGCCGTCGCCGATCCGATCGAGCGCACCAAGCTCGACTTCCTGCTGCTCAACAGCAAGGACCTGATCCTGCGTCTGGGCAACGATTATGGCGGCGCGATCGGTCTGACGGCTGGCTTCTCCTTCTCCGACGGCGACTAGGATGCGGAAACCGGGGCTGATCGACCGGCGATCCTTCGTGAAAGCGGCAGGCGCCGCCTTCCTCGCCACGCTTTCGCCGCGCGCGCTGTTCGCCCTCGAGCGCAGCGATGCCGTCTACGCCTCCGGGTTCCGATCGCCGAACGGCCAATTCGGCATCGGCCTGGTCGCCGAGGACGGGACCTTCATCGATCGGATCGCCCTGCCCGACCGGGTCCACGGCCTGGGCCACAGTCCGGCGACCGGGCTTTCGGTCGCGTTCGCCCGGCGTCCCGGCACCTTTGCGGTCATCTTCGACGCCCGCAAGCGCGCCGAACCGATCGTCATCGCCGCGCCCGACAACCGCCACTTCTTCGGCCACGGCTACTTCTCGCCGGATGGCCGCCTGCTTTATGCCAGCGAGAACGATTTCGACGCCAATCGCGGCATGATCGGCGTCTACGATGCGACGGACGGCTTCCGCCGGATCGGGGAATTTTCCGCCCACGGCATCGGCACCCACGACATGACGGTCAGCGACGACGGCCGCCTGTTGATCATCGCCAATGGCGGGATCAAGACCCATCCGGATTTCGGTCGCACCAAGCTCAACCTCGACCATATGGAACCCTCGCTGGTGCTCGCCGATGCCGCGACCGGCGCCCTGATCGAGAAGCACGTCATGCCGCGCGAACTCAGCCAGTTGTCGACCCGGCATCTCGACCTGGACCAGGATGGTCGCGTCTGGTTCGCCTGCCAGTACGAGGGCCCGCGCAACGATACGCCGCCGCTGGTTGGCCATTTCGCCCGCGGCGAGGCCCTTGCCTTCGTCTCCCTGCCGCAAGACATTACCGCAGGCCTCGCCAACTATGTCGGCGCGATCGCCGTCAACCGGCGCGACGGTCTCGTCGGCTTAACCTCGCCGAAGGGCGGGCTGGCCGTCACGCTCGACGGACGGAGCGGCAAGGTGGTTTCGACAACCGTCGTCGCCGATGCCGCCGGCATAGCGCCCGCCTTGTCGGGCTTCGCCGTCTCCTCCTACGACGGGCATTTCCAGGCGATGCAAAGCCCGCTGGCCTGGGACCAGCATATCGTCCGCCTTTCATAGGCGGGACCTTGGCGAAGAACCACCGCGCCCTATCTTCACACCATGCGTAAAACAGTCACCTATGTCGTCTTCATCGCCGCCGTTGTCGGGCTCGGCATTCTCTCGGGCCTCTCCAACATGCCGGGCGAATGGTATCGGTCGCTCGAGAAACCGTTCTTCAATCCGCCGGCCTGGATCTTTGCCCCGGTATGGACGGTGCTCTACGTGCTGATCGGCATTGCCGGGGCAAGGGTCTGGCTCAAGGCGCCGGCCTCCGCCGCCATGCAGATCTGGTTCGCCCAGATCGCGCTCAACATGATGTGGTCGCCGGCCTTCTTCGGCCTCGAGGCACCGGGCCTCGCCCTGCTGGTCATCCTCGGCCTCCTCGTTACCATCATCGGCTTCATCTGGCAGGCGGGACCAATCGATCGCGTGGCGCGACTGCTGTTTTTCCCCTATCTCGCCTGGCTGGGCTTCGCCACACTGCTCAACGCCTCGCTATTCCTGATGAACTAGGACGAGATGCGGCCGAATCCGCCTTTCGGCCGCTTGCCGAAGCTCATCCGGCATGCCAATTTCGCGCCTGCGAAAAGAGGCACATCCATGAATGAAATCGATAGCGACGCGGTCGGCGAGCGGATCCGCAGGAGCTTCGCCCGGCAGGGCGCCATGCACACGCTCGGCGCGGAACTCACCAGCGTCAGCCAGGGCGTCGTCGAAATCGAGATGCCCTTCGACGAGAAGCTGACCCAGCAGCACGGCATCCTGCATGCCGGCGTGATATCCGCGGCCCTCGATACCGCCTGCACCTACAGCGCCTATACGATGATCGAGCCGGACGTCTCGCTTCTGACGATCGAGTTCAAGGTCAACCTGATGTCGCCCGGCAAGGGCGAGCGCTTCCTGTTTCGCGGCGAGATCACCAAACCCGGCTCCACCATCATCGTCGCCGACGGACGCGGCTACGCCCTGAACGACGGCCCCGCCAAGCTCATTGCCTCGATGACCAGCACGATGATGGTCGTTCGCGGCCGCAAGGAGATTTCCGGATGACGTTCGAGCTCAAGTCGGTTTCGGGCAGGTCGATCCTGTTCGTCATGGCGGTGGAGGCCGAATACGGCTCGTTCCTGCGCTCGCGGATCGAACCTTTGATGACGGGCGTCGGCCCGGTCGAGGCCGCCATCGCGCTGACGCGGGCGCTCTCCGGGCTCGAGGCGGAGAACCAGCGGCCCGATCTCGTCGTCTCGCTCGGCTCAGCCGGCTCGGCCAGGCTGGAGCAGACGGAAATCTACCAGGCCTCCTCGGTCTCCTATCGCGACATGGACGCCTCGCCGCTCGGTTTTGAAAAGGGTCGCACGCCGTTCCTCGACCTGCCGGCCGCTGTCGAACTGCCGCTGCGCATTCCCGGCGTGCCGACCGCCAGCCTGTCCACCGGCGCCAATATCGTCTCGGGCACCGCCTATGACGCGATCGACGCGGACATGGTCGACATGGAGACTTTCGCGGTCCTGAGGACCTGCCATGCCTTCAACCTGCCGCTGATCGGACTGCGCGGCATTTCCGACGGCAAGCAGGAACTCAAGCATGTCGACGACTGGAAGGAATATCTCCACGTCGTCGACCGCAAGCTGGCGCTCACGGTCGACAGCCTGTTCGAGGCGCTGGAAGACGGCGTGTTCTGGTTCTAGGGCCGGATCGCCCGGAATTGCGGACAATCGGCACAATTCTCCGATTGAAAGAAGCCACGCTTTTCATTAAAGGCTCGCCATGACCCAGACAGCACATCCCGACAGCGTCCTCATCATCGATTTCGGCAGCCAGGTAACGCAGCTGATCGCACGCCGCGTGCGCGAAGCCGGCGTCTATTGCGAGATCGTCCCCTTCCAGTCCGCCGAGGAAGGTTTCCATCGGCTGAAGCCGAAGGCGATCATCCTGTCGGGCAGCCCTGCCTCGACGCTGGACGAGGGAAGCCCCCGCGCGCCGCAGGTCATCTTCGACAGCGGCCTGCCGATCTTCGGCATCTGCTACGGCCAGCAGACGATGTGCGCCCAGCTCGGCGGCAAGGTCGAAAGCGGCCACCACCGCGAATTCGGTCGCGCCTTCCTCGAGATCGACAAGGAATGCCCGCTGTTCGAGGGCCTGTGGTCCGCCGGCTCGCGCCACCAGGTGTGGATGAGCCACGGCGACCGCGTCACCGCGATCCCGCCGGGCTTCGAGGTCGTTGCCACCTCGTCCAACGCCCCCTTCGCCTTCATCGCCGACGAGAAGCGCAAGTACTACGCCGTGCAGTTCCATCCGGAAGTCGTGCACACGCCGGACGGCGCCAAGCTGATCGGCAACTTCATCCACAAGATCGCCGGCCTTAAGGGCGACTGGACCATGTCGGCCTATCGCGCCAAGGCCGTTCAGGCCATCCGCGACCAGGTCGGCGACAAACGCGTCATCTGCGCGCTGTCGGGCGGCGTCGATTCCTCGGTCGCGGCTCTGCTGATCCACGAGGCCGTCGGCGACCAGCTGACCTGCATCCTCGTCGACCACGGCCTGATGCGCAAGAACGAGGCCGCCGACGTGGTCGCCATGTTCAAGGAACACTACAACCTGCACCTGATCCACGTCGATGCGATCGACCGCTTCGTCGGGGAACTGGAAGGCGTCAGCGATCCGGAAACCAAGCGCAAGATCATCGGCCGGCTGTTCATCGAGACCTTCGAGGACGAAGCCAAGAAGCTCGGCGGCGCCGACTTCCTCGGCCAGGGCACGCTCTATCCGGATGTCATCGAAAGCGTCTCGTTTACCGGCGGCCCGTCGGTGACGATCAAGTCGCACCACAATGTCGGCGGCCTGCCGGAGCGCATGAACATGCAGCTCGTCGAGCCGCTTCGCGAACTGTTCAAGGACGAAGTCCGCGTTCTCGGCAAGGAACTGGGCCTTCCCGACAGCTTCATCGGCCGCCACCCCTTCCCCGGCCCCGGCCTTGCCATCCGCTGCCCCGGCGGCATCACGCGCGAAAAGCTCGAGATCCTTCGCGAGGCCGATGCCATCTATCTCGACGAGATCCGCAAGGCCGGCCTCTATGACGCGATCTGGCAGGCCTTCGCCGTGCTCCTGCCGGTGCAGACCGTCGGGGTCATGGGCGACGGGCGCACCTACGAGTTCGTCTGCGCGCTGCGCGCCGTGACCTCGGTCGATGGCATGACTGCCGACTTCTACCACTACGACATGGAATTCCTCGGCCGCGCCGCCACCCGCATCATCAACGAAGTGCGCGGCATCAACCGCGTCGTCTACGATGTGACCTCGAAGCCGCCCGGCACGATCGAGTGGGAATGAGGGGATGCCTTCGGCGGCGATCGCGCAGGTCTGACGGGGTCTTCGTCGCCTTCCTATTGCCGCCATGGTCTTCACCCGGCTCTTCCTGCTCTGTCTCCATCACCGTGAGGAAAATGAAGCCGGGTCGGAGCTGGCCGTAAAGGCAATGTGGCTAGGTTGGATAAAGGTCTTGCGTTGTGTTTGGCTTTCCTCACGCGAAAGCCCGTCGAATCGAATTTCATGCTCAGCGTTTCGACACTGCCGACGCGATCACTGGTTTCCCGAAACCGCATTGGGAACAAGCCATCTGATCATCGCGACCTTCAACGCGTCGTTCAGAACCAGGCACGAGACGAGCGCGTAGCCGAATATGGCGAGCATCTGCCACCAGGGCAAAGGCGCGAGCCCCTTGATCCCAACGAAGGTCAGGCAGGTGCCCACGATGACGTCCGCAGACAGGGCTAACATGAAGACCTTGCTTGGCAGGGTCCGCCAGAACCAGTTCCGCTCTCTCGCCGACACGACAGAGAAGACGGCGAAGTATAGGAGCATCAGAAAGCTGAACGTATAGAGTGCGTCGTTATTGGTCGCCAAACCGAAGTTCGTCCAGCCGATCCACAATAGGAAAAGCGTTTCCGCCACCATCGCGATACCGAGAACGATGGACACGATGATGAAACCGCCAATGTTCCATGTCTCCGGGTTCTTCGACGGTTTGACATTGTCCGTGGCGAGGGCGACTTTCGCGAAATCCGTCAGGAAAACCAGAAGCAGCATGGAGAAGGCGGACACAACGAACTTGCCCGTCACAACGAATGCGATGGCCACGAAGGCAGCCTTCAGGATGGTCCGGCTGATCTTGTTGATGACCCATGTGAGGATGCGCTGATAGATCGTTCTTCCCTGTTCGACCAGCGTGACGATGTTGGTCAGCCCCGCCTCGGTCAAAACGACGCTCGCAGCGCCCTTGGCGACGTCAGTCGCGGTGCTGACGCCTATTCCCACCTCGGCCTGGCGGAGGGCCGGCGCGTCATTGACGCCATCACCCGTCATGCCGGTCACATGCCCAGCAGCCTGCAGATGCTTCACCACGGTATATTTGTCTTCCGGGAACACCTCGGCAAAGCCATCGGCGCCGGCGAAAAGGTCGGCCGTTTCGGCGCCCTTTTGTCCGCTTGCGGCTTTCAAATCCGCGACCCGCTGGATCTCGGGGAGTCCGACGCCACGACCGATCTCAAGCGCCACGGGAAGCGCGTCGCCGGTCAGCATTTTTACCTGTACGCCCAGATCATGGAGTGTCGCAATGAGCTGCTTGGCATCCGGTCGCGGCGGATCGTATAGTGCCACCAGTCCCAGCAAAACAGGGGTGCCGTTGGCTGGGCCGCGCGCCACCGCCAGCGTCCGATAGCCCTTTGCTGCCGACGCGCTAACGCGCGCATCCAGCATCTCGATTTCGGCTGGCTGGAGTCCACAGGCCTCGGCGACGGTGCGCACGGCGCCTTTCATCACGCGCAGCTGCTGTCCATTCTGCTCGACGACGGCTTCCGTCCGACGGGTTTTCGCATCGAACGGCGCGAAAGAAACAGGCGTGGCGGCGGCAAGGCCGTCGAAGACATGATGAGCTTGCGCCGCAGCGAGAAAGGCCAGGTCGATCGGATCTTGGTTGGATTCCTGCGATGCGAGCGCGCCTGCAACCAAGACATCGGCTTCCGTCGCTTGCGCCAACGGGGTCACGCCCGTGACCGTCAGTTGGTTCATTGTGATCGTGCCGGTCTTGTCCACGCAAAGCACGTCCATCGTCGCGGCGTCTTCGGCAGCGCTCAGCCGGGTGACCAACACCCCGCGCCGGGCCAGTTCTTTCGACCCGAATGCCATGCTGACTGTGAACATAACGGGAAGCGCAACCGGCACAGCGCTCATCATGAGGACGAGCAGGAGCGGGATCATTTCGAGCAGCGGTGCTCCGCGGACCAGGGAAAGCACAAACACCGCACCGAGCACTGCGCCGACAATGACGAACAGCCAGCGCACGATCTTGGCCACGACCGCTTCGATATGAAGTTTCGGACGCGCCTCCTGCACCAGTTCTGTCGTGCGGCCGAAATAGGTGTGGGCACCCGTCAAAATCACCAGGCCATTGCCCTCGCCCCGCCGGACGATGCTACCCGATGAGAGGACGTCGCCGGGTTGCTTGTCAGCATCTTTCGACTCGCCCGTGAGCGCGGATTGGTCCACGCTCACGGCGTCCGTGAGGAGTCTCACGTCCGCAGGGATGACGTCACCCGGGCGCACGCGGACGATATCGCCAGGCACCAGCTCTCGCGCGGGAATCACTTGCCAATTGGAATCGCGAAGAGCGCGAGCATTGACCTGCAGGCGCTTGCGCAAGGCATCAACGACGCCAGCAGCCCGCTGTTCCTGGGTAAAGCTTAGAATGGCGTTGACAATCAGCAGCGCGGTCACGACCGCAAGGTCGGTATAATTCCCGAGTACGGCGGATAGGATCATGATCAATTCAAGCATCCACGCCGAGATGCCCCAGAATTTCTTCATGAACTCCAGGGCCGGATGCGCCTTCCTTTCGGCGACTTCGTTGTAGCCGTGCTTCTTGCGCTGTGTATCGACCTCCGCGTGCGTGAGCCCGGTATCGGGATTTACGTGGAGCGCCGCGAGCGTGTCAGGGATCGACGCGGTGGCGACGTTGGGGGCGCTCTGGTTTTGGGATGTCTCCATCGTGAATATCCTTTTGCACCGTTTGCGAAGGTCTCGCCAATGGGCTTGGGCTGCACGTCCGTCGTTGTCAGGGGCGACAGATGCCATTCCGTCCGACGATACGCTCGAACGGCACTCGTGTCAGTGGATAGGCTTGCACGGTTGGTTCGCAGCCCTCAATCATGGCTGGCGGTCTTTTTCAGGTTTGCTGGTATCGCCGACTCGGGGAGACGGTTCTTGGTCTTGAGCAGAGAACTTTTTTGTGAAAATCAGGCATTACCATGACCTAAAATGATCGAGCGGGAATAAGCCTCCAGAGCACCTCGGAGCCGCTGGGACGGAACGGCAGGCGCTCCGTCCTCCGCTGGCCCGCACATTTTCCTGATATCGCACCTATGCAACCGTTTTCCGCCGCCCATCGACCGTCCTGGCCACCCGCATCATCAACGAAGTGCGCGGCATCAACCGCGTCGTCTACGATGTGACCTCGAAGCCGCCCGGCACGATCGAGTGGGAATGAGGCTTCCTGCATCCTTTTTCGGACCATTCTTGGCGGCCGGTAACCTCGTTGCCGGCCGCCACCCGTTTTGGTCCACCCTTGCCAGACCACCACCCCGAATAGTTCCACACCGAAAATCGACAGTTCAAGAAGAGATTTTCTATCAAGCAGTTTTTATATAAACATTATATATTTCAGCTTATCTCAATACATAGAGAAGTTACAATTTATAAACCATACCTCTCTACCCTCCTCAAAGAAGATTCGAGATCAGTCAGTATTAGACGAGTCGAAATTTCCAGAGATCTATTTTCGGCGAGGGGGCCGCCATGACCAATTTCAAGCAGGACACCGTGCATTCGACGACCACCCATGCGGTCGAGCCATCAGCCGGAGAGAATATCGAGCAGCGCCTCGACTTCATGCAGCTTTCGAAGACCGACCGGGAGGGGATCCGCAGCCTGAAGGCGCTGGTTGACCGGGAACTACCGAAAGGGTTGGACAAGTTCTATGCGCAGATGCGCAAGACACAGGAGGTCCGCCGGTTCTTCTCCTCCGACGAACATATCGACCGCGCCAAGGGCGCACAGGTGAACCACTGGTCGAAAATCTCGCAAGGCGACTTCAGCGCCGACTATGTCGCCAAGGTCAGGACGATCGGCACCGTGCATGCCCGCATCGGCCTCGAGCCACGCTGGTATATCGGCGGCTACGCCATCGTGCTCGATCACCTGGTCCAGGAAGTGGTTCGCCATGCCTTCGCGGGCCAGGGCATGTTCGGCAAGGGACGGGCCAAGACAGAGGAGACCGGACGCGTGCTCGGCGCGCTGGTCAAGGCGGTGATGCTCGACATGGACCTCGCCATCTCCGTCTACATCGATGAAGCCGAGGCGGCCAAGCAGAAGGCACAAGCGGAAGCGATTGCCGCCGAGCGGAACCTGGTCTGCGAGATTTTCGGCGAAGCCATGGCCCGCATCGCTGCCAAGGACCTGACTCACTGCATGGCCCACGACGTGCCGGAAGCCTATCACCCGGTCTGTTCCGACTTCAACAACGCAACACAGGAACTGGCCGCGACGATCGGCGCCATCGAGACCGGCATGCGTCAGATCAACAGTGGCAGTGAGGAGATCCGACAGGCGGCGGAGGATCTGGCCAAGCGCACCGAACGACAGGCGGCCTCGCTCGAGGAGACCGCGGCCTCGCTCGATGAAATCACCACGACCGTGGGCGACTCGACCCGGCGCGCTGGCGAGGCGAGCCTGCTGGTGGAGCGGATGAAGAACGGAGCCGAGGATTCGGGCGAGATCGTCAAGCAGGCCGTGTCGGCCATGGACGCGATCGAAGCCTCCTCCACCGCGATCGGCAACATCATCGGCGTGATCGACAACATCGCCTTCCAGACCAACCTGCTGGCGCTGAATGCGGGCGTCGAAGCGGCCCGCGCCGGCGAGGCCGGGAAAGGATTCGCGGTCGTCGCACAGGAAGTCCGTGAACTGGCCCAACGATCCGCCCAGGCAGCGCGCGAGATCAAGGACCTGATCACCCGGTCCGGTGAACAGGTGCGCAATGGCGTCGAGCTTGTAGGCAATACAGGCGAGGCGCTGCAGGCGATCGTCACCGATGTCGGCGAACTCTCCCATCACATCAGCGCCATCGTTCAGGCGGCCCGCGAGCAATCGACTGCACTCACCGAGATCAACACTGCCGTCAACAGCATGGACCAGGCGACCCAGCAGAACGCGGCCATGGTTGAGCAGTCGACGGCAGCCACGCACGCGCTTACGGGCGAAATCGGCCGCATCGTGGGGATGATACGCCAGTTCGAGACGGGAAATCCGGCCTTGATCCTCGGGAAAGATGCGCCCGGTGACGGGCGGCGGCGGCCGGCGGCCTGACGGAGCCGGTTCACGGCCACGCTTGCGGATTGCCGCGGTTTTGTTATTCCAGACAGCGCGTGCCGAATTGGCCGCCTTTACCGCCCAGCCTCGACGAGAACCGATTCCATGCCCGCCACGATCTACGGCATCAAGAACTGCGACACCATGAAGAAGGCGCGCCTGTGGCTCGACGAACACGGTGTCGACTATGCCTTCCACGACTACAAGGCCTCGGGGATCGACCGGGAACACCTCCAGCGCTGGTGCACCGATGCCGGCTGGGAGACCGTGCTCAATCGTGCCGGAACCACGTTCAGACAGCTGCCCAACGAGGCCAAGGCCGATCTTGACCCGGAAAAGGCAATCGCTCTGATGCTCGCCCAGCCGTCGATGATCAAGCGGCCGGTGCTGGAAGCCGACGGCAAGCTGCTGATCGGCTTCAAGCCGGAGATCTATGCCGCCGAACTCAAGGCCTGAGCCATGGCAAAAGCGACGCGGGCGACGCAGTTTCTCGAGAAGGCCGGCGTCGCCTTCACCACCGTGACCTATGACTACGATCCGGACGCCGAGCGCATCGGATTGCAGGCGGCGGAGGCGATCGGCGAGGCGCCGCACCGCGTGCTGAAGACGCTGATGGCCGAACTCGACGGCAAGCCGGTCTGTGTCGTGGTGCCTTCCGACAGGGAGGTGAGCATGAAAAAACTGGCAGCAGCCTTCGGCGGCAAGCATGCGGCGATGATGAAACCGGCCGTGGCCGAGAAGACGACCGGCTATGTGGTCGGCGGCATCAGCCCCTTCGGCCAGAAGAAGCCCGTGCCGACCGCGATCGAGGTCGAATCCCTCAACGAACCGCATGTTTACATGAACGGCGGCCAGCGCGGGCTGCAGGTCAGGCTTTCACCGCAGGATGCGCTCAACGCGCTTCGCGCCATCGCGGCGCCGCTGGTCGCCTGAAGCCGTCGCAGCCAGCCCGAGCACCCCCCTGCCGCGACCGGCCTTAGCCGGCGTTTTTCGCGCCGATCCAACCCTGCGCCAACCTCCGGCGAACGGGACACCTTCATTTTCGCCGCAAAGCTCTCTAGGCTAGTCGCACCTATCGCCAACAACCCTCAGGCCCTCCCATGACATTCCTGCCCGAATTTGAAACCGCCGTCGATCCGATCCGCCTTGAAAAGCTCGCCGAAGTGGCCGTCAAGGTCGGCCTGCAATTGGAAAAGGGCCAGGATCTGGTGATGACCGCGCCGCTGGCAGCCCTGCCGCTCGCCCGGCTGATCACCAAGCATGCCTACCTGGCCGGCGCCGGCATCGTCACCACCTTCTATGCCGACGAAGAGGCGACGCTTGCCCGCTACGATCACGCCCCGGACGAGAGCTTCGACAAGGCGTCCGGCTGGCTCTATGACGGCATGGCCAAGGCCTATGAGAAGGGCGCGGCGCGGCTGGCGATCGCCGGCGACAATCCGATGCTGTTGTCCGGCCAGGATCCGGCCAAGGTGGCACGGGCCAACAAGGCCAATTCGATCGCCTACAAGCCGGCGCTGGAGCACATCTCCAATTTCGACATCAACTGGAACATCTGCTCCTATCCCAACCCGTCCTGGGCAAAGCTGGTCTTCCCGGACCTGCCGATCGCCCAAGCCGTCGAAAAGCTCGCCGAGGCGATCTTCGCCGCCTCGCGCGTCAACGAGGCCGATCCCGTCGCCGCCTGGGCCGCCCACAATGCGGAGCTTCGCAAGCGCTCGAGCTGGCTGAACGGCGAGCGCTTCTCGGCGCTGCATTTTACCGGCCCCGGCACGGACCTGACCGTCGGCCTTGCCGACGGCCACGAATGGCATGGCGGCGCCTCCACGGCCAAGAACGGCATCACCTGCAATCCCAACATCCCGACGGAGGAGGTGTTCACCACGCCGCATGCGCTGAAGGTCGAGGGCCATGTCTCGTCCACCAAGCCGCTCTCGCACCAGGGCACGCTGATTGACAACATCCAGGTGCGGTTCGAGGGCGGTCGCATCGTCGAGGCGAAGGCGTCGAAGGGCGAGGAAGTGCTCCTCAAGGTGCTCGACACCGACGAGGGGGCGCGCAGGCTGGGCGAAGTGGCCCTGGTGCCGCATTCCTCGCCGATCTCGGCCTCCGGCATCCTGTTCTACAACACCCTGTTCGACGAGAACGCCTCCTGCCACATCGCGCTCGGCCAGTGCTATTCCAAGTGCTTCCTCGATGGGGCCTCGCTGACGGCCGACCAGATCAAGGCGCAGGGCGGCAATGCCTCGCTGATCCACATCGACTGGATGATCGGCTCGGACAAGGTCGATATCGACGGCATCCGCGCCGATGGCGCGAAGGTGCCGGTGATGCGCAAGGGCGAATGGGCCTGATCGATCCGATCATCGGAAAGGCTGGTCACACCGGCCTTTCCGGCGTCAGACGGCGGCTGACATTGCCGGCGGCGGCCGGGACGCCCACTGCGCCGACCAGACGCTGACGAGCACGGCCACGAAGCCGAGCATCTGCAAGGGCGACAGGTTCTGGCCGAGCAGCGTCCAGCCGAGCAGCGTCGCGACCAGCGGGCTCAGGAAGCCGAGGGAGGCGACCGCCGACGGCTCGAGGCGGGCGAGCCCCCAGAACCAGACGAGATAGGTCAACGCGCCGCCGATCAGGCCGAGATGGACGAAGCCGAGATAGTTCTCGAGTGTCAGGGATGGCAGCGCCGGCTCCAGCATAAACGCCAGCGGCACCAGCATGATGCCGCCCGCCGTCAGCTGCCAGGCGGTGAAGGTCAGGCTGGAGACCGGCGGATGCCAATGGCGTGAGAGCACCGTGCCCGCCGCCATGGACGCGGCCCCGGCCAGGCCTGCCGCCACGCCCAGCGGGTCGAGCGCTGCCTTCGGCGTCAGTACCAGCAGGGCCACGCCGAAAAGCCCGCCGGCCGCCGCCAGCACCACGGCCCGGCGCATCGGCGTGCCGATCACGAGCCGGGCAAGGCCGATGACGATCAGCGGCTGGATCGCCCCCACCGTGGCGGCGACACCACCCGGCAGGCGATAGGCCGAGACGAACAGCATGGCCCAGAAGAAGGTGAAGTTCAGACCGCCGAGCACGAAGACGCGCGGCCACCAGCGGCCGGACGGCAGCTGCTGCACGATGGCGAGAAGCAGAAGCCCGGCCGGCAGGGCGCGCAGCATGGCGACGGTGAGGGGGTAGCCCCGCGGCAAAAGGCCGGTGGTGACGATGTAGGTGCTGCCCCAGATCGCCGGCGCCAGCGCGGTCAGGGCGATCACCGCCAAGGGCGATTTTGTCTTCAGTTCCATTATCTTGACCTCAAACTATATCGTCAGATTACCTGCAGATATCTTGACGTCAAGCAAAATTGTCGGCTAGCTGTTCCCATGACCATTCCCAAGCCCGACGCCGTCGATCAGATTCTCGCCCAATGGAACAGGGAGCGGCCCGACCTCGACGTCTCCGCCATGGGGCCTCTCGGAAGGCTGGCGCGGCTGCGCACCCATCTGTCGCGCGAGATCGATGCGGTCCTTTCAGCCCACGGGCTGAACAGCTCGACCTTCGACGTCCTGGCGACGCTGCGCCGGTCGGGCGCGCCATACCGTCTCTCGCCGTCCGACCTGATGGCGACCATGATGGTCACCTCGGGCACCATGACAAACCGCATTGACCAGTTGGAGAAGCAGGGCCTCGTCGAGCGCCTGCCCAATCCGGACGACCGGCGCGGCCTGCTCGTGGCGCTGACGCCCAAGGGGCGCGCGCTGGTGGACGAGGCGGTGACGGCGCATGTCGCCAATCAGGAACAGCTGATGGCCGCGCTCAACCTCGAGGAGCGCCAGGCGCTCGACACGCTTCTGCGGCGGTATCTGTCTGCCTTCGAATAATTCGGCCGGCCATGCGCCACGTGGACCCATTTAAATCCCCGGCGGATTTCCTATCTTCAGCGAAGAACGGCTTGTTGCGGAACGGCTCGATTGTTGCCCCTCAAGCCCGATCCGCACAACAAGGAGAAGAGACCATGGGACGGATCACAGGCGCATTGTTCGCGAGCCTCTCTCTGCTCACCGTCGCGACATCCCCGGCCATTGCCGACGACGCCCAATTGGCGGCGATCCTGTTCGGGCGAAACTACAATGACGGCGTCACGGCCGTTTCCGTCTGGCCCGGACATGCCGATCGCGGCGGGGGCGGAGCCGCAGAGCCGACCTTGCAGACACCGGCCCGCCTGCGCGCGGCGCAGGCCGAAGTGGCCGCGGATCCGACGCTCCAGGCAGCGATCGAAAGACGCCATATCGCCCTGCATAACGTGGTCTGGGTCGAGACGGCGGCCAATGGCGGCCGGATCCTCTACTACCGCTGAGCACCGTTCCAGGGTCGACGCTCCCGTTTATTGGCGTGAGAACCGCCGAGATGATGAGGGCGATCGTTCAGCGGATGCACCGAAGCGATGGCAGCGCACCGTCCACCTTTCAGAACAGGCTGCCCTGCCCGGCCGGCGGCTCGCTCTTCTTCGCCGGTCGAGGCGCGGCTGCAGGCCTGGCGCTGACGGCCGACGAAGCAGGCGGCGATGACGGCTCACGCACGGGCTGACCAGGCGCGCCGTCTCCGCCTTCGGTGACGGCCGAGACGCGACCGTCGGAAAACTCGATCGAGATCGCCGATCCTGCACCAAGGCTGGCCGCCCGCGAGACCGGACGATCGCCCGCGTCGCGGATCACCGCATAGCCGCGCTGCAGCACGTTCTTGTAGGACAGTGACTGCAGCATGCGCTCGTGGCCGGCAAGCGTCGCGCGGTTCGCCCTGAGTTCGTTCAAAACTGCACTGTCGGCGCGCCGGGTGAGCCCCTCCAGCCGGTCGCGGCTGCGGTCGGTCTGGGCGCGCAGGCGCGCAGGCAGATTGCGCAGCACCGCATCGGCGCCGCTCACCCGCGCCCGCAGGCGGTCAATCATCCGCTCGACGATCCGTTCGGCAAGCGCCGCGCGCTCAGTGACCCTCTGGCGCCTCTCGCCGATGCGCCGCGCCAGCATGTCGGGACGCAGCGCCGATGCCGAGCGCTCGAAGGCCCGGCGCTTGGCCATGGTATTGAGTTCCAGACCCCGGCCGAGACCGGTCGCGGCCTCGTCGAAGCGGCGCCGCGGCAGGGCCAGCAACTGGTCGAGCGACGGAAGAGCCCGCGTCAGCGCCCGCAGACCCTGGCGGCGGATTTCCATCTGGCGGGACGTGGCGCCCGAAAGCCGCGCGGCGATATTGGCGACCTGCGCAACCAGCTCGGCCTTGACCGGCACCGCCATCTCGGCCGCACCCGTCGGCGTCGGCGCGCGCACGTCGGCGGCATAGTCGATCAGCGTCCAGTCGGTCTCGTGGCCGACCGCCGAGATCAGCGGAATGCCGCTTGCCGCTGCGGCACGAACGACGATCTCGTCGTTGAAACTCCAGAGGTCCTCGAGGCTGCCGCCGCCGCGCGCGACGATCAGAACGTCCGGCCGAGGAATCGGGCCGCCCGGCGCAAGCGCGTTGAAGCCGTGGATGGCATTGGCCACCTCCTCGCCCGAGCCCTCGCCCTGCACCTTGACCGGCCAGACCAGCACGTGGACCGGAAAGCGGTCGGCGATGCGGTGCAGGATGTCGCGGATGACGGCGCCTGTCGGCGAGGTCACGACCCCGATGACCTTCGGCATGTAAGGCAGAAGCTGCTTGGCGGCGGGATCGAACAGGCCCTCGGCCCCAAGCTTGCGCTTGCGCTCCTCGATCAGCGCCATCAATGCGCCGGCGCCCGCCGGCTCCATCTGCTCGATGACGATCTGGTATTTCGACGAGCCGGGGAAGGTGGTGATGCGCCCGGTGGCGATCACTTCCATGCCCTCTTCAGGCCGGTATTTCAGCTTGGAGAACGAGCCCTTCCAGATCACCGCATCGATGCGGGACTTGTCGTCCTTCAGGCTGAAATAGGCGTGGCCCGAGGAATGCGGGCCGCGATAGCCGGAGATCTCGCCGCGCACGCGCACGTGATCGAAGGCGGTCTCGATCGTGCGCTTGATGGAGCCCGATAGTTCCGAGACGGTGAACTCGGCGAGATTGGAGCGCGAATCATCGCTGGAGAAGCTGATCATGCGCCCTTCCTAGCGCAAAATGCGGGGAAGTTCAGCCGCCCTCTTGCCTGATCTCCCGGCATTTCGCCCTCGCCGCAAGCCCCGGAACCACAAGGGCAAACGCCTGCCCCCACCGACCCGCCGGCCGGTCGATGCGACCCTCCCATTTCCCCGCCTTTTCCTGCCGGGGGAAAATCGGTGGAAATCAGCTGCCCAAGAGGAGCCCTTCCATGACCGACCGCTTCGCCGCCTTCCAGCCTTCCCTTTCCGGTCCCGCCTCGACCGGCTTCCCAGTCGTGCCGGACGATGCCATCGACCTGCCCGAGGCGACGCGGGCGCTCTATGTCGGCATGCGCGGCAATCTTGCCGTGACCATGCTGTCGGGTGCCGAATTCGTGCTCTCCGGCCTTCCCGACGGCAGTCTGCTGCCGCTGCGCGTCGTGCGGGTGCGGGCGACGGGTACCACCGCCGGCGCCATCGTCGGTCTTGCCTGAGCCTCCTCCACTCAAGGTTAGCCCGACTGGCCGGGCGCGGTTACGCTGCGTCCGGCCGCCTTTCGAACGGAAACCGCCTGTTAGCCAATTCGCCCTAGAATCGCCGGACGAGTCCTGCAAAAGAGACGCATGATGATTTTTGCCACCGCCATGATGATCGGAATTGCCGCCAGCCTGACCCGCTCGGCGATGAGCATCGCTCTGGCCGCGGTGCTGATCGGCGTCGTCTTCGCGCTTGCCGCAGCCGTTTCGCCCGGGCCTGTCGCCTGGTTGTCCCTGGCTTCGGCCTATGCCGGCTTCAATGCCGGCCTGATCCTGCATCTCGTCGGCCTCGTCGCCATCGAGCGTCGCAAGGCCGCCTGAACAACCCACCGCCTGCCCTCAGGTTTCGCTCGCTCACCGCCAGGCAAGAGGATTGCCCGCGGGGCCTAGAACCGCATGCGGTAGAGCGCCAGGCCCGACTTCGGATCGCGCGGCAGGGCCTCCAGATAGGTCGGCACCTCTCCCCGCTCGAGCGCTGCATAGAGCCCGTCGGGCTTGAGCTCCCGGATCGTCTCCGTCTGCAGATCCGTGCCGCAATAGGCAATGATCGTGGCACCGGCGCCGCGCAGGAAGGCCGCCGCCTCTGCGGGCGTCGCGAGGCCAATATGCAGCTCGGTCAGCATGCCGCCCTGGTTGCGGTGATAGGGAGCCGAAAGCACCCTGTGCGCCGTGAAGCGCAGGATTTTCGAGCCCGTATTCGACGGTGCGACCACGGTTGTCGCCGGCAAGAGCCCGAGTTGGCGAAGGGCTGCGGCCGATTCGCAATCCTGCGAGGACGTCGCGGGCCCGACGCTCGCCTTCATCCGTTCCGTGACGCCGGCTGTCCCTTCGGTCGCGAACACACCGACAAGCAGCCAGACGCTCGGCACGGCGAGCAGCGTCGTCACCGCAAAGGCAAAGCCGGCGCCCATGTTCTCCGGGTCGTCGCGGGCGTTTCGGCGCAGTTCGGCGATCAGCAGCGACAGGGGCAGGATCGACAGAAGGTTGGCGAAGACCGCGCCGCGCAGCTGGATCAGCGCGATCAGCCAGCTGACGAGGATCAGCGCCAGGAGGATGGCATGGCTCTCGCGCCGGTCGTCGCGGACGATACGCAACAGGCAGACGACGATGGCGAAGAAGCCGACCGCATAGAAACCGCCGAGGCTCGCCGGCTCGACCCGCACTTGCTGGAGGATCGACTGCGCCTCGATGACGAAGTCGAGCCAGAGGGTGACCAGAAGCGGATCGAGATCGTTGAGCGGGTTTTGCAGGCATTGCGGGGCAAGGATCAGCGCCGCGGCGAGCACGGCTGCGCCATCGGCCATGAGGACGGCAAAGCGGGTGCGGCGTGAAGCGTTGCTGGCCAGCTGGACCGTAACCAGCAGCAACAATCCGCCCACGGCGGTGATCCCGTAATAGCTGATCGAAAGGCTGTCGCAGGCCGCCATCGTGTAGAGGCGCGGCGGCACGGTGGCGAAGAACAGGGCCGAGATGGCGATCGTCACCGTCAGCGCGAAGGCCCGCGCCGCCGGGGCAAAGCCCGAACCATGCCAGGCCCACAGGACCGCGACGACGAGGCAGGCGGTGGCGACGAAGGGCGAGGTTTCCGCACCGATTGCGATCGCCAGCGCGGCCGCCAGCGCGGCAAGGGCAAAGCTCGCCGGCTTGTGACGCGGATCGACCAGCATGGCGGCGATGACGGCGACCAGCACCAGCTGGACATTGTGATGATCGATCGCGCCCGGCAGGAAGCGGTTCGAGGTCAGGGCCAGCAGGGCGGCAAGGCCAAGGGCGATCGGCATGGCGGGCAGTCCACCGATGCGGCGCGCCCCGACCGCCACGGCGACGAAGAGCGGCAGGATCAGCAACAAGGGCCAGACCAGCAGTGCCGCGGCCTCGGCGCGCTCGGCCGGCAGAACCTGGGAGAAGGCGAGGATCAGCGCGGCGATCGGCAGATCGACCAGGCGCGACCAGTGCATCAGCGTTCCGCCATCCAGTCCGAGGCGATATTGGGTCAGATCGAACCACGACTGGCCGCCGAGCAGATCGCGCACCTGCACGAGGCGCATCGCGTCGTCATTGTCGACGCCCACATAGTCGGTGGCTCCCGGCAGGTTGATCAGCAGGAGTATGACGATGGTCGCGATACCGAAGAAAGCGACGACGAAGTCGAGACGGGTCCAGAGCCTGCCCCATGTCTTGTCGGCCGTTACCTGATCGATCATGCGTGCTCTATCCTTCGTCCAGGCCTCTCGCACTGTCGCGAGACAAAAACACGCCTGCCATGTCTCCGCGAAACCTAGCCTTAACCTTCTCAAGAAATAGTAAAACCAGGCCGGACGCCGCGTTCGTCGGGCATGTCTCTGTCGCGAGTAGCCGATATGCCTGGGTCAGCATCCGAAAATCTCGACGTGGCGGTTCTGCTGCCCTGCTATAACGAAGGCGCGACGATCGGCGCCGTGGTGCAGGGCTTTCGCACGGCACTGCCGCATGCCCGTATCTATGTCTACGACAACAATTCCACCGACGGCACCGCGCTGACGGCCATGCTGTCGGGTGCGACCGTGGTGCGCGAGCGCCGCCAGGGCAAGGGCCATGTGGTGCGCCGCATGTTCTGCGACATCGAGGCCGACGTCTATGTCATGGCTGACGGCGACGGCACCTATGCAGCCGACGACGCGGAGGAACTGATCCGCACGCTCTTGACCGAGCGCGCCGACATGGTGGTGGGCACGCGCCGTGGCGTGCATGCCGATGCCGGGCGCAACGGCCATGCCTTCGGCAACCGGCTGTTCAACACGCTCTATCGGTTCCTGTTCGGCAACGATTTCACCGACATCCTGTCGGGCTACCGGGTCTTTTCGCGCCGTTTCGTCAAGAGCTTCCCCGCCGTCTCCGCCGGGTTCGAGATCGAGACGGAAATGTCGGTGCATGCATCGCGGCTGAAGCTGCCGGTGGCCGAACTCGAACTCGACTACGGCCGCCGGCCGGAGGGCTCGCATTCCAAGCTCTCGACCTTCAAGGACGGCGCGAAGATCCTCTGGATGTTCGCCATGCTGATGAAGGAAACGCGTCCCTTCGCCTTCTTCGGTGCCATCGCGGCGACGATCATGGCGGCGAGCCTAACCTTCATGACCCCGGTCCTCGTCGAATATTTCACCACCGGCCTGGTCAGCCGCATGCCCACCTGGATCCTCGCCACCGCCCTGATGCTGATGGCGCTGTTTTGCTTCACCGCCGGGCTGATCCTCGATTCGCTCGCCCGCTCGCGGGCCGAGCAATTGCGCATCCACTACCTGACCCTGCCGGCGCTCGCCCATGCACAGCAGGCGGCCCGGACGGACCGCGACAAGCGTAAGCCGGCGCGAACCGCCGACGCGGCATGAAGAAGCTGGCCCGCTTCGGCATTGTCGGAACCATCGGCTTTCTCGTCGATGGTTCCGTACTCTGGCTGCTGCTCGAGGCGACGCCGCTCGGCCCGTTCCTGGCGCGCGTCATCGCCATTGCGGTTGCGCTGGTCGCCACCTGGTATCTCAACCGCAGCTTCACCTTCGGCGCCTCGCGCCGTTCGATCGCGGTCGAAGGTTTCCGCTACGGCTCGGTCGGCATCACTTCGGCCATGGTCAATTATCTCATCTACAGCGGGCTTCTCCTGTCGCTGCCGATCCTTCAGCCGCTGGCGGCGCTGGTGATCGCCTCGATCGCCGCCATGGCCTTTTCCTTCTTCGGCTATTCGCGCTTCGTCTTTCGCCGCTGATCTCGGGCTCAGACCGTCTCCCAGCCGTCCTTTTCCCCGGCGCGATAAATCGCGTCGATGAAGCGCTGGTTGTCGCGCGAACTTTCGAGGCTGACGACCTCGGAGCGATCTCCGCTCAGCGCCGCCTTGGCAAAGGCCTCGGCCTCGCGGCGATATTGGCGGCTGTCCTGGAAACGGAAGACCTGCGACTGGTTGTGCGACTGGTTGGAAAGCTCGACCTCTTCGGCGCCCCATCGATCGGCGTTGAAGGGCGAGCGGACCTCGATGAACCCTTCCGTGCCGTGGAAGACCATGGACTGGCGGTTGGCCATCTGCGTCGAGACGTAGAAGCTCAGCTCGAAGTTGCCGAAATCCGCCTTGACGCTCGAATAGATGTCGGTGCCGAATTCGGCATCGCGCTCGACCACGGCCTGCACCTTCAGCGGCTCGGCGCCGGTGGCGAAACGCGTGGCGATCGCCGGATAGACGCCGATGTCCGGCAGGCCGCCGCCGCCGAGTTCGGGAATGTTGCGCATGTTGCCGGGGTCGCGGTTGAAATAGGTGAAGACGCCCTGGACGTGGCGCAGCCGCCCGATCGCCCCTTCGGCGAGCAGCGCGCGCACCTTGTGCCAGACCGGCGTGTAAGTGACCATGAACGCTTCTGAGACCAGCACCCCATTGCGGTCGCGCGCGGCGATCAGCTGGTCGATGTCGGACGCCTTGAGCGCGATCGGCTTCTCGCACAGCACATGCTTGCCGGCGTCTGCCGCCCTGATTGTCCACTCGACGTGTTGGGCGGTCGGCAGCGGAATATAGACGGCATCGATCACATCGGAGGCCAGCATTTCCTCATAGCTGCCGAAGGCATGCCGCACGGAGAAGCGGTCCGCCATGGCGCGCGCCCTGGAGAGGTCGCGGCTGGCAATGGCGGTGACGACGCAGTTTTCCGCGTCCTGCATGGCCGGCACGACGAGTTCCCGGCCGATCTTGGCCGTGGACAGAATTCCGAAACGCAGCATGGGGCTCCTCCTGTATCGTTGCCGCGCGACCCTAGTCAGAGATCCGCCGCTTGGCAACGGGCCTCGAAGGCAAGCCACGGCAGACCGCAGGGAGGGTCCCTATTGGCCGGAAATGTCCCATCGTCGTCCGGAGATGAACTTTTTTCCTTTTTTCCCTGCACTATTCTAGGCTATCCCTTCAGCACAAAGGATGCAGAAAATGACCGACAGCAAGACCGCCCTTCTGGTAATCGACGCTCAGGAATCCTTCCGCCACCGCCCCTACTGGCGCGACGAGGACGTGGTCGACTTTATCTCCAAGCAGCAGGCGCTGATCGACGGGGCGAAGGCCGCCGGCCATGCCGTCGTGCAGATCTTCCACACCGACGACGATGCAGAATTCCGCCTGGACAGCGGATTCGTCACGACGCTTGCCGGCCTTAAGATCGAGCCGGACGTCATCATCCACAAGACCCGGCATTCGGCCTTCGTCGGCACGCCGCTCGAAATCTGGCTGCGCCAGCGCGGCATCGGCCGGCTCATCGTCTCGGGCATCCGCACCGAACAGTGCTGCGAGACGACGACGCGCCACGGCGCCGATCTCGGCTTCGTGGTCGACTACGTGACCGAGGCGACGCTGACCTTCCCGATGACCCATGCCTCGGGCCAGGTCTTTAGTGCCGCCGACATCAAGACCCGCACCGAGCTGGTGCTGGCCGGTCGCTTTGCCCGCATCGCGACGGTGGAACAGGCGCTCGGCCAGATCGGTCTCGCCGCATGACAGTCGCGCCCCGCCCCGACCGCCGGATCATTCCCGTCTATGTCGTGCTGCCGCCGCACACGCTGCTGATGGATGTCGCCGGTCCGGTCGAGGTGCTGCGCTATGCCAACAGCGAACAGGAGGACATCCTGTTCGACTGCCGTTTCGTCGCCGCCCGCGCCGAACAGACGACATCGATCGGGCTTTCGCTCGCAAATCTGGCGCCCCTGCCCGAGCGACTGCCCGTCGGCGCCTATGTCGTCATCTCCGGCAGCATGGGCGCGGTCCCCGATCCGTCGTCGGTTGCGGCCGAGCGGGCGGAAATCGCGCGCTGGCTCGCCCGCGTCGTCGTGCCCGGCATCACGCTCGTCACCATCTGCTCCGGCGCCCTGCTCGCAGCCTCCGCCGGCCTGCTCGACGGCCATGCCTGCACCACCCACGCGGACTGCATCGCCGACCTCAGCCGCCTCGCCCCGACCGCGCAGGTGCTGGAGAACCGCCTCTTCGTCGAGGACGGCGAACGCTTTTCCAGCGCGGGGATCTCCACCGGCATCGACCTGATGCTGCACATCGTCTCGACGCTCACCTCCGCGCCGGTGGCGCTTTCGATCGCGCGCACCATGGTGATCTACATGCGCCGCAGCGGCGCCGATCCGCAGCTCTCGCCCTGGCTGTCCGGCCGCAACCATCTGCACCCGGCGATCCACCGCATCCAGGATGCCATCATGGCGGATCCGGCCCGCGACTGGACGCTGTCGCAACTGGCGGATCTCGGCCATCTGAGCGAGCGCCACATGACGCGGCTTTTCCGCGAGCATGCCGGACTGTCCGTCACGGCTTACGTCAACCTGATACGGGTGACCCTTGCCCGCGACATCCTCTCCCATTCCCGCCTCGACATGGAGACGGTGGCCGAGCGGGCGGGTTTTTCCTCGCCGCGCCATCTCAGGCGCATCTGGGCGCAGCACAATGCCCTGCCGCCCAGCCACTACCGCACGTCCGATCAAAGAAATTGAGTGGTCGATCACAGGCGCGGTTGCTAACCTGCAGGCTCTCAAACCCGGCCGCCTTCGGCCGCCTCCCGCGAACCCACGGAGTTTACCCATGCAGAAGCGTTCGCTCGGCCGCACCGGCCTTTCCATCGCGCCCGTCGTCTTCGGCGGCAACGTTTTCGGCTGGACCGCCGACGAAAAGACCTCGTTCGACCTGCTCGATGCCTTCTTCGACGCCGGCTACAACGCCATCGACACGGCAGACGTCTATTCCTCCTGGGTCGACGGCCACAAGGGCGGCGAGAGCGAGGAAATCATCGGCCGGTGGCTGAAGCGCGGCCATGTCGCCCGCGACAGGGCGGTGATCGTCACCAAGGTCGGCTTCGACAGCCAGGGCCGAAAGACCGGGCTTTCCGCCAAATGGATCGCGGAGGCCGCCGAGGCCTCGCTGAAGCGGCTCGGCACCGACTATATCGACCTCTATCTCGCCCACAAGCCGGACGAGGACGTGCCGATCGAGGAGACGCTGGAGGCCTTCGCCCGGCTCAAGCAGCAGGGCAAGGTCCGGGCGATCGGTTGCTCGAACTATGAAGCCGACCAGTTGCAGGCTTCGCTCGACGCCGCCGCGAAGAACGATTTGCCGCGCTACGACGTCGTGCAGCCGGAATACAATCTCTACACCCGCGACAGGTTCGAGGGGCCGCTGGCCGACCTCTGCATGCGGGAAGAGATCGGCGTCATCAGCTACTACGCGCTCGCCGCCGGCTTCCTCACCGGCAAGTATCGCAGCCTGAAGGACACGGAAGGCGCGGCGCGCAGCTACCGCGTCGGCGATTATCTCGACGACAAGGGGTTGAGGATCCTCGCCGCCCTCGACGCGGTAGCCGCCGAGACCGGTACCTCGCCGGCAACCGTCGCCATCGCCTGGGTCGCCGCCCGTCCCGGCATCACCGCGCCGATCGCCTCGGCCACCAGCCTTCGCCAGCTCGAAAGCCTGATCGCCGCCGGCAAGCTTGCGCTTTCTCAAGCCCAGATGGCGCGCCTCACCGAAGCCGGAGCGTAAGAGATCCATGACCATCGAGATACGCGACGCCCAACCCGCCGACGAAGCCGCCTGGCGGCGGCTGTGGAAGGGATACCTGACCTTCTACAAGGTCGACCTGCCCGAAGAGGTCACCAACCACACCTGGGCACGCATCCTCGATCCCTCCTCCCGCGTCGCCATGCGGGTGGCGCTGGTCGACGGCCAAATGGCCGGCTTCGCCATCCACCACTTCCACGATTCCACCTGGGCCCTTTCGCACGAATGCTATCTGGAAGACCTCTATCTCGGCGAGACCTTCCGCGGCAAAGGTCTCGGCCGGGCGCTGATCGACGACCTGATCGCACTCGCCAAGCAAAAGGGCTGGTCCCGCCTCTACTGGCACACCGACCGCGACAACGCGACCGCCCGCAAGCTCTACGACACCTATGCGAAGGAAGACGGGCACGTGCGCTATCGGATGGCGCTGGCGTAAGTTGTATGCCGCTGAGGTATGTACTAAATTCAGGTTCGAAGGAGTTCAGTCATGGCGACCGTGAACATTCGGATTGACGACGAAATCGAGGCGCGCTGGGAAAAGATCACGAAGGCCCATGGCCTCGACCGCAACAATCTCTTTCGTGACGCTATCCTCGAAAAACTTGAGGAACTGGAAGACCTCTATGCAGTGGAGGCCCGCCTGAAAGAGCCCTTCAAGCCCGTGCCGAATGATCAGGTGTGGAAGGAACTCGGGCTTGCGGATTGAATGGCATCCCGCCGCTGTCGAGGAACTCTGGCAGCTGGGGACAGCCGATCAACGGCGCATCAAGAAGGCGCTCGATCTTCTTCTTGAATTGCAGGATCCGAGGCAGCGTTTGCAGCCATATCGCGGCGATCTGAAGGACTTCTGGAAGCTGAGGGTCGGGGATATACGCCTTGTCTGCCAGATCCGGCGCGAGGGCGACGACTACGTCCTTGTCATCAGAGTTGCGCACCGTAGTTCGGTGTATTCGGATCGCAGCCAGCGGCTTATTCGAGCCCGTGATCCGGACGAGACCTGAAGCGAAAGAAATCCACGAAGGCCCTGAGCGCCGGGCGCATCTGGCGGCGGGAGGGATAATAGATGAAGAAGCCTTCGAAGGGCGGGCACCAGTCCTCGAGCACGGGGACCAGCCTTCCGGCCGCCACATCCGCGTCGATCCGCCCGTCGAACAGGTAGGCAAGCCCCACGCCGTCGATCGCTGCGCGGCGCATCAGCCGCTGGTCGGAGAGGATCAACGGCCCGGACACGTCGACGGCCAATACCTTTCCCGCCTTTTCCAGCTCCCAGCGATAGATGCGCCCGCTGGAGAAGCGCCGCCGGATGCAGCGGTGATGGATGAGGTCGCCCGGCGCCTGCGGTCGCCCATGGGCGGCTATGTAGGCTGGCGACGCCACGATCACGCCGCGCTGTGGACCGCTGGCGCGCACCGCGATCATGTCGGCCTCCAGATGTTCGCCGAGCCTCAGACCGGCGTCGAAGCCCTCAGTGACGATGTCCTCGAAGCGATCATTGGTGACGACGTCCAGTTCGATCTCGGGATAGGTCTTCAGGAAGGCGCCGAGGCGCGGAACGATCAGGTCTTCGGCGGCGAGCATCGGCATGGTCAGGCGCAACGGCCCGGCCGGCGTGCCCCTGCGGTCGGCCAGCCCTTCCAGCACGGCACCGATGTCGGCGAGCGCCGGCGACAGCGTTTCCAACAGCATGCGCCCCTCTTCCGTCGGCGCGACGCTGCGGGTCGTGCGGGCAAGCAGGCGCACGCCGAGACTCGCCTCCAGCGCGGTCACGGCATGGCTGACGGCGGAAGGGGCGATGCCCAGTTCCTCGGCAGCGCTGCGAAAACTGCGGGCTTCGGCAACGGCCGCCAGAACGGCGAGCTGCGAGAGTTGGATCCTGTTCATTGTTCTATCTGATAGAACAAGCCGCGACGGATTGCATGCATTATCGACGGTGCGATGAGGCGCTATCTTGCCCATGTCACCTCCGTCTATACTGGCGGCCGGTGATCGAAGATCAGAGGTATGATTTCATGAAGACACGCACACTTGGCCCCCTCTCCGTTTCCTCGCTCGGCCTCGGCTGCATGGGCATGAGCCATGGCTATACCCAGACCGGCGACGAGGCGGGATCGCTGGCAACGCTTGCCCGTGCCGTCGAGCTCGGCGTTACCCTGTTCGACACCGCCGAGATCTACGGGCCATTCACCAATGAGATCCTCGTCGGCAAGGGCCTGAAGCCCTATCGCGACCGGGTGAAGATCGCCACCAAGTTCGGCTTCCGCATCAACACGGAAAATCCCAACGACGCGTCCGCCGGCGGCACGGATTCGCGCCCCGAACATGTGCGCGAAGTCGCCGAGGCCTCGCTGAAACGGCTCGGCGTCGAGGTCATCGACCTGTTCTACCAGCACCGCGTCGATCCGGACGTGCCGATCGAGGAGACGGTCGGCGCCATGGCGGATCTGGTGCGCCAGGGCAAGGTCAGGGCGATCGGTCTTTCCGAGGCCAGTGCCGCGACGCTACGGCGTGCCCATGCCGTGCATCCGATTGCCGCCATCCAGAGCGAATATTCGCTGTGGACCCGCGATCCGGAAGAAAACGGCGTGCTCGACACCTGCCGCGAGCTCGGCATCGGCTTCGTGCCCTTTTCTCCGCTCGGCCGCGGCGTGCTGACCGGTGCGCTGAAGACCCTCGACGGCATGGCGGAGAACGACTTCCGCCGGACTTTGCCGCGCTTCTCGCAGGAGAACTTCGACGCCAATCTGGCGCTGGTCTCGGCGCTGGAAGCGATGGCAGCGGAAAAGGGCGTGACGCCCGGCCAGCTGGCGCTCGCCTGGGTTCTGGCCCAGGGCGATTTCATCGTGCCGATCCCCGGCACGACCAAGATCGCCAATCTGGAAAAGAACGTCGCGGCCGCCGACATCGTGCTTTCGGACGCAGAGGTTAAAACCCTCGGTGACATGCTTTCCCCGCAAAAAGTGGCGGGTGCGCGCTATCCCGAACGCATGGCGAAGATGGCGGGGCGTTAGGCCCCGCCTTTGCTGCGCCTTGCGTCCGCGGCGATCGGCTGGCTCGCATAGTGCAGGCGTTTGTTTTCGTACATCATGTCGTCGGCCCGCTTCATCAGCGCTTCCATGCTTTCGCCCGGCTCGCTGGTCGCAAAGCCCAGCGATATGCTGAGCAGTGCATCGGAATAGAACTGGTTGTTGATCTTCAGGATCTCGTGGATCGTGTCCACCATGCCCTGCGCGGCCTGGCGGTCTGCGCCGGGCATCAGGACCGCGAACTCGTCGCCGCCGATCCGCGTCGCATGGTGGGGCGGTTTCACGACGCTGTTCAAGACCTCACCGAAACGCCGAAGCAAGGCATCGCCGGCGTCGTGCCCGCGCTGGTCATTGGCCTCCTTCAGGCCATTGAGATCGACGACGATGGCCGAGACCGGCCTGAGCGACTTGCGTTCCAGCCGGTTCAACTCGTCGGTATAGAAGGCGCGGTTGTGCAGCTTGGTCAGGATGTCGTGCTTGCCGAGATATTCGAGATAGGCCTCCGCCTTCTTGCGGGCGGTGATGTCGGTCAGCGCAACCTGCACCCGCGACCAATCGCGCTCATGGCCGGGGAAGACCGCGAAGTTGAGAAGGATATGCCGAACGCTGCCGTCCAGTGCGTAATTGACCACTTCGCGGCTGTGATAGAGCCGATCGTCCCAGAGATCGATCAACTGTTCGCGGAACGGCTTTTCCATCTCGTCACGGAAGATCTCGCCCTGGCGAAGCAGCAGCGTCTGGCGATCGGGCGCGCCGAACAGGTCGAGCGTGGCCTGATTGACATCAAGAACCCGGATCTCCGACATGCACTGGCGTACGAATTCCGGATGCACGTCGGTAAACACCCGGAAGTCGACGATGCCGCGTGAACGGACATCTTCGATCAGCGTCCGGATACCGCTGAAGTCCTCGATCCATAGCGACACGGGCGAATGCTCGAAGACGCCTTCCGCATAGCGCCGGTTCTCCAGCTCGGCGCGCCGGGCATCCTCCCGCTCCGTCACGTCCTCGGTGGTGACCAGCAATTGCCCGAGCGTCCGCTCATGGCCCGGAAGGACGGAACCGCGCAGCTGAATATCAAGTCGCCGGCCCTTGAGCGTGTAGTTCACCGCCGTTCCGGCGAACTCCATCCTGCCTTCCCACAGGTCCGTCAGTTCGTTGATGTGGGTTTCCCACATGTCGTCGCAGAAGACCTTGCCGAGATTTCCGGCGAGTTCCTCAAGGTCTTGCGCCTCGAACAGGTCGAGCGTCTTGCGGTTGACCTGCAGGATCCGGATCTTCGAGGAGCATTCCGCGACACGCGTGCGATCCTGTTTGAGAAAGGCGCGAAGATCTGTCACGCCCTCAGCGCGCCAGGCGTCGAACTGGGCTTTGACCGCGCTGAAATCCTCGATCCACATCGCAATCGGAGCGAGTTCGAAGATGTTCGCGTCCACGGAAACGTTCATTGGAATATCGCCCACCGGAGAAAAATCGCGTCAAGAGAACCTTGACCCTCGGCATGTCGGTCAGGCTATTCAGTATTGATTAAATCTCTATTGATCAAACAGGGGCAATTCCGGCCGGCCAAGACGGTGCCGTGCGCGGTCCTGAGGAGGCTGGGAAAGCTCGCCGGGCGCCCTTTCGCCGTGCTCGGGCTTGTCCCGAGCATCTGCGTGCGGGTTGTTTTCATTGACCTCAGGAAATCCTCGGCACAAGGCCGAGGATGACGCCGCGCAATGGTGCGTATTTGCCGCAAACCGGAGCGGCGCCGAACGCCGCTCCCTCCTCTTCTCGTCCCTCAGGCGCGCAGGCTACCGCCGGTGGTCTTTTCGACATTACCGACGATCTTCTTCGTCAGCGCGTCGAAGTCCTCGTCGGTCAGTGTCTTTTCGACCGGCTGGATCAGCACCTCGATCGCCACCGACTTTCGGCCCTCGCCAACAGACGCACCCTCGAAGATGTCGAAGACATTGACGCCGGTGATCAGCTTGCGGTCGGCGCTGGCCGCCGCCTTGATGATCGCGGCCGCCTCGACCGCCTTCTCGACCACGAAGGCGAAGTCGCGCTTCACCATCTGGAAGGGCGAGAGGTCGAGCGCCGGCTTGGTGCGGGTCGCCTTCCGCTTCGGCTCCGGCACGGCGTCGAGATAGACCTCGAAACCGCAGAGCGCCCCGGACACGTCGAGCGCTTCCAGCGTCTTCGGATGGAATTCGCCGAAATGGCCGATCACCACCTTCGGGCCCATCTTGATCGTGCCGGAGCGGCCCGGATGATACCATTCGGGACCACCCTGCTCGACCTGGACATTGCCCATCGGCAGGCCGCAAGCCTCCAGAACGGCAAGCGCGTCGGCCTTGGCGTCATAGACGTCGACCGGCTTGCCGCCGCCCTTGGCAGCGTTCGACCACATGCGCCCGGCGCCCGCAAGCGATGCGGTGCCGCGGCGGATGCCGCCGGCGACGCGACGCTGGCCTTCCGGCCTATCGCTCTCATAGGTACCCGAGACCTCGAAGATCGCCACGTCGCCGAAGCCACGGTCGGCATTGCGCTGGGCTGCCGTCAAGAGGCCCGGCAGCAGCGAGGGGCGCATGTCCGACATGTCGGCGGCGATCGGGTTGGCGAGCTTCAGCGCGCGGCTGCCGCCGCCGAAGAGCCTGGCGTGTTCTTCCGGGATGAAGGACCAGGTGACGGCTTCCAGCATGCCGCGCGAGGCCAGCGACCGCTTGGCCGTGCGGGTGCGGATTTGCAGCGGCGTCAGGATCTTGGCGTTGACCGAACCGGTCGGCGCCAGCGGCTCGGGCTTGATCTTGTCGACGCCATGCACGCGCATGACCTCTTCCACCAGATCCGCCTTGCCGTCGACGTCAGGACGCCAGGAGGGAACCGCGACGGAAACCGTCTCGCCCTTGCCCGAGACCTCGAAGCCGAGGCCGGTCAGGATCTGGCGGGCTTCGTCATTGGAGACGGTGAGGCCCGTAAGGCGCTTGACCTCCGAGAAGGGGAAGTCGACGGTCTTGCGGTCGTAACCCTTGTAGCCGACGACCTTGGCCTTGGCCGCCGTGCCGCCGCACATGGAGAGCACCAGTTCGGTGGTCCGCTCGAGGCCGGGCATCATGTATTCCGGGTCGACGCCGCGCTCGAAGCGATAGCGCGCATCGGTGATGATACCGTGGCTACGGCCGGTCTTGGCGATGTTGATCGGATCCCACAGAGCGGATTCGATCAACACGTTGACCGTGTTCTCGTCGCAGCCGGAATGCTCGCCGCCCATGATGCCGCCGATCGATTCCGGGCCGTTGTCGTCGGCGATGATGACGTTGGTCGGGTTGAGCTTGTAGGTGCGGGTGTCGAGCGCGAGAATTTCCTCGCCCTCGCGGGCGCGACGCACGGTGAGTGTTCCCTTGACCTTGTCGGCGTCGAAGACGTGCATCGGCCGACCCTGGTCGAAAGTCATGTAATTGGTGACGTCGACCAGCGCCGAGATCGGGCGAAGGCCGATGGCGATGAGCCGCTGCTGCATCCAGCGCGGGCTCGGACCGTTCTTCACGCCGCGCACCAGCCGGTAGGCAAAGCCCGGGCAGAGGCGCTCGTCGTCGAGCACGATCTTCACTTCGATCGGCGTTTCGCCCTCGGTCTTGAACTCGGGCGCCTTCGGCTGCTTGAGCTTGCCGAGCCCGGAGGCGGCGAGATCGCGGGCGATACCGAAGACGCTCGTACAGTCGGGACGGTTCGGTGTCAGGTTGATCTCGATGACCGGATCGTCGAGCCCGGCATAGGACGCAAACGAGGTTCCGACCGGCGCGTCGTCCGGCAGGTCGATGATGCCGTCGTGATTGTCCGACATGTTGAGTTCCTTTTCGGAGCACATCATGCCGTGGCTTTCGACGCCGCGGATCTTGCCAACCGCCAGCGTCACGTCGATGCCGGGCACATAGGTGCCGGGACGGGCCAGCGCACCGACCAGGCCGGCCCGCGCATTGGGTGCGCCACAGACGATCTGCACCGGCGATGCACCGTCGCCGGCATCGACCGTCAGAACCTTCAGCCGGTCGGCTTCCGGATGCTTTTCGGCCGTCAGGATCTTGGCGATGACGAAGGGCTTGTACGCCGCCTTGTCGTCGACGTCCTCGACCTCGAGGCCGATCGCGGTCAGCCGCTCGCAGATCTCGTCGAGCGTGGCCTCGGTTTCCAGGTGATCCTTCAGCCAGGAGAGTGTGAATTTCATGGGTCTGTCCTCCTTACGCGCTCAAACCACCGAACAATGTCGGCACGTCGAGCGGGCGGAAACCGTAATGGCTCATCCAGCGCACATCGGCGTTGAAGAAGTCGCGCAGGTCCGGCATGCCGTATTTCAGCATGGCGATGCGGTCGAGCCCCATGCCCCAGGCAAAGCCCTGGTATTCGTCCGGGTCGAGGCCGCCGGCGCGCAGCACGTTCGGATGGACCATGCCGCAGCCGAGGATTTCCATCCAGTCCTTGCCCTCGCCGAACTTGACGATCGGCCCCGAGGAACGGTCACACTGAATGTCGACCTCGAAGCTCGGCTCCGTGAAGGGGAAGAAGGACGGGCGGAAGCGCATGGTGACATTGTCGACCTCGAAGAAGGTCTTGCAGAACTCTTCGAGGATCCAGCGCATGTGGCCGACATGAGCGGTCTTGTCGATCACCAGGCCCTCGACCTGGTGGAACATCGGCGAATGGGTGGCGTCGCTGTCCTGGCGATAGGTCTTGCCGGGAATGACGATGCGGATCGGCGGCTTCTGCGCTTCCATGGTGCGCACCTGAACCGGCGAGGTGTGGGTGCGCAGCACCTTGCGGTCGCCGTTGTCGTCGGGCTCCAGGAAGAAGGTGTCGTGCATCTCGCGGGCCGGATGGCCCTCGGGGAAGTTCAGCGCGGTGAAATTGTAATAATCAGTCTCGATGTCCGGGCCCTCGGCGATCGAGAAGCCCATGTCGGCGAAGATCGCGGTGATCTCGTCGACGATCTGGCTGATCGGATGGATGCGGCCGCGCTCGGCCGGCGAGGAACGGACGGGCAGCGAGACGTCGACCGTCTCGGCCTTCAGCCGCGCGGTGATGGCGGCGTCCTTCAGCTCGCTCTTGCGGGCGGTGATCTTTTCGGTCACTTCGGTCTTCAGCGCGTTGATGGCGGCGCCGCGCGTCTGGCGGTCTTCCGGCGTCATCGAACCCAGCGTCTTCAGGAGTTCGGAAATTGAACCCTTCTTGCCAAGCGCGGCGACGCGGACCGCCTCGATATCGGCTTCGTTGTCCGCCGCGGCGATGTCGGCGAGAAGCGCCGTTTTCAAACTGTCGAGATCGGACATGTCCGTTTCCTGCCCCTTATACCACCGGGTCCCTAACGCCCCGGCATGACGACAAAATGAAAAACCCGCGCTAGCCCTGCCAGCGCGGGTTTCCCAACAATTTCTTTTACAAAAGCTTGGGAAGCGCTGGCTTACTTGACCGCGCTTTCAAACTCGTTGGCCGTGCCGGCGTCCTTGAGGTAGGCCAGTGCCTTCTTGGCAGCGGCAACCAGGGAGCCGAAGGCTGCCGGTTCATGGATGGCCATGTCGGACAGAACCTTGCGGTCGACTTCGATGCCGGCCTTGTTGAGGCCGTCGATGAAGCGGCCATAGGTCAGGCCGTGTTCGCGGACGGCAGCGTTGATACGCTGGATCCACAGGGCGCGGAAGTTGCGCTTGTTGACCTTGCGGTCGCGGTAGGCGAATGCCTTCGAACGGTCCACGGCGGCCTTTGCGGCGCGGATCGTGTTCTTGCGGCGGCCGTAGAAGCCCTTGGCTGCCTTGAATACCTTGTTGTGCTTGGCGCGGGAAGTTACGCCACGTTTTACGCGTGCCATGTCATGATCTCCTTAAATGATCCAAAAAGCGAAAGGGTCTCAGAGACCGTTCGGCAGGTAGTTCTTGATGACCTTCTTGCCGTCTGCTTCGGAAAGAACCATCGTGCCGCGTGCGTCGCGGATGAACTTGTTGGACCGCTTGATCATGCCGTGGCGCTTGCCGGCGGCAGCCGCCAGGACCTTGCCGGTGGCGGTGATCTTGAACCGCTTCTTGGCGGAGGACTTCGTCTTCATCTTGGGCATTTTGCTACTCCATTGTTCTTGTATCGAAACGGACAGACGACGCCCGTTTTCAAGCATAAAGAACGGCCACGGCATGCCCTGCCGGACCGTTCGGACGCGCGCTTATAACCGCTGACGGATAAAAGCGCAACGGGTCGCATCGGGAATCTCGAACGGCCGCCGACGATGCGGGCCCGCTACCCGCGAAGCGGCACCGACAGCTTCACCGACAGCCCGCCGAGCTTCGCGCGGCCGAGTTCCAGCGATCCGCCATAGGCCGACAGGATGTCCGCCGTGATGGAGAGCCCCAGCCCGGACCCGCTGCCATCCTCGCCCAGATGCACACCTCGCGAGGGAAGGATGGCCAGATCCGCCTCCGATGCGCCCGGACCGTCGTCCTCGACGATGATCACAGCGGCCTTGTCCGCGGCCGCCGCCGTGATGCGAATTTCGCCCCGGGCGAACCGTGTCGCATTGTCGAGCACGTTGCCGAGCGCCTCGGCGAAGTCGGCGGCATCCATGTCCACCGCAAGCCCGGCCGGAACGCGGATCTGCCATTCGATACCGCGCGGCTCGGTAATGGGCCTCAGCACCATGACCAGCTTGCCAACCAGGGAACCGAGTTCGGTCAGGCTCATCTGCTCGACGCCAAGCCGCGCCGATTGCAGCTGGCGGTCGGCGCGCTGGCGAATGAGATCGACCTGCTGGCGAGCCAGTTCCCTCTCCGTCGGCGGAAGATGGTCGGCGACATGGAGCAGGACGGTCAGGGGCGTCTTCAACCCATGCGCCAGATCGCTCGCTCGGGCTCGCGCCCTTTCCACCGCCGTCTCACGCTCCTGGAGCAGCAGGTTAAGTTCGGAAACGAGCGGCCGCAGTTCCGAGACGCCGACGTCGTCGACCGAATTCGCCTGCCCGGAGCGCACCAGCCCCACCCGCTGCTGAAGGCGCACGAGAGGCGCGAGCCCGACGCCCACCTGAAAGATCGCGGCGGCCACCAGGACTGTGGCGCTGAGGGTCAGCATCAGGGCCATGGCGCTGTGAAACTGGGCAACCGCATCGTCGAACTCGAAACGATCGAAGGCGGCCGACAGCGTAAACCTCCGCGAGCCATTCGGCCCGTCGAGGGAGATCGCACGCTGATAGACAAGAAGGTCGGCACCGTCGGGCCCCTCCGCCGCCAGGAACCCGTAATCCGCCGGAAGCAACGCATCGGCCGGCAGGTCGACATCCCAAAGCGACCGCGAGCGCAGCACCTCGCCCGATTCGGGAGCCACCTGCCAGTAGCGTCCGCTGCCTGGAAGCGTGAAGCGGGGATCGGACGGCGTCTTTTCAAGAACCACCTTCTCGTTGCGCAGTTCCAGGCCGGCGGCCAGTTGATCGACGATAACGGCCATTTCTACCCGGTATCGTTCGGCCACATAGCCCGAAAAGACACGGCTCAAGCCGTAGCCCAGCACGAGAAGGATGAAGACGATGGCGGCGAAGGCTCCGATGACGACCCGGACCCGGAGCGACTGGATCATGCGTTCTGATCCGGCAGCACGTAGCCAAACCCGCGTCGCGTTTCGATCGCCTCCGGATCGGTCTTGCGCCGAAGCCGGGCGATCATCGCCTCGACCGAATTCTTGGCGGCGTCATCGTCGCGCCCCTGCACGCGCCGGGCGATCTCGATCGGATCGAAGACGCGACCGGGCTCGCTGACAAGCAATTGCACGAGGCGGTATTCAAGCGCGGTCAGGTCGAGCGGTTGGCCGTCATAGGTCACGCGCCGGGTCTGGTCGTCAACGACGAAACGCCCTGCGGACTTGATCGGCGACGGCCGCCCGCGGGCACGGCGCAGCAGCGCCTTGAGACGCGCGACCAGCTCTTCGCTGCGAAAGGGTTTCGGCAGATAGTCGTCCGCTCCGGCCTCGAAGCCGTCAACCCGCTCCATCCAGGAACCCCGCGCGGTCAGGACGAGGACCGGCGTATCGAGGCCGCTCGCCCGCCAGCGCTTGAGGATCGACAGGCCGTCCATGCCCGGCAGGCCGAGATCGAGAATGATGGCGGCATAATCACCGGTCTCACCCTCCTCCCAAACCTCTGGCCCCGTCGCGAGATGGTCGACGATATAGCCTTCCGCCTCGAGCTTGGCCTTCGTATGTTCCGCGATATCGCGATCGTCTTCGGCAAGCAGCAGCCGCATGTCGTCACCACCACCCGAACGGGCCGAGCGTGCGACCCGTCTCGGCATTGAGGCGAAGCGTGCGCACGCCGCCCTTTTCGTTCTCGACTTTGAGCACATAGAAAGGGGTCTTGGACTCGAGCGACAGGTCGACGGACAACACGCGTCCTGCTCGCATGGCGGCTACGCGCTGCAGAATCTCGCGAAGCGGCAGAATGCGGCCTTCCCGGACTGCGTCGCGCGCCTTGGTATGGTCGTCGTCGGACCCCGCTCTATCGTTGTCGTCGCCATCCTCGCTTTCGCCCTTGTCACCGCCGGAACCGGAATCATCGCCGCCGTCGTCACTACCGCTGCCGCCGTCGTCGCCACCACCACCGTCGTCGCCACCACCGTCGTCGCCACCATCACCGCCGTCGCCACCATCACCGCCGTCATCGTCGGCAAGTGTCGGCCCCGCCCCCACGAGGTGCGCCGTCGAGGTCACCGCCACCAGGAGAAGCAACAGGAATTCCCGCCTATCGATGGCCGTCATTGTTTCTCAGCCTCCCCTCGGGCGCCAGTCTCTAAGAACAGTAACGTCTGTTTCATCGGCACGCCACAGCAACAAGAAGAAAGCCCCGCCCTTGCGGGCGGGGTGAAAAGACCTGTGATCCCGGCGGCTGGATCACAGCCCTTTCAAACGGAATCAGCTGGCCGGAACGACCGTCACCCGCGTAACCGATCCGGCAGGTGCCTCGAACTTCACTTCGGGCTTGCCGTGTTCCCACTCGAACCGCAACTGCAGGCGCTGGCCGGCCTGATCGACGGCGATCAGCGAGCCCTTGGAAAGACCGGCATATTGGGCATCGTTGACGATCAGCTGGGTCTCTTCGCGCCGACCGTTGGAGACGTTGTCGTCATCCACGTCGTCGACACCATCGTCATCGACACCATCGTCGTCGGCAACGTCATCATTGCCGTCATCTTCGACGTCATTGTCGCCACCGCCGTGATCGTCGGCACCGTCGTCGCTGTCGTCGTGACCATTGTCACCACCAGCGCCATGGTCGCTTTCGCCGCCGCCATGGTCGCTTTCGCCGCCGCCGTGGTCGCTCTCGCCACCGCCATGGTCGCTTTCGCCGCCACCATCGCTTTCGCCGCCTCCGTCGCTTTCACCACCGCCGTCGCTTTCGCCGCCGCCGCCGTGATCGTCAGCATAGGCGACGGAAACGACGGACGCGGCAAGCGGCAGAGCGAGGCTGGAAACGACCGCCGGCAGAACGGTCAGCGAAAGCAGTGCGGTGCTCGATACGAGCAGGGGCTTACGCAGAAGGTTGATCATCTTTATTCCTCCGGTGTTTGAGAATCTCTGATCTCTACACCCGGAACTTACCCGCCCTCGGCTGACAGTTCGCCCAGCCGCGCTGTCAGAGAACTGTCAGCAGCGGACAAGAAAAAAGCCGCCCCGGAAGGCGGCTCGTTTTCTGGTAATGATCGCAACCTTACTTCGGCGCGAGCACCATCATCATCTGACGGCCTTCGAGCTTCGGCTCGGCCTCGACCTTGGCGACGGCGAGCGTGTCTTCCTTCACCTGCAAGAGAAGCTTCATGCCGAGTTCCTGGTGGGCCATTTCGCGGCCGCGGAACTTCAGCGTCACCTTGACCTTGTCACCCTCTTCGAAGAAGCGGTTCATGGCCTTCATCTTCACCTCATAATCATGGGTGTCGATGTTGGGACGCATCTTGATTTCCTTGACCTCGACGATCTTCTGCTTCCTGCGCGCTTCGGCCGCCTTCTTCTGGTTGGCGAATTTCAGCTTGCCGAGGTCGAGGATCTTGCAGACCGGCGGCTCGGCATTGGGGGAAATCTCGACCAGGTCGAGACCCGCCTCTTCCGCCATCCTGAGCGCCTCGTCCGTCGGCACGATGCCGAGGTTCTGGCCTTCGTCATTGATAAGCTGGACCCGGGGAATCCGGATCTCCCGATTGGAGCGCGGCCCTTCCTTGACAGGGGCATCGGCTTTGAAAGGTCTGCGAATGGTCGTATTCTCCTGAACTGTTGAGCCTAGCGACGACGCGCCTGACGCGCGGGCCTCCAGCGTTTCAGCTATTTGGCTCTTGCCGCTCGGCAAGTCAATAACACGCTTCGGATGGAAAATCACCTGCTGTCCGTCACTTCGCGAATCTGTTTTACAGGGCCTTACACACCCAGGGAGCCCTCCATGACCTCGATCCACTCCGTCCCGCACGCCGAAACGATCACGGTCGGCCGCGGCGACGAAGCCCGCGACATCGCCATCCTTACGCGCCCCGCGGCTGCGACGACGGCGCCTGCGGCCCCCGCGCTCGTCTGGCTCGGCGGCTATCGTTCCGACATGAGCGGAACCAAGGCGCTTGAGATGGATGCGCTGGCGGCGGAAAAGGGCCTGGCGGCGATCCGCTTCGACTATTCCGGCCACGGCGCCTCCGGTGGCGAATTCCGTCAAGGCACGATTTCCCGCTGGCTGGAAGAAGCGCTCGCCGTCGTCGATCATGCCGGCCTGCCGAGCCTCGTCCTGGTCGGTTCGTCAATGGGCGGCTGGATCGCGCTGCGCCTGGCGCAGGAACTCGCACGACGCGGCACCGGGCCGCGGCTCGCCGGCATGGTGCTGATCGCGCCGGCGCCGGACTTCACGGTCGAGCTGATCGAGCCGAACCTTTCCGAAGCCGAACGGACGTCCCTCGCCGAGCGGGGCTATTTCGAGGAGCCGTCGGAATACAGCCCCGAACCGAACATCTTCACCCGCGCGCTGATCGAGGACGGCCGGGCGAACCGGGTGTTGACCGGGATCATCGAAACCGGCTGCCCGGTGCATATCCTGCAGGGCATGGCCGACCCGGATGTACCCCATGCCCACGCCCTCAAGCTGATGGAATTCCTCCCCGCCGACGACGTCGTCCTGACCCTGGTGCGCGACGGCGATCACCGGCTGTCGCGGCCCGAGGACATCGCCCGGATGAAGGCGGCGATCCTGTCGATCGTCGACGCCGGCGGTGCGGCCGATCTGTAGCATTTTAACCATAGTTGACAAATCCCTAACGCAGCGTCGGCGCCACGATTGACTCTCAACCCCGTTGGACCTTAACTTTTTGTTAAGGATTAAGGGGACGAGTTCATGATGAACCGATCGCGCGCGTTTGCGGCGCTGCTTGTGATGCTCGGCGTTTGCTCGCCGGCCGGCAATGGCTTCACCGCACCGAGGACTCTGCTGTCGATGACCACCGGCAGCGTCACGTCGCAGCCGATCGGCCATTATGAATTCTGCCGCCTTCACCGCGACCAATGCAGCGTGAAGAGCAAGCCCGGCGCCCTGCCGCGCCTCACCCCGCACGGCTGGGACGTGGTCCGCGACATCAATGCCGGCGTCAACGCCGCCATCATGCCTGTGACCGACGCCGAGGCCCATGGCCGCGAGGAGGTCTGGAGCTATCCGGTCGATGCCGGCGATTGCGAGGATTTCGTCCTCCTGAAGCGGCAGAAGCTGATGGAAGCCGGCTTCTCGGCCGCCGACCTGCTGATCACCGTGGTGCGCAAGCCCGATGGCGAGGGCCATGCCGTGCTGACGCTGCGCAGCGCCCAGGGCGACTTCATCCTCGACAACCTCGTCGACGAGGTGAAGCTCTGGACGGAGACGCGCTATACCTATCTCAAGCGTCAGGCGAGCTTCGACACCGGCCGCTGGGTGACGATCGAGAACGGCGCGACCGACGTCATGGTCGGCGCGCTCGACTGAGGCCACCCTGCCGGCACGCCGCGCTTTATGGCCGGACGGCGTCAGTGGCTGCGGGCCCATCCGTCTTCGTCTCAACATCGCCATCCCGTGCGATCCCGGCCCCGAATTCAGTTCGTCGATGTCTCCTGCGAAAGCAGCGGCGCCAGGCGCGATAGGGCGATCATCGCCGCAAGTCCGACCGCCCCCATCAACAGCAGGCAGCCGACCGCCGCCGATATGCCGAGCTTCTCATTGACGAAGATGATGGTGAAGGGTGCGGCAGCCGACAGGACCATGCGAATGCCCGACAGCGTGCCCATGGTCCGGCCGTAGCCGGCCGTGCCGAAATAATGCAGCGGCAGGACGCCGCGAATGATCGACGTCAGCCCCTGGCCGATGCCGAAGAAGACAGCAAACAGCAGCACGATGGCGACGGCCGGGAAGATTGCCGCGGCAAACAGCAAGGCGAGCGCGAGGAAGATCGCCCCGGTGGCGATCAGCCCCGTCACCGGCGGGGACAGCACGCCCCGGCGCGCATATTCGATGATGCGAGCCGCGACCTGCGACGGCCCGATCATGCTGCCGGCAAGCGTCGCGATCGCCGGCGTGAAGCCGGCATCGCCGAGCAGCACCAGCAAGGAAGCGCCCATGGCCGAGAGAACGAATCCGCCGGCCGAAAGGCTGATGGCCATCAGGGCGAGTTGCGGCCGGCGGCTGACGACCGGGGGACGTCCGGCGCCAGCAGCATTCGTCGCGGGGCGCACCGGCGGCTGCCGATAGGACGGCCAGAGCGCGTGCACCGGAAGGGCGAGCACCAGGTTGAGACCGGCAAGGACCAGATAGACTTCCCGCCAGGTCATCATCGTCAAGAGCCACTGGATCAGCGGCCAGAACACCGTCGAGGCAAAGCCCGCAACCAGCGTCACCAGCGTGATCTGGCTTCTGGCCTCCTGGCCGTGGCGCTGGGCCAGCGCGGCGAAGCCGGCATCATATTGCACGGCGATCGACACGAATTCCGCCGCCAGCGTCACGGCGGCGAACTGCCAGCCGTTCTGTACCATGGAGAGGCCCGCGAGCGCCGCGGCCGCCAGGATCGATCCGAAGGTCAGCACGGGGCGCGCGCCGAACCGGTCGATCAGCCGCCCGATAATGGGAGCGGACACGGCGCCGCCCAACAGGCCGATCGAAAAGACTGCGAAGACAAAGCTCTGCGACCAGCCGAATTCGCGAGCGATTTCGGGCGCCAGGATCGAGAACGAATAGTAGAGCGTGCCATAACCGACGGTCATGGAAACGCCCATGCCGAGAGTGGCCGCGGATGGTTTCATGATGACGCCGCTACGCTATTCGCATAGCGGCTTCATGACAATCATCAACCGTGGCCGATCAGGATGCCGGCGGCGAGAACGAGCGAGCCGCCGAGCACGACCTGCATGGCGGCGCGCAGGAATGGCGTCTCCATATACTTGTTCTGGATGAAGGCGATGGCCCAGAGTTCGAAGAAGACGATCACGGCGGCGGTGATGGTCGCCGTCCAGAAATGCGGAATGAGATAGGGCAGCGCGTGACCAAGACCGCCGAGCGCCGTCATGATGCCCGAAGCCAGGCCGCGCTTGATCGGCGAGCCGCGCCCCGATAGTTTCCCGTCGTCGTGGGCCGCTTCGGTAAAGCCCATGGAAATGCCGGCGCCGACCGAGGCCGACAGGCCGACGAGGAAGGTCTGCCACGTGTCGCCGGTGGCAAAGGCGGCAGCGAAGATCGGTGCGAGGGTGGAGACCGATCCGTCCATCAGACCGGCAAGTCCCGGCTGCACATAGGTCAGCACGAACTGGCGGTGGGCGCTCGCGTCTTCCTCTTTCTTGACGTCTTCCGGCGTGTGGCGTTCGCCGAGCATGGAGGCGATTTCCTCATGGCCCTGTTCGGCCAGGGCCAGATCGCCGAGCAGCTTGCGGGTTTGCGCGTCCGTCGTGCGCTGCGCCGCCGCGATATAGAAGCGGTAGGCGCCCTGCTCCATCGTCTCCGCCTCGGCGCGGATCTGGTCGAGGCTCTGGTTGGCGCGCAGCCAGTCCGGCTTGCGTTCATAAAAGCCGCTGACATGCTCGCGGCGGATCAGCGGAATGCGCTCGCCGAAGCGCTGGCGGTGCATTTCGATCAGCTGATTGCGGTGGGTGTGCTCGACCTCCGCCATATCCTCGAACACCTTGGCCGATTGCGGATATTGTTCGCGCAACTGGTCGGCATAGGCGAGGTAGATGCGCGCATCGTCCTCTTCCGACGAAATCGCGAGCGCCAGGATTTCCTGGTCGCTGAGGCTGGAAAAAGGGCGTTTCGACGACGAAAACAAGCGCGCCAGCATGAAAATCTACCTCATTCTTTATAATCATTCTAAATCTAGTTCGCGAGCTGTTCGAGGTCAAGTCGTCACGGTGCCGCACCCCTTGACCAGGGCAATTCCAAAAGCCGATGCGACGATCGGCCCGGGCGCGCCCGTTTGACGAGCGCATCACGATCAACGACAAGCGTCAAGCTGACATGGGACGAAGGAAGGAGACGGCGATGCAGGATGATCTGATCGGTCGCGCGGCGCACCGGGCCGAGATCACCGCCCGCGCCGAGGCGCAGATGGCCGGAATGGGCGTCGACCGCGCCTTCATCGATAAACTGGTCGAGACGTTCTATGGCCGCATCCAGGCCCATCCGAGCCTTGGCCCCGTCTTCGACACCCGCCTATCCGGCCGCTGGCCGGAGCACCTCGCCAAGATGAAGGCCTTCTGGACGTCGGTCGCGTTCAAGAACGGCGCCTATGGCGGCAAGCCGGTCCAGGCCCACCACGGCGTGGCTGGCATCACAGAGGGCTTGTTTGCCGAATGGCTGGCGCTGTTCAGCCAGACCCTCGTCGACATGGAAGCGACGGACGAAGCCCATGCCTGGTTCATGGCGACGGCCGAACGGATCGCCCGCAGCCTCGTCACCGCCCTCTTCTATAATCCCGCCCTCGACGACCCGACCCGACGCATCTAGCCGTCCGCCTGACGGATCTGCCAACATGCCCCGGCGCGCATCTTTCGCATTCCGTCCGAGCTTTCTGCGTAATTTTGCGAAAGGCAAAACACCCTTGCGCGCAATTCTGGCAGCCTTTTGGGCTTGCAAGCACGACACATCATGGCTAGACCCCGCATGGGAGGAGGAAATGATTATAGGAAACAACCAAGGTCACTGAACCATGAATCGCCGTAAATTCTTCCAGCAAGCCGGCGCCGCCGGCTTGGGCGCTGCTGCCTCCGTCTCGCTCGCCGCCCCGGCGCTTGCCCAGGAAAATCCCAAGATCACCTGGAAGCTGACCTCGTCCTTCCCCAAGAGCCTCGACATCATCTTCGGCGCCGCTGACGAGATCGCCCGCAGCGTATCGGAAGCCACTGGCGGCAATTTCACCATCCAGACCTTCGCTGCCGGTGAGATCGTTCCGCCGCTCCAGGCCGCCGATGCGGTCGCTGCCGGCACCGTCGAGATGGCGCACACCTGCTGCTACTATTACATCGGCAAGGATCCGGCCTTCGCGCTCGGCACCGCCGTCCCGTTCGGCCTCAATGCCCGGATGACCAATGCCTGGTTTTCGGCCGGCGGCGGAAATGAACTGATCAACGAGTTTCTCGCCGGGCACAATCTCTATGCGCTGCCCGCCGGCAATACCGGCGCCCAGATGGGTGGCTGGTACCGCAAGGAAATCAAGACGATCGACGATCTGAAGGGCCTGAAGATGCGCATTGCCGGGCTCGCCGGCGAAGTGATGAGCAAGGTCGGCGTCACGCCGCAGCAGATTGCCGGCTCGGACGTCTATGCCGCGCTCGAAAAGGGCACGATCGACGCCACCGAATTCGTCGGCCCCTATGACGATTTCAAGCTCGGCTTCTACAAGGTCGCCAAGTACTATTACTATCCTGCCTGGTGGGAAGGCGGCCCGGCCGTGCATGCCTTCTTCAACAAGGAGAAGTTCGAAGGGCTGCCGGCGAACTACAAGCGCATCCTCACCGACGCCTGCGCGGCAGCCAATGCCTCCATGCTGGCCAAGTACGATACGCACAATGCGGCGGCGCTTCGCCGGCTCGTGGCGGAAGGAACCGAACTGCGGGCCTTCGGCTCCGACATCCTCGATGTCTGCCACCAGGCGGCGCTCGAGACCTATGCCGAGCTTGGCGCCAAGAACCCCGCCTTCAAGAAGATCTATGACAGCCAGCAGGCGTTCAAGAAGGATGCCTATCTCTGGGCACAGATCGCCGAATACGGCTTCGATACCTACATGATGATCCAGCAGCGCCAGGGCAAGCTCTGACGCCTTCGCCGCCAAGGCGCGCAAACCCCGCCCCGGACATCCCTGTCCGGGGCTTTTTCTTGGCGCGCGCCCATTCGGGCCGGCTTAGCGGAGCGCAATTCAATATTTCTAATTTTATATGTTAGGTATTTGTTATTTTGAGTGTTTTACGATCCGCGCAGTGTGTTTTGCGTGGAGTTCGAAAATTGCGCTTGTCGATAGCCCTTGCCACGATTGTCGTGGCTCTCAGCCCGGCCGTTTCGGCGTTCGCCGAAGGCTGGATCGTCTCCAAGGTTCGTCAACCGGCAAACTATACGATCGACAGCAAGACCTGGCAGCGCGTCGTGGACGGAATGGAGATCCCGACCGGAGCCTGGATCAGCACCGGACCGCGCGGCCGCGTGCTCCTCGCCCACGAAGACGACATGGTGACGGTCCAGCCCGGCACGATGACGGCAATCTTCGCCAAGGACCGCGCGGGCAAGAAATTCGAAATCGCCCAGCAGGTCGGTGAGATCGTCGTCGACTTCGAAAAGCGCGCCGGCCGCAATCTCAAGATCCAGACACCGTTTCTCGCGGCGGTCGTCAAGGGCACGCGTTTCACCGTCCAGGTCGACCGCAAGGGCGCCACGCTCGGGGTATCGCGCGGCGTCGTCGGCGTTACCGACCCGCAACGCGGCCAGTCGGTCGACGTCCTAGCCGGCCAGTCGGTCGCCGTTTCGCCAGGTACTCCGGGCTCGCTCTCCGTCCTCGGGCCCGGTCCAAAGTCTCCCGTCGTCAGCGCGCCGGTCACCACCCCGGCCGTTCCCAGCATCGATGCGCGCACCAATCCTAACGACCGCGCCGACGGAGCCGGCAACACGCCCGGGAACCGCAACGGGATTGGCAACGGAAACGGGATTGGGAACGGCAACGGGAACGGGAACGGCAACGGCAACGGCAACGGCAACGGAAACGGAAACGGAAACGGCAACGGGAACGGAAACGGAAACGGCAACGGGAACGGGAACGGAAACGGCAACGGGAACGGGAACGGGAACGGCAACGGCAACGGGAACGGGAACGGCAACGGCAACGGGAACGGGAACGGAAACGGGAACGGGAACGGAAACGGAAACGGCAACGGCAACGGGAACGGGAACGGGAACGGCAACGGGAACGGGAACGGGAACGGGAACGGGAACGGGAACGGCAACGGGAACGGCAACGGCAACGGCAACGGCAACGGGAGATGAGCAGGGCAGAGTGATCAAGGGCCTAACGTCTCTCGGGGACGATATTTCGCCATCACCAGAAAGCAGAGGATGTTGAAAGCCGCCTTCCCCTTCCGCCGGTTGCTGGTCCTGGCCAGCCTGTTCTGCATCGTCGCCAGCCTGGCCGGGCTCGGCGGCTTTGCCCGGCTGGACGCGGGGCTGACGGCGCGGCGCATGGCTCTCTCGCCGCGCGCACCGACCGGCGATGTGGTCTTCGTCGCCATCGACAAGCAGAGCCTGGATGAAATCGGCGTGTGGCCCTGGGACCGCTCGGTCCATGCCCGGCTGATCGACGTTCTCACCAGGGCCGAGGCCCGCGACATCTTCCTCGATGTCGATTTCAGTTCCCGCTCGTCGGAGGCGGGCGACCAGGCTCTGGCCCGGGCGCTCGAGCAGGCCGGCGGCGGGGTCATCCTGCCGACGTTCACGCAATACCGCACGACCGGCGACCGATCCGGCGCGACGGACGTCACGGCACCCCACCCAATGTTCTCCAAACATGCCTGGACGGCCAGCGCCAGCGTGCGAGCGGATGCCGACGGCGTCGTACGAAGGTTCGCCTATGGCGAAGAGCAGGATGGCGAATTCGTCATGTCCGTTCCCGCCGCACTCGCCGGAAAGGCCGACGCGGCCTCGCCACCGTTCGTCCTCGATTTTTCCATCGATCCGGCCAGCCTTGTCTCCCATTCGGCAATCGACGTCGCCTCCGGCCGCGTCGATCCTGCCGTTTTCAAGGACAAGATCGTCGTCGTCGGGGCGGCCGCGATCGAATTGAAGGACAATTTCCTCGTGCCGGTGCATGGTCTGGTCTCGGGCCCGATACTCCAGATCATCGCGACGGAAACCCTGCTGCAGGACCGGACGCTGACCCCGCTGCGAGCCTGGCCCATGCTGCTCCTCTGCGCTGTCCTGGGCTTTGTCACCCTTTCGCCGCGGCGCAGCCTGCGTCTGCAATCCTTGCTGATCGGGTCGACCGTGATCGCGCTGGAAACAGCGGGCTTCTGGCTGCAGTCGGCCCATGCGCTTCTCCTGCCGACCGCCGCCAGTCAGGCCTTGCTCGGCCTGATCGTCGTCACCCGCATCCTCGAGGAGCTGGACCTCAGGACCTGGCTGTTGCGGCTCGCCTCGGTCGAGGCCGACAACAGCCGCAGCCTGCTTGGCCAGGTCGTCAGCGACAGCGCCGATGCGATCCTGGTGATCGACGAGGACGGGATCCTGATCGCCCACAGCGCCCGCATCGCCGACGTGCTGCCCGAACTCGCCCCGCTCAGGGACGGCGATGCGGTCATGACCATCCTTCCCCAGGCCTGGCGTCGCGACATCGAAGCGGCCATGGCGGATCTGCGCCGGCAATGCGCCGAACCGGCCAAGCTGCACGAGCTCACGCTTGGCGAAGGCGCCGGGGCCCGGACGATTGAATACACCATCACCGCCTCACAGAGGGCGCTCGCCAACGGCAAGAGCCGTCGCGGCGAAGACCATGCCTTCGTCGCCTGCGTTACGGCGCGCGACATTACCGAACGCCGGCGGCAGGAGGAGCGGATCGGCTTCTTGTCACGCCATGACGTTCTCACCGGCGCGCTCCGCAGTTCGGCCTTCGTCAACGAGATCAACGACAAGCTGCGGCAAGAGCCGCCGGCGGGACGCGGCCATGCCGTCTATGCCGTCAACCTGCACCGTTTCAAGACCATCAATTCCACCCTCGGCCGCTCCAAGGGCGACGCCCTGCTCAAGGCGGTGGTACGCCGGCTGGGATCGCTCGACGATCGGCTGTCGCCGATTGCCCGTCTCGGCGGCGACACGTTCTCCGCCTTCACCCTCACGCCCGTCACCCCTCAGGAAGCCCGCGCGCTGGCGGATGCCATCGTCGCCGCCCTTTCGACCCCCTTCGCGGTCGCCGAGGCCAAGGCGCAGCTCGGCGTGCATATCGGCATGGTGTTCAGCACGGATGCGCCCAGCCGGGGCGGGGCGGCTCTCGTGGCGGAGGCGGAACTCGCGCTCGACGACGCCCGCCGCACCAATGGCAATGGACTGGTCGAGTTCGATCCGGAGGGCGGCGCCCGCCACGCGCAGACCCGGCGGATCGAGGCGGAACTCTGGCATGCGCTCGACCGCAACGAGGTCAGGCTGTTCTACCAGCCGCAGGTTTGCCTGACGGATGGCAAGCTGATCGGCTGCGAGGCCCTCTTGCGCTGGCACCATCCCGAGCTCGGCTTCGTCTCGCCGCAGGTCTTCGTCGAGATCGCCGAGGCCAACGGCTTCATCGAGCCGTTGGGCGCCTGGGCCATGCTCCAGGCCTGCCGCGACGCCTTGACCTTCCGGCCGGACCTTGCGGTGGCGGTCAACGTCTCGCCGCTGCAATTGCAGCGCGGCGACATCGTCGCCACGGTCCGACAGGCGCTGCAACAAACCGGCCTTCGACCCGACCGGCTGCAGATCGAAATCACAGAATCCACCTTCCTCAACCCGTCCGGCGACATGCTGGAGAAACTGTCGGCGCTGAAGGCGCTCGGCGTCTCCATCGCGCTCGACGATTTCGGCACAGGCTATTCCTCCTTCGGCTATCTGGCGCGCTTCCCGCTCGACAAGATCAAGGTCGACCAGATGTTCGTTCGCACGCTGATCGACAACACGGCGAGCCAGGCGATCGTCCAATCGGTGAAGACGCTGTGCCGCGGTCTCGGCATCGCCATGATCTGCGAAGGGATCGAAACCGAGGCGGAAGCCGCCTTCCTGCGGCGGATCGGCTGTGAGCAGGGCCAGGGCTATCTGTTCGGCCGGCCGCAACCCGCCGAAGACCTCATCCGGCTGGCGGACAGCGAAAGCGTCCCGCTTCCGGTGGCGGCGCGGGCTTGATGCGGCGGGGCAAGGCTTGTTGAGCCGCCCTCACGCAGAGAGAGCGCCACCCGCCTATTTCGACACCTGCCAGCCGCCGCTGCCGCCGCCCCATTTGTTGCTGGCCGACCACTGGCCCGAACCGGAACGCCCGTCGACCCGGCCATTGATCGTCCCGTTGAACGGATAGGGCTTGGTCTCCTTGAACACCGTGCCCTGCAGCACACCGGTCAAAGGCGCGCTGAAGGCGCCGTCCGCGCCCAGCGATCCCGAAAACCGTGCGGTGAAGCCGTCGCCCTCGAAGCTGCCCGAAATCGAACCGGAGACCGAAGAACCGGCAACGACAAGGGTCAAGGAACCGGAGGCCTTGCCGGAAATACGGCCACCATATTGGCCGGCGAGATCCGCAGCAGGCTGCTGCGGCTCCTCGGTCAGCCCGCTATGGCGCGCCACCACGGACCGGTATTCCTTGAACTTCTCCAATTGGTCCCGGTATTCCTTGGAACTGGCCCCATACACCACACCGGTCGACAGAAGATTCGCCATGGCCTTGATGTGGGTCGCATTGTGCGGGTCGAGCACGCCGTCGTTCTTCAGCTTGTCGCGGATCATCTGGGTGAAGCGCTGGAGATTGTAGGGGTGCTTGGTCCACCAGTCGCGCCCGTATTTGCCATAGGCCGCCGTGTCGAGGGCCTCGGTCATCAGGTCGGCTTCGGCCTGGGCATCGGCGCGCGCCTTCTCCACCACGGCGGCCGCCTGGTCCTTCTTGCTGCGGGCCGCAAAGGTCTGGAGTATGTCGTCGACGACTTCCTCGTCGCTCGTTGCGGTCAACCGATCGCGCACCGCGTCGCTCGGTTCCGCCGTCGCCTGGGAAATGTCGTCGGCACGCTGGTCAACCAACTCGATCTTGCGGTCGCGGATGACGGAGGAATAGAGCGGCAGCGTTTCCAGCCGCGTGCGGATCGCCTCGCGGGTCTGCTCGTCACCCTTGGCATATTCCTGGTAGAGTTCCTCGATCGTGCTGTCGACGAACTTGCCCTTGGCGTAGTTCACCACGCCCGCCGCCGTCTCGACCGCTGTAAAGGCGGCGGCCGCCGGCGTCGCGGAGATGAAGGCGCGGCCGAGAAATTCATAGGCCGCCTGCGGATCGCCGCCCGCCGCCTTGCCGAGCACGTCGGCCGCCTCGTTGACCTTGTCGATATTGCCGAGCACGCCTGCCATCTGCTGGCGCAGGCCTGGGTCCTTGATGCCGTTGGCCAGCGTCTTGCCGAGCGCGACAGCGACCTCTTCGGTCGCCGCCTTCGCCTTTTCCGGATCGCCGCTGGTCAGCGCATCGGCCGCATTCTCGGCGAACTTGTTGATCTCGTTAGCCGAAAGCGCCACCGTGCCGAGCTGGCGGACAAGGGCCTTGTTGGCTCCCGACTTGTACAGCTTCTTGTAGAGCGCGACGATCGCCGCCTGCGACTGCGACTTGATCACCTCCTTGGCCTGTTCATCGGCATAGTCGAGCGCCGCCTTCTTGGCATCCTCCTGCCACGTGGTCGGCGCCTGGGCGAGCGCCGCCGGAGAAAAGAGCGCGAGTGTCCCGGCCATGACCAGGGCCGGCAGGTCAATCGGTCGCAAGGATCTCATCTCGGGTTCACCTCCAGGTCGCTCAGGTCGATATCGGCAAAGGGATCGGCTCCGCTCGCCGGTGCGACGGCGGGAACCTCGGTGCCCTCGGGCGGCGGCAGGGTTTCGTCGAGGCTCCCCAGTACCAGCTCGAACAGCGGCAGACCGTCGGCCAGGTCCTCGCCGAAGGCGCGGTAGGACAGCGTCAGACGGGCGCCGTCGCCGCGCGGTTCGTCGAAGAATATCTGCCGGCCACGCATGCGGCCTTCGCTCAGTTCGAGCACGGTCGCAGGACGTCCGATCATCACCGTGTAATCCAGCGAGGCGACCTCGTCGCTCGGCATCGGCTTGTCCTTCGGCCAGAGCGACAGCGCGATCTGCGCCCCTTCGTCCGGCCGGGTCATGACGATCCCGCCGGCGATGTCCTCGTCGGGCCCGACCTTCCAGCCGGTTGGAACCGCGACCGAGGTGCGGCCCACCCAGGCACGGCGCTCGTCGTCTTCTTCGGCCAGATCCTCCTCTGCCTCGCTGTCCGCCGTTGCGGCACCAGGCGACGTCGCTACCTGGTTGCCCGACCCGAACACGACCCGTGGCTGCCCGCCGCCGCCGTCCTCGGCCTTGCTCTCCTCTCCATCGATCGTCACGCTCTCGAGGATGCGGTCGAAGTCCGGGTCGCCACCGCCGAGGCGGATGTCGCCGGTCGCTTCGAACAGGAAATGCAGGCGCTTCTTGTCCGCCCGGCCTTCGTCGAGCGTCACGCTCAAAGTCTCGATCCCCTCGAACCTCGAGTGGATCCACAAGGCCGCCTGGCCGGCAACCTTGATCTTGCGATGGGAGAGGATGTCGTTAAAGCCGAGCAGCGGTTCGTCGGGGAACCACCACCAGACCATCAGGCTACGCTGGCCGTCGGGTGCCTTCAGGGTGAGCGTGTCGCCGTCGATCTGCTTTTTCCAGTCCTGCGGCGCCTGGAGGGCAAAACCCTCGAAAGCATGTGTCGCCCAGCCATCCCTTTGGGTCACCGGCGGCGCCTTGCCGTCATCGGCGGTCGTCCCGGCGGCGTCCACGGAGCGTGCACCGTCGTCACTGGCCAAACCCGTCTCTTCCGGCAGATCCTTATCAACCGTCGTCGCCGGCTGTTCGCCTTGGCCGTCGGCCCCCTCGTCCGCCGTGCGCAGCGAGTTCGCCATGCGCGCGGCCATCGGATCGAGCCTGGCCTTCAGGCCCTTGGCATAGCTGATCTCGAAGGTGTGGATCACCCCGCCATCATCGCTCAGCAGCACCTTGCGCAGGAAGAAGTCGCCGCCGCGAAAACCGGAGTGCAGATACCAGTTGTCTCCCCGGCGCTTCTGGGTGACCTTCTCGTCGTCGGCGAGGCCTGCCAGGTGCTCCTCGATCAGTTCGTCGAGCGTGCTGTCGAACACATTGTGCGAACCGAAGACCAGGAAGCGGGCCGAGCCATCGCGCGCCTCGAAGGTCCGCCCATCATCGTTCTCCGGCGGCGGCAGCATACGGAACATCGGCGCGGAATAATCGATCCGCGTGCCGAAGCGGTCGTTGCGATAGGTGATCCAGTTGCTGGCCATCGGATCGGCCGGGACACCGGCTTTGTCCGCCTGGTCGGCATCTGTCTCGCCGGCATCGGAGGGCTGGGCGGCGTCGGCGGGTTCGGCCGACTTCTCCCCGTCCGCACTTTCGGCCGGCCAGGGATCGCCTCCCAGGTCGGAGGGGGGCGCATCGTCGCTAAGATCGAGCGGCGGCGGCGGGCTGCCGGGTCCCGTGGAGTCCCTATCCGGCGGTGGGCCGTCGGGGCCGCCGTCCGGTGCGGCGCCGCCAAATACATAGGCGTCATAGGCCCAGCCGCGCGTACCATCCGGGAGTTCGACGTTCAGCCAGCGTCCGTCACGACCGATCACCGTCAGTTCGGTGCCCGGCCCCATGGGCAGGATCATCGGAAAGCGCGAGCCCGGCCCCGTGCGCAGCGCGAGGAAATTGTCGCCTGCCGGGTTCAGCCCCCCGACATAGTCGGCGTGCGTCGGTCCAGCCGCCAGGCTCGCTCCAAGCGATGCCAAAAGGATAGTGCCCAGCCAGAATATGCGATGCCGGTCCACGCCATGCCTCCCTGATGCCGCAACGCCGTCCGCCGATCATGGATCGGAAGACAACCCCTGCGACAATTCCCCGCGATAGTCCAAGGCGAGTATGCGCCTTTGCGGCCGGCGATTATTGATTGAAGTCAACTGCGGGAACAAAGGATTCCGGCAAGCCGACCGTCCGCGTCAGGTCGCCTGCGGCATGGCCGGACACCTCAGGCCTCCAGACCTTTCAGCACATTGGCGACGTTCAAGCCGATCTCGGGCACGCCATAGCCGCCCTCCATGACGGTCAGGATCGGCAGGCCGGTCGCGGCGATCATCTCGCCCATGCGGATATAGTCGGGGCTCTTCAGCTTGAAGAAGCTGATCGGGTCCTGCTCGAAGGTATCGACGCCGAGCGAGACGACGATCGCCTCGGCACCATAGGCCTCGATGCGCTGCAGCGCATCGGCGAGCGCCGCAGCCCAGACCTCCCAGGTCGTGCCCGCCGGCATCGGATAATTGGCGTTCAGCCCCTCGCCGTCACCCTCGCCGGTCTCGTCGGCATAGCCGAGGAAATAGGGGAAGGCATCGACCGGATCGCCGTGCAGCGAGGCGAAGAAGATGTCGCCGCGATTGTAGGTGATGTCCTGCGTGCCGTTGCCGTGGTGGAAGTCGACGTCGAGGATCGCGACCTTCTTCGCCCCGTGATCGAGCAGGCGCTGGGCGGCGACCGCGGCATTGTTGATGAAGCAGTAGCCGCCGAACAGGTCGATACCGGCGTGATGGCCCGGCGGGCGGCAGAGCGAGAACGCGAAGCGGTTGCCGGCATTCAGCCAGTCGGCCCCCGAAAGCGCCACGTCCATCGACGAGATCGCCGCCTCGTAGGTGCCCTTGGAGATCGCCGTCTCGACCGAATTGGCATAATAGCCGACAGCGCCGTCGATGTTGTTGGGCACGCGATTGCGGCTGCGGCGATAGGCAAAGGCCGTCGGGATCGCCTCGCCGGGGAAGCCTTGAGCGCTCCAGCGGTCCCAGCAGGTGCGCAGGAATTCGAGATAGTCGGCGCCGTGCACCATGAGCGCGGTCTCGAGCCCGTGTTCCTCGGGCGCAACAACGTCGGCAAAACCCGCTTGCCTGACCGCCTCGAGAATCCATTCGGCGCGGAACGGCCCCTCGAAGGGCTTCACCAGGATGCCGCCATGCAGCTCGGTCTTGGCGTCGCGCAGCTTGTGCTTCTCGGAATAGATGACCCGCATGATTGTTGACGTTCCCCTTGTAATCTTGAGTGGAACGTAACGTCATCCGCGCCCGCTCGGCAAGACGGACACAAGGTCATTTCCGGTCGGATGACCAAAATTTCATCCGACCGGAACAGGCTTACGGGACGAGGTTGATTTCCTCGGTCTCTCCCCCGGTGCAGGTGTAGCAGCAGTCGGAGCAGTTCTCGGCATTTTCCGGCCCAGTGCCCCAGTAAGTCCCCTGATCGCCGGAAACCCAGGCGCCGTAGCAGATCTGCTCGCCTTCGTTGCAGGACAGCGGGATCTCCTTGGTCTCGCCGTCATCGAGATAATAGACTTCGTTGCCGCCCGGCCAGACGTGGTTTCGGTCCTGGCTGTAGAGTTCGACCTCGACGGCATTCGGATGGCTGTTGCGCATGATGAACGTCACGTCGGCAGCCGAAGCCGGCAGTGCGGAGCCAGCAAGCGTGCCTGCGAGAAGGACGAGAGCCGCGGCGCGGCGCATCCCGGTAGAAAGCGAAGTCATTGAGGTACCCCCGGTTCTGGAGACCCGAACGGTCGGGCCTTGCCATTGCTAGCACGACGCGGCGGGCCTGAGGGAGGGGGCCCGAGCCATGGTCCGCGGACAATTTTTGGGTGTTTAGCCGATCTGCTTGTAGAAGATCGTCGTGTCGCAGTAGCGCCCATCCGGGAACAGCGCATAGTTCGGGATCACCCCGGTCCGGCTCCAGCCGAGCTTCTCATAGATCTTCTCCGCCGGCTCCCCCGTCGCGGTATCGAGCACCAGAAGCGTGCGGCCGGCTTCAGCCGCCGCCTTTTCCGCCGCCTCCATCAGCCGGCGCGACAGGCCGAGCCCGCGGGCCCGGCGATGCACCAAAAGCTTCATCAGGTCGCCGCGATGCGGCTGGTTGGGTTTGCTGGCGAACCCGACCTGGACCGTCCCGACCACCCGCCCGTCATCGCCCTCTGCGACGACCAGCAGAACCTCGCCGCGCCCGACGGCAGCCGCCACCCCCTGCCAGAAGGGAAGCGCGTCCTTAGGCCGATAGGGCGACATGAAGCCGAGCGAGGCGCCGCCCTCGACGCAATCGGCGAGCACCTCGCAGAGGTCGGGAAGGGCGGCCAAGGCTTGTTCTTCGTTCAGCAGGCGGATGGCGGTCATCAGGCGCTCCAGAGGCAGTTGTTCAGCGGTGGCCGAGATCGATGATCACGGCATAGCGGGCGGGCTTGTCCGTCGGGTTCCTGAACCCGTGGACGTCGCCGACATTCATGAAGAGACAGTCGCCGGCAGTAAGCCGGTGCACCGCCTCGCCGACGGAAAGCTCCATCTCGCCCTCGAACAGCCAGACATGCTGCGACTGGCTGCGGCTCGCCTGCTGGCCGGGAAAGCGCACCTCGGCGCCGGCGGGGAACTCGACCTCGACCACGTCGACGCGGCTGCCCGTTCCGCCCGGCGAAACGACCCTACGCAGGTAGCCGCTTTCCGGATCGCGCCAGACCGGCTGGTCGGCCCGCCGGGCGAGCGGTGAAACCTCTGCCCCGCTGGTGGCGAAGAAGACCGAGAGCGACACACCGAGCGCCGAGCAGAGCCGCGCCAGAAGCGCCGCCGTCGGGCTCGCCTCGCCGCGCTCGACCCGCGAGATCATCGCCCGGCTGACGCCGGACAGTTCCGCCAGCTGGTCGAGGGTCAGGCCGCGCTCGGCACGAAGCGCATTGAGGCGGGTGCCTATATGGCGCGCCAGGTCGGCGTCATCATTTTCCATTATCATAGAATGACGTAGTCATATGCTGGAGTCAAGGCCCGCGCCGGCCTTTGCGTCCTCAGCGCCGGGGCTTCAGCCGAACCCTCGCAATCCCGCGGCGCGCGGACTGGGCCGTCCGGGAAACCACAGCCGGCGTCGCGGCGACGCTATCGCGACCCTTTTCCTTCGGCTAGAAAGACTGGACGGTCTCCTCCCGGCGACCGTTTCCGCATTCCACCGCCTTGCCGGGCGCCGATCCGGCGTCGCCATTCTCCAGGAAGACCCGATGACCTCTGAGGAAGCCAGGGCGAATTCGCCCCTCTCCGTCGCCAGCATCGTTGCCTCGATGACGGCGGTGGCGCTCGGCAACGGGGTGATGTCGGCCTATGTTCCCTTCGTCCTGACCCGCAGCGACAGCCCTTCCTGGGCCGCGGGCGCGGCGATCACCGCGGTCGCCTTCGGCGGGCTCGTCGGCTGCGTCGTCGCCGGTCCATTGATCCGCCGGGTCGGTCATGCGCGGCTTTTCGCCGCCTCGATGGCGCTCGTCATCCTCGGGGCACTGTTGATCGCGATCGGCGTCAACCCGATCCTGTGGATCATCGGTCGCCTGCTCTACGGCATGGCCGGCAATACCAATTTCATCATCGCGCAGAGCTGGCTCAACCATGCCGCCTCGAACGAGTGGCGCGGCAAGGCCATGTCCTTCTTCTACATGGCCTATGTCGTGGGGTTGGGGGTCGGCGCCTTCGCCTTCGGCCAGCTGCCGGCCGAGGGCAATCTCGCGCCGCTCGTCACCATATTCTTCACCGCGCTCGCCATCCTGCCGATCAGCCTGACGCGCCTGCCCACCCCGCCGGCGCCGGCCAGTGTCAGCGTCGACATCAAGATGGCCTGGCGCAATTCCCCCGTCGGCTTCATCGGCGTTCTCGCCGCCGGCGGCCTGTCGATGATGGTGCAAGGTTTCACGCCGATCTACGCCGCAGGCAACCAGGTGTCGCAGGGCGAGGTCGCCCTTCTGATGTTCGTCATGCAGCTCGGCATGCTGTTCATCCAGTATCCGCTCGGCGCGCTTTCGGATCGCATGGATCGTCGCCTGGTCCTTATGTTTACCTGCGGGCTGATCGCCGTCATGGCCGTCGTCGCGCTGTTTGCCTCCTTTGCCCAGCTGCTGCTGCTGATGATCGTCTTCGCCATCTGGGCCGGCGCGGTCGAGACCGTCTATTCGATCGCCAATGCCCATGCCAACGACCGCACCAAGCCCGAGGATTTCGTGCCGCTGGCCTCGACCCTGCTGGTCGCCTGGTCGGCCTCGGCAACGCTGGTGCCACTGTTCGTCACGCTGGTGACGCCGGTCTTTGGACCCAAGACCTTCATCTATGCCGCCATGGCGGTCGCGGCAGCCTACGGCGCGTTCATTCTGATGCGGCTCAAGGGCCGCGAAGCCGTTCCGCCGGATGAGCGCGAGGGTTTTGAAATGCTGAGCGCCCAGGTGCCGAACGCCACCGTCATCACCGAGCCGGACGACGGCCGTGGCGACAGAGGCCGCTGACGGGGCTATAAGCGGACAAAACCCATCATCAGGGTGAACAAAACCCTGCTTTTCCGCTTTGCGGGCTCAAGCGCCGCTGCTATATGCGCAAGCCATGAGCACAGAAACCCGCACACCCCTCGACCATATCCGCAACTTCTCGATCGTGGCCCATATCGACCACGGCAAATCGACGCTGGCCGACCGTCTGATCCAGACGACCGGCGGCCTTGCCGAGCGCGACATGTCCGAGCAGGTGCTGGATTCGATGGATATCGAGCGCGAACGCGGCATCACCATCAAGGCCCAGACGGTGCGACTGCACTACAAGGCCAATAATGGCGAGACCTATGTGCTGAACCTGATCGACACGCCCGGCCACGTCGACTTCGCCTATGAGGTTTCGCGCTCGCTGTCCGCCTGCGAAGGGTCGCTTTTGGTCGTCGATGCCTCTCAAGGCGTGGAAGCGCAGACGCTCGCCAATGTCTATCAGGCGATCGACAACGATCACGAGATCGTCACGGTCTTGAACAAGATCGACCTGCCGGCGGCCGAACCCGACCGCATCAAGGAGCAGATCGAGGAAGTGATCGGCATCGACGCCTCCGAGGCCGTGCTGATTTCCGCCAAGACGGGCTTGGGCATTCCCGACGTGCTGGAAGCCATCGTCCACAAGCTGCCGCCACCGAAGAGCGAGCTTGGCGAAAAAGGCCCGCTGAAGGCGCTGCTGGTCGACAGCTGGTACGACACCTATCTCGGCGTCATGGTCCTGGTGCGCGTCATCGACGGTGTGCTGACCAAGGGCCAGACCATCCGTATGATGGGCACGGACGCCAAGTACCAGGTCGAACGCGTCGGCGTGCTGACCCCGAAAATGCTGGCCGTCGATTCGCTCGGCCCCGGCGAGATCGGCTTCTTCACCGGCTCGATCAAGGAAGTGGCCGATACCCGCGTCGGCGATACCATCACCGAGGACAAGCGCCCGACGGCAAAGGCGCTGCCGGGCTTCAAGCCGGCGCAGCCGGTTGTGTTCTGCGGCCTATTCCCGGTCGACGCCGCCGATTTCGAGGACCTGCGCGCCGCCATGGGCAAGCTGCGCCTCAACGACGCCTCCTTCTCGTTCGAAATGGAAAGCTCGGCAGCCCTCGGCTTCGGTTTCCGCTGCGGCTTCCTCGGCCTGCTGCACCTGGAGATCATCCAGGAACGCCTCGAGCGCGAATTCGACCTCGACCTGATCGCCACCGCCCCATCGGTCGTCTACAAGCTGAAGATGACCGACGGCACCGAGCGCGAGCTGCACAATCCGGCCGATATGCCGGACGTCGTCAAGATCGCCGAGATCCGCGAACCGTGGATCAAGGCGACGATCCTCACCCCCGACGACTATCTCGGCGGCATCCTGAAACTCTGCCAGGACCGCCGCGGCATCCAGACCGAACTCACCTATGTCGGCAAGCGCGCCATGCTCACCTATGAGCTGCCGCTCAACGAAGTGGTCTTCGACTTCTACGACCGCCTGAAGTCGATCTCCAAGGGCTATGCCTCGTTCGACTATCATCTGGCCGACTACCGCGAGGGCAATCTCGTCAAGATGTCGATCATGGTCAACGGCGAGCCCGTGGACGCGCTGTCCATGCTGGTCCACCGCTCGGCGGCGGAAAAGCGCGGCCGCGACATGTGCGAAAAGCTGAAAGACCTGATCCCGCGCCACATGTTCAAGATCCCGATCCAGGCGGCGATCGGTGGCAACGTGATCGCCCGCGAAACCATCTCGGCGATGCGCAAGGACGTCACCGCCAAGTGCTACGGCGGCGACGCCAGCCGCAAGCGCAAGCTGCTCGACAAGCAGAAGGCGGGCAAGAAGCGCATGCGCCAGTTCGGCAAGGTCGATATCCCGCAGGAAGCGTTCATCGCCGCACTGAAGATGAGCGACGAGTGATCCTCGCCTTCTCCCGCGGGGAGAAGGTGGCCCGAAGGGCCGGATGAGGGGGCTGTTCCGCCTGTCCATCGGGATCATCACGCGCCCTCAACATCATAGAAATGGCAAGGCCGGCGCAGCGCCGGCCTTTTGCGTTGCCCCCGCGACTGCGCTATAGTTCCGCCGTTCCGATGGAGAGTGCGATGAGTTCGAACATCCGCAAGGCAACCGATGTCCCGCTTGACGAAACGCTGGTCACGGAAGCCCGCGTGCTCGGCCTCGACGTGTCCGATGCGGCCGAGAAGGGGCTTGCCCGCGCCGTCAAGGCGGAGAAGGAACGGCTCTGGCGGATCGAGAACGCCGACGCGATCCGGGCGGAGCGCGAATATGTCGAGAAGCACGGATTGCCTTTCGCCAAGTATCGGCAGTTCTGATGAGCCGGTTCCGCGTCTTTCGTCTGAGGGCCGGAAACATGCTCGCGGTCGACCTTCAGTCCGACCTTTTGGATCAACTTCCGTCGCGAATTATGGCTCCCTTGCTCCCTGTCCGACATGCCTTGGACGATGACGCGCCTTACGCCCCGCTTTGTGATTGACGGCCAGCCCTATGTGATGGCGACACATCGCATGGCCTCCGTCCCGACCTCCGAGATCGGCCCGATGGTTACAGACCTCTCGCACCGATCCGATGAAATCACCGTCGCGACGGACTTCCTGTTCCAGGGCTTCTGAGCGCCCCCCTCACTCCGCCCCGGCCTTGGCCTTCTCGAAGCGCGCCTCGAATTCGCGCCTCAGTGCCCGGCGTTCTTCCGCCGCGCGCTTGCGCCTGGCCTTCATCTCGCTGTCGATCACCAGTTCCGGTACCGTGGTCGGCTTGCCGGCCTCGTCGACGGCGACCATGGTGAAATAGCAGGAATTGGTATGGCGGCGCTCGCCGCTGCGGATGTCCTCGGCCTCGACGCGGATGCCGATTTCCATCGAGGTGCGGCCGGCATAGTTGACCGAGGCGAGGAAGGTGACGAGTTCGCCGACATGGATCGGCTGGCGAAACACCACCTGGTCGACCGACAGCGTCACCGCATATTGCTGGGAAAAGCGCGAGGCGCAGGAATAGGCGACGCGGTCGAGCAGGTTCAACAGCGCGCCGCCATGCACCTTGCCGGAAAAATTCGCCATGTCCGGCGTCATCAGCACGACCATGTCGAGCTGGCTTGGATCGTGGGCGCGGTTCATGCGGTGTCCTTTCCGGCTCGGCGTCAGGCGGCCCAGTCTAGGCGCCGAGTTCGGCGGTGAAAAGGGGGCAGGCGCAGGGAGAAGCCTCCCTTTGCGCCCCAGGACGGGGAAGCCTCTTCGCTCTTTCTCAATGAAATCAAGCCCCACCCGGAAATTTCATCCCCGCCCCTTTCCCCCCGCCTAGAATGGCCGCGTTCCGCCATCGGATGCATCGGGTCATGCGAACCCGGCGAGGCGGAACCGGTGCCGGGGGTGGGAGCGATCGCAGGCTTTCCGTCCTCGGGGCAGGATCAGGGACACCCCTCGCTGAACAAGCGACGTGCCTGTACGGCACCCAAACGGGCGTCAAGCCGTTGTCTCGTCGACGACGGAGCCCGTGTAGAGGAGTCGGATTTCCGTGCCAAAAATCACCGAACGGGGCGCCGCAGGGTGCCATATATTTTCTAACTTACGAGGCAGCTTGCAGCGCCCCGTCCGAACCCTTCGGCCAATCGCCGAAGAGCAACCGAAACCGATCAGAACCACGGGGCGAAACCGCCGGCGTGAAGGACAAGCCGTGTGCGGCCGCCACCTCGCCGCGGCCTGCCGTCGGCCGAATGCCTCAGATCAGCGCCACCCAGGCCCGGGCGATCGCCAGCCCGGCCGCGTCGGCATCGGGCCCATGCATCGCGGCATAGTCCGGATGACGCCGGAGCCAGCCGGGATGCTTCTTCTCGACCAGATCCGGAAACAGGCGGTTCCACTGGTCCACCACGCCGCGGTTTGCCTCGAAATGGAACTGCATGCCATAGGCCGCACGCCCGACCCGGAAGGCTTGGTGGTGGGCCGCGGCGTTGCGGGCGAGATGGATGGCGCCCGGCGGCAGAGTGAAGGTGTCGTCGTGCCACTGGAAGGAGAGAAACCCGCCTTCGTTGACCGCCGACAGCACCGGATCGGCACGCCCGGCCTCGGTGGGCTCGATCGCCTGCCAGCCAAATTCCGGCGCTGCCCCGATCAGGTTGTCGCCGCCAAAGGCGCGGGCCAGCAACTGGCTGCCGAGGCAGATGCAGAGCACCGCCCTGCCCGCCTCGCCATAGCGCCGCATCACCTCCGCAAGCGCCGGCAGGTAGGGATGCTTCGTGTCGTCCCGGGCGTTCTGTTCGCCGCCGAAGACGACGAGCGCATCGTGATCGTCGACCGAGCCTGGCAGCGCCTCGCCGGCATAGGCCCTGATCACCTCGACCGTCGCGCCGGCCTCCGAGAGCGCCACGCCCACCTGGCCTGGATCGGAATAGCGGGTATTTTCGATGATCGCGACGCGCCTTGTCATGCCATGGTCCTGTTTCGTTGACGGCGGGAGATGACCATGAGTGCGCTGACCGTTCAAGCCCTGCAGGCGCCCCGCCCTTTGCCGAGCGGCGGGGCGCGGCTATAGATCGTCCGATAACAACGGAGCGTCCCATGGACCGGAAACCCCGCATCACCATTCTCTACTGCACCCAATGCAACTGGCTGCTGCGCGCCGGCTGGATGGCGCAGGAACTGCTGCAGACCTTCGGCGACGCCCTGGGCGAGGTGGCGCTCATTCCCGGCACCGGCGGCAGCTTCGAGATCGGCATCGACGGGACGCTGATCTGGGAACGAAAGCGCGATGGCGGCTTTCCGGGGCCGAAGGACCTCAAGCAGAGGGTGCGCGATGTGATCGAGCCGGAGCGCGACCTTGGACACGTCGATCGGCCGAAGGGCGAAGGCCGTGCCGGGGACTGAGACGGAGACGGGCGGAGATTGCTCCCCGCCCGGTGCCCGAAGATCGACAGTCGGTTCCGCTCAATAATAGGGAGAGCGGCAGACCTTGAAGTAACCGCTGGTCGACAGGAAGCGGTTGGTCTGCGGATTGTACGAACGGTAGCGATTGAGGCACCATTCGACATGCCGGTTCCAGTTGCGCCCGCCATAGACCGGCGGTGGCGGCGGTGGAGGCCGGCGATAGATCGGCGGCGGTGGCGGTGGCGGGCGACGATAGCCGTCATCCCACCATACCGGCGGAGGCGGCGGCGGGCGGCGGTAGATCGGCGGCGGTGGCGGTGGCGGACGACGGTAACCGTCATCCCAGTCCGGCGGCGGGCGACGGCGGCGGGTGTCGTAGCAGCCGTAGCGGTCGCAGACGACCTCGACCTTCACCACATCCGAGGCTCCCGAAGCCGGCCGGGCGGACGGCGAAAGGCCGGATGCCGCCTGGGCCGGGACGGCGAAAAGGCCGGCCAGGCCGAGCAGCGAACCGAGCAGCATATGGGCCAGTTTGTTCATGGCGCTCCTCCAGTAAACGGGGCATTCGGCCTTGGCGGTGGACCATCCTCCGTCTTCGCCCGATGTCCGGCGATCCCGCCTCCCCCGCTGAAACGGCTGGCGAGCCGGCCTGCGGACAAGGCGAAACATACAAGCTTTCCCGAGCGATGATGGCTTTTCCAAGACCCCGCGTAAAGCGTCCGCGACCGCTTCGCATGCCCGAATGCCAAAAAAAATTGCGCCGTGAAAATCCGCATCCCAAGGCTTTCCGGGCGATGCTTGGGCAATTGACACGAAAACTTCAAAAAGCCAGTTGACAGCCGGAGTCCCTCCCCTTACATGGCTCCTCGTCGCCCAGATGGCGGAATTGGTAGACGCGCCAGCTTCAGGTGCTGGTACTCGAAAGAGTGTGGAGGTTCGAGTCCTCTTCTGGGCACCAAATTCCCGTTTCAGACCGTCCTAGATGGTCCAGAAGCAAAGAAAAAGGCCCGGTTTTCCGGGATTTTTTGTTGTCTAACGTCCAGTGACGTCCCGTTGCATCCGAAGATTTTGTTGGTAGCATCGTTGGTGCTTGGCAGAAAATGCCAACAGCGGCTTGGCCCGATGCCAACAGATTTGCGGCTGGATACCAACATGGCGCTCACCGACACTGCCTTAAAGGCCCTCAAACCAACAGAAAAACCAACAAAGCACAGCGACGGCGGCGGGCTGCACCTTCTGCTGTCTCCCAAAGGCTCGAAGCTGTGGCGCCTGTCCTATCGCTTCGATGGTAAGCAGCAGACGATGGCGCTGGGGGCATATCCAGCAGTCACGCTTGCCGATGCACGCCGGCACCGGGAAAACGTCAAGGCATTGCTGGCCAAGGGCATCAACCCCTCGCATCATGCGAAACTGGAGCGTATCACCAAGCGCGCCAGCAATGCCGTCACATTCAAGGCGGTGGCGGATGAGTACCTTCTGAAGATAGCGAAAGAGGGCAAAGCCGACACGACCCAGAACAAGAAGGAATGGCTGCTTGGCCTTGCCATGCCTGACATCGGTTCGCGGCCTGTGTCCGAAATCACCGCCGCCGAAATCCTTGTTCCGTTGCGAAGGATCGAAGCCAAGGGCAATTATGAAACCGCCCGGCGCGTTCGCTCCACCATCGGACAGATTTTTCGATACGCCATTGCCACGGCGCGCACCGACAACGACCCGACCTTCGGCCTGAAAGGCGCATTGACGGCGCCGGTTGTCTCGCATCGAGCCGCCGTCACCGACAAGAAGGCGTTCGGTGGACTGCTTCGCGCGATCTGGGCCTACGAGGGAATGCCGGAAACGCGCATGGCGCTGCAATTGATGGCCCTGCTCTATCCCCGGCCCGGCGAGCTTCGCCAAGCCGAATGGAGCGAAATCGATTTCGACAAGGCGATCTGGACCTTACCGGCGTCTCGCATGAAGATGCGCCGGGAGCACCGCAAGCCGCTGTCGGCCCAAGCTTTGGCAATCCTCGAAGAATTGCGCGCCCTGACCGGCGACGGGAAGCTGTTGTTCCCTGCCGTTACGTCGCGCACCGGCACGATGAGCGAGAACACCATGAACAGCGCGCTTCGCCGCATGGGCTTCACCCAAGACGAGGCGACGTCCCACGGCTTCCGGGCAAGCGCGTCCACATTGCTGAACGAAAGCGGCCAATGGGCGCCGGATGCGATCGAAGCGGAATTGGCCCATGTCGGCGCCGACGAGGTTCGCAAGGCCTATCACCGGGCGCTCTATTGGGACGAGCGCGTTAAGATGGCCGATTGGTGGGCTGGGGAAATCCACACGATGAAATCACAGGTGGAATAGGAGCAAGATTGGGCAACTGCCTCTTCTTTTGTCGTGGCCACCGCGTCTATGATCCCGCATCGGCAGCGGGACGGAATCGGCAATGCCAAGACTTGAACCCTTGTGGGCGCTTGACCCTGTTCTATATCTGATCTTGCAGCGCTACCCGATCTTGCGGTTCGGCGCTCGCTCTGAAAGCGTGGGGAAAGACTATGATCCGGCTTTCGAGGAAAAGAGGCAGACGGCCGAAGAGGAATCCAAAGCCTATCGCGACGAACTGGAGCAGCTTCCGACGGTCGAACTGAAAGCCCGAATTGCCGATGCCCGCAAGCGCGAAGCGGAGATCATCGCCGCGTCGAAAAAGCGTTTGGAGGACGAGCGCTTCTATAATCAGCCGGAGAGTACGGCCGATTTCAAATACTGGGCAAAGCTATCCTATTGGTCGCTCGAAGAGATCGTCGCGCTTTCCCTTGGCCGGGACCCGCGAAAGGTAAACTGGCAAATTATAGGCCGCTTCCACTTGGAATCCGAATTCGTCGCGGAATACAGTCAACGGAACACCATCGTCAGCCGTGCCAAAACGATGGGACAATTGTGGGATCAAACGATTCCCTTCATGGCAATCGCATGGGCTCGGCGAATGCGGTTTGATTTTCCGGAGGAGCTTGCAAGTGAAATCGAATCCCTTGGCATCCAAATTGCCGACTGGAAGAGCCTCTATGATCAAAAACAGAAAGCGTTGTCGGATCTAGAATCGGCTCTCGCAGAGGAACGAGAGAAATATTTGCAGGCCATGCAGCACAATTCGAAATTCCTGGACGAGTATTCGGCGAAGGCCAACAGCACGATTGACGGATACCAGATAAAAGTCGAGCGCATGAAAGCCGAGATTGCGGATCTTTCTGACGCGCTCAACCAAAAGCAAAAGTGCGGAAGCGACGCGCCGAACCGGGATGTTGGGACCCGCGAACGGGATAGTCTCTTGAAGCTTGTGCTGGGCATGGCGATCGATGGCTACGGATTCGATGTGAAAGCGGCAAGAAGCCCTACGGCTCGCGAGCTGTCCGACCACCTGCAAAGACTGGGCCTATCACTAAGCGACGACACAATCCGCGCCTATCTCAACGAAGCCAAAGCCTTGCTACCCGGCGATTTGCCCGAATAACACATCCCGAAACCGAATTCGGTTTGGCGTAAACCGAATTCGGCCAAGGCCCTTATCGGCCGACTTAGAACCACCTCAGTTCAACCAAGACGAGGTGGCACCATGCCGAACAATACCCATTTCCCCACGACCGGCTTCGTCCGGCTTTCCGCGATCATCGCGCCGAACGGGCCGATCCCTGTCAGCAAGTCCACATGGTGGGCCGGCATCAAGGACGGGCGGTTTCCGAAGCCGGTCAAGCTTGGCCCGCGCATCACCGCGTGGCGAGTGGAAGACATTCGATCGCTGATCGACAGCGGAGGCCGGTGAATGGCCGGGCGTCGCCCGAACCGGCGGGCGATCAAGCAGCATTACAGCTACACGACGGAAGAAGCGGCCAACGTCCTGGGTGTGGCGAAAGGCAGCGTGCGTCGATGGCTGAAAGCGGGATTGCCGTACCTTGCCGACCAACGGCCCTTCCTGATCCTGGGCGGCGATCTGCGCGCCTTTCTCGACAAGCGGGGCAAGCCGAAACAGCGATGCGGGCTTGCCGAATTCTTCTGCTTCCGTTGCCGCGAGCCGAAAGCCGCTGCCGGCGGATTGATCGACTATATCCCGCAAACGGCCCTCAGCGGGCAGCTCAGCGCGATCTGTGAAGAATGCGAAACGATCATGCACAAGAACGTCAGCGCCTCGAAGCTGGCTCTTCTGGAGCGCCAAGCAGCGGTTTCATTTCCCCAAGGTGATCCACGCCTAAACGAGATGGGCAATCCCCGTTGCAATGATCACTTCGAAAAGGAGCTGAAGGCATGAAGAAACACCACCCGAAAAACGAGCGGATCAAGCGCCGCTATTTCGATTACCTGAAGGAAGCGAAGAGAATGGATGTGAGCAGCATCGACATGGCCGCCGCCGCCATCGCGGGTTTTGAGCAATGGGCGAACTATCGGGATTTCGCGGGCTTCCACATCGAGCAGGCGAAGGGCTTCAAGGCGTACCTGGCCAAGCAGCGCAATGCGAAAACCGGCAGGCCGCTGTCCAAGGCGACGATCCATTCGCGGCTGATGACACTCAAAGCCTTCGTCTTCTGGCTTGCCGGCCAACCGGGCTACAGGTCGCGGATTTCCTATGCCGACGCGGACTATTTCAACCCAAGCGCCAATGACAGCCGCATTGCCACGGCCCGGCGCGACAAGAAGGTGCCGACATTGGAGCAGGTTCGACGCGTCATCTTCGCCATGCCGGCCGGCAGCGACGTGGAGAAGCGCGATCGGGCAATTGTTGCCTTCACGCTCCTGACCGGCGCGCGCGACAATGCGGTGGCGTCCTTCAGGCTGAAGCATGTCGATCTTGCCGCGCGAAGTGTGTTTCAGGATGCACGCGACGTAAGGACCAAGGGCCGCAAAACCTTCACTACCTTCTTCTTCCCCATCGGCGAAGACGTCGAAGCGGTGCTTGCCGAATGGATCGACCATCTGAAGAGCAAGCTATGGTTCGGCACGGATGATCCGCTGTTTCCGGCAACTAAGGTCGCGCTGACCAATGCCGGCCTGTTCGGCGCCGTTGGCCTTTCGCGCGATCACTGGAAGAACGCATCCGCCATTCGGCGCATTTTCAAAAGCGCCTTCGAGGCGGCGGGCCTGCCCTATGCCAATCCGCACAGCCTGCGGAATACGCTTGTCATGTTGGGCCTACAGCGTTGCCGCACGCCGGAAGAGTTCAAGGCCTGGAGCCAGAATCTCGGCCATGAGCAGGTGCTGACGACTTTCACCAGTTATGGCACGGTGGCGACCAGCCGGCAGGCGGAGATTATCACCGGATTGAAGGAGGAAGCGGCTGGTGCCGATCGGGCGGGCGACGACTTCGAACAGCTCGCCGCGCTTGTGGAACGAATGCGGAAGAAAGCGTGACAGGGCCAAATCCGGACTTTACAAAGCTGTCAGCGAACCAATGACAGATTGCAGGACCGGACATGCCCACACTCGACTGGATCGGCAAGAAAGCCGTCGTGAACCATCATCGCGAGGTTCCCTATCGGCTGATCCATTGCGACAAGGACAAAAGCCATGGCGACCCGGATGCCGGCAATCTGCTGGTGCAGGGTGACAATCTCGAAGCGCTGAAGGCGCTCTTGCCCTATTACGCCGGCAAGGTGAAATGCATCTATATCGACCCGCCCTATAACACCGGCAATGAAAGCTGGGTCTACAACGACAATGTGAACTCGCCGGAAATCCGCGCCTGGCTCGGCAGCGTCGTGGGCAAAGAAGCGGAAGACCTGTCGCGCCATGATAAGTGGCTGTGCATGATGTACCCGCGCCTTAAATTACTTAAGGAATTCCTTGTGGAAAGCGGTTCCATCTGGGTCTCGTGCGACGATAATGAGGGGCCGTACGCACGAATACTGCTAGAGGACATATTTGGTCGATCGAATTTAGTGGCGACCTTTGCGTGGGAGAAGGATAAAGGCCGCCGAGGCGATACAGACGTATCTGGTGCTCACGAGTACGTACATTGCTTCGCCAAAGACAAGGATATTTTCGCGAAGCAACGTAATCTGTTGCCTCGTTCCCTGCATCAGATTTCACGATACAAGAACCCTGACCGTGATCCGCGAGGGGTATGGCTCCAAGGCGACAATGGCACGGCTAAGAGTGGGACAGAGTCTCTGCGATTTCCCATAACACTGCCGTCTGGTCGCGTGGTACAGCCGCCGGAAGGCAACTACTGGCGGTTCTCGCAAAGCACCTTTGAAGACGCATTAGAAGAAAACCGAGTGTATTTCGGTGCCGACGGCGACAGCCTTCCGATCATTAAGAGATATCTGACTGACGTTCAGGATGGTGTCGTTCCGAGAACTTGGATACCCGGAGAGATCGGCGGAACCAATCAAAGTGCTAAGCGAGACCATCTGCGTAAGCTATTACCTGATCGAGAACCGTTTCAGACACCTAAACCGGAGGAACTTCTCTATTTCATCCTTCAGATTGCTTCGAGTCCGGCGGACTTGGTGCTTGACAGCTTCGCGGGCTCAGGGACGACAGCAACTTCAGCGATGAAAATGGGGAGGAAGTTCATCGCAGTAGAGATGGAGAGACACACGGCCGATTATGCGGTGCCCCGTCTGAAGAAAGTGGTTAACGGAGAGGATACTCGCGGCATCACAGGCGATACCGGCTGGCAAGGCGGCGGCGGCTTCCGTTTCTGCACCCTGGGCGAACCGCTGTTCGATGCCGACGGCAATGTCTCGCCGGCTGTCACCTTTCCCGACCTCGCCGCGCATGTGTTCTTCTGTGAAACCGGATCGCCGATCCCCAAGCGTGCCGACGGCGCCTCGCCGCTGATCGGTACGTTCCAGAACCGGGCGATCTATCTCTTGCATTCGGCGGAGGCCGTGGGCGTGGCGCGCGAACAGGCGGGCAATGTGCTGACGGGCGCGGTGCTCGAAGCACTGCCGCTGCCGGACAAGGATTTTGCCGGCGCGCGGATCGTCTATGCCGAGGGCTGCACGGTGCCGGATGACCGGCTTTCCGCCCTTGGCATCACGTTCAAGCAAATTCCCTATCAGATTGAGGGGATTTGAGGCGATGGGCGATGAAAAGCCGCCAATTGAGGGCGAAATTCTTCTCTATTCCGGGCCTGAAGGTTCGGTGCGCGTCGAAGTGCTGTTTGAGAACGAGAGCTTCTGGCTGACCCAGAAGCGCATGGCGGAATTGTTCGAAGTGACAGTTCCGACCGTCAACGAGCACTTGAAAAACACGTTCCGAACAGGCGAACTTCAGGAAGACTCAGTTATTCGGAAATTCCGAATGACTGCCGACGACGGAAAGAGCTATCTGACGAGCTTCTACAATCTCGACGCCATCATTGCCGTGGGCTACCGCGTCAACAGTCGCCGGGCGACACAGTTCCGCATCTGGGCGACGTCGGTCTTGCGAGAGTTCATCATCAAGGGTTTTGCCATGGATGATGAGCGATTGAAGCTCAACAAGCGTTTCAGCAAGGACTATTTCGACGAGCTGCTTGAGCGTATTCGGGAAATCCGGGCGAGCGAGCGGCGCTTCTATCTCAAGATCACCGACATTTATGAACAGTGCAGCTTCGATTATTCGAAGGATTCCGAGATCACGGAAACCTTCTTCAAGACGGTGCAGAACAAGCTGCACTGGGCGATTACCGGGCAGACGGCGGCGGAAATCATCAAAAAGCGCGCTGATGCCAGCAAGCCCAATATGGGCCTGACAACGTGGAAGAACGCGCCGGATGGCAAAATTCTGAAATCGGACGTCTCGATTGCCAAAAACTATCTCGATCAGGACGAAATCAAGGCACTTGAGCGCATCGTTTCCATGTATCTGGACTACGCCGAAAACCAAGCCGCGCGACAAATTCCGATGAAAATGGCCGATTGGATGGCCAAGCTCGACGCCTTCCTTGCCTTCAACGAATACGAAATTCTGAAGGACGCGGGCAAGGTCAGCCATGCGGTCGCCAAGGCTTTGGCCGAACAGGAATATGCGAGTTTTCGCGAGCTTCAGGACCGAAGCTTTGAAAGCGACTTCGAACGGGAAGCCGGGCGCATGATTTCCAAGAGCAAGGAAAAGCCGGTGACACGCGCCGCCAAACGGAAAGACGACGACCAATGAGCCTTCCGGTCTTTTCGCTGAAGAACTATCAGCTCCAGACGATCGCCAGCCTTCGCCGCTTTCTCGAAAAGACGGTGGAATTGAACGATGCCGACACGGCCTTCTATGCCCTGACCAAGCGGCCATTCTTTCAGCCGCCGGGCCTGCCGGGCCTACCTTACGTCTGCCTTCGCGTGCCGACCGGCGGCGGCAAGACGATTCTTGCCGCGCACAGCATCGCGGTCGCGGCCGATGCCTTCCTCCGATGCGACAATCCGACCGTGCTTTGGCTGGTGCCTTCCGATACGATCCGCGAACAGACGCTGGCGACGCTTTCGAGCCGGGCGCATCCGAACCGGCGGGCGCTGGCCGATCGGTTCGGCGAGAATGTCCGGGTGATGACCATTCAGGATGCGCTCTATGCCAAGCGCGCCGATTATGACGGCGGCGCCGTGGTGATCGTGGCAACCATTCAGGCCTTCCGCGTGGAAAAGACCGAAGGCCGCAAGGTCTATGAGGCCAATGGCGAGCTGATGGACCATTTCAGCGGCATTGCCAAGGAACAGCGCGCCATTCTCGAAGCCGGACCTTCCGGCGATCCGCTGCCGTCACTTGCCAACGTGCTGCGCATGCGCCGGCCCATGGTGATCGTCGACGAGGCGCACAATGCCCGCACCGACCTGTCCTTCGACACGCTGGGCCGGCTTTCGCCTTCGCTAATCGTGGAGCTGACGGCAACGCCGGTCACGCCGGACGAGCACAAGCCGGAAAAGGGCATCTACGCCTCGAATGTCCTGCACCATGTCTCGGCAGCGGAACTCAAGGCCGAAGAGATGATCAAGCTGCCGGTCATCCTGCGCGGGCGGGCCGATCCGCGCGACACGATCAGCGACGCCATGGCCTGGCTGGACGAGCTTTCGGCAACGGCGCGGGCCGAAGAGAATATCACGGGCGAATTCGTCCGGCCCGTCATGCTGCTTCAGGCCGAACCGCGCTCGAAGGAAAAGCCGACGCTGCACGCCGACGAGGTGAAGAAACTGCTGGTCGACGATTTCCGAGTGCCGGAAGAGCATATCGTGATTGCAACCGGCGACAGCAAAGGGCTCGATGGCGTCGATCTGTTCGACCGCGATTGCAAGGTACGCTTCATCATCACGCAACAGGCGCTGAAAGAGGGATGGGATTGCTCCTTCGCCTATGTGCTGTGTTCGGTTGCCGAGCAGAAATCGGCGCGGGCGGTGGAACAGCTTCTGGGCCGCGTGCTTCGCCTTCCCCACGCCAAGCGCAAGCACCATGAAGACCTGAACCGCGCCTTTGCTTTCGCCACCACCACAAGCTTTCAGAACGCGGCAAACACCCTTCGCGACGGGCTGGTGAACAACGGCTTCGAGCGCGTCGAAGCGCAAGCGCTGGTGCGGGCCGTTGCCGAGCCGCTGCACGGGCTGGAGCCGGGCGGGCTGGCGCATCTTCATGAAGAAGCCGTTCCGTTCGAACTGGACTTCCAAGCCTTCGAAAAGAACATTCATACGCTGACCGGCGGCCGTGTCGAATTCGATGCCGAACGGCAGGTCATCCGGGCGCGCGGCGCGCTCACCGACTACGACAAGACGGCGCTGCTTCTGGCCTTGCCCGATGCTGCCGCCGGCATGGTCGAAGCCCTTGTGCACAAGTCACGCGGCGCGCGGCTGAAGTCGATCGGCGAGGAACAGGACGCTATCCGCTTCGCGGTGCCGCGCCTTGCGGTGAAGACCGCGCACGGTTTGCAGCTCTTCGATCGCGGGCACTTCCTCGACATTCCCTGGAAGCTCGAAAACGACGATCCGGCACACATCATGGATTTCTTCGTTCCGCCAAGACAGGCCCGCGAGGAAGCGCATGTCGACGTGGATCAGTCCGGCCATGTCAATGTCGAGTTTGTCACCGACCTGCACGAACAGTTGATGCTCAACCTTCAGGAACGCGGCTGGACGAAGAATGCGCTGGTCAACTGGCTTGACCGGCGGCTTCCCTTCACGGCCCGGCGGGACATTACCCGCATTTCCTCGACGCTCTTCATTTCCAAGGCGCTGGACCTGATTTCCGCACAAACCGGCATGTCGCTCGAAGCCTTGGCGCGGGCGAAGTTTCGGCTTGTCGAAGCGCTGGTGAAGGTGATCGCCAAGCACCGCGACGGCCGCGAAACTCAAGCCTTTCAACAGGCGCTCATTCCACAAGGTGGGCTGGACTTCAAGACTAGCGCCGAGCTGGAGCTTGTCTTCGAGGAAAGCCGCTATGCCTATCGCGAACCCTACAAGGGGCGGACGGATTTCAGGAAGCATCTGTTCCGCGTGATCGGCGATCTGGAGCCGACCGGCGAGGAGCACGAATGCGCGGTCTATCTGGAGCGCATGCCGGAAGTGAAGGCATGGGTGCGCAATACGTCTCAACAGCCGAATTCGTTCTGGCTTCAGACGGCAACGGACAAGTTCTATCCCGATTTCGTCGCCCTGCTTTCCGACGGGCGCGTTCTGGTGATAGAATATAAAGGTGCGCCCTACTTCACCAATGACGACTCGAAGGAGAAGCGGCTTGTCGGCGAGTTGTGGGCAGACCGTTCCGGCGGCTCTTGCATCTTCGCAATGATCGAAGGCAAGGAATTCAGCCGGATCGATGCCGCAATCCGCAAGGGTGGCTGACTTTATTGGGGATAACCCGAAAAGATGGGCAGCAAGGCAAGCGAGACGACAGGGATTTCGATTTGTTGGTATTTTTGTTGGTACGAGACAAAATTAAACTCATCCAAACTCTATAAATTCAATTAGATAAGCATATTTTTCTAGTCCTCTTCTGGGCACCAAATTCCCGTTTCAGACCGTGTCTAACGGTCCGGAAACAAAACAAAAAAGCCCGGTTCGCCGGGCTTTTTTGTTGCCGAAAATTCAACGGGACGGGGCGGCTCGCGACGAGGGTCCGGTCAGCGGTCGATGATGCGGGGATTGACGCCGGGATACCAGCCGCCGGAGGGATTGGGCGGCTCGGTGCTCTCGTAGACCACGCCGTCGCGGGTGCAGCGATAGACGCGAACCGGCACGCCGTCGCCGAAAAAGCGCACGCCGTGGCGCTGCCTTACCTGTCGAAGTTCCGTCTCGCATCGATAGCCGTTGCCGAACAGATCGCCGGACTGCGGCTTGACTCCGGGCAAGTCGTGAAACGACTGCGGCGCGGCGGCGGGCGGATGCGAGGGGCCGGCCGCCCTGGCGACAGGGATCGCGGCGGGGACCGCGACTGGGAGGACGACGGCGAGGCACAAGACGGACAGGGTCGGCAAGGCCCTGCGCATTGGCTGCGACCAGGGCTCTGTCGGTGCCTGTGTCTGAAGCCGGCGGATGGCCTGGCTTGCCCGCCGCATCATCGAGAATATGGTCATGACACCCTGTCTCATCCGCTGCATTCCAGTCGCCATATAGGGATCACGGTCGCCTCGCCCAAGACCCGTTGCCAATGCCCGTCGCCCCAAGCTCGTCGCCCTTAGAGCCGTGGCAAGCCCTGCCGCCCCGGAGCCGTCGCCCGGCACCCCTTCCGCCTCAGGGGAAACCGCCTTCCCTGCGGCCACCTCCCTGTTGCCCGGCCTGTGGTGCGGGCCTGCCTGCACAGGCCCTGCTCAGGCGACCGGCCGGCGATAGCCGGTCGGCATTTCGTAAAGCCAGCCGATGCGCTTCACCGCCGCCTCGAAATCCTCGAGTGCCACGGTCATGGTATGACCATTGGCGTGCAGAAGGGTCTTCTCGTCGGTCATGATGCCGGCATGGCCCTTCCAGAAGACCAGATCGCCACGCCGAAGGTCCTCGCGGGCGATGACCGCACCAAGTCCTGAAGCCTGCATGTCGGAATCGCGCGGTGCGGTCCGCCCCGTCATCTGCAGTGCCAGCTGAACCAGGCCCGAACAGTCGATGCCGAAACCGGAGCGGCCGCCCCAGAGATAGGGCGTCTCGAGGAAGCGCGCGGCGATCGCCACATAGTCGTCGGTGGCGTAAGTGCCCAGCGGCAGGCAGTGGCCAGCGACGACGGCGCGGCCGTCCGCCAGCAGGAAATAGCGAGTGCCACGCGTCTCGGCTTCGCCGACGACCGCGATGCGGCTGCCCATGGAGAGTGCCGCCGAGACGGGAAAGCGCAGGTCCGGTCCGGGATAGACGAAGGTACGCGGCACGATCACGTGATGGGTCGGCTGACCTCCGTCGGTGGCAAGCGCGCTCTCCGGCAGGTAGCCGACATAACCGTCGGTCGTCGCCTGGACCCAGGCCCAGCCATCGGCGCGATCGAAGACGGCGACATCCTCGCCGAACAGAAGCTCGGTGTCGATGCCGCTTGCGGCATCCGGCCTCGGCCGAAGGCCGGCGACCGGAACGGCGAGACGGGCGGGCGCGCCGGAGGTGAAACGGGCGGCGGTCACCTGCCCTTGCAGCACCGTGTCGGCAAGGTCATCGCGATAGGCATGCAATCTGCGGTCCAGTGCCATGTCACTCTCTCAAAAGCTGTTTCGTCAAAGCGCGCAGCGATCCTGGCGCCGGAACGGGTAGAAGCAAAAAGCCAGAGCAAGAGTGCATTTGAAGAAGAATGCCAACCTGCTCTAGTATCCCAGTCTGCGGCCCTGATCGATGATCAGGTCCCCCAGTTTCTCGAGGAAAAGCGCGCCGCCGACGGTGCGCTTGACGATGACGCTGCGCCGATCGCGTTCGTCGCGCACCCGGTCGACAAGCCCCATCTCGCCCATGGTGTCGAGCGCACGGGTGATCACCGGCTTGGTGACGCCGAGCGTTGCGGCCAGGCCGCGCACGGTGTGCGGCGGTGGCACCAGATAGATCTGCAAGAGGATTGCCATCTGCCTGAGCGTCAGGTCGCGCTTGTCCTCCTGCACCTGTTGCAGGCTTACCTGGTGCCACAGGCCCAAGGCCTGGCTGGCGGTCAGTTCAACACTCATCAACCGATCCGGAACGTCGTTGTCGCCTCTTCTTTTCCGGCAATCGGCGCGGCATTGCAAGCGCGCCGACACTTGAGGCCGGCGCGCCGCTCAAGGCCGGCCTCAGCGCAGATTGGTGCGCAGATAGCGGTACAGCGCGCGAATGCCCTGGGCCTCGCCGCCGACCGGCGAATGCGGGCGCTCGGACGGCGCCCAGCCGAAGATGTCGAAATGCACCCATTTCGTCGACTTATCGACGAAGCGCTTGAGGAACAGGGCGGCCGTGATCGAGCCGGCCATGCCGCCGGCGGGCGCGTTGGTAAGATCGGCGATCTGCGCCCGGATGTTCTTCTCGTAGCCCTTGTAGAGCGGCATGCGCCACAGCGGGTCGTCGGTCTCCAGGCTGGCGTCGATCAGGTGCTCGGCAAGGTCCTCGTCGTCGGTGTAGAAGGGCGGCAGGTCGGGGCCGAGCGCGACGCGGGCGGCACCGGTGAGCGTCGCCATGTCGATCAGCAGGTCCGGCTTGTCCTCGTCGGCATAGGCCAGCGCGTCGGCGAGGATCAGGCGGCCTTCTGCATCGGTATTGTCGATCTGGACGGTCAGGCCCTTGCGGCTGCGATAGATGTCGCCGGGACGAAACGCATTGCCGGCTATGGAATTTTCCACCGCCGGCACGATGACGCGCAGGTCGATCTTCAGCTTGGCGTCCATGATCATCAGGGCAAGGCCCATGACATTGGCGGCGCCGCCCATGTCCTTCTTCATCAGCAGCATGTTGGCCGAGCCCTTGATGTCGAGGCCGCCGGTGTCGAAGCACACGCCCTTGCCGACCAGCGTCACCTTGGGATGGCCCTTCTTGCCCCAGCGCATCTCGAGCAGGCGCGGCGCCTGGGCGCTCGCCCGGCCGACGGTGTGGACGAGCGGGAAATTGCGCTCGATGAGCCCGTCGCCGACCACCACCGAGACCTCGGCCTTGTAGTGATCGGCCAGCGCCCTGAAAGCCTTTTCCAGATCGGCCGGGCCCATGTCATTGGTCGGCGTGTTGATCAGGTCGCGGGCGAGATAGATGCCGGCGAGCTGGCGCTTGATGTCGGCGGCGTCGGCATCCTGCGGAATCATCAGCGTCGGCTCGACCGGCTTTTCCGAGCGGTAGCGGCCGAAGCGATAGGCGCCGAGGCCATAGCCGAGGAGCAGACGATTGGCGGTCAGCGGCGCGGTCTCGATGTGCCATTCGCCGGCGGGAAGGCTGCGGGCGAGCTTGGCGGAGAGGAAGGGATTGTCCGACGGATTGCTGCCGAGGCCGAAGAGCGCTCCGCCGAGATGCCCGTCGGCGGTCGGGATCAACAGCAGGGAGCCCGCATCCGCCTTGAAACCGGCCTTGCGCGCCCAGTCAAGCGCGATCGGATCGATCGTCCCGGTTTCGATATGGGCGGGAGTGACAGCGAAGACGGGAAGCGTGTGGCCGCCCTTGGTGCTGAAGGGGGTCGGTCTTTCGATATACTGATACGGGGCCATGGCCTGCCTTCTTGGGAGAATCAATGCGGATCGGGGTTATTAACACTCCGTTAGGGTTAACAGATTATTGCTTGAGTGGAGGTTGCGCCGCCTTCGTCCGCACGGATGGACATGCGGCGCCGGCAAACCGATCCAGGATAAGCGACATGGCTCTTCGGCAGACTTCACCACGGCACCGCATCGGCATTCTCGGCAGCGTCTGCGTGCTGATCGCGGCTGCGGCCCTTGGCGGCTGCTCGACGACGAAGAAGCCTCTGACGACCGGGTCCATCCCGAAACTGTCCAAGCCGGTCGAGACGATGAACGCCCCGGAACTGGCGCGCGCCGCAGCGACCGTAGGCGCCGGCTACGAGCGCAATCCGAAGGACCGGAACACCGGCCTCGCCTATGCCAACATCCTGATGATGACCGGACGCAACACCCAGGCGCTCGCCGTCATGCAGCAGGTGGCGATCGCCCATCCCTCCGACCGCGAGGTGCTTTCCGCCTTTGGCAAGGCGCAGGCTGCGGCCGGCCAGTTGGAACAGGCGCTCGGGACCATAGGCCGGGCGCAGACGCCGGACCGCCCGGACTGGCGCCTCTATTCGGCGGAAGGCGCCGTGCTCGACCAGCTCGGACGGTCCGACGAGGCCAGGGGGCGCTATCGCATGGCGCTCGACCTCAAGCCCAACGATCCGACCATCCTTTCCAATCTCGGCATGTCCTACGTGCTGGGCGGCGATCTCAAGACCGCCGAGACCTATCTCAGATCGGCCTCGCAGCAGCCCGGCGCCGACAGCCGGGTGCGGCAGAACCTGGCGCTGGTGGTCGGTCTGCAGGGGCGCTTCCCCGAGGCCGAGCAGATTGCCCGCCAGGAACTCGACCCGCAGCAGGCCGACGCCAACGTCGCCTATCTGCGCTCGATGATGAGCCAGCAGAATTCCTGGAAGCAGTTGGCGGCCAAGGACGGCAAGAACGACAAAAGCACCAACTGAGGCTGGTCGAGATCCGTCAGGGACGCGGTCGGGTGGTTGCCGTCAGACCGGGCGCATTCTGACCGCATCAAGGATCAGCCGCACGCCGAGCCCGACCAGCACCGCTCCGGCAATGCGATCGACGACGTGCTTCGCCCGGCCATAGGCGGCCCGCGGCCGCTCGGCTGAAAACACCAGCGCGACCACCGCATACCATCCTGCCTCGACGACGAAGACGCCGAGCGGCAGCGCCGTGAACAGCCAGCGCTCCGGCGCGGCCGGGAGGAAAGCGGCAAAGATGCTGCCGTAGACCAGCGCGGTCTTCGGATTGCTGAGCTGGGTGGCGATGCCGACGGCGAGACTTTTCCAAGCGGCGGCAGCGTGGTCGACGCGCCCTGCCCGCTCCGGCGGCAGGGGCAGGCTGGCACCGCGCCAGATGCGCACGCCGAGATAGGCGAGATAGGCTCCGCCGAGCAGTTTGAACAGCAGATAGGCCCATTCGACCCGCACCAGCAGCGCATGAAGGCCGGCGAGCGCCAGAAGGGCGAAGATCGCACCGCCGATTCCCATGCCCAACGCGGCGGCGAGGCCGGCCCTGCGCGAGCGGATGATCGCGGTGTGGGAGACGAGCACGAAGCTGGGCCCCGGGCTCATGGCCCCGATCAGCACGGTGCCGACGATGCTGAGCAGGATTGCGATGGAAGACATGCGGATCTCCGTTCCCGAGGGCCACGCGTGGCCGGCGCCAGACGAGCCCGCACCGCCAAGGGACGACGGCCAGGCGCAATGGCCGAGTGTTAACCGACGAGGTCGCCGACGGCAATCGGGCGAGGACTATGGAATGACTAGAAGCGGTCCGCCACCTGGATGCCGGCCGGGCCGAGAATGACCGCTACGAGGACGGGCAGGAAGAACAGGATCATCGGCACGGTCAGCTTCGGCGGCAGGGCGGCGGCCTTCTTCTCGGCCTCGTTCATGCGTTCGTCGCGGCCTTCCTGCGCCAGCACGCGCAGCGCCTGCGAAATCGGCGTGCCGTAGCGTTCGGCCTGAATCAGCGCCTGTGTGACGCTCTTCACCCCTTCGAGCTGGGTACGAGTACCGAGATTCTCGAGCGCGGTGCGGCGATCCTGCAGAAAGGAGAGTTCGGCGGTGGTCAGCACCATCTCCTCCGCCAGTTCGCTCGACTGGCTGGCGATCTCTTCCGCGACGCGGCGCATGGCGGCCTCGATCGATATGCCCGATTCGACGCAGATCAGCATGAGGTCGAGCGCATCCGGCCAGGCGCGGCGGATGGAATGCTGCCGCTTGTTCATCCGGTTCTTGACGTAGATGTTGGGCAGGTAGAAGCCGACATAGCCGCCGACGATCGTCACCAGCAGCCGAACCGGCAAGGCCTTTTCCGCCAGGTTGCCGAGGCCGAAGATCCACACCGCGGTCAGCGTCAGCGTCAGGAAGGGCAGAAGGAAGCGCGCCACCAGGAAGATGTTGAGCGCATTCTGCGAGCGGAAACCGGCCGCCTTGAGCTTGTCCATCGTCGCATCGTCGACCAGCGCCTGGCGGAGATTGAACTTCTCGACGATCTGGCGGACCGACTGGTTGTTGCCGGCGCGCAGGCTCGCCTTGCCATGGCTGCCCTCGGCGTTCATGCGGGCGCGTTCGCGGGCCCGGATCAGGTCGCGCTCGGTCGAGACGGCCTTCATCCGCTTGTTGAGGTCGCCGCGCTCCAGATAGGGGATGGCAAAAGTGTAGAACGTCGCGAAAACCGCGATCGCGACGAGAGCCGCGACAATCATGGCGGGGTCGGTCAATCTTGCGGCGAGTTGCTCCATGGCCGGCCCTCCCTAGATGTCGAACTGGATCATGTTGCGCATGACGAAGATGCCGATCGACATCCAGACGGCCGAGATGCCGAGGATGAGATGTCCGCGCGGGTCGGTGAACAGGATCATGATATATTGCGGCGACGTCAGGTAGACGAGCAGCGTCACGATGAACGGCAGGGCGCCGATGATGGCGGCCGACGCCTTGGCTTCCATGGAGAGTGCCTGGACCTTGGCCCGCATCTTGCGGCGATCACGCAGGACGCGCGACAGATTGGACAAGGATTCCGAGAGGTTGCCGCCGGCCTGGGCCTGGATGGCGATGACGATGGCGAAGAAATTGACCTCCGTCAGCGGCATGGTCAGCATCATGCGCTGGCACGCCTCGGGAACGCTTAAGCCGACTTGCTGCGATTCCACCACGCGTCGGAACTCGGCTTTCACCGGCTCCTGGCCGTCGGACGCGATCAGCCGCAGCGCGTCGTTGAGCGGCAGTCCGGAGCGGATCGAACGAACCATCACATCGAGCGCATTGGGAAACTCGTTGAGGAACTTCTTCTGCCGCCGCCCGATCAGGAAGCCGAGGATCCAGCGGGGCAGACCCAGGCCGGCGACGAAGCCCATGCCGAGCGTGACGAGCAGGGGAAACCCGGCGAGGAAGGCGACCACGAGAACGACGATGCCGAGCACGACGCTGGCGATGTAGAAATGGCCAGGCGTAAATGACAGCCCGGCCCGCACCAGCCTTTGCTTGACGCTGGTGCTGGCTATCTTCTTCGACTTCTCTTCCTGCTTGCGCTCCAGATCCTTCAGCGAATCCTGGACCGATTTGCGCCGCTTGGAGATTTCCTGCACCCGATCGCGGGCCGCCTTGACCTTAAGGGTATCGGTCTCGGCGGCCTTGACCCTGTTGATCCGGCTTTCCGTCTTCTTCTCGACCTCGATCCGCGAATAGAGGACCCCATAGGCAAGGCCAGCCGTCGCGATGGCCGCGAGAGCGACGATGGCGAGCACCATGGGATCGAAACCGAACATCGCGCCTAGATCTCCTTGCTCTTCTGTTCCATGGCGTCGAGGGCCGCGGCAAGGCGCCGTTCCTCGTTGTAATAGCGCGCACGATCCCAGAAATGCGGCTTGCCGATGCCGGTCGAGACATGGCGGCCGATGATCTTGCCGGAGAGATCCTCACCCTCCATCTCGTAGCGCATCAGGTCCTGGGTGACGATCACGTCGCCCTCCATGCCGATCACCTCGGTGATGTGGGTGATGCGGCGCGAGCCGTCGCGCAGGCGGGCGGCCTGGATGATGACGTCGATCGAGCCGGAGATGATTTCCCGCACGGTCTTGGCCGGCAGCGAGAACCCGCCCATGGCGATCATCGATTCCATGCGGCTCAGGCATTCGCGCGGCGTGTTGGCGTGGATCGTGCCCATCGAGCCGTCGTGACCGGTGTTCATCGCCTGCAGCAGGTCGAAGACCTCCGGTCCGCGCACTTCACCGACGATGATGCGTTCGGGGCGCATGCGCAGGCAGTTCTTGACGAGGTCTCGCATGGTGATCTCGCCTTCGCCTTCGATATTCGGCGGGCGGGTTTCGAGGCGCACCACATGCGGCTGCTGGAGCTGCAGTTCGGCAGTGTCTTCGCAGGTGATGACGCGTTCGGTCGTGTCGATATAGCCGGTGAGGCAGTTCAGCAGCGTCGTCTTGCCCGAACCCGTACCGCCGGAAATGACCACGTTGCAGCGCACGCGGCCGATGATCTGCAGGATCTGCGCGCCTTCCGGCGTGATCGCGCCGAACTTGACCAGCTGGTCGAGCGTCAGCTTGTCCTTCTTGAACTTGCGGATGGTGAGCGCCGGGCCGTCGATGGCGAGCGGCGGGGCGATGACGTTGACGCGGCTGCCATCGGGAAGACGGGCGTCGCAGATCGGTGAGCTCTCGTCGACGCGGCGGCCAACCTGGCTGACGATGCGCTGGCAGATCGACAGCAATTGCGCGTTGTCGCGGAAACGGATTTCCGATTCGATCGTCTTGCCTGCGACTTCGATGAAGGTCTGGCCCGCGCCGTTGACCATGATGTCGGCGATGTCGTCACGAGCGAGCAGCGGCTCGAGCGGGCCGTAGCCCAGAACGTCGTTGCAGATGTCCTCGAGCAGTTCCTCCTGCTCGGAGATCGACATCGCGAAGTTCTTGATGGTGATGATGTCGTTGACGATGTCGCGGATTTCCTCGCGCGCGCTCTCGCCGTCGAGCTTGGCGAGCTGCGAGAGGTCGATCGTGTCGATCAGCGCCGAGAAGACCTGGCTCTTGGTGTCGTAGTAGTCCTGGGTGCGGGGCGGGCGCTTGCGCGCCGGCCCCGCCGCGGGGGACTGGAGCGGCGGCGGCGAGACCTGCTGACGCACCACCGGCTCTTCGCCGACAGGATCGAACGACGGTGCGCGTTGCGGCTGGGCGGCCGCCGGCGGCGCGGCCGGAGATGCCGTTCCAGCCCCCAGACCACCCTTGCCAAATCCGTCGCTTCCGCGTCTGCCAAACATCACTGACTACCTGTTTCCGTCGAAGACACTATTTCCGGCCGAGCAATCCGAGCACCTTGTCGAGCCCGCCCCGCTTCGGTTTCTTCACCGTCGCCCGTCCGGTCACCAGATGGGCGATCTGGGCAAAGGTCTCGGCCGTCGGCGACTTGGCGTCGATCTCCGAGATCATCCGGCCGCTATTGGCCGCATTGCCGAACAGCGCGGCATCGAAGGGAATGATGGCGATCGGCTCGATTTCCAGTGGCTCGAAGAAGTCCTGGGGGGCGATTTCCGGCCGCTTCGGCATGCCGACCTGGTTGAGCAGGAGATGCGGCGCCTTGTCGTTGGGCCTGAGCTTCTTCAGCGCGTCGAGCATGTTCTTGGCGTTGCGCAGGTTGGCAAGATCGGGCGCGCAGGTGAGGACCACCTCGTCGGCTTCGGCAAGGACCGCGCGGGTCCAGTCGGACCAGGCATGCGGAACGTCGAGCACGGTGATCGGCGCTGAGCGCTGCAAGAGCTCGAGCAGCGGCTGGAATGCTCCGCGATCGAAATCATAAGAGCGATCGAGCAGCGACGGGGCGGCCAGGAGCGACAGATGCTGCGAGCAGGTCGTCAGCAGGCGATCGAGAAAGACCTCGTCGAGCCTTTCGGGCGAAAACACCGCCTCGGCAATGCCCTGGGCCGGATCCTGGTCGAAATCGATATTGGCGGTGCCATAGGCGAGGTCGAGATCGGCGAGAATGGTCTCGGTGGCAAACAGGCTGGAAATGCCGAAGGCGCAGTTGTGGGCGATGGTCGAGGAGCCGACGCCGCCCTTGGCGCCGATGAAGGCGATGGTACGGCCGAGTGGTTCTGCTTCGGGATCGACGAAGATCGCCGAAACGGCGGCCATGACCTCGGCCATGCTGACCGGGGAGACGATGTATTCGGAAATGCCGTTGCGGACCAGTTCGCGATAAAGGGCGATGTCGTTGTGCCGGCCGATGATGATGACGCGCGAGCTCGGATCGCAGACCTCGGCGAGCGGCGCCAGCTCCTGGAGCAGGGTCTGCGGGGTGGCGTCGGTCTCGAGGATGATCAGGTTGGGTGTCGGCGTCGACGAGAACATGGAGGCGGCGGCGGCGATGTTGCCGTTGGTGATCCGCATGCTGACCTTGGCCATGCGCCGATCCTGGGCGCATTGCTCCATCACCCGCTGCACGCCCTGCGAGACGCAGAAGGCGTGCACGGATATGCGCGGCAGGGGCCGCAGGCTTTCGAGATCGCCGGTTCCCACCCTGCCCTCGGGCAGAATGTCGTCTACGGGCCTCGTGTCGAATTCGTAGTCGATCGCACTCATGCTTTCATCCTGCCTTCGGGTGGCTCGCGCCTTCCTAGTTCGAAGAGGTGTCCTTGCCCTGGCGATAGAGCCCGATCACGGTCGAGCGCCGCGTGGCATCGATTGGTGCCTGGGCGCGCGGGGTGACGAGATCCATCGGATTGGCGATCTGGGCCGCCAGGTTGGCCTGGGTGGCGCAGCCGAAATTCTCCCAGTTCCGGTTGGAGAAGGTGTTGGCCTGCAAGTCCTCCGGCCACTGACCGCACTGGTTGGTCACCGCGGTGATCGCCACATAGCTCAGCCGGACCGGTGCGGTATCGCCGCTTGCCCCGGCCTGATAGCTGGTCTCGATGATGCGCGGTGCCGGCACGCCGCGACCGATCAGCGCCTGGCGGATCTGCCGGCGCATCAGCGATGCGGCACCGGCATTCGGCGAGCCCTGCGGCAAGAGGATCTGGATCGTGCCGGACGAACTGGCGAGATAATCGGCGGCGAAGCCACCGACCGCGTCGGACATGCCGATCGTCAGTTCGCGATCGCCCGAAGCGATCGGGATGTCCAGCGTGTGCTCGACTTCCGTCAGCGTGATCGGGTGACGCGTCCGGTAATCGTCGGGAATGGAACCGGTGTTCATTCGGTCGGGATTGGTGCCGCATCCCGACAGGATGGCGGCAGCACCGAGAATGGTCGCGGCAAGCGCGGTGCGGGTGAAGCGCGGCGCGGCGAAAGTGGATCTCTTGAGAGGCATGATGTTGCGGCTTTCGCTGTTGCCGGGACGGGTATGGTGCTTGTTCATCCTCGCCTCCCCCTTCACTTGTAGATGAAACCGACGGCGCCGTGATAGCGACCCGCGGTATCCGCTTCGCGCCGGCCGTAGACCTTGTTGACCTTGTTGAGGAAGAAGGTCGCCGCATCGTTTTCGGGATTGAAGTTGTCGTCGGGCCGCTGCAACTGGTTGCGTGCCACAGGTCGCACCAGATAAGGCGTGGCGATGATCACCAGTTCGGTCTCGTTGCGCTGGAAGTCCTTGCTGCGGAACAGCGTGCCGAGGATCGGCACCTTGGCGAGCCCGGGAACCCCCGACATGGCCTGACGGATATTGTCCTGGACGAGGCCGGCGATGACGATCGAGCCGCCCGAGGGCAGTTCGACGGAGGTCGAGGCCTCGCGCTTTCGGATCGACATATAGGTCGAGCCGGGAATACCGCGCGACGTGTTGCCGGTGACGGCCGAACCTTCCCAGGTCGGCTCCGAGACGTTCGTCTCGATCTTCAGGCTGATGCGGCCCGGCGCCAGCACGACGGGCCGGAAGTTCAGCTCGATGCCGTAGTCGACGGTTTCGGTGGTGCGGGTCACGGTGGGACTGCCCGTGTCCTGGTCAAAATTGATTTCCTGCTCGGCGGCCAGGCGGAACTCGCCGCCGACGTAGAACTTCGCCTGTTCGCCGGAGATCGCCGTCAGGCTCGGTTCGGCGAGCGTCCGCATGACACCGGCCTGCTCCATGGCATTGATATAGCTGCTGACCGTATAGCCCGCGATCGAGCCGACCGCGGTGGGCAGCACGCCGCCCAAAGCATTGGTCACGCCGACGGCATTGCCCAGATTGGAGGGGTTCTGGAAGGTGATGCCGCTCGAGCCGTCGGAGACGCTGCCGTTGAAGCCGAGCTGCTTCAACACCTGGCGGCTCACTTCGGCGACGGTGACCTTGAGCGTGACCTGGTCCTCGCCCTCGATGGTCAACAGGTTGACGATCGAGGAAACCTGACGCTCTTCGGCGAAGATCGCGACGTCGCCGCCATTGTCGCCGCCGGACGCCGTTTCGTTGCGGGTGGTCGCTTCACCGCCTTTGAGGAAGGCGGTGGCGAGGCTCTCGGCGCGGGCCGCGTCCTGCGGCGTGCGGACCGTACCGGTCAGCACGATGTTGTCGGAGACGATCTCGACGGTGATATCGGATTCGGGAATGAACCGGCGCAGATTGGTCTCCAGTCCGGCAATGTCGCGCTCGATCTCGATATCGAGGCTGACGATCTCCTCGCCGTTCTCGCCGAAGATGAAGATGTTCGTCTGGCCGACCGCCTTGCCGAACAGGTAGATACGGCGCGAGGTGCGGGTGACGGCGTCGGCCATTTCCGGGTCGGCGACGAGAATGTCATGCGCATCCTGCGGCAGGTCGACGACCAGCGCCTTGTTGAGACCGAGCTTGACGGTGCGGCGGGCGCCGGGACCGGCCTCGGCAATGCGCAGCACACTCTGGCTTGCCGCTTCGGCGGCCGGGACGGAGAGGAAGCTCGGGGCATAGTCGCCCGGCATGCCGGAGAAGGCCAGGCAGAGGGCCAGGCCGGTGGAAAGTGACGGGCGGATCTTCCGTTTCAAAATGGTCATGACATCCCCCCTCATTCCGACTTGACGTCGGCGGTCGACTTGACCACCTCGCCCGACTTGATGACCTGGATCGATGGGCGGCCCGATCCGCCGCTCAGCAGATAGTCGGCCGCGGACGTATCTTCTTCCTGGGCGTCGGCGACCGAGCGCAGGGCGAGCGAAAGACGCTCGGCCATCTGCTGGGCGACGGTGAAGACCTTTGCCTGGTCCGGGGTCAGCTCGAGCGTCGCGGTCGTGCCGACCACCGACTTGCCGCCGTCCGGCGTTTCCTCGATCTGCTGGTCGATCGCCAGGACGCGCACGTTTGAAAGCACCGTCTCGGTCAGATAGGAATCTTCGCTGCCCCGGCGCACCATGATCACGTCGACGCGGTCGTTCGGCAGGATGAAGCCGCCGGCCCCGGTTGCAACCGAGATCTCGCTGGCGACCGCGCGCTTGCCGGAGGGCAGGAGCGACGACATGACGCGACCCAAGGAATCGGCGATCTTCTCGCGCCGCACCGGCTCGCCCTCGAACATCGGCAGGCGCACGACGACGCCGGTCAGTTCGGTCATCGCCTGGGGACGGGCATTTTCCGTGATGAACCCTTCGATCACGCTGCCTTCGGGCCAGGCCATCCAGCGCATCGACTTTTCATCGAGCCTCGAGCCGACGGGGAGATTGGCGGCAGACACCAGGACGTTGACCGTCGGTTCCTTCTTCACCACCGACTCGGCCTGCTCCATCACGACGGAGCGGGAGCCGCTCAGCCGCATGGCCAGCAGCCCGGCCATGCCGGCGGCGACGATAGCCACTGCGAGAATGATGATACGCGCGGGTTTCATGATCGTTCCTTGAGGGACGCAAAGGTCTGTACCTCGCAGAATGATCAGCAATTGGTGTAATTATGGTTAACAAGCCGCTTACGATCTTGGTTAACGATCGCTTTCCGTCACCCCATAGTCGCGTGTTACCGGATGTTGTCGAGCGCGGCGAGGACGAGGGGCGACTGGGGATAGGTCATCAGGCCGGCGAAGCCGATGGCGATGGCATAGGGCACCTTCTTGGCGCCGAGCAGGGACTGGGGAATGGGCAGGCCCATGGCGATCACGGTATTCAGGCGCGAGCGCAGGAGCAGGATGACGATGGTCAGCGCGCCGCCCAGATAGGCGACATGAATGAGAAAGGACATGAGCTCGGGCGTGAAACCGTACCAGACGGCAGCGGCGGTCAAGAGCTTGGCATCACCACCGCCCATGACGTTGAAGGCAAAGAGCGTGAAGCCGACCGAAAAGACGATCAGGCCCGCTACCAGATGCATGCCGAAACCCGCCCAGGTCAAGCCGACGAAGGGGGCCACGACGAAGAACGAGGCCAGCAGGATCGTCGGGATCCGGTTGGGGATCGTCATCTCGAACAGGTCGGTCAGCGCCGCCAGGACGAGGCATATCGGAAATATCACGAAGATCGCAGCTTCAAGCATGGCAGGCTTCCGACTTAGACCCTTTGACCCTAACGGTCTCGGCTTAAGGAAATGCAAATCGCCGAGCGATCCGTCTCGCTCAACGAAAGAGACCGCCCTCTGGACGAGAGCGGTCTTTGGATCGCCGATGCCGATATGACCGGCAAGGGATGTATCAGTTGTTGTCCAGCTTGTCGGCCAGGTCCTTGAACTGATTGTTCAGCGAGTTGCCGAGCGTCGAGGCGCCGGTGATGAGGGCGACGGAGATCAGGGCGGCGATGAGGCCGTACTCGATCGCGGTTGCGCCGGATTCATCCTTGAAAAAACGTGCAAAAATCTTGGTCATGTGACTCTCCTACTCCACGAAGGTTGTTCAGCACTCCCGGCAACTGTTCGCCGTTGCTCGGATGGCTGCAAACTACACAGCGGCCATTGCCATCGGCTTAACAAAGAGGGTTACCGAGACCTGAAGGGCGGATTGCATCGGGCGTGGTAAACGAATGTCGAACAAGCCAGACTGCATTTTAGTCGATCGCCGAGACCTCGCTGCAGCTTCGGAAATAGTGATTAATTATCAACAAGATGATCTGCCATCCGGGCGAGAGACAATCGGCCGGCGGGGCAACTGGCGACATCAGTGCCCAGGCGTATCCCCGTTAACGGGCGAACCATGTGCCATTCCGATACGCCCGGCTTGCGGATTGCACGCAGACGACCGGCATCCTGCCCCTGTCCTCTGCAAATCGGAACGAGCGGCAACTCGTTCCGCAAGGGCTTGAAGTCCGATATCGTGGGCGATCAAGCAGTCGCGATCGTTTCCCAGGGCGACTTAACGGTTCATTCACCATTCCCGACCATGCTCTCAGACCAGTCACGATCACAGGCGGTTTCAAAGGCTGGCACGTATGTTGTCTCGCAGCGTTCTCTTCTCGCTTGCCGGCGCCCTTGCGCTGAGCGGAGCCCTTGCCGCCGGTCCAGCCCGGGCCGAGGACGACACCGTCCTGCGCGTCTATATGAACAGCGCGCGCGTGCTGAAGCTCGATCGCCCGGTGAGCAAGGTGATCGTCGGTAATTCCGACGTCGCCGATGCAACGGTCGCCGACGCCCAGACCATCGTTCTCACCGGCCGCGCCTTCGGCACCACCAACCTCGTACTTCTCGACGCCGACGGCAATGCCATCGTCGACGAGCGCATTCTGGTGTCCATCGACGAGGGCAATACCGTGCGGGTGTTCAAGGCCACCACGCGCACCGTTCTGTCCTGCTCGCCCAATTGCGAAGAGCATGTCACCACCGGCGCGACCGCCGCCGCGAAGTGATTCAAGGCCCCGACCGCCAAACCCGTGAAAAGCCGCTTGCGGCACGCATCGAATTGTAAAGATCGCGACAACGGAAAATCAACACTTCGCTCCTAACGTCGAGACTGATCCCGGACCGCGGATACGAGCGATGAGCGCAGACTTCAAGCATCCCGACAGGCAGCACCAGGACGGGCGAGCCAAGACCGGCCGGCCGAAACGCCGGCTGTGGCGACGCCTGCGCCGATCCCGCGACGGGGCTGCGGCCATCGAGTTCGCCATTCTCGCCATTCCCTATTTCCTCATCATCTTCGCGATCATCGAGACCTTCGTGGCCTTCTATGCGGAGCAACTGGTCCATTTGGCCGTGAACAACATGGCGCGCGAACTGCGCACCGGCCGGATCACCTATGATCTCGGCCGCACCACCGACATGACCGAAGGCCAGTTCCGCCAGGCCTTCTGCAACGAGATATCGATCCTGATCACCTGCTCCGAAACGGAGATCACGACACCTTCCAAACTCTACATTGATGTCCGCACCTTCCCGACCTTCGGCGACATACCCGGCGAGATACCGCGGGTTTCGACCGCCGATTTCTCCGACATCGACCCGTCGAGCTTCGATTTTGCGCCAGGCGGGCCCAAGTCCATCAACATGGTCCGGGCACTCTACCGCTGGCAGGTGATGACCGATCTCGTCCGGCCCTACATCACCACGATCCGTCCGGCCGATGGATCGATGCCCAAAGACTTCCTGATCTCGGCGACGACGGCCATCCAGAACGAGGATTATCCGTGAGCGCACCGAGCCAGCCCCTGGGCCGCGACGCAGACCGGAGCCGGAAAGGCTACCTTTCCCGGCTGACATCGGTGCTGCGCCGCATGCGGGACGACCGAAGCGGTATCGGTGGCGTCGAATTCGCCCTGATCGCCCCGCTGCTGCTGGTGCTCTATCTTGCGGCTTTCGAGCTGACACTCGCCTTCAACACGTCGAAACGGGCAACCGTGTCGGCCAGCACGGTCGCGGACCTCGTGTCGCGGGCGGACAAGGTCGTCAAGAACGACCTCGATGACATGGTCGACGTCGTGAGCGCGATCTTCGCGCCGTATGACCCGTACAAACTGGCGCTGAATATTACAGGGGTCAAAGTCGACAGCTCAAAGGCTGCGTCGGTGGCGTGGTCATGGTCGAATTCCGGCTCCGCCCCCTATGCGGTCGGCGCGACGGTGCCGGTGCCCGCCGACATGCTCGAAGCCGACATCTTCCTGATCCGCACCGAGCTCACCGTTTCCCACGAATTGCTGATGTATCTTCCGGCGCTCTCCGGATCGACGATCAGGGAACTGACGATCTCCAGAGAGTTCTACTTCCGGCAGCGCGTCAATACCGACATCACCTGTGGCGACTGCTGACAAGGCGGCTCTCTTTAAGGGCCGCGACGGCGCCGAAGTCCGTTACACGTCCGCCACCCGGGGTTTGCCAAGCCGGCCGCTTGGCGCTAAACATGCCGCTTCGACCGCCCGGACGACGACAGCCATGAGGGCCGTGTTCCGCGGCGCAGGTGGACCATGGCACGAGCATTTCTTTTCGTTCTTGATTCCTTCGGCATCGGCGGCGCGCCCGACGCGCCCGCCTATGGCGACGACGGCTCCGATACGCTCGGTCATATCGCCGAGTTCTGCGCGGCGGGTGCAGGCGATCGCCAGGGGTTGAGGTCCGGTCCGCTTGCGCTTCCCAACATGTCGGCCCTCGGACTGGTGGCCATTGCCAAACTGTCGAGCGGCCGTGCGCCGGCCGGCATGCCTGTGCCGGAACGGGTGTTCGGCCTGCACGGCGCGGCGAACGAGGTTTCGCACGGCAAGGATACGCCGTCGGGCCATTGGGAGATCGCCGGAACGCCGGTGATGTTCGACTGGGGCTATTTTCCTGCAGACGGCGACGCATTTTCCGAAGAACTGGTCGAGGCGATCTGCCGCGAGGCGGAGCTTCCCGGCATTCTCGGCAATTGCCACGCCTCGGGCACGGAAGTCATCGCCCGGTTCGGCGAGGAGCATATCCGCACCGGCAAGCCGATCTGCTACACGTCCTCGGATTCGGTCTTCCAGATCGCCGCCCACGAGACGCATTTCGGCCTCGAGCGCTTGCTGACGCTGTGTCAGATCGTGCGCAAGCTGATCGATCCGCTCAATATCGGCCGGGTCATCGCGCGACCTTTCATCGGCGAGACGCCCGCCACCTTCGAGCGCACCGGAAACCGGCGCGACTATTCCGTGCTGCCGCCGGAGCCGACCTTGCTCGACCGCCTGGTCGAGGCCGGGCGCAGCGTGCATGGCGTCGGCAAGATCGGCGATATCTTCGCCCACCAGGGCGTGTCGCGCGTCATCAAGGCGAACGGCAACATGGCGCTGATGGATGCGACGCTGAAGGTCATGGACGAGGCCGCGGACGGCGACCTGGTGTTCAGCAATTTCGTCGACTTCGACATGCTCTACGGCCACAGGCGCGACGTGCCGGGCTATGCCGCGGCGCTCGAGGCCTTCGACCGGCGGCTGCCCGAGGTGCATCGCAAGCTCAAGCCGGGCGATATGGTGCTGATGACCGCCGACCATGGCTGCGACCCCACCTGGCGCGGCACGGACCATACCCGCGAGCGGGTGCCGATCATGGCCTTCGGCCCCGGCATCAAGTCGCGCATGATCGGTATCCGCAATACCTATGCCGATATAGGCGAGACGATTGCCGCCCATCTCGGCATTCCGGCCGGGCCGCATGGACGGAGCTTCCTTTGACAGCACATCTGAAGAAGGCGGAACTCCACTGCCACGTGGAGGGCGCCGCACCGCCGGCGCTGACGATGGCGCAGGCGGAGAAATACGGCGTGGCAACCGTTGGCTTCGTCAAGGACGGCGCCTATGTGTGGAACGATTTCACCAGCTTCATAGCCTGCTATGATTTCGTCGCCTCGGTGTTTCGTACGGCCGAGGACTATGCGGCGTTGGCCGAGGCCTATCTCCTCGAGCTGGCAGCCGCCAACACGATCTATAGCGAGCTGTTCATCTCGCCCGACCACGGCGAGGCCGTCGGCCTGTCGCCGGACGACTATGTCGGCGGGCTGGCGGTCGGCATTCTGTCGGCCAAGCAAAAGACCGGCATCGAATGCCGCATGGTGATCATCGGCGAACGGCACCTGGGGCCGGAAAACGTGCTCGCCCGTGCCAAATGGGCGGCCAGGTTCGACCACCCGCTGGTCACCGGCTTCAACATGGCCGGCGAGGAGCGGATGAACCGGGTGGCCGACTATGCGCCGGCCTTCGACATCGTGCGGGAGGCGGGCCTCGGCCTCACCATCCATGCCGGCGAACTCTGCGGCGCTTTCTCCGTCGCCGACGCGCTGGATCTGGTGAAGCCCAGCCGGATCGGCCATGGCGTGCGGGCGATCGAGGATGCGGACCTGGTCAAGCGGCTGGCCGATCTCGGCACGGTGCTGGAGGTCTGCCCCGGCTCGAACATCGCGCTCAAGGTGTTTCCCGATTATGCCAGCCATCCGCTCCGGCGCTTTGTCGAGGCCGGGGTGCGCGTGACGCTCAACTCCGACGATCCGCCGTTCTTCCACACCTCGCTGGCGCAGGAATACGAGACGGCGTCGACGGTGATGGGCTTCTCAGAGGATGAGATCAACGCCATGACGAGGACGGCGATCGAGGCGGCCTTCGTCGACGAGCCGACCCGGCAGGTGCTGTTTGGCCGCCTTTGAGCGGCAGCATCTGGGGATCAAGGGGCAAATTTCAGCGACGCCCTTGCGGGCGGCCGAGGGAATGTGGAAAACATTTCCGTCGAACAAGAAAAACAGAAGGGCCCGACCATGGACGGCGTCACAGTCATCAATCATCCGCTGGTTCAGCACAAGCTCACCATCATGCGCCGCAAGGAAACCTCGACATCGAGCTTCCGCCGGCTGCTCAGGGAAATTTCCACGTTGCTCTGCTACGAGGTGACGCGGGACCTTGAACTGACCATGGAGACGATCGAGACGCCGCTGACGACCATGCAGTCGCCGGTACTCGAGGGCAAGAAGCTGGTCTTCGCCTCGATCCTGCGCGCCGGCAACGGCCTTCTGGAAGGCATGCTGGAACTGGTGCCCGCCGCCCGTGTCTCGCATATCGGCGTTTATCGCGACCACGAAACGCTGCAGCCCGTCGAGTATTATTTCAAGGCGCCCGATGCACTGGACGAGCGCCTGATCATCGTCGTCGACCCGATGCTGGCCACCGGCAATTCCTCCATCGCGGCCGTCGACAAGCTTAAGGAACGCGGCGCGAAGAACATCCGCTTCCTCTGCCTCCTGGCCGCGCCGGAAGGGATCAAGAATTTTCGCGAGGCGCATCCGGACGTGCCGGTCTTCACCGCCTCGATCGATAGCCATCTCAATGAGAAGGGCTATATCATGCCCGGTCTCGGCGATGCCGGCGACCGTATGTACGGCACGAAATAAAGGCTTAACCAGAAGCGACGGTTCACGCCCCGGAACAAGCGTTCCGGGGCGTTTTCGTTCGCGCCTTAGCGGCTTTTCAATCGGGATGGGCTATCAGACCCCTGAAGGCTTGGACAAGGCGGGAGAAATGCCATGATGATGCGCGCGATCGGGCTGGTTTTCGTGGCGGCGGTCGCTGCAACCCAGGTGCCGCAGGTATTCGAGGCCCTGAAGATGCACGTCTCCGCTGGCGGCGGGACACCCGCCGCAGGGCCTGTGACAGTCGCTCGGACGGGAAGCACGATCCTGGAAGCGGACAGGACCGGCCACTATAGCGGCACGTTCAGGCTCAACGGAAAGGCCATCGAGGCCATGGTCGATACCGGGGCATCGCTGGTGGCGATCAACGAGACGACCGCGCGGCGCATCGGGGTCAGCATCGCCTCGCTCGACTTCAAGTATCCGATCAGCACGGCCAATGGCGAAACCCGCGCCGCGCATATCCGCCTGCAAAGGGTCGAGATCGGCACGGTGCGGGTGGAGGACGTCGACGCCTTCGTGCTGCGCGACAAGGCGCTGTCCGGCACCTTGATCGGCATGAGTTTCCTCAAGCGCCTCGGCGGCTATTCGGCCGAGGGCGACCGCCTGCGCCTGGAGCGTTAAGGGTCACCCCCGCCCTCGCCCCTTATTCTTAGTTGATGCGCTTGCCGATCACCGGCGCGAGCTCCGGCCTGTCGTCGGCGATGCCATAGCTTGCCGCTACCATCTGCGCGGCACGTTCGCCGCTGTCGCGGTCGTTGGCATGCACGGTGGCGATCAGGTCGCCCCTGGATACGGCGGTGCCGAGCGGAACGAGCCCCGTCAGGCCGACGCGGTGGTCGATGGCATCGGTCGGCCGCTGGCGTCCGCCGCCAAGGGCGACGACGCAAAGGCCGAGGCCGCGGGTGTCGGCGGAGGCGAGGTAACCATCGGCCTTGGCCAGCACCGGAATCTCGATGGCCGCCTTTTGCAGGTAGCGATCCGCATGGTCCATGAAATCGACCGGACCGCCGAGCGCATGCACCATTCGGCCAAACACCTCGGCTGCCTTGCCGGAAGCGAGCACATCACGGCACCGGGTGAGGCCGGTCTGGAGGTCAGCGACAGTGCCGGCATTCACCAGCATTTCGGCCCCTAGCGCCAGCGTCACCTCCTCGAGCCGCGTGCCGGTCTTGGCGCCACGGAGGAATTCGACGGCATTCTGCACCTCGACCGCATTGCCCGCCGCATCGGCGAGCGGTTCGTTCATGTCGGTCAGAAGCGCCGAGGTGCGCACCCCTGCCCCATTGGCAACAGTCACCAGCGAGCGGGCCAGCGCCTCGGCATCCTCGGCCCTGGCCATGAAGGCGCCGTTGCCGACCTTGACGTCGAGGACCAGGCTCTCCAACCCTGCGGCAAGCTTCTTCGACAGGATGGAAGCGGTGATCAGCGGAATGGATTCGACGGTCGCGGTGACGTCGCGGATCGCGTAGAGGCGCTTGTCGGCAGGCGCGAGGTCGCCGGTCTGGCCGATGATGGCGCAGCCAACCTCGTCCACCACCCTGCGGAAGGTCGCCGCATCGGGCATCACGTCATAGCCGGGTATCGACTGCAGCTTGTCGAGCGTGCCGCCGGTATGGCCGAGGCCGCGGCCGGAGATCATCGGCACGGCAAGCCCGCAGGCCGCGACGATCGGCGCCAGCATCAGCGAGACATTGTCGCCGACACCACCGGTCGAATGCTTGTCGGCAATCGGCCTGCCGATGCCGGCCCAGGAGAGAACCTCGCCGGAATCGCGCATGGCAAGCGTCAAGGCGACGATCTCCTCCGGCGTCATGCCCTTGAAGAACACCGCCATGGCAAAGGCCGCGACCTGACCCTCGGAAATGCTTTCCTGGCTCAGCCCTTCGACGAAAGCGGTGATCTCGGTGGCGGTGAGGACGGCGCCGTCACGCTTGCGGCGGATGATTTCCTGGGGCAGCATCTATCAGTATCCCGTGTTGTCGGCGCTCGACCGGCCACCGCCGAGCACGGTCAAAATATCGTCGAGCAGGCCTGAGGCGCCGAAGCGGAAGGTCGACGGCATGACCCAGTCCTCGCCCAGGATGGTATCGGCAAGGCGCAGGTATAGACCGGCGTCGGCGACGCTCGAAATGCCGCCGGCCGGCTTGAAGCCGACCTTCTTGCGGCTGTCGCGGATCGCCTGCAGCATGATGTCGGCCGCCTCGAGCGTCGCATTGACGGCGACCTTGCCGGTCGAGGTCTTGATGAAATCGGCACCGGCGGCGATCGCCAGTTCCGAAGCGCGGCGGATCAGGGCGGTGTCCCTGATCTCTCCGGTTTCGAGGATGGTCTTCAACAGCACGGGTTCGGCACAGGCGGCGCGCACCGCCTCGACCATGGACGTTACCGCCGCTTCGTCTCCGGCCATGAAAGCCCGGTAGGGAATGACCAGATCGATTTCGTCGGCACCGTCGGCGATCGCCTCGCGGGTCTCGGCCAGCACGTCCTCGAGCTTCAGGTCGCCGGAGGGGAAATTGACCACGGTCGCGATGCGCACCGGGCTTTCCGGCCCGAGCAGCGTGCGGGCGCGGGCGATGAAGCGCGGCCAGATGCAGATGGCCGCGGTGTGGCCATAGGGCGTTACCGCCTTGGCGCACAGGGCATCGATCTGCGCCGGTGTGCAATCGTCCTTCAGATTGGTGAGATCGACCAGGGCAAGTGCCCGGGCGGCGATGGCCCGCGCTTCGTGACTATCCAAGTTCCGTCCCTCCACCAGCGATCATTCTCTTGAGGATGGCGGCAAGCCGTTTGCCCCCGATCGGTGCCATGTCCTTGGTTTCGGCATGACTGAGCTCGGCCCCGGTCATGCCGGCGCCGAAATTGGTGATAACAGAGGCGGCGGCCACCCGCAGCCCGAAAAAGCGGGCGAGGATGACTTCCGGCACGGTCGACATGCCTACCGCATCGGCGCCGAGGATGCGGGCCATGCGGATTTCGGCCGGCGTTTCGAAGCTCGGGCCAGAGAACCACATGTAGACGCCGGAGGACAGCGGAATGCCTTCCTCGGCGGCGGCACGCTGCATGGCGGCGGCGAGATCGGCGTCGTAGGCGGAGGTCATGCCGACGAAGCGACTGTCGCTCTCCTCGCCGATCAGCGGATTGACGCCGGAAAAATTGATGTGATCGCTGATCTGCATAACCGAACCCGGCGGCAGATCCTCGCGCAGCGATCCGGCGGAATTGGTGAGGATCAACGACTGCACGCCAAGCCCGCGCAGCACCTCGATCGGCACGCGCATGGCATTGGCTTCGCCGTGTTCGTAATAGTGAATACGGCCGGCCAGCATGATGACCGGTTCCCGGTCGAGATAGCCGGCGACCAGTTCACCGGCATGACCGGACACGCCACTCAGCGGAAAGCCCGGCAGATCATGGTAGGAGACGCGGATCGGATCGCGGATCTCCTCGACCAGCGAGCCGAGGCCCGATCCGAGCACGATGCCGTAGCGCGGCAGAAGGCCTTCCAGCCGGTCGACGAGGAAGTTGATCGCCTCCCTCATCCGAGAATGTCCGTCTTGAAGGAGAAAGGCAGGAGTTCGTCCATGGTCATCGTCTTTTTAACGCCGACCTCGTCGCAAAGGTAGATCTTCGTGCCTGCCTCGGCGAATTCGGCGATCTTCTGGCGACAACCGCCGCAGGGCGGGCAGAGCGCCATCTTCTCGGCTATCACCGCCATTTCGACGATCTTCTTCGCCCCACCCATGATCATGCAGCCGATCGCCGTCGGCTCGGCGCACCAGCCTTGCGGGAAGGACAGGTTCTCGATGTTGGCGCCGGTGTAGATCCGGCCGTCATCGGCGCGGATGGCCGCCCCGACCGGGAATTTCGAATAGGGCGCATGGGCGAATTTCATCGCGTCGCGCGCGGCCTCGAACAGGTCATGGGACATGGGAATCAACGCTCCTTCACATAGGGGACACCGCCGGCCTTGGGCGGGTTGGCGGAACCGATCAAGCCGGCGAGCAGGATGCAGGTGAGGATGTAGGGCAGCGCCTGGAAGATCTGCACCGGCACCTCGCCGATGCCGGGAACCGACTTGCCCTGCATGAAGTTGGCGAGCGCATCGAGGAAGCCGAACAGCAGGCAGGCAAGCAAGACCGGAACTGGCCGCCACTTGGCGAAGATCAGCGCGGCGAGTGCGATATAGCCCTTCCCGGCCGACATGTTGTTGATGAAGGCCGCCGACTGGGCGATCGCCAGATAGGTGCCGGAGAAGCCGCAGAGGAAACCGGCGACCAGAACCGCGCGGTAGCGCAGCCAGGTGACCGAGATACCTGCGGTATCGACCGCTCCGGGATTTTCGCCAACGGCGCGCAGGCGCAGGCCGAAACGGGTGCGATAGAGCACCCACCAGGAGATCGGCACGGCGAGGAAGGCGAGATAGGTGAGCAGGTTGTTGCCGGAGATGACATTGGCGTAGAGCGGGCCGATGATCGGCACGTCGCGGATCAGGTCGACACCCGGAAGCGTGATCGGCGAGAAGCGCGCATCGGCGGTGAGGCCGGGTGTGCGGCCGCCCTGGCGGAACCAGGCATGGCCGAGCACGGCGGTGAGACCGGCTGCGGCAAAGTTGATCGCCACGCCGGAGACGATCTGGTTGCCGCGATTGGTGATCGAGGCGAAGCCGTGGACCAGCGAGAAGGCGAGCGACACGCCGATGCCGGAGGCGAGCCCGAGCCACGGCGAGCCGGTCATGTAGGCGGCGGTGGCGGCGGCGAAGGCGGCCGCCAGCATCTTGCCCTCGAGGCCGATGTCGAAGATGCCGGCGCGTTCGGAAAACAGGCCGGCCAGCGCGGTGAAGATCAGAGGGATCGACAGGCGGACGGTGGAGCCGAGGATGCTGACGAGAATGTCGAAGTAATCCATGTCGCTCACCTCACGCTTTGACGATTTGCTGGTAGATGCGCACGATCGTCGGCCGGAACATGTATTCGAGCGCGCCGGCAAACAGGATCACCAGACCCTGGATCACCATGATCATGTCACGGGTGATGGTCGGCATGTCGAAGGACAGTTCCGCCCCTCCCTGGTAGAGCACGCCGAACAGGATCGCCGCGAGCACGATGCCGATCGGGTGGTTGCGGCCCATCAGCGAGACGGCGATGCCGACGAATCCGGCGCCGCTGACGAATTCGACCTGCAGGCGGGCAGATGCGCCCATCACCGGATTGAGCGCCATCATGCCGGCAAGGCCGCCGGAGATCAGCATGGTGATGATGACGATCTTGACATAGGGAATGCCGGCATAGGCGGCGACCGAACGACTGAGGCCGAGCGTACGCATCTCGTAGCCGAGCTTGGTGCGCCAGATCAGCACCCAGACGAGCACGCACATGACGAGCGCGATCAGGAAGGAGACGTTGAGCGGCGCGGGGCCGAGTTTCAGGCCGAACATGGCCATCAGCCAGTCGAGCTTGGGCAGCTGTCCGCCTTCGAGGAAGGTGCGGGTCTCCGGCGCCATCTTGCCGGGCACGATCAGAACGTGCACCAGCACATAGTTCATCAGCGACGAGATAATGTAGTTGAACATGATCGTGGTGATGACGATGTGGCTGTTGCGCTTGGCCTGCAGCCAGGCGGGGATGGCAGCACCCGCAGCACCGAACAGGGCCGCGGCACAGATGGCGAGCGGCATGGTCACGTACCACGGCACATAATGGTCGAGCGACAGCGCCACCAGGGCTGCGCCGAGGCCGCCGAGATAGGCCTGGCCTTCGGAGCCGATGTTGAACAGGCCGGCATGATAGGCGACGGCGACGGACAATCCGGTGAAGATGAAGTTCGTGGCATAGAACAGGGTGAAGCCGATGCCCTCGCCGCGTCCGAGCGCGCCGGCGAGCATCAGCTTCAGGGCTTCATAGGGATCCTCGCCGATGATCCAGACCACGAGACCGGAGACCAGGAAAGCGAGGATGAGGTTGATCAGCGGGATCAGCGCGTAGTTGATCCAATTCGGCAGCGGTACGGAAGCGGTGCTCATCAAAACCTCATGCGGCAATGCCGGCCATCATCAGGCCGAGCGTCTGTTCGGCCGTTTCCGGGCTCTTCTCGCCGACGATCTTGCCGGCGAACATCACCAGCACCCGGTCCGACAGCGAGCGGATCTCATCCAATTCGACCGATACCAGCAGCACCGCCTTGCCGGCGTCGCGCGTCTCGACGATCCGGCGATGGATGAATTCGATGGCGCCGATGTCGACGCCGCGGGTCGGCTGGCCGACGACGAGAAGCTTCGGGTCGCGCTCGATCTCGCGGGCAACGACGATCTTCTGCTGGTTGCCGCCGGAGAAATTGGCGGTCTTCAGCCTGGGATTGGGCGGACGGATGTCGTATTTCTCGATCTCGTCGACGGCGGCCTTGCGCACCGCATCGGGCTTCAGGAATGCACCCCTGCCGTAACGATCGTCGCGGTGATAGCCGAGGATGGCGTTCTCCGCCTCCTCGAAGGCCAGCACCAGGCCCATATGGTGGCGGTCTTCCGGAATATGCGCCAGTCCCATGCGCCTGAGGCGCGCCGGATCAAAGCCGGTGACCGGCTCGCCGCAGAACAGGATTTCACCCGAGGTCGGCTTGCGGATGCCGGTGATGGCCTCCAAGAGTTCGCTCTGGCCGTTGCCGGCAACGCCGGCAATGCCGAGGATCTCGCCGGAGCGCACGTCGAAGGAGACGCTGTCGACCATTGTGACGCCGCGTTGATCCTTGACCGTCAGGTTGCGTACGGAGAGGAAGACCTCGCCGGGCTTGGAATCGCCCTTGTCCACATGCAGCAGCACGCGGCGACCGACCATGAGTTCTGCCAGTTCCTCGACCGTCGTTTCGGACGTCGTGCGGGTGGCGACGATCTCGCCGCGGCGCATGACCGACACCGTGTCGGTGATCGCCATGATTTCGCGCAGCTTGTGGGTGATGAGGATGACCGTCTTGCCCTGGTCGCGCAGCACCCGCAGGATCTTGAACAGGTGGTCGGCTTCGGCGGGGGTGAGCACGCCGGTCGGTTCGTCGAGGATCAGGATCTCGGCGCCGCGATACATGGCCTTCAGGATCTCGACCCGCTGCTGCAGCCCGACGGGGAGTTCCTCGACCACGGCATCGGGGTCGACCTCGAGTTCATAATCGTCCTCGAGCTTCTTCAAGGCGTCGCGCGCCGCATCCGTGCCCTTGCCGAGCAGCGGGCCGCCCTCGGCGCCGAGCATCAGGTTTTCCAGCACGGTGAAATTCTCGACCAGCATGAAGTGCTGATGCACCATGCCGATACCGGCGGCGATCGCCGACTGGCTGTCACGGATGGCGACCGGCCTGCCGTCGATGCGGATCTCGCCGCTGTCGGCGTGGTAAAATCCATACAGGATCGACATCAGGGTCGACTTGCCGGCCCCGTTTTCGCCGATGATGCCGTGGATCGAGCCCTTGGCGACCGTGAGATTGATGTTCTTGTTGGCGTGCACCGCACCGAACTTCTTGTCGATGCCGATCAGTTCGATCGCCGGCGCCTGGCTCTTTTCGTTCATTCCGGTCCCCCAGACATAAAAAGGGCGCAAGGCGGATTGAGCAACCGCCTTGCGCCCGGATCAGATCACTTCGGGCAGGAATTGTCCGACATGTAATCGTGGACCTTGATGGTGCCGGCAATAATGTCGGCCTTGGCCTTTTCGACGGCTGCCTTCATCTCGTCGGTGATGAGCTTGGCATTGTTGTCGTCGAGGGCATAGGCGACGCCGTCTTCCTTGACGCCGAGCGCCTGGACGCCGGCGGTAAACTTGTCACCCTTGCTGTCGGCATAGGCATTGTAGACGGCAAGGTCGACGCGCTTGACCATCGAGGTCAGGACCGACCCCGGATGCAGGTGGTTCTGGTTGGAGTCGACGCCGATCGACAGCTTGCCGTTGTCGGCCGCGGTCTGCAGCACGCCAAGGCCGGTCGCACCGGCTGCCGCATAGATCACGTCGGCGCCCTGGTCGATCTGGTTCTTGGTGAGCTCGCCGCCACGAACCGGGTCGTTCCAGGCAGCGCCGGTGGTGCCGGTCATGTTCTGGAACACCTGGATGTCGGGATTGGCAGCGCGCGCGCCCTGCTCGTAGCCGCATTCGAACTTGCGGATCAGCGGAATGTCCATGCCGCCGACGAAGCCGATCTTGCCGGTCTTCGACGCCATGCCGGCGAGCACGCCGACGAGGTAGGAGCCTTCCTCTTCCTTGTAGACGACCGAACGGACGTTCGGCAGGTCGACCACCGAGTCGACGATGACGAACTGGGTATCGGGGAATTCGGCCGCGACCTTCTCGACCGCCGAGGTCCAGGCGAAGGACACGGCGACGACCGGATTATAGCCCCGCGAGGCGAAGTTGCGGATCGCCTGTTCGCCCTGGGTGTCGCCGGTCGGTTCGAAGTCGCGATATTCGGTGCCCGTCTCGGCCTTGAACTTCTCGGCACCGGCATAGGCTGCTTCGTTGAACGACTTGTCGAACTTGCCGCCCGTGCCGTAGACGAGTGCCGGCTTGACGTCCGCGGCGAGCGCCGTTGCCGACATTGCGGCCAAGGCAAAGAGACTCAAAAGGGTTTTCTTCATTGTGCAGCCCTGTTGTTGCTATTGATCTTGCTGGGTCCTCCCGCAAGCGCTTTGACGCGCCAGTCTGCGGAACCACCGACCCCTTTTCCAAGGGCCTGGCTGGTTTCATCCTTGCATGGCTCTTGGAAAAATTCACCCGATTTTTTTCAACTGGTAAAGAAACATTCGGCGCTTGCCCGCCTCAACCGCGCACGCCGAAAATTCAGCCAGATCAAGGGGCTCGCTGCCGCCGGAACGAGCAGCGGGCGGCTCATGAGGCGACCGGCAGCGGGCGGCTCATGAGGCGACCGGCAGCGGGCAGGTCACCCCAATGCCGCGAAGGCCGCAATAGCCGTCAGGGTTCTTCGCCAGATATTGCTGGTGATAGTCCTCGGCATAATAGAACGGTCCCGCCGGGGCGATCTGCGTCGTCACCGTTTGCTTGCGGCCCGCTGCGATCATCGCCTCCTGGAAGGCATCGCGAACCTTGAGCGCGGTGTCGATGTCATCGACGCTTTCGGCATAGATGGCCGAACGGTAGGTCGTGCCGATGTCATTGCCCTGGCGCATGCCCTGGGTCGGATCATGCGCCTCGAAGAAGATTTTCAGCAGCGCCTCGAGCGTCACCACCTGCGGATCGTAGACGACCTTGACCACCTCCGCATGACCGGTGAGCCCCGTCACGGTTTCCTGGTAGGTGGGATTGGGCGTGAACCCGCCCTGGTAGCCGACCGCCGTGACGTAAACGCCGGGCGTCTTCCACAGCAGCCGTTCGGCGCCCCAGAAACAGCCCATCCCGAGATAGACCGTCCTCGACCCCTCCGGATAAGGTCCCTTCAACGGGCGCCCGGAGACGAAATGCGTCTCGGCGGTCGCGAGCGGCTCCGGGCGGCCGGGAAGCGCGGTCTCGGCGGTGGGCATGGTCATCTTCTTGTTGAACATATCGATCAGGAACATCAGGACTCCTAACGGGCACGGACAGGCCGCGCGGCTGGGGCGGCACAAGGATCAGGCGGCGAAACGGCCGGCCGGCGACGGCTTCTTGTAGCCGACCATCCACAAAAGCAGCGCCAGACCGAGCAGCACCGCGAATGCGGGTTGCGGCAGGAACCAGGCATCGAACATGCGCCAGGCCGACGCGCCGATCTTCGTTTCGACGAAAGCGCGGAAACCGACCAGGGACGCGGGGGCGATTTCCACCCAGGCCAATCGGAGCGGCGTGACGACGAATTGCGACGCCGACACCGAGGCGATCGAATCCATGGTGGCGGCAATCACCGCAACACACAAGGCCCCGAAACTCGCCAGACGAAAGATGAAACGCACCGAACCATTCCCCCATGCAGCTACCCACGCGACCACGGCACCTGCCCCCTGCATGCACCGCCTTCGGGGCGAAGGCCAGCCAATAGATAGGCTTTTGTCCAGGCAAGTCAAAAAACCGTCAGATTTCGGTTGATCGCCGGGAAATCCTCGTTATATATCGCGCCCGACCGGCCGCTTCGCATGACGAGGGTGTCGGCTCCTACGGACAGGTGGCCGAGTGGTTTAAGGCGCACGCCTGGAACGCGTGTGTACGTGAAAGCGTACCGAGGGTTCGAATCCCTCTCTGTCCGCCATAGTTTCCTTTTAAAATACTGAAATAATTGACTTTTTTTAAATTTAACTCAGCCCGTCCCTAACTCTATCCCTCCCTTGCGATGTTTGTTTAAAGCCGCCTTCCCTTCGCCAAGCGATTAGCTCTACCTTTTCCATGAATCAATTACCCGCTCAAAGACTAGCGAGCCCGTGTCTCCCTTTTCCACGGTGAGCAGGACTCTCTGGCCGCTTCTAAGTGCGATAGGAATATCCATCCAGCCGCGTGTTTTGAGAAGGCTGAGATTCTGACGAACAGCATCGTCGAAATCATTGAGCGCGTAAACGAATGTATCGTCTGATAATCGAGCCGGAACGCCGATCAATGCGCTTCCACGATCCGGCTCCGTCCGCTTTAATGCTATCCGCTCTACGACTTGAGCCGGGTCATTGTCTAAATCTAACGGGTAGGAGAATAGAAACCGAATCAAATGGCTTGCCGGAAGTGATGATTCGTTGTTGGGCGCAATCATCAGTTCCAATTCAAGCCGCTTCGAGGGCACCTTAATACTTCCGATAATGCGCTGCTGAAGACCCTTTGTTGGCGATTCTTGCTGACCAATGCTCCATGCGACAGTACCAACAGAGACAGTCGGTTGCAGGCCGTTTCGCTCTTCATAAAGAAACACCCTTTCTTCGACTGGCCGGGGCTTAGGAAGCGGAAGACGAGTTGGTGGGAGAGATGCATCCTTAGTGCCTACATCGCGCGCGCCGGACTGTGCAGACGTTGAAGGGCTCGCAACCTCCACAAGAGTAGCGTGAAGCCCCAAAAGTAATGCATCTTCCATCGTAAGCCATTGCATCGAGGTTGGTGCGGACTGAGTAACGTAGACAACGACCCGGTCTGAAAAGCCAAGCTGACGCAGATAAGCACCGACGAGAGCATTTCCATCGCTGCTAATGGCAGGTTTTCCGTCAGGCGTGGTATAGATGGCATGGAAGCCAATGCGTGAGTTTGGATATAGGAACCGCTCGCGCCCAGCCAACCATATAAGTCCGCAGGAAGACGCGCACACGCCCTTGGTTCCCACCGCTGTCAGAAAACCCTTGATGGAGACGGTCCTGCCTATCTCAATGCCGACGGCAGACAGCCCACCCCGACTGTCGAGAAGCACGACAGCCCGATCAAGAGCAATGGCAATGTTCTTGAACTTCCAGTCATCGCCATCAACCAAATCACCCGTAATGGTTATGAAATTCTGGCCGGATACAACAGCGGTACTTATGTCCGCTGCAAATAGGCGCGGCGTAAGAATCCCCATGGCGATAACGAAAAGAAGAAACCTGAACACGTACACCCCCAAGTATGCGGGGAAAGTACACGGAAAACTTTCGACATGTCCAGAAATCCGAACTTAGAAGCCGACCAAGCATTGCCAGCGCCGCGCGTTCCGACCGTTCGTCCAGAGCCTCGCTTTTGGCCCTAAGCTTCTCATAAGTCCGCCAGTGCATGCCTTTCGGCTTTTCCGGGAAAGGCTCATCTGTGCAAGGTGAGCAGCCGCCGCGGCGGGCGGGTCTTATCCACGTCCTCGTTTTCCTATGGCGCGGCGCACGGGTTTACTGCAGGCGTCGCATCAGAATGCTGGCTTGGTCGAGCGGATCGGCCGCAAAGACGGAAACCCGGCGGTCTCCCGCCGGGTTTCTTCGTCGCGACAGATTGTGTCCTTGCCGTCAGCCGCCGAAGCCGAAGCCGACCGGCATATCGTCGAGAGTGATGCCGAAGGTCTCCAGGCTCTTCAGGATCCAGGTCTGGTTGTTGCCGATGCGGCGATTGTATTCGGCCCAGGCGGAAACGAAGCTCTTGAAGGTTTCGTCGGCACCATAGTTGAGGGCGATGACCGAGGGCGTGGAGAGAACCGGCGTCGGCACCTGAACCGCGCCGATGGTCGGTGCCTTCTTGGCAATGACCAGGCCGTTCAGCATGGTGTTGACCAGCGCATCGGCCTTGCCGGTGGTCACTGCGACGATCGCTTCGTCCCGGGTCTTGAAGCGCAGGATATTGGCCTTGGGCAGATATTGCTGGGTGATCAGGTCCTGGGCCGAGCCGAGGTCGACGGCGAAGGTGTATTTCGGGTCGTTGAGCTCGGTCCAGGTCTTGCCGGCAATCTCCTCCTTGGCGGAGACCAGCACGAAGCTGTTGTAGTAGGTCGGGTCGGAGAAGGAGACCGACATGGCACGGACCGGCGTTGCGGTGACGGCAAAGGCCATGTCCACCTTGCCGCTCTGCACGTCGAGAATGGCGTTGGCCCAGCTGGATTCGACCACTTCGAGCTTGACGTCCAGGGTCTTGGCGATGTCGTTGGCCATGTCGAGCACGAAGCCCTGCCATTCGCCGGTGCGGGGATCCTTGTTGAAGTAGGGCGTCTCGTTGAGGATCGCCGGAATGCGAAGCACGCCGCGGGCGCGGATATCTTCGATGGTTCCGGCCGAAGCGGCCGTGCCGGCCAGCAGCGACAGCGCGATTGCGGCTGCGCCACAGATCTTTGAAAGCAATTTCATGGTCTGGTTCTCCATTGTTCCCCGGAATCTCGTTGATGTCCGTCTCCCCGAAGCCGTGCTTGAGGCTCGCGGGCTCACCGGCCGGAAATCAGCCTATCCGCGAATCGATCGGGAACAATGCTAGAGAGTCCGAGCCACTTATCGGCTTTTTTATATGTCGTGGTCAGACCGGCGGCAGGGAGAGTTCGCTGCTGCGCGGCGGATCGAGCACCGGGCCAACCAGTTCGCGGCGGCAGTCCTCGAACAGCTGCTGCACCATCGGGTGCTTCTGCAGGAAGCCGGCATTACCGAAATAGACCCGCACTTCCGGGAGGTTGGTGAGCTTTGTGCTGCGGATCGACACGTCTTCCGGACCGACGCACCAGGAGGGAATGATCGAGAAGCCGAGACCCTCCTCGACGCAGCGCTTCACACTGGAACTGCCGGAGGTGGAGACGGCCGGCTGGACGATCGCCCCGTCGCGGCCGAGGAAGTCGACCGCCAGGTTGCGAAGTGTCTGGCCTGGCTCGTAGGTGATGAAGGGGCGGCCCTCGGCCCAGCGGGGAATGTCCTGTTGCGCGGGCGGCTCGCCCCAGGCCTCAGGATAGACGAGGCTCAGCCGATAGCTGCCGAGCAGGCGCTGCGGAACGACCGGATCGCCGAAATAGCGTTCGGAAATGCACACGTCCAGACTGCCATTCTTGACGAGTTCGGCGAGCACCGTATCGCGCTCGTAGACGGCGAACTCCATTTCGGGAAAGGCCTCGCGGAACCGCGAAAGCACCCGCGGGAACAGATAGAAGAAGATCGCCTGGGGCATGCCGACGCGCAGCGACGAGCGCTGGTTCTCGATCAGCTTGGTCAGCCGCTCCAGCATGATGTCGAGCTCGGGATGAAGCAGGCTGTAGAGCGCCCGTCCGCGCGGGGTGAGCGAAATGCGCTTCGCCCCCTGCTCGGAATCGATCAGCTTTCCCTGCAGGATCTGCTCCAGTCGCCGCACATGATTGGCCGCCGACTGATAGCTGAGGTTGAGATCGCGCGCCGCACCGGAAAACGAGCCGTGCCGTGCCACCTGATAGAAAGTCTGGATGAGTGTGAGGCTGATCTTGGCCATGGAGCGGGTCCCCCTCCTTCTCTGTTAAGGGGTCGGGACTTTGTAGCGGATACAAATTTCGTGAACAAGCAAGGCCGTCATCTTGTATCGACGGTCAAGCCCTGCCGCCGCCAATATTGGTCGACAACCAACAAGGCCGGCCAAGAACCCATGCAATCCCGCCCCCCATCCAGTGCGATCGTCGTCGGCTCCGGCATCGTCGGAGCAGCCACGGCCTATTTCCTGGCCAAGCGCGGCATCGCCATCCGGCTCATCGATGCCTCGGCCCCGGCGGCGGAAGCGACGGGGGCCGCCGACGGTGCCGTGTCAGTTGCCAGCAAGCGACCGGGACCGATGATGGCCGCGGCGCTCAAGGGTGTCGCACTCTATGGCGAACTCGCCGACAACGGCCTGCTTTCCGGCGCCTTCAAGCGCCGCTCGACCTTCATCGTTGCGGCATCGGACGAGGAATGCGCCGTGCTCGAGGCCCATTCGGCGGCTCTCGCGGGCGCAGGCGTCAGGGTCGAGATGCTGTCCGGAACCGATCTGCGCCAAGACTTCCCGGCTCTCTCGCCGCAGGCGAAGATGGCGGTCGAGGTGCATGGCGAGGGCCATGCGATCGGCTACCAGATCGTCCACCGACTGCTGACGGCTTCCGGTATCGTGGTCGAGCGCGATATGCGGGTCGAGGGATTTCAGCTTGAGGACGGCGGCAGGCGCATTGCGGGGATAACGACGAACCGCGGCTCGCTCACCGCCGACGTGGTCGTGATTGCCGCAGGCAATGGCTCGGCGAAACTCCTCGGGTTCTCCGGCATACTCACACCGCGAAAGGGCCAATTGCTGGTGACGGAACGGGCACCCGAGCTCAACGCCGCCATGCGTGGCGCGATCATGTCGGGTCGCTACCTGCTCAGCAAGGGCAGCCAGAAGGCCGGCCATACGCCGCCGCGGGGGCTGGGGCTGGTGATCGACCCGCTCGTTACCGGCCAGTTCCTGATCGGCGGCACGCGCGAGGATTTCGGCAAGCGCGAAACCAACGACATCGACGCGGTCTCGCGCATTCTCACCGATGCCGTGGCGCTTGTTCCGGGCCTTGCGGGCGTCAGGCTTCTCAGGAGTTTTGCCGGCGTGCGCACCGCCGTTGTCGACGGCCTGCCGCTCGTCGGCAGAATTCCCGGCCTGGAGAACGGATATGTGGCGACCGGCTTCGAGGGCGACGGCATCTGTCTCGGCCCGGTCACCGGCAAGTCGATCGTCCAACTGATCTGCGGAGAGGAACCGGACATCGATCTTTCGTCCTTCGATCCGTCCCGGTTCGCCGGCCAGGGAGAGGCCGCATGACCGGGCAGAGTTTCGACTGGATGGGGCGGAGAATTCCCTTCCGCACCGGAGAAAGCCTTGCGGCAGCGCTGGAGGCCGCCGGCATCCTGACCTTCGGCCCCGACACGCTCGGCCAGGAGACGCGCTATTTCTGCGGCATCGGCGCCTGCCAGTGCTGCCTGCTGCGGGTCGACGGGGTGGTCCGGGAAGCGTGCATCACACCGGCCAGGGCGGGCATGCAGGTGGAAGCGCTGGAGAGACGCCATGATTGAGCCCGATGTCATCATCATCGGCGGCGGTCCGGCCGGGCTTGTGGCCGCGACCGAAGTTGCTCGTTCCGGCCACACGGTCGAACTCGTCGAACAGCGCGAGAGCCTGGGTGGTGCGATCCATCGCCAGCCGATCGAAGACGTCCAGCCGATCCACCAGGCGGCTGGCCCCAAGGCCCGCTGGCAAACCCTCGCACAAGCCTTCTCGGCCGCGCGCATTCCTGTGCGTCATGCTTCGGTTTTCCTCGGCGTCGACGGCGACGGACGGGTGTTGATCGAGAACCGACGCACCGGCCGGGTCGAACAATTGGCACCCAAGGCCGTCATTCTCGCGATCGGCGCGGTCGAAAAGGTCTATCCGCGGCCCGGCTGGCAGATGGCCGGGGTTTCGACTGCCGGCGGGTTGCAGGTGATGATGAAGGAGACCGGACTTGCTCCGCAAGGTCGCGTCCTGCTGGCCGGCAGCGGGCCGCTTTTGATCGCGGTGGCAGCGCAAATGGCGCGGCTCGGCAATCCGCCGGTGGCGATCGTCGAGGCCGGCGATCCAATGCGACAGGTCGGACCAGGGTTTGCCATGCTCGGCCACGCCGCACTCCTGCGCGAAGCGGCCGCCTATCTCGCGGACATTAATCTTCGCCGCATTCCGTGGATGCGCGGCACGCAACTGATGACGATCGAGCGCGATGGCGCGGGCCTTCAGACGATCGTGCGGCGGCGTGATGGCAGCGAGCGGCGGATCGCGGTCGATCGCATCGGTCTGCATGACGGCATTCGTCCCAACGATTTCGGCCTGCCGAACGAGGGGACGGAACCGACGTCCGGACCTTTGATCCTCAGGGCCGGGGATTGTCGAGAGGCGCTGGGCGCTTTCGCCGCCGAGGCGGATGGCCGCCGGGCGGGCCGCGCGGTCGTGGATATCCTGTCGGGGAAGCGCGACCGCGCAGAGTTCGACCGGACAATCGGCCGCGCTCGCATGGCGCAGGCGACCCTGGCCGCACTGTTTGCCCCGCTTGATCCGCGACCGCCCCTGGTCAGCCTGCCGGACGACACCGTCCTCTGCCGCTGCGAAGGCAAGACGGTCGGCGACTTGCGCCGGCTCTGCGACCGTGAGGACCGCCTGACGGGCCGGGAGGTCAAGCACAATGGCCGCTTTGCCATGGGCGCCTGCCAGGGCCGGTTCTGTGCCGCCAACACTGCGGCGCTGATGGCCGAGCTCAAACCGGATGTCACCGCACCTGCGCCCGAGGATCTGACCGGCCGCCGCTGGCCGGTCCGGCCGATCTCCATAGCGGCGCTGACCGGCGCCACTTCCCAGAACACTGAAAACGAATGACGAGGTTTACCGACATGACGCAAGCCAAGCGCCTGATCCTTGAGACGAGCAATGCGATCCTGGTCCGCAACCCCTTCGACGGCACAGCGGTCGGCGAGATCGCCGTGAGCTCGACCGCCGAGATCACCGCAGCCGTGATCCGCGCTAAGGCGGCGCAGCACGATTTTCGCCGCTCGACCCCGGCCGTGCGCCGCGCCATGCTGAACGCGCTCGCAGCCGAAATCGCCGGGGATGCGGAGAATCTCGCCCGCATCATCTCGAACGAGATGGGCAAGACCATCCGCGAGGCGCGCAACGAGGTGCGCCGGGCGCAGAATACGCTGAAGCTTTCGGGCGATGCCGCGACCTTCCTCGACGGCGAGGCGCTGCACTGCGCGATCGTCGAGGGCGGTGCGGACCGGCTGGCGACGATCACCTACGAGCCGGTCGGCGTCGTCGGCGCGATCACGCCGTTCAACTACCCACTCAACCTGCTCTGCCACAAGCTGGGCCCGGCGATCGCCGCCGGCAATGCCGTGGTCGCCAAGCCGTCTCCCAAGGCGCCGCTGGCCGCCCAGCGCTTGCGCGAGCTGGCGCTGAAGGCCGGCTGGCCGGCCGACCTGTTCCAGATCGTTCATGGCGCGGCGGAGGCTGCCGTGTCGCTCGCCCGCTCGCCGATCGATCTTCTGTCGTTTACCGGCGGGCCGGGTGCCGGCCTTGCGCTCAAGAATGCCAGCGGGCTCATTCGCTGCCTGATGGAACTGGGAGGCAACGATCCGCTGTTCGTGCTGCCCGACGCCGATCTCGACAAGGCGGTTGCCACCACCATCGGCCACCGCTTCGAGATCGCCGGACAGAGCTGCGCCGCTGTCAAGAAGCTCTACCTGCACAAGGACATCGAGAAGGTCTTCACCGAGAAGCTGCTTGCCGCCGTCGACGCCGTCGAGTTCGGCGATCCGTCGAAGGACGATACCGACATGGGCACGGTCATCGACCTGGCTGCGGCAAAGGCCGTAGCCGAACGCGTCACAGCCAGCATCTCCGGCCATGGCGGCAAGCTGCTGACCGGCGGTACCCATGACGGCACGGTCTTTGCGCCGACGGTCATCTCGGAAGTCGCCGTCGATGCGCCGGTGATCGCCGACGAGACCTTCGGCCCGATCATCGCCATCCGCAGCTTCACCGACCCGCACGCCGCGATCGCCGAGGTCAATGCCGGCGCCTATGGTCTGCAGGCCGGCGTCTTCACCAACGACCACGCTCTCATCAAGACCTTCTCACGCGACCTTGTCGTCGGCGGTGTGATGATCAACGAAGGCCCGGATTTCCGCGCCGAGCACGTGCCCTTCGGCGGCGTCAAGCGCTCCGGACTTGGCCGCGAGGGTGTCCGCATAGCGCTGCGCGAAATGTCGGAGCCGAAGGTCGTGATCGACTGAGGAGCACTGCCATGCGTATCGCCATCATGGGAGCCTCGGGCCGGGTCGGGACCCGGCTCGTCGAACTGGTCCTCGCCAATCCGGGGCTGGAACTTGCAGCCGCCCTGGTCTCTCCCGGATCGCGCCTTGTCGGCATACCGGTCGCCGGCGGCAGCATCGAGTACCGCCCGGCAGATGCGGCGATGAAGAACCATTGCGATGTGATGATCGATTTCTCGGCCCCGGCCGCGAGCCTCGCCCTGCAGGAGGAAATCGGCACAAAGGCGATCCCGATGGTGATCGGCACCACGGGTTTCACAGCTGAGGAAGATCAACGGCTGACCGCGTCCTGCGTCTATCGGCCGATGCTCGTCAGCGCCAACTTTGCCCACGGCTTCGAAGCCTTCCGGCTGGCGGCCCTGGACTTCGCACGGCGCATGCCGGACGCCGAGGCAACCGTCAGCGAAATCTACCATGCCCGCAAGAAGGCGGAACCGTCCGGCACCTCGCGCCTTCTGGCGCGCCAGCTGTTCGAGGCACGCAGCCGCGCCATGGGCTTTGCCGCCCCCCAACCGGCAATCACCGTCCACCGCGAGGGCGACACGGTCGGCGTGAACGAGGTGCGCTTCGATTTGGGCTCGGCCGAGGCCAGCTTCACCTACCGGGTTCACACACTCGCAGCCTATGCGGAAGGCGCGCTTGCTGCCGCCCAATGGCTGGTTTCCACACCGCGTCCCGCCGGCCGCTACAGCCTGGCGGACAGCCTGAACGACTGATGATAATAGAGAGGAACATGACCATGCAGGACCTTCATCAACGCTTCAACGGCGTCTTCACCGCCCTCATCACGCCCTTCAAGGACGGTGCCGTCGATACCGCAGCCTATGACGCCCTGGTCGAGCGCCAGATCGAAGCCGGGGTCGCCGGTCTCGTTCCGGTCGGAACGACCGGTGAGGCGGCGACGCTTTCCGACGAAGAGGCCGACGCACTGATCGCCGGCACCGTGAAGCTCGCGGCCGGGCGTGTCCTGGTGATGGCGGGCGCCGGCGCCAACGACACGAAGAAGACGATCGACAAGGTCAAGCGGGCCGAGCAGGCCGGCGCCGATGCGGTGCTGATCGTCACGCCCTATTACAACAAGCCGACCCAGGCGGGCCTTGTCGCGCATTACGGCGCGGCGGCTGAGGCGACCTCGCTGCCGGTCATGCTCTATTCGGTTCCCGGACGCTGCGGCGTGGAGATTGCGCCGGAGACCTGCGCAGTCCTCATGGCAAAGCACGACAACATCATCGCGATCAAGGAAGCCGGCGGATCGGCCGCCCGCGTCACCCAGTTGCGCGCCGCCTGCGGCGACGGGCTGATCATCCATTCGGGCGATGACGGACTGACCCTGCCCTTCCTGTCGCTGGGCGCCGTCGGCGTCACCAGCGTCGTCGCCAATGTCGCGCCGCGCGAGATGGTGCAACTGGTCGAAGCCTGGAAGGCAGGCGATACGGCGCGGGCGCTGGCCCTGCACGAACTCGTCGCCGAACTGACCGACGGCATGTTCATCGAATCCAATCCGGGGCCGGTCAAGGCGGCGCTGGCGCTCTCCAACCTCGCCGGGCCGGAGATGCGCCTGCCGATGGTTCCAGTCTCGCCGGCCAACCGCGAAAGGCTCGCCGGCATTCTCGGCCGCTTCGCCTCCGCCTCGGCCGCCTTCCAAGAAATGCGGTAAGCGGCGGCATCAGCTTTGCATTGTCCGTGGCGAACGGACGTAGGACTATCCACCGTCGGCTTCCGGCCTCGTTCGGCAGCCGACGAAAAGACCAGGGGAACAAGAATGACAAACAGGACTGACGTGTACCGGTGTCGCCGATGCGGGCATCATCCGTCTTTCCCGGCGGACAAGACCGCAAGAGGTGGCCGATGAGTTACAACTGGGACTTCCATTCCGTATGGCAATATTGGGACCTCTTTCTCTGGGGTCTGTGGATCACCGTCCTCTACACCTTCGGCTCGATCTTCTTCGGCGTGCTGATCGGTTTCCTCACCTGCGCGGCACGGCTGTCCGGCTGGAAAATCCTGTCCGGCATCGCCCGGGTCTACCAGGAGATCTTCCGCTGCACGCCTCTCCTGGTCCAGCTTCTGTGGTTCTACTATGCGTTTCCCTTGCTGGTCGGGACCTCGATCGACAACCGCATCGCGGCCATGCTGACCCTGTCGCTCTATGTCGGCGCCTTCTATGCGGAAATCTTTCGGGGCGGGATCGTGTCGATCGACAAGGGACAGCGCGAGGCCGCCTCGGCGATCGGCATGAGCCCGTGGCAGTCGATGAGCCGGATCATCCTGCCGCAGGCGATGAAGCGGGTGCTGCCGTCCTTCATCAACCAGTCGGTCATCCAGTTCAAGAACACCTCGCTGGTCTCGGTCATCTCGGTCGCCGATCTCGCCTACATGGCGGCGGTGGTGAACGGCCAGACCTACCGACCGCTGGAATCATACACGCTCATGGCCGGGCTCTACATCGCCATGCTTTTGCCCCTCACCCAGGCTGCGGACTGGATCGAACGACGCCTCAGGGTCAGCGATTAACGGAACGGAAGCACGGACATGACACAGAACTCCACACCAAAGGCACCCGTGATCGAAGCTTCCGCTCTGCGCAAGAGCTACGGAACGCTCGAAGTCCTCAAGGGTCTCGATCTCAGCCTCGAGCGCGGTGAGGTCGTCGCGCTGATCGGCCCTTCCGGGTCTGGCAAGTCGACCTTCATCCGCTGCCTCAACATGATGGAAATCCCGACCGGCGGCACGATCCGCTTTCGCCAGAAGGCGGTCGGCGAACGATTTCGCGACAAGGGCGACGAGATCGGCATCGGCACGCTGCGCCGCCATGTCGGCATGGTGTTCCAGCACTTCAACCTCTTTCCGCACAAGACCGTGCTGCAGAACGTGACCGAAGGCCCGATCGTCGTGTGCAAGCGACCGAAGCGCGAGGCGGAAGAACTGGCCATGGACCTGCTCGCCCAGGTGGGACTTGCGGAAAAGCACGCCGCCTATCCGAACCACCTGTCCGGCGGCCAGAAACAGCGCGTGGCGATCGCCCGGGCTCTGGCCATGGAACCCGAGGTGTTGCTGCTCGACGAGGTGACCAGCGCGCTCGATCCGGAGCTGGTCGGCGAGGTTCTCGCCGTCATTCGTGGCCTGACGGAGAAAGGCATGACGATGGCAATCGTCACCCATGAAATGGCCTTTGCCGCCGACGTCGCAAGCCGTGTCCTGTTCCTCGACCAGGGCGTGATCGCCGAGACCGGCACCGCCGAGGACGTGATCCTCAATCCGCAGAACCCGCGCCTTCAGGGCTTTGTTCAGCGGTTCAAGGGCTGAACATCATCATGGCGAAACTCAAGGTCTGCATATTCGGCGCCGGGGAAATCGGCTCGGCGCTGGCAATGGCCCTGGCGGCGAACGAGGATTTCGCGGTCCAGGTCATCGATCGATCGGAGGACGCACTCGACCGCCTCCGATCGATGAACATCCAGGCGACGCTCAAGACCTTCGGTCATAGCGACGAGTTGCAGGGGCTGCTGTCAGGCCAGGACGTCGCGGTGGCGGCCGTGCCGGACGGGGCTGTCAACGCGATCGCCGAGGCGGCGGCCCGGGCAAAGGTGCACTATCTCGACTTTTCCTGTGCCCGGCCGGAGACCCGGGCCATCCTCGCGCCGCTTTCCGAACACCGCGCCGTGTTCAACGGTTGCGGCGTCTCGCCGGGAATGATCGGCAATGTCGCCTGCGGCCTGCTCGACGCCTTCTCGCCGGTCACGGACCTGACCATCCGGGTCGGCGCCATACCGCGCTATCCGACCAACCGGCTCGGCTATGGCCAGATCTGGAACGTCGACGGCCTGATCGACGAATATACCCGGCCCAGTGCCGCGATCCGCGACGGCAAGGCGGTCAGCGTGTCACCGCTCGAGGAATACGGCCATCTGAGCATTGATGGCGTGACCTATGAAGAGTTCGTCACATCCGGCGGTGTGGAGGATCTGTCGATCTTTTCCGAATCGGCGCCGAAGAACGTGACCTTCAAGACCATCCGTTATCCGGGCCATCTCGACTACATGCGCTTGCTGCTCGACGACCTCGGCTTGCGCCACCGGCGCGACATGCTGCGCTCGCTGCTCTACAACGGCCTGCCGGTGATCGAGGACGACGTATTGCTGCTGGTCGTTACCGCGCGCGGCTATCGCGGCCGCCAGCCGACGGAGCGCACCATCTGCCATCGCTTCTCGCCGAACCGGACCCTCGGACCCTTCAATGCGCTGACCTCGGTGGCGACCGGCTATGCTGCGACGCTGCTGTCGATGTTGCAGCGTGGAGAGATCCCGGCAAAGGGCCTGATCGCACACAACCGCATCGACACCGGAACCCTGCTTTCGAGAGACTTCCTGAAGCCGCTTTTGTCGGCTTGAACAGGACGCCCGGCCGTTGTCGGGCGGCGCGATTTCCGGCCCGCGCCGAACTCTGGCAGGCGGGCGGGGGAAGCGCTATGAGGGACGTTCAGGAGCATCCCATGTATAGCCTCGAGCGCACCGAGACATTTTCGCAGGATATCAAGAAGAGCCGGTTCGTCGCCCACGCCGCCCCGGTCATGAGCGAGGACGAGGCCAAGGGCTTCATCGCCGCCGTGAGCGACCCTTCCGCAAATCACAATTGTTGGGCCTGGCGCATAGGCCAGGCTTATCGCTTCAGCGATGACGGGGAACCGAGCGGTACGGCCGGCAAGCCGATGCTGCAGGCGATCGACGGCCAAGCGCTTGATCGCGTCGTGGTCGTTGTCACACGGTGGTTCGGCGGCATCCTGCTCGGAAGTGGCGGGCTGATGCGCGCCTATGGCGGCACGGCGGCAGCCTGCCTGAGAGCGGCCGTAAAGACAGAGATCATTCCCCGCATCGAAGGCGAGATCATCGCCGGCTTTTCCGACCTTGCGGTACTCAAGGCCCGTCTCGGCGCCCTGCCCGATCTCATCGTCGTGAGCGAGGAATTCACCGCGACCGGCGCGATCCTGACTGTCGCCCTGCCGGAAGCGGCGGCCGCGCAGGCCAACCGGCTGGTGACCGACCTCACCAGCGGACGGGCTTTCGTTCGCTTCGGCGAAAGCTGAACCAGCGTCGCGTCAGGCCCGTTTCAGTGGATGGTGTCCGGCGATTCGTCGCGGAGCAAATGCAGCGCATCGGTGAGGGCCGCGACCAGGATATCGGTCAGTTCGTCACCCTTGTTCTCGACCAGCATGGCCTGGATTGCCGCATCCTGCTGTTCGAAAAAGTGATCCGGTTCATTGGTCATTCTATCAGTCCCCTCATGGTGCCGATTCAGTCTGCATCGTTCGGGACTGTTTAACGCCGGCTGGCTTGCGCCGGGCTGTCACGCCCGGCTCTCGCCCCATGCCAGCAACGGCATCACGCCGTCTGGGGTTCCCCATCCGCTCCACCTCCGGCGACGATCGCGCCGAACTTGGAGAAGAATTCGCCGGCGAGCTTCTTCGAGGTCGAATCGATCAGCCGGCTACCCAGCTGGGCGATCTTGCCGCCGACCTCGGCCTTCACCGTGTAGGTGAGGATCGTCGCATCCGGACCATCGGCTTCAAGCGAAACATCGGCGCCGCCCTTGGCAAAGCCCGCCAAGCCGCCCTTGCCTTCGCCGGCTATCGTATAGGAATGCGGCGGATTGAGGTTCTGCAGCTCGACCGCGCCCTCGAACTTCGCCTTGATCGGCCCGATCTTGAGGACCACCTTGGCGGTCATGGCGGTGTCGGAGGTCTTGTCGAGGCTCTCGCAGCCGGGGATCGCCTGACGAAGGATCTCCGGGTCGTTCAAGGCCTGCCAGACCGTCTCGACCGGCGCCTCGATGCGTTCGCTGCCATTCATGTCCATGTCGGTGCTCCTCCCGTTCCGCGACCGTCCAGTGTGTTTGCGCCCTCCCCGGGCACAAGCTGGATGCGGAAGCTTACAGGGCAAGGAGTGGATGGCAAGCGCTGCGGGCAGGATGTTTCGGCTTTAGACGAGGACGGCTTGCTCGACACGGTCCTCCGTGCCGAAGAATTGCATGTAGCGTTCGACCTCGGCCGGATCGCCGGTCGCCTTCTTCGGATTGTCGGAGAGCTTGACCGCCGGACGGCCGTTGGCCTCGCTGACCTTGCAGACCAGCGAAATCGGCTTCAGCCCCTCGATCTCGCGCGGCGCGCAGCCGGCGAAATCATTCGTCAGATTGGTGCCCCAGCCGAAGCTCATGCGCACCCGGCCTTCGAAATGACGATAGGTATCGATGATTGCGTCGACGTCGAGACCGTCGGAGAAGATCAGCAATTTCTGGCGCGGATCGCGTCCCATCTTCTGCCACCAGTCGATGATCTTCTCGCCGCCTTCGATCGGCGGCGCGCTGTCGGGACGGAAGCCGGTCCAGTCGGCCACCCATTCCGGCGCATTGCGCAGGAAGGCGGCCGTGCCGTAAGTGTCGGGAAGGACGATCAGCAGGTTGCCGCCGTATAGCCGGTTCCAGTCACGCATCACGTCATAGTTCGAGGAGAGCAGTTCGGCGTCTGTCTTCGCGAGCGCGGCCCTGACCATCGGCAGTTCATGGGCATTGGTCCCGACCGCCTCGAGGTCGGAGTCCATTGCAAGCAGGACGTTGCTGGTGCCGGTGAAGGCCGGGCCGATGCCTTCCTTCAAAGCTTCCACACACCAGCGCTGCCAGAGGAAGCTATGGCGACGGCGGGTGCCGAAATCCGAGATCCTGAGGCCCGGAAGCTCACGCAATCGCTCGACCTTGGCCCACATCTTGGCCTTGGCGCGGGCATAGAGCACGTCGAGGGTGAAAAGGCCCATGTTCTTGGACACGGTCCGCGAGCGCAGTTCGTTGATGATGGCGAGCGCCGGGATCTCCCACATCGTGGTTTCCTTCCACTTGCCGTGGAAGTTCAGGACGTACTGGCCATCCTTCTTTGAAAGTTCGTATTCGGGCAGCTGGAAGGCGGCGAGCCAGGCAAGGAATTCCGGCTCGAAGATCTGCTTGGTGCCGTAGAAGGTGTTGCCGGCGAGCCAGATCGCTTCCTTCTTGGTAAGGCGCAGCGTGCGGGCATAGTCGAGTTGGGCGCGCAATTCGCCCTCGTCGATCTCGTCGGCGAGCCGCACCGTCTTTGTCCGGTTGATCAAGGTAAAGGTCGCATCGACATCCGGATAGAGCTTCCAGATCATTTGCAGCATCAGGAGCTTGTAGAAGTCGGTGTCGATCAGGCTGCGGATGATCGGATCGAGCTTCCAGCTGTGATTGAAGACTCTGGTCGCGATGTCGGTCTTGGTCATCGAGTGACTGTCCTGCAAGTCGCGGCCGGGTCGGACCGCAGCAATCGGCCGGGATTTGCCCCGGCCGTTTCAGAGGTCAGTTATCGGGAATCCGTCCGGCAAAGTCCATAGCAGGGATCAGGGACGGGCCGGCGTGTTCTCAGCCGGCGACGGCGCCTGTTCCTGCACCGGCTGGTTAGACGGGTTCTCCGGCGCGATCGCGTTACCCCACCACTCGGCGGGTATCCAGACGAGCATCGCAAGGACGATGCCCGCGAGCAGGACGATCAGGACAGGACGCCCGCGAAACCCCTGGCGGGCCTCCGTCGGCGTAACGGTTTCGGGCCGCATGCCCCGCGTGCGGCGATCGGTGGTGTCGGGCAGATCAGTTCGGCTGGTCATGGATCTCTCCGTGTCGTGCTGAAAATGCGCGGCATGGCTGTGCCGCAGTCTCAGGGCAAACGGAGGGGCAGGCCTATTGTTCCAAAGAGACGCGACAACACCGTATCAATAGCCGGACGAGCGGTCGACGACGTACTCCAGCGGCTCGCCCTTTTCGAACCGGTCGATCTGGCGTTCGACGTGGCGGAACAGCGCACCGACGTCAGAGGCGGCAGCGGCATGCGGCGTGATGACTACATTGGCCAGATCCCAGAGCGGGCTCTCCGGCGAAAGCGGCTCCTTCTCGAAGACGTCAAGCGACGCGGCGCCCAAGACCCCCTTCTCAAGCGCCGTGACGATGTCGGCCTCGACCTGGCTTCCGCCGCGGCCGGCATTGATGAAAACCGGCTTGCCGAGAGCACCGCCCTCGCGAAGCATGGCAAACAGCGATGCATCGTAAAGCCCACGCGTGTCCGACGTCAGCGGCAGGAGTCCGACGAGGATGTCGGTACGAGCAAGAAAGGCGCCGAGGCCGGCGGCATCGAAGGTCTCGACGCCGTCGATCTGCTTCTGGCGCCGTGACCAGCCGATGACATCAAAGCCCATGACCTTCAGCTTGCGCACCGCGTCCTGCCCCAGCACGCCCAATCCCATGACGCCGACGGTGACGTCCCGAGCTTCCGGCTGGGGAGAGATTTCGTGCCAGACACGGTCGCGCTGCTGGCGAGCATAGGGAAGTGCTGCGCGCAAATGGGTCAGGCATTGCAGCACCACCCATTCGCTCATCCGGTCGGTCAGGCTGCGATCGACGAAGCGCACGACGGGCAGGTCCGGAAGCTCGTAAGCCGAGAGAATATGATCGACACCGGCGCCGCCGGAGAAAATGGCCTTCAAGTCCCGTGCGCGTTCAAACAGTGCCGGGTCCGGCTTCCAGACAACGGCATAGGGCACGCCGGAAAGATCCCGGCCGGCATTGGCCGGATCGCCCATGTCGATCACTTCGCGGCCGGGAAAGGCTCCCTTCAGCGCCTCGACGACGCCGCTGCGGGCAAATTTGAGGTCGATGACGACGGCATTCCGGTGGTGCATGAAAGGCGGTCCGTTTACTGGCTGACGCCGCCGATTTCGACGGCTTCGAGGTTGAAGGCGGCGGCCATCAGGGCGCGGGTGTAATCGGCCTTCGGCGCCTGGAATATCTCCGTCGCCGGCCCTTGCTCCACGACCTTGCCGGAACGCATGACGATCACCTCGTTAGCGAGCGCCTTTACGACGCGCAGGTCGTGGCTGATGAACAGATAGGCGAGGTCGTGCTTCTTCTGCAGGTCGCGCAGCAGGTCGACCACCTGGGCCTGTACCGTCATGTCAAGCGCCGAGGTCGGCTCGTCCAACATGACGAAACGGGGCTTCAGCACCATGGCGCGAGCGATCGCAATGCGCTGGCGCTGGCCGCCGGAAAATTCGTGCGGATAACGCCAGCGGGTCGCCGTATCGAGGCCGACCTCCTCGAGGGCCCAGCAGACGCGGGCATCACGCTCGGCGGCAGTGAGCTTCCGCTCATGCACCTTCAGGCCTTCTGCGATGATCTCGCCGACCGACATGCGCGGGCTGAGCGAGCCGAAGGGATCCTGAAAGACGATCTGCAGCCGGTCGCGCAGCGGACGCATTTCGGCGAAGGAATAGCCGTCAATGTCCTGGCCGATGAAGCTGATGCGCCCCTTGGACGAGATCAGCCTGGCGAGCGCCAGGCCGAGCGTCGTCTTGCCCGAGCCGGATTCGCCGACGACGCCGAGCGTCTGGCCGGCGCGCAACACCATGTCCACACCATCGACGGCCTTTACGTGATCGACGACCTTGCGCAGGAAGCCGGACTTGATGGGGAACCAGACGCGAATGTCGTCGCCCTGCATGACCACCGGCTTGGTCTCGTCGAGCCTGGGCGGTTCGCCGCGCGGCTCCGAGGCCAGCAGCTTCCTGGTGTAGTCGTGTTGCGGGCTGGTGAAGATGTCCTCGACCGGACCGCTTTCGACGATCTTGCCCCTGGTCATGACGCAGACCTTGTCGGCGAACTTGCGCACGATGCCGAGGTCGTGGGTGATGAACAGCATGGACATGCCGTGGTCGGCCTTGAGCTGGCGCAGGAGATCGAGGATCTGGGCCTGTACGGTGACGTCCAGCGCTGTGGTCGGTTCGTCGGCGACCAAGAGCTTCGGCCGGTTGGCGAGTGCCATGGCGATCATCACGCGCTGGCGCTGACCGCCCGAGAGTTCATGCGGATAGGCGGAAAGGCGCTTCTCCGGATCGCGGATACCGACCTGGCGCAGGAGCTCCAGCGTGCGGTCGCGCGCTGTCTGGCCGGCAATCGCCTGGTGCAGCACAAGGATTTCGCCGATCTGCTTTTCGATGTTGTGGAGCGGATTGAGCGACGTCATCGGCTCCTGGAAGATCATGGTAATGTCGTTGCCACGCACCGCACGCAACTCCTGCTCCGACGCCGTCATCAGGTCGCGGCCTTCGAACAGGATTTCCCCGGACGGATGGCTGGCCGCCGGATAGGGCAGGAGTTTCAGGATCGAGGCGGCCGAGACCGACTTGCCCGAACCGGATTCGCCGACCAGCGCCACGACCTCGCCCGGCGCAATGTCGAAGGACACCCGGTCCACGGCGAGCGTCTCCTTGCCCCCCTGGTGGAAGGCAACCGAGAGATCGCGGACGGAGAGCAGAGGTGCGGTCATCGGAACGTCTTTCTCGGATCAAACGCATCGCGCACCGCCTCGCCGACGAAGATCAGCAGAGAGAGCATGATCGACATGGTGAAGAAGGCGGTCAGCCCGAGCCAGGGGGCCTGGAGATTGCGCTTGCCCTGCGCGATCAGTTCGCCGAGCGAGGGCGAGCCGGGCGGCATGCCGAAACCGAGGAAATCGAGCGAGGTCAGCGTGGTGATCGAGCCCGACAGGATGAAGGGCAGGAAGGTGAGCGTCGCCACCATGGCATTGGGCAGCAGGTGCCGGAACATGATGGTCCAGCTGCCGACGCCGAGCGCGCGGGCCGCGTTCACATACTCGAAGTTGCGGGCGCGCAGGAATTCGGCGCGGACGATGCCGACGAAACTGACCCATGAGAACAGCAGCATGATGCCGAGCAGGACGAAGAAGCCGGGCGGCAGGATCGCGGCGATGATCAGCAGGATGTAGAGGACCGGCATGGACGACCAGATCTCGATGAAGCGCTGCATCAAAAGGTCGGTCCAGCCGCCGAAATAGCCCTGGATCGCCCCGGCGGTAACCCCGACGATCGCCGAGCAGAGGGTAAGGATCAAGCCGAACAGGACTGAAATACGGAAGCCGTAGATCATCCGGGCGGCAACGTCCCGGGCCTGGTCGTCCGTGCCCAGCCAGTTGAGATTGCCAACCACGCAATTCGGGTCCTCGTCCTTCAGCGGATAGGCGGAGCAGCGCTCTTCCTTGTCCATCAGCCAGAACGGCGCGGTCGGGGCCGAATGGGGGATTTCGGAATTGACGGTGCGGTAGGAATAGCGGATCGGCGGCCACAGCAACCAGCCATTGGCGTTGATCTCGTCGGTGATGAAGGGCGAGCGATAATCGGTGACCGCCAGGAACCCGCCGAACTTCTCCTCCGGATAGTCGACGGCGACAGGAAACAGGATCTCGCCCTTGTAGGAGGCGATCAGCGGCCGGTCATTGGCGATCAGTTCGGCAAACAGCGACAGCACGAACAGCACCATGAACAGCCAGAACGACCAGTAGCCGCGCTTGTTGGCGCGGAAGTTCTCCAGACGTCGCTTGTTGGTCGGCGAGAACCACGGCTTCTTGACCGGGGTCAGGGCATCGGTGCGGGAAGCGTCGAGGGAGGTCATGTCAGACATCCCTCCGCTCGAAATCGATACGCGGGTCGATCCAGGTGTAGATCAGGTCGGAAACCAGGCTGACGACGAGGCCCATGAGCGAGAAGATGTAGAGCGTGGCGAAGACGATCGGATAGTCGCGATTGACGACGGCGAGATAGCCGAGGCGGCCGAGGCCGTCGAGCGAGAAGATGTTCTCGATCAGCAGCGAACCGGTGAAGAAGGCCGAGATGAAGGCGCCGGGAATGCCGGCGATCACGATCAGCATGGCATTGCGGAAAACGTGGCCATAGAGAACCTGGCGCTCGCCGAGACCCTTGGCGCGGGCGGTGACCACATACTGCTTCTTGATCTCATCGATGAAGGAGTTCTTGGTGAGCAGGGTGGTGGTGGCGAAAGCGGAAAGCAGCAGGGCCGTCAGCGGCAGGGCGAGGTGCCAGAAGTAGTCGAGGATCTTCTGCCACCAGGAAAGCTCGGCGAAATTGTCGGAGACGAGGCCGCGCAGCGGGAACCAGTCGAAGAAGGAGCCGCCGGCAAAAAGCACGATCAGCAGGATGCCGAACAGGAAGCTCGGCACGGCATAGCCGATGACGATGACGCCGGAGGTCCAGACATCGAAGGGCGAACCGTCCTCGACCGCCTTCTTGATGCCGAGCGGAATGGAGATGGCATAGGAAATGATCAGGATCCACACGCCGAGCGAGATCGATACCGGCATCTTCTCGACGATCAGGTCGATGACGCTGGTATTGCGGAAGAAGCTTTCGCCGAAATCGAAGCGGATATAGTTCCACATCATGTCGAGGAAGCGGGTGAGTGGCGGCTTGTCGAAGCCGAACTGCTTTTCCAGCTTGGCGATCAGCTCGGGATCGAGACCCTGCGCGCCGCGATATTTGGCACTCGTGTCGTCGCCGCCGAACTGCTGGTTCAGCATGTCGCCGCCGCCGGACAAGCGCTGGTCGGCGCCGTCGCCCTGGCCGCTCAACTGGGCGATCACCTGCTCGACCGGGCCGCCGGGCGCAAACTGGATGACAAGGAAGGAAATCGCCATGATGCCGACAATGGTCGGGATCATCAGCAGCAGGCGCCTGAGGATATAGGCCCCCATCAGGCATTCTCTCCCGTCGGATGCGCGCACGCTCCAACCATGGTCGTCCTAGCTTCGATCAATCCGCCGATCCCTTCCGGTGACACCGATTCGTTCCTGCCATTCCTAGCCGTTCGAGGCGCGAGCGCAAAGCCCGGCCTTACCGGGCCGCCGATTTCGACCACCAGACGGTGGGAAAGCCGATCGAATAGGTCGGCAATTCGGCCGGATGGTCGAACTTGTCCCAGTAGGCGATGCGGGCGGTGCTTCCATAGTAGAGCGGCACGACATAGTCATGGGCGAGCAGCACGCGATCCAGCGCCCGGGTCGCCGCGACGAGTTCGTCGCGCCCCTTGGCGAAGATCACCTTGTCGATCAGCGCGTCAATGCCCGGATCGGCAATGCCGGCATAGTTGCGCGAGCCCTGGCGATCCTTTGACACAGAGCCCCAATAGTCGCGCTGCTCGTTGCCGGGGTTGAGCGTCTGGGCCCAGACCACCCAGGTCATGTCGTAGTCGAAGCTTCGGGCGCGGTTGGCATATTGCGCGTCGTCGACCGTGCGCACGCGAGCGTCGATGCCGATCTTGCGCAGGACCTCGCTATAGGGCACCGCGACCACTTCGAGCATCGGATTGGACAGGAGAATCTCGAAACTGAGCGGCGCGCCGGTTGCGGTATTCACCATGCGACCGCCCTTGATCTCGTATCCGGCATCTTTGAGCAGCCCAACCGCCTTGCGCAGGTTGTCGCGTTGCGCCTGCGGCGAGCCCCCGACCGGATTGGAATAGGGCGTGGTGAAAACGTCGGCAGGCACCTTGTCCTTGATCTCGTTGAGGAGTTCCAGCTCACGGCCCTCCGGCAAGCCGCGAGAGGCGAGTTCGGTGCCGAAGAAATAGCTGTCGACCCGCTTATAGGCGCCATAGAAGACGGTGCGGTTCATCTCCTCGAAATCGAGCGCGTAGTTGAGCGCTTCGCGCACCCGCTGGTCCTTGAAGATGTCGCGGCGCATGTTCGGCACCAGTGCCTGCATGATGCCGGTGGCGCGATAGGGGTTGGGCAGTTCCTCGCGCTTGACCCGGCCGTCCTTGACCGCCGGGAAATCGTAGGATGTCGCCCAGCGTGCCGCCTTGGTCTCCATCCAGTAGTCGAAATTGCCGGAGCGGAAGGCCTCGAACTGGACGTCGAGGTCGCCGAACATGGTGTAGCTGATCGCGGCAAAATTGTTCTGGCCGACATTGACGTTGAGGTCCTTGGCCCAATAGTCGTCGCGCAGTTCGTAGCGGATGGTCGCGCCGGCCTTGAAATCGGCTATCCTGTAGGGACCCGACCCCATGACCGGTTCGAGCGTCGTGCGGTTGATGTCGCGCGGCTGGCCATCGGGCCCCTTACCCTCCCACCAATGCCGGGGCAGGATCTGGAACTGGCCGAGGATCATCGGCAGTTCGTGATTGTTCGTCTCGTCGAAGCGGAAGGTGACGTCGCGCTCGCCGGTCTTCTCCACCGCGACCACATGGCGGTAGTAGCTCATGTAGAGCGGATTGAGTTCCTTGGACTTCTCAAAGCTGAAGATCACGTCTTCCGCCGTGACAGGCTTGCCATCGGCCCATCTGGCCTCGGCGCGCAGGCGGAAGGTCGCCGACGACACGTCCTCGGGATAAGAGACGCCCTCGGCGAGCAGGCCGTAAGAGGCCGAGACCTCGTCTTCCGCATCCTTCATCAACGTGTCGAACACCAGACCGAGACCGGGGGCTGCCTCGCCCTTTTCGAGGATCGGATTAAAGGTGTCGTAGGTGCCGGTGGCGGCGAGCTTGAGGTCGCCGCCCTTGGGCGCCTGCGGATTGACGTAGTCGAAATGCGGAAAATCGACGGGGTACTTGACCTCACCGGAGAGGGCCACGCCGTGGCGCAGCGGTTCGGCGGCGCCTGCCGGCGAACCCATCACCATCGCCAGGAAAGACAGGAGCGCCCCTATCCGAACTTTCGCCAACCCCATGCAAATCACCCCTTGTTTCTTATGGATTGTCTGAACAATAAGCCAAACAGCGGCAAAAAACAGACCGGGCATGGCGAAGACGCGGACTGCCGTGGGAAAACACGGATTCACCAAAATCTCGTTCCAGAGTAACGTCACGGCAAATCACCCGGACAAGACGGGCGATCCTTGAGGCGGCGGAAGACGGCATGACGATGATGATGATGCGTAGAAGGTTGAAGACCGTGGCGAAGGGCCTGGCGATGACGGCAGGACTCGTCGCGGCGATGACCGGCGGAGCGTCTGCGGAAAGCCGGCCGGCCAAGGAACTGTTCGGCGGCATGAAACTGCCGGCGCGCGCGGCACCGGCCGCTTACGGCTCCTATGCCAAGGGCTGCATCGCCGGTGCGGTCGCCATTCCGGTGGACGGACCCAACTGGCAGGCCATGCGCCTTTCGCGCAATCGGCGCTGGGGTCATCCGCAGATGATCTCGCTGCTCGAACGGCTGTCGAAGGATGCGCCAAGCGTGGGCTGGCCGGGCATCCTGATCGGCGACGTGTCGCAGCCGCGTGGCGGACCGATGCTCTCCGGCCACGCCTCGCACCAGATCGGCCTCGACGCCGATATCTGGCTGACGCCGATGCCGGACCGGCGAATGTCGGCGAAGGAGCGCGAAGACCTGCCCTTCACCTCGATGCTCAAGGAGAACAAATTCCTGACCGTCAACGACAAGGTCTGGACGCCGGCCCATGCCCGGCTGATCATGCTGGCGGCAGGCTACCCGCAGGTCGAGCGTATCTTCGTCAATCCGGCGATCAAGAAGAAGCTGTGCGACACCTGGACGGGCGACCGTTCGGCGCTCGGCAAGGTCAGGCCGATCTATGGCCACGATGCGCATTTCCATATCCGTATCGGATGCCCGCAAGGGACCACGGGCTGCAAGCCGCAAGCGGCTGTCGGCCCCGGCGACGGCTGCGACAAGTCGCTCGCCTGGTGGTTCACCGACGAGCCCTGGGCCAAGCCGAAGAAGGACCCGAACGCCAAGCCGCCGAAGCCGCCGCGGCCGATGCAGCTTTCCGACCTGCCGAAGGCCTGTGCCGTGGTGTTGCAGGCGCCCTCGCCCGACAGCGAGCTGGCGGCAACATATGGTGGTGGCACAACGACTGTCTCCGCCCTTGCCGCCGCGCCGGCGCGCGCGAACGAGGCCGTTCCCGCCATCGCCGCACAGATGCCCGACGTGCCGGCCGTCGTACCGATCCCGCTTCCGCGTCCCGCCGGCTATTAGGGCGGACGCCGAGCCGACGGGCTTTTCAAGCCGGGCGTCCTGGGTTAGAAGGCGATCAAATCGATTTAAATCCGACCGGGAACGACCATGACCCGATGCATCGCCCTGATTGCGCATGACCAGAAGAAGGACGACATGGCGGATTTCGCCAACCGTCACCAGTCGGTCCTGGCGCAATGGCGGATCGTCGCTACGGGCACGACCGGCGGTCGCATCCAGGCGACCTGCCCGAACCTCGACGTCACCCGGCTGAAAAGCGGGCCGCTCGGCGGCGATCAGCAGATCGGCGCGATGATCGCCACCGGCGAGGTCGACATGCTGATTTTCTTCGTCGATCCTTTGACATCCATGCCTCATGATGTCGATGTAAAAGCCTTGATGCGGCTGGCGACCGTCTACGACATTCCGATGGCGCTCAACCGCGCCACCGCCGAAATCCTGATGACCACCCATACCCCTTAAGCGACCAGCCCCACCGCCGCGGCCCGAAATGGAACCGGACATGCCCAAGCCCCTCGACAATGACAAGCTGACCTTTCCCATCCTGATCGGCGACATCGGCGGTACGAACGCCCGCTTTTCCATCCTGATCGACGCCTATGCGGAGCCGAAACAGTTTCCAAGCGTCCATACCGCCGATTTTTCCACGCTCGACGAGGCGATCCAGATCACCGTGCTCGACAAGACCTCGGTTCAGCCGCGCTCGGCGCTGCTGGCCATAGCAGGGCCGATCGAGGGCGATGAAATTCCGCTGACCAATTGCGACTGGGTGGTGAGGCCAAGGGCAATGATCGCCGATCTCGGATTTGCCGAGGTGATGGTGGTCAATGATTTCGAAGCCCAGGCGCTCGCCGTCGCATCGCTTTCCGACGAGGATCGCGCGCCGATCGGCAACAACAATCACAGCCCGGTCGCATCGCGTGTCGTGCTCGGCCCCGGAACCGGGCTCGGCGTGGCCGGCCTCGTCCATGCGCAGCACACCTGGTTTCCCGTGCCCGGCGAAGGCGGCCATGTCGATATCGGCCCGCGCAGCGAGCGCGACTTCGCCATCTTCCCGCACCTGACACCGATCGAGGGCAGAATCTCGGCCGAGCAATTGCTATGCGGCCGAGGCATCGTCAACATCTATACGGCGGTCTGCCTTGCCGACGGCGTGGAGCCAAAGTTCACGATCCCCGCCGATATCACCGCCACCGGCCTTTCGGCAGCGGACGCCCAGGCCGCGGAAACCATCAGCCTGTTCGTCACCTATCTCGGCCGGCTCGCCGGCGATCTGGCGCTTATCTTCATGGCGCGCGGCGGGGTCTTCCTCTCGGGCGGGATTTCGCAGAAGATCATCCCGGCTCTCCAGCGGCCGGAATTCCGTCAGGCCTTCGAGGACAAGGCGCCGCACACGGCTCTGATGAAGACGATCCCTACCTTTGTCGTCACCCATCCGCTCGCCGCTCTTTCAGGCCTTGCGGCCTATGCGCGAACGCCTGCCAGTTTCGGGCTCGCCACCGAAGGCCGTCGCTGGCGCCGCTGACCGGCGCCGCGGCGCGGCCGATTGACACTGGCCAAACGGCATTCGACTGGCTATAGAGCGCCCAGCGCGGGCCGATGGCGCATGCCGCGGCCCCTTTCGAACGGGAACGCCCTCATTTGAACGCCAGCAGGACAAACCAGACAGCGATCAGCACGGCAAGCGTCACCGCTGTGCTCAAGCGCATCATCGCGGAAAACGGCCGCGATCATGTGCGCGGCTATGTATTTGCCATTCTCTGCCTGATGGCCGTCGCCCTGACGACGGCCTTTACCGCCTGGATCATGGAAGCGGTGGTCAACGAGGCCTTCGCCAACCAGCGTGCCGACGTCGTCTGGCTGATCTGCGGCTCGATCCTGGCCGCCTTCGTCCTGCGCGGCTTCGCCAGTTACGGCCAGGCCGTCACGCTGTCGAAAATCGGCAACAACATCGTCGCGCGCTATCAGCGCCGGCTCTATTCCCACCTGATGACCCTGTCGCTCGGCTATTTCACCGAGTCGCGCTCGGCGCGCCTGGCCGCGCAGATCAGCCAGAACATCAACGGCATTCGCGATGTCCTAAACCTCACCGTGACCTCGATGGCGCGCGACCTGCTGACACTCGTCGCCCTGGTGGGCGTCATGGTGTTCAAGGATCCTATCCTGTCGCTGATCGTCTTCGTGGTCGCCCCGCCCATGCTCCTGGCGATGCGCTACATCTCCAAGCGGCTGCGCAGCGCCACCAAGGAATCGGTGATCTACAACAGCCACGTGCTGGGAGCGATCCAGGAGACCATCCAGGGGATCGCCATCGTCAAGGCCTTCACCATGGAGGCCGAGCTCGAGCGCAAGGTCGAGGGCACGATCTCGGCTGCGGAAAAGCGCGCCAATCGGATCGCCCGGCTGAGCGAGCGCACCTCGCCGATCACCGAGACCTTTGCCGGAGTGGCCATTTCCAGCGTGCTGGCCTATGCGGCCTTCCGATCGATCTATGGCGGGGTCCTGCCCGGCGCCTTCTTCTCCTTCGTTACGGCGCTGCTTCTCGCCTACGAGCCGGCCAAGCGGCTGGCCAAGCTGCAGGTGCAGATGGAACGCGCCGTGGTCAATGCACGGATGATCTACGAGATCCTCGACATGCAGACCCACCAGCGCGACAAGGACGGAGCGGCCGATCTCAAGGTGACGGAAGCACGCATCGAGTTTCGCGGGGTGAAGTTCGCCTATGGCGAAAACGAGGCGGTGCTCAAGGGCATAGATTTCATCGCGGAAGGCGGCAAGACGACCGCGCTGGTCGGCCCTTCGGGTGCCGGCAAGTCGACGGTGATCACGCTCATTCCGCGGTTCTACGATCCGCTCGAGGGCGAGATCCTGATCGATGGCCAGAACATCGCCGACGTCACCAAGACCTCCTTGCGCAAGCATCTCGCCTATGTCTCGCAGCAGCCCTATCTCTTCGAGGGGACGATCCGCGACAACATCCGCTATGGCCGTCCGGACGCCACCCATGCCGAGATCGAAGAGGCGGCTAGGCTTGCCCATGCCCATGATTTCATCGTCGCTCAGCCGCTCGGCTACGATACACCGGTCGGCGAGAACGGCGTGACGCTGTCCGGCGGCCAGCGCCAGCGACTGTCGATCGCCCGCGCCCTGGTGCGCAACGCGCCGATCCTTCTGCTCGACGAGGCGACCTCGGCGCTCGACACCGAATCCGAGGCCGCCGTGCAAAAGGCGCTCGACGAGGCGATGACCGGGCGCACCGTGGTCGTCATCGCCCACCGGTTGTCGACCATTCGCCGCGCCGACAAGATCATCGTCATGCAAGGCGGCACGATCGCCGAGGAAGGCAGCCACGACGATCTTGCACAGCGTCCGGACGGGCTCTACGCTCGCCTGAACCAGTTGCAGCCGACCGCCGCCTCGCAGGACTTCATCTAGGGACAACCGATCACCATGCAGGATGCTATGAAACTCGTCGTGGTGGGTGCCGGTGGGCGGATGGGCCAGACGCTGATCCGCGTGATCCAGGCGAGCGAGGGTGTGACGCTGCATGCCGCCGTCGAGCGAGGCGGCTCCAGCCTGATCGGGCGCGATGCCGGCGAACTTGCCGGGCTCGGACACATCGACGTTGCCGTGACCGACGATCCGCTCGCCGCCTTTCTCGACGCCGACGGCGTCATCGACTTCACCTCGCCGCAGGCCTCCACCGAATTCGCCGCGCTGGCCGCGCAGGCGCGCATCGTTCATGTGATCGGCACCACCGGGTGCCTGGCCGAGCACGACGCCCGGATCGAGGCGGCTTCCCGCCACGCGCGGATCGTCAAGTCCGGCAATATGAGCCTCGGCGTCAACCTGCTCTCGGTTCTCGTGCAGCAGGCGGCGCGCGCGCTCGACGCGGCGGGCTGGGACATCGAGGTGCTGGAAATGCACCACAAGCACAAGGTCGACGCGCCGTCGGGCACCGCATTGCTGCTTGGCGAGGCCGCCGCGCGCGGCCGCGGTGTGGATCTCACCTCCCATTCGGTGCGGGTGCGCGACGGCCACACCGGAGCGCGCGAAACGGGCTCGATCGGCTTTGCCACCTTACGCGGCGGCTCGGTGGTCGGCGAGCATTCCGTCATCCTCGCCGGCGAGGGCGAGTTGGTGACGCTGAGCCACAGCGCCGGCGACCGCTCCATCTTCGCGCGCGGGGCCGTCAGGGCGGCCCTTTGGGCGCGAGGCCAGAAACCCGGTCTTTATTCGATGCTCGACGTGCTCGGGCTGTCTTCATCCATCTGAAAAGCAATGCGGAGGAATTTCCGATGAGTGGTACCCTCGTGCTCGTGCGCCACGGCCAGAGCGAATGGAACCTGAAGAACCTGTTCACCGGCTGGAAGGACCCAGGCCTGACCGAGCTCGGCGTCGAGGAGGCCAATGCGGGCGGCAAGGCACTTGCCGATTACGGCATCAAGTTCGACATCGCCTTCACCTCGGCGCTGTCGCGCGCCCAGAAGACCTGCCAGATCGTGCTCGACAATGTCGGCCAGCCGAACCTCGAGACGATCCGCGACGAAGCGCTCAACGAGCGCGACTACGGCGATCTGTCGGGCCTCAACAAGGACGACGCGCGCGCCAAATGGGGCGAGGAACAGGTGCACATCTGGCGCCGCTCCTACGACGTTCCGCCGCCGGGCGGCGAGAGCCTGCGCGACACCGGCGCCCGCGTCTGGCCCTATTACATGACGGAGATCCTGCCGCGCGTGCTCAGAGGCGAGACCGTGCTGGTCGCCGCCCACGGCAATTCGCTGCGTGCGCTTGTCATGGTGCTCGACCGCCTGTCGAAGCAGGAGATCCTCAAGCTCAACCTCGCAACCGGCGTGCCGATGGTCTACAAGCTGAAGGCCGACTCGACCGTGGCGTCGAAGGAAGTGCTGGGCGACATGTCCTGCGCCCACTGAGCGCCCTTTCATCGTCAATTCATGATGGTGAACTCGACGCGGTCAGCGGGAAACCGGGTGACCGCGTATTGTATAGGAATACCGTCGAGATCGGTGTTGAGCGCCCGGGTTACCAGGACGATGGCCCCCGGGGTCAGTGCCAATTGCGCGACATCGTCCGGTTCGGCATGGGTTGCGGAAACCTGCGTCACATCCCGCAGATAATCGCTCACGCCCTGCTCCAGCAGCGCCATGGTGATCGAGCCCGTCCGGCGGAAAGCCGCGTCGATGCCGTCGAACCGCCCGGCGGGAAACCAGGTGGTCGAGCGCGATAGCGCACGGCCGTCGGCCTTGCGCAGCGCTTCGAGGCGGATCACCGGAGTGCCGATGGCAAGCTTCAGCCATTTTGCCACCTCGGCATCGGCCGGCTCGTGGGCCGACGATAGCAGCAGCCCTTCCAGCCCCCTCGCCTGATCGCCGATGCCTTCGGTGAAGCGTGTGCGCTTGGCGATAGGGAAGGTGAACTTGTCCTTCCGGTCGATCATCGTGCCACGCCCCTGCACGGCGCGTACGATCCCTTCCTGGCCGAGCGCCGCGAGCGCGCTTCGCACCGTGTGACGATTGACCCCGAACTGCTCGGCGAGCTGTGTTTCGGGCGGAACCATACCCGTCGCGTCAAAGTCCCCTTGCGCAATGGAGGCACGGATTCTGTCGGCGATCTGGCGCCACAGCGCCACCCCCTTTTGTCGTTCCATCGATTTTTGCTCAATCATGTCACACGCTTGTCACGCCCGATTGCTAGCCATAGAGTAACTTGTATGGTTGTCTATATTACTAGACATTTAGAGGCCTGACAATGGAAGCAAGACAGGAAAATTCGGGACCGCCGGCCGCAGAACGCAAGCGCGTCGTGGACCTTCTGGCCCGCGCGGCGCCCGACGAGCTGAGCCGCATCTGGGATGCCATGCCCACACGACCGGATGTGAAGATGCTGCGCGGACCGGAAATCGGGCTTGTCATGGTGCGTGGCCGGATCGGTGGCGGCGGCGCGCCCTTCAACCTTGGCGAAGCCACGGTCAGCCGGGCGACCGTCAGGTTGGACAGTGGCCTGGTCGGACACGGCCATGTGCTCGGCGCCAATCTGAAGCGTGCGAAGCTCGCAGCCATCTTCGACGCGCTGTGGCAGGACGAGGCGCATCGCGAGCTGGTCGAGACGCAACTGCTTGGCCCGACCGCCACCCGGATTGCCGAAGAAAAACGGAAAAAGTCGGAAGAAGTGGCCGCAACGCGCGTCGACTTCTTCACCATGGTGCGGGGAGAGGACTGATGCCGACGACGATCGAGGCCCTGACCGGCGGGTTCTCCGAGCCGGTTCACCACGCCCAGAGCGTGTTTCGCATGATGATGGAATGCCTTTCGCGGCCGGGAACCATCCAGTCCATCCTTCCTGAAATCGAACCGCCGAAGCCGATGGGAGCCGCCGCCGGCGCCATGGCTTTGACGCTTCTCGATCACGATACGCCCGTCTGGCTGACCCAAGGCCTTGCCAAGTCGGCGGTGGCGGACTGGATCGCGTTTCACACCGGCGCGCCAATCACCCGCGAAAAATCGGAGGCGCGCTTCGCCTTCGCCGAGAGCGGCGCTTCCTTCGCCTCCTTCGGGCTTTTCGCCCTCGGGTCCCAGGAATATCCCGACCGGTCGACGACGATCATCCTGGAAGTGGCGAGCCTCGACAAAGGGCCGGCGCTGACGCTGTCCGGCCCGGGCATTCGCGACAGCGCAACCATCGCGCCGCTCGGCCTTCCCGACATCTTCCTGCGGCAATGGGCCGACAACCGGGCGCTTTTTCCGCGCGGCGTCGACGTCTTGCTGACCGCCGGGCGCCAGATGCTCGGCCTGCCGCGCACCTGCAAGATCACGAGCAAGGAGGCCTGAGCCCATGTATGTTGCCGTCAAGGGCGGGGAAGCCGCCATCGACAATGCCCATCGGCTTCTGGCCGACCGGCGGCGCGGCGACCGTTCGCTTCCGGCGCTGACCATCGACCAGATTGTCGAGCAGCTCGGCCTCGCGGTCGACCGCGTCATGGCGGAAGCCTCGCTGCACGACCGGGCGCTGGCGGCTCTCGCCGTCAAGCAGGCCCGCGGCGATTTGATCGAGGCGATCTTCCTCTTGCGCGCCTATCGCACGACCCTGCCGCGCTTCGGCTATTCGGTGCCGGTCGACACAGGGCGCATGCAGGTCGAGCGGCGGGTTTCGGCCACCTACAAGGACCTGCCGGGCGGTCAGCTTCTGGGACCGACCTTCGACTACACCCACCGCCTGCTCGACACCTCGCTGCTCGAAGACGACGAAGTGCCTTCTCCCGTGCACAAGGCGCCGCTTACCGAGGCGGTCATGCGGGTCTCGGATATCCTGGCTCAGGAAGGTCTGATCGAAGCCGACGGCGATCTGCCGGCGGACCAGAGCGGCGGCGACATTACCCGGGAACCGATCGAATTCCCCATGGAGCGGGATACCCGGCTTCAGGCGCTCGCCCGCGGCGATGAAGGTTTTCTTCTGGCGCTGGCCTATTCGACCCAGCGCGGCTACGGCCGCACGCATCCGTTCGTGGGAGAGATCCGCATCGGCGAGGTCGAAGTCGAACTCGAGGTTGCGGAATTGCGCTTTGTCGTCTCGCTCGGCGACATCCGTGTCACGGAATGCCAGATGGTCAACCAGTTCAAGGGATCGGCCAAGGCACCGCCGCAGTTCACCCGCGGCTATGGCCTGGTGTTCGGCCAGAGCGAGCGCAAGGCGATGGCCATGTCGCTCGTCGACCGGGCGCTGCGTGCCACGGAATTCGGCGAGGATATCGTCGCCCCGGCGCAGGACGAGGAATTCGTGATTTCACATTCCGACAATGTGCAGGCGACCGGTTTCGTCGAGCACCTGAAACTGCCGCACTATGTCGACTTCCAGGCCGAATTGGACCTGGTGCGGCGTATGCGCACCGAGTTCGAGGCCACGCGGCGAGAGCAGAGGGCCGGACTGGCCGAGGCCGCCGAATGACCGGGTCGAACTCAGTCACGGCTTCCTCAATCACGGCCCTGTTCGTTGAACCAGTAAGCACTGCCGACGGTCGTGGCGATCATGACCGAGATGATGATCGTGAGAATGACATTGATTTCCATATCCAGCACCTCCTTTTGATGCAGGACAACGCCCGATGACGCAGGAAGTTTCACACTATTCCGGACTGGCGAGTTATAATTTTGCCTATCTGGACGAACAGACCAAGCGGATGATCCGCCGGGCGATCCTGAAAGCGATTGCCATACCCGGTTACCAGGTGCCCTTCGCATCCCGTGAAATGCCCATGCCCTACGGCTGGGGCACGGGCGGCGTGCAGGTGACCGCCTCGATCATTGGCCAGGAAGACGTGTTGAAGGTGATCGACCAGGGGGCCGACGACACGACCAATGCCGTCTCCATCCGCGCCTTCTTCCAGAAGGTCGCCAACGTCGCGGTAACCACCCACACCCGGGACGCGACGATCATCCAGACGCGCCACCGCATTCCGGAGGAAAAGCTCCAGGAAAACCAGGTGCTGGTCTACCAGGTGCCGATCCCGGAGCCCTTGCGCTTCCTCGAGCCGCGCGAGACCGAGACGCGCAAGATGCACGCGCTCGAGGAATACGGCCTGATGCACGTGAAGCTCTACGAGGACATCGCCAAGAATGGCCGGATCGCCACGACCTATGCCTATCCGGTCAAGGTCGCCGGGCGCTACGTCATGGACCCCTCGCCGACGCCGAAGTTCGACAATCCGAAGATGCACATGTCGCAGGCGCTGCAGCTGTTCGGCGCGGGCCGCGAAAAGCGCATCTATGCGGTTCCGCCCTTCACCGAAGTCGTCAGCCTCGATTTCGAGGACCATCCCTTCGAGATCCAGACCTTCGACAAGCCCTGCGCGCTGTGCGGCGCCGAGCAGGTTTATCTCGACGAGGTCATTCTCGACGACAAGGGCGGACGCATGTTCGTCTGCTCCGACACCGATCATTGCGAGGAACGCCGCGAGCATGGCCATGTGGGCCATCTGGGCGTGGCGAAGGAGGCCGCAGAATGAGCGACATGCCGCTTCTCAAGGTCCGCGACCTTTCAAAATTCTACGGCAAACGCATCGGCTGCGCCAATGTCGCCTTCGAGCTCTGGCCCGGCGAGGTACTGGCGATCGTCGGCGAATCCGGCTCCGGCAAGACAACGCTGCTCAACTGCCTGTCCACCCGGCTGATGCCGACCACCGGCAGCGTCGAATACCATATGCGCGACGGCGGCTACCGCGACCTCTACCACATGAGCGAGGCCGAGCGGCGGTTCCTGATGCGCACCGACTGGGGCTTCGTCCACCAGAACCCGGCCGACGGGCTGCGCATGACGGTGTCGGCCGGTGCCAATGTCGGCGAGCGGCTGATGGCCATCGGCGACCGGCACTACGGCAATATCCGCCGCACGGCCAGCGACTGGCTGGAGCGGGTGGAAATCAGCACGGACCGCATCGACGACCAGCCACGCGCCTTTTCCGGCGGCATGCGCCAGCGCCTGCAGATCGCCCGCAATCTGGTGACCGGCCCGCGCCTCGTCTTCATGGACGAACCGACCGGCGGGCTCGACGTCTCGGTGCAGGCGCGCCTGCTCGACCTGGTGCGCGGCCTCGTCAACGACCTCGGGCTTTCGGCGATCGTCGTCACGCACGACCTTGCCGTCGCCCGCCTGCTGTCGCACCGGATGATGGTGATGAAGGACGGCCATGTGATCGAACAGGGACTGACCGACCGCGTCCTCGACGACCCGCGCGAGCCCTATACCCAGCTGCTCGTCTCTTCGATCCTGCAAGTCTGAAGCCTTAAAGAGGAAATCCCCATGGCCACGCCCCTCGTCGTCTCGGAAGTCTCCAAGAGCTTCACCATGCACCTGCGCGACGGCCTGCGCCTGCCCGTCGTCGCCAATGTCTCCTTCTCGGTCGCTTCAGGCGAATGCGTCGTGCTCGGCGGCCCGTCGGGCATCGGCAAGAGCTCGATCCTCAAGATGCTCTATGGCAATTATGCCGTGGATGCCGGCCAAATCCTGATCGAGCACAAGGACCGCATCATCGACATCGCCAATGCCGATCCACGCTCCGTGCTGGAAGTCCGGCGCGCCACGCTCGGCTATGTCAGCCAGTTCCTGCGCACCGTGCCGCGCGTCGCCACCATCGACGTCGTCGCCGAGCCGCTGGTCGCTCGAGGGGTCGCCACCGAAGAGGCGCGCCAACGCGCCGCGGAACTCTTGGAAAAGCTCAACCTGCCGCGCGATCTCTGGCAGCTGCCCCCTGCCACCTTCTCCGGCGGCGAGCAACAGCGCGTCAACATCGCCCGCGGCTTCATCACCGATCATCGCATTCTCCTGCTCGACGAGCCGACAGCCTCGCTCGATGCCGCCAACCGCGCCGTGGTGGTCGAGATGATCCGCGCCAAGAAGGCCGCAGGCGTCGCCCTGCTCGGTATCTTCCACGACGAGGAAGTGCGTGAGGCGGTGGCCGACCGCATTCTCGACGTCTCACAGTTTTCGCCGCGGAAGGTTGCCGCATGAGCCGGAAACTCGGGCTCGAGCCCCTGATCCATGACAGTGCCCGCGTGACGAACTCGACGCTCGGCCACTATACCGAGGTTTCCGAGCGCTGCCGCCTCGATGAGGTGGTGATGGGCGACTATTCCTACATCATGCAGGATGGCGCGGCGTGGTGCGCCGAGATCGGAAAGTTCGCCAATATCGCGGCCTCCGTGCGCATCAACGCCACCAATCACCCGACCTGGCGCGCGACCCTGCATCACTTCACCTATCGTGCCGCGGACTATTTCGAGGGCGCCGAAAACGATCACGACTTTTTCGAGTGGCGGCGGGACAACAAGGTCACCATCGGCCATGACGTGTGGATCGGCCATGGCGCCACCGTACTTCCAGGTGTGACCGTCGGCAATGGCGCGGTGATCGGCGCCGGGGCCGTCGTCTCGAAGGATGTCGCCCCTTACACAATCGTCGGCGGGGTGCCGGCTCGGCTGATCCGCGAACGCTTTGCGGCCGTGACAGCGGAGAGAATGGAGGCCCTCGCCTGGTGGAACTGGGACCACGACCGGCTGTTTGCCGCGCTTGGCGATTTCCGTGCCCTCAGCGCCGAGGACTTCGTCGCAAGATACGCCGGTTAATTCATATATTTCACAGACTTGGTGGATTTAATAAAATCTACACAAATCTGACATTCGCGCTTCACGCACCCTGTCTAAAGCCAGTGCGACCCGTTGAACAGGACGTCGAAAGAGCCGACATGAAATTCCAGCTGAAGAATGTCACCCGCAAGTTCGGCCAGCATCTCGCCGTCGATGGCGTGAATGTCGAGATCGATAAGGGTGAGATGGTTGGCGTCATCGGCCGCTCGGGAGCCGGCAAGTCCACCCTGCTGCGGATGATCAACCGTCTGGTCGATCCATCGTCCGGCTCTATCCATTTCGGCGACGTCGAGGTCTCCGCACTCAAGGGTGCCGGCCTGCGCAACTGGCAGCGTGACTGCGCGATGATCTTCCAGCAGTTCAATCTGGTGCCGCGCCTCGACGTCCTGACCAATGTGCTGCTCGGCCGGCTCAACCATCGCCCGACGGCGCTCAGCATTCTCAACGTCTTCTCGCGCGAGGAGCGGATCATGGCAATCGCTGCGCTCGAGCGCCTCGGCATCGAGCAGACGGCCCTGCAGCCGGCCGGTACGTTGTCCGGCGGCCAGCAGCAGCGCGTGGCCATCGCCCGTGCCCTGATGCAGGGTCCCAAGGTCGTGCTGGCCGACGAGCCAATCGCCTCGCTCGATCCGCTCAATGCCAAGATCGTCATGGATGCGCTGCGCGACATCAACGAGCGCGAGGGCATCACCGTCGTCACCAACCTGCACACGCTCGACACGGCGCGCAACTACTGCTCCCGCATCATCGGCATGGCGCAGGGCCGGGTGGTGTTCGACGGCACCCCGGACAAGCTGACCGCCGAAACGGTCCAGGAAATCTATGGTGCCGACAGCCATGGCGCCGGCATCGACGAGACAATGACCTCGACGAGCATCCGCATCCCCGGCGCCGCGGCCGCAGTCGGCGTCCCCGCATCCCCCGGTTTCAGGACCCTGGCCGTCGCCGAAGCCTGAAATCACGACGATCGACCGCCCGCGTGAAGGGCATTTCATTGATCAGAAAAGGTTCCGGCCCGGCCGGACAACAGGAGAGAAACTCATGCTGAAGAAGACCCTTCTTGCCGCCGTGGCGCTCGTGTCGCTCGCCGGCGTTGCCGCTGCAGAAGACCTCAAGGAATTCCGCATCGGCATTCTGGGCGGTGAAAACGAAGCCGACCGCCTGCGCAACTTCCAGTGCATGACCGAAAAGCTTCCCGCCGTTCTCGGCGTCGAGAAGGTCTCGCTGTTCCCCGCTGCCGACTATGACGGCGTCATCCAGGGCCTGCTCGGCGGCACGCTCGACTACGCCGAACTCGGCGCCTCGGGCTTCGCCAAGGTCTATCTGACCAAGGCCGACGCGGTCGAACCGATCCTGACCACGGTCCAGACCGACGGCTCGACCGGCTATCACTCGATCATGGTCGCCCGCAAGGATTCGGGCATCACCAAGCTCGAAGACATGAAGGGCAAGAAGCTCGGCTTCGCCGACCCGGATTCCACCTCCGGCTATCTCGTACCGCTGGTCACCCTTCCGGAGGCCGTCGGCGCCCCGATCAAGGAATTCTTCGGCGAGACCGGCTTCGGCGGCGGCCATGAAAACCTCGTCCTCGAAGTGCTCAAGGGCACCTTCGTTGCCGGTACGACCTGGGGTTCTGGCGTCGGCGAATTCAAGGACGGCTACACCTCGGGCAACCTGAAGAAGATGGTCGACAAGGGTATCCTGAACATGGACGACCTCGTCGAGCTCTGGAAGTCCCCGCTGATCCCGAACGGCCCGGTCGTCGTCCGCGCTTCGATGAACGAAGACATGAAGACCAAGTTCAAGACCTTCATGATGGAACTGCCGAAGTCCGATCCGGCCTGCTTCTCGGCCATCCAGGGCGGTGACTTCACCGGCTTCACCGAAGTCAACGTCGATTTCTACAAGCCGATCATCGACGCCCGCAAGGCCACCATCGGCGGCTGATCGAAACGCATCAACAAGGCCGCCGGACGAGCTCTCGTCCGGCGGTTTTTTTGAGGCAGCGAACCGCCTGTTCTGCCGGAAGGGAAATAGCATGACGTTTTCGACGACGCCTTCTCTGGGCGAGAATGGCGCCCGGATGGAGCGCCACTGGCAGGAACTTGCGGCGAAGCGCCGCCTCTATTCGCTCCTTAGCATCGCCTTCCTTCTCCTGGCCGTCGGCGGCTCGCTGTGGTTCGCCAACGACACCAATTCCGGCAAGTTCTTCGACCGCATCCCGCATTTTTTCGACTTCATCGAAGATCTCGTGCCGCGCGACGGCATGGAAGTCGTCCGCGCCCTTTTCGACCTGCCCTCGCCGTATGACGACGGCAGCATGAAATACAATTATCCGGAGGGCCGTCTGTTTTTCACCGAGACGCTCTACATTCCGGAATACATCCACAAGATGGTCGAGACGGTGAACATCGCCATCCTGTCCACCCTGATCGGCCTCTTGATCGGCTTCTGCCTGTCGTTTCTCGCCGCCCGCAACATGATGACCAACCCTTGGGTCCGCGGCGCTGCGCGGCGCATCATGGAGCTGCTGCGCGCCTTCCCCGAGGTGGTCATCGCCGGCTTCTTCCTCGCCATCTTTTCGCTCGGGCCCATCCCGGCGATCATCGCCGTGTCGATCCACACGATCGGCGCGCTCGGCAAGATGTTCTTCGAGGTCATCGAGAATGCCGACATGAAGCCGGATGAGGGTCTGAAGGCGGTCGGCGCCAACTGGATCGAGCGGGTCTGGTTCGGCATGGTGCCGCAGGTCATGCCGAATTTCATGAGCTATTTCCTGCTGCGGCTCGAGATCAACGTGCGCGCCTCGACGATCATCGGCGCGGTCGGCGGCGGCGGCATCGGCGAACTGCTGCGGCTGTCGATCGGCCAGGGCCATGAGGCCAAGACGCTGGCGATCGTGTTGTTGCTTCTCTGCACCATCATCGCCGTCGACCAGTTTTCCGCCTGGCTGCGCCGCAAGCTTGTCGGCGAACAGGCCTTCCAGAGCATCCAGTGAGGACCACGTCCATGCAAACCATGAACATGAGCGAACTGGAGGCGATCGCCGCCCGTCACCTCGGCATCCTGCAGCGCTCCGTCTGGCAGCGCTTCAAGGTCGGCTTCATCGCCGGTGGCATTCTTCTCTATTTCGTCTTCGCCTGGTGGTTCTTTTCGATCGGCAAGGTTGTTACAAACGCCAACTGGTCGATCGCCGGCTCCTACCTCGCCGACTGGGTGTCCTACGAGGTGCGTCCGGACATCTCGATCGCTGCCGACGGCGCCATGGAAATCACCTATCCCCGCTTCGACCCGCTCGGCCCCAATGCCAATCCGGATTGGCTGAAGGCGACGCGGGAAACGGTGAGCCGTACTGCGACTACACCTGCGGCTCCCAGCGCCGCAGCCGCGGCACCGGCAAAATCCTCGAGTTTCAGCTTCATGGCGCCGGCGGCGACCACAGCCAAGGCGGACGCACAGGACGCGATCGCTCCGCAAATCCGGCAGGAGGAAATCGTCACCCAGGCGCTGGTGGAGATGGGCACGGCCCGCACGGTCGAAATCATGCCGGACCGCGTGATCCTTTCACGCGACGGCGAGACCGTCATGCTCGATCTCGATGGCGCCCGCGATACCGTCGACGCCACGGCAGCGCTTCCCGACTGGGCCGAACAGCGCCAGCCCGGCGCCAAGGTGGTCGCCAGTTTCGGCCTGTCCGGATGGGTCGAGGTGCAGGCCGACAAGGTGAAGATCCGCAAGCGCTTTTTCGGCTGGGAGAATTTCTTCTTCGATACCAACTCCGCCTTCTTTGGCAAGGGTGCGGGCGAAGTGGCCGGGCTGATCTTTGCCGGCGAGCGTCTCGATCCGGCGCGCAGCAATCTGTCGCTGGCGTGGAACGACATTCTCTACAATCCGTCCTGGCAGCATCTCGACGTCTGGACAAAGCTGCTGCAAACCATCGTGATGGCCTTCATCGGCACGCTGTTCGCCATGATCGTCGCCTTTCCCCTGTCCTTTCTTGCGGCACGAAACATCTTCCGCAACCGGCTGGCCAACCAGATCATCAAGCGCTTCTTCGACTTCCAGCGCTCGGTCGACATGCTGATCTGGGCGCTGTTCTTCACCCGCGCCTTCGGTCCCGGACCGCTCGCCGGCATGTCGGCGATCTTCTTCACCGACACCGGCACGCTCGGAAAACTCTATGCCGAGGCGCTGGAGAACATCGACGACAAGCAGCGTGAAGGGGTGAAATCGGTCGGCGCAGCACCGCTCGCCGTGCAACGCTTCGGCGTGCTTCCCCAGGTCTTGCCGCTCTTTGCATCGCAGGCACTGTATTTCTGGGAATCGAACACCCGCTCGGCCACCATCATCGGCGCCGTCGGCGCCGGCGGCATCGGCCTCAAGTTGTGGGAAGCCATGCGGACCAATTCCGATTGGGAAAACGTCGCCTACATGGTCTTGCTGATCCTGATCGTCGTCTTCGTGTTCGACGGTATTTCAAATGCATTGCGCTCACGCTTGATGGGGACGAAGCATTGAATCTCGACCGCCGTCGTTGGCCGTATCATCAATCTGTCACGGTGATCGGCTAGCGAAACCGACTTGTCCCTCGCCGCGATGACACGTCATTGTGGCGGCGACTTCATCTTACGAGGACCCACCCTTGCGCTATGCGCTCTATTTCACGCCCCCCGCCGACGATAGCCTGACCCGGACCGCGGCCGCCTGGCTCGGCCGGGACGCCTTCTCCGGCGAAGACATCGCCGTAGAGGCGGCGGATGCGTTTGTGGTCGAAACCATGGCCGGCCTCACCGCCGAACCGCGGCGATACGGATTTCACGCCACGCTCAAGGCGCCGTTCGAACTGGCCCCGGACCGGACCGAAGAGGAATTGATTGCGCAGTTCGAGGCGTTTTGCGCCGCGCAGCCGGCCTTCGACATTCCGTCCATCGTGGTCGGGCAACTCGGCCCGTTCTTCGCGCTGATCCCCGCCGCGACGCACCCGCCGCTGCAGGAATTTGCCGCCGCCGTGGTGGAGGCTTTCGAGCCGTTTCGCGCAGCCCTCACCGACACCGATATCGCCCGGCGCAAGCCCGAGCGCCTGAGCGAGACGCAGCGCGCGTATCTGCTACGCTGGGGCTACCCCTACGTCATGGAGGAATTCCGCTTCCACATGACGCTGACCGGCCCGGTTGAACCTGAGCAGGCGGATGCCATGCGCGAACTCGCATCTTCGCGCTTCGCCTCCTTCACCAACAAACCGCTCCGAATTTCCGGCCTCGCGCTCTTCGTCGAACCGGAACGGGGCGCACCCTTCACTGTCCACACCTGGCAGCCGCTCACCGGCGCCTGAACCATCGAAAGTCGATCGCATGTCCGCCGAGACCATTCTTTCCAATGCCCGCATCGTCCTTGACGACCAAGTCATCGAAGGCTCCGTCCAGATCCGCGACGGCCGCATCGCCGACATTTCGGAAGGCCCGATGCGCGCCGGCGAGGATTTCGCCGGAGACTATCTGATCGCCGGCCTCGTCGAGCTGCACACCGACCATCTCGAATCGCACTACTCGCCGCGCCCGGGCGTGCGCTGGGACAAGACCTCGGCGATCCAGGCGCATGACGCCCAGGTCGCAACCGCCGGCATTACCACCGTGTTCGACTGCCTGCGCATGGGCTCCGACGAGGACGGCGGCTTCGCGAAAGGCGAGATGCGAGAGATGGCGGATGCCATCCAGGCGGCAGAGCGCGCCGACCGGTTGCGCGCCGAGCATCTGATCCACTTGCGTTGCGAAGTATCCGCCGCCGACGTGCTCGATCATTTTTCCGATTTCGAGACGGACCCCTACGTGCGGCTGGTCTCGCTGATGGACCATGCGCCGGGACAACGGCAGTTCCAGACGATGGAACAGTACACGCTCTACTACAAGACCAAGCGCGGCCTGTCGGAAGAGGCGTTTGCCCATTTCGTTACCCGCCGGCAGGAATCCTCGGCGAGATACGCAGCCCCCCACCGCGATGCGCTGGCACGGGTCTGCGCGGCGCGCGGCATCACGGTCGCCAGCCATGACGATGCGACGCTCGACCATGTCGAGGAAGCCAAGGGCTACGGGGTGCGGCTCGCCGAATTCCCGACCAGCGTCGAAGCCGCCGATGCCTCTCATATGGCCGGTATGAGCGTGCTGATGGGTGCACCCAACGTGGTGCGCGGCAAATCCCATTCCGGCAATATTGCCGCGCGCGATCTCGCCGGTCGTGGCGTCCTTGACGTCCTTTCGTCCGACTACGTGCCGCTCAGCCTGTTGCACGCGCCCTTCGTACTGGCGGATGATTTCGACGAAATCAGCCTGCCGCAGGCGCTGGCCATGGTCACCTCGACGCCGGCGCGCACTGTCGGGCTTGACGATCGCGGCCGGATCGCGCCAGGTCTGCGTGCCGACCTGGTTCGGGTGCGCCGCGACAATGGTGTACCCGTGGTGCGCTCGGTGTGGCGCGAGGGGCGCAGGGTCGCTTGATGGACTTCCAGACCGGCAGATTGCGAAAGCAGGGTTCGACGGGCACGATGGTCGCCATCGTCGGGCCGAGCGGCGCCGGCAAGGACAGCCTCATTCACCTGGCGATGCAACATTTCGCCAGCCGGCCGGACGTGCATTTCGTTCAGCGGGTGATCACCCGGCCCGCAGATTCCGGCGGAGAACAGCATCGTGGCGCTTCGCCGGCCGAGTTCGAGGCGATGCGGGAGCAAGGCGCTTTCGCGGTGGACTGGGACGCCCATGGCCTCAGCTACGGCATTCCGGCCTCGGTGCATGAAAAGCTGGCGCTCGGCCATCTGGTGGTCGCCAACGGGTCGCGTTCGGCGCTGCCGCACTGGGCCAAGGCGTTTCAGTCTCTTCTGGTCATCAATGTCACGGCCTCTCCGGAGGTGCTCGCGGAGCGGCTGGTTGCGCGCGGCCGTGAAAGCCGGGAAGAAATCCTCGAGCGGCTGAAGCGTGGGTCGCTCACCGTCGATGGCGATTACGACGTCGTCACCATCGACAACAGCGGCGCACTCGCAGATGCGGGGGCGAAGCTGATCTCGACGCTCGAGGCGGTGCTGGCGGGCCGCGCCAGGGGCTGACCTCGACAATCAGTCGGGATCGCCGAGACGTTCGACCGAGCCGAGCAGAGACGCGGCATGCGCGAGTGCCGCCGCGGTCGCCTCGATCATCTGCGGCAAGATCAGCCATTCCAGCGTCCAGGCGCTGCCGGAGCGTTCCTGTTCATGCACCAATGCCTGATGAATGCCCGCAAGTTGCGTGGCATTGTAGCGGGCAAGAGTTAGCAGCACTTCGGCAAGGATGGGGTTGCGCTTGTGCGGCATGGCCGAGGAACCGCCCGCGCCGGCGATCTCGATCTGGTCGATGCCGTTCTGCGCCATCAACGCGATGTCGAGGCCGACCTTGCCGAGCGCGCCCGTGACCCTTGACAGGAATGAGGCGAGATCGGCGATGCGGTCCCGATCGGTATGGGGCACGTATTCCGGCACCGACAGGCCCAGTTCCTGCGCCATGGCAAGCCTTACCGGATCGATCTTGTCACCAAATTTTTCCGCCGTGCCGGCCGCCCCGGCGAGCGACAGGATCAGCAGCCGGTCGGCCACGGCGGGAAGCGCCGCCGCAAGCTGCGCCAACGCCTTGCGCCAGACGGAGAGACGATCGCCGACATCGATGAGGATTGCAGCCTGCATGCGGGAGCGGGCCATCAGCGGCCGGTCTCCGAACCGGTCGATCAGGTCGGCGAGAATTCGGTCGACAGCCTCGAACCGCTGCTCAAGCAGCGTGAAAACGGGCTTGAGCTTGAGGGCCAGGGCCGTGTCGACCACATCCTGTGTGGTTGCGCCGAAATGCAGGGCCGATGCGGCTTCACCGCCGATCGCCTCGCGCATCTGCGTGACAAGGTCCGGCACCGGGACACCGTCCCTCAGCGTCGCCTGGGTCAGGCGGATCATATCCGGCCGGAAATGCTCCAGCCTGTCGGCGATCACGGCTGCGGGCACGGCGCCCACCAGTCCGCTGGCGGCTTCGGCGCGCGCAAGCGCCACCTCGAAGCGAAGCATGGCGGCAAGATCCGCCGCCTCCCCCAGCATGGCTGATACTTCGGCATCGCCGAGCAGGCAGTTATGATAAGGCAACATCGTCAACGCCATAAGTCAAACGCACTCCAATTCGAAGGCTGCACCCTCACCGAAACACGCGCCGATCGTCAACAATTAACAACGATCAAGGCACGCAGCCGATAAAAGACGGCGCGCCCCTCCCAAAGTCTGGGAGAGGCTCGCCGCCCGCGTCTGAGCGTAGGGGTCAGATGTCGAAGAACACCGTTTCGTTCTCACCCTGCAGGTGGATGTCGAACGTGTAGGTGTCGCCTTCGCGGCTGGCAATCAGGGTCGGAACGCGCACCTTGTGCTCGATGCGCGCAAGCACCGGATCGGCGGCATTCGCCTCCGACTCGTCGGAGAAGTACATGCGGGTGTGCAGACCGATATTGATACCGCGCGCCACGATCCACATCGTGATGTGCGGCGCCATCAGCCGACCGTCGTTGAACGGCACGCGGCCGGGCTTGATCGTCTGGAATACGAATTCGCCGGTGTCCATGTGCGCCGGGCAGCGACCCCAGCCGAGGAAATGCGGATCGGCCTTGCCGCGCGTCTCCGACGGGCTGTTGTAGAAACCGTCGGCATCGGCCTGCCATATCTCGACCATTGCGTCCTTGAGCGGCGTGCCCGAGCCATCGATGACGCGACCGCGAATGGTGATGCGCTCGCCACGGGTCTTGTCGTCGTAGAGCGGGCCGGAACCGAGATCCTTCTCATAAACGCCCTCGATGCCGGTGAAGCTGGGCGTGCAGCCGATATGGACGTAGGGACCTGCGGTCTGGGAGGCCGATTCCTTGAGGTAGCCGAGTGATTGCACCATGTCAGTTGCCCTCCTTGCGATTTTCGAACAGCGTCGAGCGACGGCCGCGCAGCACGATGTCGAACTTGTAGGCGCGCATGTCGTGCGGCATGGTGGCGTTCATGTCGAGCGGGGCGATCAGCCGCTCGATCGCCTCCTTGTCCGGGATCGTCTTGACGATGGGGCAGATCCAGATCAGCGGATCGCCTTCGAAATACATCTGGGTGATCAGCCGCTGGGCAAAGCCGTGGCCGAAGATCGAGAAGTGGATATGCGCCGGGCGCCAGTCGTTCACGCCGTTCGGCCAGGGATAGGGGCCGGGCTTGATCGTCTTGAACCAGTAATAACCATCCTCGTCGGCGATGGTGCGGCCGACGCCACCGAAATTGGGATCGAGCGGCGCAAGATAGGTATCCTTCTTGTGCCGGTAGCGACCGCCGGCATTGGCCTGCCAGAACTCGACCAGCGCGCCGGCGACACCGCGCCCGCGCTCATCCACGACGCGGCCATGCACCAGGATACGCTGGCCGATTGGGCTTTCGCCGGGCTTGGCGTAGTTGGCGATCAGGTCATTGTCGAACTCGTTGAGCATATTGTGGCCGAAGACCGGACCGGTGATCTCGCTCTTCGTTCCTTCGAGCGACAGCAGCGCACGCTGCGGAGAGCGCAGCACGCTTGTCTTGTACCAGGGCGTGTAGGCTGGCGGGTGCATCTCGCGGTCCCGGGGGAAAAATGCCCCCGTCTCGGGCTTCATATTGTTCATCGTCCTTCCTCCCTTTCACTGTCGGCTTCCATCTGCTGGAGCGCATTCCTGGCAATCTTGATCGCATGGTTCGCGGCCGGCACCCCGGCATAGATCGCCACATGAAGGAGCGCTTCCATGATGTCGTCGGGCGTCGCACCCGTGTTCTTCGTCGCCCGCACATGCATGGCCACCTCGTCGTGGTGGCCAAGGGCGGCGAGCAGCGCGATGGTCACCATCGAGCGCTCGCGCTTGGTCCAGGTCGGCCGTGACCAGACATGGCCCCAGGCAGCCTCCGTGATCAGGTCCTGGAACGGCTCGTCGAAGGCGGTCTTCGACTTCTGCGCCTGATCCACATAGCTGTCGCCGAGCACGCTGCGGCGGGTCGCCATACCCTGATGGTAGCGGGGAGACTTTTCCGGGGCTTCGCTCATGTCAGTCCTTCATGCCTTCTTGAGAAACGATTGCAGCAGTTCGGCCAGTTCCTCCGGCTGCTCGACGCAGGGAATATGGCCGCAGCTCTCGATGATCTCGAACCGGGCGTTCGGGATTGCGCCAGCCATCGCCTCGACCAGTTCCGGCGGGGTGGAGCCGTCCTGATCGCCCACCACGCAGAGGACGGGGACGGAGATCGTCGCGAGCGCATCGGTGAAATCGGTGTCGCGGATCGCCGCACAGGTGGCGGAATAGCCGTCCGCGGGCTGGCGGGTCAGCATCAGCCGATAGCCGGCGAGCTCTTCCGCACGCTCGCTGTGGAAGTCCGGAGTGAACCAGCGCTGCATCACATTGTCGGCTATGCTTTCCAGCCCATCCTTGGCAATCGCGTCGATGCGCCCGTTCCAGATGTCTGCGGTACCGATCTTCGCCGCCGTGTCGCACAGCATGAGCTTCTTCACCAGGTCCGGCCTTTTCTGCCATACCCCCTGGCAGATGAGTCCGCCGACCGACAGGCCGCAGAACACCGCCCGCTTGATGCCGACATGCTCGACCAGCGCAATCAGGTCATCAACCAGGTCGCCCATGCCGAAGGGGTTGTCGGCGCCGCCGGTCAGGCCATGGCCGCGGCTGTCGTAGAGCAGCACGGATATATCCTCGCTGATTTCGTCGAACAGCGGCAGCCAGATGCGGAAATCCGTGCCGAGCGAGTTCGAGAAGACGACGAGATTCTTCGCGTCGGGCTCGCCGAGAAGCTCGTAGTGAACTGTGATGCCGTTGATAGTGGCGAAGGCCATGGGATTCTCCTCACTGGGTGAAACGATATTCGATGCATTTTGGTGGGTAAAATGATATTTCCTCCCCAATCCATAATCAAACTGGTATGAATGATGGATCAGAGGATCAAGTTCAGACACCTACAGACGTTCCTTGAGGTCGCACGCCAGAGGAGCGTGGGCAAGGCCGCAGATGCACTGGCGATCACCCAGCCGGCGGTGACCCGGACGATGCGCGAGATCGAGGACATCCTTGGCGTGTCCCTGCTGGAGAAGGACGGGCGGGGCATCCGCGTCTCGCATTTCGGCGAAGTATTTCTGAAACATGCCGGAGAAAGCCTCGCCGCCGTGCAGCGCGGAATGGACTCGCTTGCGCAGGCGCTCAAATCGGAAGGTCCGCCCGTCCGCATCGGTACATTGCCCACTGCGTCAGCGACCATCATGCCCGATGCGGTGGCCGAATTCCTGGCGATCGGAACGGGCAGCCAGGTCACCATCGTCTCGGGAGAAAACCGCGTCCTGCTCAATTCGCTGAGACTGGGGGAACTCGATCTGGTGGTCGGGCGACTGGCGGCGCCGGAGTACATGACAGGCCTTACCTTCGAGCCTCTCTACAGCGAGGAGGTGGCGATCATCGTTTCACCGAACCACCCGCTGCTCGCCCGACGCAACTTCACGCTCGGGGCGCTGGCGAACTACACGGTACTGATGCCGACGAAGAACTCGGTCATCCGGCCCTTTGTCGATCGGCTGCTGTTGACCAACGGCATTCCGGACCTGCCGAACACGGTGGAAACCGTGTCCGATTCCTTCGGCCGCGCCTTCGTCACGCGCCACAACGCCATCTGGTTCATCTCGCGCGGGGTGGTGGCCGACGAATTGCAGAGCGGCCGGCTGGCCGAGCTGGAGATCGACATGGGCGAGACGCGGGGTGCGGTCGGACTGACGACGCCGGCGGCCGTCGAGCCAAGTGCTGCGCTTGCCTTGATGAAACAGACGATCCGCAACCATGTGGCGGCGCGGACAGCGCTGATCTGAACCGTCAGTGCGCCTCGTCCCAATTATGGGCGGCACGGGCATCGACCTTGAGCGGCACGCGCATGGAAACGGCCGGCATGGCGGCATGCTCCATCGTCGTAACGATGATCGGCATGGCGGCCTCGACCGCCTCGTCTTCGACCTCGAAGATCAGTTCGTCATGCACCTGTAAGAGCATGCGCGCCCGTTCCTTGAGGCCGGCCGTCTCGAGCGCCGGCTCGACCTTGATCATGGCGCGGCGGATGATGTCGGCCGCCGAGCCCTGGATCGGGGCGTTGATCGCTGCGCGCTCGTTGAAGGCGCGCATCGACGGGTTGGACGACCTGATTTCCGGATAGTGGGCGCGCCGACCGAAGATGGTTTCGACATAGCCGTTTTCGCGGGCAAAGGCCTTGGTGCTTTCCATGTAGTCCTTGATGCCGGGAAAGCGCTCGAAATATTTCTTGATGTAGTCGCCGGCCTCCGACCGCTCGATGCCGAGCTGGTTGGCCAGCCCGAAGGCGGAAATGCCGTAAATGATGCCGAAATTGATCGCTTTGGCGCGGCGGCGGACTTCCGACGGCATGCCCTCGACCGGAACGCCGAACATTTCAGACGCCGTCATCGCATGGATGTCGATGCCGTCGGCGAAGGCCTGGCGCAGCTGCGGGATCTCGGCCACATGGGCAAGGACGCGCAGTTCGATCTGGCTGTAATCGGCCGACAGCAGCTTGTGCCCCGGGGTCGAGACGAAGGCGGTGCGGATCTTGCGGCCCTCGGCGGTGCGCACCGGGATATTCTGCAGGTTTGGTTCGGAAGAGGACAGGCGGCCGGTCGTGGTTGAAGCGAGCGAATAGCAGGTGTGAACGCGCTTCGTCTGGGGGTGGACGAAGCCCGGAAGGGCGTCCGTATAGGTCGATTTAAGCTTGGTCAGCTGGCGCCAGTCGACGATCTTGCGCGGCAGGGGCGCACCTTCGGCGGCGAGGTCTTCCAGCACCTGGGCCGAGGTCGACCATTGGCCGGTCTTCGTCTTCGAGCCGCCGGGAAGGCCCATGCGGCCGAACAGGATGTCTCCCAACTGCTTGGGCGAACCGATGTTGAAGCGCTCGCCGGCGAGTTCATAGATCTCGTCCTCGAAGGCGGCGGCCTTCTGGCCGAGTTCGCCGGACAGGCGCGACAGGATCTGCCGGTCGATCGAGATGCCCCGCTCTTCCATGTCGGCGAGAACCGGGATCAGCGGGCGCTCCAGCCGCTCGTAGATGCGCGTCAGCTTGTCGGCCGCGAGACGGGGTTTCAACACCATCCACAGGCGCAGCGTCACGTCCGCATCTTCCGCGGCATAGGCGGTCGCCTTGTCGATATCGACATGATCGAAGGTGACCGACGACTTGCCGGTGCCGGCGACATCCTTGTAGGCGATCGGTGTGTGGCCGAGCCATTTCTCAGATAGGCCATCCATGCCGTGATTGCCCTTGCCGGCATCCAGCACATAGGACATCAGCATGGTGTCGTCGAAGCCCTTGATGACGATGCCGTAGCGTTTCATCAGCAGGTAGTCGTATTTGAGGTTCTGGGCGACCTTGAGGATCGACGGGTCTTCGAGCAGGCCTTTCAGTGCATCCAGCGCCGCCGCCATCGGGATCTGGCCCTCGGCCAGCTTCAGGCCGTCGCTGAACAGGTCGTCGCGGCCGGTCTTGTGGCCAAGCGGCACATAGGCGGCGCGAATGTCGGTCGAGCCGGGCTGCTGCCCGTTGTCGGCAATGGCCAGCGAGAAGCCGACCAGCTCGGCCAGCATGGGATCGATGGAAGTCGTCTCGGTATCGAAGGCGACGAGGCCGGTTTCGCGCGCCGCATCGATCCAGGCATTCAGCGTGTCGAGTTCACGGATCGTCTGGTAACCGGTTGTGTCGATCTTGGCGCCATGGAATGCGGCAGCGCGCGCGGCGGCCAGATCCGCCGGCGTCGGATCGCCGGTCGCGGGTGAGGAAAGCTGGGCTGCCTTGCCAGCCTCAACCGGTGCGGCGGACGGAGCGGAGGCCCCGCCATTGGCCGGTACTGCTGCGTCGAGGTCCGGTCCGTGGGCGGCTGGCCCCCATTCGACCGTGACCGGAGCCGGCTCGATGGCGGAAGCATCGCAACCGCAAGCCTCGGCGACGCGACGCGTCAACGTGGTGAATTCCATTGTCTTCAGGAAACCAATCAGTCTCGGTCCGTCCTGCTTTTCCAGCACCAGAGCGTCAAGCGGCATTTCGAGCGGCACATCGGTTTTCAGCGTCACCAGCTGGCGCGACAGACGCACGAGATCGGCATTGGCGACGATGTTTTCCCGCCGCTTGACCTGCTTGATCTCGCTTGCACGGGCCAGCAGCGTGTCGAGGTCGCCGAACTCCTCCAGCAGCTGGGCCGCCGTCTTCGGGCCAATACCGGGAACGCCGGGCACATTGTCGGTCGAATCGCCGGTCAACGATTGCAGGTCGATCATCTTTTCCGGCGGAACACCCCATTTCTCGATGACGTCAGGAATGCCGATCTGCTTGTCCTTCATGCTGTCATACATGTGGACCATCGGGGTCACGAGCTGCATCAGGTCCTTGTCGGAGGAGATGATGGTGACGTCGGCGCCGATCGCCTCGGCCTGGCGGGCATAGGTGGCGATCAGGTCATCGGCCTCGAAACCCTCGGTCTCGATGCAGGGCAGGTTGAAGGCGCGGGTCGCCTGGCGGATCAGGCCGAACTGCGGGACCAGCTCTTCCGGCGGGGCAGACCGGTTGGCCTTGTACTGCGGATAGAGTTCCTTGCGGAAGGTCTTGGACGAATAGTCGAAGATGACGGCGAAATGGGTCGGCGTCACCCCGACATTCGTGTCACGCGCGTCCGTCAGCAGCTTCCACAGCATATTGCAGAAACCCGAGACGGCACCGACCGGCAGCCCGTCGGACTTCCGGGTCAGCGGAGGAAGGGCGTGGAAGGCGCGGAAGATGAAACCCGAGCCGTCGACGAGGAAGAGATGATCGCCTTTTTTCATGTCGGCATGGATAGCGCGGGGCGTTCGAGGCGTCCATATAAACTTGGCGCGGCAACCCGGCCGCAAACACGGAAACGTTACGAATTTGTAATCCGGCCTTCCCTTGAAAAACCATATTTCACCGCACATTTGATAGTCACCGGCGCCTGATCACGCCGCAGTCTGAAAGAGGCTCGTCCCCCGCCGCTTCAGACTGGACAAAGGCCTTATCCCCCTCTCCGGGCCTTTGTCCCTCGTTTCGAAGCCGCCATCGCGTCCGCCTCCACGCAATGGCGGCTTCTTTACGTCCGGGCCATGGTTTTCCCTCGCCGCCCAGCCATCGGAACTCCGCAAACGGAGATAGATCGCCTGCGATTTATTCTTGAGGGAAGCCTCAAACAGGCTTACCCATTGGCATGGCCCAAAATCGCTCCGATTCCGCCACCTATCTCGCCGGTCAACTGGCCAAGGGATTTGCCCGCGCCCTGCAGGTGCGTGCGGCGAAACTGGGATTTTCGGCCGGGCAACTGCCCATCCTCATAGAACTGTGGAACGAAGAGGGGCTGACCCAGAAGCAGCTCCTTGACAGAGTGGACATCGAACAGGCGACGATGGCCAATACGCTGTCGCGCATGGAGCGCGACGGTCTGATCGAGCGCCGGCCGCATCCGACCGATCGTCGGGCCCAGCTCGTTTTCCTCACCGGCAAGGCACGCGACATGAAGGACGAGGCGCTTTCCGCGGCTGACGAGGCCGATCAGGCGCTGTTTGCCGGATTTCGCCGCTTCGAGAAGGAGTTGATGCTCGAATATATCCGCTGGGCGATCGACAACGCTCGCAAGCTGTGAGCGGAAACCCTCTGCCACACGACGAAATTTAATGGCGACCGGCCTCGAATCCCAAAAGCCTTTGGTCTATCGTCCCGCCGATTTTCAAATTTGCAGGATGAATGCCATGACCGATATTTCCGCCGTGCTTGCCAGCGCCGACAAGGCCTTGCCGCAGAGCCTCGACCGGCTTTTCGACCTCGTCCGTATCCGTTCGATCTCGACCGATCCGGCCTACAAGGCAGAGTGCCGCAAGGCCGCCGAGTGGCTGGTCCAGGAACTGGCCGCGCTCGGCTTTACGGCTTCGGTGCGCGACACGCCCGGCCATCCGATGGTCGTCGCCCACCACGCCGGCGCGACGGCAAACGCGCCGCATGCCCTGTTCTACGGCCACTACGACGTCCAGCCGGTCGATCCGCTGAACCTTTGGGAAAACGATCCCTTCGCCCCGGCAATCAAGGAAATCGAGCCCGGCCGCAAGGTGATCACCGGCCGCGGCACGTCCGACGACAAGGGCCAGTTGCTGACCTTCGTCGAAGCCTGCCGCGCCTACAAGGCGGTCCATGGCAGCCTGCCGATCGAAATCACCATCCTGTTCGAGGGTGAGGAAGAATCCGGCTCGCCCTCTCTCAAGCCCTTCCTTCTGGCCAATGCCGAAGAGCTCAAGGCCGACTATGCGCTGGTCTGCGACACCAGCATGTGGAACACGGAAACGCCGGCGATCGCCGCTGCGCTGCGCGGCCTGGTGGGCGAGGAAATCATCATCACCGCCGCCGACCGGGACCTGCATTCCGGCCTGTTCGGCGGTGCCGCCGCCAACCCGATCCACATACTGGTCGACATCCTGGCCGGCCTGCATGACGAGACCGGCCGCATCACCCTGCCGGGCTTCTACGACGGGGTCGAGGAGACGCCGGCCAACATCAAGGCATCGTGGGAAACGCTCGGCCGCACGGCAGAAGGCTTCCTCGGCGAAGTCGGACTGTCGATCCCGTCCGGCGAAAAGGGCCGCTCGGTGCTTGAGCTCACCTGGGCGCGGCCAACGGCGGAAGTCAACGGCATTACCGGCGGCTATACCGGCGAGGGTTTCAAGACGGTGATTGCGGCCAAGGCTTCGGCCAAGGTGTCGTTCCGCCTGGTCGGCGAGCAGGACCCGGCAAAGATCCGCGAGAGCTTCCGCGCCTATGTCCGCTCCAAGATCCCGGCCGATTGCTCGGTCGATTTCCATGAGCATGGCGGCTCACCGGCGATCCAGTTGTCCTACGATTCGCCGGTGCTGACCAAGGCCAAGAACGCGCTGTCCGACGAATGGCCGAAGCCGGCCGTCGTCATCGGCATGGGCGGATCGATCCCGATCGTCGGCGATTTCCAGAAGATGCTCGGCATGGACTCGCTGCTGGTCGGCTTCGGCCTGACCGACGACCGCATTCATTCGCCGAACGAGAAGTACGACCTGAACTCATTCCACAAGGGCATCCGCTCGTGGATCCGCATCCTGGATGCGCTCGCTTCGGCGTGACCAGGAAGTAGCGCGCTGTCCCTAGTGGCAGCGCGCCTCGCCTTCGAGGCTGACAGGGAGGCCGATGGTCCGCGAGAGCCGAAAACGCAAAAAGGCCGGGAGTTACCCGACCTTTCCTCTGCCGTTTCGACGCCCGTGCCAGTACATCCGTGGTCAGGGGCGGAAACGTGCAATGCGCATTCCCGGACATTGGCCTCAGCCTCTCGGCATCGGCGCGCGTCCCATGATCATTAGAATGACCTGAAGTGATTAACGAAAGGTTAACGCCTTGCTCATTCCTGATCCGAAATGCTGCAACCATCGTTGTAGCGGCCACAGCATTTGTTGGACTTCAAGTGGGAAGCCCGGACCTGCTTATCAAGGGGTCTTTTCGGACGAGGCTTGCCTGTCGATGAAAGCTGCGGATAAATTAGACCCATGAGCCTCCAGTCCGTCCGTTCCTTCTTCGCCGAAAAAGCCCCCGACATCGACGTCATCGTCACCGATGCGAGTTCGGCGACCGTCGCGCTGGCCGCCGAAGCCCATGGCGTCGATCCGGACCAGATCGCCAAGACGATCTGCCTGAGGATCGGCGACGACGTCGTGCTGGTGGTGACCGCCGGCACGAGACGGCTCGACAATCGCAAGTTCAAGGACCGCTTCGGCGTCAAGCCGCGCATGCTGGGGCCGGAAGACGTAGTCGAGGTCACCAGCCATCCGGTCGGCGGCGTCTGTCCGTTCGGCCTGCCCTCGCCGCTCAAGGTCTATTGCGACGTGTCGCTGAAATCGTTCGACCAGGTCGTGCCCGCCGCCGGCGCCACCAATTCGGCGGTCCACATCGCGCCAGAGCGCATGGCGGAACTGACCAATGCCGAGTGGGCGGATCTCTGCCAGTAGGACGGTATCCATCACGCGCCGGAGCGCGCCGGCTGATGGCAGGGCCGACGGAACAGCGCGATAGGGAAATGTTTACCGCATGTTAACCCCCCCTTAAATCGCCGCATTTAGACTCCAATCCTCCGGCCGCGCCTTCCTGCTTGTCATGCGGCTGCAACACACAGCGCAAAGCGCGTCCCGGCGACGGCCAAAGGACGCTGGCGCACAGGTTTCTGGAGCAAGATCGCCGGCCATGGCAAGCAGAGGCAAATCCCGTGAACGCGTCGAGCCGACCTTCGAGGAGGAGGACGAGCGCGATGACGAGCTTCGCGTCGATGCCGGCGACCGGATCGGCGGCAAGCGCACGGGCCGGAGCACTAAGGCAAAGACCGGCAAGACGGCAAAGGTGGCGCCGAAATCGCGTTCGTCGGGCCGCGGCAGGGGCAAGGCGAAGCGCAGCTCCGGCGGCTTGTCCGGCCTCATCGGCCGGCTGATCTACTGGTGCATCGTGCTCGGCATCTGGGGCGCGATCGGCGTCGGCGGGATCGTCATGTATTACGGCGCGCGCATGCCGAGCGCCAGTTCCTGGTCGATCCCCGAGCGTCCACCTAACCTCAAGGTCGTCTCCGTCGAGGGAACCGTCATCGCCAATCGCGGCGCGACCGGCGGCGAGGCGCTGGCGCTCGAAGACATGTCTCCCTTCATCCCGCAGGCGGTCATCGCCATCGAGGACAGGCGCTTCTATTCGCATTTCGGCGTGGATCCGCTCGGGCTTGCCCGCGCGGTGGTGACCAACCTGGCCAGCGGTCGCACGGTGCAGGGTGGCTCGACTCTGACGCAGCAGCTGGCAAAGAACCTGTTCCTCTCGCCCGAGCGCACGATCGAGCGCAAGATCCAGGAAGTGCTCCTCTCCTTCTGGCTCGAACACAAGTTCACCAAGGACCAGATCCTGGCGATGTATCTCAACCGCGTCTATTTCGGCTCGAACGCCTATGGCGTGGAGGCGGCATCGCGGCGCTATTTCTCCAAGTCCGCCCGCGATGTGAACCTCGGCGAGGCGGCACTCCTGGCCGGCCTGCTGAAGGCGCCGTCGCGCCTTTCCCCGGCACGCGACCCTGAAGCCGCCGAAGCGCGCGCGCAGGTCGTTCTCGGCGCCATGCGCGAGGAAGGCTTCATCTCCGACGACGAGATCAAGACGGCGATGTCTCAGCCCCCGACCACGGCCAAGCGCTACTGGACCGGTGCAGGCCAATACGTGGCCGACATGGTGCTCGACGAAACCAAGCGCCTCATCGGCACGATCAGCGAGGATCTCGTCGTCGAGACAACGATCGACATGACCCTTGAGAAGAAGGCCGAGGCCGTGATCGTCGAAAGCCTCGAGGCCGAAGGCGACAAGCTCAAGGCCTCACAGGCCGCGCTCGTGTCGATCGATGGCACGGGCGCGATCCGCGCCCTTGTCGGCGGCAAGGACTATGCCGAGAGCCAGTTCAACCGCGCGGTCAAGGCCAGGCGCCAGCCGGGCTCGGCCTTCAAGCCGTTCGTCTACGCCGCGGCGCTGGAAACGGGCGTCCGCCCCGAATCCACCCGCAATGACGCGCCGGTCCGGATCGGCAATTGGACGCCGGAGAATTACGACGAGAAGTATCGCGGACCGGTGACCATTTCCCATGCGCTGGCCAATTCGCTGAACACCATCGCCGCGCAGCTGGTGATGGAGGTCGGTCCGGACCATGTCATCAAGCTTGCCCATCGGCTCGGCATCGAATCGGAGCTGCAATCCAATGCCTCGATCGCGCTCGGCACGTCGGAAGTCTCGCTGCTCGAGCTGACGGCCGCCTATGCCCCGTTCATGAACGGCGGCTACAAGGCGACACCACACATCATCCGGCGCATCTCCACCGCCGAGGGCAAGGTGCTCTATGAGAACGACTATGCCGAACCGCCGCGCGTGCTCGGCGAACCCGTGGTCGCGGCGATGAACCGCATGCTGAAGGGCGTCATCACCGACGGCACCGGCAAGAAGGCCCGTCTCGACGGCTGGGAGGCGGCGGGCAAGTCCGGCACGACCCAGTCGTTCCGCGACGCGCTGTTCGTCGGCTATACCAGCAACCTGACGACCGGCGTGTGGTTCGGCAATGACGACGGCCAGTCGATGAAGAAGGTGACGGGCGGCGGGCTTCCCGCCAAGGCCTGGCACGACTTCATGACGGCCGCCCATGCGGGGCTGACGCCCGTGCCGCTCGCCGGCGAGGGCTATGTCGAACCGCAGGCGCAGCCGATGACGATCGGCACCATCCTTTCGGACGTTTTTTCCGGCGGAGAAAAGCGCTATCCGGCCGCGCCCAATGCGCCCGCCGTCCGGCAAGAGGAGGTCCCGCGGGCAGGCAGGCCGCCGGCGGAAATCCCGCAGGCCGATCCGTATCAACAGGGCGCGGGCGGGCCTGTTCCACCAGCCGATGTCGGCGCTCCATCACCGGTCCAGCCGGCGAGCCGTCGCACGACCCTTCTGGACATCATCATGGGGCAATGAGCCCAGACGTCTTGTTTCGGCGCGTGGCAGGAACCATCTTTTCGCATGCAGCCCGGCACAAGGCTTGACCGCTATCGGTCTAGCCGAGTTCGCAGCACTTTTCGGGCCGCAAAAAGGCCGAGCGATCGGCGCCAATCTGTTCTTTTTACAGGATTACGCCCCGTTTCCAGCCTTGCAGTCAGAAAAACCGCTTCTTATATACGCGACATAACCGCAGCCAACGCTGCGAGATCCCAGACCATCCACGTCGAGGGGCCGTCAGGGGAATGCCTTTCGGGGGTTCCGACGGCCTGCTTCAAGGAGAGAATGACATGGCTAAAGTAATCGGTATCGACCTTGGAACGACCAATTCCTGCGTTTCCGTCATGGACGGCAAGGACGCGAAGGTCATCGAGAATTCCGAAGGCGCGCGCACGACCCCGTCGATGGTTGCCTTCACCGACGACGGCGAGCGCCTCGTCGGCCAGCCGGCCAAGCGCCAGGCCGTGACCAACCCGACCAACACCCTCTTTGCCGTCAAGCGCCTGATCGGCCGTCGTTATGAAGACCCGACCGTCGAGAAGGACAAGGGTCTCGTTCCCTTCCCCATCGTCAAGGGCGACAATGGCGACGCATGGGTCGAAGCCCAGGGCAAGGCCTATTCTCCGGCACAGATCTCCGCCATGATCCTTCAGAAGATGAAGGAAACGGCTGAAGCCTATCTCGGCGAGAAGGTCGAAAAGGCCGTCATCACCGTTCCGGCCTACTTCAACGACGCCCAGCGCCAGGCCACCAAGGATGCCGGCCGCATCGCCGGTCTCGAAGTCCTGCGCATCATCAACGAGCCGACGGCTGCAGCGCTGGCCTATGGTCTCGACAAGAAGGACGGCAAGACCATCGCCGTCTACGACCTTGGCGGCGGCACCTTCGATATTTCGGTTCTTGAGATCGGTGACGGCGTCTTCGAAGTGAAGTCGACCAATGGCGATACCTTCCTCGGTGGTGAAGACTTCGACATGCGTCTGGTCGAATATCTCGCAGCCGAGTTCAAGAAGGACCAGGGCATCGACCTGAAGAACGACAAGCTTGCCCTGCAGCGCCTCAAGGAGGCTGCTGAAAAGGCCAAGATCGAACTGTCGTCCTCGCAGCAGACCGAGATCAACCTGCCGTTCATCACGGCGGACGCTTCCGGTCCGAAGCACCTGACGTTGAAGCTGACCCGCGCCAAGTTCGAAAGCCTGGTCGACGATCTCGTCCAGCGTACCGTTGCGCCGTGCAAGGCCGCTCTCAAGGATGCCGGCGTGACCGCCGCCGAAATCGACGAAGTGGTTCTGGTCGGCGGCATGAGCCGCATGCCGAAGGTCCAGGAAGTGGTCAAGCAGCTGTTCGGCAAGGAGCCGCACAAGGGCGTGAACCCGGATGAAGTCGTCGCCATGGGCGCGGCGATCCAGGCCGGCGTTCTGCAGGGTGACGTCAAGGACGTCCTCTTGCTCGACGTGACCCCGCTGTCGCTCGGCATCGAGACCCTCGGTGGCGTCTTCACCCGTCTGATCGATCGCAACACGACGATCCCGACGAAGAAGAGCCAGACCTTCTCGACCGCCGAAGACAACCAGAATGCGGTGACAATCCGCGTTTCGCAGGGCGAACGCGAAATGGCCGCCGACAACAAGCTGCTCGGCCAGTTCGACCTCGTCGGCCTGCCGCCGGCTCCGCGTGGCGTCCCGCAGATCGAAGTCACCTTCGACATCGACGCCAACGGCATCGTCCAGGTTTCGGCCAAGGACAAGGGCACCGGCAAGGAACAGCAGATCCGCATCCAGGCTTCGGGTGGCCTGTCCGACGCCGACATCGAGAAGATGGTGAAGGACGCCGAGGCGCATGCCGAGGAAGACAAGAAGCGTCGTGCCGGCGTCGAAGCCCGGAACCATGCCGAGAGCCTCGTCCATTCGACGGAAAAGTCTCTCAAGGAGTATGGCGACAAGGTTTCGGAGACCGATCGCAAGGCCATCGAGGATGCGATCGCCGCCCTCAAGGGCGCGATCGAAGCTTCCGAGCCGAACGCCGAGGATATCCAGGCCAAGACCCAGACCCTCATGGAAGCTTCCATGAAGCTCGGCCAGGCGATCTATGAAGCGCAGCAAGCCGAAGAAGGCGCTGGCGCCTCGGAAGGCGGCAAGGACGACGATGTCGTCGATGCCGACTACGAGGAAGTCAAGGACGACGACGCAAAGAAGTCGGCCTGATGAAGCGGCCAGAGCGACGCTTTACCTTCAAGAGGCTGGCCTTCGGGCCAGCCGCATTTTCATTGGCCCTGTGTGCAAGCGCCGTTGCGGCGCAGGACAAGGGCCAGATGGAAATTGTCCACAGCAAGGTGAGCGCCGCCGAGGTCACCATCGTCAAGGCGATCGGCGCGGGCGACAGCCGGCTACTCTCCAGGACAGGCACCGAACTCGGCCGGATCATCGAGTCAGCGCTCAAGCGCCGCGAGGATGGCGGCAGCGTGACGTCCTGCGACATGGCGGCCCATTCGCTGGCCTTTCTCGCCGTTTCGGCGGCGGACGGACTGGCCAACAAGGGCGAGCCTCGCCAGTTGCTGATCGAAGATGCACGCGCCGCGGCGTCTGACTTCCAGAAGGACATGGCCGCCTGCGAAAAGCAGGCAGGCAAGAGAACTGGCAGCCACACGAGCGTGGAGAAAGCTTTGAGAGCTTTGTAAGACCATGGCAAAAGCAGATTTCTACGAGACCCTGGGGGTCACCAAGACCGCTGACGAAAAGGAGCTGAAGAGCGCCTTTCGCAAGCTGGCGATGAAATTCCATCCGGACAAGAATCCGGGCGACGCCGAGGCCGAGAAAAAGTTCAAGGAACTCAACGAGGCCTATGAGACGCTCAAGGATCCGCAAAAGCGTGCAGCCTATGACCGTTTCGGCCATGCCGCCTTCGAGCAGGGCGGCGGCGCCGGCTTCCATCCGGGCGGCGGCGGTTTTGCCGGCGGCGGCTTCTCCGACATTTTCGAGGACATCTTCGGCGAGATGATGGGCGGCGGCCGCGGCGGCCGGGCCCGCTCGACGGGCGGCCGCGAACGCGGCGCCGACCTGCGCTACAACATGGAAATCTCGCTCGAGGAATCATTCACCGGCAAGACCGCCCAGATCAGGGTTCCGACCTCGATCACCTGCGAAGTCTGCACCGGAACCGGGGCCAAGCCGGGTACCCAGCCTACGACCTGCGCCACGTGCCAGGGAACGGGGCGCATCCGCGCGGCGCAAGGCTTCTTCTCGATCGAACGGACCTGTCCGACCTGCCACGGCCGTGGCCAGACCATTTCCGACCCCTGTGGCAAGTGCCATGGCCAGGGCCGGGTGACGGAAGAGCGGTCCCTGTCGGTCAACATCCCGGCCGGCATCGAGGACGGCACGCGCATTCGCCTTCAGGGCGAGGGCGAGGCCGGTCTGAGGGGCGGTCCGTCAGGCGATCTCTACATCTTCCTGTCGGTCAAGCCGCACGAGTTCTTCCAGCGTGACGGGGCGGATCTCTATTGTACCGTGCCGATCTCGATGACGACGGCGGCTCTCGGGGGCACGTTCGACGTGGTAACCCTCGACGGCGCCAAGTCGCGCGTCACGGTCCCGGAAGGCACCCAGCCCGGCAAGCAGTTTCGCCTGAAGGGCAAGGGTATGCCGGTCCTGCGTTCTGCGCAGACGGGCGACCTCTATATCCAGATCCAGATCGAGACGCCGCAGAAGCTGACCAAGCGACAGCGGGAGCTGCTGCAGGAGTTCGAGCAGCTGTCCTCGAAGGAGAACAACCCGGAATCGACCGGCTTCTTCGCCCGGATGAAGGACTTCTTCGACACGCTGAGCGACTGAGCGGAGCGGTCGATTCTTGAGAGACATCAAGCGAGCCGGAGACCTCTCCGGCTCGCTTCTTTTTTGCGGCATCGGATCAGGCGACGACCGGACGCGGCTGGCGAAGGATGAACCAGGCAAAGCGGCGCTGAATGGTGGGCGCAATGCCATAGACAATGCTGAACACCATGACGGGCGCCAGGATGGCGGTGCGCTCCCAGAGCGGCCATCCATCGGTCAGCGGCATCAGCACATAGAGAATTGCCGTGACGAAGGGATAGACGGCAGCCAGCATCAGCAGGGATAGCCGGAATTTGGAAGGGACGGGGCGGGAGGCGGAAAGGTCGGACATGTTGCTCTCCATAGGAACGGTACGTTTCGTTACATATAGAAACGGAGCGTTTCGTTCAATAGCAAACCATGCTATGGCGATTAAAAACTCCGGAGGCCGGCGTGTCAGTGAAGAACCAGGGAGAAAACCGGCGCACGTCAATCGGGTCGCAGCGCAATCCGGCCAGCGAGGAGGCCATTCTCAAGGCCGCGCAGGACATTCTCCTCGAAGGCGGCCTGCCCGCCTTTTCGATCGAGGCGGTCGCGCGGCGGGCCAAGGCAGGAAAGCCGACGATCTACCGATGGTGGCCGTCCAAGGCAGCACTGCTGCTGGATGTCTATCACCGGCAGAAGGACGGAGTGCCCCATCCCGACACCGGGGATATCCGCAAGGATCTCTCGCAGTTCCTCGCAGGACTGCTTGGTTTCTGGCGCGATGGCGGAGGGGCAATCTTCCGCTCGATCATCGCCGAAGCGCAGAGCGATCCCACCGCGCTGCAGGCGCTGCAGGCCTATGCCATGTCCCGATGCCGGCAGAGCGGTGTTATCCTGCAGCGCGGACAGGCGCGCGGAGAGGTTCGGGCGGATATCGATCCGGCACTGCTGATCGAACTCTTCTCCAGTTTTGCCTGGAACAGGCTGCTCACCAGCCGGCTGGACGTGAGCCGAGACGAGATCGAACAGATCGTCTCGGCCGTAGTGGACGGGGTCGCGTTGCGAAACCAGCCGCGTCAATAGTGCGGCGGGCGGGTGATGGCGGGCGCTTCGAGCGCCTGTTCCTCGAGCGACAGGAAGCGCTCGGTCAGGCGGTCGAGCTTGGCGCGTGTCTGTTCGACCACCTTCCACTGCTCCGTGATCTGGTCGGAGAGTTCCTCGATGACCCGGGCCTGATGCGCCACCGTCTCTTCCAGTCGCAGTATGCGGTCTTCCTGGTCGGCCATGATCTGCTCCCATTGTTGGATCGACGCGGTTCTGGCGGATGTCGTCCGTGCGGTCAATGGCGGCGGCGAACCGGCTGTGTCTCTTTCTAGCGCTGCTTCTTTTTCTTGTAAGGCATCAGCATGACGGCCGATGCGGTGACGGCCGCGGCGAAGGTGAGCGCCAGCGGAATGGCGATCATGGCCGCGGGCAGATAGGGGTTGCGGCTGTGCGCGAGATGGCTGCCGAGCCCGCCAATATCAAGCCAGATCAGCAGGACGGCGACGGCAAGGCCGAGGCCCGCGCCGAACAGTGCATTGACGCCCAGGAAACGGAGCATTTCCCAATGATCGCGGCGCGCCTCTTCCGGTGTCAGTTCGTCTCGATCGGAATTCATATGCCTAGCCCTGCTATCCCCGCCGAACGACCAGATACACCCATGCCAGACGGCGGTCCATGCGTCCGAACGTCCACCTTATCCCAATCGTTCCGTGCCTTGTCCGGGAAAACCACGAGCCCGCCTTGCCATCGAAGGCCTTTCAGCCTAGCTCAGGGCTAGACCGAACCCGGACCATCATGACGCACAAGACCTCGATCCACCGGCTGAAGCTCACGGATTTCCGCAATTATGCGACCGCAGCCCTTGCGCTCGACGGTCGACACGTCGTGCTGACGGGCGAGAACGGCGCCGGCAAGACCAATTTGATGGAGGCCGTCTCCTTCCTGTCGCCCGGCCGGGGCCTGCGCCGGGCGGTGCTGGCGGATGTCGCGCGCGTTGGTGCACCGGGCGGTTTTTCGGTCTTCGCCGAGGTCGACGGCATCGAGGGCGAGGTCGAGATCGGCACGGGCTCGGAGGGCGAAGGCGAGAGCGTGGTTCGGCGACTGCGCATCAACGGCACGCCGGCCAGGTCGGTCGACGAGTTGACCGATCACTTGCGCATCCTCTGGCTGACGCCGGCGATGGATGGGCTGTTTACCGGCTCTGCCTCGGAACGACGCCGCTTCCTCGACCGGCTGGTCCTGTCCCTCGATCCGGCGCACGGCCGCCGCGCCAGCGACTTCGAGCGCGCCATGCGCAGCCGCAACAAGCTCTTGTCGGAAGGGCGGTTCGATCCGGCCTGGCTCACCGGCATCGAACAGCAGATGGCCGGTCTGGGCGTGGCGATGATGCTGGCGCGCCGGGAAATGCTCGGGCTGCTGGCCGGCCTGACCGCCCGGCAGGACGATTCGAGTTTCCCTTCGGCGCGACTGGCCCTCAGCGGCTTTCTCGACGAGGAAAGCGACGCACCGGCGATCGAGATCGAGGACCGCTATCTCGCGGCGCTTGCCAATGGCCGCTATCGCGACGCGGCGGCCGGCCGGACGCTGGAGGGGCCGCACCGCGCCGACCTCCTGGTCCGCCATGCCGACAAGGACATCGAGGCGGAACGCTGTTCGACCGGAGAGCAGAAGGCCCTGCTCGTCGGTCTGGTGCTTGCCCATGCGCGTCTCGTCGCCACCATGACCGGCCACGCGCCCATCCTGCTGCTGGACGAGATCGCCGCCCATTTCGACGAGGGGCGGCGCGCCGTGCTGTTTGACCGGATCGACGCGCTCGGCGGCCAGGCCTTCATGACCGGCACCGACCGGGCGATGTTTTCGGCGCTCGGCGAACGCGCCCAGTTCGTCACTGTACGCGACAGCGTGCTCTCCGCCTGACGGCCTTCGCGGCCTTTCCCATCCGCGCCAACCGTGCGATCATCGATTCCATGGATCCCTTCAGCCCCGACGAAATCTCCCGTTATCACCGGCATATCCTGCTCCCCGAGATCGGCGGACAGGGACAGCAGAGGCTGAAGGCCGCCCGCGTGCTGGTGATCGGCGCCGGCGGACTGGGCGCACCTGCCCTGTTGTACCTTGCAGCAGCCGGTATCGGCACGCTGGGAATTGTCGACGACGACCGGGTTTCGCTCTCCAACCTTCAGCGTCAGGTGATCCATGACAGCGGCACGATCGGCGAGGAGAAGACGGAAAGTGCTGCCCGCGCGATCGCCCGCCTCAACCCCCATGTCCGGGTGCGGCGCTACGAGGAGCGTTTCGACGGTGTATTCGCCGCAGCTCATCTCGGCAGCTTCGACATCCTGATCGACGGTTCCGACAATTTCGATACGCGCTATGCGGCGGCCGATGCGGCGGCGGCGCGGCAGGTCCCGCTGGTGACGGGCGCTGTCGGCCGGTTCGACGGTTCGCTCACTGTGCTGAAACCCTATGAGAAAAATGCAGAAGGGGAGCCCAATCCGGGTTATCGCGACCTCTTTCCCGAAAAACCGCCCGCCGGGCTGGTGCCGGCCTGCGCCGAGGCAGGCATCATCGGTGCGTTGACGGGGGTGATCGGCACGCTGATGGCGATGGAAGCGATCAAGCTGATCACCGGGGTCGGTGAGCCTCTGGTCGGCCGCTTGCTGCTCTACGACGCGCTGTCGGCGCGATTCGACACGATCCGCTATCGGCGGCGCAAGGCGTCCCCTTCGCCATGACGATCGAGATGCTGCGCATCGGTGCGGACTTCGACCGCTACGAAGAATTGCTCGATGTGATCCTGGCGGCCTTCGCCTTCATGGACGGGCGGATCGACCCGCCCTCCTCTGCGCATCGACTGACGCCGGCCTCACTCCGGCAAAAGGCTGCACAGGAGATCGCGTTTGCCGCGGTCGAAAAGGGGCAACTGGTCGGCTGTATCTTCCTGAAACCGGAAGAAGCCACGCTCTACATCGGCAAGCTTGCGGTCCACCCCGCGGCACAGGGCAAGGGCATAGGCCGGCTCATGCTCGCGCGGGCAGAAGCGACGGCCCGGGAACTGGGGCTCGCCTGCCTACGGCTGGAGACCCGCGTCGAACTCACCGAGAACCACCGAATGTTTGCCGCCTGGGGTTTTGGCAGGGCGGCGGAGAACCGCCATGCCGGCTACGACCGGACGACATCCATCGAGATGCGCAAGCCGCTCGACTGACGGGACCTTGCTCAGGTCCGGCTCGGCAGCACGCGGTTCGGCGGGCGATGGCCGTCGAAATAGGTGCGGATGTTGATGATCACCTTGTCGCCCATGTCGATGCGACCCTCGATGGTGGCCGAACCGGTATGCGGCAGAAGCACGACCTTGCCCTCGTTGGCGAGCTTGACCAGCTTCGGATTGACCGCGGGTTCCTTCTCGAACACGTCGAGCCCCGCACCGGCGATCCGGCCTTCGCGCAGGCACTGGATCAGGGCGTCCTCGTCGATGATGTCGCCACGCGCGGTGTTGACGATGTAGCTGTTCGGCTGCATCAGCGCCAGACGCCGCGCCGACAGGAGATGGAAGGTGGCCGGCGTCGACGGGCAGTTGACCGAAACGATGTCGACGCGGGCGAGCATCTGGTCGAGGCTGTCCCAATAGGTCGCCTCCAGCTCGTCCTCGGTCACCGGATTGACGCGCTTGCGGTTGTGGTAGTGGATCGACAGGCCGAAGGCCTTGGCGCGTCGGGCGACGGCGGTGCCGATGCGGCCCATGCCGATGATGCCGATGCGCTTGCCCCAGATGCGCCGACCGAGCATCCAGGTCGGCGACCAGCCGGTCCATTCGCCGGGCTTGTCCATCAGGATGCGCGCCCCTTCGACGAGACGTCGCGGCACGGCTAGGATGAGAGCCATAGTCATGTCGGCGGTGTCTTCGGTCAGCACGTTCGGCGTGTTGGTGACCGTGATGCCCTTTCTTGCGGCCGCGTCGACGTCGATGTGGTCGATGCCGTTCGAGAAGCTGGCGATCAGCTTCAGTTGGGGCCCCGCCTGCTCGATCAACGCGGCATCGATGCGATCCGTCACCGTGGGCACGAGGACATCCGCGGCTTTCACGGCGGCGACCAGTTCGGGCTGCGTGCGCGGCTTGTCGTCGATATTGAGCTCCGCCTCGAACAGTTCGCGCATGCGGGTCTCCACGGCGTCCGGCAATTTCCGGGTGATGTAGACCTTGGGTCTTTTCCTGTTCGTCATGGGAAGAATCGATACCTTGTTCAGAGGTCGTTAACCAAGACGGGGGATAATTTCCCCGTTCAGGGCATTTTCTACCAAACCCGTCAGCGAAGACAAACAAAACCTCGCAGGTCGGCGCCCGTTTTCTGGCGAGACCGGCGGACCGGATGGCGGATTCGCGAAGAAACCCTTGAAATCTTTGAGCGATCGGAACCGCCATGCGTCACTTCGTGCTTCGTGCCTCTCTCGTTTCGTGGATCGCCCTCGGGCTTTGCGCAATGGGCGGGCCGGCAGCCGACGCCCAGGGCGTCTCCAAGGGGTCGAGCGGCCTGCCGCTGCCGCGCTTCGTCAGCCTGAAGGCCAAGCGGGTCAATCTGCGGATCGGCCCGAGCACCGACTATGCGGTGTCCTGGCTGTATCTCAAATCCGGCCTGCCGGTCGAGATCATCCAGGAATACGAGAACTGGCGGCGCATTCGCGATGCGGACGGCACCGAGGGGTGGGTCAGCCAGACGCTGCTGTCCGGCGAGCGCACGGCGGTCGCCGCGCCGTGGATGCGCGGCAATGACGTCTTCGTCATCCTGCGGGCCGATTCGCAATCCACTGCCCCGGCCGTCGCCAAGCTCGAGCCGGGCGTGGTCATCCGCCTCGAGGAATGCACCGGCAACTGGTGCCTGGCGGAAGCGGGCGGCGTCACCGGATGGGTCGCACAGGCCGAAATCTGGGGCGCCTATCCCGGAGAGGCTTTCAAATAAGCCCGGCGTCGCGGGCGGCGTCCGACAGCGAGCCGAACGGACGCGGACCGATCTGCTGAATGACGATTCCGGCTGAGAGGCAGCCGAGGCGTCCGCAATCGAAGAGCGACCTGCCTTGGGTATAGCCGAACAGGAAGCCCGCCGCGAACAGGTCTCCGGCACCCGTCGTGTCGACCAGCTTGTCGATCACGGTCGCTTCGACCCGGATGCGCTCGCCACCCTTGAGGATCACCGCCCCTTCTTCGCTCATCGTCACGGCCGCGAGCTTGCAATCCCTGGCCATCCTCTCCAGCGCGAGATCGAAATCCTCGGTCTCGTAAAGGGCGAGAGCTTCCTGCTTGTTCGAGAAGACGATATCGACCGTGCCCGAGCGCATCAGGTCGAGGAACTCGTCGCGATAGCGACCGACGCAGAAGCTGTCGGACAAGGTCATCGACATCTCACGACCGTTCTCGTGGGCGATGCGGGCACAGTCGAGGATGGCCTGCTTGGCGCGCGGCGGATCCCAGAGATAGCCTTCGAAATAGGTCACCTTTGACTGTGCGACGACCTCCGGCTCGACGTCTTCGGGGCCGAACTCGACGCAGGCGCCGAGATAGGTGTTCATAGAGCGCTCGCCATCGTCGGTAACGAAGATCATGCTGCGGGCGGTCGGCGGAAAAGTGCCTTCCGGCTTCGTTTCGTAATGCACGCCCTGGGCGCGGATGTCGTGGGCGAAGATCTTGCCCAGTTGATCCTCTGCGACCTTGCCGAAATAGGCCGCCTTGCCGCCGAGGCTGGCGATGCCGGCAGCCGTGTTGCCCGCGCTGCCGCCCGATGCTTCCACCGCCGGACCCATCAGGGCGTAGAGCTTTTCGGCGCGCTCGGCGTCGATCAGGTTCATCGCGCCCTTGGTAATGCCATTGTCGACGAGAAAGTCATCCTCGCAACGCGAGAGGATGTCGACGATGGCATTGCCGACTGTGAGAACATCGAACCTGCTCATGAATCCCGGATCTCCAATAGTTTGGGCTGCCTCGGTCATAGCTGTTTTTCCTCCGCAGAAAAGCGAAAACCTGCAGCCTAGGAGGAAATGCGTAGACGTCATTCCGTTGTCACGCAGACCAATTAGACAAGCCTCAAGTGACGACGGCATGAGCGCCTCACACGCAACGCCGTCCGCCCGGGACATGATTTGTCCCTTTCCAGGATCGCATCGACCACGGATGTACTGGCGATGTGAATTCTGGGCTCGACGGGATCGAGCAGGGAAAGCGGGGGAAGCCCCGCTTCTTTCGTTTGCGGGCCGTACTAACAATAATCAAAACGCACTGGCCGCCCGCCAGGCATCGCGGTAAGGCTTGGTCCCCAACGCTTGCTCCCGAGAGCCATTTCGCACATGTATGCCATCGCCCAGGACGTCTTTCCGATCTTCATCCTTATCCTGTTCGGCTGGGGGTTGGTGAAGACCAGGGTGCTGAATGCCGACATTGGCGACGGTCTCGGCGAGTTCGTGTTCAAGGTCGCAGTGCCGGTCCTCCTCTTCCGGACGATCTCCCAGGCCGACTTCCACGGAGCATCGCCGTTCCGCCTGTGGATCGCCTATTTTTCCGGCGTCGCGATCACCTGGGCGGTCGGGCACATCCTGGCGACCAGGATCTTTGGCCGCGACGCGCGGGTCGGTGTGCTGGCGGGGGTGTCGTCGGCCTTCGCCAATAACATCTTCATCGGCCTCCCGCTGGTGGAGCGGACCGTCGGAAGCGACGGCATCGTCGCCGTGTCGATCCTGCTTGCCGTGCACCTGCCGCTGATGATGGTCATCGGTACGGTGCTGATGGAGCGCGCCGAGCACAAGGTCAACGGTGGTCAGGCCCGCGGGGTCCTCAATGTGCTTCGGCAGGTGGCTACCAATCTCCTCCGCAATCCGCTGGTGATCGGCCTTGCGGCGGGCCTCATCATGCATGTGAGCGGACTTGCGCTTCCCGGCGTCTTGGCGAGCGTCGTTGACCAGATCACCGCCATGGCGGCACCGGCTGCCCTGATTTCGCTGGGCATGGCGCTTAACAAATATGGAATCCACGGCAATGTACGGATCGCCGCGGTCATTGCCGCGCTGAAGCTCTTGCTGATGCCCGGCTGTGTCTGGCTCGCGTGCAGGCTTCTCGGCTTGAGCGCCGAATGGACCGCGGCCCTGGTGCTCACCTCTTCGGTTCCCACCGGCATCAACGCCTGGCTGATCGCCAACCGCTTCGGTGTCGGGCACGGGCTCGCCGCCTCGGCGATCTCGCTTTCCACGGCGGTCGGCGTATTGAGCGTCACGCTTTGGGCCTGGATGCTGCAGTAAGCCCGCCCCCCACACATGGAGGGCAGAACGAAAAATGCCCGGCAAGGCCGGGCATAGTCCTCAACTCAGCCTTTAAAGGCTGGAACTCAGTTGTTGGCAGCCGGTGCCGGAGCGGCATCCGTAGCAGGCGCCGCGTCGGTCGCGGGCGCTGCCGGGGCAGCTTCAGCAGGAGCGGCAGCGGCTGCAGGTGCGGCGTCCGCAGCCGGAGCGGCCTCGGCGGGTGCGGCGGCGGCATCGGCAGCAGGCAGCGGAACCGGCGTATCGGCCAGCGTGCGCAGATAGGCAATCAGGTTGGCGCGTTCGTCTTCCTTCTTCAGGCCGGCGAAGCCCATGGCGGTGCCGGCGACGAACTTCTTCGGGGCAGCCAGGAAGTGGCTCAGATTGTCATAGGTCCAGGTGACAGAGCCGCCTTGCGAAAACTCCGTCATGGCAGCGGAATAACCGAAACCTTCATGCGATGCGACGGGACGCTCGACAATGCCGAAAAGGTTCGGGCCAACCTTGTTGGCGCCGCCCTTGTCGGCGGTGTGACAGCTCGTGCACTTCTTGAAGACCGTTTCGCCGGCAGCAGCGTCGGCGCTTGCCAGGAGCGTGGCAATCGGCGTCGCTGCGGCAGCGGCTGTATCAGCACCTGCTTCGCCTTCGGATGCACCCTCGGCGACGATGGCGTAGCCTTCCTTCTCCGGAACCTCCGCGTGGAAAATTCCTTCCGACGTGATGGATACCGTCATCAGGACGAAAACGGTGCCAAGAAGAGCACCAACGCCCATGTTCACATATGAGTTCATCTGCAAACGCTCCCATGCAGCCGGCGGATCAGCAACCGGACGATCTTGAAATCGCGCGGAACCTATGTCTTTTGCTTGACAGTTGCAACACGATTGTGATCCCCAATTCGGGACTTTTTGACACTTTTCCTGCGTGATTTGAAGGGGCTGACCATGAATAAAGGCGAATTGGGCAAGACCCTCGTGCTGATCCCGGCGCGCATGGCCTCGACCCGTCTGCCCGGCAAGCCCCTTGCCGACATCTGCGGCCTTCCGATGATCGTACAGGTCGCCATGCGGGCGCGCGAGGCGAATGTCGGGCGGATCATTGTCGCCGTTGACGACGCCCGGGTGTTCGAGGCGGTCGAGGCCGCGGGTTTCGAGGTTGTCATGACGCGCGCCGATCACCAGTCCGGCTCGGACCGCATCCACGAGGCGCTGACCAAGGCCGATCCGGATGGCGTCGTCGAGACCGTCATTAACGTCCAGGGCGACCTGCCGACGATCGAACCGGAGACCATCCGCGCCGCGCTGAGGCCGCTGGAGGATCCTTCCGTCGACATCGCGACACTGACCGTCGAGATCACCGACGAGGAGGAAAAGACCAATCCGAACGTCGTGAAGGTAGTCGGATCACCGCTTTCCGACACGCGGCTGCGGGCGCTCTATTTCACCCGCGCGACCGCCCCGCATGGCCAGGGGCCGCTCTATCACCATATCGGTCTTTACGCCTATCGTCGCGCCGCGCTCGAACGCTTCGTCGCTCTTCACCCCTCGCCGCTGGAAAAGCGGGAATCGCTGGAGCAACTTCGGGCACTTGAGGCAGGAATGCGCATCGACGTCGAGATCGTCAATTCGGTCCCGCTTGGCGTCGACACGCCCGTCGACCTCGAAAAAGCACGGCACATCCTCAGCCGCAAGGCCCAGTGAAGAACGGATACCCGATGACGACCAGAACCAACAAGATCGCCTTCCAGGGCGAGTTCGGCGCCAATTCAGACATGGCATGCCGCGACATGTTCCCGCAGATGGAGCCGCTCCCCTGCCCGACCTTCGAAGATGCCTTCGTGGCGGTGGAGAACGGCGAGGCGGATCTCGCCATGATCCCGATCGAAAACACCATTGCCGGGCGCGTCGCCGACATTCACTACCTGCTGCCGGAATCGCGGCTGCATATCATCGGCGAATATTTCATGCCGATCCGCTTCCAGCTGATGGTGCTGCCGGGCGTGTCGATCGACGAGATCCGCACGGTGCACAGCCACATCCATGCGCTCGGCCAGTGCCGCAAGATCATGCGGGCCAATGGCTGGAAACCGGTGGTGGCGGGCGACACCGCGGGGGCTGCCAAGCTCGTCGCCGAGCGCGGCGACCGGACGATGGGCGCGCTTGCGCCGCGCCTTGCGGCGGATCTCTACGGTCTCGACATCGTCGCCGAGAATGTCGAGGACACCGAGAACAACGTGACCCGCTTCGTCGTCCTGTCGCGGGAAGAATCGATCGCCCAGCGCGTGAGCCCCGACGAGCTGATCGTCACCACCTTCGTCTTCAATGTCCGCAACATTCCCGCCGCCCTCTACAAGGCGATGGGCGGCTTTGCCACCAACGGCATCAACATGACGAAGCTCGAGAGCTACCAGATCGGCGGCAAGTTCGTGGCAACCCAGTTCTATGCCGACATCGAGGGCCATCCGGAGGACGCGCCCGTACGGCGCGCGCTGGAAGAGCTGCGGTTCTTTTCCGAAAAGGTTCGCATCCTCGGCGTCTACAAGGGACATCCGATGCGCGGCAAGCTCGGTGGCTGAGGCCTACAGCAGGCCGCTTGGATTCGGATTCACGTGACCTGCTGTAGTCTTTTGTTTGCGCATGTCTTTTTCGCGAAACCGCTGCACACTTTCGCGAGACATGCTCTAACGCCTCAGCGTTTCCACTCGAGCCAATCGACGATCAGCCGCCGGGCGATCGTGCCCTCGATCGGCAGGCTCAGCCCGTTGACCGGGCCCTGCTCGATCAGTTCGGCAATCTCCGCACGGCTGAACCAGCGGCAATCGGCCAGCTCGGCGGCATCCGCCTGGACGTCGAACGAGAGCGCCTCGGCATAGCAGCCGATCATCAACTGGTGCGGCATCGGCCAGGGCTGCGAGGCGTGATAACGTACCCGGCCGATCTCGATGCCCGATTCCTCGCGTGTTTCGCGACGGACCGCATTTTCGATCGTCTCGCCCGGTTCGACGAAGCCGGCGAGGCTCGAATACATGCCTTCGGGAAAGCGATGATTGCGGCCAAGCAGGCAACGGTCGTGCTTCTCGTCGATCGCCAGCATGATCGCCACCGGATCGGTGCGCGGGAAGATCTCGTGGGCACAGCCCGTGCATGCTCGCTTGTAACCACCGATGCGGCTTTCCATCGCCGACCCGCAGCGGCCGCAAAAACGATTGTCGGCGTTCCACCGCAACAGGCTGAGCGCCTGAGCCGCCTCGCCCACCAGGTCCTCGCCAATCAGCCGGTCGCGAAACAGGGCACGCGCATCGGCAGGCTTGTAGTGGCTCGCCAGATCCTCGGCGGGGCACTGGACGGGAACGGCGATCCGCGGTTCCCCGGTCGGCTGGAAACCGAGCAGGACGGCATTGTCGAAATCGGGTGCGAGTTCCGCAAGCTCGTAAGGAGCAAAGAGCGGGTCGAGCACCTGGCCGTCGTGCTTCAACACGAGCTTTGCATCGCAAAAGGCGAGGATATGGGTGCCTTCCACCGCGAGCGCCTTTTCCAGAGACGTCTCGTCTCTATGCTCGCTGTCACGGGCAAGGGCATTGCGGGAAAAGGCGGTCAGGTCGCTCGGCTCGGGATGCGGGCCGTCGAAGTCGAATATCGATTTTTTCATGAGTGAATGGCTTCGAGTATCTTCTGCTGGAAGGTCCGTCGTTCGTCCTCGCCATAGGGCACGGCCGTTCCATGGCCCCAGACGGGCCCCGGCCAGTTGGCATCGCCCTCCTTGCGGGCGATGACATGGACATGCAATTGGCGGACGATGTTGCCGATCGCGGCGACATTGATCTTGGTCGCTCCGGTCGCGGACTTGAGCGCGGCAGCCGCCGTGTTCTGCTCGAAGGTGAGGACGGCCTGGTCGAGCGGGGTCAGATCGAAGACCTCCGAGACGCCGGGGCGCTTCGGCACCAGCACCAGCCAAGGCCATCGGCTGTCATTGATCAGCCGCAGTTCGCAAAGGCCCAGATGGACCAGCAAATCGCTGTCGCGCGCAAGCCGCTCGTCGAGTAGGAATTTGTCCAAGGCGTCCCTCCTGGCATTTTTCTCCCTCATAGCAGTTTTTTACCGGCTTGGCTTGCATTTGATCGCGTAATTGCCGATATGTGGCTCGGGAGGTTGGTGGTGGACGAGCCACTCGCCAACCGGGTCAGGTCCGGAAGGAAGCAGCCCTAACGAGCGCGGCACGGGTCATCGTGCCAGCCTCCCACCTTCCGTTTTATTTGGCCGGCCACGACGCTGGCCAGTGCGTGCCCGGGCATCGGGTCTTCGAGAGACGCTGGCAGGGCGATGAGCGATTTCGAGCCGAAAGCATCGAATTCCGAGGGTAGCGCCACCGGCTACCGGGTTCTGGCCCGCAAATATCGCCCCAAGGATTTCACCGACCTGATGGTCGGCCAGGAGCCGATGGTGAGAACACTCACCAACGCCTTCGAGACCGGACGCATCGCCCAGGCCTATATGCTGACCGGGGTTCGCGGCGTGGGCAAGACCACCACTGCTCGCATTCTGGCGCGCGGCCTGAACTACAAGACCGCCGAGATCGACAAGCCGACGATCGACCTGAAGATCCCCGGCGAGCACTGCCAGGCAATCATGGAAGGCCGCCATGTCGACGTGATCGAGATGGACGCCGCCTCGCATACCGGCATCGACGACATTCGCGAGATCATCGAGCAGGTGCGTTATCGCCCGGTATCGGCGCGCTACAAGGTCTACATCATCGACGAAGTGCACATGCTGTCGACCCCAGCCTTCAACGGCCTGTTGAAGACGCTCGAGGAGCCGCCCGAGCATGTGAAATTCATCTTCGCCACCACCGAAATCCGCAAGGTTCCGATCACGGTCCTGTCGCGTTGCCAGCGCTTCGACCTGCGCCGCATCAGCGCTGCGGACCTCGTCGGGCTGTTCTCGACCATTTCCGCGAAGGAAGGCATCACCGCCGAGGAAGAGGCGCTGGCGATGATCGCCCGTGCCGCCGAAGGCTCGGCGCGCGACGGTTTGTCCTTGCTCGACCAGGCCATCGCCCACGGCGGCGGCATCGTGCGGGCGGACGCCGTCCGCGGCATGCTCGGTCTCGCCGACCGTGCGCGGATCGTCGACCTGTTCGACCACATCGTGCGCGGCGATGCCGCCGCTGCCCTTTCCGAATTCGGCAGCCAGTATGAGGCCGGCGCCAATCCGACCGTGGTCCTGACCGATCTCGCCGACTTCACGCATCTGGTGACGCGGCTCAAGTATATCCCTTCCGCCGCGCAGGATCCGTCGCTCAGCGAAGTGGAGCGGGTGCGCGGTGCGGAGCTGGCCGACAGCGTGTCGGTCACGACGCTGTCGCGGATGTGGCAGATGCTGCTCAAGGGCATTCCGGAAGCCGAGAATTCCTCGCGGCCCGCCGGCGCGGCCGAGATGGTCATCATTCGCCTTGCCCATGCCGCCCACCTGCCCTCGCCGGAGGATGCCGCGCGCCGGCTGCTGGCGCTATCCGAAGGTGGCGACGGGGCCCAGCCCGGGGCCGCGCCGCGCGGTGGCAATGGCGGCGGTGCATCCGCCGCCTATCGCACGGCGGTCGTGGCCCAACAGTCCGTCGACGTCTCCGCCCGGATCACGCCGGCGCAACCGGTTGCGCACCTGCACAGCGTTCCGCAGCCGGACAATGCGCCAATGACGCTCGCCCGCACGGAAACGAAGCCGGCCGAGCCCCGGCCCCAACCCAAGGTGCACATCAACTCGCTCGAAGATGTGGCCGAACTTTGCACCCGCCACCGCGACCCGAAGCTGAGGGCGCTGTTGCGCAATTTTGTCCGGCTGGTGGGTATCGAGCCCGGTCGACTGGAAATCAACCTGCCGGCGGAAGCGCCGAAGACACTGGTCAGCGATCTGCAGAAGCGGCTGGAGGAATGGACCGAAATCCGCTGGATGGTGATCCTCAGCCGCGAAGAGGGACAGCCGACCCTTGTCGAAGCGGACGCTTCGACCCGTGAGGCCCGCTTCGTCGATGCCCGCCAGGATCCCGATGTGGCGGCAATCCTCTCCCGCTTTCCCGGGGCCAAGATTACCGATGTGAGGATCCGCGCACCGGTGGTCGAAGAGGAAATGCCGAGCCTGCCGGCGGCGGCGGAATCGGCCGAGGGCGACATTCTGCCCGGCGACGACATCGAGTTCTGACGCAATCCAGTTCGATTTACACAGCCAAGGAGACAGCACATGCGCGACATCATGGGCATGATGGGCAAGGTCAAGGAAATGCAGGCCAAGATGGAGAAGATGCAGGCGGAGATCGCCTCGCTCGAAGTCGAAGGCAAGTCGGGCGGCGGACTGGTGACCGTCACCATGACCGGCAAGGGCGATCTCAAGGGCGTGAAGATCGATCCTTCGCTGTTCAAGGAAGACGAGGTCGAGATCCTCGAGGACCTGATCGTCGCCGCCCACAAGGACGCCAAGGACAAGGCCGAGGCCGTGATGGCGGAAAAGACCAAGGAAATGACCGCCGGCCTGCCGATCCCGCCCGGCATGAAGCTGCCGTTCTGATCCTCAGTTCAAGCCTGCCTTTGACAACGGCCGCTTTTCCGGCGGCCGCTTTCGTCAGTCGTTGAGGAAAGCCCTGAGTTCGGCATGCAGCGGCACGGCGAGGTAGCGGTCACGCTCGGCGCCTTTAAGTTTCTTGCCGTAGCTCGCCATGAGCTCCGGCATGGTGATGCGCTCGCCGGCGAAGGGTTGGTAGTCGACCGTCTGACCGGCCTCGAGAATGCCGCCGGAGAGCACCCGCGCATAGGCGCCGGCGCGGCCGGCCTTCATGTAGCGCTTGGGGAATTTCGGGTCGTTCATCTTTGCGGCGAAGGTCGCGCAGGGGATGCGGGTGGAGGTCACCTCCAGTACCACATCGCCGGCGCTGAAGCGGTCGCCGACCGCGATGTCTCGATTGTCGATCCCCTCGATCACCAGGTTTTCACCGAAAGTTCCGGGCTCCAGAGGATGGCCGAGTTCACCGGCCCACCAGTCGAGCGTCTCTGCGCCCTCGATATAGACCGCCTGTTCCTCGCCGCCATGCAGTTCGCCGTTGCAGATCGCATCGCCGACAATGCCATGGGCGTCGACCATGACCGGGCCGTTCACGGCCATCTTGTTGATGCCGGTCTTGTATTTCTTGCCGGGCAGGATTTCGGCACTGCCACGGCAGACGGCGAGGATTTTCATGCGGCGGCACTCCCTTCGGCGATTCCGTTTAGCGAGGATATGGAGTAGAAGCGGCCAATGGCAAAGCGAGTCACCGGTCCGGAAATCGAAAAACTCATCCAGTTGCTGGCGAAGGTGCCGGGACTCGGACCCCGCTCGGCCCGCCGCGCCGCGCTGCACCTGATCAAGAAGAAGGACCAGTTGATGGGTCCCCTGGCGCACGCCATGGGCGACGCCTTCGACAAGGTGAAGGTGTGCTCGCATTGCGGCAATGTCGACACCGTCGATCCCTGCACCGTGTGCACCGACGACAGGCGCGACCAGTCGATGATCATCGTCGTGGAGGATGTGTCCGACCTCTGGGCGCTGGAGCGAGCCGGCGCGATGAACGCCGCCTATCACGTGCTCGGCGGCACGCTCTCGCCGCTCGACGGCGTTGGGCCGGACGATCTCAACATCAAGGGGCTGATCGACCGCGTCGCCAAGGGCGGCATCCGCGAGGTCATCATCGCCGTCAACGCCACCGTCGAGGGGCAGACCACCGCACACTATATCACCGACCACCTGGCCGGGCTGGACGTGAAGATCACGCGGCTGGCGCATGGCGTGCCGGTCGGCGGCGAGCTGGATTATCTCGACGAAGGCACACTTTCGGCCGCTTTGCGCGCCAGGACAGTCATCTGATTCTCTGCACGACGACGGGAGACCTGTCATGACCGGCCCTAGCCCACTCCGCCCTGTCGGGCAGCCCACCTCCAAGGCGAGCGTTCGACGCAGCCTTGCGCTGGCGCTGTCTGTCTGCCTGCTTTGGAGCGTCCCTGCCGCCATCGCCGCCCCGTCCAAGGCGGCCGTCGAACAGCAGTTCCAGGCCTGGCTCGCCAACGACCTCTGGCCAGAGGCGAAGACGGCCGGAATTTCCCGTCAGGCCTTCGACAAGGCGGTCGCCGGCCTGACACTCAACTGGGACCTGCCGGACCTCGTGCCCCCGGGGACCGCACCACCCAAAGATCGGAAGCAGAGTCAGGCGGAGTTCTCCTCGCCCGGCGCCTATTTCTCGGAAAAGCGCTTGCAGGGACTGGCCGCCACCGGCCGCAGCCTTGCCGATCGCCACGCCTCGACGCTGCGCAAGGTCGAGGCGGCCTATGGCGTTCCGGGCTCGATCATCGTCGCCATCTGGGGCCGGGAATCCGGCTTCGGCGGCGCAAAGCTTCCCTATTCCGCCGTCGAGGTTCTGGCCACCAAGGCCTTCATGTCGACCCGCAAGGACCTGTTCCGCCGCGAACTGATCTCGGCGCTGCACATGATCGAGGGCGGCGATATCGGCGCCGGCCAGATGAAGGGCTCCTGGGCCGGCGCGCTCGGCCAACCGCAATTCATGCCGACCAGCTATCTCAAATATGCCGTCGACTTCGACGGCGACGGGCATCGCGACATCTGGAACTCGGTGCCCGACAGCCTGGCATCGATCGCCAACTACCTGAAGAAGAGCGGCTGGCAGACGGGACGCGGCTGGGGCTTCGAGGTCAAGATACCAGATGGCGTATCTTGCGCCCAGGAAGGCCCGGACCGGGCCAAGCCGCTGTCAGAATGGTCGGCACAGGGGATCACCCGGATCTCCGGCAAGGCCTTCCCGGGAAGTGAGCTCTCCGCCTCGACGATGATGCTGGTGCCGGCCGGAACGCACGGCCCGGAGTTCCTGGTCAGCCCGAACTTCTACGTGCTCAAGGAGTACAACAACTCCGACCTCTATGCCCTTTTCATCGGCAATCTCGCGGACCGCATCGCCTATGGCAGCGGCGCATTCAAGGCTCCGTTCGGTGACGTCGGCAAGATGCTGCGCTCGGATGTGCTTGCCATGCAGAAGGCGCTCGTCGCCAAGGGCTATGATGTCGGCAATGTCGACGGCCTGCCGGGCTTCAAGACGCGGCGCTCGCTCGGCGACTGGCAGGACAAGAACGGCATGCGGCCCACCTGCTATCCCGATGCCTCGCTGAAGGGCAAGCTGCGCTGAGGCCGCAAGAGCCGCTCAATGCGGTTCGATATGCGGCTTGTGGAAGACGTCGTCGGTGGGCGGGATCGCCTGGCGCTCGATCATGCGGTGAACACGGGGCTTCTCCTTGCCGCGGTGGAGCGCCAGCAGTCGGTCGGTCGTCTCGGCATCAGCCATGGTGCGGCGCTGGTTGTGGCGCACATACTCCACCCAGGTCGGCGTATGATAGGTCTCCGTCCAGATGTCCGGATTCTCCAGATCGCGCATCAGCGCCCAGTTTCGCGCGCCGTCCCGGATACGGATGCGCCGCCGCTCGACCATGACCGCCAGGAATTCCGGCAGGTCCTCGTCGGCGATTTCATAGTCGATATTGATGACGATCGGACCACTGCGCGGCCGGATATCCAATCTCAGAGGCGGCTCGGCGAAACGATTGAGCGGGTCGAGATCCAACGAGGCAAAGGGCGGCATCGGAAGGAAGAGGCCGATGCCGACGCCGAGGATCATCAACAGGGCGGAGGAGAAAAAGGCGGCGGTGACGCCATGGCTCTCCGCCACCAGACCCCAGATCCAGCTGCCGCCCGCCATGCCGCCGAAGGTGGCGGTCTGATAGAGAGACAAGGCCCGGCCGACGACCCAGCGCGGCGTGGACAATTGCACGACCGTGTTGAACAGCGACAGCGCCAGAACCCAGCAGGTGCCGGCAACGACGAGCGAGAGACCGGTCACGACCGCATAGGGGCTGATGCCGATCATGGTCGAGCTCAGGGCGAAGCCGGCAAAGGCGCAACGCACGATGTCTTCGCTGGTCAGCAGTTCGCGAAGCCGCGAATTGGCAAGCGCGCCGGCGATCGCGCCAGCGCCGAACGCACCGAGCATGACACCGTAGGTCAGCGCCCCGCCACCGATCAGGTCGCGCGTCACAATGGGAAGCAGCGCCATCACGGCGCTCGCCGTCAGGCCAAAGACGAAGCCGCGAAACAGCACCTTGGTGATATTCGGCGACATGGCGACGTAACGCAGACCGGCCGCGATCGCCCGGCCGAGCGCCTCGCGCGGCAAGGTGCGCTTCGGCAGATCCGGTTTCCAGCGATAAAGGGCGAAGACGAGAGCGAAATAGCTGAGCGAATTGGCGGCAAAAGCCGCTGCCGCGCCGGCCGCAGCAACGATCATCCCGCCGATGGCCGGGCCGACGCTGCGGGTGATATTGAAACCGACGCTGTTGAGCGAAACCGCGCCGGGCAGATCTTCGCGCGGCACCAGATCGCCGACGGAAGCCTGCCAGGACGGATTGTTGAGCGCCGCACCACTGCCGATCAGGAAGGTGAAGAGCAGGAGCAGCCAGGGGGTGATCAGGCCGAGATAGGCAAACAGCGCCAGCAGTGCGGAGACGCAGAACATGAAGATCTGGGCCGTCAGCATGACGCGGCGCCGATCGTAATTGTCGGCGATTGCGCCCGAAAGCAACGAGAACAGCATCAGCGGCAACGTGGTCGATGCCTGCACCAGCGCCACCATGTTCTCCGACTGGGAAATCGAGGCCATCATCCAGGCGGCGCCGACGCCCTGGATCAGTCCACCGAGGTTGGAGGCGATGCTGGCGCCCCAGATCCTTCGGTAGACCGGATGCTTCAGCGGGGACAGGAAGGATCTGCGCTCGGGCACTTGGACTTACCTTTTCGAAGGTCTCGATCGCGGCGGAACCGGCACTCCGGTGACAAGGGGGATCTTGCCGATGGTCTACCATCCCGCAGCCTGGAGGCATAGATAGGCTGTGCCTCGCGAAAAGCTTGCAATCGGGCCGAAACCGGCGTATACGAACCGTAAATTCTTGATCGACAGATGAAGGGTGGGGCCGCGAGGACCCGCTCTTTTTTGTTGGCGATCGGACCTATCCAGGAGTATGACGATTGACTGACAGCATGCCGACGCCGGAAGCCGGCGAAGCACGTATCATCATCGAGACGGGTCTCGACCGGCGCATTGCCGAGATCATCGAGCCGGTTCTGGTTGCCTTGGGATACAAGCTGGTTCGGGCGCGGCTGATGAACCAGAACGGCCTGACGCTGCAGGTCATGGCCGAGAAGAACGACGGAACGATGACCGTGACCGATTGCGAGGAGGTCTCCATGGCCATCTCTCCGGTTCTCGATGTCGAAGACCCCGTCGAAAAGGCCTATCACCTCGAGGTGTCGTCGCCGGGCATCGATCGCCCGATGGTGCGCAAGTCGGATTTCACGCGCTGGCAGGGTCATATCGTCAAGTGCGAGACCTCCATCCTGGTCGACAACCGCAAGCGGTTTCGCGGCAAGATCACCGATGTCGATGCCGACGGCTTCACGCTCGAGCGCGACCAGGTGGCCTATGGCGAGGAGCCGCGGGTGAAGATCCCGTTCAATACGCTCAGCGAAGCGAAGCTGATCCTGACGGACGATCTCATTCGCGATGCGCTTCGCGCCGACAAGCAGGCCAAGGCGCAAGCGGCCAACCAGAACGACGAAGACAGCGACGCATAAAGTTTGACTAACCGCCTCGAGGGCAGCGGCCCCGGCAGGAAGACGGAGACTTAAGACAATGGCAGTCAGTGCTAACCGGCTCGAGCTCTTGCAGATCGCAGATGCGGTCGCCCGTGAGAAAGTCATCGACCGCGAAATCGTCCTTGCCGCGATGGCCGACGCCATCCAGAAGGCCGCCCGCTCGCGCTATGGCTCGGAAACCAACATCCGCGCCGACATCAATTCGAAGACCGGCGAAATCCGCCTGCAGCGTCTTCTCGAAGTCGTCGACACCGTCGAGGATTATTCGACCCAGATCGCTCTGGAACTTGCCCGCGACCGCAACATCGAAGCCAAGATCGGCGACTTCATCGCCGATCCGCTGCCGCCGATGGATTTCGGCCGCATCGCCGCCCAGTCGGCCAAGCAGGTCATCGTGCAGAAGGTGCGCGAAGCCGAGCGTGACCGCCAGTTCGACGAGTTCAAGGACCGCGTCGGCGAGATCGTCAACGGCACCGTCAAGCGCGTCGAATACGGCAATGTCATCGTCGACCTCGGCCGCGGCGAAGGCATCATCCGTCGCGACGAGATGATCCCGCGCGAAGCCTTCCGTTACGGCGACCGCGTTCGCGCCTATGTCTACGACGTGCGCCGCGAACAGCGCGGCCCGCAGATCTTCCTGTCGCGCACCCATCCGCAGTTCATGGTCAAGCTGTTCACCATGGAAGTGCCGGAAATCTACGACGGCATCATCCAGATCAAGTCGGTTGCCCGTGACCCGGGTTCGCGCGCCAAGATCGCCGTCATCTCGAACGACAGCTCGATCGATCCGGTCGGCGCCTGCGTCGGTATGCGCGGTTCCCGCGTCCAGGCCGTCGTCGGCGAGCTTCAGGGCGAAAAGATCGACATCATCCCGTGGTCCAACGATCCGGCTGCCTTCATCGTCAACGCGCTGCAGCCGGCGGAGGTCGCCAAGGTCGTTCTCGACGAAGATGCCGAGCGCATCGAAGTCGTCGTTCCGGACGAGCAGTTGTCGCTCGCCATCGGCCGCCGGGGCCAGAACGTGCGCCTCGCATCGCAGCTGACCGGCTGGGACATCGACATCATGACGGAAGCCGAGGAATCAGAGCGCCGCCAGAAGGAATTCAACGAGCGCACCAACCTGTTCATGGATGCGCTGGACGTCGACGAAATGGTCGGACAGGTGCTCGCCTCCGAGGGCTTCGCCCAGGTCGAGGAAGTCGCCTATGTCGACCTCGAGGAAATCGCCTCGATCGACGGCTTCGACGAGGACACCGCCCAGGAAATCCAGACCCGCGCCCGCGAGTACCTGGAGAAGATCGAGGCGGAAATGGACGCCAAGCGCAAGGAACTCGGCGTGTCCGACGAGTTGCGCTCGATCGACGGCATGACGTCGCAGATGATGGTCGCTCTCGGCGAAGACGGTATCAAGACGGTCGAGGACTTTGCCGGTTGCGCGGCCGACGACCTGGTCGGCTGGAGCGAACGCAAGGACGGCGAGACGAAGAAGTTCGAGGGCCTGTTCTCGAAGTTCGACATTTCGCGGGCCGAGGCCGAGAACATGATCGTCCAGGCACGCTTGGCTGCTGGCTGGATCACCGAGGAAGACCTCGCGACCGAGGCCGTGGCTGAAGAAGAAGCCGAAGGCGAGCAGGAAGCGTGATGATAGACGGGGCGCCGGACACCGCCGACGACGAGGAAGACCTCGATGTGGGCGAAGTGAACGGGCGCATGTGCATCGCCACGCGGGAAGGCGGCTCGCCTGAGACGCTGATCCGGTTCGTGGCGGCACCCGACGGTACCATTGTCCCCGACCTGAAGCGCGCGCTTCCCGGTCGGGGCTGCTGGGTTTCGCCCAGCCGGGCGGCCGTCGACAAGGCCGTGGCGAAGAAACTTTTCGCCCGTGCCTTGAAGCGGGACGTGAAGGTGGACGCCAATCTCGGCGAGACGGTCGACCGGCTGCTGGCCCAGCAACTGGCCGGCATGATGAACCTGGCGCGCAAGGCCGGTCAGTTCGTATCCGGTTCGGCAAAGGTCGAGGCTGCGGTGCGCAGTGGCGAGGCGCTTGCCGTCTTCCATTCGACCGATGCAGCGGCCGATGGCGTGCGAAAGATAGACCAGGCGCGAAAGGCCTGGCACCTCGGCATGGGGACTGACGCGGAAATACCGTCCTACCATCTGCTCTCAGGGGCGGAAATGGACGAACTGATGGGCCAGAATGCGTTTATCCATGCTTGCGCGCTTGCAGGGCAGGCGGGTGAAGGTGTAGTGAAGCGCGCAAACGTGCTTGAACAGTACCGCACTGGCGGACTGTCCCAGAAAAAGGATGTCTCTGACATGCCGAAGCAATGACGTGGCTACCGGTATCAGCCGGACGCTTTATCGGAATGACGAATTGAACGACGAGGTCTGATGCGCCGCATCCGTCCTTGTCCAAGGAACGGAACGGAATGACCGACAACAACGACGACAAGACACTCAGCGCGCCCAAGAAGACCCTCACACTGAAACCGTCAGGCGTGACCCAGGGGACCGTGCGCCAGGATATGGGTCGCGGTCGAACCAAGGCCGTCGTGGTGGAGACGCGCAAGCGCCGCCCGATCCGCCCCGAAGACGAAAAGATCGTAACGCCGGCCGCACCGGTCGCGCGCGCTGCAGAACCCGTGGCAGCACCGGTCGTTCCTTCACGTCCCGCAGCGCCTGCTCAGCAGACCCGCACGCATCAGCCCACCCCACAGCCGCAGCGCCCCACGCCGCAGCCGCCCGTCCGCCAGGAACGCCCGCGCGGCGCCGTCCTGCACGACCTGTCGGCCGGCGAGATGGAAGCGCGCCGTCGCGCCTTGGTCGAAGCCCAGGCTCGCGAAGTCGAGGAAGCCAAGCAGCGCGTCATCGATGAAGCCCGCCGCGTGGCGGAGGCCGAGGAACGCGCGCGCCTGGCTGCCGAAGAGGCTGCCCGCCGTGCTGCCGAACCCCAGCCGGAAGAACCGGCACCTGTCGCCGAAACCCAGGCCGTAGCGCCGGTAGCGGAAACGCGTCCGGGTGCAAAGCCGGCCGCTGCTCCGTCCGCTCCCGCGGCACCGGGCTTTGTGCGTGGCCGCAAGGCCGGCGACGAGGAAGAGGAAGAACGCACCGTCAGCCGCGGCGCGCCGGTTCGTGGCAAGGTCGTTGCTCCGACCCCCGCCAAGGTCCCGCCGCGTCCGAAGGCCGAGGAAGAGCGTCGTCGCGGAAAGCTGACCGTCACCACGGCCAATGTCGACGATGACGGCAACGCCCGCGGTCGCTCAATGGCAGCCCAGCGCCGCCGCCAGGAGAAGTTCCGCCGGTCGCAGATGCAGGAAACGCGTGAAAAGGTCATGCGCGAAGTCATCCTGCCCGAGACCATCACCATTCAGGAACTGTCGCAGCGCATGTCCGAACGCGCCGTCGACGTCATCAAGTACCTGATGAAGGAAGGCCAGATGATGAAGCCGGGCGACGTCATCGACGCCGACCTTGCCGAGCTCATCGCCACCGAATTCGGCCATACGGTCAAGCGTGTTTCGGAATCCGACGTTGAAGAAGGCATCTTCAATGTTGCCGACGACGCAGGTGAACTGGTGTCCCGTCCGCCGGTCGTGACCATCATGGGCCACGTCGACCACGGCAAGACCTCGCTGCTCGACGCCATCCGCAAGACCTCGGTCGTATCGGGCGAAGCCGGCGGCATCACGCAGCATATCGGCGCCTATCAGGTCGAGCAGAACGGCCAGAAGATCACCTTCATCGACACGCCCGGTCACGCCGCCTTTACCGCCATGCGTGCCCGCGGTGCTCAGGCAACCGACATCGCCATTCTGGTGGTTGCCGCCGATGACAGCGTCATGCCGCAGACGATCGAATCGATCAACCACGCCAAGGCGGCCAACGTGCCGATCATCGTGGCGATCAACAAGATCGACAAGCATGAGGCAAATCCGGACAAGGTTCGCCAGCAGCTTCTGCAGCATGAAGTCTTCGTGGAATCCATGGGCGGCGAAGTGCTCGACGTCGAGGTCTCGGCGAAGAACAAGATCAACCTCGACAAGCTTCTCGAAGCCGTCCTGCTGCAGGCCGAAATTCTCGACCTCAAGGCCGATCCGAAGCGCACCGCCGAAGGCACCGTCATCGAAGCCCAGCTCGACCGTGGCCGCGGTGCGGTTGCCACCGTCCTGGTGCAGAAGGGTACGCTGAAGCCCGGTCAGATCATCGTCGCCGGCGACCAGTGGGGCCGCGTGCGCGCACTCGTCAACGACAAGGGCGAACACGTCAAGGAAGCCGGTCCGGCCATGCCGGTCGAAATCCTCGGTCTGTCGGGTACGCCCGCTGCCGGTGACCGCTTCGCCGTGGTCGAGAACGAGGCCCGCGCCCGCGAGATTTCCGAGTATCGCCAGCGTCTGGCCCGCGACAAGGCCGCTGCCCGTCAGTCCGGCCAGCGCGGTTCGCTGGAACAGATGATGACCCAGCTGCAGAATACCGGCTTCAAGGAATTCCCGCTGGTGATCAAGGGCGACGTGCAGGGCTCGGTCGAAGCGATCATCGCGGCTCTCGACAAGCTCGGTACCGACGAGGTTCGGGCCCGCATCGTCCATTCGGGTGCAGGCGCGATCACGGAATCGGATGTCTCGCTTGCCGAGGCATCCAATGCCGCCATCATCGGCTTCAACGTCCGCGCCAACGCCCAGGCCCGCACGGCCTCGGAGCGTGCCGGCATCGAGATCCGCTACTACAACATCATCTACGATCTGGTGGATGACGTGAAGGCTGCGATGTCGGGCCTGCTGTCGCCGGAACGGCGCGAAACCTTCCTCGGCAACGCCGAGATCCTCGAGGTGTTCAACATCACGAAGGTCGGCAAGGTCGCGGGTTGCCGTGTCATCGAAGGCAAGGTCGAACGTGGAGCAGGTGTCCGTCTGGTGCGCGACAACGTCGTCATCCACGAAGGCAAGCTCAAGACACTCAAGCGCTTCAAGGACGAAGTGGCCGAAGTGCCGATGGGCCAGGAATGTGGCATGGCCTTCGAGAACTACGAAGACATCCGCGCCGGCGACACGATCGAGTGCTTCCGCGTGGAACATATCACGCGCACGCTTTAAGGCGACCATCCGCACGGAATAACAGGACGGGCGCCGGACGATCCGGCGCTCGCTTCGTTTAAGGCGAAAAGATATGACCAAACCAACGACTTCCGCGCCCAACCAGCGCATGCTGCGTGTCGGCGAACAGGTGCGCGCGGCGATCTCGCAGGTGTTGCAGCGTGGCGAAGTGCGCGATCCGCTGATCGAAAAGACGGTGATCTCGATCTCCGAAGTCCGCATGTCGCCGGACCTTCGGGTCGCAAACGCCTATGTGACACCGCTCGGCGTTGCCGACCACCAGGCGGTGATCGACGCGCTGAACCACCACGCCAAATATATCCGCGGACGTCTCGGGCCCCAGCTCCGGCAGCTGAAATACATGCCCGAGGTGCGGTTCCGCGACGATACCAGCTTCGACAATTACCAGAAGATCGACGCGCTCTTGCGCTCGCCCGAGGTCCAGCGCGACCTGGGGCACACCGACAGCGACGACGAACAAGAATAGAGGCGCATGTCCAAACCCCGCAAACCCAAGGGCCGGCCGGTTTCCGGCTGGCTGATCCTCGACAAGCCGGTCGATTTCGGCTCGACCGAGGCCGTCTCCAAGATCAAGTGGCTGTTCGACGCGCAGAAGGCCGGTCATGCCGGCACGCTCGATCCGCTCGCCTCCGGCATGCTGCCGATCGCGCTCGGCGACGCCACCAAGACCGTGCCTTACGTCATGGATGGGCGCAAGATCTACGAATTCACCGTAACCTGGGGTGAAGAGCGGACGACCGACGACCTCGAGGGCGAGGCGACGGAAACTTCGGTCAATCGTCCGAGCGAAGAAGCGATCCGCGCCCTGCTGCCAAACTACACCGGTGTGATTTCCCAGATCCCGCCGCAGTTCTCCGCGATCAAGATCGCCGGCGAGCGGGCCTACGACCTGGCGCGCGAAGGCGAAACCGTCGACATCCCCTCGCGTGAGGTGGAGATCTTCCGCCTGACACTGATCGGCTGTCCGGATGTAAACAGCGCACGCTTCGAAGTCGAATGCGGCAAGGGCACGTATGTGCGCTCGCTCGCCCGCGATTTTGGCCGCGACCTGGGCTGCTACGGCCACATTTCGTCGCTCCGGCGGACCTTCGTCGCTCCCTTTGCCGAAGATATGATGGTTCCGCTTGCAGAGCTGACGGCGCTGGAGGCGATCGAAGACAAGCAGGAGCGGCTGGCCGCGCTCGATGCGTTCCTGATCGATACCGGTGAAGCCCTGTCCAGCCTGCCGCACATCGCCATTACCGAAGACCAGGCGCATCGCCTGCGGATGGGCAATCCGATCCTGCTCAGGGGCCGCAATGCGCCGGTCGCAGAGGCTGACGCCTTTGCCACCTGCTTCGGCAAGCTGGTGGCGATCGGTGAGATCGGCGAAGGTGAGTTCCGCCCGCGGCGGGTTTTCACCTGAACCGCGCCCGGACAATCAACACTTTCATTTCGCCACGGGATGCGTTATAGGCACGCCAGCACGGCGGCTTTCCGCCTGCTTTCACGGCCTTTGCTGGACGACATCCCGGCATATGGCGACTTTTTCTCCTGATATTCAGAAAGGATTTCCGATGTCGATCACTGCAGAGCGCAAGGCTGCCCTCATCAAGGAATACGCAACCGTCGAAGGCGACACCGGTTCTCCGGAAGTCCAGGTTGCGATCCTGACCGAGCGGATCAACAACCTGACCGGACACTTCAAGGACCACAAGAAGGATAACCATTCCCGCCGTGGCCTCCTGACGATGGTGTCGAGCCGCCGCTCGCTTCTTGACTACCTCAAGAAGAAGGACGAAGGCCGCTACACGAAGCTCATCACGAGCCTGGGCATTCGCCGCTAAAAAATCTTCCGGCGGACCGTCCTTGCGATGGTCCGCCGGTTCCTTTCGGGGCACCGTCCCGGCGGATCGCAATGGGCAGACTTGCCTGGGGATCCCACGAAAAGGGCAGGCCGGATGGGCCGGTGCTGCCAAAACCAACCGATGACCTGTCATGGGGCAGGATTGCCGGATGCTTTCGCCGAAGACCTTCGGCATCTGTCAGAGAAGATGTCCCAGACCGCTAGGATATCTTTCAGGAGAGCCTCCCGCTGTCTTGCCCGTGATGCGTCAGCATTCCCATGGATGCGAACGGCTCAATTCGAGCCAGGCCTTGAAGGCCCGCAACCGCGGAAGAAGGACAAGACACATGTTTGATATCCATAGCGTGGAAATTGAGTGGGCAGGCCGCCCGCTCAAGCTCGAAACCGGCAAGATCGCCCGTCAGGCCGACGGCGCCGTCATGGCCACCTACGGCGAGACCGTCGTTCTCGCCACCGTCGTTTCGGCCAAGTCGCCGAAGCCGGGCCAGGACTTCTTCCCGCTCACCGTCAACTACCAGGAAAAGACCTATGCCGCCGGCAAGATCCCGGGTGGCTATTTCAAGCGCGAAGGTCGCCCGTCGGAAAAGGAAACGCTGGTTTCCCGCCTGATCGACCGCCCGATCCGCCCGCTCTTCCCGGACGGCTACAAGAACGACACCCAGGTCGTCGTCACCGTCATCCAGCACGACCTTGAAAATGATCCGGACGTCCTGTCCATGGTCGCCGCATCGGCAGCACTGACGCTTTCCGGCGTCCCCTTCATGGGCCCGGTCGGCGGCGCACGCGTCGGCTTCATCAACGGCGAATATGTCCTGAACCCGCATCTCGATGAGATGGACGAGTCGGTTCTCGACCTGGTCGTGGCGGGCACGCAGGACGCCGTCCTGATGGTCGAGTCGGAAGCCAAGGAACTCAACGAAGAGATCATGCTCGGCGCCGTCATGTTCGGCCACAAGGGCTTCCAGCCGGTCATCGACGCGATCATCAAGCTCGCCGAGGTTGCCGCCAAGGAACCGCGCGATTTCGATCCGGAAGACTATTCCGCGCTCGAAGCCGAAATGCTGGCAATGGCCGAAACCGAACTGCGCGACGCCTACAAGATCACCGAGAAGGCCGCCCGTTACGCTGCCGTCGACGCCGTGAAGGCCAAGGTCAAGGCGCATTTCCTGCCGGAGGGCGGCGAAGCCAAGTACACGGCTGAAGTCATCGGCTCGGTGTTCAAGACCCTGCAGGCGAAGATCGTTCGTTGGAACATCCTCGACACCAAGAGCCGCATCGACGGCCGCGACCTGGAAACCGTTCGTCCGATCGTATCGGAAGTCGGCATCCTGCCGCGCACGCATGGCTCGGCCCTGTTCACCCGCGGCGAAACCCAGGCGATCGTGGTTGCCACGCTCGGCACCGGCGAAGACGAGCAGTATGTCGACTCGCTGACCGGCATGTACAAGGAACGCTTCCTGCTGCACTACAACTTCCCGCCCTACTCGGTCGGCGAAACGGGCCGCATGGGCTCCCCGGGCCGCCGCGAAATCGGTCACGGCAAGCTCGCCTGGCGCGCTATCCGCCCGATGCTGCCGTCCGCTGAGCAGTTCCCCTACACGCTGCGTGTCGTCTCCGAGATCACCGAGTCGAACGGATCGTCCTCGATGGCAACCGTTTGCGGCACCTCGCTGGCGCTGATGGATGCAGGTGTTCCGCTGGCCAAGCCGGTCGCCGGTATCGCCATGGGCCTGATCCTCGAAGGAGACCGTTTTGCCGTTCTCTCCGACATTCTCGGTGACGAAGACCATCTCGGCGACATGGACTTCAAGGTTGCCGGCACCTCGGATGGCATCACCTCGCTGCAGATGGACATCAAGATCGCCGGCATCACCGAAGAGATCATGAAGGTGGCTCTGGCCCAGGCGCAGGGCGGCCGCAAGCATATCCTCGGCGAAATGGCGAACGCCATCACCGAAGGCCGCAGCCAACTCGGCGAATTCGCTCCGCGCATCGAAGTGATGAACATCCCGGTCGACAAGATCCGTGAAGTCATCGGTTCGGGCGGCAAGGTCATCCGCGAAATCGTCGAAAAGACCGGCGCCAAGATCAACATCGAAGACGATGGCACGATCAAGATCGCCTCGTCCTCCGGCAAGGAGATCGAAGCGGCCCGCAAGTGGATCCACTCGATCGTGGCCGAGCCGGAAGTCGGCGTGATCTACGAAGGTACCGTTGTGAAGACCGCCGATTTCGGCGCCTTCGTCAACTTCTTCGGTTCGCGTGACGGCCTCGTGCACATTTCGCAGCTGGCATCCGACCGCGTTGCCAAGACTTCCGACGTCGTCAAGGAAGGCGACAAGGTCTGGGTCAAGCTGATGGGCTTCGACGAGCGCGGCAAGGTCCGCCTGTCGATGAAGGCCGTCGACCAGACGACCGGCAAGGAAATCGTCGCCGAGAAGAAGAAGGACGAGGGCGAAGCCGCCGAATAAGCGGCCCCTCACCTTTGAACCAAGGCGCGGAAACCCTTCCGCGCCTTTTTTATTCGCCCGGAGAATCTGCCATGAGCCGCGAAACGCTGAAAACCCTCTTCCATCCCTTTGCCAGCGGCACGGTTGCCGCACCCGGCGATGGTGAACGCTTCCTTTTCCTCGGAGCGGAGGCCGGCTTTGCCACGCCTGCGGAATTTCCGGCGAAGATCGTGCCGGTACAGGGCCATCGCGGCGAGTTCCTGAGGCTGCAGGCCGCACAGCTCGAGCCGATTTCCCGGGTCGAGGGCGAGAATTTCGACGGGGCGCTGGTGCTGCTCGGCAAGCATCGGGGCGAAAACGACAATCGCATTGCGGAAGCCCTCAAGCGGGTGAAGGCGGGTGGATTGATCGTGGTTGCCGGCGGCAAGGAAGATGGGGTGCAGCCGATGCGCAAGCGTCTTGGCGGCCTCGGTATCGAGGCTGAGCACATGCCGAAATACCACGGCGTCGCTCTGTGGTTCAACGCACCGGGCGATGCCAGCGCAGCTGTCGCCAAGCTTGGCGCACGCGATACGCTGGTGGACGGACGCTTCCATACACGCGCCGGCATGTTTTCCCATGATCGTATCGACGACGGCTCCGAGCTGCTGGCAAGCCGCTTGCCTGAGAACTTCGACGGTAATGCCGCGGACTTCGGCGCCGGCTGGGGTTATCTGTCGATCATGCTGGCCGAACGCGCACCGCGCACCGCGCGCATCGATCTGTTCGAGGCCGATTTTGAGGCCCTGGAATGCGCAAAGGCAAATCTTGCGGCCAACTGCCCCAAGCTCTCGGCGCGCTTCTTCTGGCAGGACCTCACCCGCGAACCCGCCAAGGAGAAATACGATCTCGTCATCATGAACCCGCCTTTCCACCAGGGACATGCTGCGGAACCGGGCCTCGGCCAGACGATGATCAAGGCGGCAGCCCAAGCCCTGCGCGGCGGCGGGCAATTGCTGCTGGTTGCCAATCGCGGCCTGCCCTATGAGGGCATCCTCGCCGAAGATTTTCGTGAACACGGCGAGACGTGTCGAAATGCCCGTTTCAAGGTTCTCTGGGCCAAGAAGTAGGCTCTGCGCGGCCTTTATCGGACACTAGCTATTACCGAACGGCATCCGGCTCTTCCGGATGCCTCGTCTCTCGACAAACTGGCGAATGGGACTTAACCTGCGGCGTCATTGGCTTATCATTGGACGCCAGATATTCAATGGCTAATAAATCGATCGCTGACGAACTTACGGCCGTTGCAGGCGTCGCGTCTGCGATTCAGGCGCATGCGCAGTCCTACGGTATCGATATCGGGCCAATCTGCAGCGCCCTGAAGATCGATCCGGATATGTTCCAGAGCCTGACGGCACGCATCAGCCTCGACCGGATATGCCGGCTGCTGGAGGCCTGCGCATTGCTGGCCGATGACGAGGCATTCGGATTGAAATGTGTCGACCGCTTCGTCGCAGGGTCCACCGGGCCGTTCGGCTACGGGTTGATGACGGCGCCGACCGTGCGCGACTTCGTGCGGTTTCTCGCCCTGCACATGCAATATGCGACCTATGCCAGCAATCTGCGCCTGACCATCGACGACCGCGGCGCGTCCTTCTCCTGGTCGTTTGCTCCGGCCATCGTGAAGCGCGACCAATATGTCGACATGGGAATAGCCCTTGCGATGCGGCGGCTGCGCGATATTGCGGGGAGCCGCACCGATCTTGTCGAGGTCGACCTGGAACGGCCTCGGCCGAAATCGCCGCAGGTGTTTCGCGACTATCTCACCAGGAAGCTCCGTTTCGGCTGCCGGGAGAACGCCTTGCGCATTCCCGCGAGCCTGCTTGACATGCACAATCCCAAGGCCGACGCCAGGCTGTTCTCGCTCATGGACATTCAGTGCCGATCCATGTGGCCGAACGCAGATCATCAGGAGGGAAGCTTCATTGATCAGGTGCGCAAGTTCCTGATCTTGCGCATGGCGGAGTCCAATCCATCCTTGAGCGAGATCTCCCCGCATTTCGGCATATCGGAGCGCACCTTCCAGCGCCGGCTCGCCGAAGAGCACACCAGCCTGGCGGAGATCCGTGACGATCTCCGGCGGGAATTGAGTCTCAATCTGCTCACCGAGAGCGAACTGCCGATTGCGGAGATCTGTTATCGGCTGGGCTATTCGGCGCCGAGTGCGTTCACGCGGTCGGTCGCGCGATGGTTCGGTCGTACGCCCAGCGAATTGCGCGGACGCAAGAGTGCCTGATCGCAGCCTCCGGGCTGGTCGCGAAGAGCGCTTTGGCTATTGACAATTGCCACGCGACAGGCAGAATTGCTGACGTTAAGCTGACATCACAGGGCAAACGGTGGCGAAGACCATCGCGTGCGATGGTAAGTATTTGGCGTCCGACGCGAATTGCGCTCGTTGAATTTTACCCTATATAACCGAGAGTAGGCATGTCGCAGTGAGACTTCCGCGACATAGCACCCTTTCAATCTTGGCGATCTCAGAACATCATGGCGAATAGCGATACATCCGCCGGACAGCCGTCCGGTTCGAGAACCGCATTGACCGATGCGGAAGTGAAGTGCCTGACGATGCTCGCGGAAGGCAAGCGTCCGCTGGACATCTGCAATCTGCTGGTGCTGCCCGAGACCGAGGTCGAGGGGATGTTGTCATCCGCCGAACGGAAGCTCGGCGCGCGCAATCGGCTGCATGCGGTCAGCATGGCCATCCTGATGGGCTCGATTGAACTGGAGCACAATCCAAGACCGGAGTAAGCCGGGTTTTCCCGGCTGGCGGACCACTCCGTGTTCATGCCTGGCGCGATATGAGGTCGCGCCAGGCATTTTCGTTTCCCACCGAGCGACTATTCCGCGTCGGTGTTTCGCAGCGTCTCGAGCACAGGCATCGAGGTGATGTTGTAGCCGGCATCGACGTAGTGAATTTCGCCGGTCACGCCACGCGACAGGTCCGACAGCAAATAAAGCGCCGAGTTCCCGACGTCCTCGATCGTCACCGTGCGACGCAGCGGCGCGTTCTTCTGCTGCCACGAGAGCATGGCGCGTGCATCGGAGATTCCGGCCCCGGCGAGCGTACGGATCGGGCCGGCCGAGATGGCATTGACGCGGATGCCGCGCGGACCGTAGTCGCCCGCCAGGTAGCGCACAGAGGCCTCGAGAGCCGCCTTGGCAACGCCCATGACATTGTAGTTCGGCATCACACGCACCGAGCCGCCATAGGTCAGTGTCAGCATGGCGCCGCCTTCCGACATCAGATCGGCCGCGCGTTTGGCGATCTCGGTGAAGGAGAAGCACGAGATCACCATGGTGCGGGTGAAATTGTCCCGGCTGGTATCGGCATACAACCCCTTGAGCTCGTTCTTGTCGGAGAAGCCGATGGCATGAACGATGAAATCGATCTTGCCCCATTTCTCCTTGAGCGCGCCGATCACGGCGTCGACGGACGCGATATCCTCCACATCGCAAGGCAGCAGGAAGTCCGAACCCAGTTCGGCTGCCAGCGGCTTCACCCGCTTGCCGAGCGCCTCGCCCTGATAGGTGAAGGCCAGTTCCGCGCCGGCGCGGCTCAGAGCCTGGGCGATGCCCCAGGCGATCGAGTGGCTGTTCGCGACGCCCATGATGAGGCCGCGTTTTCCCTGCATGGAAGCAATCATTCCGTTATCCATTCTGACGCTGGAAGACCAGGGTTGCGTTGGTGCCGCCGAAGCCGAAGGAGTTGGACAGAACGGTGTCGATCTTGGCATTGTCGATGCGCTGGCGAACGATCGGCACGCCGTCGAATTCCGGGTCGAGCTCGGTGATGTGAGCGCTCTCGCCGATGAAACGCTCCTGCATCATCAGCAGGCCATAGATCGATTCCTGCACGCCGGCAGCACCCAGCGAATGGCCGGTGAGCGACTTGGTCGACTGGATGTGCGGGATCTTGGCGCCGAACACTTCGCGGATCGCGCCGATTTCCTTGCTGTCGCCGACCGGCGTCGAAGTCCCGTGGGTGTTGATGTAGTCGACCTCACCCTTCACGGTGGAGAGCGCCTGGCGCATGCAGCGGATCGCCCCCTCGCCCGACGGCGCGACCATGTCGTAGCCGTCCGAAGTCGCGCCATAGCCGACGATTTCGGCGTATATCTTGGCACCGCGCGCCTTGGCGTGTTCCAGTTCCTCGAGCACCAGCACGCCGGCACCGCCCGCGATGACGAAACCGTCGCGCGATGCATCATAGGCCCGCGATGCCGTCGAAGGGGTATCGTTGAACTTGGAGGACATGGCGCCCATGGCGTCGAACAGATCGGACATGGTCCAATCGAGATCCTCGTGGCCGCCGGCGAACATCATGTCCTGCTTGCCCCACTGGATCATCTCATAGGCGTTGCCGATGCAATGAGCCGAGGTCGAGCAAGCCGACGAGATCGAGTAGTTGACACCGTGGAGCTTGAACCAGGTGGCGAGTGTCGCGGACGCCGTCGAGGACATGGCCTTCGGCACGGCAAAAGGACCGATCCGCTTGGGGCTGTTGTTCTGGCGTACGATGTCGGCGGCCTCGACGATGGTGCGGGTGGAGGGGCCGCCCGAACCCATGATGATGCCGACGCGTTCGTTCTGCGCGTAGTCGGCTTCTTCCAGACCGGCATCGGCGATCGCCTGCTTCATGGCGACATGGTTCCAGGCACCGCCCTGGGAGAGGAAACGCATGGCGCGGCGGTCGACGTGCTCGGTCGGATCCAGCGCGGGCTTGCCCCAGACCTGGCACTTGAAGCCGTGCTCGGCGAAATCGGGAGAAAAGCTGATACCCGACTTTGCCTCGCGCAGGGATGTGGTCACCTCCGCGGCGTCGGCACCGATGGAGGACACGATCCCAAGTCCCGTTACAACTACCCGTCTCATCTCTCAGACCTTCTCAATCTCGCAATTGGACAGAGCCCTTTCAGGCCGTCTTTTCCTTCGACAGGCCGACGCGAAGGTCGGTCGCCTGGTAGATGGTCTCGCCATCCGCCTTCAGCCAACCATCGGCGGTGCCCAGCACGAGCCGACCGCGCATGACGCGCTTGAAATCGATCCCGTATTCGAGCAGCTTGGTGGTGGGCCGCACCATGCCCTTGAACTTGACCTCACCGGTGGACAGCGCCATGCCGCGGCCGGGCTCGCCCAGCCAGCCGAGGAAGAAGCCGGTCAACTGCCACATGCCGTCGAGGCCCAGACAGCCCGGCATGATGGGATTGCCCTGGAAATGGCAGGGAAAATACCAGTCGTCCGGACGGACGTCATATTCGGCGCGGATATAGCCCTTGTCGAATTCGCCACCCGTTTCGGAAATGTCGGTGATCCGGTGGACCATCAGCATCGGCGGCAGCGGAAGCTGGGCGTTGCCGGGGCCAAAAAGTTCGCCGCGACCGCAGGCGAGGATTTCCTCGTAATTATAGCTGGATTGTCTTGGTGCCATTTTCTTCTTCTTCCCCCCTCAGGCTTCGCGTTCACGGACCCTTAGAGCAAGATAGGGACAAATTGAAGTCTCACAATAGCCGACATGAAGTCGCGGATGGCTTACCCGATCCGCCGCCATTGGATGACTTTAGCCGTCGCATACAGGAACCACCCTTTCAGGACCAGATCAAAAACAACCAGATCGCGGCTTTTTCGGCACTTTGTAAACCCCTTGCCCGGTAGAAACTATTGAAAGGGCGGCGCGTAAAAGTTATATCCTCGGATGAAGTCCGTCGAAGGACCAACAGGCAATGCGGAGCGTCTTGATGACGACGGAAGACCGTAGACATACGGAATTGAAATTGCGCGAGTGCGGCCTGCGGCCCACACGGCAACGCATTGCACTCGCGAGCCTGCTGTTCGCCAAGGGCGACCGTCACCTGACCGTCGAAGAACTGCATGAGGAAGCGCTTGCCGCCCGCGTGCCGGTTTCGCTCGCCACGGTCTACAACACGCTTCACCAGTTCACCGAGGCGGGCCTCATCCGTGTGCTCACGGTGGAAAGCACCCGAACCTATTTCGACACCAACGTGTCCGACCATCACCATTTCTTCGTCGAGGGCGAGAACGAGGTTCTCGATATCCCGCTCAACAACATCTCGATCGAGAATTTGCCGGAGCCGCCGGAAGGCATGGAAATCGCCCATGTCGACGTGTTGATCCGCCTGCGGCCGAAGAATCGCTGAACGCCCGGCGCTCACGCCTTTCCCTTTCCTGCTCTACAATACGTCCTCCGGTGACCGGCCGGGCCGTGAGTTGTAGCGCGGAATGCTCCAACCGAAGCGCAGTGCGCCACCTCGGATAGCAAACGCAGTGGCCGCACCCAGAACCGAGGCGGCGAGAAGCGGCAGACCGAAGGCCGTGGCTGCGGTGAAGACACAGGCTCCCGCCAGGGCCGCGGTAACATAGATTTCCGGACGCAGCAGCACCGAGGGCTCCCCGGCGATGATATCCCGGAGAATGCCGCCGAAGGTGGCGGTCAGCGTGCCGGTGACGATTGCCACCGTGGGCGATCCTGTCGCGGCAAGCCCCTTGGCAGCCCCCATCACGCAATAGGCCGAAAGCCCGATGGCATCGAGCCAGATCAAAAGCCGGTAACGCGATTCGAACAGATGGGCGGTGAAGAAGACCAGGACGCCGACGAAGGCGCAGACGAGGACATAACCCGGATCGCGCACCCAGAAGACCGGAACGGTGCCAAGCACGAGGTCGCGCAGCGTTCCCCCGCCAATCCCAGTCACGGCCGCCAAAAACAGAAATCCGATCACGTCCAGATCCTTGCGCGAGGCGGAAAGCGCCCCGGTCGCGGCGAACACGGCGACACCGGCATAGTCGAGAAATCCAAGCAGCGTCATTTCAGCCCTTTCCGGCGAAAGCGTTTGGAAACCGTAACGGCGTCAGGGCCGCACAAGCACCGCGACATAGGGTAGAAGAATGAGACTTCATCTTCCCGGGACGTTTGCCGTGAAATACCTGCTTCTTGCCTTTCTGCAAATCGCGTTTTTGCTGACCGCGAATTCCGCATCATACGGCCAGCAGCAACTCATCAGTGATCCCGAGATCTATGAAAAGCAACATTTCCAGAAGCGTTGTGCCGAGGCGAAGTTCGGTCCGGCCTTCATCACACGGCTGGACATCAACAATGACGGGATCAAGGATGTCGTGGTCAATGATGGCGAACTCGTCTGCGACGGCGTGCGCGGCCCGGACTGTACCGATGACGGCTGCCCCTATAACTTCTATCTGCAGGTGAAGGAGGGCGGTTACTTCATGATCGCCACAGCCAAGATGTATGGCTATGACTTCATCAAGCGCTTCGGCAACATGGTCTTCGTGATGCAGATGCATCCGCGCTTCTGCGAGCGCACCGACGAGGCACCGTGTGCAATCACGGTGCGCGTGAAGGGCACCAAGTTCCTGACCATTTCGAAGAAATGATGCCAAGGGGTGCTCAAGGGCCCGGATACAACACTCTGATCCGGCCGGTGAGGTAATAGGCGGCAAGGCCGATGGCCTCGCGCATGGCGGTCGCGGTCTGCTGCGCATTGAGCGTGGGCTGGGTGAAATCCACGCCAAGCCTGACCGTGCCGCTGGTGCGGTAATCCGTCGGCCAGGGCGTGACCGGCACGCCCGCCGCGCGAAACAGGCCGATGGCGCGCGGCATGTGGAAGGCCGAGGTAATCAGCAGGCAGTTGTCCAACCGTCTATCCGAAAGCAGCGAACGGCTATTGGTGACATTTTCCGCGGTGGTGCGCGATGCCGTCTCGCGCACAAGCCGGTCCGAAGCGATGCCGAAGGTCGAGAAGAAGCGCGCGGAGGCGACGGCATCGCCCTCATACTCACCGCTCAGGGACCCATCACCGCCCGATACGAGAATGACCGCCTCGGGGAAGCGGCGGGCAAGGCGCAGGGCCTCGACAAAGCGGTCGGCCGCCTGGTTCATCTCGATCCCGCCGCGGGTCGTCGTCACCTCTGTCTCAAAGGCACCGCCGAGCACGATCATGCAACTGAGCGCTTGCGGATCACCTTCAGGCTTTGGAAAGCGTGCCTCCAGCCCCTGCAGAACGAAGGAACCGGTCGTCGTATAGAGCGTCAGGAACAGGACGAGAAGCGCCAAGGCTGACAGCGCCAGGCCGCCACGGCGAAGACCACTCAGGATCGCGACGACGGCGAGCAGGATTGCCAGGAAAGCCAGCGACAGCGGTTGGGCGAAGACCCAGAACAGCTTGGAAACGATGAACATTCTTTCCACCCTTGGTGTCCGGGGCACCACATGCCGCAGCGCGCGGCATTTCGCCCAGGGCCTGGCCCCAAGAGGCATTCCTGCGGCGACAGCCTCGCTCAAGGCAGGTCACTTAAGCCTCCAACACTCGAAAATAAAGACTTTTACGCGATTGAATTTTGGGGGGCCCATGCGCTTCGCAATCGATACACTCGACGAGGCGGGCAATAGCCGGATCTTTATCGGCGTGCCTCTTGGAAGATCAGGCGACAAGCTTCGCGTTCAACTCCGCAACGGCGAAGCGGAGCTGGACATCGACCGCATCACCGACTGGTTCCAGATCGACCAGGCGACGAGAGAGGATCGGGGCGAACTGTTCTATTGAGCCGCCGACGGAGCGGCGTTCGGCCGGCCGGCCGCACGTCGACGAAGCCAGACCACGGCGAAGGCAATGAGCCCGCCGGCCAACAACAATCCAATCGACAAGAGCGGCCGATAGGCGAACCAGCCGATGGCGATGACCAGCGGCCCGACCAGCACGGTCAGCACGAAGGCGACCATCCCCGTGCCGAAGCGCACCAGCGAGCCGGCGACCGGAACGACGTCGGCGATGACGCCGAGGATCGAGAAGAACAGGCTGAATCCGACCATAAGGCCGATCATTCCACCGACGCGGATCAGCCACATGATCATCGTGTTTTCGGCCTGGGCGGTATCGAACATTTCCGCAGCACTCGCCTTTCCGGCTGCACTCAGGAAGATTTCCCGACCATTCGAGGCGGTGAACGGTTCTAGCCAGCCCTCGCTCTGCGCCGCCACGAAACTCGCCTCGGGAAGGTCCGACCGGCTGTATCGAATGCGCAGATCGCCGACCCGCGACTGGGCAGGGTTCATGCCGACATAGAATCCGGCACGGTCGAGATGCACTTGTCCGGACAGAACCTGTTCGGCGCGCGCAACGTCCGCTTCCGTCAGCCTAAGGTCGGTCTGCGTGCCGAGGGCCGCGACACTCTCGCCGGACACGGCAAAGGCGCCGACCCTGGCGCTATCGACGGCAAAGGACTGGTCCTCGACCGCCAGCTCCGGATTCTCGTGTCCCTCCGGCTGGCGGAAGTCGCCCGAATTCTCGCGTCCGGACTTCCATTCCTTTGTGTAGGTATAGGTCGTGACGGTTTCCTGGCTGCCACCCAGCTTGGTTTCGGAGCGCGATTCGCTCTTCTCCACCCACTGGTACATCTCTACCTCGCGGAGGACCGCCACGGCGCCGTGGGCGGAAATGCCGAATTCGGGATCGGCCGGGACACCGTCCGGCGTCACCTTGCCCGAGACATGGATGAGCTTTCCCTCGTTCGACGGCGCTATCTCATCGGCACTGACCGAGACAACGATGCCGGCGCCTTCGGTCAGCGCCCGATAGGCCTTGATCGACCGGCCTTCGTTCCAGAACAGGGCCCAGATGGCCACCACAACCAGGATGATGCCGATGACCGCACCGATCAATGCGTTCTTCAATCGCGCCAACCACGATGTCCGTGTCGTTTCCGTGAAGCTCATGTCACCCTCGCCCTGCGGCAACACGATATCGCGTGCCCGATGCCTGTAGGCGATTTCCTAGGCGAATCTCCGGACTGCAGCAAGCGACGCGCGGGCCTGATGCCTGACTTGTTTTGGCAAAGGGGTCGACGGCAGAAACAAACCGCGCATCTCGCGACACCTAAGGCAAGGCCGTCCAAACGGATAGGTTTTATTCAGGGAAGATTTGGTGGAGCTAAGCGGGATCGAACCGCTGACCTCTTGCATGCCATGCAAGCGCTCTCCCAGCTGAGCTATAGCCCCATACCATGGGTCCGGCAGTGCCGGTTCCGGGACCCTGTCGAACAAACTGTCCGGCGGGGTGGCGGCTTATTACTTCCGGTGTTCGGAGATGGCAAGCCGAAAATTGCAGGCTCGGAAATTTTTTCGTTTTCCGAGCCTGGCAGCGGTCGATCAGACTTCGTCGTCGTCGCCGGTGACGCCGATGATGCCGGTCATGTCGTCGTCGTCATCGTCTTCGTCGGCTTCGAGGAAGGTGTCGTCATCATCATCGTCGAGTTCGACGTCGTCGTCGCCGATATCCGGAATGTCGTCATTGCCGCCGTTGTCGTCCGCGTCCTCGAGCGAGACGAGCTCGACTTCGGTGTTTTCGGCGTCGACTTCAGCCACCTCTTCCTCTTCCGCCTTCTCCATGATCGTGGCGACCGAGGTCTCCTCGAAATAGGAAAGCGGCCAGGATTTGCCGGTGTAAGGCGATACGACCGGATCCTTGTTCAGATCGTAAAATTTCTTCCCCGTGTCCGGGCAGGTGCGTTTGGTGCCAAGTTCTGCTTTCGCCACTGTCAAAGCCTCTTGAAGTCCTGAAGAATATACCGGCGCGTGCGGTCAATCCGGTCTTACCCGGTGAAACTGTTAGCGGGTCCCCATAGTCGTTGCAATCTCTTCTGTCAAAGGCAAACTTCGCAAGCCGTCGGCGAGCTTTTTGGCCATCCGGGGATGACCGTGTCACCGCCATGTGTTAACCAGCGCGAAAACAGCGTCGGCGTTCGCCTCCGGTGTTTCGCACGAAGGCCGGCCGGAGGAAAACCTGCATGGCGCTTGGAGCTTACCGCCCACCGGTGGCGCCCCTTCCTCCGCGACAGTATGAGGGCAGCCGGGGCCAGGGTGTCCGGGTGGACCACGACATTCGAAATCGGGCAAGGCAGAGTTTACAATGACGTCTTTCACCATCGCCATTGACGGGCCGGCTGCGGCGGGCAAGGGAACGCTTTCGCGGCTGGTCGCGGAGCATTATGGCTTCCACCATCTCGATACCGGCCTGACCTACCGCGCCGTCGCCAAGGCGCTGCTCGATGCCGGCCTGCCGCTGGACGACGAGGCCATCGCGGAAAAGACGGCGCTGGAGATCGAGCTTGCCGGGCTCGACCGATCCGTTCTCGCACAACACGCTATTGGCGAGGCCGCATCCAGGATCGCCGTCATGCCCGCCGTGCGCCGCGCCCTTGTCGCCGCCCAGCGCCGGTTCGCCGCCAGAGAGCCCGGCACCGTGCTCGACGGCCGCGACATCGGCACGGTCGTCTGCCCCGACGCGCCGGTGAAGCTCTACGTCACTGCCTCGCCCGACGTGCGCGCCCGGCGTCGTTACGACGAGATCATCGCCGCGGGCGGTTCGGCTGAGTTTGACACGGTCTTCGCCGATGTGAAGAAGCGCGACGCGCGCGACATGGAGCGCGCCGACAGCCCTTTGAAACCTGCGGACGATGCGCACTTGCTAGACACGTCGGAAATGAGTATAGACGCGGCATTCCGGGCGGCCCGAGACATCATCGACGCTGCCTTGAAGACAGATTGAACTGCGGAACCCGGCTTGCCGGGAACCTTGATCGAACCAGCCGATATGATCGTCCCCGCGCCGGACAGCCCTTTGAAGGGCGGACGATCTGTCAGGCTTCGTTAAACTCGAACCCCCCGGCGCATACCGCGTCCTTGATTGGATGCGTTTAGGAGATTTCATGTCTGTTTCTACTCCCTCGCGCGATGATTTCGCGGCAATGCTCGAAGAGTCCTTTGCCAAGACCGATCTGGCAGAAGGCTATGTCACCAAGGGCATCATCACGGCCATCGAGAAGGACGTCGCCATCGTCGACGTCGGCCTCAAGGTCGAAGGCCGGATCGCGCTCAAGGAATTCGGCGCCCGTGCCAAGGACGGCACGCTGAAGGTCGGCGACGAAGTCGAAGTCTATGTCGAGCGCATCGAAAACGCTCTCGGCGAAGCTGTTCTGTCGCGCGAGAAGGCTCGTCGCGAAGAAAGCTGGATCAAGCTGGAAGCCAAGTTTGAAGCCGGCGAGCGCGTTGAAGGCGTCATCTTCAACCAGGTCAAGGGCGGCTTCACGGTTGACCTCGACGGCGCCGTTGCCTTCCTTCCGCGTAGCCAAGTCGACATCCGTCCGATCCGCGACGTCACCCCGCTGATGCACAACCCGCAGCCCTTCGAAATCCTCAAGATGGACAAGCGTCGCGGCAACATCGTTGTTTCGCGCCGTACGGTTCTCGAAGAGTCGCGTGCCGAGCAGCGTTCTGAAATCGTTCAGAACCTCGAAGAAGGCCAGGTTGTTGACGGCGTCGTCAAGAACATCACCGATTACGGTGCGTTCGTTGACCTCGGCGGCATCGACGGCCTGCTGCACGTCACCGACATGGCATGGCGCCGCGTCAACCATCCGTCGGAAATCCTGTCCATCGGCCAGTCGGTCAAGGTACAGATCATCCGCATCAACCAGGAAACCCACCGCATCTCGCTCGGCATGAAGCAGCTCGAGTCGGATCCGTGGGATGGCATTGCCGCCAAGTACCCGGTCGGCAAGAAGATCTCCGGTACCGTCACGAACATCACCGACTACGGTGCGTTCGTCGAGCTGGAGCCGGGCATCGAAGGCCTGATCCACATCTCGGAAATGTCCTGGACGAAGAAGAACGTTCATCCCGGCAAGATCCTTTCGACCACGCAGGACGTCGACGTCGTCGTTCTCGAAGTCGATCCGTCGAAGCGCCGCATCTCGCTCGGTCTCAAGCAGACCCTCGAGAACCCGTGGCAGGCATTTGCCTACAGCCACCCGGCCGGCACTGAAGTTGAAGGCGAAGTCAAGAACAAGACCGAATTCGGCCTGTTCATCGGCCTCGAAGGCGACGTCGACGGCATGGTTCACCTCTCCGACCTCGACTGGAACCGTCCGGGCGAACAGGTCATCGAGGAGTTCAACAAGGGTGACGTGGTCAAGGCCGTCGTTCTCGACGTCGACGTCGAGAAGGAACGCATCTCGCTCGGCATCAAGCAGCTCGGCAAGGACTCGGTCGGCGACGCCGCCGCTTCCGGCGACCTGCGCAAGAACGCCGTCGTTTCGTGCGAAGTCATCGGCATCAACGATGGCGGTATCGAAGTGAAGCTCGTCAACCACGAAGACATCACCTCGTTCATCCGTCGCGCCGATCTCTCCCGCGACCGCGACGAGCAGCGTCCGGAACGCTTCTCGGTCGGCCAGATCGTCGATGCCCGCGTGACCAACTTCTCCAAGAAGGATCGCAAGGTCATGCTGTCGATCAAGGCCCTGGAAATCGCTGAAGAGAAGGAAGCCGTCGCACAGTTCGGTTCGTCCGACTCGGGCGCTTCGCTCGGCGACATTCTCGGCGCGGCTCTGAAGAACCGCGGCGGCGAATAAGCCTCGACACTGCTGAAATGAAAGAGCCCGCCGGTCATCGACCGGCGGGCTTTTCGTTGGGATGAATGAGGCGCGGCAGGCGTATCCCGGGCTGCCGCCAGCCTCAGGACCAGCCGGCCATCCGCCAATACAGATCGTTCGGCGTTTCGCCCTCGACACCAGCCGCGATCTGGCCCGCGCCTCCGTCGTCGCTCAGCTCTTGCCGGGCGCCGGTGTCCTCCTGCGCCTCGCCCTCCGTTTCGTCATCGCCTGGCTCTTCGGCAAAATCATCGGCACCATCGTCCTTTGCTTCCTCGCCCTGCTCGTCGCTGAAGCGGTGCTTCAATTCCATCTTCTCGGCGATTTCGTCGGCAGCGAAGAGATAATTGATCACCGGCAGCGGTACGCCTTCACGTCCGGCAACGGTCTGACGTTGCAGGGCGATCTCGGAATCGGGGAGTTCGCTTGCGGTGCTCTCCTGGGGCGATGGTTCACCTTCGACGCTTTCAGCATTGGCGGCGGCACTTTCCAGCTCTTCCGGCGTGTCATCGACAGGGTGCCCCGCATGGCCGGCCTCCCCGGCATCGAAGTCGTCCTGGCCGGCGGTGAGGCCGATGTCCTGCGGCGCTTTATCATCCTCGGCGCTGCCTGCTTCCCCAAAGCCGAACACGCGCGCCGGATCGGGGCCGCCGTCACCATCTGCCGGCAGAGGCGAAGGCAGAAGCGCTTCGGCGCCGCTCAAATCCTCCTCCGTCCAACCCTTGAGGACGAAAAGCGTCTCTGTCTTGGCTTGCGCCTTCGGCTGTTCCCGGGTGTCCGGCAGCTCCTCGCCAAACTCTGCCGACGGCAGAGGTGCAATCGGATCAGCCTTCTCGGCGTGTGAAGCGGTTTTGGAAGGAACCGGTCCGGCTTCGGCCTCTATCATTTCGGCAGGAATCACGCGCCCGACGGTCCCGGCGGCCTTGCCGGGCTCCTCGGCACCCCTCTGGCTCTGCGCCATGAGCACATCGGCCTCACTGACACGCTTGCCGTCCAGGCGCGTCGTGAGGTCCTTTGAAGGATCGATGCCATCGCTGCCCCGGCGCAGCTCGGGGGTCGCGAGTTCTGCCGGCAGACGTGGCTCTATACGCTCTCCGCCATGGGCCATGGCGGTCTGCAGCGCGCGGGCCGCCGCGAGCTTCAGTACCTTGCTGGATCGCTCGTCCGGCATGCTGAAAAGCCGGCCGCGCGCGACCGGCGCCATCGGGTCGTCGGGCCCCTCGCCATCGAACCGCATATCTTCACTTCGCGTGGCCTGCTGCTGTGGCACTTGCTGCGGCCGTGCAGGCGGGCCGCTCGGCTGCGCCGTGGTAGGGGCGGGGCTCATGGGGGTCGCAACGATCGGGGCCGCAAGCGGCATTGTCGCCGGGCGGCTCTCTCCGGCATTCTGCCGATAGGACGTGATCACCGTGCGGGCGGCGAGATCCTTGTCCTTGATACGGTGAAGCTCCAGATAGATTGCAAGCGTGGCCGCCTCCGGCCCGGCCGGATTGCGGAAGGCGTCCATCAACGTGCGCAATTGCAAGCCGCCAAACATCTGCGACAACTGTCGCTGGACCGATTGCCGAGCCTGCGGCGCCAACTCGCCCAGCGCCTGGACGAGACGCCCGATATAGGCCCTAGGGGCCTCGCCCTCCAGCCGCTCCATGCCGAGCCGAGCGCCCAGCAGGTTGACCAGCAGGACCAGGTTTTCGGACACCTGCTCCCGGCCGGACAGCATGAGAAGGTTGAGGCGGCCGGCGATCGCCGCGCTCTGCTCCAGCGCGTTTGCAGCATGCGGCACCAAGGGCCGCGGACGGACTGCCTCCTCGGCCGCACCGTCTTGCGCGGCACGCGGGTCCTGGAAGGCCATGGATGAATTGGTAACGGCATTGACCGGAGGCAGCATGGCAGCTCCCCATCCTGCAATTGGCTGACGTTTCACTGGCAATAACGGTTCGCTCATGCGACCGGATTGGACCCGTCGACGACGACGGCGCTTTCAAGGAGGGGCCTGCCCTGTCCTTGATCCCGTACCCTGCGGCACAAGTGTTAATAAAGCATTAACCATAATTGCGACGTCTTGCCTTGCCGCCCAAGGGGGTGTCGCGTACAGCTTTTGGCCAATGCCAATCCCGCACGAGCAGGTTTACTGCCCGACAACAGATCGCCGGATGCTGCCCGATGAACAACCAGAATCCCATTCTGAATACCGACAGCTACAAGCTGGGGCATTACCTGCAATATCCCGAGGGCACGCGGGCGATCTCCAGCTACGTCACGACGCGCGGCCACTCCTACAAGCCGGAGGTGATGTTCTTCGGCCTGCAGATGTTCCTGAAGGACTACCTGTCGCAGGCCGTTACGATGGCCGACATCGATGAGGCCGAGGAGTTCGCCACGCTGCATGGCCAGCCTTTCGATCGAGCGGGCTGGCTGCACGTGCTGAACGCCCATGGCGGGCACCTGCCGCTGAGGATCGAAGCCTTGCCGGAAGGGGTTGCAATCCGGCGCGGCGTTCCGGTGATGCAGGTGGTCAATACCGATCCTAAGCTTGCCTGGCTGACCTCCTATATGGAAACGGCGCTTTTGCGTGCGGTCTGGTATCCCTCGACGGTCGTGACGCTCTCCTGGCGCCTGCGCCAGAAAATCCGGCCATTCCTCGAGCGGACTTCCGATCATGCCGACCAGCTGATGGCGGCCATGGTCAGCGATTTCGGTGCCCGGAGCACGACCAGCCTGGAACAGGCCGCTCTTGGCGGGGTCGCGCATCTGGTGCATTTCCACATGTCCGATTCGCTGCCGGCGATCCGCCAGGCGCGCCGCTGTTACGGGGCCCTGATGGCCGGCCGCTCGGTGCCCGCCTCGGAACACACGACGATGACCGCCTGGGGACAGAGCCGGGAGACGGACGCCTACTCCAACATGATCGACCGTTTCGGCCGTTTCGGCGCCTATTCGGTCGTCTCGGACAGCTACGACCTGCACAATGCCGTTTCGGAGATCTGGGGCAAGACGCTGCAGACCAAGGTGAGGGCCGCCGGAGCCACCTTGATCGTCCGCCCCGATAGCGGCGATCCGATCGACACACCGGTCCAGGTCGTGGCCCAACTGGCCTATGCCTATGGCACCCGCCTCAACGGCAAGGGTTTCAAGGTGCTCGATGACGCCGTGCGCGTCATCCAGTCGGACGGCGTGACGCTGCAGGACATACAGATGATCCTGGGACGCCTGGAGGGCATGGGCTTTGCTGCCGAAAACATCACCTTCGGCGTCGGCTCGACGCTTCTGCAAAAACTCAGCCGCGACACCCTGTCGTTCACCATGCTCGCCAGCGCCCTGCAGGATGAGGCCGGCTCCTGGCACGACATCGGTCGCCGACCCGCCAATCCGCGCGAACGACCGCTGACGGCCGGCCGTCAGGCCGTCGTGCGCGACGGATCCGACATTCTCGCCATTCCGCTGTCCGAGCTCGGACAGCGGGAAAACCTGCTCAAGCCCGTCTGGCAGGAGGGACGGATTCTGAAGGATTGGGGCTTCGAAGAGGTTCGCCAAAACGCCGCTGCCGCCATGCAGCCTTAAGCGTCAGGGCGAAACGGTCCTGAACATGCGGTAAAGGCCGTTATCGTCGGAATTGACCGCGGAAATCTGGTCCGAACGGTCCGGTCGCGGCTCGGAATGGCCCTCACCAAGCGCATCAAGCCAGGTGGCCGGAACATAGGCCTTCTGCGCCGCGGCCGGGGCCTGCGGTTCCTCCTCATCATCCCACTGGACGCCCATGGTGGCACTCGTGGCGGAACTGCCGGCCTGTTCGAGCCAATGACTGAAGATCTCGCCAACGGCGGCATTTTCGCCAGGCGACTGTGGTTCGACCGGGCTCGCTGCGCCCGTCCGGGCGACTTCCGCAGGTTTTGTCGATGCTTCCATCATGGTCGCATTCATGTCTTTGGTCTTGTTTCCGTGGCCCGGAAGAATGCGCCGGATTCGTTAACAAATGCTGCGCAGGCTTGACGCCATTGCCAGTGACGACCGGACGCTCCATCTTTTCGTCAGGACAAAATCGTGACCGGATGACATGAGCTTTCGCCCGCCCTCCTCCTTCAGCACCTCCAATGGCACGGGCCTGCTGGCGCTGGACTACGAGCTTGCCGCCGAGAAAGCCGATGCGCTTGGCCGCGCCGGCCGGAAAGTGGAAGCTGCCCTCGCGCTCCTGGCGCAGGCAAGGGCGGAGGATATCGACCCGCAACGCACCCAGGTTCTCACCGACCAGGCCGCCGAGCTGGTATGGGCTTTCTTCATTCAGCGGGAGATCTGCGGCTTTTGCAGCCAGTCGGACGCCGTCGAGCGCTATCGGATCCCGCCCGAGGTACTGGCTCGGGTCGGCGCAGGGCCAAGACGCGGATAGAGCTCCTGACCCTCGGCCTTACCTGAGCGAACAATAATCAGCTATGGGCGAAGATGTCGGTTTCTTCCCAGCCGAGCAGATCGAGCTTGGCGCGTGTGGGCAGGAATTCGAAGCAGGCCTTGGCGTGCTCGATGCGTCCGTCACGAACCAGCCGCGCGATCTGCTTGTCGCGCAGGGCATGCAGGTAAAGAACGTCCGAGGCGGCATATTCGAGTTGCGCCGGCGACAGCATTTCGGCCGCCCAATCCGACGACTGCTGCGCCTTGGAAATATCCACTTCCAGCATTTCCTTGAGATTGTCCTTGAGGCCGTGGCGGTCCGTGTAGGTGCGGCTCAGGCGCGAGGCAATCTTGGTGCAGAAGACCGGGGTGGTGGTGACGCCGAAGGTGTGGAAGAGCACGGCAATGTCGAAGCGGCCGAAATGAAAGATCTTCTCGCGGCTCTGATCGGCGAGCATGGCGACCAGGTTCGGCGCCTCCTTCTGTCCGGCGGCGATGCGGATGACGTCGGCGGTGCCGTCGCCCGGCGACAATTGCACCACACACAAGCGGTCGCGGCGCGGCACGAGGCCCAGTGTTTCCGTATCGATGGCGATCGCGCCGGTATAACGGGCCGCATCGGCCGAGGAAATGTCACCTTCGTGATAGCGAATCGTCGCTGCCATCATTGTCTCCAGCTCATCAATGTCGTTGCCGCCGGCTATAGCCGAAAGCAGCGCAAAGCACTACCGCTTTCGCCGAAGCAAACGATCGCCGGCGACGCCACGCGGATTACACCGTCGGCCGGCTCACCGGACCCTCGGCCGTCAGTTCGGTGAAGGCCAGGGTCTGGTCGAGATGGGCCGCTCGAAGCGCCAGCAGTTTTTCCGCATAGCGCAGGCGAACCGCGAGGAAGGCCGGGTCTTCCGCGACATTGCGCAGTTCCATCGGGTCTGCCTTCAGGTCGAACAACAGCGGCGGCATCCCTGTAAAATGCACGTATTTGAATGCCTCGTCGCGTAGCACCGACAGGTTGCACTCATTGGAACGCAGGCCGAACTGCGCCTCCCGCGTAGCATTCACCACGTCGCGGAAATCGAATTCGAAGAAGGCCGCGTCCCGCCAGCGTTCCGGTTCTTGACCGGTGACGAATGGCAGGAGGGAGCGACCGTCCTGATGATTGCGTGGGATGAGACCAAGCCGTTCGCAGAGCGTCGGCATGATGTCGGCCGCGCTGGTGAACGCATCGACCTGCCTGCCAGCGGCTGCGATGGCCGCAGGATCGCGGATGACGAGCGGGATGTGGTAGCTGCCGTCGTGATAGCCACCCTTGCCGAGGCTCCAATGGTCGCCCATCATTTCGGCATGGTCGGAGGTGAAGACGATGATGGTCTTGTCCCACTCGCCACTGTCGCGAAGCGCGGCAACGATCCGGCCGAATTGGGCGTCGACCTCGGCAATCATGCCGTAATAGGTGGCGCGGATGCGATCGATATCCGCAGCCGTCCAGTCGCTGACCGGCCCTTCGGCGCCAAGAACGAAGCTCGATTTCTGCTGGATGGCCATGGCGAAACGCAGGAACGGATGCACATCCGCCTCATCCTGCCGATCGGCGGCGCGGGCATAGACCGGCCCGTCGCCGGGCGCGAACATGCTGGCATAGGGTTCCGGCACGCAGAAGGGCGGATGGGGCCTCAGGAAGGAGACATGGGCAAACCACGGACGATCCTGGATCTCGCACCAGGCGAGGAAGGCGTCGGTCAGAAACGCCGTCTGCGTCTCGTCGCTCGAATAGGCGGGGGGAGCGCCCAGATGTTCTGTCCTGTGGACATCACGGGTGAGAGCCCCCGTCCGGCCCTTCGAGCGCAGCCAGGAAAGCCATTGCTTCTCGTGCTCGAGCAGGATCTGGCCGACGGTGAAGCCGGGCAGCACGCCTTCGTAGCTGGTCAGCACCGGGTCCTGGGGATCGACCGCGCGCGGATCGGGCGAGACGTCGGTGTAACCGAACAGGGTCGGATCATAGCCGGCACGGCGCGCGGCAAGCGCCAGATTGTCGAAGCGGGCATCGAGCGGCGAGCCGTTCTGGCAGACGCGGTGATTCGCCTGGTAAAGGCCGGTATAGAGCGTCGCACGGGCTGGCGAACAGGGCGCCGTGCCGGCATAGTGGCGGCGGAACAACACGCCCTCTCTGGCCAGCGCATCGATATTCGGCGTCCGGACCGTCGGATGGCCGATCGCGGACAGGCAGTCGCCTCGCCATTGGTCGGCGGTGATGAGGAGGATGTTCGGCTTCATGCGATGCGGCTCCGGCGGGAAATTGTCTGTGCTTCGGTCGCGGTTTCGACCGGCGGGCGCAGTTTCCCCGCTCCGCGGCAGTAAGCAAATGAAAAATCCGACATTGCCGACAAGCTGGGCTGGATGCAAAGTTTCCGCGGCTTGATCGATAGCTTGCCGACACAGAACCTCGTACACGCATCGGCCGTCCCTCTCTGCGTTACGGCGACGAGCGGCACGCAAACCCGCCCAAGAAATGACCTGTTTCGGAAGGCGCCAGCCCCTTTCGCCCCTCGTTTCAGCGGATTTTAGCCATGGCGAAGACCTGGCCCTCTTCAAGCCATGCGGAAAACGCACTGCTGCATTGCAGCAATGAAGCTGGCATTCTCTGCGGATGCGAATATATTACAACCATCGAAGCGGCGCACTCCTCCTCCCAGTGCCGCTAGATAGGATCGGCAATACTCCTCCTCCCAATTGCCGATCAAGTTTAAGAGCCTGGCGCACCTCCTCCCGCGCCAGGCTCTTTTCGTTTTTGCTCCCCAGCTTTTCCCATTCCTGAAATCTATGGGCGGCATTCGACCGCTCTATTGGATCATTGCCGACAATGACGGATAAATGTCCGCATGGCGCGAACCGGATTCGGCTCTTACCGGCCTGCCAAGCTTTCGAGGGAGTTCCTGTGAACGGCAAAGTGACTGTGACGATCCGCGAGGCCCGGGCCGACGACGCCCGCCTGCTGCACGAGGCGCTGCTGTCGCTTGCGCGCCATACCGGCGACGAACACAAGATCGAAAGCACACCGGAAGACCTACTCCAATACGGTTTTGGCCCAAATCCCGCCTTCGAAGCACTGATCGCCGAAGTCGACGGGCGCTTTGCCGGCATGTGCCTGAGTTTTTCAAGCTTTTCCACCTGGCGCGGGAAACCTGGCATCTATGTTCAGGATCTTTATGTCGATGACGCCTTTCGCGGGAGGCGAATCGGTGAGCGCCTGCTGCAGGCCGCAGCCAGCCGCGGATATGCGAGGGGTGCCCGCCATCTCCGGCTTTCGGTCGACCGGGCGAACATCTCCGCCCAGGCCTTCTACGAACGCGTCGGGATCCAGCATTGCCGCGATGAACAGATCCATATGATGCGCGGCGAACAGTTTGAAGCCTTTGCGCAAAGAGCAACCGGCGGCGAATAAGGTCATTCCTGTTCGATTCACCGTTCTGGACGGGTCGTTGCATTGGCCCCTGCAGAGAGCCGACATTGCCTCATCCACACGATCGCCCTACCTATGAAGACGACAGAATGCGTGGCAGGTAGAGGAGAAGGCGGCATGGCAGCGAAATTCGGGACAAGCGGCTTGCGGGGACTTTCGACGGAACTGGTCGGCAGCGTCTCCGCTCTCTACGCCACCGCGTTTGCCCGCTTCCTGCTCGATGAGAAACTGGCCCTCGCCGGCAGCCCGGTCGTCGTCGCCCAGGATTTTCGCCCCTCAAGCCCAGAAATCGTCGCTACCGTCATGGCCGCGCTCAAGCGCGCCGGCCTGACGCCGATCGATTGCGGTCCGATCCCGACGCCGACGCTGGCGCTTTATGGGGGCAAGATCGGTGCGGCGGGGATCATGGTGACCGGCTCGCATATTCCGGCCGACCGCAACGGCATCAAGTTCTATCGTGCCGGCGAAGAGATTACCAAAGCGGATGAAACGGCGATCACCGCGCTCGCCGAGGCCCTTTCCCGCGATCCCGTCGCCAATCTGGTCGAGGCGGGCGCGGGCGAGAACCACGAACAGGCGGCGACGGAGCTCTTTCTCGCGCGCAACATGGCCGTTCTGCCCGACGGGGCGCTCGAAGGTCTGAGGATCGGCATCTACCAGCACAGCACGGTTGCCCGCGACATGATGGTGAAGGTGTTCGAGCACTATGGCGCGACCGTCTTTCCCCTCGGCCGGTCCGAGCAATTCATCCCGGTCGACACCGAGGCCGTCTCCGACGAGACGATCCGCCTGATGGCCGAGTGGACGGACGAGGTTTCCCTCGATGCGATCGTTTCGACCGATGGCGACGGCGATCGGCCGCTGGTGGCCGACGAGCACGGCCGGCCGTTGCGCGGCGACTTTCTCGGCCTGATCGCCACGCGCTTTCTCGGGGCAAAGCTGGTGGCGACGCCGGTGACCTCCAATTCCGGCCTGGAAGCCGCCGGCGGCTTCGATGTGGTGCGCACGCGGGTCGGGTCGCCCTTCGTGATTGCGGCGATGGAGGAAGCGCTGGTCGCCGGCAAGGAGGGTGTGATCGGCTTCGAGGCCAATGGCGGCCTGATGCTGGGATCGGATTTTTCCGTCGGGAACGGCGTGCTGAAGGCGCTGCCGACGCGCGACAGTTTTCTGCCGGCGCTCGCCGTGCTCGGCACGGCGGCCAAGGCCGGGCAGTCACTCTCGGCGCTGGCGGCGGCCTACAGCCTGCCGATCGCGCTCAGCGACCGGCTGGAGAATTTTGCCGTCGAGCGCAGCGCTGCGCTGATGGCGCACCTGAGGGCATCGGCTGACAATCTTGCGGGATTCGTCGCGCCGCTGGGCCAGGTCAAGTCGGTGAGCGACATCGACGGGCTGCGGGTCACCCTTGCCGACGACAGCGTCGTCCACTTCCGCCCTTCGGGCAATGCGCCGGAAATGCGCTGCTATGTCGAGGCCACGGACCAGGCGGCAGCCGAAGCGCTGCTGGCCAAGGGACTTGCCACTCTGGCCGCGTGGACGCCGACTGCCTAGTCGTCGGTCACCAGCATCGCGCGGAAATCATTGACATTGGTGCCGGTCGGCCCCGGCACGAACAGGCTGTCGGCGAGTGAGAAGGCCGACCAGGCGTCATGGCCGCCAAGAAACGCCCGCGGATCGCCGCCGGCGGCGCGGATCCGTGCCGCCGTCGTGCCGTCGGCGAAGGCCCCGGCATTGTTTTCCGAGCCATCGATGCCATCCGTATCGGCCGCCAGCGCATGGATGCCGGCGGTCCCCTCGATATCGAGGACCAGCGATAGCAGAAGCTCGCTGTTTCTGCCGCCCTTGCCATAGCGGTCATTGGAAATCGTCACCGTCGTCTCGCCACCGGAGAGGATCACCACCGGCCGGGCGAAGGGCCGGTTTCGTTCTCTCACCTCCCGCGCAATCGCGGCATGCATGCGGCCGATGTCGCGCGCCTCGCCCTCGATGGCATCCGACAGGATGACTGCGGGCACGCCAAGCTCATCCGCCTTGCGCGCGGCCGCCTCCAGCGAGACGCGAGCCGAGGCGATCACGTGGACCTCGTTGCGGGCAAAGACCGGGTCGGCCGGATCCGGCGCGTCGGCGGCATCGGTTTTCAAATGGGCGAGGACGGCGGCGGGGAGTTGCATCCCATATTCGGCGATGATCGCCAGCGCCTCCGCGGGGGAGGATTTCGACGGCACGGTCGACCCTGAAGCGACGAAAGCCGGATTGTCGCCCGGCACGTCGGAAACGATCAGGCTGACGACGCGGGCCGGCGCACAGGCTGCAGCCAGGCGTCCGCCCTTGATGCGCGAGACGTGTTTTCTCACCACGTTCATCGCCGAAATCGGTGCGCCGGAGGCAAGCAAGGCCTTGTTCACGGCGATCTCATCGGCAAGCGTCAGCCCTTTCGGCGGGGCGGGCAGCAGCGCCGAACCGCCGCCGGAGATCAGTGCCACGACGAGATCGTCCTCGGTCAGACCTTCGACCCTCTTCAACAGGGCATCCGACGCCCGCAATCCGGCCTCGTCGGGAACCGGATGGGCCGATTGCAGGACCGCGATGCGCTGGCAAGGTTCGATAGGGCCGTGGCGCGCGACCACGAGCCCATTGAGCGGGCCATCCCACAACCTCTCGAAGGCAGCCGCCATCTGGCTCGCCGCCTTGCCGGCGCCGATGACGATGGTGCGGCCCTTGGGTGTCTCAGGAAGATACGCCCTGATCGCCGCATAGGGGTCGGCGGCATGGACTGCCGCCTCGAAAAGCGATGTCAGGAAGCCGCGTGGGTCGCTCAGGGTCACGAATTTTGGTCCGCTATCTCGATGTCATAGACCAGAATGCCGTCGAGGCCGCCGACGGCGTTGTCGACGATCCTGGCGCCGGTCTTCTGGTGCTCCGGATCGGCAAGATAGGCGTCCCGCGCCGCCGGTCCATCGAAATCGACGATGAAGCCCTCACCATAGCCCTTGTCCATGCCGGCCTCCGGGCTGACATTGTCGCCGATATGGGCTGCCAGAAATCCGGGCAGCCGCGTTTTCAGCGCGGCGATCTCGGCATAGATTGCCGCCTTGGTTTCGTTCGGCGTTTCGGGCTTGAAGCGGATGAAGACGCAGTGCCGGATCATGGAAGGCCCTATCGGATGTTCGCCCGCGCCCGGGGGCGCTGGTCGTTGCGTTCATGGGTGAAGACCGCCGGCGGCAGGGGTGCCCGATCGCGGATGATGTCGGCACCCTTTTCGCCCACCATGATGGTCGGGGCATTGGTGTTGCAGGAGGGAACCCGCGGCATGACCGAGCTGTCGCAGACACGAAGGCCCTCAAGTCCGCGTACCTTGAGGTCCAGCCCGACCACGGCCATGGCATCGCTGCCCATCTTGCACGTGCCTACCGGATGGTGATCGGTCTTGGCATTGGCGCAGCCGTAGTTGAAAAGCTCTTCGTCGGTCATGACCTTGGGGCCGGGCAGCCGCTCGGCCATGATGTAAGGCTTCAGCGCCGCCTGCTGGAAGATTTCCCGGGCAATCTTCAGCCCCTCGATCGACATCTTGCGGTCATGCGGATCCTCCCAGTAGTTCGGGTCGATCAGCGGAGCGGCCGCCGGGTCGGACGAGGAGAGGCGCACCGTGCCGCGCGAGCGCGGATGGAGATAGGCGGAGTTGAGCGTCACGCCGGCGTTCTTCAGCTTCTCGACGCCGGCCTCGATGCCGGAGCCGAGACCCAGATGGAACTGGATGTCCGGCGAGCGCGCCTGCGGATCCGCATACCAGAATCCGCCCGTCTCGAAGAGCGAGGAGGCGACCGGCCCGGTGCGGAACAGCACATATTCGATGCCGGCCCATAGCGTGCGATGCAGTTTCGCCACGCCATCATAGGTATGGTCGCCCGTGCATTCGGAGATGACGAACAGGTCGAGGTGGTCCTGCATGTTGGAACCGACGCCCGGCAGGTCATGCCGAACCGGAACGCCCACGGACTTCAGGTGGTCGGCCGGGCCGATGCCCGATTGCTGCAGCAGCTTCGGCGAGCCGATCGCGCCGGAGGAAACCAGCACCTCCCGCTCGGAGCGGATCGTCTCGACACCCCGGCCGGTGACCACCTCGACGCCGACGGCGCGCGTGCCTTCCAGCACGATGCGGGCGACGCGGGCGCCGGTGCGGATCGTCAGGTTCCTGCGATCCTTGATCGGCGACAGATAGGCCAGCGAGGCGGAGGAGCGGCGGCGATTGCGCTGGGTCAGCTGGTAGAAGCCGACGCCGGCCTGCTGCTTTCCATTGAAGTCGTGGTTGTAGGGGATGCCGAGTTCCTGACCGGCGCGGATATAGGCGTCGCAGATCGGCAGGGCCGAAACCGGCATGGAGACGCCGAGCGGACCGCCATAGGAATGGTAGTCGTCGGCAAAACGCTGGTTGTCCTCGGCCCGCTTGAAATAGGGCAGGACAGAACGATAGTCCCAGCCTTCGCAGCCGTCCTCGGAGGCCCAGAGATCGTAGTCGGCAGCATTGCCGCGGGTATAGAGCTGGGCATTGATCGAGGAGCCGCCGCCGATGACCTTGGCCTGGGTATAGCGCAGCACGCGGCCCTTCATGTGCTTCTGCGGCACGGTTTCCCAGCCCCAGCTGGCGACGCCCTTGGTCATCTTGGCAAAGCCGGCCGGCATGTGGAACAACGGATTCCAGTCGCCGCCGCCGGCCTCCAGCAGCAGAACCTTGACGTCCGGATCCTCGGACAGCCGGTTGGCGAGCACGCAACCGGCCGGGCCGGCGCCGGTGATGATGTAGTCGTAGGTCATAACGTCTTCCTCAAGTCATTCCTTCGTGACGTGCCCCTCATCCGCCTGCCGGCACCTTCTCCCCGTAAACGGGGAGAAGGAAACTCGCCGCAGCGTCTCCATCCCCTCGCCCCGCTTGCGGGGAGAGGGTCAGGGTGAGGGGCAATCAAGTTCACAGCCTTCCGATCGACAGCCCGCCATCGAGATCGATGACCGAGCCCGTGGCGAAGGCGAAGCGGCCGGAGGCAAGCGCCGAGACCACGCCGCCGATATCGTCCGGTTCGCCCCAGCGCTTCATCGGCACCAGCCCGTCCGCGATCAGCGCGTCATACTTGCCGGCCACGCCCGCGGTCATGTCGGTGCGGATGATGCCGGGGCGGATCTCGAACACGCCGATGCCTTTTTCAGCCAGATAGAGGGCAAGCCCCTTGCTGAAGGCCGAAAGACCGGCCTTGCTCATGCAGTAGTCGAGGCGTTCCGGTGAACTGAGCTCTGCCGAGACGGAGGTGATGTTGACGATCGCGCGCGCCGCGGCGGGCGCTGCCTGCGCCAGCATGGCCTTCAGCACCGCCTGGGTGAAGAATACGGTGCCGCGCAGGTTGGTGGCGATGATGCGGTCGAAATTCTCCGGCGTCAGCCCGAGGAAATCGCCGCGCACGACCGAGCCCATGCCGGCATTGTTGACGAGGCAGTCGATCCGGCCGAAACGCGCCATGATCTTCTCGACCGTCGCCGCATGGCCGGCGGCCTCGGCGAGATCGGCTTCGAAATAGGCGGCCTCGACGCCCCTTGTTTCGAGATCGGCCAGAACGCCATCTTCGGCGGCCAGCGGCCCAAGTCCGGTGACGGCAAGGTCGAAGCCATCGGCGGCCAGCGCCCGGGCGATGCCTTGGCCGATGCCGCGACGGCCGCCGGTGACGATGGCGAGAGGACGGGAACGGGTCATGCGGCAAGGTCCTCCCTGCGGATATGGGCCGCGACACGCAGCGCCTGGGCGGCAATCGTCAGGGCCGGATTGACGGCGGCGGACGTCGGCAGGCAGGCGGCATCGACGACGAAGAGGTTGGGATGATCAAATGACCGGCACCAGATGTCGAGCGGTGCGGTCGCCGGATCATCGCCGATCCGCACCGTGCCGCATTGGTGCGAGGGCGTGCGCTTGTCGAAGGGTCGCGACAGCACGATCGGGAAGCCGGCCGCCTTGAGGGTGCGTTTCAGGTGGGCGACGAGATCGAGATGGGCGTCCCAGTTGGTGCGGTGCCATTTGAGGATGATCCGCTCGCCATCGATCATGACGCGGCTCTCCGGATGGGGAATGTCCTCGCTCATGGCGTAGAAATCGATCGCGTGGCGGGAGATGCGTTCCAGCAGCCATTCCGGCACTTTGGGCATGTTGGCCTTGAGGATCTGGCCGGAGACGCGACCGAGGAGCTGGACATTGCCGAGCGGCGCCCCTCCCTTTCCGTCCGAGAGATAGAAATTGTTGAAGCCGAAGGTCTTCTGGTAGATCGACGTGTTGCGGTAGAAGGGCGAGATCGCCAGCACGGCGCTCGAATTGTGGTTCATGAAATTGCGGCCGACCTGGTCGGAAGAGTTCGCCAGACCGCGTGGGTTGCGATCATCCGCCGAGCGCAGCAGGAGGGCCGCCGACTGCACGGCGCCGGCCGAGAGAATGACGAGGCGCGGCGCGATCCGTTCCGCAACGCCGTTGCGCAGCACATGCACGGCAACGATCCGGCGACCGTCCTCGGAGGTTTCGAGCCGCGTGACGCGCGAGCGGACCTGCAACGTGACATTCGGATGCTCAAGCGCCAGCGCCAGCGCCGTCGTCTCGGCGTCCATCTTGCCGTCGTGGCAATTGGGATGCGCGTCCCACGGGGTCTTTGCCTTGGCAAGCCAGCGGTCGAGATCAAGGCCGAGCGGCAGGGAATAGGGGTGCAAGCCGTTCTCTTTCAGCTTCCGGCGCACCGCGGCGATATCCGGTTCGTCGGGCACCGGCGGGAAGGCATAGGGCGCCGAATGAGGGGGCTCGGTCGGATCCTCTCCGAGCGCGCCATGCACCCGATAGAGCCGCTCCGCCTCGGTGTACCATGGCTCCAGTTCCTCGTAGGGGAAGGGCCAGGCCGGCGAGACGCCCTCTCGATGCTTCATCTCGGCGAAGTCCTCGGCGCGGTAGCGCACCAGAACTGCACCGTAGAATTTCGAATTGCCACCGACATTGTAATAATTGCCGGGATTGAAGGCCGTGCCGTCGGCCTCGTACCACATCTCCTTCGGACGGAAATGGCCGCGCTGGAAGATCGCCCGCTGGTCGCGGTTTTCCGGCCGGTCGGTGATATGGTCGCCGGCCTCGAGGATCAGGATATTGGCACCGGACGGCGCAAGCCCGGCGGCAACCGTCGAGCCGCCGATCCCAGAGCCGATGATGACGATGTCGGGCGTCTCTGTCATGGCCGTGCTCAGGCGATCCGGCTCTGTGTCTTCGGATCGAAGAAGACCGCCTTGTCGAGATTGAAGGCGAGCTTGGCCGTCTGGCCTGCGGCGATGCGGGCATCGGCCCTCAGACGCGCCACGACTTCCTTGCCGCCGAGCTTGGTGACGGCGAAAGTATCCGAGCCGGCTGGTTCCACCACCTCGATCAGGCATTCGCCCTCGACCAGGGTCCGGGCATTGCGGTCGGAACCGTCCGGATCCGTCAGCGCCTCGGGACGGATGCCGAACACCACGTCGCGGCCGGCATGGGCGGAGAGCGCCGCCTTGTCGGCGGCAAGCGGCAGGGAGAGCGGCGTGCTGCCCGGACGATCGAGCGTGATCGCCAGACCCCCTGCCCCGTTCTCGACCCTGGCGGTCAGGAGGTTCATCGCCGGAGACCCCATGAAATCGGCGACGAACATGTTGGCGGGGTTGTTGTAGATTTCCGCCGGCGAACCGAACTGCTGCAGCACGCCATCCTTCAGCACGGCGATCTTGGTCGCCAGCGTCATCGCCTCGATCTGGTCGTGGGTGACGTAGACGATGGTGGTTTTCATGCGGGCATGCAGGCGCTTGATCTCGGTGCGCATGTCGACACGCAGCTTGGCATCGAGGTTGGACAACGGCTCGTCGAACAGGAAGACCTGCGGATTGCGCACCAGGGCGCGGCCCATGGCGACGCGCTGGCGCTGGCCACCCGAGAGCTGGCTCGGCTTGCGGTCGAGGAGGTGGCCGATCTGCAGCATCTCGGCCACGCCGGCAATCGCCTTTTCGCGCTCTTCCTTCGGAACCTTGCGGATCTCCATGCCGAAGGCGATGTTTCCCGCCACCGTCATGTTCGGATAGAGCGCGTAGGACTGGAACACCATGGCGATGTCGCGCTTAGACGGCGGCAGGCCGGCGACGTTGCGGCCATTGATGGAGATTTCGCCGGACGTGATCGGCTCCAGCCCGGCAATCGTGTTGAGCAGGGTCGACTTACCGCAGCCGGACGGGCCGACAAGCACGAGGAAGCCGCCCTCCTCGATCTCGAGATTGATGTCTTTCAGGATCTCGAGCGCGCCGTAGGACTTGCGGAGGTGAGAAATCTTGAGAAACGACATGATGGTTATCCTTTCACGGCGCCGGACATCAGGCCGCGCACGAAGTATCGTCCCGAAACGATATAGACGATAAGGGTGGGCAGGGCGGCGAGGATCGCGCCCGCGAAGTGGACATTGTATTCCTTGACCCCGGTCGAGGACGAAACGAGGTTGTTGAGCGCAACCGTCATCGGCGTCGAGGAGGCGCCGGAGAACGAGGCGCCGAACAGGAAGTCGTTCCAGATATTGGTGAACTGCCAAATGACCGAAACGACGATGATCGGGCCGGAGGACGGCAGGAGAATGCGGCGGAAGATCTGGAAGAAGCTCGCGCCGTCGATCTGCGCCGCCCGCACCAGTTCGGTCGGGAAGGCCTCGTAGTAGTTGCGGAAATAGAGCGTGGTGAAGCCGAGGCCGTAGATCACATGCACCATGATCAGGCCCCAGATCGATCCGGCGAGGCCCAGGATGCCGAGGATGCGGGCCATCGGGATCAGCACGATCTGGAACGGGATGAAGCAGGACAAGAGCAGCAGCCCGAAGAAGACGTTGGAGCCGGGGAAACGCCACTTGGTCAGCACATAGCCGTTGAGCGCGCCGATGATGGTCGAGATCGCCACGGCCGGAACGACCATCAGGATCGAGTTGATGAAGAAGGGCTTGAGGCCCGTCGGCTGGACGCCGATCTGCGCGGTCGACCAGGCCGACAGCCAGGGCTCGATGGTCCAGACCTTCGGCAGGTTGAGCATGCCGCCCTGGCGGATCTCCTCCAGGGGCTTCAGCGAATTCACCACCATCACGTAGAGCGGCAGCATGTAGTAGACGGCGAACAGGATCAGCGCCGCGTAGATCAGCGCCCGCGTCAGGCGGCCGTGCGAGATGACATTGTCGGGGCTCGACGCGCTCATCAGCGTTTTCCTCCGCGGATTTCGGAATAGAGGTAAGGCACGATGATCGAGAAGATCATGATCAGCATGATGATCGCCGAGGACGCGCCGATGCCCATCTGGTTGCGGGTAAACGTGTAGGAATACATGAAGGTCGCCGGCACTTCGGTCGCCTGTCCCGGCCCGCCGCCGGTCAGCGCCACGACGAGGTCGTAGGCCTTGATGGCGAGATGGGCGAGCACGACGAAGGCGGAAAGGAAGACCGGGCGCATCAGCGGAATGATGATGCGGCGATAGACGGTGGCGGTGGAGGCGCCGTCGATCTGGGCGGCCTTGATGATCTCGTTGTCGACGCCGCGCAGTCCCGCCAGGAACATCGCCATGACGAAGCCGGAGGACTGCCAGACGGCGGCCAATACCACGCAGTAGATGGCGTAGTTGCGGTCCTTGATCCAGTCGAAGGCGAAGCTTTCCCAGCCCCAGAGGTGCATGGTGTTCTCAAGGCCGATGCCGGGATCGAGGAACCATTTCCACGCCGTGCCGGTGACGATGAAGGACAGCGCCATCGGATAGAGATAGATCGGCCGCAAAAGGCCCTCGGCGCGGATCTTCTGGTCGAGCAGGATGGCAAGCCCGAGGCCCAGCACCGAGCAGATGACGATGTAGAGCGAGGCGAAGATGCCGAGATTGGTCAGCGCCCGCCACCAGTGCGGCAGCGCCCAGAGCTTGGTGTAGTTCGCGAGGCCGACGAAATTATGGGACGGCAGCATCTTGCTGTCCGTCATCGACAGGAAGCCCGTATAGGCGATGAAGCCGTAGACGAAGACGAGCACGATAAGGAAACTGGGTGCCAGCACGAGCTTTGGCAAAAGCTCCTGCAGCCGGCTGCGGCTGTCCATGGTCGTTACCACCGTTGACTTTTAGGTTGTGAACTGCGGGGGCTTGCCCCTCACCCTAACCCTCTCCCCGCAAGCGGGGAGAGGGGACGGAGACGCTGCGGCATCTGTCCTTCTCCCCGTTTACGGGGAGAAGGTGCCGGCAGGCGGATGAGGGGCAATGCCCCTACAACCCTGGCTCTACTTTGCGCCTTCGACCGCGGCCGCCAGTTCCTCGGCGGCTTCGTCGGCGTTGAGTTCGCCGTTGAACGCGCGGGTGACGACGTCGTAGATGGCGTTCTTCACCGAAGCCGGGTTGGCGTGGCCATGGGCCATGGAGCCGAACAGCGAGCCGTTGGTGTTGGCTTCGGCCAGGTCCTTGATCGCCTTCTTGCCGCAATCGTCGAAGGCTTCGTCCGACACGTCGGTTCGGGCCGGGGCCGAACCCTTGACCACGTTGAAGGCCGACTGGAAGGCCGGGCTCTCGATGGCCGATGCCATGGCGAGCTGTGCCGGCACCTTGTCGTCGGCGACCTTGAACATGGCGAACTGGTCGGAGTTGAAGGTGACGGAGCCTTGCGTTCCGGGGAAGCGCATGCAGACGAAATCGGTGCCCGGCTTCTTGCCGGCCTTGATGAATTCGCCCTTGGCCCAGTCGCCCATGAACTGAACGCCCGCCTTGCCCTCGATGACCATGGCGGAGGCGAGGTTCCAGTCACGGCCGGAGAAGTTGTCGTCGACGTAGGAGCGGAGCTTCGCCAGGCGCTCGAAGGCTTCCTTCATCTTGTCGCCGGAGAGTGCAGCCGGGTCGAGGTCGATGAAGGCCTGCTTGTAGAAGTCGTTGCCGAGCGAAAGCACGACGGCGTCGAAGATCGTCGCGTCCTGCCAGGGCTGACCGCCATGGGCGACCGGGGTGATGCCCTGTTCCTTGAACTTGTCGAGCAATGCCACCAGCTCTTCCCAGTTCGCCGGCTCCTTGCCACCGGCCTTGTCAAGCGCCGCCTTGTTGATCCAGACCCAATTGGTCGAGTGGACGTTGACCGGGGCGGCGATCCAGTGGCCGTCATACTTGGAGAATTGCTGCAAGGCGGTCGGGATGACCTTGTCCCAGCCTTCCTTGGCCGCGACTTCGTCGAGATTGCCGAGTGCGCCTTCCTTGGCCCAGTCGAGAATGTCGAAGCCGAGCATCTGCACGGCGGTCGGCGCGTTGCCGGCCGTGACGCGGGCACGCAGCACCGTCATCGCTTCCGTACCGCCGCCACCGGCGACCGGCATGTCGGTCCAGGAAATGCCCTTGCCTTCGAGGTCCTTCTTCAGGACGTCGAGAGCCGCGGCTTCGCCGCCCGAAGTCCACCAATGCAGGACTTCGACATTGTCGGCGGCGCGGGCGATGCCGGCGGCCATTGTGGCGATCAGGGCTGCTGCAGTCGTGGTAGTCAAGAACTTGCGCATTGTGTTCCTCCCATTTTGCAAGTCAATTCGGCGGAACTCCTCCCCGCCGTTTGGATGGGCCGGACGCCTTCGCGCCAGGCCCGATATTTCATGCGGTCTCCCACCGCGAAGGCATTAAAGAAGTCAAAATTGACGAAGGTCAAGAACGCTTAAACACATTTTTAAATCGATTAAACACTATGTATTCCGGGCCTTTTTCGGCGCGGCATCCACCAGCCGGTGCGCGCGCCGATATGCATGTTGAGCGTCTTGGTCTCGGTGTAGTCCTCGACCGCGTGGCGGCCGAGTTCCCGTCCGAGCCCCGATTGGCGATAGCCGCCGAAAGGCAGTTCCGACGCCCCGTCCATAAAGGTGTTCATCCAGACCGTGCCGGCGCGGACCTTGCGGCCGACCGTCAGGCAGGTGTCGAAGTCGCGGCTCCAGACCCCGGCCGACAGGCCGTAGTCGATGGCGTTGGCAATGCGGATCGCCTCGTCGGTTGTCTCGAAGGTGAGGACCGACAGGACGGGACCGAAGACCTCCTCGCGGGCGACCGCCATGTCCGGGGTCACCTTGTCGAGGATGGTGGGGGTCATGAACTGGCCCATGCCGAAATCGATCGTCGAGCCACCATAGGCGACGTTGGCGCCGCCGGCCGCAGCCCCCGATACATAGCCGGAGATCTTTTCCAGATGCTGCGGGGTGATGATCGCGCCGACCTGGGTGGTCGGGTCGAGCGGATCGCCGACCTTGACGGCATTGGAAATCTCGGCGATGCGGGCGACCACGTCGTCGGCGATGCTCCTGTGCAGGATCAGGCGCGAGCCGGCATTGCAGCATTCGCCGGCATTGAACCAGGCACCGAACACGGCCGCGTCGATGAAGGCCTCCAGATCGGCGTCGGGAAAGACGATCTGCGGGTTCTTGCCGCCGAGTTCGAGCGAGACCTTCTTCAGCGTCTGGGCGGCATTGGCCATGGTCAGTCGGCCGACGCCGGTCGAGCCGGTGAACGAGATCATGTCGACCGCCGGATGGGTGGTCATCGGCGCACCGACCTCCGGGCCGGTGCCGACCACGATGTTGACGACGCCGGCGGGCACGCCGGCCTCGATCAGGATTTCGCCGAGCACCAGGGTCGAACCCGAGGTGAGTTCGGACGGCTTGACGACGCAGGTGCAGCCGGCGGCAAGCGCAAAGGGCAGCTTCTGGCCGACGATCAGGAAGGGGAAGTTCCACGGCGTGATGATCGAGACGACGCCGATCGCCTCGCGCAGCACGACACCGAGCGTGCCGTCACCGAGCGTGTTGTAGCTTTCGCCGTGCAGGTCGCGGGCAAGGGCCGCGGCATAGCGCCAGATGTCGACGGCACCGGCGATCTCGCCCTTGACCTGCGTGATCGGCTTGCCGGCCTCGACGGCATCGAGATAGGCGATCTCGTCCAGCCGTTCCTCGATCAGCGTGGCTGCCTTCAGCAGAATCCCTGACCGCTCGGAGGCCGTCATGCGCGGCCAGGGACCGTCGTCGAAGGCCTTGCGGGCGGCAAGGATGGCACGCTCCGCGTCGGCCTCACTGGCCTGCTGGTAGCGGCTGACGACCACGCCGTGGCCGGGGGCCACCCGCTCCAGCGTACGACCGTCGGCACCGCTACCCCATTTGCCGTCGATCAGCATGGAGAATTCGCGAACCGTGGCGTCTTCGATCTTCCTGGGCGTGACGAGTACCGGCATTACCATTCTCCCTTGAATTCGGCGGCGCGTTTTTCCCTGAAGGCGGACACGCCTTCCTTCAGGTCGCCGGTCTTGGCCACCAGGATGGACCCCAGTGCCTCGACGGCCGCGCCATTGTCCTCGCCGCCGGCGATGGACAGCATGAGTTTCGAGATCTCGACGGCCGCAGGGCCGCGTACTGCGATCCGGGCGGCATAGTCTTTGGCGGCGTTCAGCGCTTCGCCGGTATCGACCACGAGATCGACCAGACCGTTTGCGCGTGCCTCTTCGGCCACGAACATTTCGCCGCCCAGCACCATGCGCCGCACGATCTGCGCGCCGAAGCGGCGCACCAGCCGCTGCGTGCCCGACCAGCCGGGCACCATGCCGAGAGACGTCTCCGGCAGGCCGATCTTCGCTTGGCGCTCGGCGATGCGGATGTCGGCGGCGCCGGCGAGCTCCAGGCCGCCGCCCAGCGCATGGCCGTTCATCGCGGCGATCACCGGCATCCGCAGCGTCGCCAGCCGATCGAAGATGCGGTGGCCATGGCGCACCCAATGGTGACCGAATTCCTGCGCTTGCATGGCTCCCCAGGCGGCGATGTCGCCCCCGGCGGAGAAGGCCTTGCCCTCGCCGGTCAGGATGACAACGCGAACGGTACTGTCGGCCTCGACCCGGTCGAGAACATTCGAAAGCTCGGCGAGCATGTCGAGGTCGAGCGCGTTGAGCTTGTCGGCGCGCGCCAAGGTGATGATGGCGATGGAACCGTCAACGGCAAGCCGGATGCGGAGTTCAGTCATGGGACACCTCCAGCACCCGCCTCGGCTTTTGCGGAAGCGTCAGGCCGATCGGCGCATCGCGGAACAGCTCGTGATCCATGCCCTTCAGATCCGGCGAGATGATCAGCGGGAACTCCGACTGGGCGAGAATCTGGCTTTCGAGGTCGATGCCCGGCGCGATTTCGGTGAGCATGATGCCGTCCGGCGTCAGCTTCATCACGCAGCGCTCGGTGACATAGGTGATGTCCTGGCCCTGGCTCACGGCACGATGGCCGGAGAAGGTCACGTGTTCGACCTCGTTGACCAGTTTCTTCAGCTTGCCTTCCTTTTCGACGACCAGGCGACCGTCCTCGAGCGAGAGCTTGGCGCCGGCATTGAACATGCCGGAGAAGACGATCTTTTTGGCCCGTGCCGTGATGTCGACGAAGCCGCCGGCGCCGGCCGTCACATGCGGGCGGAAGGCGAGCTTGGAGACGTTGACGGAGCCGTCGCGGCCGATCTCGAGGAAGGAGAGCAGCGAGGCGTCGAAGCCGCCGCCCTGAAAGTAGGTGAACTGGTAGGGCGACGGCATGTAGCCGTCGGCGTTCGAGGCGCAGCCGAAGGCGAAATCCAAAAGCGGAACGCCGCCGACGGCGCCCTGCTCGATCACCCAGGTGACGGCGCCGTGAAGCCCCTCTTCCAGCAGGATGCGCGGCACGTTGGCGGAAATGCCGAAGCCGAGATTGACGCAGCTTCCGGCTTCCAGCTCCTGCGCCACGCGGCGGGCGATGACCTTCTGGATGCCGAATTCCGGCACATGGAAACTGTCGAGCGGGCGGAAGATCTCGCCAGAGATCGCCGGATCGTAGAGCGTCTGGGTCGTCTGCTTCTGGTCCGGATCGACGATGACATAGTCGACCAGCATGCCGGGCACGCGCACGTCGTGCGGCCTCAGAGAACCGTCCTTGGTCATGCGCTTGACCTGGGCAATGACGATGCCGCCATTGTTGCGGGCGGCGAGCGCCTGGTCGAGGCCGCCGAGATAGGCGCCCTCGTGCTCATAGGTGAGATTGCCGCGCTCGTCGGCCGTGGTGGCGCGGATGATGGCGACCTGCGGAACGATCACCGGGAAATAGAGCCATTCTTCGCCTTCGAACTCGATCTTCCTGACGACCGGCTGTTCGGCCGCGGCCGCATTCATGGCGCAGCCCTGGCGGTCCGGATCGACGAAGGTTTCGAGACCGATCTTGGTGATCACGCCCGGTCGCTTGGCGGCCGCCTCGCGGTGCATGTCGAAGAGGATGCCGGAGGGAATGTTGTAGGCCGGGATCTCGTTTCCGGTGACCATCTGCCAGATGAGCGGCGGCTCGGAGGTCGAGGGGCCGGACGGATAGGAGCCGCCGATGATGCGGGCCAGGAGGCCCTTGCGGGCGATATGGTCGATGCCCTTGATGCCGCTCATGTCGCCGGCGGCGATCGGATGAAGCGTCGTCAGGTTCCGCGGATGACCGGTTCTCTCGAAGCGCTCGCCGATGGCCTTCAGCATCAGGTCCGGGCAGCCGAGGCCGCTCGAGGACGAGACGGAGACGATGGCGCCATCGGGGATCAGGGCGGCGGCTTCGGCCGGGGAGATCTGCTTGCTCATGGTTATGCTCAAAGTCCGGTTTCAATCATGGCGGTCGCGCCACTGGCCGCCGACTTCACCACCGCGAGACCGGTCGCCAGCGACCAGAGGCCGTCTTCGCCCGTGGCCGATGGACTGCCCTTGCCGGCGATCGCGGCATGGAAATTGGCGATCGCGCGGCTGTAGAGATCCTGCTGGTCGAGCGGCAGTTCGCGTTCGCCCTCGGCATTGCGCAGCACGACGCTGCCGACGGGGCGCTGGGTCATGACATTGCGGGCGATCAGCGATCCTTCCGTGCCATGGACCTCGAAACCGGTTTCGGCGAATTTCGCCGTGAAGGCATCGTGGAACTGGGCGATCAGGCCCGACTTGAAGCGCATCACGCCCATGACCCCGTCTTCCAGACCGGACTGGCCCATGCCGGCCGACTGGCTGAAGGCGGTCACTTCCACCGGATCGTCGTTGAGGACGAAACGCAGGGTATCGGCGTCGTGCACGGTGATGTCGAGGATCACGCCGCCGCCGGCATCGGGCCGTTCGAGGCGCCAGCCCTGCAGATGCGGTGGCAGATAGACCGCATGGAAGACGCGGGCGGCCAGCGGCCTGCCGATCCGGCCCTCGGCGATCGCAGTGCGCATTGCGCGGTGGCTCGCGGCATTGCGCAGGTGGTGATTGGTGGCAAGGACGACGCCGGCCTTTGCGGCTTCGGCGATCATCGACCGCGCATCGTCGAGGGAGAGCGCCAGCGGCTTTTCGCAGAGAACATGCTTGCCGGCACGGGCAGCGGCAATAGCCTGGTCGCGGTGCAGTTCGTTGGTGGTCGAAATGTAGACGGCGTCGATCGCGGGATCATTGACGATCTCGTCGAGCGTCGCCGCGACGCGGGCGATGCCGTTATCGGCGGCATAGGCGCTGCCGCGTTCGGCATTGCTGCTCAGTACGGATGCCAATTCGCCGCCATTGGCGCGGATTGCTCCGATGACCCATTCGCGTGCGATCGTGCTTGCGCCGACCAGGCCCCAGCGAACCATGCTTCCTCCTCCCGCGCTGCCCTCCCGGCCGCGCCGACTTCTCAATTTCCTCAAAGCGCGACGGTCGCCGCGCCCTGCATTGGCAATCCGCCGATATGCCCCTCTCCCAGGGCACCACTTGAGCCGCAGCTGCGGCGAACCACCAGATGCGCCGGGCTGATAACGGCCTCGGGCTCCACCTTTCCGGCATTGATCTGTTTCAGCAGCAGCTGCGCCGCGCGTCGGCCCATGCCCTGAGGGTCGATCGACACGGTCGTCAGGGCCGGCACGGCCGTCTTTGCCTCGATCACGTCGTCGAAGCCGACGACGGCGAAATCCGCACCCGGATCGAGCCGCACCTTGCGCAGGCCGTCGCATACTCCGAAGGCGACCGCGTCGTTGAAACACAGCGCCGCCGTGGGGCGATTGGCGAGAGCGAGGCAGCGCTCGATCGCCACCATGCCGCCGACCCGCGAAGGCGCGGACGCCATGACCAGATCGTCGCCGCAATCAAGACCGGCCGCACCCAGCGCCTCGCGATAGCCGCCGAGGCGCTCGGCGAAGACGGTCGTGTCCGGGAAACCACCCAGGAAAGCGATCCGCCGATGGCCAAGCGAAACCAGATGGTCGATCGCAGCCTTGGCGCCCGCGGCATTGTCCGACAGCAGCGAGGAGACCCGCGCGCCCGGCACGTTGCGCACCACAGCGACAACGGGAATGCCGGCCGCAGCCAAAGGTTTGAGGTCCGCGGCGGCCGTGCCGCGCGCCGGAGAGATGATCAGGCCGGATATGCCATGCTCGCGCATCGAGTTGACGACCTCGCGCTGGCGATCGGGATTTTCCGCCGAGTTGGCGAGGAACTGGACAAAGCCGGCGGACTGCACCGTCATGTCGATGCCGACGGCTAGCTCTGCGAAGAAGCTGTTGGTCAGGTCGTTGACGACCACGCCGATGATCTTCGACTTGGCGTTCGACTGGCGCAGATTGGCCGCGCCGCGATTATAAACGTAACCGAGCTCGCGGATCGCCGCGTTGACCCTGGCGCGCGTTCCCTCGTTGACCAGCGGGCTGCCCTGCAGGACGAGAGACACGGTCGACTTCGACACGCCGGCGGCGCGTGCGATGTCGATGACCGTCACCCTTTCTCCCATTTGCAGATCCTCCCGAATTTCAATCTGGATTGGACTCATAATTGGAACGATCCAAATCTGTCAAGCCAGCAAGGCGTTTTTCCTTCAATCGTGATCAACGGCGTTTTGCCTGAAACCCAAGTTGACCGTCATTGGGTTGTTTATGCTGTCTTATTCGCAATTCTTCGCCGGCGACACGACTGTTCTGCCGGATCAGACCTCGCTCAAACGAATCAAATTAATCAAGCCTCAAGTCTTGTTATTTGGAACGATCTAAATTATTGAGCGACCGAACCATGGAGGAGGAAGCCATGATCCAGACCATTACCCTGCCCAAGATGGACGGCACGATCGAGGACTATCGCCTGGTCGGCACGCCCACGGCACGGCCCGCAGCGCCGCCGCGCTTCAACCGCATCGCCTATGCCGCCGCGCACGTCGTCTCGGACCCGTTTCGCGACAGCGATCCCTGGGGCGCACCGGCGATCGACTGGGATCGGACCATGGCCTTCCGCCATCATCTCTGGAGCCTCGGCTTCAAGATCGCCGAAGCCATGGACACCGCGCAGCGGGGACTGGGGCTTGACTGGGCGGGCGCGCAGGAACTCATCCGCCGCTCGCTGGCCGAGGCGCGCCACGTTCCCGGAGCCGACCTTGCCTGCGGCGCCGGCACCGACCATCTCGCTCCATCCGACGCCCGCTCGCTCGACGATGTTATCCGTGCCTACGAGACGCAAATGGAGTTCGTCGAGGCCAATGGTGGCAGAGCCATCATGATGGCCAGCCGGGCTTTGGCGCGTGTGGCCAGATCTGCGGACGACTACCGCGCCGTCTATCGCCGCATCCTCCGCCAAGCGAAGGACAAGGTCATCCTGCACTGGCTCGGCAGCATGTTCGACCCGCAGCTCGCCGGCTACTGGGGCAGCGACAGCTTCGACGAGGCGCTTGATACCGTGATCTCGATCATCGACGAGAACCGCGACAAGGTCGAAGGCATCAAGATCTCGCTGCTCGACAATGCCAAGGAGATCGCGCTGCGCAAAAGGCTGCCCGAAGGGGTGCTGTGCTACACAGGCGACGACTTCAACTATGCCGACTTGATCGAGGACGGCCCGGACGGCTACAGCCACGCCCTGCTCGGCATCTTCGACGCGGTGGCGCCGCAAGCCTCGCATGCGCTCGCAGCGCTGGCGAAGGGCGATCGCGCGGAGTTCCGCAAGGTACTGGCGCCGACGGTTCCACTGTCGCGCAAGATCTTCGAGGCGCCGACGCAGTACTACAAGGCAGGCGTCGTCTTTCTCGCCTGGCTGAACGGCCACCAGGACCACTTCACCATGCCGGCCGGCATGCAGTCGGCCCGTGGCATCCTGCACTATTGCGACGTCTTCCGCCTCGCCGACCAGGCCAATGTGCTGGACCAGCCGGAACTGGCGCTGCTGCGCATGGAGAACTTCGTCGCCGTCAACGGCGGGCGTTGAACGCCGCGTCCTCGGATCTGAACCGATCGAAGCCGTTTGCCGTATCCCGAGGATAGGGCAAACGGTTCGAGAGGTTTTCATGGAAACGATCAGCACCACACGGCGAGCGGACGCGAGCCAAACAGCTCCGCGCCGCATTGCCTGGATCACCGGCGCCAGCTCCGGCATCGGTCGTGCTCTGGCGCTGCGTCTCGCCCGTGACGGCTGGACCATCGCTGTCAGCGCCCGCAGCGCCGACGAGCTCGCGTCGCTGGCCGCGGAGAGCGATGGGCGGATCGTCGCCTTCCCGCTCGACGTGACGGGCAAGGCAGCGATCGACCAAACCGTGCAAGCCATCGAGGATCGGCTCGGATCCATCGATCTCGCTGTGTTCGCCGCCGGCACCTATTTCCGCGATTATGCCGTGGATTTCGACAGCGCTCGCTTCCGCACGATGGTCGAGTTGAACCTGATCGGCACGGCGCAGTGCCTGGAAAAGATCATGCCGGCGATGATTGCCCGGCGGAGCGGCCAGATCGCCGTCGTGGCCTCGGTCTCAGGTTATGTCGGCCTGCCGGGTGCGGCGAGCTATGGCGCAACCAAGGCGGCACTCAACGTCATGTGCGAGGCGCTCTATCCCGAGCTGCGGTCGCATGGCGTGAAGCTGTCGATCGTCAACCCCGGTTTCGTCGACACGCCGCTGACCCGCAAGAACGATTTTCCCATGCCTTTCCTCATTTCAGCCGAGGAGGCAGCCGAAACGATCGCTGACGGTCTAGCGGCCGGCAAATACGAAATCGTCTTTCCGTGGAAGATGGCTGTCGCCATGAAACTGCTGCACATGCTTCCGGCGCGCCTGCGATTCGCATTGACGCGCCGGATGTTGAGGCCACAGGCCTGACCGTTCAGGACGGCTTGTCGAGGCGAAACTGCACGACATCGATGCGGCCGGTGCGGAAGCCGACCGCGCAATAATGCAGGTAGAACCGCCACAGCCTGTAGAACCGCCGGTCGAAGCCGAGTGTCTCGATCTTCGGCCAGTTGGCGACGAAGGCATGGTCCCAGGCCAGCAGCGTCCGATCATAATCCCCGCCAAAGGCCAGCGTGTGGCCGACCTCCAGCCCGGCCCGCCGTGCGCCGGCGTTGAAGGCCTCGACAGAGGGCAACATGCCGCCGGGGAAGATATAGGTCTGGATGAAGTCGGCATTGCGCCGATAGCTGTGAAAGCGGTCGTCGTGGATGGTGATCGACTGCACCATCGCACTCCCACCCGGCTTGAGGCGGTCACGCACCGCTTCGAAATAGACAGGCCAATTTTCCTCGCCGACCGCTTCGAACATCTCGATCGAGACGATCTTGTCGAATTCACCCCGGCAATGACGATAGTCCTCAAGGCGAATGTCGGCGCGTTCGGAAAAGCCGGCGCGCTCCAGCCGGTCGCGGGCGAACCTTGCCTGCTCGACGGAAAGCGTCAGGCCCGTCACGCGGCAACCGGTGGCACGGATGGCGTATTCGGCAAACCCGCCCCAACCGCAACCGATCTCCAGCACATGATCGTCCGGACCAATCCCGAGTTCCCTGACAATGCGCGCATACTTGGCCTCCTGGGCCTCGGCCAGGCTCTGCGCCGGGCGATCGTAGAGCGCGGACGAATAGGTCATCGTTCGATCGAGCCAGAGCGCGTAGAACGCATTGCCGAGGTCATAGTGGAACGAAATGTTTCGCCGGCTACCTTTCACCGAATTGCGCCGCAGCCGGTGCCGCATTCGGGCGATCCCGCCGATCAGCGAAGTGGGCGCCATCACCCGAGAAAAGGCGTTTTCATTGACGACCGCCAGTTCAAGCACCGCACCAATATCCGGGCTGTCGACATCGCCTTCGATGACAGCCTTGGCAAAACCGAGCGTGCCGCCGGTCACGATGCGCATCAGGGCGCGCGGGCGGCGCACGTTCAGCACGGCCTTCGGGCCTGGGGCTTGGCCCATCGCCACATGCTCGACGCCACCGTCGAACTGCAGGACAAGGCGCCCCTTTTCGATCCGGTCCGCGAAACGGCACAGTATTTTTTGCCAGAACGGACGGGCGGCTGTGAATGTCGAACTTTCCTGCTCGGCGTGGCTCATGGCTTTTCCATTCCATTGTTCAACACGATCGTACTGGCTATCGGCTCGGATGCCGCCACGTGGCGATGGACCGGTATGCGCTTCAGCCAGAGACGCAGGGCCTCCCAGTGGATACCTGCGAGGACCTTCAGCGTCATCAGGGGATAGGACAGCAACATGGCCGCAAGCGCCCGGTCGGACACGGCGCGCCGCTTTCCGGCAAAGGAGGCAAAGAGCAGCGGGCCCTCGCCATCGGTCTCGCTGATGTTGACCGAGACCTGCGGGCCTGGCGGCTGGATGCGAAAATTATAGGTGCAGTCCATCGGCATGAACGGCGAGACATACATCTCCTTGGCGCAGGCATGCTTCACCGCGCCCGGATCGCCACCCACCGGGATGACGTAGGTGTGCCGCTCCTTGAAGGTATTGCATACCTCGTAGAGGATGGCCGCCGCCGAACCATCCACCCTGTTGCAGAAATAGACGGTCAGCGGATTGAAGACGAAACCCAGGATGCGCGGGTAGCACAGCATGAGGATCTTCATGTCCGGTTGATACACGCCGGCGCGCTTGAGATGGCTCTCGGCCCAGGCCTTCAGCCCTCCGACGGTTCCGTCGCCATGATCCGTGTCGCGCAACGAAAACACAGCCCGGCGATTGTGCCCGAACAGGGAGAGGTTCCGGTCGAGATCCGGCAATTCGTCGAGATCGATCAGCAAAGAGAACACGCTGTAGCGCAGCGTGTGCTTCTTCGGTCGGTGCCGCACATGCAGCACATGTCCCGTATAGATTGCGGAGAGATAGCTCATTCGGCTGCCTCAAGCTGACGGACATGGTCGATGCGGGCGGATTCGTTTTCGACCGTCCAGGGGCGCTTCACGCCGCCGAGCGCCTCCGCCACGGCGAGGCCGGCCTGAAGCCCGTCCTCGTGGAATCCGCTGCCGAAATAGGCACCGCAAAACCAGGTATGCCTGTTGCCTTGAATCTGCCAGAGACGACGCTGGGCCGCAATGGCCTTCAGATCGAAGAGCGGATGCGCATAGTCGATCACCTTGATCACATGCCGGGGATCGATTGTGCGGCTCGGATTGAGGGTGACGAACAAGGGCCGGGCCGGATCGAGGGACTGAAGCCGGTTCATCCAATAGGTGACGCACAAGGCCTTGCCGTCCTCGTCGCCACGATCGGCGATGTAGTTCCAGCTCGACCAGACCTGCCGGCGCTTCGGCATCAGGGCTGGATCGGAATGCAGCACGGCGACGTTGGGCGTGTACTGAAAAGCACCAAGCGTCTCGCGCTCGACCTTATCGGCGTCGCCCAGAATGGCCAAAGCCTGATCGGCATGAGTGGCGATCACCACGTCGTGGAAACGCTCGACATGGCCTTCCCCATCGGTCAGTTCGACACCGAGCGCGTCACGGTGGATCTTCCGCACGGATCGGCCGAGGCGGAGTTCGCCGGCGAAATCGGCAAGCAGACGCTTCACATATTCGCGGCTGCCGCCGGCCACGGTTCGCCAGCGCGGTCGATCATCGAGCGACAGAAGGCCGTGATTGGCAAAGAAGCGGATAAAGGCATGCAGCGGGTAAAGCCGCATTTCGCCGGCCGTCGTCGACCAGATCGCAGCGCCCATCGGCAACAGATGATCCTCGATGAAGGAGTCGCCATAACGGCTCGACGCCAGGTACTCACCAAGGCTGACATCGGCCAGGTCGGGACGCTGGAGCAGCCCAGGAGCCTCCTTGTAGAATCGCAGCACATCCGAGACCATCGACCAGAAGCGGGGCCGCAGAAGATTGGTCTTCTGGCCGATCAGCCCCTTGAGGCCGGACCCGGAATATTCGAATGCACCGCCATCGAGCGAGGCGGAAAACGACATGTCGGAGGCGAGCGTCGGGACCTTCAGATGATCGAAAAGCGCGACAAGATTGGGATAGTTGCGATCATTGTAAACGATGAATCCCGTATCGACCGGCACGTCGCCTGTCGCTGATGGCGCGAGCTCCGTGTTCGAATGCCCCCCCGGGCGGCGCTCCGACTCATAGAGTACGACATCGGCATTTCGGCCAAGCAGCCAGGCGGCGGAGAGGCCGGAAATCCCTGAACCGACCACTGCGATCCTGCGTCTGCCCGAAAACGTCGTCTTGCCGAAGCCCGTATCCATCGAATCTTCCTCTTTCGCTGTATCGTCAGGCCACACTACGCAGCGGACCCGCATCCGGATCGATGGCGAACGAAAAATCGAAGGACGGTGATCCGGGTCGAAGGACTGCCCGTAATCGACGTCATGACAACAGCATTTTTCATATCGGCGGACGCGGGTCGCAATGCTATGAGAGGAATAGCGGGGCAGAACAAAGCCGCGCACCTCAGCCATGGGAAAAGATCCGCATTGACGCGCGTAACCGACGACGAGACATCACAGCAGTCACTTACGCAAATGCTGGCAGCTGTCGGGCAGAGCAAGGACATTGAGGCTTTCGAGGCGCTGTTCCGCCATTATGGGCCGCGGGTGCGCGCCTATATGGCCAAGCTCGCCCGCGACAACCAGGCCGCGGAAGAACTGATGCAGGAAACCATGCTTGCCGTATGGAACAAGGCGCATCAATTCGACCCGGCGCGCGGCAGCGTGTCGAGCTGGATCTTCACGATCGCCAGAAACCTCAGGACCGACGCCTATCGCAAGGAGAAGCGGCCGACCTTCGACCCGACTGACCCGGCCTTCGTTCCCGACGACGTGCCCCCCGCCGATGTCGAATTTGAAGGTCGGCAGCAAGCCGACCGGCTACACCGCGCCATGGAGACGCTGCCGAGCGAGCAGCTTGAATTGCTCAAACTCGCTTTTTTCAACGAGGCCTCGCACAGCACGATCGCCGCCAAGCTCGGCCTTCCCATGGGAACGGTCAAATCGCGCATCCGTCTCGCCTTCGCCAAACTCCGCGCCGCGCTGGAGGATCACACATGAGCATTCAGCACCATATCAGCGACGAACTCCTCCTGGGTTATGCGTCAGGCACGCTCGCCGAAGGCTGGAGCATCGCCGTTGCCACCCATCTTGCCCTTTGCCCGTCGTGCCGTCGCCGGCTCGACTTCATGGAGCATGCCGGCGGTGAAATGCTGGAGATGGCGTGCACCGATGTCGCAGACGACACGAGCTGGGCGGCGATGAAGGCACGGCTTGGCCAAGACAAGGCATCGACCGCGACGGCCGCGGCGCGGACACCGGCAAAGCCGGCGACGGCCGCGGGCGACGTGGTCATCCCGGAACCCCTGCGCTCCTATCTCGGCGGCGATCTCGCCGACCTGAAATGGAAAGCGCTCGGGCGGGGCGCCTATCATATTCGCATCCCGACAGGCGACCGCGAAACGAGCGTGCGACTCCTCAGGATTCCCGCCGGCAAGCCCGTGCCCGAACATTCGCATGGCGGGCGGGAACTGACGCTGGTGTTGAAAGGCAGCTTTCAGGATGGCGATGCGCTGTTTAAGCGCGGCGACCTGGAGGAAGCGGACGAAAGCCTGCAGCATCAGCCGGTGGCGACACCGGACGAGGATTGCATCTGCCTGGCCGTCACCGACGCGCCGCTGAAATTCCGCAGCTACCTGATGCGGCTGGTGCAGCCTGTGCTCGGCATCTGAGACAGCCGCGCCTGCGAACGCAACGACCCTGGATCGGATCATGATGACCTATGCCATCGCCTATGTCGCCACCGCCGTCGTGTTTTTCGGGCTCGACTACGTCTGGCTGTCTCGTATCGCCATCGGCTTCTATCGCCGCCATATCGGCGACCTTCTGCTGGCGACACCCAATTTCGCGGCAGCCGGGCTGTTCTACCTCTTCTACGTCGCCGGCATCGTCTATTTCGCCGTGATGCCTGCCGTCTCCGGCGGCGGCTGGCTGACGGCAGTGGCAGGCGGTGCGCTGCTCGGCCTGATCGCCTATGGCACCTATGACATGACCAATCTCGCGACACTCAAGGACTGGTCGATCACGGTCAGCATCGTCGACATGGCCTGGGGCAGTTTCCTGACCGCCGCTGCCGCCACAGCCGGTTACCTCGCCGTCACGCGCCTGGCTTCATGACGCCTCTGGTAGGGGCACGCGATCGCCCTATCTGAGGTCTCATGATCAAGCCCGAAACCCTGCTTCATCCGACCCAAGCGGGCCTCTATTGCCCGGCAGGCGACTTCTACGTCGATCCGATAAGGCCGGTGGAGCGGGCGCTGATCACTCACGGGCATTCCGACCATGCCCGTCCGGGGCACGGCAAGGTTCTGGCGACACGGCAGACCCTCGACATCATGCGCATTCGCTGCGGCGCGGAGTTCTGCGGCAGCGAGCAGGCGATCGATTTCGGCGAGCGCCTCGTCCTCAACGGTGTCGGTATCAGCTTCCATCCGGCCGGACATGTGCTCGGATCAGCGCAGGTCGCCGTCGAGAAGGACGGCATGAGGATCGTCGTGTCCGGTGACTACAAGCGAAGCACCGATCCGACCTGCGCGCCCTTCGAACCGGTGGCCTGCGATGTGTTCATCACCGAGGCGACCTTCGGGCTGCCGGTGTTTCACCATCCAGACCCCACCGACGAGATCGCCAGGCTGCTGACCTCGCTTGGCCAGTTTCCGCAACGCAGCCATCTGGTTGGTGCCTATGCGCTCGGCAAGGCGCAACGGGTCATCTCGCTGTTGCGCCGCTCCGGCTATGACCGGCCGATCTACATTCATGGAGCGCTGTCGAAGCTCTGCGCCTACTACGAGAGCCAGGGTATCGATCTCGGCGATCTGCGGCCCGCGACCGACGATGAACAGGATGCGCAAGGCTTTCGCGGCGCCGTGATTGTCGGCCCCCCTTCCGCGTTCAACGATCGCTGGGCGCGGCGCTTTGCCGATCCGCTTTCGGTGTTCGCCTCGGGCTGGATGATGGTGCGCCAGCGGGCCAAGCAACGGGGCGTGGAACTGCCGCTGGTGATCTCCGACCATTGCGACTGGCCGGAACTGACGGCGACGATCACGGAACTCAAACCCGGGCAGGTGTGGGTGACCCATGGCCGGGAGGAGGCTCTGGTCAGATGGTGCGAACTCCAGGGGATAGCGGCGCGACCGCTGCATCTGGTGGGCTACGAGGATGAGGGGGACTGACGCGCGATGAAGGCCTTCTCCGACCTGCTCGACCGCCTGGTTCTGACGCCGAGCCGCAACGGCAAGCTCACCCTGCTCGTCGACTATTTTCGCGCAACCCCCGATCCGGATCGCGGCTATGCGCTGGCGGCGCTGGCCGGCACGCTGGACATCGGCGCGGTCAAGCCGGCCGTGCTGCGCGAACTGGTGCTCGAGCGGATGGACGAGGTGCTGTTTCGCTATTCCTATGACTATGTCGGCGATCTCGCGGAAACGATTGCGCTCGTCTGGGACGGAGAGAAAGACAAGCCGGAGAGTGGCGCCGAGGAGCCGCGGCTATCGGACGTGGTCGAGAAGATACGGTCGCTCGGGCGAACCGAAATCCGCAACGCGGTGCGCGATCTGCTCGACCGGCTCGACAGTTCGGGCCGCTTCGCCTTTCTCAAGCTCGTCACCGGCGGCCTGCGGATCGGGGTCTCCGCCCGGCTTGCCAAGCAGGCGCTGGCGATGTTCGGGAACAAGGACATCACCGAGATCGAGACGCTCTGGCATGGCCTTTCGCCTCCCTACGGGACCCTGTTTGCCTGGCTGGAAGGCGGAGCGGACAAGCCGGCGCTTGCCAGTCCGGCAATCTTCCATTCGGTCATGCTGTCGACCCCGGTTGGCGAGGGCGATCTGGAGAACCTCGACCCGGCCAGTTTTGCGGCGGAATGGAAATGGGACGGCATTCGCGTCCAGCTGTCGCGCTCCGGCAGCCGCACGCGGCTCTATTCGCGCTCTGGCGACGACATTTCCCATTCCTTCCCCGATATCGTCGAGGCGGCGGATTTCGAGGGCGTGATCGATGGTGAACTTCTGGTCGGCGGAACGCTGCGTTCCAACGAACCCACCCGCACCTTCTCCGACCTGCAGCAGCGCCTGAACCGCAAGACGGTGTCTGCGAAGATGCTGGGGGAATACCCGGCCTTCCTGCGCGCCTATGACATTCTCTTCCAGGGAGAGGACGACGTGCGCTCCGAGACCTTCGTCCAGCGTCGCGAGCGACTGGCCGAGCTGATCGACGCCAGCCAGCCGACCCGTTTCGATCTCTCGCCGCTGGTGCCGTTTTCCAGCTGGGACGAGCTTGAGCGCCTGCGCATCGATCCGCCCGATCCGGTGATCGAGGGCGTGATGATCAAGCGGCTGGACAGCGTCTACCAGGCGGGGCGCGCCAAGGGACCATGGTTCAAATGGAAGCGCGAGCCGTTCAACGCCGATGCGGTGCTGATTTATGCGCAACGCGGGCACGGCAAGCGGTCCAGCTATTATTCCGATTTCACCTTCGGGGTCTGGACCAAGGGGGAGAGCGGCGACGTGCTGGTACCGGTCGGCAAGGCCTATTTCGGCTTCACCGATGCTGAGCTGGAAATTCTCGATCGCTATGTGCGCAACAATACCGTCGATCGCTTCGGACCGGTCAGGGCGCTCAGGGCCGAGCCCGATCACGGCTTCGTCGTCGAGGTTGCCTTCGAGGGCATTGCCCGTTCGCCCCGTCACAAATCGGGCGTCGCCATGCGCTTCCCGCGCATCGCCCGGCTCCGCCAGGACAAGTTGCCCCGCGATGCCGATCGGCTCGACACGCTTCTTGCCATGATCGACTGAGACGAACAGATGAGCCTGTTCGCTGCGATGCGTCTTTAGCCTGTATGACAAGCATGGCGCGCACGCTCGGCTTGCCAATCTCGCCACCGCAGTTGTACCTTCCCGGCAGGAGGCGGTTGCCGGCGGAGGAACGCGGCAGCCAAAGAGTTGATGTTCGCAGGACACGATCCATTTCTCGTGGCGCTTTCGGTCGCCGTCGCGATCCTGGGCGGCTATACGGGCTTCGGGATTGCGGGCCGCATCCGCACGGCACCGCGCGCCAATCCGCGCCTGCTTTTGACCGGTGCCGCGGCCTTTCTGGCGATCGGCATCTGGACCATGCACTTCGTCGGCATGCTGGCGGCACCGATCCCGACGGACGCAAGCTATCTCGTCCTGCCGACCGTCATCTCCTTCCTGTTGTGCGCCCTGGTGGTCGGCATATCGCTGTTCTTCGTCAGTATCGGCACGCCGTCCAGGATACGCGTTGGCGCTTCGGCCCTGCTGCTCGGGCTCGGCATCGCCTCGATGCACTATGTCGGCATCCACGGGCTCTCCGGGAATTTTGCCATCGAACACGACTACGCCATGCTCGTGCTGTCGCTGGTTATTGCGGTTGCCGCGGCCTATGGAGGCTTGAAGATCTATCTTGCCCGCCAGAGTGGCCTGCTCCTGGCACTGAGCGCCATGGCCTTCGGCATCGCGGTCTCCGGCATGCACTATACCGCGATGTACGGCATGCATTTCGTGCCCGCAGCCACGGGCCATCAGCATGAGTTCGGCGGGCTGGTCGCGTCGCCACAATTGTTGTCGCTCGTGGTGGCGCTCCTCTGTTTCGTCATCGCCGCCGGCTTCCTGCTGTTCCTTGTTCCGGAACAGCGGCAGCGATCGGCCACGCCCGATTACGACGAAGCCGATATCGGCACCGTCGATCCGCTGGCCGGCCTCGAAGACCGCCCGTCACCCCGCGCCGATCAACCCGCCTTACGCGCCCAGCCGCTCGGCGGCATCGGCCAGCCCAGGACAATGCCCGTCAGCCGCGTGCCGGTTTCGAGTGCCGACGGCACGCTCCTCATCGACATCTCGGAAATCCGCAGCATAAGGGCCGACGCGCATTACACACTGATCCATGACGGGCAGCGCGAGCGCATGTGTCCCTGGTCGATTTCCGAGGCCGAGGCCCGGCTCGACCCGGCTCTGTTCACCCGCGTCCACCGCAGCCACATCATCGCGCTGCCGCATGTCAGCTTCCTGCGCAAGGAAGGCGACGGCGCCATCATCGAGCTCGACGGAGCCGTACCGCACGTGGTTCCGGTCAGCCGGGCGAAGATCGCCGAGGTCAAGGCACGGCTCGGACTGGTCCGCCGCGCGGCCATGCGTCAGTAAGTCAGAACGCCTGACGCAGTTCGTGCGGCAATTGCCGCAATTCGTGCGAAACAGCGAGCTTCGTGACGGGATCAGAGCCCGCCGCTTGCGCATCATCAAAAGCGCGAACACCCTTCCTCCATCGTTCGTGTCGACGCCCGACCGGCGAATGGGAGGAAACCATGATACCAGGCGAATTCGAATACCATCGGCCAGCAACGCTCGCCGATGCTGTGAAACTATTGTCCGAGCTCGGCGAGGAGGCCCGGCCGCTCGCCGGCGGCCACAGCCTGATCCCGATGATGAAGTTGCGCTTCGCGACGCCCGAACATCTGATCGATCTTGGCGGCATCGGCCAGTTGAAGGGCATCTGTCGCGACGGCAATGCGCTCGTCATCGGTGCGATGACCACGCAGCACGACATCATCCATTCCGCCGACATCGCCGTGCATCTGCCGATCCTGAAAGAGACGGCGCTGATGATCGCCGATCCGCAGGTTCGCTATGTCGGCACGCTGGGCGGCAATGTCGCCAACGGCGATCCCGGCAACGACATGCCGGCGGTGATGATGGCGCTCGGTGCGAGCTATCGCCTGGAAGGGCCGGACGGGACCCGCGACGTGGCCGCCACAGATTTCTACCAGGGCGCCTATTTCACCGCGCTCGAACCCGGGGAAATCCTCACCGCCATCTCCATCCCGGTTCAGCCGACGGGCCACGGCTATGCCTATGAGAAGCTGAAGCGCAAGGTTGGCGACTATGCCACGGCGGCTGCCGCCGTCACCCTCACCATGGCGGGCGGCAAGGTCGCTGCCTGCTCGATCGCGCTCACCAACCTCTCCGAGACGCCTTTGCTGGCAGACGCTGCGGCGCAAGCCGTGATCGGAACGAGCCTGGATGACGCCGCGCTGAAGGCGGCGGCAGCGGCAGCCCGCGCAGTGATGAGCCCGGCGGCCGATGCGCGCGGCACCAGCGAATATCGCACCCATGTCGGCGGCATCATGGTCATGCGGGCGCTCACGCGCGCCGCGTCCCGTGCAGCGGCCTGAGGAGGAAAAAGACTATGGCGAAGACCCATGTGAAGATGGTGGTGAACGGAGCGGAGGTCGAAGGCCTCGTCGAACCCCGCACTCTCCTCATCCATTTTATCCGCGAACAGCTGCTGTTGACCGGCGCGCATATCGGCTGCGAGACCACCCATTGCGGTGCCTGCACCGTCGACATCGACGGGCGTTCGGTGAAGAGCTGCACCATGTTCGCCGTGCAGGCGAACGGCACCGAGATCCTGACGATCGAGGGCATTGCCAATGACGACGGCACGCTTTCGGCGCTTCAGGAAGGCTTCCGGCAGATGCACGGCCTGCAATGCGGGTTCTGCACCCCGGGCATGATCGTGCGGGCGCACCGTCTGCTGCAGGAAAACCCCAACCCGACCGAGGAGGAGATCCGCTACGGCATCGCCGGCAATCTCTGTCGCTGCACCGGCTACCAGAACATCGTCAAGGCGATCCAGTACGCCGCCGCCAAGATCAACGGCACCGATTTCCAGGAGGCAGCAGAATGAACGACATGACTCCCACGCGGGAACAGAGAGAAGCCCGCCTCGAAGGCATGGGTTGCAAGCGCAAGCGCGTCGAGGACATTCGCTTCACCCAGGGCAAGGGCAATTACGTCGACGACGTGAAGCTGCCGGGCATGCTGCACGGCGATTTCGTCCGCTCGCCGCACGCCCATGCGCGCATCAAGTCGATCAATACGGAGAAGGCGCTGAAGGTGCCCGGCGTGCTTGCGGTCCTGACCGCCGAAACGCTGAAGACCGTCAACCTCGCCTGGATGCCGACGCTCGCCGGCGACGTGCAGATGGTGCTGGCCGACGGCAAGGTGCTGTTCCAGAACCAGGAGGTCGCCTTCGTCGTGGCCACCGACCGCTATGCGGCGGATGACGGCATCGGCGCAGTCGAGGTCGAGTACGAGGCGCTGCCTCCCCTCATCGATCCCTTCACCGCCATGGATGCCGATGCACCCATGCTGCGCGAGGATCTCGCCGGCAAGACGGAAGGGGCGCACGGCCCCCGCAAGCACCACAACCACATCTTCGAATGGACGGTCGGCGACCGGGAACTGACGGACCTCGCCTTCGACAAGGCGGACGTGACGATCAAGGAGATGATCTCCTATCACCGCACCCATCCGTCGCCGCTCGAAACCTGCCAATGCGTGTGCTCGTTCGACAAGATCAAGGGCGAGCTGACCATCTGGGGCACGTTCCAGGCGCCGCACGTCATCCGCACGGTCGTGGCGCTGATCTCCAAGATCCCCGAGCACAAGATCCACGTGATCGCGCCGGACATCGGCGGTGGCTTCGGCAACAAGGTCGGCGCCTATCCGGGTTATATCTGTGCGGCGGTCGCCACCATCGTCACCGGCAAGCCGGTGAAATGGGTCGAGGACCGGATGGAGAACCTGACCACTACGTCCTTTGCCCGCGACTATCACATGACGACGGAAATCGCCGCGACGAAAGAGGGCAAGGTGACGGGGCTGCGCGTCCACGTGCTCGCCGACCATGGCGCCTTCGACGCCTGCGCCGACCCGTCCAAGTGGCCGGCCGGTTTCATGAACATCGTCACCGGGTCCTACGACTTCCCCGTTGCGCATCTGGCGGTCGACGGCGTGTATACCAACAAGGCGCCGGGCGGCGTCGCCTACCGCTGTTCTTTCCGCGTCACCGAGGCCGCCTATTGCATCGAGCGCGGCATGGACATCCTCGCCCAGAAGCTCGGCATGGATCCGGCAGAACTGCGGCTGAAGAACTTCATCAAGGCCGAGCAGTTTCCCTATCACTCGGCGCTCGGCTGGGAATATGATTCGGGCGACTATCACACCGCCATGAAGAAGGGCATGGAGACCATCGACTATGCGGGTCTCCGGCGCGAGCAGGCGGAGAAGCGCGAAGCCTTCAAGCGCGGCGAAACCCGCGAGATCATGGGCGTCGGCGTATCCTTCTTCACCGAAATCGTCGGTGCGGGACCGTCGAAGAACTGCGACATCCTCGGCATCGCCATGTTCGACAGTTGCGAGATCCGCCTGCATCCGACCGGCTCGGGCATTGCCCGCGTCGGCACCAAGAGCCAGGGCCAGGGCCACGAGACGACCTGGGCGCAAATCATCGCCACCGAGATCGGCATCCCGGCCGACGACATCATGGTCGAGGAAGGCAATACCGACACGGCGCCCTATGGTCTGGGCACCTATGGCTCGCGCTCGACGCCGGTCGCGGGCGCCGCGATCGCGCTGGCCGCCCGCAAGATCCGCGCCAAGGCGCAGATGATCGCGGCTTACCTGCTGGAAGTGCACGAAGGCGACCTCGAATGGGACGTCGACGGCTTTAGGGTGAAGGGCCTGCCGGAAAAGTTCAAGTCGATGAAGGATATCTGCTGGGCGGCATACAACTCCGTGCCCCCGGGCATGGAGCCGGGCCTCGAGGCGGTCAGCTATTACGATCCGCCGAACATGACCTATCCCTTCGGCGCCTATTTCTGCGTCATGGACATCGACGTCGATACCGGGGTCTACAAGATCCGCCGCTTCTACGCGCTGGACGATTGTGGCACCCGCATCAATCCGATGATCATCGAGGGCCAGGTGCATGGCGGGCTGACTGAAGCTTTCGCAATCGCGATGGGACAGGAGATCCGCTACGACGCCACCGGCAACGTGCTCGGCGGCTCGTTCATGGACTTCTTCATCCCGACCGCGGTCGAGACGCCGCATTGGGAGACCGACCACACCGTCACCCCCTCGCCGCACCATCCGATCGGCGCCAAGGGCGTCGGCGAAAGCCCGAATGTCGGCGGCGTACCGGCCTTCTCCAACGCCGTCAACGACGCCTTCTCCTTCCTCGGGTCGACGCATATCCAGATGCCCCACGACTTCTGGCGCAACTGGGAAGCAGCGAAGCGGCTCGGCGTGACGGGCTGAGGGAGGCGACGAGGAAAGGCCCTCTCTGGCCTGCCGGCCATCTCCCCCACAAGGGGGGAGAAGACCGAGCCGAAAGCGCTCGCTTTTATCCGCCGAGGTTTCGGCTGGGTTAAGCCCTCCCCCTTGTGGGGAGGGTTGGGAGGGGAGTGTCTTCCCGTCCTGTGGGGCAAGCCGGCAGTCAGGCCGTGCGTTCTGTGACCATCGAAAGAAGCGATTCGAACCATGAGCAAGCTCAACCGCGATGAAATCGCATCAGGACTTTCCAAGGTCGGCTACGTCGCAGACGGCGAGCTGGCGACGGCGATTTCGCTCATGGCCTTTCTCAAGCGGCCCCTGCTCCTCGAGGGCGAGGCCGGTGTCGGCAAGACGGCAGTGGCGGCTGCCCTTGCCGACCTCTACGACACCAGGCTGATCCGGCTACAATGCTATGAGGGGCTCGACCAGTCGGCGGCGCTCTACGAATGGAACTATCAGCGGCAATTGCTGGCGATCCAGGCGCATCAGGGTCGCGGCGCGGTCGAGATCGAGGACGAGATCTTTTCGGAGAAGTACCTGCTGGAACGGCCGCTGCTGGCGGCGATCCGGCAGCCAAAAGCGCCGGTGCTGCTGATCGACGAGGTGGACCGGGCCGACGAGGAGTTCGAGGCCTTCCTTCTGGAGGTTCTGTCCGAATTCCAGGTCTCCATTCCCGAACTCGGCACGATCCCCGCGACCACCATCCCGCATGTGGTGCTGACCTCGAACGGAACGCGCGAGCTTTCCGATGCGCTGCGTCGCCGCTGCCTCTACCATTATGTCGACTTTCCGGACCCGGATCGCGAGGCGCGCATCATCATGGCGCATCTCTCCGGCATCGGCGCCTCGCTGGCGCTGCAGATCGCCCGGATGGTCGAGGCGATCCGCAAGGAGGACCTGCGCAAGGTTCCGGGCGTCGCCGAAACGCTCGACTGGGCGACCGCACTGGTGGGTCTTAAACTGCGCGACCTGCACGACGATCCGGAGGCCTTGCACGACACGCTGCTTTGCCTGCTGAAGACCCGCGAGGACAGGACGCGGATCAGCCGCGAGGTCACCGAACGTCTGCTCGGGAGGGTGGCATGAGCTGTTGCGGCCAGCCGATGGACCAGGACGAGATGGACGCCGTCTCCGGACTGGTGTCGGAGAAGCTCGCAGCCTTTCTCAAGACGCTGCGGGACAATGCCTTTGCCGTCGGGCTCTCCGAGGGCAAGGATGCGGCCGCGCTGATGGCGGCCGGCTATGCGTCGAAGCCATCGCTGATGCGCCAGGCCTTCAAGCAGCTGTTCTGCGCCCGCAAGAGCGAATGGCAGCGGTTCGACGGACTGTTTGACGCCTTCTGGCTGGCCAAACGGGTGCGCGGACGCTCCGCCGTGTCCGGATCGCCGGCGCCGTCCCCCAATCCCGCGCTCAAGAGCCTGCAGGACCCACAGGCATCGCAGCGCGGCAACGAGGCAACCGACCAGGTTCCCTCCTCCGGCGAAGACGGCGCCGACCAGTCCGGCGAAGGCCGGATGGAAGGCGCCTCGGTGATCGAGAACATTGCCAAGAGCGATTTCCGCAAGCTGTCCAACCCGGAAGAAATCGAGCGCGCCCATGCGGTCGCCGCCCAACTGGCGCGCGCCATGCAGGCGCGCCTGACGCGGCGCGATCTGGCCCGCAGACACGGCTATCGCATCGACCTGCGCCGCACGATCCACCGCAATATCGGACATGGCGGCGTTCCGGTGTCGCTGGTGATGCGCGAGCGGCGCGAAAAGCCGCTCAGGCTCGTGCTGCTGCTCGACGCATCCGGATCGATGAGCATGTATACCGGCGTCTTCCTGCGCTTCATCCATGGCGTTCTCGACAATTTCCGCGAGGCCGAGGCCTTCCTGTTCCACACCCATCTCGCGCATGTCTCCGATGCGATGAAGGAGCGCGACCCGGCGCGTGCGCTCGACCGGCTTTCGATGATGGCGCAGGGGTCCGGAGGCGGGACGCGGATCGGCGACTGCCTTGCCACGTTCAACCGCCACCACGCCGCCCGCGTCATCCATTCGCGCACCTGTGTGATGATCGTGTCCGACGGCTACGAGACCGGCGATGCGGCAAAGCTCGGCGCGGAGATGGCGACGCTCGGCCGGCGCTGCCGACGCATCGTCTGGCTCAATCCGATGATGGGCTGGGACGGCTATGCGCCGGAGGCCGCCGGCATCAAGGCGGCGCTACCGCATGTCGATCTTCATGCGCCGGCCCATTCGCTGGAGAGCCTTGCGGCGCTCGAACCCTATCTGGCCAGATTGTGAAGGAGGCGAGCATGACGATGCATGTCGATGTGATGGACCTCATGGCGAAACTCAAATCGTCGGAAGAGGCCTTCGTGCTGGCCACCGTGGTCAGGACGGTCTCCGTGACGGCGGCGAAGGCCGGGGCAAAGGCGATCATCCGGCCGGACGGAACGATCGCCGCCGGCTGGATCGGCGGTGGCTGCGCCCGCGGGGCGGTGCTGCGGGCCGCAACCCAGTCGCTGCGAGACGGGAAGGCGCGGCTCGTCTCGATCCAGCCCGGCGACCTGCTCGCCGATCTTGGGGTGAAGCCCGGCGAGGCGCGTGGCGGCGTGCAGTTCGCCCGCAACATGTGCCCGAGCCAGGGCACTATGGACGTATTCGTCGAGCCAGTGCTGCCGCGCCCGTCTCTCATCGTGTTCGGGGCAAGCCCGGTGGCCCTTGCGCTCGCGGCGCAGGCCCGCCCGCTCGGCTTCAACGTGACGCTGGCGGCCCCTGCGGACGATCTGGGCGAGGCGCCGGACGTGGACCATCTGATCGATGGTTTTGCCATCGAGCCCGAGACCAAGGGCGAGCGCTACCTTGTCGTCTCGACGCAAGGACGGGGCGACGAGGCGGCGCTCAAGGCCGCCGTCGCGGCCAGGGCCGACTATATCGGCTTCGTCGGCAGCCATCGGAAGATGGCGGCATTGAAACAAGAACTCACGGAGGTCGGCATCGAGCCGGCCGCCCTCGATCGGGTAAAGGGGCCCGCCGGGCTCGATATCGGCGCGATTACCCCGGAGGAAATCGCGCTTTCGGTACTCGCGGAAATCATTTCGATCCGCCGTCGCGGCCAGCGCGGCGAAACGGCACAACAGGCTTAAGGGAAGAGGAAACATATTATGGACATGAATGGCAGCGAACGCATCGAGGCACCGGTCGAGACGGTCTGGCAGGCCTTGAACGACCCGGAGATCCTTCGTCAGGCGATCCCCGGCTGCGAGAGCCTCGACAAGACCTCCGACACCGCCATGACCGCCAAGGTGGTCCTCAAGATCGGGCCGATCAAGGCGAAGTTCGAGGGCGCGGTCGAGCTGCAGAACCTCAATCCGCCGCATTCCTATACGATAGCCGGCGAAGGCAAGGGCGGCTTGGCGGGCTTTGCCAAGGGCGGCGCCGATGTTTCGCTTGAAGCCGATGGTCCGGATGCGACGATCCTGACCTACACGGTGAAGGCCGAGGTCGGCGGCAAGATCGCCCAGCTGGGTAGCCGGCTGATCGATTCGACCTCGAAGAAGTTGGCGGGCGAGTTCTTTGCCAAGTTCGGCCAGCTGGTCGGCAATTCGGTCGCGGCCGCCTGAGCGGGTTGGCGCGCCGCGGTGGCCTTCGAGGCTTTGCGGCGCGCGACCCTCAGTCGCGTTTGGTGAGGCAGCGCGAGACGCAATCGTGCCATCCGGCGACCGCCAGCCGGCGCTCCGCGTCGTCCATGCCCGCCTCGAAGCGGCGATCGCGCTTCCAATGCTCGGCAAAGCCCTTTTGATCCGGCCAGATGCCGGCGCGGGAGCCGGCGAGCCAGGCGGCGCCGAGAACCGTGGTCTCTAGGATCTGCGGACGGTCGACCGGTGCGGCCAGGATGTCGGCGAGACGCTGCATGGTCCAGTTTGAGGCGACCATGCCGCCATCGACACGCAGCACGGTCTTTTCGCTCGCGCCCTCCCAGTCCTTCTTCATCGCCTCCAGCAGATCATAGGTCTGGTAGGCGACGCTTTCGAGCACGGCGCGGGCAAATTCGGCGGGGCCGGTGTTGCGGGTCATGCCGAACATGGCGCCGCGGGCCTCGGCATCCCAATAGGGCGCGCCGAGCCCGGTGAAGGCCGGCACGAGATAGACGCGCTGGTGCGGGTCGGCCTTGGCGGCCAGGCCGTCGGTTTCGGCCGAACTGCCTATGAAACCCAGGCTGTCGCGCAGCCACTGCACGGCCGCGCCGGCGATGAAGATCGAGCCTTCCAGCGCATAGGTGGTCTCGCCGTTCAGCCGATAGGCGATCGTCGTCAGCAGCCGGTTGGACGATGCGACGCGATCGGTTCCGGTGTTTAAGAGAGCAAAGCAGCCGGTGCCATAGGTGGACTTCATCATGCCGGGCTCGAAACAGGCATTGCCGATCACCGCCGCCTGCTGGTCGCCGGCCACGCCGAGGATCGGGATTTCCGCGCCGAAGATCTCCGGATCGGTCACGCCGAAATCATCGGCACAGTCCTTCACCTCGGGCAGCATGGCGCGCGGGACGGCGAGGATGTCGAGAAGTTCGTCGTCGAAACGGTTTTCACCGATATCGTAGATCAGCGTGCGCGACGCATTGGTGGCGTCCGTCGCGTGCACGCGGCCGGCCGTCATGCGGAAGATGAGCCAGCTATCGACCGTCCCGAAGCAGACCTCGCCTTTTCCGGCGCGGGCGCGCAGCCCCTCGACGGAATTCAGCATCCAGGCGAGCTTGGTGCCGGAAAAATACGGATCGAGCAGCAGGCCGGTCTTGGCGGTGAAGAGCGGCTCCAGGCCCTTGGCCTTCAGCTCCTCGCAGAAACGGGCGGTGCGGCGGTCCTGCCAGACGATGGCGCGATGCAGCGGTTCGCCGGTCTTGCGGTCCCAGACCACGGCGGTTTCGCGCTGGTTGGTGATGCCGATAGCGGTGATGTCGCGCAGCGTGATGCCGGCCTTGGCGACCGCCATGCGGGTGGTCGAAAGCACGCTCTGCCAGATTTCCTCGGCATCGTGCTCGACCCAGCCAGAATCGGGGAAGAACTGGGTGAATTCCAGCTGGGCGACCCCGACGATCTGCATGTCCTGGTCGAACACCATGGACCGGGTCGATGTGGTTCCCTGGTCGATTGCCAGAATATATCCGCTCATCGGGCTTTCGTCTCCTTGGATGAAGACCGGGGCGCGTGGTTCGCGCCCCGGTCCTTTGTCATGCTAACGAGGGAAGATTACTTCTGCCAGCTCTTGACCAGTTCGTCGTAGTTGACGGTCATCGGCTTTTCCTTCTCGTTCTCGACCTTCAGCTGCGGCGCAAGGTTGCCCTTGGAAACCGCATCCTTGTTCCAGTATTCGAGATCGTGTTCTTCGGCGAGCTTCGGGCCGATGTCACCCTGAACGCCTGCACGTTCGAGGCGCTGCATGACCTTTTCCTGCTCGGCGCACAGCGAATCCATGGCTTCCTGCGCCGACTTCGCACCCGAAGATGCGTCGCCGATCGCCTGCCACCACAGCTGGGCCAGCTTCGGATAGTCCGGAACGTTGGTGCCGGTCGGCGACCACTGAACGCGGGCCGGCGAACGGTAGAACTCGATCAGACCGCCAAGCTTCGGAGCACGCTCGGTGAAGCTCGGATGCTGGATCGACGACTCGCGGATGAGTGTCAGGCCGACATGGCTCTTCTTCACGTCCACCGTCTTCGAGGTGACGAACTGGGCATAAAGCCAGGCCGCCTTGGCGCGGTCGTCCGGGGTGGACTTGAGCAGGGTCCAGGAACCCACGTCCTGATAACCGAGCTTCATGCCGTCCTTCCAGTAGACGCCATGCGGGCTCGGGGCGAAGCGCCACTTCGGCGTGCCGTCGGCGTTGACCACCGGCAGGCCGTCCTTGACGAGGTCGGCGGTGAACGCGGTGTACATGAACATCTGCTGGGCGATTTCGCCCTGCGACGGAACCGGACCGGATTCCGAGAAGGTCATGCCCTGGGCTGATGCCGGTGCATAGGCCTTCAACCAGTCGAGGTACTTCTGGATGGCGTAGACCGAGGCCGGTCCGTTGGTGTCGCCGCCGCGGGCGACGCACGAGCCGACCGGACGCGAGTTTTCGTCGACCTTGATGCCCCATTCGTCGACCGGCAGACCGTTCGGCAGGCCCTTGTCGCCGTTGCCGGCCATGGAGAGCCAGGCGTCGGTGAAGCGCCAGCCGAGCGACGGGTCCTTCTTGCCGTAGTCCATGTGACCATAGACCTTCTTGCCATCGATCTCGCGGCCGGTGAAGAATTCGGCAATGTCCTCGTAAGCCGACCAGTTGACCGGAACGCCGAGGTCGTAGCCGTACTTTGCCTTGAAGTCGGCCTTGTTCTTCTCGTCGTTGAACCAGTCGTAGCGGAACCAGTAGAGGTTGGCGAACTGCTGGTCGGGCAGCTGGTAGAGGTCGCCGTCCGGAGCGGTGGTGAACTTCAGGCCGATGAAGTCGTTGAGGTCGAGGCCCGGATTGGTGACGTCCTTGCCTTCGTTGGCCATCCACTTGGTGAGCGAACGGGCCTGCTGGTAGCGCCAGTGGGTACCGATCAGGTCGCTATCGTTGACATAGGCGTCGTAGACGTTTTCGCCCGACTGCATCTGCGTCTGCAGCTTTTCGACGACGTCGCCCTCGCCGATCAGGTCGTGGGTGATCTTGATGCCGGTGATCGCGGTAAAGGCGGGCGCCAGGACCTTGGATTCATACTCGTGCGTGGTGATGGTTTCCGACACCACCTTGATTTCCATGCCGGCGAAAGGCTTCGCGGCATCGACGAACCACTGCATTTCCTTTTCCTGGTCGGCGCGCGACAGCGCCGAAAGGTCACCGACCTCCTTGTCCAGGAACTGTTTGGCCTCGTCCATTCCGGCAAAGGCGGAGCCGGTCATCGCCAGCAGCATGGCTGCGGTCGTCGTCAAAAGGTGCTTTCGCATGATTTTCCTCCCAAAGGTTGCGATTGCAGTCTCTTCGTAGTCCGGGATGGCGGAAGCGGCCCGCCATCCGTTTTTCAAGCCTCAGACGAAACGGAATACGCCGATCGCGTAGACCACCGACAAGGCAAGAGCCCACCACAGGTTCGGACCTCCCAGCCCTAACCATGCGAGATGAATGAATGCGGATCCGAGCAGCGAGATGAACAAACGATCGCCTCGCGTCGTTTCGAACCGCAGCACGCCGATCCGGGGATTGCCGCCCGGCGAGAAGTACTCCCAGACCGCCATGCAGGCGATCAGCGTGAAGATGCCGATGAAGAACAGCGCCGTCGGCAGGGTCCATGCCATCCACGAGAAGTCCATCTTGAGCCTCCCTTTCCTTAGACGCGGCCCAGGGCAAAGCCCTTGGCGATGTAGTTGCGGACGAAATAGATGACGAGCGCACCCGGGATGATGGTGAGCACGCCGGCCGCCGCCAGCACGCCCCAGTCCATGCCCGAGGCCGAGACCGTGCGGGTCATGGTAGCGGCGATCGGCTTGGCGTCGGTCGTGGTCAGCGTGCGGGCGATCAGCAGTTCGACCCAGGAGAACATGAAGCAGAAGAAGGCGGCGACGCCGATTCCGCTGGCGATCAGCGGCATGAAGATCTTCACGAAGAAGCGCGGGAAGGAATAGCCGTCGATATAGGCCGTCTCGTCGATCTCCTTGGGCACGCCCGACATGAAGCCTTCGAGAATCCAGACCGCCAGCGGCACGTTGAAGAGGCAATGCGCCAGCGCCACGGCGATATGCGTGTCGATCAGGCCGAAGGCGGAATAGAGCTGGAAGAAGGGCAGCGCGAACACGGCCGGCGGCGCCATGCGGTTGGTGAGCAGCCAGAAGAACAGGTGCTTGTCGCCGAGGAAGCGGTAGCGCGAGAAGGCATAGGCCGCCGGCAAGGCCGCCGCGACCGAGATCACCGTGTTCATCACCACGTAGATGATCGAGTTGATATAGCCGTTGTACCAGGACGGGTCGGTGAAGATCACCATGTAGTTCCTGAGCGTCGGGTGCTGCGGAAATAGCGAGAATGCCCCGAGGATCTCGTTGTTTTCCTTGAAGCTCATGTTGACCAGCCAGTAGATCGGCAGCAGCAGGAAGACGATGTAGACCGTCGGAATGAGGAAGGAGAAGCGGCTCTTGTCGTGGTTCATCTTCTCATTCCCCCTCACTTGGCCTGGGCGTCGTGGCTGGTCATGACCGTGTAGAAGATCCACGACATGAGCAGGATGATCAGGAAGTAGATGATCGACATGGCAGCCGCCGGGCCCAGGTCGAACTGGCCGACCGCCATCTTGACCAGATCGATGGACAGGAAGGTCGTCGAGTTGCCGGGGCCGCCGCCGGTGACGACGAAGGGCTCGGTATAGATCATGAAGCTATCCATGAAGCGCAGCAGCACGGCGATCAGAAGCACGCGCTTCATCTTCGGCAGCTGGATGTAGCGGAAAACCGAGAAGCGCGAGGCGCCGTCGATCTTGGCGGCCTGGTAATAGGCGTCCGGGATAGAGACGAGGCCGGCATAGCACAGCAGCACGACGAGGCTGGTCCAGTGCCAGACGTCCATGACGATGACCGTCACCCAGGCGTCGACCGGATCCTGCGTATAGTTGTAGTCGATGCCGAGTACGGTCAGGTAGTGGCCAAGGAAACCGATGTCGACGCGACCGAAGACCTGCCAGATGGTGCCGACCACGTTCCACGGAATGAGCAGCGGCAGCGCCATCAACACGAGGCAGACGGGCACGCCCAGCCCCTTCTTCGGCATGTTGAGGGCGATCAGGATGCCGAGCGGCACCTCGATGGCGAGGATCACCATGGAGAAGATCAGGTTGCGGCCGAGCGCATTCCAGAAGCGGTCGGAAGACAGCATTTCCGTGAACCAGGCGGTGCCGGCCCAGAAGAACTTGTTGTCGCCGAAAGTGTCCTGCACCGAATAATTGACCACGGTCATCAGCGGGATGACGGCCGAAAAGGCCACCAGCAGCAGAACCGGAAGGACCAGGAACCAGGCCTTGTTGTTGAAGGTCTTTTCCATTCTCAGCCCTCCTGTCCGACGCGCCAGCTGTCGGCATAGATACCGATGGCTTGGGGATCGAAAGTGACACGTGCCTCGCTCGGGATTTCGGTGTCCTCGGGAGCGACGATCGACAGTGGATGGCCGCAGAACTGGGTGCGGACGATCTTCTGGCGGCCGGTATCCTCGACCTTGGTGATCGTGACCGGCATGCCTTCGCGGCCGAGCCGGACGAATTCCGGCCGGATGCCGAGCTCGATCCTGGCGCCCTTGGCCAAGGTCGGCGCGCCGTTCAGCGCAATGGTCTGCTCCCCGACGACGGCCGTGGACCCGTTCACTGCGGCCGGCATGAAATTCATGCCCGGCGAGCCGATGAAATAACCGACGAAGGTGTGGCTTGGACGCTCGAACAATTCGGCCGGTGTGCCGATCTGGACGATTTCGCCGTCATACATGACGACGACCTTGTCGGCGAAGGTGAGCGCCTCGGTCTGGTCGTGGGTGACGTAGACCATGGTGAAGCCCGACTGGCGGTGCAGCCGCTTCAGCTGCGAGCGCAGAACCCACTTCATGTGCGGGTCGATGACGGTCAGAGGCTCGTCGAACAGGATCGCGTTGACGTCGGAGCGCACCAGGCCGCGGCCGAGCGAGATCTTCTGCTTCTGGTCGGCGGTGAGCCCCTGCGCGCGCCTGCCGGCCATGCCGGCGAGATCGGTCATCTCAAGGATTTCCTTCACCCGGCGGTCGACGTCCGCTTCCGGCACATGGCGGTTGCGCAGCGGGAAGGCGAGATTGTCGTAGACCGTCATGGTGTCGTAAACGACCGGGAACTGGAACACCTGGGCGATGTTGCGCGCCTCGGTCGAAAGCGCCGTCACATCGACACCGTCGAACAGGATGCGGCCGTCCGAGGGATGAATGAGCCCGGAAATGATGTTGAGCAGCGTGGTCTTGCCGCAGCCGGAGGGTCCGAGCAGGGCATAGGCGCCGCCGTCGGCCCATTCGTGATGGACTTCCTTCAACGCGTAGTCGCCGGCGGCCTTGGCCTTGGGGCTGTAGGCGTGGCGGATATGGTCGAGATTGATGCGTGCCATGGTCCCTTCCCCCTCACGCCGCAGCGACGTCGACGAGCGCGCGCCCGTCGGAGCCGAACGCCATCAGGTGGCGCGTATCGATGAAGACTTCGAGCGCGTGATCCGGATCGATGTCGTGGATGCCGTGGGCCAGCATGACCCAGCGCGCACCGGCGAAGTTGAGGTGGATAAAGCTCTCGGAACCGGCGATTTCCGAGACCAGGGTTGTCGCCGAAAGCGCGGTGGTCGCGTGGTCGTTGCGATGCAGATAGAGGTGATGCGGTTGAAAACCGATCGTCACCGGACCGTCGGCGATCGTGGCCAGATGCGCCGGAACCGGCAGGACCGGACGGTCGGCGAGCAGGAACTGGGCGCCCGACTTCACCAGCTCGATCGTGTTGAGCGGTGGATCGGCGAAGGTGCGCGCGGTCAAGAGATCGAGCGGATGGCGATAGACCCGGATGGTCTCGCCGAACTGCGTCACCGCACCCTGGCTCAGGGTCGCGGTATTGCCGCCGAGAAGCAGTGCTTCGGACGGTTCGGTGGTGGCGTAGACGAAGATCGCGCCGGACTGGGCGAAGATCTTCGGCAGTTCCTCGCGCAGTTCTTCGCGCAGCTTGTAGTCGAGATTGGCGAGCGGTTCGTCGAGCAAGACCAGGTTGGCGTTCTTGACGATGGCGCGCGCCAGTGCCGTGCGCTGCTGCTGGCCGCCGGAAAGGTTGAGCGGCGTCCGGTCGAGGTAAGGCGTCAGCCGCAGAAGCTCGGCGGCCTTCTTCACCTCGCGGTCGATGGTCGCGGAATCCTTGCCGGCGATCCGCATCGGCGAGGCGATGTTCTCGTAAACGGTCAATGCCGGATAATTGATGAACTGCTGATAGACCATGGCGACATTGCGCTTCTGCACCGCTACGCCCGTGACATCGACGCCATCCAGGTGGATCGATCCACCCGTCGGCTTGTCGAGACCCGCCATCAAGCGCATCAGCGAGGTCTTGCCGGAGAGCGTCGGGCCCAACAGGACGTTCAGCGATCCCCGCTGCAAGACGAGATCGGTCGGGCGAATGTGATATTCGCCGGCAACCATCTTCGAGACATTGCGCAATTCAAGCATCTATTCCTCGGGCCTCCTCCGAACCGTCGGCTATCTTCCAGCAGGCACTCGCCGCTTAGCGGGCGACAGCGTCCGCCATGTATGTTTCCAGTTCCGCGGCCTCCCCGGCCGTCAGGAACAGACCCTGCTTGGTGCGGCGCCACAGCACGTCTTCCGCGCTACAGGCCCATTCCCGCCCGATCAGCCAGCGGACTTCGCACTCGTAAAGCGAGCCGCCAAAATGGCGCCCCAGGTCTTCCGATCCTTTTGCGCCCGCGAGCATTTCCTTTGCGTCGGTGCCGTAGCAGCGGACAAGTCGCTCGGCATGGCCCTGCTCCAGGAAAGGAAAGACCTTCAGCAGCTTGTCGACTTCCGCCGGATAGGCCGTCGCGTCGAAGTCGCCGCCGGGCAATCGGCTCTTCGCCGTCCACGGGCCACCCCTGGCGCCGATCGCCTCACCGATCTTTTCCAGCGCATGCTCGGCCAGCCGCCGATAGGTCGTCAGCTTTCCGCCGAACACATTCAGCAACGGTGCCTCGTCGGCCCTCTGGTCGAGCTTCAGCACATAATCGCGGGTCGCTTCCTGTGCCTTGGATGCACCATCATCATAGAGCGGGCGGACGGCCGAGTAGCTCCAGACGATATCGTCCTTGCGCACAGGCTCGGCGAAATACTCGCTCGCCGCATTGCAAAGATACGCGATTTCCTCTTCACTTATTTTCACATTTTTCGGATCATCCGTATAGTCACGATCCGTCGTGCCGATCAGCGTGAAATCATTCTCGTAGGGGATGGCGAAAATGATGCGGTTGTCCGGGTTCTGGAAGAAATAGGCACGCGTGTCGGAGAACTTCTTCTTCACCACGATATGGCTGCCCTGGACGAGCCGGACATTGTGGACATTGTTGCGGCCGAAGGCGCCCGCGAGCACCTGGTCGACCCACGGGCCGGCCGCATTGACCAACATGCGCGCCTTGAAGGCGCGCGACTTGCCGGTCGACTGGTCGATGAGCGTAACGGACCAAAGTCCGTTCTCGCGGCGGGCCGAGGTAACACGGGCGCGGCTCATGATCGTCGCACCGCGATCGGCGGCGTCCCGCGCATTGAGCACCACCATGCGGGCATCGTCGACCCAGCCGTCGGAATACTCGAAGGCCTTGGAAAATACCGGCTTCAGCGGCCGTCCGGCCGGATCTCGGCGCAGATCGAGCGTCCTCGTCGCCGGCAGCAGCTTGCGGCCGCCGAGGTGGTCATAGAGGAAAAGGCCGAGACGGATCAGCCAGGCGGGGCGAACGCCGCCCTTCTGGAAGGGCAGGACGAAACGCAGGGGCCAGATGACATGCGGCGCCATGGCCCAGAGAATTTCGCGCTCCATCAGCGCCTCGCGCACAAGGCGAAACTCGTAGTATTCGAGATAGCGAAGGCCGCCGTGGATCAGCTTGGTGGCGCCGGACGACGTGCCCGAGGCGAAGTCGTTCATCTCGGCAAGCGCGACCGAATAACCGCGCCCGACCGCATCGCGCGCGATGCCGCAGCCGTTGATGCCGCCACCCACGACAAAGATGTCGAAAACCGTCTCGCCCGACATTCGCTCCCCGCTCCCATTTTCGCACTGCAGAAGTTCGTGCAGTTGCGAAAGCTTGGATATCTAAATCGAAGCATAAACGAATGTCAAACGAACATTCAGGAAAATCAGCGCCGACCGTCGCTGAATTCCTGCTGGCTTTGCGTTTCCACCAACTGTACGTCGTTTTCGGCACAGATTCTGCGAATCGACTCGACCGGACAATGGTCGGTGATGAAGGTATGGACCTGGGAAATATGGCCGATGCGCACCGGTGCGGTGCGCTCGAACTTGGAGGCATCCGAAACGAGGATGACATGGCGGGCATTGGCGATGATCGCCTGGGCGACCTTGACCTCACGATAGTCGAAGTCGAGAAGCGCACCATCCTCATCAATGGCAGACACGCCGATGACGGCGAAATCGACCTTGAACTGACGAATGAAATCGACGGCCGCTTCGCCGACGATACCACCGTCCGAACCACGCACCACCCCGCCGGCGATGACTACCTCGATCAGCGGAAATACGCGCAAGCGGTTGGCGACGTTGATGTTGTTGGTGATCACCATCAGTTCTCGATGGTCCACCAAGGCTTCTCCCACGGCTTCGGTCGTCGTGCCGATATTGATGAACAGGGAGGAGTTGTCGGGGATCAGCGCGGCTGCGGCCCGGCCGATCGCCTGCTTCTCCGGCGCGGCGATGGAACGTCGCGCCTCGTATTTCACATTCTCGTTGCCGCTGGGAAAGATGGCACCGCCATGGATGCGGGTGAGTGCCTTGCCGTCGCAAAGATCGTTCAGGTCCTTGCGAATGGTCTGCGGGGTCACGGCGAACCGGGCCGCAAGTTCATCGACCAGGACACGGCCTTCCGCCTTGGCGAGAGTCATGATTTCCGCCTGCCGGCTGGAAAGCAGCATTGCCATCCCCTCTTTTCGTTTTCTTTCATCCTAGGGGAAAATGAAGTTCAGGCAAGAGTACCATCGTCGGATATGGGAAGGCATATCGGCCCATCACACCAAGCCGAGGTGACGGCAGAGCCGCCACCTCCGAGCAATCGGATCTAGCCTGGATCACCAGACCGATCAGCGGCAACCCTGGTAGACTTCCCAACGCTCGATATCGGCGACGCGGCGCTGTTCGCCGGGCGTCAACTTGCCATAGGGCGGGAAGCAACCGCGTCCGAACACGTTGCGGGCGCGTTGCGTCTTGAAGCAATAGCCCTTGGCGGCATAGATCGCATTTCGCTCATACCAAAGCTGTTCGCAGGTCATGCCGCTCTGGGCCATTGACGGCGCCAAAGCCCCCATGCCGAACAACATCGGAACGACGGCAATCGCGGTCATTAACAGTTTCTTGATGTAGCCCATTTCGAACCCTCCCCTGTGTGGAACGAGAACAGGCTAACACAACCGCGTCATCCCCAATTGACTCATATCAAGACTATTCTTGGGTCGGACGGGCCGACCTTGCCCCGAGACGGGTGGTTCCTACGGGACGGCGGCAGACTAGAGCGAGAGCCGGATTTGCTCGCGCGGGACCAGGGCGCCGGGACGGCAAACGACCTGCGCTGCGACCTCATGCCCCCGGGCCGCTGCCTTGTCCGGTGCCTCACCGGCCAGGCGCGCCGCGAGATAGCCGCCATTGAAGGAATCGCCCGCCCCGGTGCTGTCGACCGGCTTCACGCTGTCGAAAGTCAGGATCGCAATCGCGCCGTCCGACATGGACACGGCAACCGGCCCGCCGCCATTCTTGACCACCACTTCCCCAGCGCCCGCGCGCAGCCAGCGGGTGGCGCATTGCTCGATATCGCTGTCGCCAAAGACGGCAGCCTCGTCATCGAAACTCGGAAGGGCGATCGAGGCCGCTGCGGCGGCGCGCGTCAGCCAGGCCCGCATCGTCTGCGGGTCCTCCCACAATTTCGGACGGATGTTCGGGTCGAAGACCGTCGTCTTTCCGGCTTCGCGAGCCGCGCCAATCAGGCGCAACAGCGCCTCTCGACGGGCCGGCTCAAGAATGGCCAGCGTGATGCCGGAAAAATAGATGACGTCGGATTGGGCGATCGCGGTATTGAGTGCCTGCTCGTCGTCGGCGAGCCGGCGCGCCGCGGACTGCCCGCGCCAATAGGAGAAGCTGCGCTCGCCGTCATGCAGTTCGATCGCGTAAAGACCGACCGTGCGCTCGGGATCGCGCGCGATGAAGCGCGTCGAAATGGCGTTGTCCTGAAGAAAGTCCCGCATGCGCTCGGAAAAGGGATCGAGACCGAGCCGAGTGAAATAGGCGACCTCCCAGTCTGCCGGCAGGCAGGCGCGGGCATACCAAGCGGTGTTCAGCGTATCGCCGGCAAAACCCATGCGCCACAAGCCGCCCTCGGCCTGAGACAGTTCCACCATTGCCTCGCCGATCGAGAGAAACAGCTTATTCCCCATCCATTCGCCTCCTACGCGATCGCGCTTCGCATGCCCGGTCGTGGCTTTTCCGCTATCGGCGTCGCCGAGGCAATCATAAATCGACGCGACGACGCGAAGAAGACCTCGCGTGGTCGCGTTGCCGCTCAAGGTCGGGCCGACGCCCCGGCGCAAACCTTCCTCTGCGCCGGCACCGTCTGGCCCGGTTCGCTCAAGGGTGAATTCCCTCGACCGGATGCTGGAGCGCCGTCATGATGCCCCGCAGTTCGGCCAGGCCTTTCAGGCGGCCGATGGCGGGATAGCCGGGCTGGGCCTTGCGACCGAGGTCGTCGAGAATGTCCTGGCCGTGGTCCGGGCGGAAGGGAATGCTGCAATCGGACCGCCCGGCCGTACGCCGGCGGCTCTCCTCCCGCACCACGGCAGCGATCATCGCCACCATGTCGGTACCGCCGCCGAGGTGTTCGGCCTCGTAGAAGCTGCCCATGATGTCGCCCGATTGGCGCTGGACGTTGCGCAGATGGAGGAAATGGACGCGATCGCCCAGCCTGTCCATCATTCCCGGCAGATCGTTATCGGGTCTCGCACCGAGCGAGCCGGTGCACAGCGTGATGCCGTTCGCCGGCAGATCGACCGCAGCCATCACCTTGCGGTAGTCGGCTTCCGTCGACATCACCCGGGGCAGTCCAAGCAGCGAGAACGGTGGATCATCCGGATGACAGCAGAGGCGCAGGCCGAGGTCCTGGGCAACGGGCGTCACTTCCGCGAGAAAATCGATCAAGTGGCTCCGGAGACGTTCTTCCGAGATCGCCGCATATTCCGCAAGATGGCCTCGGACATCCTCGAGGGTGAAGTGTTCCGCGGCGCCTGGAAGGCCGAAGACGACATTGCGGGCGAGCGCCTGCCGTGCAGCGTCGTCCATTGCTTCAAACCGACGCTTCGCGTCTTCCACCACCTCCGGGGGATAGTTTTCCACCGCGCCGGGCCGTGCGAGGATATGGATGTCGAAGGCGGCAAAATCATTGAGGTCGAAGCGCATGCAGGTGGCGCCATTGGGCAGGCGCCAGGCGAGGTCGGTGCGGGTCCAGTCGAGCACCGGCATGAAATTGTAGCAGATCACCTCGATCCCGGCGTCGCGCAGGACCCGGAGCGAGGTCTTGTAATTGGCGATGTGTTCGCGCCAGGAGCCCTTCTGCTTCTTGATGTCCTCCGACACGGGGAGGCTCTCGACGACCTCCCATTTGAGGCCCGACGGATTGCCGTCCTTCATCCGGCCGATCTCGGCCTGGCGCTTCTTCACCTCTTCGCCCGTCCATACCGCACCGGTCGGGACGTGGTGAAGCGCCGAGACCACCCCTTCGACCCCGGCCTGCATCATGTCGTCGATCGACACGAGATCCCGTGGTCCAAACCAGCGCCAAGTCTGCCGCATCTGCCATACCTCCTGAGCCTGCTGCGTCGATGATATCCGATCGTTCTCTAGCAGCTGATTTGTTTGTTGACTAGTATGGAAGTTCGGACCTATACAGTTCGAAGGGAGAAATCGAATGGCACTTGTCCGCGCAGAACCAGCCGCACTGGAGCAAAGCTCGGCCGTCGGGCCACAGCTCTACCGGCTGTTGCGCGACCGGATCGTCAAGGGCGATCTTGCGCCCGGCGCTCGGATTTCGGAATCGGAAATTGCCGCCAGCTACAAGGTCAGCCGCCAGCCGGTGCGCGAGGCCTTCATCAAGCTCGCAGAAGAATCCCTCGTCGAAGTGCGCCCACAGCGCGGCACCTATGTCCGACGCATTTCGGTCCCGGCGGTAATGACGGCACGCTTCGTTCGCGAAGCGGTCGAGGCCGATATCGTTCGTGCGGCAGCGCAGGCCGTCACACCCAATATACTGGCTCTTCTCGAGGCCAATCTTGCCGCTCAACGCGCAGTGGTCGACAGCGATGATCCCAGCCGTTTCATGGAGCTGGATGAGGCCTTCCACCGGCTTCTGGCCCAGGCCGCCGGCCAGCCGGCCATTTGGGACATCCTGGAAGACCTGAAGACCCAGATGGACCGCGTACGCCATATCAGCGCCCGCCAGTTTCCACGCGAGCGCCTGATCGATCAGCATGCAGCCGTCGTCGCGGCCTTGCGTTCCGGTGATCCGGATGCCGCCGAGGCTCAGATGCGGGCCCATCTCAAGGGCGTGCTGACGGACCTTCCGGCGATCGCCGAGGCCATGCCCGAATTCTTCGACGAAGCGGGAGGCTGACGCAGGTGATGGCCACGGGAGGGGCACAAGGGATCGTAAAGGGCGGGGATGCCGAACGAACCGCGCCGGAATGGGCCGCATGGTTCCATGGCACGCTGATGCCGTGGTGGCTGGAGCAAGCCCGAGATACCCTTCACGGCGGCTTCTTCGACCGGTTGACCGAGGACGGCGTTGCCCAGGCCGACGATCCGAAGTCGACGCTGGTGCAGGCGCGCCTGCTCTTCACGCTGGCGCATCTTTATCTGCGCAAGCCGGACGATCGCCTGCTCGACGGCGCCCATGCGGCCCACCGCTTCCTGACCGAACATCTTCGCGATCCACAGGATGGCGGCTATGTCCGCGCGGTCGACCGTACCGGGCGGCCGAGCGGTCCTGCGACCGACCGGATCAAGCGCAGCTACGATCAGTCCTTCGTCCTGCTGGCCCTTTCGACCTATCAACGGGTGGAGCCATCAAAGGCCATAGCGGGCCAGTTGGGGGAATGCTGGTCCTTCATCGAGACCCGCCTGACCGATCCGGAAACCGGCGCGTTGTATGAGGACGACACCTTTCATTCTGGGGGCCACGACACCGGTGCCGCCACCCATGCCCTGCGTGCCCAGAACCCGCACATGCACATGTTCGAGGCCCTGTTGCAGGCCTTCGAAATGACCGGCGATGCGATATGGATGCGGCGGGCCAAGGACATGCTCGCCGTGGTCAGGCGTCACTTCATCGATCCCGAGAACGGCACGATCATCGAGTTCCGCGCAGCGGACCTCAGCCCTGCAAAAGGCCGCGACGGCTCCTTGCGGGAAATCGGCCACCAGTGCGAATGGAGCTGGCTGCTGGATCGTCATGTCCGGCTCGGCGGCCATGCCGACGCGCTCACCCTTGCCGACCGCATGATGGATTTCGCCGAGCGCTTCGGCTTTCACCGCGACGGTCCGATGAAGGGCGCCGCCTATGACGAGGTCCATTCCGATGGTCGCGTCATGACCGACACCATGCTGCTCTGGCCGCAGACCGAGGCGGGCAAGGCCTTTGTCGCCCGTTACGGGCGCCTTGGCCACGGGGCCGACGCGGACCGCGCGCACGACTTCATGCGCATCGTCTTTCAAACCTATTTCGCCGGACGGAAGGCTTGGCGAAACCGCGTCGACGGCACGGGAGCAACTCTGCAGGCCGAAGCCCTTAGCCGGCTACTTTACCATGTCGCCGTGTTCGTCACGGAAGGCGAACGTGTCGGGCTCTGGCCCGACCGCACGACTGGCTGACGCCAGAAGATCCAAATTTCATCAAGTAACGGAGGAGAAGACTATGATGAATTCCCTGAAGTCCCTTGGCCTTGCGGCCGCTTTCATCGCAGGCCTTGCCGGCACCGCCTATGCGGAAATCGCCTTGAACCTGTCCACCTCGCAGAATCCGCAGGATCCGCTCGTCATCGCCATGGAGGGCGCGAAGAAGAAGATCGAGGAGCGGAGCAAGGGCGAGATCAAGATCACCATCTTCCCGAGCTCGCAGCTCGGCTCCGACAATGACGTCCTCGAGCAGATCCGCAACGGCGCCAACATCGCCGTGCTGGTGGACGCCGGCCGTCTGGCGCCGTTCCAAAAGGAACTCGGCATCCTCTCCGCGCCCTATCTGGTCGACGATTACAGCAAGTATGCCGCGATCACGTCCTCGCCCGTCTATGCCGAATGGGTAGAGAAGCTCGCGCAATCCTCGGGCATCCGCCTCCTGAACTACAACTGGTTCCAGGGCACGCGCCAGATGTTCTCCAAGAACCCGGTCAAGGGACCGGCCGATCTCTCCGGCGTGCGCGTGCGCACCATCGATGCGCCCGGCTGGATCGCCACCGTCAATGCCATGGGCGCAACCGCCGTGCCGATGCCCTGGTCGGAAGTCTATTCCGCGCTCCAGCTTGGTGCGATCGACGGGGCGGAAGCGCAGCTGACCGGTGCTTTTGGCATCAAGCTGCATGAAGTGGTCAAGAACGTCGCGCTCACCAACCATGTCCAGCTCTTTACCGGCCTTGCCACATCCGAGCAGTGGTTCCAGGCGCAGCCGGAAGAGATGCGCAAGATCATCGTCGAGGAGCTTGCCGCGGCCGGTGACGAAGCCACCCGCATGACGGTGGAGAAGCTCGACAGCGTGCGCAAGGAGATGGAAGCGGCAGGCGTGACCTTCACCGACGTCAAGCTGGAAGATTTCAGCTCACGCGTGCCGGGGGTCTACACCGAGCTTGGCCTCGAGGAACCGCGCAAGGCGCTCGAGCCGTTCATCGCCGCCCAGTAAATCGAGTCACCGACGCGGCAAACCACAATGGCCAATGCGCAGTCCGCGTCATTGGCCTCGGGAGAGGGAATATGTGGAAATTCTTTGATCGCGCCGAGGAAATCCTCGCGCTCGTCTTTCTGGCCGGCACCGTGATCAGCGTGCTGGCCGGCGCCGTCGGACGCTCGTTCGGCGTTCCGTTTCCGGAGGGACCCGAAATCGCGCAGTTGCTGTTGATCTGGACCTGCATGCTCGGGGCGGACCTGACCATCAAGCGTGGGGAACACATTCGCGTCTCGGCGCTGCCCGACGCGCTTGCGCCTCGCTATCGGCTCGTCCTGATCTGGGTCAGCCTGCTCTGCATCGTACCCTTCCTGGGCTACATCGTTTATCTCGGCACGCAGTTGGCTCTGTCCAACTGGGCTCGCGAACTCGGCGCGTCAGGATTGAGCTATGGTCTCGTGACCCTCGCCCTGCCGGTCGGCGCCGCGCTGATGATCATTTCCGTTTTTCGCCGTATCTTTGCCCACGGCGTGCTCTTTGCCCTTGAACCCGAAGTCCCCGCGCAGGAGTATCCCTTGTGATTTCCACCCTGATCCTGATCCTTGCGCTGAGCTTCATGGTCATCGGCATGCCGGTTGCCTTCGCCATCGGCATTGCCAGCATGGCCTATTTCCTGCTGCCCACGACCTTTCTGCCGGACAGCATCGCCGTGCAACGCATCGTTGCCTCAAGCCAGTCCTTCCCGCTCCTTTCGGTGCCACTGTTCATCCTGGTCGGGCATCTCATGAACGGCACCGGCATTACGCCGCGGCTGACCAGCCTGGCGACCACGCTGGCGGGCTGGATGCGCGGCGGCCTTGGCCAGACGAGCCTCGTACTCAGCGCCCTGATGGGCGGCATTTCCGGCTCGGCCGTGGCGGATGCCGCCATGCAGGCCCGCGTGCTGGGCGAGCCGATGATCAAGAGCGGCTATTCCCGCGGCTTCACCGGTGCACTGCTGTCGATCGGCGGCCTGATCACGGCGACCATTCCGCCGAGCCTCGGCCTCATCCTCTACGGTTTCCTCGGCGAAGTGTCGATCGGCCGCCTGTTCATCGCCGGCGTCGTGCCCGGCGTTCTTCTGACGATCGCGTTGATGTTCGCCACAGCCTGGGTCGCGCGCAAGCGGGACTACAAGCCGGTGAACGACCGTCTTCCGACCTTCCGCGAGGTGCTCGCGGGCTTCCGCATCAGCTTCTGGGCCATCCTTTTCCCGGTCTGGCTGCTGGTCGGCATCCGTTTCGGCCTGTTCACGCCGTCGGAAGCCGGCGCCTTTGCCGTCGCCTACACCCTCTTCATCGGGTTCTTCATCTATCGCGAACTGACGATTGCCAAGCTGGTCGATGCCCTTGTGGCCAGCGTGCGCGACATCGGCATGATCATGATCATCATCCTTCTGTCGGGCGCCTTCGGCTATGTCATCACCTTTGAGCGCGTGCCGCAGACCATAGCGGAAGTAACGCTTGGGCTGTTCTCCAGCCAGTCGATGCTGCTGTTCGTGATCGCCGGCTTCCTGCTCGTCTTCGGCATGCTGGTCGAGGCAACCGTCATCGTCATGCTGCTGACGCCGATCCTCGTTCCCGTCATCACCGCCGCCGGCATCGATCCCGTCCATTTCGGGCTGGTGATGATGACGCTGGTGACCTTCGGCGGCATGACGCCGCCGGTCGGGGTGTCGATGTTCACCGTGTGCGGCATCCTCAATTGTTCCTACAAGGAATACACCGTCGAGATGGTGCCGCTGGTCATCGCCGTGCTCGCCGTCGTCGTCCTGATGATCCTCGCCCCGGAAGTCGTGCTGTTCCTGCCGAACTATCTGATGGGCTGATCCTTGCCAGGGGCGGCTTCGGCCGCCCCACCATACCCAACCCGAGTGACGCCATGCTCTTGCATCCCGATCGCCTGTTTCCCGCCGATCCCGCGACCCGCGCCATCGCCCGCGACCTCTACCGCACCGTCGAACACCTGCCGATCGTCTCGCCGCACGGCCATACCGATCCGCGCTGGTGGGGAGAGAACCCGGCCTTCGCCAACCCGGCGGAGTTGTTCGTCATTCCCGACCATTATGTCGTGCGCATGCTGGTCAGCCAGGGCGTGCCCTATGAGGCGCTGGGCATCGGAGAAAACGCGGAAAGCGATCCGCGCGTCATCTGGCGGACGTTCGCCCGCCATTATCACCTGTTTCGCGGTACGCCTTCGCGCCTTTGGCTCGACCATGCCTTCTCCGAGGTCTTCGGCCTCGACGAGCGCTTGTGCGAGGACAATGCCGAGCACCACTACGACGTGATCGCCGAAAGGCTGGCGGACCCGGCCTATCGGCCGCGGGCGCTGTTCGACCGTTTCGGCATCGAAGTGATCGCCACGACCGACGGTGCCCTCGACGATCTTGCCCATCATCAGGCGGTGCGCGCCTCCGGCTGGCAGGGGCGGATCGTCCCGACCTATCGGCCCGATGGCGTGGTCGACCCAGATACCGACGGGTTCCGCCGGAACGTCGAACAGCTCGGAATGCTCACCGGCTGCGATATCGGCACCTGGGAAGGCTATCTGGCCGCTCATCGGGCCCGCCGCGACTTCTTCCGCTCGATGGGCGCAACCGCCACCGATCACGGCCACCCGACCCCCCGGACGGCCGATCTCGGCCAGGCCGAAGCGCACGCGCTCTATCAGAGGGTTCTCAAAGGCGCGCTGACCAGGGGCGATGCCGAATTGTTCCGGGCGCAGATGCTGACCGAGATGGCTCGCATGTCGGTGGAGGACGGGCTGGTCATGCAGCTGCATGCCGGCTCGATGCGCAGTCACAACGCCGGCGTGCTGAAACGATATGGACGCGATCGCGGCTTCGACATTCCGGTCGCGACGAACTTCACCGAGGCCCTGCAGCCGTTGCTCAACGCGGTCGGCATGGATCCGCGGCTGACGCTCATTCTCTTCACCCTCGACGAAAGCGTCTATGCGCGCGAACTCGCGCCGCTTGCCGGCGTCTATCCGTCGCTTCGCCTCGGCCCGCCCTGGTGGTTCCATGACAGTTTCGAGGGTATCCGTCGCTATCGCGAAGCGACGACGGAGACCGCCGGCTTTTTCAACACGGCCGGCTTCAACGACGACACGCGTGCGCTCTGCTCCATCCCGGCACGCCACGATGTCAGCCGCCGCGCCGATTGCGCATACCTGGCCGAACTCGTCACCAGCCATCGGCTGGACGAAGCCGAGGCCCACGAACTCTCCCCGCTTCTGGCCGGCGAGCTGGCTCGGCGTGCCTACCGGCTTTGATGGCTGAAGGGCACCCATCCCTTCATTCCTTGAAGCTATGATCGGTATTTTTACTATCTATTTGATCAATGACCGCTTCGGGGGAATTCTTGTTGTGAAGCACGGCGGGTGCAAAGCAGCCCCGGACCAAGCTGGTCTGGCCGGCCGGTGACGCCGCGAGACGGGAGGGGGCTCGCTAGGATGGCAAAGGCGCAATTTCCAGACTTCGGCCTGACACTGGCCGAGCGCCGCGAGGCGGTCCGCGGGCATTACTACGAATATCCGGGCATGGACGGAGAACGGGGCGAGATCTGGTGCTATTCGGACCGTTTCTCCTACGCGCCGGGCGACGAGGTGACCCTGTTCGTCAGCTCGACGGCTCCGTTCTGCGATATCGAGATAATTCGGGACGGTGCGCGCGAACAGCATGTGTTGTCGCTTTGCGGTGTTCCCACCTTCTGGCAGGAGACGCCGGATCAGTGCTCGGTCGAGGGTTGCGGCTGGCAGCCGAGCCACAGCTTCCGCATCCCCTCCTACTGGGCCTCAGGCGCCTACAGACTGACGCTGACAGCGCAAGGTCGCGACGGACAGCCGATCGAGAGCCACCATCTCTTCATCCTGTGTCCCGCGCCCGGCGCCGAGTCCGGCCGTATCCTGCAGGTCGCCGCGACCGGCACCTGGACGGCCTACAACACCTGGGGTGGCTCCAACCACTACCAGGGAATCACCGGGGCGAACCGGGACGAGTATGCGACCAGCGTCAGCACGCAGCGTCCCTGGTGCCGCGGTTTTGTCGTGCTGCCGCCGGACGCGCCGCGCGTGCCGGTGGAGGTCAGCCTGCCGCCGGGCACCGTGCCGCGCTATCCGCACATGGAATGGGCCTATGCGACGGGACACTCGAAGAAATATGCGTCGTCCGGCTGGGCGAGCTATGACAGCCATTTCTTCCGCTGGGCGGAAGGGGCCGGTTACGGCGTCGATTTGATCAGCCAGCACGAGCTGCATTTCCATCCGGAACTGCTCGACGGTTATGACTGCGCCGTCTTCGTCGGACACGACGAATACTGGACCTGGGAAATGCGCGACGCGGTCGACCGTTTCGTCGAGCGCGGCGGCTTTGCCGCGCGTTTTGCCGGCAACTTCATGTGGCAGACCCGCCTCGAGGACGAAGGGCGCACGCAGGTTTGCTACAAGTACCGGGCCCGGGCCGAAGACCCCGTTTACAAGACCGGCGATCTGACGCGGGCCACCAACAGCTGGGAGGCGCCCGAGATCGGCCGACCCGGAGCCGCGACCTTCGGCCTCAATTCCACCAATGGCGTCTATGCCGGCTGGGGCGGATGCTCGCCGCGCGGCGTGCGCGGCTTCCCGATCTGTCGGCCGGAACACTGGGCCTTTGCCGGGACGGGTTTGTTCTATGGCGATCTTTTGGGCGCCGAGAGCCATATCTACGGCTACGAGGTCGATGGTCTCGACTACGAAATCCGTTACGGCCGGCCCTATCCGACCGCCACCAGCGGCGCGCCAGAGGGCCTCGAAATCCTGGCGCTCGGCATGGCAAGCTCCGTCGAGGAGAACGACGTGCTGGCACCCGAGGACCGCTTCTTCGGCGACGAGGACGGACGCTTCATCGCCGAGACGCTCTACGGCGAGGCGAGCGACGAGAACCTCGAAAAGGTGCGCTACAGCAATGGCATGATCGTCAGCTTCCGCAAGGGCGCGGGCGAGGTCTTCCATGCGGGCACCTGCGAATGGGTGGCCGGGCTGCTGCGCGGCGACGCCATGGTCGAAAAGGTGACGCATAATGTGCTGAGGCGCGCCCTCGGTTCCTCCAACAGAACGTGAGCCCCATGAGATCGAAGAAAGTCATCATCACCTGCGCCGTCACGGGCTCGGTCCATACCCCGTCCATGTCGCCCTATTTGCCCTACAGGCCGGAAGACATCGCGGCGCAGTCGATCGAGGCCGCCGAGGCCGGCGCCTCGATCCTGCACCTGCATGCGCGCGATCCGGAGAACGGCCGGCCGACGGCAGATCCCGCCGTGTTCATGCGCTTCCTGCCCGTCATCAAGCAGGCCTGTGACGCCGTCATCAACATCTCCACGGGCGGTTCCTCGCTGATGACGCTCGACGACCGTCTGGAGGCCGCCCTTTCAGCCGAGCCGGAAATGTGCTCGCTCAACATGGGCTCGATGAACTTCGGTCTTTACCCGGCGCTCGATCGGCCGCGCGAATGGCAGCACGACTGGGAACCGCAACTGCTCGAGGCCACCCGCAGCACCCTGTTCAAGAACACATTCGCCGATATCGAAGGGATCCTGAAACGCCTCGGCGAGGGCTGCGGCACGCGCTTCGAGTTCGAATGCTATGACGTCGGCCATCTCTATACGCTGGCCCATTTCCGCGACCGTGGGCTGGTCTCAGGCCCGCTGTTCATCCAGTTCGTTTTCGGCGTTCTCGGCGGCATCGGCGCCGATCCGGAAAACCTCGTGCACATGAAGCGGATTGCCGACAAGCTGTTCGGCGATGACTACCGCTTCTCCGTCCTGGCGGCCGGGCGCCACCAGATGCCGATGATCACCATGGCTGCGACCATGGGCGGCAGCGTGCGCGTCGGCCTGGAGGACAGCCTCTATGACGGCCGTGAACTGGCACAATCCAATGCCGCCCAGGTTCGACGGATCCGCGCCATCCTCGAGGGCCTGTCGCTCGAGGTCGCGACGCCGGAGGAAGCGCGCGCCATGCTCGCATTGAAAGGCGGCGACCGCGTCGCCTTCTAGGAAAAGGCCGGTGGATCGCAACGCCGGCACGGACGGCGCACGTCGGGTCTGCTCGGCAAGGAGCGTGTCCGGATCAGGTTATCAAGCGGCGGACGGTCGGGCAGGCCGCGCCTTGAAGGAAAGTCGAACTGATGAAGGTCTTCTACGCCGAAGAACAGCAACGCCACGATCCGAAATTCTTTCTGTCGAGCGGCGGGCGCCAGCCCAACCCGGAACAGCCGGAGCGGATCGAGCGGCTGCTTGAGGGCTCACGCGCCGCGGGTCTCTCCGTGGAGCGGCCGGCAGACCACGGCCTCGGTCCGATCTCGGCCATCCACACGCCGGAATATCTGGACTTCCTCAAGCGGATCTACCAACGCTGGCAGCATATTGAAGGCGCCTCGGAAGAGGTGATCCCGAACATCCATCCGATCGCCCGCGGCGGCACCTATCCCGCCTCGGCGGTCGGCCAGGCCGGCTATCACATGGCCGACACCTCCTGCCCGATTTCGGCCGAGACCTGGGAGAGTGCCTGCTGGAGCGCCTGGAGTGCGACCTCTGCGGCGGACGCAGTCCAGGCGGGGGACGGGTGGAGCTATGCACTATGCCGCCCGCCGGGGCACCACGCCTTCAGCGACGTCGCCGGCGGCTTCTGCTTCTTCAACAATTCGGCGATCGCCGCGCAGCGGTTGAGACGCTCGGCCGAACGCGTGGCGATCATCGACGTCGACCTGCATCACGGCAATGGCACGCAGGGCATTTTCTATGCCCGCAACGACGTCCTGACCGTCTCCATCCATGCCGATCCGGTTCGTTTCTATCCGTTCTTCTGGGGCCATGCCGACGAACGGGGCGAAGGACCGGGCCTCGGCTACAATCTCAATCTGCCTCTTGCGCGCAAATCGGACGATTCGAGCTTTCTCGAAGCACTGTCGGCCGGCCTGCGGCGCGTCGAAGCCTTCAGTCCGGACGCGATCGTCATCGCTCTGGGGCTCGACGCTTATGAGCAGGATCCGTTCGGCGGGCTTTCGGTCTCGACCCCCGGTTTCGCCCGGATCGGCGAGGCCATCGCCAAGCTCGGTCGCCCGGCGGTCATCGTCCAGGAAGGCGGTTATCTCTGCGACGCGCTCGGCGACAACCTCACATCCTTCCTGACAGGCTACGGTGGAAGGGCCGGGTGAGACCTCAGGCTCGCTCGCTCCCCGGGCCGGGGTAGGATCGCTCGTCGAGCGGCTGCGAGGCGATCGCCTGGCGGAGTTCGGCAAGGAGCAGACCCTCGGCGCGTCCCCGCCGTGCCGAAGGATCATGGACGAGATGGACGTCGACCATCGGCGCCTCCGTGAGCGGCGGCAGCCGCCAGAGGCGTCCGGCGCGCACATCGTCCTCGACTACATGGATCGGCAGGGGGCCGAAACCGAAGCCGGCTATGATCAGCCGCTTGACCTCTTCCAGATGCGACGAGGTACCGATGACCGCGCCCTCGAATCCCTCCTTTTGGCGCAGGAGGGCGACGGGCCACAATGCGCCGGACATCTGGTCGGTCTTGAAGGAGACGTAAGGCTCGTGGCGCAACGCCGAAAGGGAAAGGTCGGACCTTCCGAACAGCGGATGGCGGGGACCGCAGAAATAGCCGAAGGCTTCGCGGTAGAGCAGGTCGTATTCCAGCTTCGGGTGGCGCTCTTCCATCAGGCAGACGCCAAGGCTGGCATCCCGGTTCGCCACGGCTGCGGCGACCTCGTGGCTGGACGCCACCGTCATCGACAGTGTCACCTCAGGGAAGGCGCGATGGAAGGCGGCGAGCACGTCGTCGAAGAAGGGGCAGACGACATGACTGGCCAGCGCGATATCGATATGCCCGGTGAGGTCGCCCGGATGCTGTTCCATCCGTTGCGGCAAGCCGGAGACGATGTCGAACAGAGCGACGCATTCGCTGAAGAGACGCTGTCCGGCCGGGGTCACCGAAAAATGCGAGGCGTTTCGCTCGATGAGCCGGCAATCCATGTGGGTTTCGAGACGCCTCAGCGCGTTGCTGATGGTCGGCTGCTTGAGCGAGAGCTTTTCGCCGGCCGCCGTCAGACCCTTCTCCTGCACGATGACCATGAAGGTCCGCAGCAGGTTCCAGTCGAGTTCCCATACGAAACGCCGTCGCGGACCAGCCATGGATGCACCATTCCTCAAATGTATGCTTGCAGCGCCAGCTATTGCATGAATTGATTTGCCGTCAAAGCCGGAGACTGGCTCGATGGCCCCGGAGGAGAATAGAAGAATGGCAATCCTGACTTATCAAGGCGTGGTCTACCCGGCACAATGCGATGCGATGGGTCACATGAATGTGCAGTTCTACATCGCCGCCTTCGACCAGTCACTGTGGCACCTGATGGCGGCTTGCGGCTATTCGGCCGCCTGGATTACAGAACGCCGGCAAGGATGGGCCGATCGCCGCTACGAGATCGACTTTCGCCAGGAACTCCCGGTCGGCAGCCTGTTCGAAATCAGAAGCTCTGTGGTAAGGGTCGGACGCACCTCGCTTTCCACCCGCCACAGCCTGACGAACAAGGCCGACGGCGTGCTTTGCGCCGAGCTTCTCGCCGTGTCGGTCTATTTCGATCTCGCGGCGCGCCAGTCGCTGCCTTTGCCGCCCGAGATCCTCGAAGGTGCGGAGAAGCTCAACGGTTAGCCGGACAGCAATTTCGGGCCGAAGCCGATCGTTATCGGATCATCGCCTTCAACTCGGCCTGCACCGCTTGCAGCGAAGGCAGATAACGCTCGGCGAGATCCTGGGGATCATCTCCGCGCACCGGAAGGCCGAGGTTGAGTGCAGCGACGGTGACGCCCCGCGCGCTGAGAACGGGCACCGCGATCGAGCGCAGGCCGAGTTCCACTTCCTGATCGATGACGGCATAGCCCTCGTCGCGCACGGCACGGATGCGATCCAGGAGGATGCCCGGGTCCGTGACGGTAAGCGGGGTTCGGGCGGCAAGCGGGTGCGCAGTCAGGCGGCTGCGGATCTCATCGTCCGGCAGTGCGGCCAGCAGAACGCGCCCCATCGAGGTGCAGAAAGCCGGCAGGCGGGAGCCGGGCATCAAGGCGATCGACATGACCCTGCGCTGGGCAGCGCGGGCGACATAGACGATCTCGTCCCCATCGAGGATGGACACCGAAGAGCTTTCCCCGAGTTCATCCGACAGCCGATCCAGCAGCGGCTGTACCATTTGCGGCAGCGGCATGGTTGCGAGGCAGGCCGTGCCGAGGCGCAGAACGCGCGGCGTCAGGGTGAAGAACTTGCCGTCATAGTCGGCATAGCCGTGGTGGGCCAGCGTCAGCAGACACCGCCGCGCGGTGGCCCGGTCCAGGCCGCTGGCCGCCGCTACCTGCGCAATGCTTTGACGCGGGTGGTCGGCAGTGAAGGTCTCGATGACGGCCAATCCCTTGGCAAGGCCGCCCATGGTGTCGCGCTCGGTGATAGCCATCGTAGGTTCCGTGCGATATGTCAACAAATGTATCATATCGCACAAAATCATTGCCGAACAGCCCTCCTTTTCCTATCCAATAGGATAGGCCGTTTGATTGCGATCGGCGGCAAACGAGGAGATTGCGATGGACAAGACAGTCCCAAGCCTGGCCGAAGCCGTGGCCAAGATCGGCGATGGCGCGACCGTGATGATCGGCGGCTTTGGCGGCTCCGGCGCGCCGATCGAGCTCATTCATGCGCTGATCGACCGGTTCGTCGAGACCGGCCACCCGAAGGACCTGACGGTGGTGAACAACAATGCCGGCAACGGCCATGTCGGGCTGGCGGCGCTGATCGAGCAAGGCATGGTCAAGAAGCTGATCTGCTCCTTTCCGCGTTCAGCCGATCCCAAGGTCTTCACGGACAAATATTTCGCCGGCGAAATCGAGCTCGAGCTGGTGCCGCAGGGCACGCTGGCCGAGCGCATCCGCGCCGGTGGGGCCGGCATCCCCGCCTTCTACACACCGACGGCCTACGGAACGGATCTCGCCAAGGGCAAGAAGATCGAGGAATTCGATGGCCGGCCCTATGTCCAGGAGCGTTGGCTCAAGGCCGACTTCGCGATCGTCAAGGCGCATGTCGGCGACACGCATGGCAACCTGACCTACAACAAGGCTGCCCGGAACTTTAATCCGCTGATGTGCATGGCGGCGGCCCATACCATTGTTCAGGTATCGAAGCTTGTCGCCCCCGGCGAGATCGATCCCGAAAACGTCATTACGCCCGGCATCTTTGTCCAGGCGGTGATCGAAGTTTCCGACCCTCAGCAGGAAGAAGTCCTCAACCGCGCGGGAGCGATCTATCCATGACCGACAAGCTTTCCAACGCCCAGATCGCCTGGCGCGCAGCCCAGGACATCGAAGACGGCGCCTATGTCAACCTCGGCATCGGCTTTCCAGAAATGGTCGCGCAATACCAGCCGCCCGGCCGCCAGGCTGTTTTTCACACCGAAAACGGCATTCTCGACTTCGGCGAGCCGCCCGCGGCCGGTGAAGAGGACTGGGACCTGATCAATGCCGGCAAGAAGGCCGTGACGCTCAATCCGGGCGCCGCCTTCTTCCACCATGCCGACAGCTTCGCCATGGTGCGCGGCGGGCATCTCGACGTCGCCATTCTCGGCGCCTATCAGGTCGCGCAGAACGGCGACCTGGCCAACTGGAGCGTCGGCGCGGGCGGAGTGCCGGCCGTCGGCGGGGCCATGGACCTCGTGCATGGGGCAAAGCGGGTGGCGGTGATCACCGAGCATGTGACGAAGAAGGGCGAGCCGAAGCTTCTCGATCGTTGCACGCTGCCCCTGACCGGCGTCGGCTGCGTGACACGCGTCTATACCAGCCTTGCGGTGATCGACATCGAAAACGGCCGCTTCGTCCTGCGCGAAAAGCTGCCGTCGATCTCGCTTGAACAATTGCAGTCGCTGACCGGCGCCGAGCTTCTCGTGCCCGGTCCGGTGGCCGACCTCGTCGTACCGGAGCTCTGACATGACCCAAGCTTTTATCTGCGACTATATCCGCACGCCTATCGGCCGTTTCGGCGGGTCCCTTTCCTCTGTGCGCGCCGACGATCTTGGCGCGATCCCGCTGAAGGCCCTGATGGCCAAGCATGCGGGGCTCGATTTCGCGGCGGTGGACGACGTGATCTTCGGCTGCGCCAACCAGGCGGGCGAGGACAATCGCAATGTCGCCCGAATGTCGCTCCTGCTCGCCGGCCTGCCGGTCGGCGTGACGGGCACGACGATCAACCGGCTGTGCGGCTCGGGCATGGATGCGGTGATGACCGCGGCGCGCGCCATCAAGGCCGGCGAGGCCGAATTGATGATCGCCGGGGGCGTCGAAAGCATGTCGCGCGCACCCTTCGTCATGCCGAAGGCCGAGACGGCCTTTTCCCGCCATGCGGAGATCCACGACACGACGATCGGCTGGCGCTTCGTCAACCCGTTGATGAAGAAGCAATACGGCGTCGATTCGATGCCGGAGACCGGCGAGAACGTCGCCGCGGACTTTTCCGTCAGCCGCGAGGATCAGGACGCCTTCGCCCTGCGCTCGCAGGCCAAGGCCTCGGCTGCCCAGGAGAACGGTCGGCTGGCGAAGGAAATTACCCCTGTGACGATCCCGCAGCGCAAGGGCGATCCGGTCGTCGTCGACAAGGATGAACATCCGCGCGCGACGACCATCGAGACGCTGGCCAAGCTCGGCACCCCGTTCAAAAAGGAGGGCGGCACGGTGACGGCCGGCAATGCCTCCGGCGTCAACGACGGTGCGGCAGCGCTGATCATCGCCTCGGAAGCGGCGGCGAGAAAGCATGGCTTGACCCCCATCGCCCGTATCCTCGGCGGGGCCACCGCCGGTGTTCCGCCGCGCATCATGGGCATCGGTCCGGCCCCGGCTTCGCAGAGGCTGATGGCCCGGCTCGGCATGACCCAGGACCAGTTCGACGTGATCGAACTCAACGAAGCCTTCGCCTCCCAGGGCCTGGCGACGTTGCGCCAGCTCGGGATTGCCGACGATGATCCGCGCGTCAACCGGAACGGCGGCGCCATCGCGCTCGGCCATCCGCTCGGCATGTCGGGCGCCCGCATCACCGGCACGGCGGCGCTCGAACTGCAACTGACGAGTGGCCGCTATTCGCTGTCCACCATGTGCATCGGTGTCGGCCAGGGCATCGCCATCGCGCTCGAGCGTGTTTGATGGCGCTTCGGGCACGCGCGCTCGGGGAAGGTCGTAGGAACGGCTAGTTCGTGGGCATGCCCGCGGGCCGAAGATGGCGTCGGAGGGCGGCGATGCGGAAGATCGCATTGGCCGCCCCATAGCCCTGATAGCCGCGGCGCTCGACGATCTCGAAGAAGAAACCCTCTCCATAGGTCGGCGAATAGAGCTGGAAGTACTCCCCCTGCTCGTCGCGATCATAAAGAATGTTGTGCCGCTTCAACCGCTCGACCAGATCCGGGTCGATGCCGAAGCGGGCCTCCACGTCGTCGTAGTAGTTCGGCGAGATTGCCAGCGTGGAAAAGCCGTTGCGTAGCAAAGCTTCGGCCGTCGTAAAGATGTCGTCGGTCTGGAAGGCGATGTGCTGGATGCCCGAACCGAAGTTTTCGGCGATGAAGTGCCCGGCCAGCGTCTTGCGGTTCTCCGCGCCGTTCAGCGTGATGCGAAGACTGCCGCTCTCGTTCTCGACGACCTGGCTGCGCACGACGCCGGCGGGATCGATGATGTCGACCATCGGCGTCTTCCGCGTCTTGAGCTGCGAGGTGTAGAACAGCAGCCAGGTCAGCATCTCGTCGTACTTGACCGTCTGGGCCACGTGGTCGAACCGCGTCAGGCCGACCTCGTCACCGTCGGCGACCGGCAGCGGGTTGAAGTCGATCTCCCAGATGCGGCCGAGATCGCCCGTGCGGTCAAGGAAATACAACAGGCCCCCACCGACGCCGCGGATGGCGGGAATAACCACCTCGCCCGGCCCGACCTGTTGCTCGAAGACTTCTGCGCCGAGCGCCACGGCGCGCTCAAAGGCCGCCTTGGCATCATCGACCATCAGTGCGATCGCGTAGGCATTGGCGCCATGCACTAGATAGGAGGCGCTGGCGAACCCCTTTTCATCCCGGTTGAGAAGGAGGTTCACGCCGCCCTGCCTGAAGAGTGTGACCGCCTTGGATTTGTGTTCAGCCACCGCCCTAAAGCCGAGCGCTTCAAGCAGGCTTTCCAGTTGCGCGCCGTCGTTGTCGCCGACGGCGAATTCCACGAAGGCGATCTCCGCCACTTCGGCGCGATCGGGCATGGCAGGAACGCTCATGACGATATCCGGGTCCGCCCGTTTGACCTGGTCCATCAGATAGATGAGCGAGCGATGTCCATCGGCCGAGATCGCGCTTGGCGACCCGCCGCGGAACTGGTCGTTGAAGATTTCCAGCGACAGATAGCCGTCATAGCCGGTCGCCGCCACGGCGCGCATGAAATCGGTGACGGCCAGGTCGCCCTCGCCGGGCATGTTGCGGAAATGGCGCGACCAGTAGAGCAGATCCATATCGATCAGCGGTGCATCGGCCAATTGCACGATGAAGATGCGGTCGGCCGGAATGGACCGGATCGAATTGACGTCGATCTTGCGCGCCAAGGTGTGAAAACTGTCGAGGATCAGGCCGATATTTTGGTGATCGGCGCGGCGCACGATCTCCCAGGCGTCGCGATGGTCATGGATGTGGCGGCCCCAGGCGAGCGCCTCGTAGCCGACGCGCAGGTTCCGCTTCGCTGCCCGCTCGCCGAGTTCGCGAAAGTCGGCCGCCGCCCGGTCGATGCCGCCGAGAGAGACCGGGGAAGTGTTGGAACAGATCAGCATGAGATCGGTGCCCAGCTCCGCCATCAGGTCGAACTTGCGTTCCGCGCGGTCGAAATTACGGCTTTGGAATGGCTCGGGCATGCCTTCGAAATCGCGGAACGGCTGAAACAGCGTAACCTCCAGTCCGTGGTCGCGCACCATGCGGCCCACCTCGGCCGGCGAGCGGTCAAAGGCCAGGAAGTCGTTTTCGAATATCTCGATTCCGTCAAAGCCGGCACGGGCGATCGCCGCCAGTTTCTCCTCGAAGTCGCCACTGATCGAGACGGTTGCGATCGATGTTTTCATGTCCGTGCTCCAGCACATTTCGGGGAGGACCAACGGGTTTCCAAGGCCATGGAACCGGATGACACCGGACCTGACGCCTTACCGCTTGTTCTCCGCAATCAGCAGTTCAAGCGCCCTCACCGCCAGGGGATAGCCCTTGGCTCCCAGACCCGCCATGACCGTCGTCGCCGTCATGGAGACGTAAGAGCGATGATAGATCGGCTCCCGGCGATGCACGTTGCTGATGTGGAATTCGATGATCGGCCCCTTGAACATCTTCAGGGCGTCGAGCAGGGCCAGCGAGGTGAAGGTGAAGGCGGCCGGATTGATGACGAGACCGGCAGCGTCGTCGATCGCCGCGTGAACGAGATCGATCAGCTTCTCCTCGCTGTTGGTCTGGTGAAAGACGACAGGGCGCTCGCCCGCCGCCTGCCTGCACCAGGCCTCCACGTCCGCCAGCGTGTCGTGCCCGTAGATTTCCGGCTCGCGCCGTCCGAGCCGGTTGAGGTTTGGTCCGTTCAGAATGTAGATCGGCTTCAACTCGTTCATCTTGGAGCTCCAATCAACCCTGGTAGCCCATGAGCCGGGGCAGCCACAGCACGGTGTCGGGAAGGAAGGTGATCACGCCGAGGCAGAAAACCATCCAGAAAATGAAGGGGGCAGCGTCGCGAATGATGTCGCGCACCGGGGCGCCCGAGATCTTGGCGACGATGAAGAGCAGCAGCCCATAGGGCGGCGTCACCAATCCCAGCATGATGTTGACCACGACGACGACGCCGAAGTGTACCAGGTCGATGCCGAGCGCCTGGGCCGTCGGAATGAAGACCGGTACGATGATCAGCAGGATGGCTGTCCCCTCGAGGACGCATCCGAGCAGCAGCAGCACGATGTTCACGAAGATCAGGAAGGTGGTCGGCGACATGTCCCAGCCGGTGAGGATCACCCTCAGGCTTTCCGGGATGTTCTCGATCGTCACGACATAGTTGAACACCAGCGCGCCGGCGATCAGCATGCCGATCGAAACGGACGTCTTGGCGCTGACGAAGAGGGCCCTGTAGAAGGCGGCAAAGCTGATGCTGCGATAGACGAATGCCGAGATGATCAGTGCGTAGGCTGCGGCAAGGGCTGCGGCCTCCGTCGGCGTGGTGATGCCGGAATAGATGCAGCCGAGCAGCAGGACCGGCATCAGGAGCGCCGGCAGCGCGCGCCAGGTGATGCCGGGGATTTCGCGTAGCGGCACCGGCTCCTCGACGGGAAAATTCTTCCGCCGGGCGGTGATGGCGATCTGCACCATCTGCAGACCGGCCATCAACAGGCCCGGCACGATACCGGCAAGGAACAGGAAACCGATCGACGCATCGGAGACGAGCGCATAGATCACCATCGGAATGGAGGGGGGAATGATCGGGCCGATGACGGCGGTGACGGCGGTCAGCGCCGCCGCAAAGCTTGGTGTATAGCGTCCGCCGTTCGTCATCAGCTTCTGCATCATGCCGCCCGTGCCGGCCGCATCGGCGATCGCCGAACCGGACATTCCGGCAAAGATGATGCTTTGAACGACGTTCACCTGCGCCAGTCCGCCGCGGAAGCGGCCGACGAGGACGTTGCAGAAGGACAGGAGGCGTTCCGTCATCGATCCTATGTTCATGAACTCGGCCGCAAGCACGAAGAGCGGAACGGCCAGGATGACATAGTTGGAATACATGCCGTTGAGGAACTGCTCGGCGGCAATCCCCATGTCGGCGCCCGAGAGCATGAGATAGAAGATCGAGCCGGCGATCATCGACAACCCTATCGGCAGGCCGAGAAAGGCGAGAACGGTGATCGCGACGATCGAAAGGGAAAAGGGGCTGGCAAGGTTCATACGCCGGAACTCGCTTTGGTCGGGTCGAAGCTATCCGGCGCCTTACCGCGAATGGCCTGCACGCATAGCCAGACATAGCGAATGATCATGGCCACCGCGAATACGACATAGATGGAAAAGAGGTAGTCGAAGCGGATCTTCAGATAGGCGGTGCTCTCGACCTTCATAAAGGTGACGTAGTCGATGACGGCCGGAAGCGACCAGCCGAAAAGGAATACGAGGGAAACTGCCGAGATCACCTGCATCACCCGGCGCGGCCCGTCAGCCGCAGGGCCCCAGAACAGGTCGAAACGGATTTCGTCGATCTCCCGGATGACAAAGGCGGAGCCGAACAGCACCATCCATATCCACAGCGCGACACTGGCCTCGTGGGTCCAGCCGATCGAGACGTTCAGCACGTAGCGGAACGCGATCTGCATGAGGAAGATCACGAACATGCCCAAAAGCATGAAGGCAATGAGGTTCTCGGCGCGGTTTCTCAGCCACTCGCCGACCATGGCAAATTTCGAACTCATCCGGGGTCACTTTCCTGTTGTGTCAGACGAGCCGGCATGGCCGGCTCGTCGCATCGGGTGACGGCGGATCAGAGAGCGGCCACCTTTTCGAGGATGCCCTCAGGCCAGCTCTTTGCAAGGTCAGAACCGAGGTATTTTTCCTGGGCGAACTTGCGGAAGGCATCGAGGTCGGGCTCGTAAATCTCCAGGCCGGCGGCCTTGAATTCTTCGACGAGCTTCGCCTCCTGGGCGAGATGCTGCTCCTCGCTCCACTGCATCGCCTTGTCGGCGGCGGCCTGGATCTTCGCCTGCTGCTCGGCCGAGAGACCCTTCCAGACGTCCGCAGAGATCGTCAGGAGATCATAGCCGATCAGATGCGAGGTCATGACGATCTGCGACATGACCTCGTAGAACTTCATGTTCTTGACGTTCGGCAGCGGGTTGTCCTGACCGTCGATGGCGCCGGTCTGCAGACCGGTGTAAACTTCTGCATAGGCCATCGGAATGGGATTAGCGCCGATCGCCTCACCCAGGAACTGCCAGGCATCGCCGCCGGGCATGCGCAGTTTGATACCTGCCATATCCGCCGGCGTCGAGATCTTCTTGTCGGATTTCAGGCCGACCTGGCGCGCGCCGAAATAGGTCGGACCGAGAATGTGGACGCCCGCCTTTTCCTCCGCCATCTTCTTGAATTCGGCACCGACGTCACTGGCGAAGAAGGTACGGACATGGGCCGCATCGCGGAACAGATAGGCCGAGGTGAGCACCGACCATTCCGGCACCTGCTTGGAAATGTCCTGGGGGGCGATGTTGCCCATCTGCAGGTTGCCGCGCTGGAGCGCGACGAGTTCGGTTCCCTGCTTGAAAAGCGTACCGCCGTAGAAAGGCTCGACCTTGAAGCCATCCTTGAGCTCATCGGCGAACATTTTCACCATGCCGGCGCGAATGTCCTGCTCGGAGAACACGGCCGAGAATTTCAGCGTAACCGGCTCCTGAGCGAGGGCCGGCATCGACAGCGCCATGCCGACGGCAGCGGCGACGGCAAAGGTCGCGCCAAGCAAATGGCGCCGTGTGAGTGTGGTGGTCATTTCTTCCTCCTCAATGTCCCTTCCGCCTCCACGGATGCGGGACTTCTCCCCTTGGGATCGGCCGCGTGACCGACCCTTTAACTTTTGTACGAAATAGTTCGTTTATGTCAATAGGCGCAGCAGAACTTGACGTCGATCAAGACCGGATTTGGCCGGCGGCGCAGATCCGATCTTCAAATATCCCTTGTCTCCCGAACTTCACCTAGCATCGATTTGCGCGATCGCAACCGCGCTTGCCGAGACCCCGGCACGTCCGCATCCACAGGATCGGCAAGGATCGACATTGTCTCTCAGGCGCGCCGTTCGACCGGAGCCGGCGGGCTCCCGGTCAAGGAGCGGAAGTGCGCCCGCATGCGTTCGGCATCCGCCTCGCGTCCGGTGAACAGTGAAAACGCGCCGACGGCCTGGAACACCGCCATGCCGCCACCGTCCGCCACGCTGCAGCCTCGGCGTCGTGCCTCGGACAGCAACGCGGTCTCCAGCGGGAAGTAGACGATCTCCGCCACCCAGAGCCGAGGGTAGAGAAGCTCGGCGGGCAAAGGCAGGCCCGGATGCTTGTCCATGCCGGTCGGGGTCGCGTGAACCAGCCCGCTTGCCGCGGCCATGGCCTGCCGCAGGTCCGATCCGGCGGTAACCTCGGCATTGGGAAAGTGACCCGCCATAGCGGCGGCCAGTTGCTGAGCCCGCGCAGTGTCGACGTCAAAGATTGTCAGGGCGTCCGCCCCGAGTTGCAGGGCGGCGAATGCGGTGGCCGCTCCGGCGCCTCCGGCGCCGAGTTGCACCACATTCGTCAGATCGGCCTGCGGTAACTGGAGGCGAAGCCCTTGGGCGAAACCCCACCAGTCGGTATTGTGCCCGATGCGCCGGCCGTCACGAAGCACGACCGTATTGACCGCGCCGAGCCTTGCGGCGTCGTCGGACAGTTCATCCAGCAGGCCGATCACCTGCTGCTTGCAGGGGAACGTGATGTTCAGACCGCAAAAGCCGCGCTCCTCCGCCTCCCTGACGACCTGTGGCAGCGATTCCGTACCGTCGCCCTTGAGATCGAGGTCGAGCAATTCGTAACGATAGTCAAAGCCCTGTGAGGCACCCTCAGCCATATGCATGGCAGGGGTGAGCGAGCGTTGAATTCCGGAGCCTATGAGGCCCGCCCGTGTTATTCCGTCCAGTCTGGTCATTGTCCTCGCCTGGCGATGCGGTCGGCGCCTTGGCCGATCGCCTCGCCCTCCCGCGTCCTTTGACAGGCGGCCCATCCCGCCGGCCGCCCTTCGTCCCCACACTTACGGAATTATTGTACTAACTAGTTCGTGTCAATTGTGGCCCGGTTGAATCGCAGCGACAAGGTGACTAAGAAACGAAGGGAGAATGAGCCGAAACGGCGAGTGTTCGCCAGGAAGCCCAAGGGTTTACTGGCGATCATGGGGGGAGTGGATTGATCATGGCCGGAAACGCCAGAGACATACGCAAGAACGATCCGGAAAAGACCCGGGAAAACATCCTCGATGTCGCCACGACGGAGTTTGCCGAATTCGGCCTCTCCGGTGGCCGGGTCGACGCGATCGCGGAAAAGACCCGCACCTCCAAGCGGATGATCTATTATTACTACGGCAGCAAGGAAGGCCTCTACCTGGCCGTGCTCGAAAGGGCCTACCGCAAGATCCGCGCGCTGGAATCCGATCTCGCGCTGGCCGACATGCCGGCGGAAACGGCCTTGCGCCAGCTCATTTCCTCCACGTTCGACCATGATGAAGGAAATCCGGAATTCGTCCGGCTGGTCAGCATCGAGAACATCCATCACGCCATGCACATGCGGCGCTCGACGGAAATCGGCGAACTCAACATATCGGTCATCCGCACGATTCAGGAGATCCTCGACCGCGGCAGGCGGGAAGGAACCTTCAAGCGCAACGTCGATGCGATCGACCTGCACATGCTGATCAGCGCCTTCTGTTTCTTCAGGGTCTCGAACCGATACACGTTCGGCACGATCTTCCACCGCAACCTGTCCGAGCCGGTAATTTACGCCCGACACAAGCAGATGATCTCCGATGCCGTGATCGCCTATCTCGCAGCGCCGGAATCGGTTGCCGCTTGATCGTCACCGATCTTTCCTCGGACGTCCTCCGGCCATCGGCCAGTCGCGCAGCTCATGCCGGGTCGGCCACACGGTCATCCTCGCCCTGCCGGTCTGACGCGCTTCGCCGTTCCAGCTGGCAGTCGAACAGGATGTCGCTGCCGAGATTGTAGACCTCGGTCATCGGGCGATGGGCGCCGGCGAGCCGCTCGATCGGCGACAACATGATCCCGCTGGGCCCGGACCCTATGATGATCGGTGAGATGGCGACATGCAGCCGGTCGACGAGGCCTGCATCGATGAACCGCGCGATCGTCCGGGCACCACCTTCGACCAGCACCCGCAAAAGGTTGCGTCTTGCCAGCGCATCGAGGATGTCTCGCGGGTCGAGCCCGCGGGGCTTGGGCTCAAGGTCTACCACCTCCGCCGTCGGCAACGGCCGGCCCTTGGCGCTGGCGCTGCGAAACACGATCACCGGGGCCCCGCCATCATGAAACAGGCTCTCGCCACCCTCCAGGACCGCGTGACAGTCCACGACCACGCGCACCGGCGCCGGCCCCTTGACCATCCTGACCGAGAGTTTCGGATCGTCGGCCCTGACCGTGCCCACGCCGACGATGACAGCATCGACGAGCGCCCGGCATCGATGAAGATGGGCAAGGCCGTCAGGCCCGGAAATGTCGCGCGCGTCACCCGCTGGTGTGGCGATGCGCCCGTCGAGCGATTGCCCCACTTGCGCCAGTACGAATTGTTCGCGCGCGCCTGCGATCGGTGAATAGAGTGCATGGGCGGCGTCAGTCGCCGTGATATCAGCGGCTCCCTGCCGCAAGGCGAGAAGCCGCTCCCACGTCGCCTCGGTGATCTCCAAACTGCGCATTATCCGCCCTAAAGTATCCGGTACAGTGTGTTGTCGCGCTTGATCACATGATGAAGCAGCACCGCCCCGATATGCAACGCGAACAGCATCAAAAGGATCCACGCGCTCCAGGCGTGGACCGCGGAAAGCGTACCGGCAATGTCTGGCGCCTTGTCCAGCGGGCTCCAGACCGGCACGAGGCCGAACCAGACCAGCGGAAAGCCATGCGCGTTGGTGGCAAGGAAGCCGCTGATCGGCATGACGATCAGGAAGACATAGATCAGGCCATGGACGGCGGCCGCCGCAAACCGCTGGATGGCGGGTCCCTCCGGATGCGGAGGTCTGGCAATGAGCTTGTTGCCGACACGCAGCAGCATGAACCACAGCACCAGGAAGCCAAAGCTCTCGTGGACCATGTAGAAATCCAGGGACACCTCCTTTTTGGTGAACTGGATAAAGAAGCCCAACGGCCACGTCGCGAGCACGAGCAATGCCACGACCCAGTGGAGAATGCGGGATGTCGCCGGATAGCGCTCGACCCGGATGACCGCCTCCGACGGACGGGTCGCCTTGGAAAGGATGTTCGTCTCGCTCGTATTGGACAAGGATATTCCCCCCCAACTATGGACCCGATAGACCCAGGCGGGGAACATTGCCGGGGCGAACGGGTCACAGCCGCAAAAACCTGCAAAGACAATAAGTGGGAGAACGAAACAGAGTAAATGACGTTTCGTGCATAAAACTCATTTCTGTATAAGAAAGTCCCGTGGACCAACTTGGAAAGGCAATGCTTGCGGACGACTTCCGTGACAATCCGGCGTGGTCACCCCTGCCGTTGACAGGTCCGGCAGGGATTGCCTTCAGCCAGTTCTGTCCCAGGAGGGTTTGCGCTTGTCAAAAAAGGCGGCAACACCTTCGCGCGCCTCGTCCTGCTCCCAGGTGTCGGCCAGGGCAATGATGCTCTCCTCGATACGCGCCGGGTCGAGGGATCGCGAGAGGGAACGGGCGAGCGCCTTTGCGGCTGCCACGGCACCGGGTGCTGCCGCCAGATACTGCTCCGCCTCGCGGACAGCTTCGGCCATCAGCCCGTCGCCCCCAACGAGACGCGCAACGATGCCGAGTTCCATCGCCTCTGCAGCCTTGAAGCGTTTCCCGGACATGAAGATGCGCCTTGCCCGTCCCTCGCCCAGGCGCGCCAGAACGTAAGGTCCGATGGTGGCCGGGATCAGACCGAGCCGGGTTTCGGTGAGGCCGAACAGGGTTTCCGGCGTCGCCAGCACCAGATCGCAGACGCAGGCCAGGCCGACACCGCCCCCGAAGGCGCTGCCATGGACCGCGCCGATCAGCGGCTGGGACAGGGCGTTCAGCGCACCCAGCATGCCGGCCAGTTTGCCCGCCTCGGCCATGCGGCTCTGCCTGTCGGCAGCCATCTGCTGGCGCATCCAATCGAGATCGCCGCCGGCGCAGAAGGCATCGCCTTCCCCGGAGAGGATGACGGCCCGCCAGTCGCGGCGCTGGCTGGCCATCTCGGCGAAGGCGGTGAGCTCCCCGATCATTTGCGCGGAAAGCGCATTGCGCTTGTCGGCTCGGCTCAGCCTGAGCTGAACGATGCCGCGCGCATCCACATCGACCTTGATCGTCTCGTTCATGATGGGCTCCGCAAGGTTCTGGCGAATTGGGCGGCAGCAGCCAAAGCGTCGATATCCAGGCCGGTTTCGAAACCAAGCCCGGCGAGATGCGCCGCAACCGCTTCCGTTGCGACATTGCCGGCAGCACCCGGCGCATAGGGGCAGCCGCCCAGTCCACCGATAGAGGCGTCGAAGACGCGCAGCCCCGCCTGCAAGGCGACATCGATGTTCAGCAGGGCCAGACCACCGGTATCGTGGAAATGTCCCGCCAGCTTCGATGCCGGCAACCGCTGCAGGACCGCGTCAAGCATGGCGGCCACGGCCTCCGGCCCCGCCCGCCCCAGCGTCTCGCCAAGCGAGATTTCGTCGCAGCCGAGCGCGTCGAGTTGCGATGCCACCTTGGCGACCTGTTCCGGCGCGACCTTGCCCTCGAAGGGACAATCGGTGACCACCGACACATATCCCCGCAGGCGAACGCCGTTGGCGAGCGCCGCTTCCGCCACAGGTTTCAGCCGCTCGAGACTTTCCGCAATCGACGCATTGAGATTGGCACGACTGAACCCTTCCGAGGCCGAGACGAAGATCGCCACTTCGCCGGCACCCGCAGCCTTTGCCGCTTCATAGCCTTTCAGATTGGGTACGAGCGCGGCATAGGAAAGCCCGGCGCGGCGCGGCACCCCGGCCATCACCTCTGCCGCATCCGCCATCTGCGGCACCCATCTGGGGCTGACGAAGCTTGTCGCCTCGATACGGCGAAAGCCGCAGGCGACAAGTTTCTCGATGAGGGCCAGCTTCTCCTTGGTCGGGATCAGCCTCTTTTCATTCTGCAGACCATCGCGCGGGCCGACCTCGTAGATTTCGACGAACTCAGCCATGGCCGGCCTCTTCCGCTTCCAGGAGAACAAGCGGATCGCCCGCTGCGATCTGGAGGCCCCCCTGAATGAAGATCTCCGCCACGCGGCCGGCACGGGCCGCCTTCAGCGTATGCTCCATCTTCATGGCTTCCAGCACGCACAGCGGTTGGCCCATCTCCACATCCTGTCCGGCGCTCACCAACACGGCACGCACCAGACCCGGCATGGGAGCCAGCGTCATGTCACTGCCGAGACCCGCAGAGGCACTGCGGTCCAGCGGGTCGTGACGGCGGAAGCTTGTGGTCAAACCGGAGGCAAAGACATGGATTCCATCGTCTTCTACGATCTGCATGCGCGAAAGGCCGGCGAGATGCCAGCGACCACCCTGGCGCACCGCCTGCCATTCCCGGTCACGGATACGGACGAGGGCATGGTCCGGACCGGAAAGGGTCAGTTCCGCCTCGATCAGATCGCCGCCGACTTCCAATGTCATGCGGCGCGTCAACGGCGCCCAGAGGGTAAAACCCGCCAGCACATCGAGCGGCAAGGCCGCCGCATGCAATACAGCCGCCGCAGCCATGGCCTCATCGGCGGGATCATCCTGAGCTTTCGCTGTCAGCAATGCCAGATCGCGTTCGATCAGGCCGGTATCCGCCTCACCCCGGACGAAACCCCGGTGGCGTGACAAAGCCGTGAGAAAGGCAAGATTGGTCACGGTTCCGGCCACCTGCGTTTCCTCGAGCGCGCGGTTGAGCCTTGAAAGGGCGATGTCGCGGGTCGGGCCATGGGTGATGATCTTGGCAATCATCGGATCGTACCACGGCGATATTACATCGCCGCCCGACACGCCGGTATCGGCCCGGCAATCGCCGGGGAAAGCGAGATGCGCGAGCCTGCCCGTTGCGGGCAAGAACCCTGCCGCCACGTCTTCGGCGTACAGCCGGGCTTCGAAGGCATGGCCCGACAACTGGATCTGATCCTGGGTGAGCGGCAAGGGCTCACCGCTTGCCACTCGCAGCTGCCATTCCACCAGATCCAGGCCGGTCACGGCCTCGGTGACCGGATGCTCCACCTGGAGCCTCGTATTCATTTCCATGAACCAGAAACGGTCGGTGCGAAGGCCTTGCGATCCATCGACGATGAATTCCACCGTTCCGGCACCGGAATAGCCGATCGCTTTGGCGGCCTTGACGGCCGCCGAACCCATGGCGGCGCGCATCTCCGGCGTCATGCCAGGCGCCGGGGCCTCCTCGATCACCTTCTGATGACGACGCTGCAGCGAACAATCGCGCTCGAACAGGTGCACGGCATCGCGACCATCTCCGAAGACCTGCACTTCGATATGGCGGGGGGAGGCGACATATTTCTCGATCAGGACGGCATCATTGCCGAACGCATGGGCCCCTTCCGCCTTCGAAGCACGCAAGGCATCGGCAAAATCGGCGGCCGCATCGACACGTCGCATGCCCTTGCCGCCGCCACCGGCCACCGCCTTGATGAGCACCGGATAGCCGATGGCATCCGCCTCCCCGGCAAGAAACATCGCGTCCTGATTGTCGCCGTGATAGCCGGGCACGATCGGAACGCCGGCCTCCTGCATCAGTGCCTTGGCAGCATCCTTCAGGCCCATGGCGCGGATCGCTTTCGCCGAAGGACCGATGAAGTTAAGGCCGGCCCTTTCCACCGCCTCGACGAAGTCCGGATTTTCCGACAGGAAGCCATAGCCGGGATGAATGGCCTCCGCGCCCGTCTGCAGCGCTGCGGCAATGATGGCATCCCCCTTGAGATAGCTGTCCTTCGGTGCCGCACCGCCGATGGCAACCGCCTCATCCGCCATGGTGACATGCAAGGCGCGCGCGTCGACATCGGAATGAACCGCAACCGTCGAAACGCCCAGCTTTCTCGCCGTTGCGATGATGCGACAGGCGATCTCCCCGCGATTGGCGATCAGGATCTTGCGAAACATGGATTGTGTCCTCCAGATCCCGATTACATGCGGAACAGGCCGAAGCGGGTTTCCCCGATTGGCGCGTTAAGACTGGCCGAGAGCGACAGAGCGAGAACCTCCCGGGTCTTGCGGGGATCCACGATGCCATCGTCCCAAAGGCGGGCGGAGGCGTAGAGCGGATGGCTTTGCCGCTCGAACAACTCCAGCGTCGGCCGCTTGAACTCGGCTTCCTCTTCGGCGCTCCATTGGCCGCCCTTGCGCTCGATGCCTTCGCGGCGGACCGTGGCAAGGACGCCTGCGGCCTGTTCGCCACCCATGACGGAGATTCGCGAATTCGGCCAGGTCCAGAGGAAGCGTGGCGAGAAGGCGCGGCCGGCCATGCCGTAATTGCCGGCGCCAAAGGAGCCGCCAACCAGCATGGTGATCTTCGGCACCGCGGTGGTCGCCACCGCCGTCACCATCTTCGCGCCATGGCGGGCGATGCCTTCGTTTTCATACTTTCGGCCCACCATGAAACCGGTGATGTTCTGCAGGAAGACGAGCGGAATACCGCGTTGCGAACACAATTCGACGAAGTGTGCGCCTTTCTGGGCGCTTTCGGAAAACAGCACGCCATTATTGGCGACAATGCCGACCGGGCAGCCCATGATGTGGGCGAAGCCGGTGACCAGGGTTTCGCCGAAACGGGCCTTGAACTCATCGAACCGGCTGCCATCCACCACACGGGCAATCACCTCGCGGATGTCATAGGGCGTGCGCGGATCGGCCGGTACGACCTCCAGCAGTTCGTCGGGGTCAAAGGCCGGATCTTCCGGCGCTTGCCACTGGACGCTTGTCGGCCTCTGCCGATTGAGATTTGCGATGGCGCGGCGGGCAAGTGCCAGCGCATGGGCATCGTCCTCCGCCAGATAATCCGCCACGCCTGAGAGCCGGGTGTGAACATCGCCGCCGCCCAGATCCTCGGCACTCACCACTTCGCCGGTCGCCGCCTTGACCAATGGCGGGCCAGCCAGAAAGATGGTGCCCTGATCGCGAACGATGATCGACACATCCGACATGGCCGGCACGTAAGCACCGCCGGCCGTGCACGACCCCATGACGGCGGCGACCTGGGCGATGCCCTTGGCGCTCATTTGCGCCTGGTTGAAGAAGATGCGGCCGAAATGGTCGCGGTCCGGGAAGACCTCGTCCTGGTTCGGCAGATTGGCACCACCGCTATCGACCAGGTAGACACAGGGGAGGTGAGAGGCTTCGGCGATCTCCTGCGCGCGCAGATGCTTCTTCACCGTCATCGGATAATAGGTGCCACCCTTTACCGTCGCATCATTGGCGACGATCATGACTTCCTGGCCCTCGACCCGGCCCACGCCGGCGATCAAGCCGGCAGCCGGCGCCGCACCATGATACATGCCGTGGGCAGCCGTCGCACCGATTTCCAGGAAGGGCGAGCCCGCATCGAGCAGATTGGCGACGCGCTCGCGGGGCAGCATCTTGCCACGCGCTGCGTGGCGTTTGCGCGCTTCCTCGCCGCCACCCTCTGCGGCAAGTGCAGCAGCCGCGCGGATCTCCTCCAGAAGGCCAAGATGCGAGGCGCGGTTCTTCTTCGCGCTTTCAGACCCTGGAATATGGTCGGATTTCAGTCTCATCGGCCCTCCTGTCGTGAACGTGCCCTGCAGACAATGCGGGATCAGGCCATGGACGCCATCAGTTCGCGACCGATCAGCATGCGGCGGATTTCGGACGTGCCGGCACCGATTTCCATCAGCTTGGCGTCGCGGAACAGCCGGCTTACCACGCTGTCTTGGAGGAAGCCGGCTCCCCCCATCGCCTGCACGGCCTGGTGAGCCTGCACCATGGCCTGTTCGCTGGCGTACAGCACGGCACCTGCCGCATCCTGCCGGGTCACCTCGCCGCGATCACAGGCCTTGGCCACTTCATAGACATAGGCGCGGGCGGTATTGAGAGCGACATACATGTCGGCGATCTTGCCCTGCATCAGCTGGAAATTGCCGATCGGCTGGCCGAACTGCTCGCGGGTCGCCACATAGGGCATCACCTCGTCGAGACAGGCGGCCATGATGCCAAGCCCGATGCCGGCGAGCACCACGCGTTCGAAATCCAGGCCCGACATGAGGACGCGCACGCCCCGGCCCTCTTCGCCAAGCATGTTGTCGAAGGGCACCTCCACGTCATCGAAAATGAGCTCGGCGGTATTGGAACCGCGCATGCCGAGCTTGTCGAAATGCGGGCTGCTGGAGAAACCCTTCATGCTCTTTTCAACGATGAAGGCTGTGATGCCTTTCGAGCCGGCGTCAGGATCGGTCTTGGCATAGACCACCAGCACATCGGCATCGGGCCCATTGGTGATCCAGTATTTGTTGCCCTTCAGCACATAGGCGCTGTTGCGCTTTTCGGCCCTCAGCTTCATCGAGACGACGTCGGAGCCGGCGCCGGGCTCGGACATGGCAAGCGCGCCCACATGCACGCCGGAGACCAGGCCGGGCAGATATTTCCGCTTCTGCTCATCGCTGCCGTTCAGCTTGATCTGGTTGATGCAAAGGTTGGAATGGGCGCCGTAGGACAGGCTGATCGAAGCCGAGGCACGGGCGATTTCTTCCACCGCCACGGTGTGGGCAAGATAGCCCATGCCCGCCCCGCCATAATCCTCGCTCACCGTAATGCCATGCAGGCCCAGTTCCCCCATCTCCTTCCAGAGCGCATTGGGGAAACTGTTGGCTCGATCCACGTCGGCGGCGATGGGCTTCAGCCTGTCCTGCGCCCAGGCGTGCACGGTGTCGCGAAGGGCGCTGACGTCCTCTCCAAGATCGAAGCGCATGGTGGCATGAAACATGAAGTCCTCCTCATTTCGGGGCCATGCGGAGCGCTCCATCCAGACGGATGACCTCCCCGTTCAGCATGGCATTTTCGATGATGTGCCGCACCAGCGCCGCATATTCCGCTGGCTCTCCCAGGCGCGGCGGAAAGGGCACCGAAGCGCCGAGTGCGTTCTGCACCTCCTGCGGCATGCCCGCCATCATCGGCGTCTTGAAGATGCCGGGTGCAATGGTCATGACGCGGATTCCGTGGCGGGCAAGTTCGCGTGCCATGGGCAGGGTCAGGCCGACCACGCCCGCCTTCGAGGCGGCATAGGCCGCTTGGCCGATCTGCCCCTCAAAGGCGGCGACCGAAGCCGTGTTGATGATAACGCCGCGTTCGCCTCCGGCATTCGGTGCTGATCTCGCGATGGCGTCGGCGGCGAGCCGCGCCATGTTGAAGGAGCCGATCAGGTTGATGGAAACGGCGCGTGAAAAGCTCTCCAATCCATGCGGGCCGTCGCGGCCAAGCACTTTTTCGCCGGGCGCCACGCCGGCACAATTGACCAGCCCGTGCAAGCCACCGAAGGCGCCTTCGGCAAGAGCGACCGCCGCCCTCGCATCGGCCTCGCTCGTGACGTCGGTCAGGCAGAAGCGTGCCTGGCCCCCGAGCCGTGCGGCGGCAGCTTGTCCCGCCTGCTCATCGCGGTCGGCGATCACCACATTGGCCCCCGCGGCAATCAGCATCTCGGCTGTAGCGGCGCCAAGACCGGAGGCGGCACCCGTGACGATGAAGGTCTTACCCGCAATCTCCATGATACCCCCCTCAAGCCTCGGCCAGAACCGAGCGCGCGATGATCAGGCGCATGATCTCATTCGTCCCTTCCAGAATCTGGTGAACACGCAGGTCGCGGACGATTTTCTCCACGCCGTAATCCGCCAGATAGCCGTAGCCGCCGTGCAGTTGCAGTGCACGGTTCGCAACCTCGAAACCGCTGTCCGTCACATGCTTCTTAGCCATGGCGCAAAGCCGCGTCGCCTCCGGCAGTTTTGCGTCCAACGCGGCGGCTGCCCGCCACAGGAAAGTGCGCGACACTTCGACATCGGTCGCCATTTCCGCGATGGCAAACTGCAGCGCCTGGAATTCGTTCAGCTTCTGGCCGAAGGCCTTGCGTTCGCCGGTATAGGCGACAGCCTTTTCCAGGGCCGATTGCGCACCGCCGAGCGAGCAGGCGGCAATCGAGGTGCGCCCGCCGTCCAGCGCCTCCATGGCCAGCTTGAAGCCGGCTCCTTCCGGGCCAAGCATTGCATCCGCCCGCACGCGAACCCGATCCAGCATCACGGTGCGCGTCGGCTGGGCGTTCCAGCCCATCTTCTTTTCATTGGCACCGAAGGTGATGCCCTCTGCATCCTTTTCCACCAGAAATGCGGAGACACCCTTCGCACCGGGCCCACCGGTGCGCGCCATCACCACGTAGAGGTCCGTCGCGCCGGCACCGGAAATGAACATCTTCTGGCCGGAGAGCACGTAATCGTCGCCGTCGCGTTCGGCCCGTGTGGTCAGGGCCGCCGCATCCGAGCCACAGGACGGTTCGGTCAGGCAATAGGAAGCCAGGATCTCGGCGCTGCAGAGCCGCGGCAGATAGGTCTTTTTCTGTGCCGTGCTGCCATGCTTGTCGATCATGGTCGCAACCATGTTGTGGATCGAAAGGTAAGCCGAGATGGCGGCGCAGCCTTTGGCGAGCGCCTCATAGATCAGCACCGCCTCGAAACGCCCGAGTCCCGAACCGCCAAACTCTTCCGCGACCATGATGCCACCGAGACCCAGCGAAGCGGCATTGCGAATGACATCGACGGGAAAATGTCTGGCCTGATCCCACTCGAGTGCGCGCGGCGCGATCTCGTCCTGGGCGAAGCTCTCGGCCATGTCACGGATAGCGGTCTGTTCTTCGGTCAGGGAAAAATCCATCGGCTCAGCTCAATTCATTCTTTCGAAGGCAATTGCCGTCGCTTCGCCGCCACCGATGCACACACTGGCGACGCCGCGTTTCCCGCCGCGCTCATGCAATGCAGCGAGCAGCGTCACCAGAATACGCGCACCCGATGCACCGATCGGATGGCCAAGGGCGCAGGCACCGCCGTTCACATTCACCTTGTCGGCAGGCAGATCGAGATCGCGCATGGCGGCCATGGCCACCACCGCGAAGGCCTCGTTGATCTCGAACAGGTCGACCTCACCCGCGGACCACCCGGTGCGCTCAAAGAGTTTTTGCATGGCGCCGATCGGCGCCGTTGGAAACAGCCGGGGCTCGCTGGCATAGCTGACATGGCCGACAATGCGGGCCAGCGGCGTAAGTCCACGCTTTTCCGCCTCGTCCAGGCTCATGAGAACCAGGGCTGCCGCCCCGTCGCTGATCGAGGAGGCGTTCGCCGCCGTCACCGTGCCATCCGGCCGGAAGGCCGGTTTGAGATGCGGAATCTTGTCCGGCCGTGCATTGCCGGGCTGTTCATCGGTAAGGACCATGGTCGCGCCGCCTTTTCCCGTCACGGAAACCGGTGCGATCTCGCCGGCAAACCGCCCTTCAGCAATGGCAGCCTGGGCCCGCGACAGGGACCGCAGCGCATATTCATCCTGCGCCTCTCGCGTGAATTGGTAGGCCTGCGCGCATTCCTCGGCAAAGGTGCCCATCAGACGGCCCCTATCATAGGCATCCTCAAGACCGTCGAGGAACATGTGGTCGAGGACCCGGCCATGGCCCATGCGATAGCCCGCGCGGGCGCGGTCGAGGAGGTAGGGCGCATTCGACATGCTCTCCATGCCGCCGGCAATCATGATTTTTGCGTGCCCGGCCTTGAGGGCATCATGGGCCATCATCACCGTCTTCATGCCCGACCCGCACATCTTGTTGACTGTGGTGGCCGGGGTGGACACAGGCATGGCCGCACCCAGCGCCGCCTGACGGGCCGGCGCCTGTCCCTGGCCCGCCGAGAGCACGCAACCCATCAGGACTTCATCCGCATCGGCGCCCTCGACCTTGGCACGCTCCAGCGCGGCAGCTATCGCAACCGCGCCCAGTTCCGCAGCCGTCTTTCCCGACAGCGCTCCCTGAAAACCGCCCATCGGCGTACGGGCTGCGCTGACGATGACCACATCATGCCGCATGCTCTTCTCCTCTTGCCGTCTGCATCACCATCCCGATGCCGGGAATCCCAGCCAGAGAGTTGTACGCCCTGCCGTTGAAAAAAACAGGGCCATGGCAAAGCGCCACTTCCCGGACAGGCATGGATCCGACACGGCTATTCATAGCTGCGGCGATCCTCGATGACCTTTCCGTCATTCGGTAATGCGCCGGGCGGCAGCAATTCCACATGGGCCCGCATCTTCAGCGTCGCGACGATACTGGGCTCATAAAGCGCCGGATTGGTGGCCCGCGTCTCGATTTGCACCGTCATAATGTCCATTTCGCCTTCGCGGCTGGCCACCACCCGCGCCCGCGCGATTTCGTCATGGCGCGCCACCAACTGGGCCACCTGCTCGGGCCGCACGAACATCCCCTTGATCTTCGTGGTCTGGTCGGCACGGCCCATCCAGCCCTTGATGCGACGGTTGCTCCGTCCACAGGGGCTGGTGCCGGGCAGGATGGCCGAGAGATCGCCCGTGGCAAAACGGACAAGCGGGTAATCCGGATTGAGCGAGGTGACGACAACCTCGCCCACTTCGCCATCCGGCACCGGTCGGTCAGAGCCCGGGCGAACGATCTCGACGATCACGCCCTCGTCCATGATCAATCCCTCCATGGCGGGCGATTCATAAGCGATGTTGCCAAGCTCGGCCGTGGCATAGACCTGCAGGCAACTGATGCCACGGTCAGCGTAGTACTGCCGGAGGCTGGGAAACAGGGCACCGCCGGAGACGGCGGCACGATTGATTGTCAGGCGTTCGCCGAGTTCGTCGGCCTTTTCGAGGATGATCTTGAGATAATCCGGTGTCCCCGCATAGACCGTGGTGCCGATATCGGCGGCGGCCCGCACCTGCAATTCCGTCTGGCCGGTACCGGCGGGCAGGATCGCAGCCCCTACCGCCCGCGCCCCGTTTTCGAAGATCATGCCGGCCGGCGTCAGGTGATAGCCGAAGCAATTGTGCACGATATCTCCGCGACCGACGCCCAGCGCATGCAGGAAGCGGCCCATGCGCCACCAGTCATGGCTGACGCCGCCGGGCTCGTAGATCGGTCCCGGCGACTGGAAGTAGTGCACGATATCGCCAACCGGCAGGCCGCCGAAGGGAGGTTTCGCCTTCTGCCGCTCGGACAGTTCCGCCTTGCGCAAGACCGGCAACGACGCGAGGCTGGAGAGTTTGTCCAATGGCCGCTGCCCCTGGCGCTCGAGCAGGCCGTTGAGGAGGGTCAGCTGGCCGGCTTCGCGCTCGTCCTGCGAACGGGTTTCGAGGGTGTCAAAATGGCTCATGATGTATGTCCTTGCCTTGCCGTCCTCATGCCAGCCACCGCTTGCGGCGACGATAGCTGCGGACGTCGCGGAAACTGTTGCGTCCCTTATCCGACATGCCGAGATAGAATTCCTTGACGTCCGGGTTTTCGCGCAGGTCCTTGGCCGGGCCATCCATAACCACGCGACCGCTTTCCAGGATGTAGCCGTAATGCGCATAGCGCAGCGCCACATTGGTATTCTGCTCGGCTAGCAGGAAGGCGACCCCTTCGCCCTCGTTCACCGCCTTGACGATCTCGAAGATCTGCTCGACCAGTTGCGGTGCAAGCCCCATGCTGGGTTCATCGAGAAGAATGGTTTCCGGCCGGCTCATCAGCGCCCGGCCGATGGCCGTCATCTGCTGCTCGCCGCCGGAGGTGTAGCCGGCCTGCGACTTGCGCCTGTCCTTCAGCCGCGGAAAATAGGTGTAGACCCTGTCGAGGTCGCGCCGGATTTCGGCCTTGCTGTCGCGCCGGGTATAGGCCCCGGTCATCAGGTTTTCCTCAACCGTCAGGTGCTCGAAGCAGTGGCGACCCTCCATGACCTGGATGACGCCACGCCGCACCAGATCGGCCGGAGACAGATCCTGCACGCGGTCGCCGCGGTAGACGATCGACCCCTTGGTGACCTCGCCGCGCTCGGATTTCAGCAGATTGGAGATCGCCTTCAGGGTCGTCGTCTTGCCGGCACCGTTGCCGCCCAGCAGCGCGGTGATCCCGCGATGCGGCACGCACAGGCTGACGCCTTTCAGCACGAGGATGACGTGGTTGTAGATCACCTCGATATTGTTGACCTCAAGCAAGGCCTCGTTCGTGTTCGTCGCGTTCTGCATGGATGTCGTCCCGGCATGAGGTTCGAGCTGCCCCGGCAGGAAGCCGGGGCAGCTTCAGGCTCAGTTGCAGCGTTCGGCGATCTTGTTTTCCGCGGCGTAGGCTGCGGAATCATCCATCACCAGCGGCGTCAGCACCTCATCGTCAGGCGCAATGAAGTCGGTGATCAGGCTCCACTTCTTGGCGGAAGGGTCCCATTGCTGGACGAGGGCGGCACCCGGTCCACCATGATCGGCGCAGGAAGCCTTGAACGGCTGGCCGAATTTCGGCAGGCCGAGCTCGGCCATACGCGCCTCCGTGATCTCCAGTTCCTCGAAGCCGTTGCGCAAATCGGAGGCGGTGATCGCCGACTTGCCGGTGATCTGCTGGGCCTTGCGGATGGCTTCCGAGATGACGAGCGCTGCATACATGCCGCGGGAATAGAGAACCGAGCCGACCTGGTCGCCCGCGCCGCTCGCCTTGCCGGCATCAATCACATATTTCTTGAGGTCGCCGTAGACCGGGTAATCCATGCCGGTCCCATGCATGGCCAGCGACTTGTAGCCTTTGGCACCCATGCCGGCCGGCATGACATCGTGCTCGGCGCCGGACCACCACACGCCGATGAAGTTCTCCATCGGGTAGTTGATGTTGGACGCCTCCTGGATGGCCACGGCATTCATCACGCCCCAGCCCCACATCAGCACGTAATCCGGCTTTTCACGGCGGATTTGCAGCCACTGGCTCTTCTGCTCCTGGCCGGGGTGATCGACGGGGATCTGCAACAGATCGTAACCGTGCTTCTTGGAAAGCTCGGTCAGCGTTCGGATCGGTTCCTTGCCATAGGCCGAATTGTGGTAAAGCAACGCGACCTTCTTGCCCTTCAGGTCTCCGCCGTTCTGGTCGAGCAGGTAGCGGATGGCGACGCTTGCCGCATCCCAGTAATTGGCAGGGTAGTTGAAGACCCATTCGAACACCTTGCCGTTCGCAGCCGAGGTGCGGCCGTAGCCCGGCGTATAAAGCGGAATGCCGTCGGCCGCGGTCTTGGGGATCAGCTGATAGGTGATGCCGGTCGACAGCGGATTATAGACGAGTGCGCCATTGCCCTTGGTCGCCTCATAGCACTCGACGCCTTTTTCCGTGTTGTAGGCCGTCTCGCATTCCGGGACGACGACCTTCTCTCCGCCGATACCGCCATCTCGCTCGTTGAGAAGGGTGAAGTAGTCGTTGAAACCATCGGCATAGGGGATGCCCCCGGGCGCATAGGGTCCGGTTCTATAGGACAGGTTCGGCACGATCAGATCGGCAGAGGCCGGCATGCTGGTCATCAGCATGGTCGCCGCCGCAAGGGCTGCAAGCGTCTTCTTCATCTCATTTCCTCCCAACAAAGATGACTTCACTTCAGGACCGCAGCTCCTCCGCTACGGCATTCACACGTGGCCCGCCGTCAGTGCGGGAAGGGCCACAGGCGCAGTTTCTCCTTGGCGACCCGCCACAGCTGGTTCAGCCCATGCGGTTCGGCAATGAGGAAGACGATGATCAGGCCGCCGACGATGATCAGTTCGAGATGGGCGGCCAGATCCGTCGCCCAGCCGAACTGGCCGACGAAAACATTCTTGAGAAACACCGGCAGCAGAACCAGGAAGGCCGCGCCGGCAAAGCTTCCGAAGATCGAACCCAGCCCGCCGATGATGATCATGAACAGCACCAGGAAGCTCTTCTGGATGCCGAAGGCCTCACCCACCTCGACCGCGCCGAGATAGACCGAGAAGAACAGGGCGCCGGCGATGCCGATGTAGAAGGACGAGACGGCGAAGGCGGTCAGCTTGGCGGTCAGCGGATTCACCCCGATGATTTCGGCGGCGATATCCATGTCGCGGATCGCCATCCAGCGGCGGCCGACGGAACCGCGCGTCAGGTTGCGCGCCAGCCAGGCCAGGGCAAACAGGATGACGAGACAGAACATGTACTTGGCCCAGGCCGGCGTGTTGGCGCCGGTCACCGCGATGCCGAACAGGGTGCGTTCCGGCGCGGTGATCTGGCCGGAGGCCGAATAATTGTAGAACCACGGAACCTTGTTGAAGAGCCAGACCAGGAAGAACTGGGCAGCGAGCGTTGCAACCGCAAGGTAGAAACCCTTGATCCGCAAGCTGGGCAGGCCGAACAGCACGCCCACCGCAGCCGTGATGAAGCCTGCCAGCAGCACAGGCACGATGATCGGCAAGCCGGGCATGGCCGTCATCAGCTTGTAGCAGGCATAGGCGCCGACGGCCATGAAACCGCCCGTGCCAAGGCTGACCTGACCGCAATAGCCGGTCAATATGTTGAGGCCGATTGCAGCGATTGCATAGATCAGGAACGGTACGAAGACGGCATTGGCCCAATAGTCGTTGATGAGGAACGGGATCACGCCGAAGGCGATCGCCACTACGACATAGTAGCGGATGCGGTCGAACTTGATCGGAAAGGTCTGGCTATCCGCCACATAGCTGGTCTTGAAATCACCGGCTTCACGATACAGCATAAGTTCACACCCTTTCGATGATGCGCTCGCCGAACAGGCCCTGCGGCCGGAAGACGAGGAAGGCGAGCGCCAGCACATAGGCGAACCAGTTTTCGGTGGCGCCGCCGACCAGCGGGCCGACGAAGAACTCGAACAGCTTTTCGCCCATGCCGATGATGAGGCCGCCCACGATCGCCCCAGGAATGGAGGTGAAACCGCCGAGCATCAGAACCGGCAGGGCCTTCAGCGCTATCAGCGAGAGGCTGAACTGAACCCCTGATTTCGAACCCCACATGATGCCGGCGACAAGGGCGACGACGCCGGCAATCGACCAGACCAGAACCCAGATGAAGCGGAGCGAAATGCCGACCGAAAGCGCTGCCTGGTGATCGTCGGCGACCGCCCGCAAGGCCCGGCCCTGCTTGGAATATTGGGAAAATACGGTCAGCGTCAGGACCAGCAGGGCGGCCACCACCGCAGCCACGATATCCAGCCGGTCGATGAAGAAACCATAGCCGAACCAGGCGTTCGTGGTGCTTTCTATGCTTTCGCTGACACCCTTTGGCAGGCCGACATCGAGCCGTTTGATGTCGGCGCCCCACATCACGTCGCCGAGCCCCTCGAGGAAATAGGCAAGACCGATGGTTGCCATGAACAGGATGATTGGCTCCTGGTTGACCAGATGCTTGAGGATGAGGCGCTCGACCAGCACGGCGAGCAGCGTCATCACCGCAACGGTGATCAGGATTGCAGCAACGGCCGGAACGGTAAAACCGAAATGGTGGTAGTTCGTGCCGAAGATCGCATTGATCAGATGGGCGAAAGGCACCTGTCCTTCCATGACGCCCACCAGGGTCAGCGCGGCGAACAGGGCCAGGACCCCTTGCGCATAATTGAAGATGCCGCTGGCCTTGAAGATCAGCACGAAGCCGAGCGCCACGAGTGCGTACATGACGCCTGCCATCAGCCCGTTCATCATCACTTCAAGGGCGAAGAAAATCGTATCAGGCATGAAGCCACCCTCCCGCATCGTGAGCCGAGCTATTCATGGGCGACCCCCAGATAGGCGTCGATGACGGACTGGTTGTTGCGCACCTCATCCGGCGTGCCGTCACCGATCTTCTTGCCGTAATCCATGACGACCACGCGGTCGGAGAGGTCCATGACGACGCCCATGTCGTGTTCGATGAGGGCGATCGTCGTGCCGAATTCGTCGTTCACGTCGAGGATGAAGCGGCACATGTCCTCCTTCTCCTCGACGTTCATGCCGGCCATCGGCTCATCGAGCAGCAGGAGTTTGGGCTCCGCGGCCAGCGCGCGGGCCAGTTCCACCCGCTTCTTCAAGCCGTAAGGCAAGCGCCCGACCGGGGTCTTTCGGATTGCCTGGATTTCCAGGAAATCGATGATCTTCTCGACCTTTGCGCGGTGCTCCGTCTCCTCGCGCTGTGCGGCGCCCCACCAGAGCGCCTGCTGGAACAGCCCGCTCTTCATCAGCGTCAGGCGACCGGTCATGATGTTGTCGAGCACGCTCATGCCGTCGAACAGCGCGATGTTCTGGAAGGTGCGGGCAATGCCCTGGCGCGCGACGTCGAAGGGCTTCATCTGGGGCCGCCGTGCGCCGCGAAACCAGACCTCGCCCTCCTGCGGCACATAGAAACCGGAGATGACGTTGAGCATGGAGGACTTGCCGGCGCCATTGGGACCGATGATCGAGCGGATCTCGCCTTCGCGTATGTCGAAGCTGATATCGGTGATGGCCTTCACCCCGCCAAAACGCAGGGTAATATTCTTCATTTCCATCAGAACGCCGCCGATCTTCCGGCCATCGGCGGTCGTGGTATAGTCCGCGAACGGGGTCTGCGCGTTCATGCCGCCTCCCTCCGCTCGACCGTCGCCTGGGTTTCGACATCGACGATCTTCAGCGTCGCCTTCAGTATGCCCTTGCGTCCATCTTCATAGGTGACTTCCGTTTCCGTGCTGATCGTGGCGGAGCCATCGTAGAGAGCCGCGATCAGATCGGCATACTTCTCGGCAACGATGTTGCGGCGGACCTTGCGCGTGCGGGTCAGTTCGCCGTCGTCGGCATCCAGTTCCTTGTGCAGGATCAGGAAACGGTGGATCTGGCATCCGGCCAGCATGCTGTCCGCGGCAACCGAGCGGTTCACCTCTTCCACATGGCCGCGGATCATCTCGTAGACCTGATCGTGCGCAGCCAGTTCCTGATAGCTGGAATAGGCGATGTTGTTACGCTCGGCCCAGCTGCCGACAGCGGTCAGATCGATATTGATGAAGGCACAGCAGAAGTTGCGGTCGGCGCCGAAGACCACGGCCTCCAGGATGTTGGGATAGAATTTCAGCTTGTTCTCGACATATTTGGGCGCGAACAGCCGTCCATCCGCCATCCTGCCGACGTCCTTGGCGCGGTCGATGATGCGCAGGTGGCCGGTCCCCGGTTCGAAGAAACCGGCATCTCCCGTCGCCACCCAGCCTTCGGAATCCTTGGTCGAGGCCGTGCTTTCCGGGTTCTTGAAATATTCGACGAAGGTGCCGGGCCCACGATAGAAGACCTCGCCACTTTCGGCGATCTTGACCTCGACGCCCGGCGAGGGCACGCCCACCGTGTCGGAGCGCACTTCGCCGTCGGGCTGCTGCGTGATGAAGACGCTGGCCTCCGTCTGGCCGTACAACTGCTTCAGGTTGATGCCGAGCGAACGATAGAAGTCGAAGATTTCCGGCCCGATCGCCTCGCCGGCCGTGTAGCCGACCCTAATGCGGCTGAAACCCAGCGTATTCTTCAGCGGCCCATAGATGACGAGATCGCCCAGCCGGTACTTCAGCCGATCAGCTGTCGATACCGACTTGCCATCCAGAATCGACGGCCCCACCTTGCGGGCATGCTCCATGAAATAGCGGAACAGCCATTTCTTGAACGGAGCGGCGTCTTCCATGCGGATCATCACATTGGTCAACTGGCCTTCGAAAACCCGCGGCGGCGCGAAGAAATAGGTCGGGCCGATCTCGCGCAGATCGGTCATCATCGTGGCGGCGCTTTCCGGGCAGTTGACGCAGAAGCCGGCCCACATCGCCTGCCCCATGGAGAAGATGAAATCGCCGACCCAGGCCATGGGCAGATAGGCGAGGATTTCTTCGCCAGGTCCGAGACGGTCGAAGGCGCAGGTGTTTCGCGACGTCTCTATGATGTTGCGGTTGGACAGGACCACGCCCTTCGGCTTGCCGGTGGTGCCTGAGGTGTAGAGCATGACGCACGGATCGTCATAAGTCAGGGCCGCGATGCGGCGATCGAGTTCCGCCTCGAACCGATGATGGGCGGCACGGCCCTCGGAGAGAACGTCAGCCCAGGCGTTCATCCGCGAATGGTCATATTTGCGCATGCCGCGCTTGTCGACATAGACGACCTGGTCGATGCACTTGATCCGCTCCTGCACCTCGATGACCTTGTCGACCTGTTCCTGGTCGCCGCAGACCACGAAACGCGTGCCGCAATGCTCCAGCACGTATTCGGCCTCTTCGGCCACCGCATCCTGGTAGAGAGGCACAGGCACCGCACCGCACATCTGTGCCGCCACGATCGACCAGTAGAGGGAAGGACGGTTGCGTCCGACCACGGCGACGAAATCCCCGCGCTGCAGGCCAAGGGCCAGAAACCCCATGGCAAGCGCTCGCACTTCGGCATGCGCCTCCTCCCAGGTCCAGGCCTGCCAGATACCGAATTCCTTCTCGCGATAGGCTGCGCGCCGCGGATGTTCCCGCGCATTGCGCGCCATCAAAGCCGGAATGGAGACAAGGCCCGATGCGGGCTCCCGTTCTGTCATTGACGTCCTCCCCTTGAGCCCTTGGCGGGCCTGAACGCCCCCGGTCTTCGTGCCGATGCTCCGTTCATGGCGGGCAAGCTCGCAGTGAAGCTTTTCGGCAGTTTTTCGACAACCTAACGAATTGTAACAGCCATGGATTGCCCCCTTTCCCGATGTGTTCCCGAATGATAGCCATGGGTGAGGGAGACATCGGATGCCCATATCCGAGGAGGAGCATAACGGCCTCATGCGTACGGGGCTGAACCTGATTAGCCAGGCGCTGTCGATCTTCGACAGCGAACTGAAACTTGCGGTCTGCAATCGCCGCTACCAGGACATGTTCGACTTTCCGGACGCCTTCGTGACGCCCGGCGTGAGCTTTGAAGATACGATCCGTTATCTTGTGCTGCGCGGCGAGTACGGCCCGGTCGACGATGTGCAGGAGGCGGTGGGGTCACGCGTGCAGGCCGCGCTTGCCTTCGTGCCGCATTATCTGGAACGCACGCGCCCCAATGGCCGATGGGTTTCGGTCGAGGGCTTCCCCCTGCCGCAGGGCGGATGGGTCAGCGTTTACACGGACATCACGGAGGTGCGCATCCAGCAGCAGATGCTGCGCACACGATCCGTAGAACTGTCCGAACAATTGCTATCGAACACCGAGCGTCTGTCGGAGACGAACCGGGAGCTTTCGGCCGCCAATACCGCACTGGAAGCGGCGAAGAACCAGCTGGCGGAGATGGAGGCGCGGACCCGCCTGACCACGGAAATGATGCCGGCGTACATCGCCCATGTCGACCGCAACCTGCGCTACACTTTCACCAATCGCCGCCTTTCCTCAGTTCTTCCCGGGCGTCCGTCGCAGATCATCGGGATGACCGGCCTGGAAGCACTGGGCGAAGCATCGTTTGCGACGATCAAGCCCTATCTGATGCGAGCCCTTTCCGGGGAGCCCTGCGTCTGCGAGTTTACCGACGAGGATTGCGGGCGGCGAATTCGAACCGCCTTCACGCCGGATCGCGTCGGTGACGGCCCGATCCAGGGCGTCTATATTCTCTCCACCGATATTACCGAAGAGTGCCAGGCCCGCACGGCTGTGCTTCAGACCCGCAAGCGCGAGCTGGCGGCCCAGCTGACCTCGGGCCTTGCCCATGATTTTGCCAATCTGCTGACGATCATACTCGGCCTCCAGACGCGGCTGGCGCAGATGGAGCTCCCGCCCGGCGCCGCTGACCTCGTGACATCGACGCTTGCGGCCGCACGGCGCGGAGGAACCTTGATCGACCGCATAGCCTCGATTTCCGGGCAGAAGCAGCTTCGGCCGGCTCCGGTCGACCTCTGCGACTTCATCCGCGATCTGGCGCTTCTCGCCGGACCGGCTCTGGGTGATCACATCAGTTTCCAGCTCGACATGCAGGAGATCGAGGATCAGCTGTTCCTGGACGCTGGCTCCTTGCAGGATTCTCTTTTGAACCTGATCCTCAACGCCCGCGATGCCATTGGCGACAAGCCGGGCAAGATCACGCTCGGCGTGCGAGCCGTGCACAAGTCCTGGATCGAATTCTGCGTGCTGGATACCGGATGCGGCTTTTCGCCAGAGGCACTGCAACACGCCTTCGATCCGTTTTTCACCACAAAAGGGGGCGAAGGTTCGGGGCTCGGTCTGTCCATGGTCTATGACCAGGCAACGATATCGGGCGGAAGGGTGCGGCTGGCGAACCAGTCGGACGGCGGCGCGCGGGTGGAACTGCGTCTTCCCTATCGGCCGGCGAGCAAGGAGGAGCCGCGACGCATGGTGCTGCTGGTGGAAGACAGTGATGACATTCGCGAAAGTGTTCGCGAAATGCTGCGATCGCTTGGACATTCGGTGGTCGAGGCTGAGAATGCCGACGAGGCGGAAAGGCTGGCCGATCTTCCGGAGCTCGACCTCGTACTCACCGATATTCGCCTGAAAGGCACGCGAACCGGCCTTGATCTGGCTGATGCGCTTCGCAAACGCAGCGGCAAGCCTATCGGATTGATGACCTCACTCCCGGAATCTTCGCCCTTGCGCATCGCCGCCGCCGAACGGTTTCCGCTTCTGCCCAAGCCTTTCGATAACCAGACCCTCAATCGCTTCCTGCCGACGGTGATCTGATGAGCCAGCCACTCGTTGCCATTCTTGATGATGAACCGCAGATCCGCCAGATCCTGGCGGAGGCGCTTGGCGATGCGGGCTTCCGGACCATGACATTCGGCCGAGCGAGCGAATTCGAGGCGGCCCTCAAACAATGCGTGCCGGATGTTTGCCTGGTGGATCTTGGCCTGCCGGACCGCGACGGCCTGCTCCTGGTGCACCGGCTGGCGCTCGATTCCGGCGCCGCCATCATCATCATTTCCGGCCGCGCGCAGGTGCAGGATCGTGTCATGGGGCTGGAACTGGGCGCCGATGACTACATCATCAAGCCGTTCGAGCCGGCGGAAATCGTCGCGCGTGTGCGCGCACGCCTGCGCAAGGGACGCCAGGTGGCCGAACGGACGACGCAGACCGCCCGTTTCGAAGGTTGGACCGCGCTGTTTGACAGCTACACCCTGGTTTCTGACATGGGCGAGCAGATTTCGTTTTCCAATGCGGAGGGCCAGGTGCTGCGCCTCTTTCTGGAGCGCCCGCGCCGGCTGATTTCCCGTCCGCAGATGCAGGAAAGCCTGGGTGGCGTTGCCGGCGAGAGCTTTGATCGGGCCATGGATGTGCGGATCTCACGCCTGCGCACCAAGCTGGGTGAGGATCCGAAGAACCCGTCGCTGATCAAGACGATTTACGGGGCCGGCTATATCTTCCTCGGAGATGTGCACTGGGAATGACGAAGGCGGTGCCGGCGCCGATCAGGCGTGCAGCGCTTTGCCGAGCCCCATCAGGGCGGCCTCCTGTACCGTCTCGCCCAGCGTTGGATGCGCGTGGATCGTCGCGGCGACATCGGTAAGTGTCGCGCACATTTCCAGGGCAAGGGCGAACTCCCCTGCCATTTCGGCGCAGGCCGCGCCGACGGCCTGGATGCCGAGAACAAGGCCGGATCGCTTGTCGAAGACGATGCGCACGAAACCGTCCGAGCGCTCCAGCGTCAGGGAACGTCCATTGGCCCGCAGAGGATAGCTGGCAATACCGACATCCTTGCCCACCGCATGGGCCTCACCCGGCAAAAGGCCCGCCACGACGATCTCTGGATCGGTGAAGCAGACAGCCGGAATGACCCGTTTCTCCCATCGGCTCGCCTGCCCGGCAATCCCCTCCGCAACGATCTCGCCCTGCGCCATGGCGCGATGCGCGAGCATGGGCTCGCCTGTGACATCGCCGATGGCATAGACCTGGCGCATGGAGGTCTGTCCCCTGTCATTGCACCGGATGAAGGGACCATTCCTGTCGAGACCGAGCGCCTCCACGCCGACCTCCTCCAAGACCGGGCGGCGGCCAACGGTCACCAGCACCTTGTCCGCCGCGATCCCGCTGCTCACGCCGCCGGCCTTGACGGCCAGCATCCGCCCGGCCTGGTCATAGCCTTCCGCGACGGCATTAAGATGCACGTCCACGCCCAGCGCCTTCAGCCGCGCCAGAACAGGTCGTGTCAGCTCTTCGTCATACTGCGGCAGAAGTTGCGACTTGGCCTCGACGATCGAAACCCTGGCGCCAAGCTTGGCATAGGCGGTGCCGATTTCCAGGCCGATATAGCCGCCGCCGACCACCGCCAGTGTTTCGGGAACCTGCGAAAGCGAAAGCGCCTCGGTCGAGGAGAGGATATTGCCGCCGAACGGCAGCAACGGCACCTCGACGGGCCGCGAGCCCGTGGCGATCACCAAATGCTCGCAGACGATCCGCAGGTTACCGTCGGCCGTCTCGACGGAGACGGTCTTGCCATCGAGGATGCGCGCCGTGCCCTCGATCTGTCTCACGCCCGCCTTGCGCAGAAGGCCTGCAACGCCGCCGGTCAATTGCCGCACGACGCCGTCCTTCCAGGCAACCGTCCTTTTCAGATCGATCGCGGCAGGGCCTGCCGAGATACCGAGCTTGGAACGGCCGCCCGCCGCCTCGCGCAAGGCATGGAATTCACCTGCCGCATGGATGAGCGCCTTGGAGGGAATGCAGCCGATGTTGAGGCAGGTACCGCCGACGGCTTCCTTTTCGACAATGATGGTGTCGAGCCCGAGCTGGCTCGCCCGGATGGCGCAGACATAGCCGCCCGGACCGGCACCGATGACGAGAACCTTGCAAGATTGATCGGCCATTGCCTCAGTCCTTCATGAAGATCATGGCGGGCGTTTCGAGCAGCGTCTTCATTCGGTTGACGAAGATGGCCGCATCATAGCCGTCGACGATGCGATGGTCGAAGCTCGCCGACAGGTTCATCATATTGCGTGGCACGAACGCGGTGCCATTCCAGCTCGGCCTGATCGCCATGCGATTGATGCCGAGGATCGCCACTTCCGGCTTGTTGATGATCGGCGTGGTGGCGATCGCGCCGAGCGGGCCGAGCGAGGTGATGGTGATGGTCGAGCCCGACAGTTCCTCGCGCTTTGCCTTGTTGGCCCGGCAGGCGTCCGACAGCCTGGTGATCTCGGCGGCCATGCCGAACAGATCGGCAGACTGCGCATTGCGCAGCACCGGGACCATCAGGCCATTCTCCGTCATCGTCGCGATGCCGATATGCACGGCGCTCGAATATTCAACCTCGTCGGCTACGTCATCATAGCGCGCGAAGATCTTCGGGCAGGACTGCTTGGCCTTGACGAGCGCGGCCGCGACCAGCGGCAGCAGCGTCAGCTTCGGCCGATCGCCGCGCGTCTCGTTGAGCCTCGTCCGCAGGGCCTCGATTTCGGTGACATCCACCTCCTCGATGACGGTAATGTGCGGAATACTGGCATTCGCCTCGCTCATGCGCCGGGCGATCATGCGGCGAAGCCCGGTGACCTTCACCGTCTCGAGGTCTTCGGGCGTCGTGCGGGACAATCCGGATTTTGCTGCCTGGCCCTCCCCTGCCGCTTGGAACAGGCGGTCGAGATCCTCATGCGTCACGCGCCCGGCGGGTCCCGTTCCCTGCACCTGCCGCAGGTCGATGCCACCCTCGCGGGCACGCTCACGCACCGCTGGTGCGGCAAGCACCGCGGCACCTTCCGGCCGGGGCGGGATTGCCGTTTGTGGCCGATGCGGCTCGGGTTGATTGGTTCTAACCGTCTGGCCGTCATCCTGCGCATCGAGGGCCAATGACGGCCTCTCGGTCGGCGTCTCCCGCACCGGCACAGTTTCCTGCGCTGCCGGCTGCGTCTCTTGCATCGCCTGCAAGGCCTGGGCCTCACCTGCATCTTCCTCGATGCGCACCAGATCCGACCCTATGGCCATGATCTGGCCGACCTCTTGCGCGGTCCAGACGACCGTCCCGCTATACGCCGAGGTGATTTCAACCGTCGCCTTGTCGGTCATCACGGCAGCGATCGGATCATCTTCCCGCACGAGATCGCCGGGCTTCACCAGCATTTCAGCCAGTTCGGCTTCGGTAACGCCTTCGCCCACATCCGGCAGCTTGATCGTTCTGATCACCATGTCATGCCTCCATCACGGTTTTCAGCGCCCGGCGGATGCGTTCCTGTCCGGGGAAATAATCCCATTCCTGCGCATGCGGATAGGGTGCGTCCCAGCCGGTGACGCGCATGATCGGCGCTTCCAGATGATAGAAGCAGGCCTCCTGCACGCAGGCGATGATCTCGCCGGCAAGTCCCGAGGTCCGGGTCGCTTCGTGAATGACCACGCAGCGCCCGGTCTTGCGCACCGATGCCTCGATCGCCTCGAGATCGAGCGGCAGGAGGGAGCGCAGATCGACGATTTCGGCATCGAGCCCGAGGCTATCCACGGCGGCCTCGGCAACGAACACCATTGTGCCATAGGTGAGAATGGTGACGGCGCTTCCTTCGCGGTGAACCCGCGCCTTGCCGAGCGGTATGGCGTAGTGCCCCTCCGGCACCTCACCCAGCGGATGGCTCTTCCAGCTCTGCGCCGGAGCGGCATGATCGCCGTTGAAGGGGCCGTTGTAGAGCCTTTTCGGCTCCAGGAAGATCACCGGGTCCGGGTCTTCCATCGCCGTGATCAGCAGGCCCTTGGCATCATGCGGCGTGCAAGGCTGCACGACCTTCAGGCCCGCCACATGGGTAAACAGCGCCTCCGGGCTCTGGCTGTGGGTCTGGCCGCCATAGATGCCGCCGCCGGTCGGCATGCGGATGACGATCGGACAGGAAAACTGCTCGTTGGAGCGGTGACGGATGCGCGCCGCCTCCTGGGTGATCTGGTCATAGGCCGGGTAGACATAATCGGCGAACTGGATCTCGACGCAGGGTTTCATGCCCTGTGCCGCCATGCCGATGCCAAGCCCGACAATCGCACTTTCGTTGATCGGCGTGTCGAAGACGCGTTCCTCGCCGTATTTCTTCTGCAGACCGGCCGTGCAGCGGAACACGCCGCCGAAATAGCCCACATCCTCGCCGAAGATCACCACTTTTTCGTCACGCTCCAGCATGACATCCATGGCGTCGCGAAGCGCTTCAATCATGGTCAGACGTGCCATGTCAGACCCCCATTTCCTGCCGCTGACGGCGGATATGTTCCGGCGTGTCGGCATAGACGCCCTTGAAGATGCTGGCGCCCGGAATGGGCTGCGGATCGAGCAGCGTTCCGGCCGCCTCGACGCGCTTCTGCACATCGACGATTTCAGCCAGGATCCGGGCCTCGGCCTGGACATGGCGCTCCTCGCTCCAATCGCCCCGCAGAATGAGGTGCTGCTTCAGGCGCTCGATCGGATCCCCGAGAGGCCAGGCCTTTGCCTCGTCCTTCGGACGGTAGGCGCTTGGATCGTCGGAAGAGGAATGGGCGCCGACACGGTAGGTGTACCATTCGATGAGCACCGGTCCGTGCCCGCCCCGCACCCGCTCGGTCGCCCATTTCGTCACGGCCATGACCGCGAGATAATCATTGCCGTCGACCCGCAGCGCCGGAAGGCCATAGCCCAATGCCCGCGCGGCATAGGTCCGCCCATGACCTCGGGCAACGCCGGTATAGGTGGAAATGGCCCACTGGTTGTTGACGACATTGAGGATGACCGGCGGCCAGTAAGAGGAGGCGGACAGAAGGCCGGTATGAAAATCATTGGAGGCCGTCGATCCGTCGCCGATCCAGCCGACCGCGAGGTTGTCTTTGCCGGTCAGCGCATTGGCCATGGCCCAGCCCACGGCATGCACATATTGCGTGCCGAGATTGCCGGAAATGGTGAAAAAGCCGTGCTCGCGCGCCGAGTGAAGCGTCGGCAGTTGCCGGCCGAGCAATGGGTCATAGGCGTTGGAGTAGATCTGGCCCAGGAGCTTTTCCAGCGGATAGTCACCGGCTATCAGCAGGCTCTGCTGGCGATAGGTGGCGAAATTCATGTCGCCGGGCTTCAAGGCCCGCCGAAAGGCACAGCCGATCGCCTCTTCGCCGATCTGCTGGATGTAGAAGGACATCTTGCCCTGGCGCTGGGCGTTCAGCATGCGCGTGTCGATGATACGAGAGGTCATCATGTCGGCCAATCCCGTCCGCAGGGTATCGGCATCCGGGCTTCCCAGATAGTCGGCCCAGGGACCGACCGGCTCGCCGGCATCATTCAGCACGCGGATGAGCGAATTTGCGTGCTCGACGCAGTCGGTTGCCGCCACATCGAGCGGGGGAACGGCGAGCGCGCCGGCCTTGGGGATCTCCAGGGACGAGAAATCCGGCTGTTCCCCGGGACGTGCGGGCGGATGGGCAAAGGACAGTCTGGTTTTCGAACTCACTTTCTTCTCCTCCAAGCAAGTGCTTCGGCTGGCGCGCGAGGCGCCTTTGATCTGCTGTGCAAAAGCCTCCCGCCTTTGCGCAATCAGGTTTTGGTCATTCTCCTGGATCCTGAGGCAAGCCGCCTGTTGAACGCAATGTCGGTGGAATAGGCGGCGCCCGATGGAAAAACCGGCAATCGCCGGGACGTGCTGTCGCGTGGAAATCTAAAGGGCGGCTGGATACGCTCGACATGTCGGCCCCCTCCCAAGGGCAAGGATCATTCGACGATCATGCATCATGCTATTCCTCGATGCCGGGAAATGTCCTGACTTTGTTTCCCCGTCTTGAGCGATCTTCCGAAACGAACCATGCTGTCATCGGCTTGGCGCATTCATTCATTTCCTGGAGGAGGAAAACATGGGGCAAATTCTGGATTCCACGGATCGAAAGATCCTCACGCAATTGCTGAAGGATGCCCGCCAGCAGAATACGCAACTGGCCGAGGCGGTCGGCCTGTCACCCCCGCCCTGCTGGAAGCGGGTGAGCCGACTGGAGCAGGCAGGCATCATCCGCGGCTATACGGCCGTGCTCGACATGGAAAAGCTGGGTTATCCCGAAATCGCACTGATCGACATCACGCTGGAAAACCACGCGCACTATCCGCTGGAAGGCGTCTGCGAAAAACTGGCGGCTCTGCCGGAAGTTCTCGAGGTTCACATCACCACTGGCGATTTCGACTGCTTCATCAAGGTGGCAATCTCGGATACCGGCGCGCTGGAGCGTTTTCTGCGGGAGAAACTCTACATGATCGACGGCGTGCGGGGGACGCGCACGAGCTTGTCCCTGCGGCGTTTCAAGGACGTCCAGTCGACGCTGATCTGATCGTCAGACCGCAGAAACAACTGGATTATCGGCCTGATGTGGCTGGCGACCCTGTCTCGCCGGTGGCAATGCAACACGCAAACCAAAGCGCATCGGCCGCGGAGATTGGCTCCGGGCAGGTCCATGTCTCAATGGACATCGACAGGTGAAGGCTCCTCCCAGTCCGGTCCATGTCCCTGGCCTGTCAGCAGCCAGGGCAAACTGACCTGCAGAACACCGGCCATCATGCTCAGCCGGTTTGCACGCGGTTCGGCTCGGTCCTTTTCCCAATTGGCCCAGGTCCGCGCCTCGACGCCGAGGATCCGTGCGGCATCCTCCGTCGACAGGTCCAGCACATCGCGTGCGAAGGAGATCCGTCCGCCGAGTGTGTCGGCTTGTCGATCGATCGCGTGATAGGGAATGTCCAGCATCTCATGTCCTTCCTGATTGAGGGGGCCCGCCTCGAGAGGCGGACCGGGTCACGACCGGCAGCACCGGACGCAGGATTAGGGATCGCTATTTCCCGACCCAGGCCTTGATCTGGTCCGGATGGTCGGAGATGTACTTGGTGACGGCTTCCTCGTAGGACGTTTCCTGCGCGGCAAACATCGCCGCTTCGAGGTCGGACAGCGGAAGCTTCATGCGCGACATGAAGGCGGCGACCTCGGGATTGTCCTGCTTGAAGCCCTTGCGCGCCAGAACGTCGACATGCTCCGCCTCGCCCAGGGCCTTCTTTGGATCGTCGATGTAGCGCAGCTTGTATTTACCGAACATCCAGTGGGGGCTCCAGGAAGTGGCGACGAACCAGTCTTCGGAGCGATAGGCCCGCTCGACGCTGGTCAGCATGCCGGCTTCGCTGGAGATCTGCAGCTTGTAATCGCCAAGCTCATAGGTCTTCAGAGCCTCCTGCGACAGGCGGGTGAGACCAGCGCCGGGATCGATGCCCTGCACCGTGTTCTTCAGCTTTTCCATCACCTCGGGCTTCTTCAGGTCCTCGATGGACGAGATCTCGCTTTCAGGGATATAGGCCGGAACGACCCAGCCGAGCTTTGCTCCGTCATAGACCGTGCCGAGGGTTTCGACCTTGTCCTTGACGCGGCTGTAGTAGTCGGCATGCGTCTGCGGCAGCCAGGCCATCATCATGAAATCCAGGTCACCACGGCTGACGCCCTGATAGAGCGGTGCCACGTCGGTCTGAACAAGCTCGACGTCCTGGCCAAGCTCGTCCTTGATCAACTTGGCCGCCAGCTTGGTGACGAATTCGGCGTCAGACCAGGCCGACCAGCCGATCTTGACCGGCTTGCTCTCCTGCGCAAAGCCGGCCTGGGCCGTCCCGCTGACAAGCATTGCGGCAAGACCGAGGGTGGCGCCGAGGGACGCGATATTTTTCAACATGGTTGCTCCTTTTTCAAAGGTTCGCATTCGGCGGGGAACGCCCCGCCATGGTTCAGCCGGAGACAGTGGCACGCGTTACGGGTGCGTCTGTTTCCGCTGGTTTCCAGGAGAGGAGGCGGCGCAAGCCGGCGTTTTCCTTCCCGAGACTCTGGGTGATTCGGTCGAGAACGACCGCCAGGATCACGACGGCGAGACCGCCCTCGAAGCCGGTGCCGACATCGAGACGCTGAATGCCGGTCAGCACCGTATTGCCCAGACCGCCCGCGCCGATCATCGAGGCTATGACCACCATCGAAAGCGACAGCATGATCGTCTGGTTGATGCCGGCCATGATCGAGGGCAGGGCATTGGGCAATTGCACCTTGAAGAGAAGCTGCGACGACGTACAGCCGAAGGCCTGGCCCGCTTCGATGAACTCCGCATGCACCTGGCGGATGCCCAGATTGGTGAGGCGCACGACCGGCGGCATGGCGAAGATGACCGTGGCGATCGTTCCCGGCACGGCGCCGAGGCCGAAGAACATGGCTGCGGGGATGAGATAGACGAAGGCCGGCATGGTCTGCATCAGGTCAAGCACCGGACGCACCCCGGCAGCGACCGTGTCGTTGCGCGCCATGGCAATGCCGAGCGGCAGGCCGACGACCATGGCCAGGATGGTGGATGCGATGACCAGCGACAGTGTTTCCATCGTGGCGGGCCAAAGCCCCATGTACTGCACGAGCCAGAGTGACAGACCGGTGAAGACGGCAAAGCCGAACCCGACACGCCAGAGGGATAGCACCACGAATATGGCGATCCCCACGGGCATCGGAACGGCGGCGAGCGCGGCCAGGATACCGCCGGTGACAAAACCGATCGTGGCGGCGATCATGTCGAGCGCCGGCGAGAAATTGTCGAGAATATAATTGACGGCGGTGTCGACGACGTCGGCGATTTCGAAAGTCATGGGGATCCTCTCTCAGAAGAGACCAGCTGCGTGATCCGCTTGCGCGATCAGTGGGCGCGATCAGTTGGCTCGATCAAGCGTTTCGAGCAGGACGGCCTTGCTGATCGAGCCGAGATAGCGGTTGCGCTGGTCGACCACCGGTACCGGCCAGGGGCTCGACGCGACGCGGCCCAGCACGTTTGACAGGGGCTCTTCCGCCGGGATGGGTTCCACCTCGGGCAGGAAGGCACTGCGGTAGGGGTCGGGGTCCCTGGCGCGCACCTTGTCGACCAAGGAGGCCTGGCTGACCATGCCGTGATAGGTCTTGTCGCGACCGAGAATGATGGCGTAGTCGCGGTCGAAATTCTTCATCCGCTCGAGCGCCGCCGCGACGCTAACGCCCTGTCTTTCGATGATCGTCACCTGCGTCTTGCGCGCCACGTCGCCGGCCTTGAAGACCTGACTGACATCGACATTGCGGAAGAAGGACCGGACATAGTCATTGGTCGGCTGCATGACGATTTCGTCGGGTGTACCGACCTGGACAACCTCCCCGTCCTGCATGATGCAGATACGGTCGCCGATCCGCATGGCTTCGTCGAGATCATGGCTGACGAAGACGATGGTGCGGCTGTGTTCCGACTGCAGGCGTACCAGTTCATCCTGCATTTCGGTGCGGATCAGCGGATCGAGGGCCGAAAAGGCCTCGTCCATCAGAAGTATGGTGGGCTCGCTGGCCAGCGCGCGGGCCAGGCCTACGCGCTGCTTCATGCCGCCCGAGAGCTGGTCCGGGCGGCTCTCGGCATAACCGGCAAGTCCGACCGCGTCGAGTGCCGCACGCGCCCGTTTCTTGCGCTCGGCCTCTGCCATGCCCGCCACTTCGAGGCCGAAAGCGGCATTGTTGAGAACCGACCGGTTGGGCAGAAGCGCAAAGGACTGGAAGACCATGCTGATGTCGCGCCGGCGAAGCGCGATGAGCTCGCTGCGGGACATGCCGGTAATATCGTGGCCGTCGATTTCGATCGAGCCGGAGGTCGGTTCTATCAGGCGGTTGAGCAGGCGGAGCAAGGTGGACTTGCCGGAGCCCGAAAGGCCCATGATGACAAAGATCTCGCCGGCATGGATGTCGAATGTCGCATTGGAGACGCCGATGGAATTGCCGGTCTGTGCATGCACCTCCGCCTTCGACTTGCCGGAGCGGAAGAGTTCGAGCGCCTTTTCCGGTCGCTCACCGAAAACTTTGTAGACGGATTTGAGACTGATCTTGGGCGTGTCCGGTTTTGCCGACACGTCTGTTTCAGTTGTCAGGGCCATATTTTCTCAAGCCCCCGCTCGGTAGCGGGGGAACGCTCCTTTTCTGGCGAAAATAGTTCCACGCGGAGCACTCAGTGCTGTTCCGAGGGAGCAATATTCCCGTCTTCATCGAACGGCGCGAGCGCCGCAGTTCCCGTGCTGATATCAGTCTCTGTTGGCAAGGCATAAGGATGCCTGAGACAATTGGATCTGCAAAAAGCAAATCGCCTCGCGAGCGAGGTGAGGCCGCTACATATGGGAAAAAGCCGTACTTGTCCATAAAAAAATCTAGATTTAGTGGTTCCAGCCTATTGTTCGCTTCGCCTTGGCTTGCGGTCGGAACGCCGAGAAGTGGGGGGATAAGGGCATTTTCCGCCTTTTCGGCGGCCCTCATTCAGGGTGTCATGCGCTGCCTGATATGATGCAGAATAGGATTTTCCGGCATCGTCATTCATCAATGATCCAAGGTCTTGGTGAACGGCGCAGAGAGTAGATATCCGTCAAGGAAACCACGTGCTCACAACGGCTTCGGCTGTAGCCAAGCTTGGCGGGGGCATTCACCGGGGGTCTTCCGAGATGACGACGTCGCGACAGGCTGGCGTCTTTAACGAAAGGAGCATGACATGGCCTTCGTGATAACCTCACCCGCATTCGCCCATAACGGACAAATTCCGCGCGCCTATACCTGTGAGGGTGAGGACATCTCGCCGCCACTCGAGTGGAAAGGCGTTCCGCCCACGACGAAAAGTCTTGTCCTCATCGTCGACGATCCGGACGCCCCGGATCCCGCCCACCCAAAAATGACCTGGGTTCACTGGATACTCTACAATCTGCCTCCGGACCTGAGCGGTCTACCCGCCGGCGTGTCGGTCCTGCACGGAACGACCGTGACCGGTATCAACGACTGGAAGCGCAAGGATTACGGCGGCCCCTGCCCGCCGATCGGCAGGCATCGCTACTTTTTCAAGCTCTATGCACTCGATCGCCTGCTTGACCATTTGACGCCGGGATCCAAGGACCAGATCGAGTCGGCGATGCGCGGCCATGTCCTCGCCGGCACGGAGATCATCGGGACCTATCAGAAGGCAGGCACGTGATGGAAAGAGGCCGACCTGGCTGATACCGTTATGGCGTCTGACGCCGATCCTTCGATCGAACGTCAGCGAAACCGACAACGAGATCTGCATGACGGACGAACTTCCCGGCGCGGAGCAAAAGGGGCGCGCTTCATCGCATAGAGCGTTCGGCCGATTCCTTCCAAAGAACGATGATTTTGCCGTTCAGGGTCGACGCCGACACCCTCAAGGCCGATTTTCAGAATGGTGTGCTGACGGTCGCGATCCCGAAACCGGCGGGCGCGGTGGCGCAGACAAGAAACATCGAAGTCAAATAAGCCGCCTTTGGCGTTCCGACGCTGACGCCCAAGCGTACACTCGAACCAGCATGTCAAACGATGTGCCGGGACCTTCTAGACGACCTTCTCCCCGAGATAGTCGACGATGGCAGCGAAGCTGCGAAGCCTGGGATAGTCCTCCTCCGGGATCGGCAGCGAAAAGCGCTTTCCCAGAGCCGTGATCAGATTGAGGAAATCGATGGAGTCGATGTCGAACTCCTGCCTAAGGTCGCCATCCCCGTCTATCTCCGCAACATCGACATCAGGCGCGATGCGCCGAAGCGCCTCCGCCAGCACCGCTTCCAGTTCCTGCTTGGTCATAGGGCCTCCGGCTTCTGCAGAAGTTGGTCAATATGAGACAGAAAGAGCGCGCCGCGGTGGCCGTCGCTTACCCGGTGGTCTCCGGCCAGCGTGACATGCACGATCTTGTGCGGACCGATCAGACCCTCCAGTGCCCGTACTTCCGTGACCGGCATGCCGAAGCCGACGATGGCGACCTGCGGCGGATAGATAACGCCATAGAGGGTCTCGACACCGCGATCGCCAAGGCTTGAGACCGTAATCGTCGGGTCCGACAGTTCCGACGAACGGAATCTGCCTGCCCTGACCCGGCCGACAAGATCGCGCATGGCCGCCATCAGTTCGGGGACACCGAGCGCATCGGCATCATGGATGGCGGGAGCCACGAGACCGGTTCCCCGGATATTGATCGCCACGCCGGCATGGACGACTGGGCTCGGGCGGAAGACGCCGTCGGTGAAATGTCCGTTGAATTCCGGATACTTCCGCGTCGCCCGCGCGACAGCCTTGACGAAAAGTGCGCCCAGAACCAGACGCTCCGCCGGATCGCGCCGGGTGTTGAAGTTCGAAAGCCAGGCCTCGGCTTCCGTGAGGTCGATTCTGTGCGCCAGATAATAGTGCGGGATCTCCCGTTTCGAACGCGCCATCGCGGCGGCAATGGCGGCGCGCATGCCGGTCATCGGTTGCGGGACGGGTTCGACGGGTGGAGCGGCAGGTGTCGGCGGACGGCTTTCCATTCCCTCAAGATCACGAAGCTGGATAGCCCCATTGGGACCGCTGCCCTTGACCAGTGACAGATCGATGCCGTGATCCGCCGCATGGCGGCGGGCCGCCGGCGAGGCACGCACCCTTTCCGGCGCTACTTCGGCAGCCATCGGCGACGCCGCGACGGACAAGGGCACAGGCTCTTCCGGTTGCTGCCGGGCGTCGACTGCAATCTCGGCCATCCGCGGCGGAACGGGGGCTTCTGCGGGCGGTCCTTCCAGGGCCGGCGAAGCCGGAGCCCCTGGGGTGACAGCCGCCGCCGGCTCGTCCTGACGCCGTATCAGCGCGATCGGTGCTCCCACCGGAACCCTGGCGCCAATCTGGGCGATCGGGCCCTCGAAGATGCCTTCCTCGAAATTCTCAATCTCGATCGCACCCTTTTGGGTTTCGACCACAGCGATGACGTCGCCCCGCCTCAGGGTCGCTCCCGGCTTGACGAGCCATTCGACGAGCGTCCCGGCTTCCATGTCCGCGCCAAGCGAAGGCATACGGAATTCAGCCATGATCAGGCCTTTCCCATAAGAGTGCGCACGGCAGAGACGATCTTGTCGACCTGCGGTATCGCCGCTTCCTCGAGATGCTTGGCATAGGGGATAGGCACCTCCTCGCTGCAGACCCTGGCAAGCGGCGCATCGAGCTCGTAGAAACACTTCTCCGCAATCCGCATGCCGATTTCGGCGGAGATGCTTCCCGAGCGCCAACCTTCGTCGACGATCAGTGCTCTCCGGGTCTTCGACACCGAGGCGAGGATCGTCTGCTCATCAAGCGGCCTTAGACTGCGAAGATCGATGACCTCGGCGGAGATGCCGGCACGTTCGAGTTCGGCCGCGGCATCCAGTGTCTTGAACAGCGATCCACCATAGGTGATCAGCGAGACATCGCGCCCTTGCCTGCGAACCGCTGCGCTGCTGATATCGACCGGACCGGCGTTGACGGCCAGTGGTCCGCTTCGGTTGTAGAGCATGACATTTTCGAAGATCAGCACCGGGTCCGGGTCTTCCAGCGCCGTCCACAGCATGCCGCGCGCGTCTTCGATGGTCGCCGGCGTGAGCACGCGGAGGCCTGGTATGTGCGCATACCAGCCCTCCAGACTGTGGGAGTGCTGCGCCGCCAGTTGCCGGCCTGCCCCCGTCGCCATACGGATCACGATCGGGACCCCGAACTGGCCGTTCGACATGTGCCGGAACGTCGCGGCCGTGTTGAGAATCTGGTCCAGGGCCAGCATGGAGAAGTTGACCGTCATCACCTCGACGATCGGGCGCATTCCGGCGATCGCGGCGCCGATTCCCGCGCCGGTGAACCCGGATTCCGACAACGGTGTGTCGCGGATACGGTCCGGCCCGTATTTCTGCAGCAAGCCCTTGCTGACGGCATAGCACCCCCCATACTGGCCGACATCCTCCCCCATCAGGAAAGTCCGGCTGTCGCGGTCGAGCGCCTCCTCAATCGCCATCTTCACCGCTTCGCGATAGGTGGTCTCCACCGTCTCGGCAGCCGGCTCGACCCTTGGCGGCGAAGCGGGCCGAACCGGGGCCACGACATGCCGGGCCAGGCTCTCGAGCGGTTCCCAGCTTCCGTTTTCCGCGAACGCCACGGCCTCGACGATCTCGGCATCGGTTTCAGCGACGATCCTGTCAATATCACCGGCATGAACGATGCCATTCTCAAGCAGCCATGACTGGAAGCGCAGGATCGGCCCCTTGCGCCGCCATTCCTCGACCTCCTCCTTCGATCGATAGAGCTGTGCATCGAACATCGAGTGGGCGCGGAACCGATAGGTCTGGCACTCCAGAAAATAGGGTTCCCCCACCTCCCGGATCGTTTCCAGTGCGCGCCGTGCGGCCGCCTCGACGGCAACGACATCCATTCCATCGACAAGCTCGCTGATCAGCCCGTAACTCTCGGCCTTCCTGTGAATGTCGATGACCGCCTCCGAGCGTTCCAGCGCGGTGCCCATGGCATAACGGTTGTTCTCGCAGACGAACAGCACCGGCAGATGCCAGAGCGAGGCGAGATTGAGGCTCTCGTGAAATTCCCCTTCGGCGACCGCACCTTCGCCGAAAAAGCACACCGTTACTTGTTCATCGCCGCGCATCTTGTCGGCAAGTGCCAGGCCGGCGGCGAGCGGCAGGCCACCGCCGACGATTGCGTTGCCGCCGTAGAAATTGGCGGCGGCGGAAAATAGATGCATGGAGCCGCCCCGCCCGCCCGAGCAACCCTCCATCTTGCCATACATTTCCGCCATGACCGTCTTCATCGGCAGGCCGCGCACCAGCGCGTGACCGTGTTCGCGATAGGTCGCGACGATACGATCCTCGCTTTGCAGAAGAGGAATGATGCCGGCGGCGATCGCCTCCTCGCCATCGTAGAGATGCAAAAATCCACGGATCTTCTGCTCGGTGTAGAGCTCGGCGCACTTGTCCTCGAACCGGCGGATGCGGATCATCTGGGCCAGCAGGTCGAGCACGTGCTCTCGCGTCAGATGCGGTTTTTGGGAGCGGTCGGTCATTTTTCGTCACTTTCGAGCGTTGATATGTCGCCCTCGGGCAGGCCCAGTTCCCGTGCCTTGAGCAGGCGCCGCATGATCTTGCCGGAGCGCGTCTTGGGCAGATTATTCCTGAAAGCAATTTCCTTCGGCGCAACGGCGGGACCAAGCCGCTTTCGCGCATGGCCGAGGAGATCGAGCATCAGGTCATCGTTGCCCTCGTGACCCGGTTTGAGAGCGACGAAGGCCTTGACCACCTCGCCGATCGTTTCGTCCGGTATGCCGATGACTGCCGCCTCGGCAACGGCCGGATGCTCCATCAGCGCGCTTTCGACCTCGAACGGGCCGATCAGGTGGCCCGCGCTCTTGATGACGTCGTCATCGCGACCGACGAACCAGAAATATCCATCCTCGTCCCGCATCGCCAGGTCGCCGCTCAGGTACCAGCCATCGACGAAGCACTTGCGGTAGCGTTCCTCCTCGTGGAGATAGGCCCGCATCATCGACGGCCAACCGGGTTTCAGCGCCAACTGGCCGATCGTCATCGGCCTTGAGGCTTCCCGCACCGTACCGTCATGCTTCTCGACGATCCCCGCGACAATGCCGGGAAGCGGCTTGCCCATCGAACCGGGCTTGACGTCCATCGAGGCATAGTTGGCGATCATGATGCCGCCCGTCTCCGTCTGCCACCAGTTGTCGTGGAACGGCATGCCGAACGTCCTGTTGCTCCAGATCACGGCTTCGGGATTGAGCGGCTCGCCGACGCTGGCCATGAACCGCAGTCGAGAAAGATCGTATCCCTTCGCGAGCGCCGCGCCGGCTTTCATCAGCATGCGGATGGCGGTCGGTGCCGTGTACCAGACGTTCACCTTCTCGCTCTCGAGGATGCCATACCAGCGGCCGGCATCGAATTCGGCCTCGTCCACGATCATCGTGGCGCCGTTGGTGAGCGGCGAAATGATGCCGTAGGACGTGCCTGTAACCCAGCCGGGATCGGCCGTGCACCAGAACACGTCATCTGGATGGAGGTCGAGGGCAAGCTTTCCGGTCAAATGGTGGGCCACCACCGCCCGGTGCACATGAACGGCACCCTTGGGTCGACCTGTCGTACCGGAGGTGAAGTGCAGGAGCGCCATGTCTTCCGGATCGGTCGCCGCGACCGGAAACTCCGTTGCCGCTTTGGCCATCAGCGAGGGGAGATCGTGCATGTCCGATTCCACCTCATCGCCGGCATCGATCAGGAGTATCGCGTCGAGGCCCTTGAGTTCCTTGCGCCAGGGAGCGACCTTTTTTTTGTAGAGCGAATGGGAGGTGACCAGGACGCGCGCGCCGCCGATCTCCATGCGGGCCTTGACTGGCTCCGGTCCGAAGGCCGAAAACATCGGGCAGAAAACCGCGCCGCATTTCAGCGTGCCAAGCGCGGCGACGTAGAGTTCCGGGACACGACCGAGCAGGGAATACACCCTGTCACCCCTGGCAATCCCAAGCCCATTGAGAACATTGGCGAAACGGTTCGTTTCCCGCTGCAGTTCGACGTAACTGAAGTCCCGCCGCGCACCGTCTTTCGAAATCCACCGGATGGCAGTCCTGTCGCCTCGACCGTGAATGACGTGCCTGTCGATGGCCTCGAATGCGATGTTCAACTTTCCGCCGGAAAGCCCGTCGAGAAGACGCTCCGCGTCCTCCCAGTGAAAGCCCGCGCAGAACTGGTCATAGTCAGGCAGATTGGCCTTTAGCCTGGTGGCGTCGCTCTTGCGGATAATGTCCATCGACCTCTCCCACGTGGCGTCCGTTGGCAATCCTCCTCCAGGACCCACAATCTCTATATGGATCAGAGCCCCTTTGAGCCGCATTGATGGCCGTCAACGCCCTGGTCCCTCCTGCACCCGGGATAGCCGCCCCGTTGCTCGAGCCTCTGGCGCGATTGGTAGAGAGCGCTTTTGATAAGCTTCGGAGTTTGAGGGCGAAACGCGTCGACGCGGATTCAGGCGAGCCCAGATTGCGACCAGCTCTTTCCCTTCAGCGCCTGCGGCACTCCGGAATCGAGCTCGCTCGTCGTTATCGACTTCGCCATGGCGTTCCAATGCTGCTTCGACAGCGACTGAAGCCGACCGAGATTGCAGATCTCGAAATGGGAATTGTCCAGAATCCTGATGATCCTCTGACGTGCCAACGCCTGAACATGCCTGCTGATGGTTTCGACCGTGGTGCCGAGGTAGCCGGCGATGTCGCGACGCCCGATTGGAAATTCAATGAAGCGGTCGTGGGTCGGCACTCCGGCCATACGCATCCTCTTATGGATATGCAGCATGAAGCTGACAACGCGTTCGAAGGTGTTCTGGCAACCGAGAACCATGATCCATTCGCGACTCAACTCCAGATCGCGCAACGCCCCCATCATGACCGTGTGCTCCAGCCCATGATGGCTGGCCAAGAGGGCTTCGAAGGGTTTCTGAGGAAATACGCAGGCAGCGACATCGGTCGCGGCCTCGTACATGAAGGCACTGCCGCTGCGAAAAAAATGTCCGAAATACTCGCCGGGCATGGCCAAGCCCACGATCTGCTGTCGTCCGTCGTCGAGTGTTTGCGTTATGCGCACAACGCCGGATGCCACCCGGCCGATGATGCTTGGTTCATCGCCCTCGGCAACGATGGTGATACCGCTGTCATACTGCCTGATATGGCCGATCCGGTTCAATTGCTCTTGTGCGTCATCCGGCCGAACGCCCGTGGGATGACTGTGTAGTTGCAGAGGCTGGCCAGCAGTCGCATCCGAATCGACCATGATTTTTGGCATACTCTCCTCCTCCTAGCAGCAGTAGCCCAATGCAATTGACAGTCTTCCTAACACCTACTCCCAACACCGCGCGTCGAATTGACCCAAGTCAACCCCTACGCGGACTCAGCCCTTCGCTAACGATATTCAATCGACGGCACCAACTTCGACACGGCCGACGTCGCCGGCGACCTTGGCCCAAAGCCAATATTCTCCGGCCCGACCTTGCGCGCCGGCTCTTGGCGGCACCGCTTATTGCCTTCCGGTTCCTACAGCAATTCCTCCTCCTGTCCTGGAACGAGCGGCCGCCCAGACCGGAGCACTGGCGCCCCCGGATGCGGCTGGCAGGAGTTGTCCTGCCGGCCGCAGGGCTGCCCACGGAATCAGTTCATGGCAATCTCCAGACACCTTTATAGCCAAAGGCGGAGGTCTACTTCCGGTCGAGACCATTGAGCTTGGCAATGAAGTCGGCCAGATGCGGCACGTAGTCCTCAGGCCCACCTCCACCGCCGGCGACTGCCATTGCATAGGAGTTCTTGGCGGCACTGGCGAGCGGCGTTGCGATCGTCGCGGCGTTGGCCATGGATTCAAGATATTTGAGATCCTTGTAGGCGTTGGACAGCGTAAATCGGTGTGCCTCCCGGTTTCCTTCGAGGACATAGCCCATGAAGGTCTGATAGAAACCACTGTCCATCCGGCCGCCGCGGATCACACTGTCAAACCGATCGACGGAAATCCCCACCTTGCGTGACAGGGCGAGCGCCTCCGCGAACAGTGCGCCCATGCCAAGGGCTATGAAATTATTCAACAATTTCATGCGATGACCATCGGCTATGCCACCAATGTGAACGATCTTGCCGGCCCAGGTGTCGATGACGGGGCGAATTCTTGCGAAGATCGCATCATCAGCACCGACCATCGCATCAAGCGTGCCTTCCCAGGCTTCCTTCGGTGTGCGGCTCAGCGGGGCATCGGCAAAATGGACGCCCTGCGCCTTGAGTTCGTCTGCCAGGCGGGCGGTGACAGTCGGGTCTCCGGTCGAGCAGTCAACCACGACCGATCCGGAGGCAAGCTTCGGCTTCATGCTGTTGACAACCGCTTCGACTTCCCGCGAACTGGTGAGGCAGAGAAAGACGATCGTCGAGGCTGCCGCGAGTTCTTCCAGAGACTTGGCTTCGGTCGCGCCGCGCGAAACGAGATCCTCGATCGGCTTGCGGTTCCGATGGGCGATGACGGTCAACGGATAGCCCTTCTCGACGATATTCTTGGCCATGCCATGACCCATAAGGCCGACGCCGACAAAGCCGACAGTTTCATTTGCCATCGTATTCATTGTTCTCTCCTGCGGAACTGTTCGAAAATCGAGGTCGCTGACGTAAGGTCAGCCGCGTTAGACAAGGTTGAAGCGCCGGCGCAGATCCGCCACCTGCTCAGGCGTCAGGACGCGTTTGGCGTGGTTCTGCAGCATCAGAAAGAGCTTGGCGGTCTCTTCGAGCTCCTCGGCGGCATACTGTGCATTGGCGAGGCTGGTGCCAGCCACGACCGGACCGTGGTTGGCCAGCAGCATGGCATGGTGCCGACCGGCGAGGCTGCGCACAGCTTCAGCAAGCGCCTGGTCGCCCGGCGCGAAATAGGGCACGAGCGGCAGGCGCCCGACCCGCATGATGTAATAGGCGGTCAGCGGCGGCAGCACGTCCTCGGGATCGATGTCCGCCATGATGCTGACGGCGGTCGAGTGGCTGGAATGGAGATGCACGACCGCACCGGCATCGGCCCGTTCGCCATACATGGAGAAATGCAGGAAGGCCTCCTTGGTCGGCGCGTCTCCCGATACGAAACGGCCGTCAGTGTCGAATAGGGACAAGCGGGCCGGGTCGAGCGCGCCCATCGAGACATTGGTCGGGGTCATCAACCAGCCGCCGTCGGGCGTGCGGACGGAGATGTTGCCGGTCGAACCGGAGGTCAGGCCCCTTTGGAACAGGGACTGCCCCACCCGGCATACCTCGTCACGAAGGCGGTTGACGTCATGCATCCTCAGTCTCCATTTCGAGCAGGTCCCAGGCCTTCAAGAAAAAGTCCTTCGCGCCGAAATTTCCCGATTTCAGCGCCAATGCAAGATCCGGCCCCGAAATGCTGCGCGTCCAGGGCACCCCCGGATCGATTTCCGGCCCGATCAGAAGAACCTTGACGCCGAGCGCCTCGACGATCGCGCCCGAGGTCTCGCCGCCGGCAATCAGAAAGCGGGAGAAACCGGCATCCTTGAGCCGAAGCGCGACGTCTGCCAGTGTTCTTTCCACCAATGCACCTGACTCATGACGTCCCATCACCGATTGGATCTTGGCCAATTCGTCAGGACCGGCACTCGAATAGATGAGTGGCGGCTGATCGCCTGCCGAATGGATTGCCCAGTCCGCGAGATCCGCCGCCGTCTGACGGCCCTGCGCAATGGCTGCGATGTCAAGCCGTAGCACAGGCAGGCCAGCGGCCTCCGCCACCTCGATCTGGCCGCGTGTCGCCGCCGAGCACGAGCCGGCAAGAATTGCCGCACGACCGGGAGGAGACGCCATTCGCGCCGTTTTTGCCGGCGGTGTGAACTCCTTGGTCTGCCTGAAATTTTCGGGCAGTCCCATCGCCACGCCGGAGCCACCGGTTACAAGCTTCATTCCGGCGCAGGCCTTGCCTATGATCCGGAGGTCGGCGTCGGTCAGCGTGTCGACGACCAGAATGCGTTTGCCTGTCGCATATTGCTCGGCGAAGGCCGCCTTCAATGCTTCCGGACCCCGCGAAATGATATCGGCCTGAACAAGGCCCACCGGCCGGCTGCATTGGCGCTGCAGCACGCGAACAAGGTCCGGATCACGCATGGGGGTCAGCGGGTGATCCTTGAGCGGGCTTTCCGACAGCAGTCTGTCACCGACGAACAGGTGACCCTTGTAGACCGTCCGCCCGGCGGCCGGAAAGGACGGGCAGGCAATCGTCACCGGCGTACCGGTCAGATCCTGCAGCGCTTCGGCGACGGGGCCGATATTGCCGGCATCCGTCGAATCGAATGTCGAGCAGTATTTGAAGATGAGTTGCTCGGCGCCTGCGGCCAGAAGGACCCGAGCGGAAGCGAGCGACATATCGACCGCTTCGCTTGCCGGTATCGTGCGCGATTTGAGCGCCACGACAACGGCGTCCGCTCCGGAAAACTCCATGTCGTCGCCGGGCACGCCGATCACCTGGATCGTGCGCATGCCTTCGCGCGAAAGCATGAGGCAGAGGTCCGTGGCCCCGGTGATGTCGTCGGCAACAGCGCCAATCAGCACGTCTTTCCTCCCTTGTGCGGCCGCGGCTCGACGCTCGCAAGCCCACCCTCCGCAAATCCATCGAAGCCCTTGATCTCCAGACGAAAATAAGGACTTGCAATGCAATTCGCGGATAGGCTAACCATGTTGTGGCAACGCTATCATTACTTTTCCGGGAAGGGAAGAGCAAGCACCTGCGGAGCGGTAGGCGGACGATGGATCGGAAGGTTGGTTTCTGACATGAGCAAGCAAACGGGTTTGAAAGTCTGCGTCGTCGGACTGGGATCGATGGGCATGGGCGTGGCAACTTCCTTGCTGCGCGGCGGCTTTGAAACGATCGGCTGCGACGTCAGCGAGGACGCCATGACGCGTTTTGTCGCCTCGGGTGGAAAAGCCATCGGAAATCCGGCGGAAGCTGCCAGAGATGCGGATGTCGTCATTACGGTCGTGGTGAACGCAGCCCAGACGGAGGCCGTCCTGTTTAGCGCGGGCGCGGCTGCCGCGATGGCGAAGGGGGGCGTCGTGCTCTCCTTTGCCACGATGGGGCCGGACATGGCCCGCGGGCTCGAAGAGCGCGTGGAAGCGCTCGGGCTCGGCTATATCGACGCCCCGATCAGCGGAGGGGCCGGCAGGGCTGCGGCCGGCGAACTGACGATCATGGGCTCAGGGCGTCCAGAGGCCTTCGACAAGGTTCGCCCGGTACTCGATGCGATCGCTCAGAAGGTCTACGAACTCGGGGATCGCGCCGGCATCGGCGCTTCCTTCAAGATCGTCAACCAGCTCCTGGCCGGGGTGCATATCGCGGCCGCCTGCGAAGCCATCACCTTTGCGAAGGCACTCGGCCTGGACATCGCCAAGGTCTATGAGGTCATCACTGCATCCGCCGGCAATTCCTGGATGTTCGAAAACCGTGTTCCGCACATTCTCGAAGGCGATTACGCGCCACGAAGCGCAATCGACATTTTCACCAAGGATCTGGGCATCGTCTCGGATATCGGTCGAAACCTGAAATTCCCGCTCTCGATCGCCTCCACTGCTCTGCAGATGTTCATCATGACATCGGCAGCCGGAATGGGCCGCGACGACGACGCCTCGGTCGCCCGCTTGCTGGCTCAGGTGACCGGACTGGACTTGCCAGAAGCGCCGGGGACGATCTGAACATGCCACGTTTTGCTGCAAACCTGACGATGATGTTCAATGAGACCGGATTTCTCGACCGGTTCGCCGCCGCGGCTGCCGCTGGCTTCAAGGCGGTCGAATTCTTATTTCCCTATGAGTTCGACCCGGATGTCATCCGTTCGCAGTTGGAAGCCGCCGGATTGACCCAGGCGCTGTTCAACCTTCCGCCCGGAGATTGGGCTGCCGGGGAACGGGGGTTGGCGGCACTGCCCGGGAGAGAGGCGGAATTCCGCCAGTCCGTCGAGACGGCATTGCGCTATGCCAGCGCCACCGGCGTCGGGCGGCTGCATGTGATGAGCGGCCTTGCAGACCGCTCGGACGCCAAAGCTCGCAACACCTATCGCGCTGCGCTCGCCCTTGCCTGCGACAAAGCCGGTGAGGCGGGTCTCGACGTGCTCATCGAGCCGATCAATCCGCGCGACATGCCGGGTTATTTCCTCAATGATTTCAACTTTGCAGCCGATCTGATCGCGTCGATGGAGAAGCCCAACCTAAAGCTTCAGTTCGATATCTACCACCGCCAGATCATTCATGGTGACGTAATCCGGGGATTGCGGGAGATGATGCCGATCATCGGACATATCCAGATCGCATCGGTGCCTTCGCGCCACGAACCGGGAACCGGCGAACTCGACGATTTCCGGGTTCTGCGGGAGCTCGATGCGCTCGGATATGGCGGCTATGTCGGCTGCGAGTACCGCCCGGCGGGCGAAACCGTCGCCGGGCTTGGCTGGTTGAAGGCGTTTGCCGGCTGATACGACCGGATTTGAAGGCGGGCCCGAGGCCCGCCATTCCGGCTTATATCTTTCCCAGATCTTCGTAGCTTTGATGCAGCGCCCAGTCGCCCGCGCAGAAGCGGTCCTTGGCAAAATTGTGCTGGTGCCAGTAGGGGTAGATGTAGTCGAGGCGGCTGACTGCGTTCAGCCGTTCCAATTCCTCGGCCGTCAGCTTCAAATCGACCGCGGCGATATTGTCCTTAAAATGCTGTTCGCTCAGGCCGCCAACGACAACCGATGTGATCGCCGGCCGCGACAATGTCCATGCCAGAGCGACCTGGGCCGGCGACACGGCTCGCGCCTCGGCGATCTCGATCAGCACGTCGACAATATTCCATAGGCGGTTCTCGTCGCGAATGGGCGGTTCGCTCCAGCCGGCCGCCTGGCGGGAATCCGCGGGCTTTAGGTCGCGACGGAATGCACCCGAAAGCAGGCCGGCGGCAAGCGGGCTCCATACCATGACGCCCAGACCCTGATCGACGGAAATTGGCAGGAGTTCGTATTCGGCCTCCCGTGCCTCGAGCGTGTAGTGGATCTGCTGGGTGACGAAGCGCGGATAGTTCTTGAGATCCGCAACGCCCAGCACTTTCATTATGTGCCAGCCGGAATAGTTCGAGCAGCCGATATAACGGACCTTGCCCTGGTTCACCAGCATATCCAGCGCCGAGAGCATCTCCTCCGGTGGAGTTAGTCCGTCCCATTCGTGCATGAAATAGACATCGATGTGATCGGTGCGCAGGCGCTTCAGGCTGCGTTCGCACTCGCGGATGAGATGATAGCGCGACACGCCCTCGTCGTTGGGGCCGTCGCCGATGCGCATCCGCGCCTTGCTGGAGATCAGAATCCGGTCGCGGCGTCCCTCCAGCACCTCGCCCAGAATTTCCTCGGAGCGTCCGGAGGAATACATGTTGGCCGTGTCGAACAGGTTGATGCCGCCCTCGATACAGGTATCAACGAGCCGCTGTGCCTCCTTGACGCCCTGGCTCGCGACCATAGCGAAATCGCCTTTCCCGCCGAACGAAAACGTACCCATGCTGACCGCTGAGACTTTGAGGCCCGAGCGGCCGAGTTGCCGATATTCCATGACTTTCTCCTTGGATTGAGGCGTTTCGGGACGAGATCCCGGCAGGGTTGATGCTGTGTCAGGATGACGGCAAGGCAGGTCGTCTCATCGACGAGGTCTTGCCGCAAAAAGACATGCCCTGATGTGGCGCATGCCGAGTTCCGGACTCGTCAGCACGGGAATTCCTTCCGGTTCTGGCCCAAGGGGCGCAAGCGCGTTCGCCATCGAGGCCTGGGCGAGGACGACCAGTTCGACCTTCGGCGCGAGGCGGCGGAACCCCTCGACCACCAGTGCATCGTGACCTTCGCGGTCGCCGCCGGTCAGGCGCTCGAAGGCCCCCTCGCACAGCATCTCCGTGACCTGGCAGCCGGTCCGTCCGGTTTCGGCCGCAGACGTCCTGATGATATCCCCGGTGGGGCCGAGCGTCGTCGGCAATGTTGCCAGAACGCCGATCCGCGACGCCCGCGATACCGCTTCAACCGCCATGCCCTGGTCGATGCGGAAGAGCGGAACCGGGCATAGCGGCCTTGCCGCATCAACCGCCGGGCCAAGGGAGGAACAGGTGACGACAACGGCCCCGGCCCCACCGTCGACGGCCGACCAGACATATTGCGCCAGGCGCCGCATCGTCGTCTTCGACAGGCTTCCCTCGCGGATGGTATTTCTCAGCAGGCTCTCGTCGAGAATGTTGAAGGGCTCGCAACTGGGTAGTTCGCGCCTGGCAAGCGCTTCCAGGGTCGGAACCAGACCAGCGACCGTGTGAATCATGGCAATGGACATAGTTGCAGTTGTCGTGGCGGTCATGCGCTCGGCTCCAAGTCTGCTCTTTCTTCCGCCGACTGCGGGAATACGGACTTTTGTATGATAGCGCTGCCATATTATCTCGGCCACTGAGACGAAAGCAATATCTATTCTGACCGACGGTTAGCAGCGTTGTGCCTGATGCACTGCGATTGCGGGAATCTGCACCTAGACTGCGGGAGTCTGCATGCGGCAAAAAGCCTGTTGACAAAACAGGTCGCCTCAAACAAAGAATGACAGCGCTGCCACTCGCTGGCCATCTGGGCCTCCCTCCCCTTGCCGGGAGGGGCGTCGGAAGTGGTCCGCAGCGTTGAGGAGCGCCTCGCATCGAGGCGGCGGCCCATGCGAACAATATTTGGGAGGAATGAGACATGCTCGCGACCGATCAGGACCACAATGCGCCCGGATCGCTGCATTCCCGCCTGCTGGCCGAAGCCGGCAGACTTTTCCAGGTGCGCGAATTCAACGTCCTGATCGCGCTGGTCGTCGTCGGCGCACTGATTAGCCTCTATACGCCCTACTTCTTGACGACGAACAATCTGATGGGTGTCTTCCGGGCGTTTTCGCTGACCGCAATCATGAGCATCGGCATGGTCATGGTGATCATCACCGGCGGGATCGACCTGTCGGTCGGCTCGGCGATGGGGCTTGCCTCGCTGGTGACCGCCCTTTGCTTCAGCATGGGCTATCCCACCGAACTCTGCATCGCGGCGGGTCTCGGCGTCGGTCTCATTTTCGGCCTTTGCAACGGGCTGCTGATCACCTTCATCGGCCTGCCGCCCTTCATCGCTACACTCGGAACGCTGAGCATCGGGCGTGGTCTGATGTATATGATCACCCGCGGCGTGCCGGTCACGCCGGAGACGCCGGAAGCCTTCGCGATCCTTGGCCAGGGCTACCTCGGCCCCGTGCCGGTGCCGGTCATCATCATGGTCGTGCTGATGCTGGTCTTTGCGGTGATCATGCGCCGCACCCGCTTTGGCCGGCATGTCTACGCCACGGGCGGCAACGAACACGCCGCGCGCCTGAGCGGCGTCAAGGTCGATCGCATCAAGCTGTCCGTCTATGTCCTGTCTTCCACCATCGCTGCATTGGCCGGGGTGATCGGGTTCTCCCGCTACCTCTCGGCCGAGCCCGCGTCGGGTTTCGGGTCGGAGCTCGATGTCATCGCCGCCGCCGCGATCGGCGGAGCGAGCCTCGCCGGCGGCGCTGGGAGCGTAACCGGTGCGGTGATCGGCGCAGCGCTTGTCGGCGTGATCGCCAACGGTGTCGTGCTTCTCAACATCAATACCTATGCGCAACAGGCCATCACCGGCGGCGTGATCTTGATCGCCGTCAGCCTGGACGTGCTGCGGAGCAGAATCATGGGAGGAAAGAACTGAGAAGAGAGATGAGTATCGCCTAACGTCTAATCAATCACGAAGAATCCAGGCTCGAGGAGAGCTTGCTGAGGAGGAGGATTTCATGCGTGTAATTTTCAATTCCGCTCGCGCGGCCATCTTGACGATGTCGCTTCTGGCAACCGGCGCCGCTTTCGCCAAGGACAAGGCCGACATTACCGTCGCCGTCGTTCCGAAGGTTGCCGTTCCGTTCTTTGACGACTGCAACACCGGTGCGCAGGAGGCCGCCGACAAGCTCGGCGTCAAGTATCAATGGGTGGTTCCGCAGAACACCCAGGGCTCAACCCAGGTCAAGATCATCGAGGACCTGATCGCTCGTCAGGTAGACGGCATCGCAATTTCGGTCAACGAGCCGAAGTCCGTCGAAGGCATCATCAAGCAGGCGGTCGATGCCGGCATCGCCGTTCTCACGTTTGACAGCGACAGCGCCAATAGCGGCCGCAGCATGTATATCGGCACGATCAACGAAGCCGCCGGCGAGACCATGGGCAAGGCGATGGCAGAGGCCATCGGCGGCGAGGGCAAGGTTGCCATCGTGACCGGCCAGCTCGGCGCCTCGAACCTCAACGAACGCATCGCCGGCGTGAAGAAGGCGCTGGAAGCCTACCCGAAGATCACGATCGCCGCTACCGAAGGCACCGAAGACGACCTCGCCCGCGGGGTCTCGGTGACCGAAGCCTTGCTTCGCGCCAATCCGGATCTCAAGGGCATCTTTGGTATCAGCCAAGTCGGCGGTCCCGCCGTGGCCAAGGTCCTTGCTCAAAAGGAATTCGCCGACCGCAAGGGTGTGGTAAAGGTGTTCGCATTCGATGACCTGCCGGACACGATCAAGGGCGTCAAGGAAGGCTTCATCGACGGCATCATGGTCCAGCGTCCGGTGACGATGGGACGTCTCGCCGTCGAGCATCTGGTGGCCCAGATCACCGGCGAAGAGAAGAACCCGGAGAATGTCGATACGGGCGTTACCGTCGTAACCGCCGAGAACCTCGGAAGCTACACGAAGTAACACCTGCGGAATCTGGATGCGGGAGCCGCTGCGCTTCCGCATCCATTCAATCTGGACCGGGATTCGAGCAGACCATGACGCCATTTCTTGAAATGCACAATATTTCAAAGACTTTCCCGGGTGTGAAGGCGTTGAACGGGGTCGATCTCACCCTTCATCGCGGCCAGGTTCATGCCGTCGCCGGCGAGAACGGGGCGGGAAAAAGCACGTTGATGAAGATCATGACCGGCGTGCTGCGCTGCGATCCGGGTGGCTGGATAGAAGTCGAAGGCCAGGAGGTCGTGATCGCCGATCCGGTGCATGCCAGATCCTTGGGAATAACCATCATCTACCAGGAACTCGCCGTGGTCGATAATCTCTCGATCGCGGAAAACATTTTTCTCGCGAGAGAACCCATCAACATGGCCGGCTTGATCGACCGGAAGAAGATGAACGCAGCAGCGGCGGCCGTGCTCGCCGAGCTCGACATGAAGCTCAATCCGACGATGCTGGTCGGCGATCTCAGCATCGGACAGAAGCAGATGGTTGAGATCGCACGCGCGATCTCCTATCAGTCGAAGCTCATCATCATGGACGAACCGACCGCATCGCTCAGCCATCACGAGGCCACGGTCCTGATGCGCATGGTCAAGAAGCTCGCGGCGCAGGGTATCGGCATCGTCTACATCTCGCACCGACTGGAAGAAATCTTCGAGATCGCGGATACCGTGACCGTCATGCGCGACGGGGAAACCGTGGATTCGCGTCCCATTGCGGAGATGACCCGTGATCTGCTGGTGCGCAAGATGGTCGATCGCGAACTGTCGCAATTCTTTGGCGAACATGTTTCCCATGCGACCAACGAAGTGCTGCTGTCGGTGCGCAATCTGAGCATGTACCGCCCAACCCATCATTCGGCTCGCGTCAGCGATGTCAGTTTCAACCTGCACAAAGGGGAAATCCTCGGCTTTTTCGGCCTGATCGGTGCCGGCCGCACGGAGATCATGGAAATGATCTTTGGCAGCCGAGCCTATGTCGGCGAGATCAGCATCGACGGAAAGACGGTCAAGATCACCGATCCTTCAGTGGCGATCAACGAGGGGCTGGGCTTCGTCACCGAGGACCGCAAGGCGCAGGGTCTGGTCCTGGGCATGTCGGTCCGTGAAAACTTCAGCCTCACCCATCTGGCGGACTATTGCCGCCTGGATTTCGTCGATCGCGGCCGCGAGACGAAGCGGTGCCGGGAATTCATCCAGTCGCTCGGGATCAAGACGCCGAGCCCGGAGCAGAAGGTCGTCAATCTTTCCGGCGGCAATCAGCAGAAGGTCATCATCGCCAAGTGGGTGGCCCGCAGGCCGCGCATTCTGATCGTCGACGAACCGACCCGCGGCATCGACGTCGGTGCGAAGGCCGAGGTCCACGCCCTGCTCAACAAGCTGGCGGAAGAAGGCATGTCGATCATCGTGGTATCCTCGGACCTGCCGGAAATCCTGGCGATCAGCGACCGGATCATCGTCCTCAAGGAGGGGCGGATCAGCGGCGGCTTCACCCATCAGGAAGCCAATCAGGAAAACGTGATGTTGGCGGCGACGGGCTGAACCCGCCCAGGCAGCGCAACATTCGCAACAGCACTATCAGTAGTAATGGAGCATGAGATGAGCAAACGCATAATGTTCACCGGTGGTAGCGGCAAGGCTGGAAAGCATGTCGTCCAATACCTCGTAGACCAGGGCCATCAGGTCCTGAACATCGACACCAAGCCGCTCGACAATCCCAAGGTCCGCACGCTGATCACCGACATCACCGACAGCGGGCAGGTCTTCAACGCATTTTCGAGCTATATGGGCCTGCATGAGTTTGACCCGTCGCTGAGGGCCCAGCCCGTGGACGCGGTCGTCCATTTCGCTGCAATCCCTCGGATCATGATCACGCCGGACAACGAGGTATTCCGCATCAACACGATGGGGACTTACAACGTCATCGAGGCTGCGGTGAAGCTCGGGATCAAGAAGGTGATCGTCGCCTCCTCGGAGACGACCTATGGCCTGGTCTTCGCCAACGAGCCCCGCAATCCGGTGCATTTCCCGCTCGAAGAAGACTATCCCGTCGATCCGATGGACAGCTATGCCCTGTCGAAAATCTGCAACGAGAAGACCGCCCAGGCTTTCGCCTTGCGGTCCGGCGCAGACATCTACGCCATCCGCATCGGCAATGTGATCGAGCCGCACGAATACGAACTCTTCCCCAAATGGTTTGCCGATCCCGGTTTCCGCAAGCGGATCGCCTGGAGCTATATCGACGCGCGCGATCTCGGGCAGATCGTCGACCTTGCCATCCACAAGGACGGACTGGGCTTCGAGATATTCAACGCCGCCAACGACGAGACATCATCCGACCTGCCGACGCAGGAACTGATCGACCGCTTCTATCCCGGCGTGAAAGTCACGCGTCCGATGGGCGAGTACGAGAGCCTGTTGTCCAACCGCAAGGCACGCGAGGTCCTGGGCTTCCGGGAGCAGCATTCGTGGCGCAAATATGTAGGGCAAAAGTGAGCGGCCTCGCGCGCGCTCTCGATCGTCTTTCGTGATGCAAGTCGCCCGATGCTCTTCGCAGCGTCGGGTGATTTGGTATAAGGGGTTCCCCGAGACAAGCGGTCGGCAGCCGACCAACAGGTTTTCTTGATTGGGGCACTGAGCCAAGAAGAAGAGGGGACGGCATGCAATCCAGACTGCGTCTGCCGGACAGGAAGAGCAAGGTAACCGTCAAGGAAGTGGCGCAGCGTGCCGGCGTCGGCGAATCGACGGTGTCGCGCATTATGCGCAACAAGGGGCCGGTCGCGGAGGAAACGCGAAAAAGAGTGATGGAAGCGGTTCGCGCCACCGGATATGTGCCCAACAGGATTGCCGGGTCGCTCGCCTCGCTCGATTCCCATCTTGTCGGCGTCGTCATTCCGTCTTTGTCGAACATCGTTTTTCCCGAAGTGCTTCAGGGTATTCACGCCGCGTTGTGGGGAAGCGAGAACCAGCCGGTCATCAGTGTCACCGAATATGACATCGATCGCGAGGAAGCGGTCGTGCGGGGGCTTTTGTCCTGGCAGCCGAGCGCGATCCTGATTGCCGGTTTCGAGCATACCGAGGCAACGCGCCGGATGCTCATCCAAAGCGATATCCGGGTCGTGGAAATGATGGATATCGATGCCGTGCCGATCGACATTGCCGTCGGCATGTCGCATCGGCGCGCCGGCTACGCCACAGGGCGGTATCTGGTCGGGCGCGGCTATCGCCGCTTCGGCTATGCCGGCCATGACTGGAATGCCGACCGGCGCGCGCGCCTGCGCTACGAGGGCCTTGTCGACGCCCTTCGCGATGCGGGCCTGACGATTGCGGCGGAGGCGATAGCGGAAGCGCCGAGTTCCGTCGGCGTCGGCAAAGAGATGACTGCGCGCCTGTGCACCCATGAGCCCAAGCTCGATGTCATCGTCTACTCCAATGACGACATGGCCGTCGGCGGCATATTCCATTGCATGGGCGCCGGTATCACGCTCCCGGACCAACTCGCCATCTTTGGCTTCAACGGCCTGGACATCGGTCGCGAACTGCCCCAGCCGCTCTCGACCATCCGGTCGAACCGCTTCCTCATCGGCCGCACGGCGGTGGAAAAAGCATTCGAATCGGCGCAACGTCCACCCGAGCCCTCGGTGATCGATACCGGCTTCGAGGTCTTCACCGGCGCCACGGCGTGAGGCGATCCGCCGAGGATCGGCCAAGGCGAATGGCCGCCTTGTGACAATCGTGTTGCGCTGTGGAGTTTGCGGGGATTTTGGTTGCGGGGGCCTGATTGCACTGAGACTTGCATAAAGCCCGCGTCGAGAGGGCTAAAACTAGCCCTTTGCGGGGTGAGCGTAATTATGGAACCTAAAGGTCAGATTTTCCTCAAAGGCTTCAACAATCATGATTTTTCTAGATAGCGATAAGTCTCGAAATAGGGTATTGAGCGGAGTCGCGCTTCAGTCACGATCACAACTCTCCTTACGCCGCGGCTCATGCCTAAGCTCGGACGGGTGTAAGAGCTCTCGACAGTTCTTGAAGCCGCAGAAATGCCTGGTAACGCCCCTCATGGGTTTGTGCCACGCAATCGACGTCTGGAAGATATTCTGCGGCTCTTCTTGATAGTTCACGCATGGCATCACGAACATCCGGGAAGGCGCCGGCCGCGACGCTGCCAAGAATGGCAGAGCCGAGCAGGACAGGTTCGTCCGCCTCGGTCGCCACAACAGGCTTGCCGCAGGCATCCGCCAGGATCTGTCGAACCAGAGGACTTGCTCCCGCGCCGCCACTGATGACTACCCGTTCAATGGAGGCTCCGGACTTTGCCTGGGTTTCGATGATCTGGCGCAGGCCGTAGCCGATACCGCAGAGGCCGGCGACGTAAAGCGAGACGAGACTGTCGAGGTCGCGCTCCATCCCGAGACCGGCAATCACGGCGCGGGCGTGAGGATCTGCAAAGGGCGCGCGATTGCCCAGGAATTCCGGCACGACATGCAGGCCAGCAGCAAGGTTGACGGCCTCTGAGGCATTGGCAATCTTGAGTGCTGCCTGCTCGGCCATGAAGGCGGGCAAAGACTTCCCCTCGGCCTGTGCCCGGGCGGTCGCCTCGGCGGCAGCAGGATGGAAGGAGAGAAGCTGATCTATCGCCGCGCCAGCGGCACTCTGGCCACCCTCGTTCAACCACATGCCGGGTACCATGGCCGAATAATACGGTCCCCACACACCAGGCACGAAGACGGGCTCGACGGTCGAGGTCATGGTGCAGGATGAGGTCCCGAAGACGTAAGCCAGGTTTTCGGCGGGCTTGCCGCCAATTCCGACCGTGCCGATGCCACCCGCATGGGCATCGATCATGCCCGCGGCGACCGCCGTTCCGGGCTTGAGACCCATGGCTTCGGCCGCCTCTGCGGTAAGCCCCTGCCCCAATCTACTACCGGGCTCGACGATGTCAGTACCGATGCGGGTAAAGCCCTCATTCGCCAGTTCGGCTAGGCCGATCTGATCGAAATAGCTTTCGTCCCAGCGCGCCTCATGGGCGAGATAGGTCCACTTGCAGGTTACCGTGCAGGTCGAACGGGACAAATCCCCGGTTGATTTCCAGGTGAGGAAATCAGCGAGATCGAAGAATTGCCAGGCGGCGGCATAGGTCGCCGGGCGGTTTTCCTTGAGCCAGAGAATCTTCGGCGTTTCCATTTCAGGCGAGATGCGCCCGCCCACATAACGCAGGACATCGTGGCCCTTGGCATTGATCCGCTCGGCCTGGTCGACGGCGCGATGATCCATCCAGACGATGATGTCTCGCTCATTTTCCTCGGACGGCCCAATGGCGAGCGGCAGACCGCCCTCCCCCAGCACGACAAGTGAGCAGGTCGCATCGAAGCCAAGCCCAACGATATCTGCCGGATCAACACCGGCGGACGCAACAGCCTCGCGGATGATAGCGCAGACCGCGTTCCAGATCTCGCTGCTCGACTGCTCGACGATCGAGCCTGCCTCGCGGTAAAGCGTGATCTCGCGCTTCGCGACCGACAGCATACGACCATTCAGGTCGAATAGACCCGCGCGCGCGCTGCCCGTTCCGACATCTACGCCGATGACGTAACTCTCGGACATTTTGATCAATCCTGCGATCGTTGACGCGATTTCATTGACGTTCCGCGAATTCAGCCATCCGCTTGATCAGAAAAAAACCGACAGTTGCGCCGGCGTCCTGCAGCCCTACAGTTTTTTCCTGGAAAGCCGCAGCCTTTCCGTGCTGGGCGACCATTGACTTCGTCGCCTCCAGTGCATCTTCCGCGGCTTTGGCGGCAGAAGACAGAGCTGCCGTCAGATTTTCGCCCTTCACAGCCGCGTCCTCGAGCGACCTGGTCAACGGATCAAGTACATCAAGCAGGGTCTTGTCACCGACCTTTGCCTTGCCGCGTTCAGCGATCCCATCCGTATAGGCGCGCCAGAACTGAGCCAGTGCTTTTGTATCAAGAGCATCCAGCCCCTCGACGGCTTTGCTTGCTCTCAAGAACCCTGTCGCCGTCAGCGTCCCCATGGTCGACGGGGCCGTGCGTGCCATCGTTGCACCGGCTACGCGCAAGAGCTTGGAGGGACCAGCGTCCGCTCCCTCTGCCGCGACGGCGTCAGCCGCCGCTGCAAAGGATTTCGCCATTGTGATGCCAAGGTCGCTGTCACCAACCTTGCCGTCAAGTGCGATCAGAAACTCGCGCTGTTCGGCAAAAAGCTGCTGCCAGCTCTCAAACAATCCGATCAGATGACCCGCATCCAGTTTTTCGAGGCTCATGATCTTATCCCGTAACGTGCTTGAAGAAAGGCGTATTGGCGGGTGCAGCCATCAGGCGGTCGAGTTCTTCGTCAAGATGAAGGATGGAGATCGAGGCACCCGCCATTTCCATAGAGGTTGCAAATTCTCCAATCCACACATGTTTGAGAGCAACGCCGCGCACATCGAGAAGCTGACGGACCCGGCGGAAGAGGATGTAAAGTTCTTCAAGCGGCGTACCGCCCAGGCCGTTGACCAGGACAGCAACATCATCTCCTGACTTGTAATCGGTCTCATTGAAGATGCGATCCATCATCTCGTCGACGACGGCGTCTGCTGCGCCAAGCTTCTTGCGGCTGATACCAGGCTCGCCATGGATCCCCATGCCGATTTCCATTTCATCCTCGCCGATCGAGAAAGTGGCATGACCGATTTCAGGCACGACACAGCTTGAAAGAGCGACCCCCATGGTCCGGGTCTTCAACCGTGCCTTGTCGGCAATGCGTGCGACCTCGTCGAGCGACAGACCTTCGGCGGCAGCTGCTCCGGCTGCCTTATAGATGAAGAAGATGCCGGCCACGCCGCGGCGCTTGTGCTCTTCTCCAACGATCGAGGAGGCGACGTCATCGTTGCCGACAACCTGCTTGACGGCAATGCCATCGAGGTCTGCCAGTTCAGCGGCCATGTCGAAATTGATGATGTCGCCGGAATAATTGCCATAGATGTAAAGGACACCGGCGCCCTGATCGACGGCCTTGGTCACCTGATACATCTGCTCGGCACTGGGAGACTGGAAGACGCCGCCGACGGCTGCACCATCGAGCATGCCGTCGCCGACGAAACCTAAGAATGTCGGCAGGTGACCTGAGCCACCGCCCGTGGTGAGCCCTACCTTGCCGGGCTTTGGCTTGGCCGTCACGAGGCACCGCAGATCGTCATTCGTATAGGTGACCATCGGATGTGCCGCATAGATACCCTCGAGCATCTCGTCGACGAAGTTGACCGGATCGTTGAGAAACTTCTTCACTTTATCCTCCACTGTTACTTTTTGCGCTGACGCGTGACGAAGAAGGCAGCGGCAAGCAGGATGAAGCTGCCGACGACCAGTCGCTGCCAGGTGCTTGGGATGCCGACGAGAACCAGGACGCTGTTGATGACCACGACCAGGAGGACGCCGAGAATGGTGCCGAGAACTGTGCCGGTCCCGCCGGTAATCCGGGCGCCGCCTAGGACGACGGCTGCGATCACATTGATTTCTGTGCCAACCAGATCAAAGGGGTTCGCCTGACGGTTGGCACAGACATGGATGATACCTGCAAGGCCCGCCAAAGCGCCGGCATAGCCGAAGAGGAACAGATGCACCGTGCGCAGACTGTAACCCAGGCGCTCGGCGATATTGGCATTGCCACCCACGGCGAAGATTGCCCGCCCCATCAGCGTCCGGTTCAAGATCCACCAGGTCAGGATGGCGGCCGCCGGAAGCACGAGGAAATAGAAGGGCAAGGTGACGAGGGCACCATTGGCGGTCTCGAACTGCAAAAGTGGCATCCGCCCGAATGCCCCCATCTGTGGCGGCAGCGACATGATCCAGACGGTGCCGATGAAGGACAGAAGAAATCCGCGAAACAGATACTGGGTGCCAATCGTCACGATCAGCGATGGAACCCGCAGATGGTGAACGAGAAGGCCATTGATCATGCCAAGGAGGACACCGCCTGCCATCGCGATCAAAATGATGACAATGATCGGTAGCCCAGGCAGATAGGTCTGCACCAGAAGGGTCACCGAATACATGGTGAAGGCGGAAATCGCGGTAAACGAGACATCGATGCCGCCGGCTGCCAGAATGACGAAGACACCGAGCGCAAAGAGCCCCATGACGACGCTTGCACGGCCGATATCGATCAGGGTCGAAGGCTGAAGAAAGGCCGGATTGGCAATCGAAACGGCAACACAGATGGTCACGAGAAGAGCAAATGTGATCGTCTCGGGGCGTCGACGTATCAGATCGCCCAGACTGAAGGAGCGCGCAGGTGTTGAAGAAGGGGCCGTCTCGGCTTTGTTCGTGTTCATTGTTCAGCCCCCTTTTCGCTGCCAAGCATTGCCCGGTAGAGATCGTCTTCGGTTGCCTTGTCTGCTTCGAATTCTGAAACGATCTGGCCGCCATTCATGACGATGATCCGGTCTGCGTTTTGCAAGAGCTCCGGCAGATCGTCGCTGACGATGATCAGGCCCATGCCGGATTGAGATAGGGACTGGATCACCTTGTAGATCGTGTCCTTTGAGCCGACATCGACACCCACGGTTGGGCCATGCAGGATGAGGAGCCGCGGGCGGATGGTCAGCCAGCGACCGATCAGGACACGCTGCTGGTTCCCGCCGGAAAGTGAGCCGACCGGCAGGTCGATATTCTTCGTGTTGAGGCGCATCTGTGCTGAGAGATCATCGGCAAGTCCCCTCGCCCGCTCGCGGTCAATGACGCCGATACCATTTGTCAGATCCCGAAGGATCAAGGCGATCTCGTTGTCGAGAATGGATTTGTCGAGAAACAGACCTTCTGCGAGGCGATCCTCCGGGACATAGCCGATACCGTGTTTGATCGCGTCCGAGGGAGAATTCAGTCGCACCTCCGTCCCAGCGATCAGCATTTTGCCACGCCCGATCGCCATGACACCGGCAAGCGCCATGGCAAGCTCGTTGCGACCGGAATCTGCAAGACCGGTGACGCCGAGGATCTCTCCGCGGCGCAAGGCAAGCGACACGCCCTCGACATTGTCGGTACGCAGCCCGTCCACCTGGAAGAAGATTTCGCCGTCCGGACGTCTCTCGCGATAGCGGGTGGCGGTGATCTGCCGCCCGGTCATCAATTCAGAGAGGTCATCCTTGGTGAAGCTTGCGATCGGACCTTGCGCCACGCATTTCCCGTCGCGAAAGACGATGGCATTGCCGCCGATCCGGTAGCATTCCTCGAGCTTGTGGGTGACGAAGAGCACGGTTACGCCCTCAAGCCGCAGGCGCTCGACGACTTCGATAAGGTTGTCGACTTCCCGCCGGGTCAGAGAGGTCGTCGGCTCATCCATGATGACAAGCTTTGCCCGTGTCGCGATGGCACGAGCAATCGCCACCAATTGCCGCGATGCAAGCGGCAGATCAGCGACGATTTCCTGCAGGAAGGTGCGGTCGTTGGGCAGGCCGACAGCTGCAAGCGCACGTGCCGCCGTTTCCTGCATCTGGCCGCGATTGAAGAGGCGTGCCAGTCGTCCGCCAGCCGACACAAGCTGCTCGGTCAGCGCGACGTTTTCCGCAACCGTCAGATTGGGCAAAAGCGAGAGATCCTGATAGACGGTTTCAATCCCGGCTGCGAGAGACTGGATTGGGGTTAGAGCTGCAAAGCTTTTTCCGTCCAGTACGATCTCGCCGGAAGATGGCGGGTGCGCACCGGACATGATCTTGATGACCGTGCTCTTGCCACAGCCGTTTTCGCCCAGAAGGTGATAGACTTGGCCTCGGGCAAGCGTCAGGTTAATCCCCCTGAGCGCATGCACGCCACCGAACCACTTCTCGACATTGTTCAATCTGAGCAGCTCTGCCGGCTGCTCAACGCTTCTTTGCATTGCGACCACGGGAAAAGGATCCTCATTTTATCCGCAGGCGGGTTTACGCTGCGGCGGTGTGACCGGGAGAAAGATCTCCCGGTCACGGCTCACTCAAAGGATCAGAACAGGAAGTCCTTGTAGGTCGCCTTGTCGGCGAGAACCATGCCGTTGCCGACAACCAGCAAGCCCTGGCCAGCACCTTGCTTGACGGTCACCTTTTCATAGCCGGGGACACCGAGATCCATCCCATCGGTGAGCTCCTTCTTTTCAAGCAGGAGCTTGGCGATCGTGTTCATGGCCATGCCGGCCTTTTGCGGATCCCAAAAACCGATTGCGGTGATTGCGCCGGATTCCAGCAGGTCTGCCGAGGGGTTCGGCAGGCCGGTGCCGACGAGGCAGACCTTGCCGCTCAGACCGGCTTCGTCGATTGCGCGACCAACACCGAGAACGTCATTGCCGGCAGAGGTCTGGAAACCCTTGATGTCGGGATGCTTGCGCAGGATTTCCTTGGCCTTTTCATAGGTCGCGTTGGCATCGTCGAAGGACTCGTTGTTGGCATCAACGAGCTGCATGCCTGCGTACTTCTTTGCGTTCTCTTCGCCCGCTCCGACCCACTGCATGTGAGTGCGGCTGCCAAGCGAACCGACGAATGTCGTCCACTTTCCTTCCTTGCCCATGCATTCGGCAAGTCGTTCGTTGAGTGCGGCACCATAATCGGCGTTGTCGAAGGCCTCGACATTGGCATTGGTGTTGATCTGGTTGTCAGCCTCATGGGTGACGACGACAATCCCACGTTCCATGGCGCGCTGCAGTGTGCCTTCAAGCACGGCCGGATCCATCGGAACGACGGCAAGCGCGTTGACGCCCTTGGCGACGAGGTCATTGACGATCTGCAGCTGCTGGGCGGAGTCGGCGGTTGCAGGACCGCTCTGGCTTGCAACGACATCAGCATTGGCTTCCTGGAAGGCAACCACGCCGGTATTCATGCGGTCGAACCACGGGATACCACTGATCTTGACCACAGTTGCGATCACCGGCTTTTCCTGGGCAACGAGCACGCCGACCGAGCCTCCCAGCGTGACGGCGGCAAGTGCTGTGCCGAGCAACATTTTTTTGGCAAACGAGTTCATGCTTTCCTCCACAAATTTTCCCTCGATTTGTTACTTCGGCGATTGAGGGACAGACGCCGAAGGATCTTCAGAGTGACGCGTTGGGGCCAGGAAACCCATCACGTCGTAGCGACCGACAGCCAGGAAGGTGAGCAGCAGGGCTCCCCAGGCGAAATCGCGAACGAAGTTGGAAAGACCGCCGAAGTTCAAAAGGCTTGACATCAGCTGAAGCGCCACCGCACTTAAAACCACGCAGACCACGCGGCCATAGCCACCTTCGGGGCGAACTCCCGCCATCACAGCAATCAGGATGGCGATCAAGAGATAGGAGCTGCCATAGTCGAACTTTACGTTGACGTTGCGGGCCGCGATGATGATGCCGGCCAGACCCGACAAGGTTCCAGACAAGGCATAGGTTGCAAGGATCACACCATTTTTCGGGAAGCCAGCAAAGGTCGCAGCCTTGGGATTCGTCCCCATCAGCATCAGCCAAAGACCAAAGGGCGTGAACTTCAAGACGGCGCCGATCATCGTTGCGACGACGATGAATATGACGAAACTGATCGGGACCCCAAACAGCATGTCGTTGCCCAGACTGGACAGTAGAGCCGGACTTCCAACCGTCACGGCACGCCCCTGAGAGACGACAATCGCAAGGCCCATGAATGCCATCTGGGTGCCGAGCGTGCACAGGATCGGCGTGATCGAGAAGCGGGCTATCAAAAATCCATTGAACAGACCACCTGCGAAGCCAACCACAAGACAGCCAATCATGAAGCCCAAGCTGAATGTGGTGGGATCGGAAGCCGGACCAAGGATCGACACCATCAGTACGGCTGAGACCACCCCTGAGAGGTTGGCAAGCGCAATCCCTGACAGGTCAATGCCACCATTGCCTGCGCACATAGCAAGCATCACACCGATGGCTAGCAGACCGATTTCAGGGACCTGGCCAGCCATGGACTGCAGATTGAACAGCGATAGAAAGGAGCCGCCAGAGATTAGCACTCCAGCAACAAGCAGCATGGCGTTCATGACAACAAGCATCACGAATTGGCCGTCGGTTCGCCGCATGGTCTCCTCCCATGTTTAGTGAACATTTCACGACTTCACTAAACGCTAGCAAAGCACAAACGCGGTGACAAGCCCTATTTCGCGCGGAAACCTCGTTGCGAATTCATCGCAATTGCCGTAAACATCCGGCTTAACAGACGGTCTGTTTAGTAAAATATCTCGCAGATGCAGCATTTGGGACGGCGATGAAGAACGGTAAAAGCCTGACGATCCGAGACATAGCCGAAGCCGCAGGCGTCTCTGCCGCAACTGTGTCTCTCGTCTTGAATGGTAAGGGCGATATCTCGGGCGTGACACGCGCCAAGGTGCTCGAAGCGGTTGCTAGCCTCAACTACGTTCCGCGGGCCAGCAAACCGACGGCAGAACCGGGAGAGACGCTTCGGTTCCTAAAGATCGCCAAGCATGGCCACACCGTAAACCGCGACCATAGCGTCTTTATTTCCGACTACATCGATGGGATGTCCGCCGAAGCCACGAGACGAAATTATACGCTCGAAGTCGTCAGCTTCGAAGGCCAACCAATCAGTACAGTTGCCGAGTCTCTCGCCGGCGCGCCCATATCAGGCGTCATTGCGCTAGGCACTGAATTGACCGAGGCCGATATCCGCCTCATACAGGGATTGGGCTATCCGACCGTCTTCATAGATACCTTCTTTGATGTCATCGACGCCAATTTTGTCGACATGAACAATGAAGACGCTGTCTACAAAGTGCTATCGCGCTTTCACCAGCAGGGGTTCCGGCGGATCGGCTTCGTCGCCTCCCACGTCGAAACCACAAATTTCAAGCTTCGCCGAGATGCATTTTTCAAGAACATGGCGCGCCTCGGGCTTGCGGTTGAGGAGTCGGACGTTTTGTCGGTCGAATCAACCTATGACGGTGCCTATGGTGACACGCGCCAGCTACTCGCAGACGGCCTTGCTCTTGCAGAATGCTATTTCTGCACCAACGATATAATCGCCTATGGGTTTATTCGGGCGTTACGGGAACACGGACTCTCTATTCCCGACGACGTCTCTATCATCGGTTTCGACAACCTGCCACAGAGTGCCACCATGGATCCCGGTTTGACGACGATTGAAGTCTCCAAACGCAAAATCGGATACCTCGCCGTCACCATGCTGGATGATCTCATTCAATCTGCAGACCCGCAGCCTGCTGTGAAGATCCAAGTCGGTGCCGAACTCGTTCTGCGCGGAAGCCATGAGAAGCTTTCTCAGCGGGCAGGCAAAAAAAGCGCCCCGAAACTCAAACAGCCAGCCGAATGATGACGCATCGGCAGTTGAAATCGGTGCGCAAGCTGACCTTCATCCATACTGTCGCAGTTCTCGAGCCTGTTTTTGCATCTCTTGCATCCGAACGACTGAATAGCCCCTAGATTTGTAGACGCCTTCTCCCCTAAATTTGAGGCAGGAGGCCTACATGGGCAAAGGCAATTTCACGGAAGAGTTCAAGCGCGACGCGGTGCGTCAGATCACCGAGCGGGGCTATCCGGTAGCGGAGGTCTCGTAGCGGCTGGGGGTCAGCCCGCATTCGCTCTACGAGTGGAAGAAGAAGTTCGGCACATCGAATGGGAAAGCCAGCGACGAGGCCGACGAGATCAGGCGGCTGAAGAAGGAACTGGCTCGCGTTACCGAGGAGCGCGACATCCTAAAAAAAGCGGCCGCGTACTTCACCAGGGATGCAAAGTGAAGTACGCATTCATTGCCCTGCATCGCCTGCGGTTCTCAGTGCGGACGATGTGTCGGCTGTTCCACATCCACCCGAGCGGGTTCTACGCCTGGCTGAAGAGCCCGTTGAGCAAACGGGCCAGCGAGGACAAACGACAGACCGATCTCCTGGTTCGGGCTTGGGAAGAGAGCGGCAAGGTCTATGGCTATCGCAAGCTTCATGATGACCTTCTCGACCAGGGAGAGATGTGCTGCCCGAACCGCGTCGCACGTCTGACACGGCTTGCCGGGATCAAGGCTGAGATCGGTTACAAGCGCCGTCCCGGCAAATATGGCGGCCGACCCTCCGTCGTTGTCGACAATACGCTCGACCGGCAGTTCGACGTCGAGGCTGCGGACAGGGCATGGGTCACGGACATCACCTATATCCGGACCGCCGAGGGCTTCGCCTATCTCGCGGTCGTCATCGATCTCTATTCCCGCCGGGTTATCGGTTGGGCAATGCAGAGCCGTCAAACCACGGATGTCGTGTTGCAGGCGCTGCTCATGGCGGTCTGGCGGCGCAAGCCGAAGGGCGAGGTGCTGATCCACTCGGATCAAGGCTCGCAGTTCACCAGCATGGACTGGGCCTCGTTCCTCAAGCACCACAATCTGGTTCACTCGATGAGCCGACGCGGCAACTGCCATGACAA